>NZ_JBVVRZ010000003.1:0-700284 GCF_055808435.1 Marinovum sp. J2-8 | reverse complement strand
CAGGTGATCATCGCCATGCGGACCGGGGCCCACGCATGACGCTATGGCCTTGCAGACCTCAGGTGTTGAACAGGAAGTGCATTACGTCGCCATCCTTGACGATATAGGATTTGCCTTCAGCGCGCATTTTGCCCGCTTCCTTGGCGCCGTTTTCACCGCCACAGGCGACATAATCGTCATAGGCGATGGTCTCTGCGCGAATGAACCCTTTTTCGAAATCGCCATGGATCACGCTGGCGGCTTTCGGGGCGCTGGTGCCTTCGCGGATTGTCCAGGCGCGGGCCTCTTTGGGACCGACGGTGAAATAGGTTTCCAGATGCAAGAGGTCGTAACCTGCACGGATCAAACGGGAAAGACCGGCCTCATCCAGGCCCATCTCGTCCAGGAACATCGCGGCCTCATCATCGTCGAGCTGGCTGATTTCCTCTTCGATCTGCGCGGAAATCACCACGGATCCTGCGCCCTCGGCCGCGGCCATTTCGGCGACACGGGCCGAAAATTCATTGCCTTCGGCGGCGCTCGCCTTATCGACATTACAGACGTAAAGGATCTTTTTCGAGGTCAGCAGTTGCAGGCCTTTCCAGGCTTTGACGTCCTCTTCGTCGACGTCGGCCTGACGCGCGGGTTTGCCCTGATCCAGCATCTCCTGGGCTGCCGCCAGCAGGCGATCCTGCTGGATGGCCTCCTTGTCGTTGCCTTTCAGCTTGCGCACCAATCCAGCGCGCCGCTTTTCAATGCTTTCCATGTCGGCCAGCATCAGTTCCGTTTCAATCACCTCGGCATCGGCCACGGGGTCGACCCGGCCTTCGACATGGGTGACATCGCCGTCTTCGAAACAGCGCAGCACATGGGCAATGGCATCCACTTCGCGGATATTGGCAAGGAACTGATTGCCGAGGCCCTCGCCCTTGGACGCACCTTTGACCAGCCCGGCAATATCAACAAAGGTCATCCGCGCCGGAATGATCTGTTTCGACGTGGCGATCGCCGCCAATTTGTCGAGCCGCGGATCGGGCACCGCGACCTCACCCACATTGGGTTCAATGGTGCAGAATGGAAAATTCGCCGCCTGCGCCGCTGCGGTGCGCGTCAGCGCGTTGAAAAGCGTCGATTTGCCGACATTTGGCAGACCGACAATCCCCATCTTGAAGCCCATGACCGATGATCCTTTGACAGTGCGGGTGCATGTTCCGCGTGTTTTGCAGGCAATTTCACCCGGCGCTTCTATTTGGGCCGGAAGACAAGCGCAAGTCGTCGCCACATGTCACATCCTTTCGGGCCTCGCCGCAAGGACGCCCTACAAGGGCCAGAGACGCCCCTGCCCCATTGCCAAGACCGCACAAATTCGGCACATGAAGGGAAAGATATCCGAAGGACAGCCGCATGACCCGTATCGACGCCAAATTCGCCGCGCTCAAAGCACAGAACCGTAAGGCCTTTGTCGCTTATGTCATGGCGGGTGATCCAGATTTCGACAGCTCGCTTGAGCTGGTGCGCGGCCTGCCCGGTGCAGGCGTGGATGTGATCGAACTTGGCTTGCCATTTACCGATCCGATGGCGGATGGCCCGACGATCCAGCTGGCCGGGCAACGGGCGCTGGAAAGCGGCATGACCCTGGACCGCACTTTGGAACTGGCGACAAAATTCCGCGAAACCGACAATGAAACGCCGATTGTCCTGATGGGGTATTACAACCCTATCTATTCGCGTGGGGTCGACACCTTTCTGGCGCAGGCCAAGACGGCGGGGATTGACGGTCTGATCGTGGTTGATCTGCCGCCGGAAGAAGACGAAGAGCTCTGCCTGCCGGCGCAGGCCGCGGGATTGAATTTCATTCGTCTGGCAACCCCGACCACCGACGCCAAACGCCTGCCCAAGGTTTTGCAGAACACATCCGGGTTTGTTTACTACGTGTCGATCACCGGAATCACCGGATCGGCCGAAGCCCAGGCCGGCGACGTCGGCCCGGAAGTGGCCCGGATCAAGGCCGGGACGGATCTGCCTGTGATTGTCGGATTTGGCGTCAACACACCGGAAAAAGCGGCGGATGTGGCCGGGGTGGCCGATGGATGTGTGGTCGGCTCTGCCATCGTCAAACGATTGGGCGACGGGGAACCGACAGCCGACGTGCTGGCCTTTGTCAAAACCCTGGCCGATGGCGCGCATAGCGCCTGACCTCACTCCTTTGGGGGCACCCCTTCGACCAAAAGATCCGCCATGCGGCGGATCAGCACGTCCCGTTTGACCGGCTTGGCCACATGGGCATCAATGCCCCGGCGCAGGTATTCTTCGACCTGGTGGGTCATGGCGTTTGCGGTCAGGGCGATCACCGGGCAATGCGGCAGACCGGCCTCATCCTCATAGGCGCGTATCACGGCCGCGGCCTCCAGCCCGCCCATGACCGGCATGTTCACATCCATCAACACGATGTCATAGGCGCCACTGCGATAGGCGGTCACCGCCTGTGCGCCATCATCAACCATCGAAATGACCAGCGGATAGCGTTTCAAAAGGTGATGCAGAACAAGCCGGTTGGTCTTGTTGTCCTCTGCCACCAACACCTGCCAGGGCCGGGCGTATAATACGGCCTCGGCATCCAGCACCGGGCGTTTGCGGCGCAATTCACAATCCTCTGGCAGGCCAACCGCCACAGTGGCGGTAAACACCGACCCGCCTGTGTCGGGCGCTGCAAATTCCAGGTCGCCGCCCATAAGGTGGCAAATCTTGCGCGAAATCCAAAGGCCAAGCCCGGTGCCGCCATGCTGTCGCGTGACAGAGGCATCGGTCTGCGAAAAAGGTTTGAACAGCTTTGAGCGTTTGTCAGGCGGGACACCGGGCCCCGTATCGCTGATTGCGACCACCAATTGCGCGCTATGCGCATTTTCCCCCGGTTCAACCCGGGCCGACAGGGTCACCCCGCCCTTTTGGGTGAATTTGATGGCATTTGATACCAGGTTCGACACCACCTGACGCAGTCGTGTCGGATCCGACAGCACCCGATATTGCCCGGTAATCGCAAAGTCGCGATCAAACGACAGTCCCTTTTCCAGCGCCTTCAATGCGTAAAGCCGGTAAACGGTTTCCAACAGATCATGCAGGTCAAAACCAACCCGCTCGATTTCCAACTGCTCGGCCTCGATTTTGGACAGGTCCAGAATATCGTTCACAATCGACAACAGCGCATTGCCGGAGGATGTCATGACATCCAGCATATCCTTCTGCGCCATGGCAAGTTGCGTGTCGGCCAAAGCTTCGGCCATGCCCAGCACACCATTCAACGGCGTGCGGATTTCATGGCTGATCATGGCCAGAAACGCGGTTTTTGCGTCATTGGCGCGTTCAGCCTCGGCCTTGGCCTCGGTCAGATCCGCAGTGCGCGACCGCACCTGATCTTCCAGGGTCGCGGCCTGACATTTCAGCGCTTCATTGGCTTCGAACAGCTCGCGGCTTTTGTGATCCAACAGGCGTTCTGCTTCTTCGCGGGCTTTGCGTTCGCGCAGATACCTGCGACGCGAAACAGGGCCCTCACCCTGACTGCTGCCGCTGGTCGGGGTGTTTTCCGCGGGGGGACCGGTGCCATCGCCATGTCTTTGGCCTGGCGCTATCCATCCAGCTATCCCGTCAATCGGATCAGAAATTGCGCGGTATTTTCATTGCCGGTCTCCGCATTGTCCAACACGGAAATTTCCGCCGGCGCGCCAAAATGCGCAACACAGGCTTCGATCATGCCATGACAGAACGGCACCAAGGGCCGGTCGGAACTATAGGTCATTTTCAACGCCTTGTCGCCCTGCCATTCGGTTTCAAAGGTCGGCAGTTCCGCATCAGGATAGAGTTTGCGCACCTCCACATGCACCTCGTTTTCGATCGCATCCAACATGACAAGGACATTGTCCTTGCCCTTGAAGAACCCCGGATCGGATTCAACAAAGCGGCTATGGATCCATCGGCCGAACTGACGTTGCAGATCCGGCACCGGGATTGTCGTCTGATCGCTGATCGCGCCAACGATCCGCATCAATTCCGAACAAGGATAGTTGCCGACCGCGCTATAGGCGCCGTCATTTTCCAACTCCAAAGTGTCCAGGATGTCGTCAACCGCTTCTTCACCGATGGCCTGTTCGGCCATGGCCATCAACTCGGTAAAAACCATACCCTTCATACGCGTCTCCTGTACTATTGCGGCGACGGTAGCGCAGATAGGTAAAGCACTGCTTAAATCGTTTGTGGCCTCTTGCCTTAAAACTCCAGTATTGGTAAAAGTTTCTGACCAATATCGACATTTCCCAGGAAAGACCCGGCATGGCAGTGATCACCTGTATTGAAGACCTGAAGCGCCTGTATCGGGCGCGTGCGCCCAAGATGTTCTATGATTATTGTGAAATCCGGCAGCTGGACCGAGCAAACCTTTCGGGAAAATGTTAGCGATTTCGACCAGATCCGCCTGCGCCAGCGCGTTGCGGTCGACATGACGAATCGCACCACAAAATCCCAGATGATTGGCCAGGACGTGGCCATGCCCGTGGCGCTGGCCCCGGTGGGCATGACGGGCATGCAACATGCGGATGGCGAAATCCTCGCGGCCAAGGCGGCAGAGAAATTCGGCGTCCCCTTTACCCTGTCGACCATGTCGATCTGTTCGATCGAGGATGTGGCCGAACACACCACGAAACCCTTCTGGTTCCAGCTCTACACCATGACGGACGAGGATTACGTCCGTCGTTTGGTCGAACGCGCCCGCGCGGCGAAATGTTCCGCCCTGGTGATCACACTGGATCTGCAAATCCTGGGCCAACGCCACAAGGATCTGAAAAACGGCCTGTCCGCGCCGCCCAAACTCACCCCCAAAGTGATCGCCGATCTGGCGACGCGCTGGCGCTGGGGCTTGGGCATGTTGCAAACCAAACGCCGTGGGTTCCGCAATATCGTCGGCCATGTCAAAGGCATTTCCGACCCGTCCTCGCTGATGGCCTGGACGGCCGAAAACTTTGATCCCTCGCTGGATTGGAACAAGATCGCCAAGCTCAAGGAACTGTGGGGGGGCAAGGTGATCCTGAAGGGGATCCTTGACGCCGAAGACGCCAAAATGGCGCTTAAGGTTGGTGCGGATGCCATCATCGTGTCCAACCACGGCGGGCGACAATTGGACGGTGCGCTGTCATCTATCCGGGTTCTGCCGGAAATTCTTGACGCAGTGGGCGATCAGATCGAGGTCCATATCGACAGCGGCATCCGCTCTGGTCAGGACGTGCTCAAGGCCGTGGCGATGGGGGCCAAAGGCACCTATATCGGGCGCGCCTTTATCTATGGTCTGGGCGCAATGGGCGAAGCCGGGGTGACCCGCGCGCTGGAGGTGATCCACCGCGAAATGGATGTGTCCATGGCGCTGTGCGGCAAACGCGACATCGCGGATGTGGACCGCGATATCCTGTTGGTGCCCGAAGATTTTGGCGGCCGCTGGCAGCGGGGCGCGCGCAGCGGCAACTGACGCGATCCGCAAACGCCGATCAGATTTCGAAGGCGGGTTCGTCAGTGAAAACCGGCACATGCGGTCCGGCATCCCGCGGCAGATCCCCGATCAGCCGCGGATCATCCGCAATCTCGATCTGTTGCCGTATCGGGGTAAATCCGCTGCGGCGGTAAAACCCCAGCGCCTGCGGGCTGTCCAGCGTGCAGGTGTGCACGTGGAACCGCTCGATTGGGCGGCCAAACGCGCGCTCGATCGCAAACGTCATCAGCGCCCGTCCCGCCCCCTTCCCGATCAAGGCAGAGGTCAGCCCGAAATAGGCCAGCTCACATTCACCTGTGACACGAAAATCCAGCTCCAACAGCCCCTCGGCCCGGCCCGCAACATCAACGGTGAACACTTCGGTCCCCGGATCGCCCAGCACCGCGCTCAAGGCCGCATCGTCCAGCCGCAACCGCGAAAACCACAACCAATCCTGCCCCCCCACCCGGCAAAACAGATCACGATACCAAGTCACGTCGGGGTCGGTGACACGCGAAATCATCAGACCCGCAGGCAGAGCCGCAGATTTCCGCACCGGCGGGCTGCGCATCTCCAGATGGGTGACCACCGCCGCGACCTTGCCCTTTGGCACATCATGAAATCCATCAACCAGCATGGCGTCTCCTTTGACCTGCGGCCAGAAGCGGCGCAAGAATGCATGTGATAATCAACAGCGCACCGCCCATGGCGACAAAGGATATGCGCAGGCCATAAGCCTCGGACACGAATCCCATGATCGGTGGACCGATGAAAAAACCAGTGTAGCCAATCATGGAAATCCGCGCGATGGCGGCGGTGCGCACCCGGTCCCGCACATTCCGCCCGACGTGGGAAAATGCCATCGGCGCCACCACCGACACCCCGACACCCAAAGTGGCAAAACCGATATAGGCCATGGTCAGACCATTGGCGAAACCGGCAACAAAGGCACCAAACGCCGCAACCGCAGCCGCGATTGCCATGACCGCGACCTCGCTGAACCGCGACACCATCGCCTGACCGCCCAGACGGCCCAACGCCATGGTCGCCCCCAGGATCGCCGGGCCCAATGCGCCCTCTGCCGCGCCGCCGCCCAGGGTGCGCTCCAGATGCAGGGCCGACCACCCCTCGGTGGCATTTTCCGCCATGAAGCCGACAAGGATCACCAAGCCGCCCAACAGCAGCAAACCGCGCGCTGCGGGCAGATGGCTGGCCTCGTCACTGTCCTCGACAAGCGGCGCAGCCCGGTCGCCCAGGGCCACCCGAACCAACCCCAGATTGACGACCGCCAAAAGCGCGAAAACCGCGATCGGCGACCAGCCCCCTTCGCGCAGCACCCCCGACACCAACGCCGCCACCGCATACGCCATGGAAAAGGTTGCATGGGCGAAATTCATCAACGGTCGCCCGCGCCGGGCCTCAATGGCGGACACCCTGGCATTCATGATGACATCCAGCGCCCCACTTGCCGCTGCAACGGAAAACATCGCCAAAGCAAAGCCCAGGGGCCCTGTCGCGATCCCCAAAGAGACCACCAGACAGCCCGCAACCAGCCCCAGCGCGGCCAGCGTCCGCCGCCCGAGCTGCATGTCCAGCCGGGGCGCCAACCACATCGCCAGGATCGAGCCTGACGCCGCCACCAAAAGACAGATGCCAAACATCCCATCGGTGACATCTATCCGCGCCTTGATGGCCGGCACCTGCGCAGCAAAGGCACCGAACACCAAACCCACCGTCATGAAACAGGCCAGAGGCGCGCGGGCGGCCGCAATATCGTCGCGTGAAATCATGGCCAATCCGTGCCATGGGTCTACAGGTTTGGCAATCGCCAAACTCTGCCCCGCCTCTTCCCGGCCTCTTCCCGGCAAAAACCCGGCCCAATCCCCCGGGAGCGGTGCAAAAATGACTTTTATTACCGGCTTTTTCGGTCTATAGGCGCGTCTTCACGCGGGGATACAGCCTTGGAGGATCCCCGCCCTAAACCAGGAGATAAACACATGGCAGGTGAGATCCCAGATCTTCACGCTTTGGAACGGACGGGGACAGGCAAGGGCGCCGCTCGTCAGGCACGCCGCGACGGCATGGTTCCAGGAATCGTATTTGGCGGCGACAACGATCCGCTTCCGATCCAGATTCCGTTCAACGTATTGCTGACAAAACTGCGCGCTGGCCGGTTCAAGTCGACCCTCTTCAACCTCAAGGTTGAAGGCCAGGAAGACGTGCGGGTGATTTGCCGCGACGTGCAACGCGACGTGGTCAAAGACCTTCCGACGCACCTTGACCTGATGCGTCTGCGCCGCACCACCAAGATCAACCTCTTCATTCCGGTCGATTTCATCAACGAAGAAACCGCGCCCGGCCTGAAAAAAGGTGGCGTGCTGACCGTTGTCCGCCCCGAGGTCGAATTGATCGTGACCGCCGGCGATATCCCCGAGCAGATCACAGTTGATCTGAGCGGCCTGGATATTGGCGACATCGTGCATATTTCGGACGTGAACCTGCCCGAAGGCGCCAAGCCGACGACAGACCGCGATTTCGTGATCTGCAACATTTCCGCCCCCTCGGGTCTGAAATCTGCGGATGACGAAGACGAAGATGGCGAAGCAGGTGATGTGCCCGCTTCCGAGCAATCGGCAGACTAATCCCACCCAAAGCCGATCTCTTTGACCCGTGGTCAAAGTGGTTGGCCAACATGATCTTTGAAAGCCCCGGGGTTGCACCTTCGGGGCTTTTTGCGTTGAAACAGGGCGCTGTGGCAGGGCAAGCTGTGGCGAGGGACAAAGGACAATGGCGATGCAGATCTTTGTGGGATTGGGCAATCCCGGTGGGCAATATGCAGGCAACCGGCACAACATCGGCTTTATGGCGTTGGACCGGATTGCCTCTGATCACGGGTTTGGCCCCTGGAAAGCGAAATTTCAGGGCCAGATCGCCGAGGGCCGTCTGGGCAGTGACAAGGTGCTGTTGTTGAAGCCGGAAACCTTCATGAACCGCTCTGGTCAGGCAGTTGGCGAGGCGATGCGGTTTTACAAACTGGAGCCGGGCGACATCACGGTGTTCCATGATGAACTGGACCTCGCCCCCGGCAAGGTGCGGGTCAAGATGGGCGGTGGCCATGCGGGGCACAATGGTCTGCGGTCGATCCACGGCCATATCGGCGAGGCATACCAGCGCGTGCGGCTGGGGATCGGTCACCCGGGACGCAAGGAAATGGTGGCTGGCTATGTGCTGCATGATTTTGCCCGTGCCGATGACGATTGGCTGGTGCCGCTTCTGGATGGGCTTGGCCGGGGGGCACCGGACCTTGCGACCGGCGACAGCGGCAAGTTTCTGAACGCCATCGCACTGCAAGTGGCCCCGCCCCGCAGTTCCAACAGAAGTGCCAACCGCACCGCAACCGCCGCCACAACGCCCGCGAAGACACCTGCCAAGGTGAAGGAGCGGGCCGCAGAGTCGGCGCCCGAAGACACTCGCACCGCCCTGCAAAAGCTGGCCGACAAATTTCGCTGAGATCATTCAAGGGATACCCCATGGAAAAAGACCCCTCTGTCAATGTGCTTGGCGCCCCGCTGACCAGGTGTTCGATTGACCCGCTGACCGGATATTTTCGCGATGGCCATTGCAACACCTGCGCCGCAGATCAGGGCAGCCATACGGTCTGTGCCGTGATGACTGCGGAATTTCTGGCGTTTTCGAAATATGTCGGCAACGACCTGACCACACCGCGCCCGGAATTCGGGTTTTCCGGTTTGATGGCGGGCGATCAATGGTGTCTCTGCGCCGCGAGGTTCCTTCAGGCCCATGACGAAGGCTGTGCGCCCAAAGTCAATCTGGCGGCGACCCATCAGAAGGCGCTGGAGATCGTATCGCTGGAAGTGCTGCGCGAAAACGCAATCGGCTAGCGGACTGGACAGCTGGCGGTCGAAAGTGCGGGCAATCGTCACGCCGTTGCGTGCCGACAGGCTGGGGGGCCAGCCCCCCAGACCCCCCGGGATATTTTCGGTCAGATGAAAGGCGAAAGGGTTAAGCCGGCACAGTCAGCAGTGGCCCCTACTCTGCCCATTCCCAAGGTCGGGTATAGGCCCCCAACACATGGCTCACATCCTCTTCGCGGGTGATACCGGATTTCGCAATACGCGCCACCAGACCGCGTTTCTTGTCGTCGATCACTTCGGCCACATGGGCATTGACGCCACGTTCGGACAAGGCGGCGTTGTAGATGCGGGTGATTGCGTGTTTGCGCAGATCCGGTTTGAACACCTTGCCCACCGCCGTTTTCGGCAATTCATCCAGAATGGTGATATGCTTTGGATGCGCTGCCCGCTCATGCACATGGGTCTTGCAATGTGCCAGCAGCTCGGCCTCGGTGGTTTCGGATCCTGCCACCAGTTCGACAAAGGCACAGGGCAATTCGCCGGCATGGGCGTCGGGTTGGCCGATGGCCCCGGCAAATGCCACCGCCGGATGGGTCAGCAGCGCCTCTTCAATCTCGGCCGGGTCGATATTGTGACCGCCGCGAATGATCAGATCCTTGGCCCGGCCCGTGATCCAAAGATAGCCGTCGCCATCAATCCGCCCGAGATCGCCGGTGCGCAGGTAGATGTCTTCGTGGAACAGGTCGTGGTTCTTGTCGGCCTCGGTGTATGTCGATCCGGCATAGACACCGGGATTGGCGACACAGATTTCGCCGATTTCGTCGACGCCACATGCCTCGGGGCCATTGCCCGCGCGTTTGACGATTTTCACATGCGTATACGGCAGTGGCAGCCCGACAGAGCCAACTTTTTTCTGGCCTTCGGTGGGGTTACAGGACACGAGGCAGGTGGCCTCGGTCAGGCCGTAGCCTTCGATGACTTGAACCTTCGACGAGGATTCGAACCGTTTGAACAATTCCATGGGCATCGGCGCCGAGCCGGAAAAGGCGGTTTTGACCGAAGAAATATCGGCATCCACCGGTCGTTGCATCAGGGCGGATACGGCAGTTGGCACGGTGATGATAAAGCTGATTTTCCAGCGCTCGATCAGTTTCCAGAAATTGTCGAACACCCCCTCGCCGCGATAGCCGGCGGGTGTTGGAAACACCACATGCGCCCCCGACGACAATGCCGCCATCAGGATGACATGCACGGCAAACACATGGAACATCGGCAGTGGGCACATGATGTTGTCTTCTTCCGAAAACAACAGCCGCGCGCCCAGCCAACCGTTGTAAACCATGCCGGAATAGAGATGCTGTGCCACTTTCGGCATGCCGGTGGTGCCGCCGGTGTGAAAGAAGGCCCCGACCCGATCCTGTTGCGGATCCTCAAAATCCAGCACCTTGTTCTGGCGCGCCATTTCCGCGACGAAATCAAGAACCCTGGCGTGATGACGGTCCGGGGTTTTGGGCCGCAAGAACGGCACCAGCCAGCTTTTGGGCGGGCTGAGGTAGCTGTTGAGGTCAATTTCCAGCACATGGCCGACATCCGGGGCCTCTGCGACCGCGCTGGCGACCTTTTGTGCCACGTCGGTTTTGGGGAAACTCTTCAGCGTGACCACAACACGTGCCTTGGTTTCGCGCAGAATGGCAGAGATCTGTTCCGGCTCCAGCAGTGGATTGATCGGGTTCACAATGCCCGCGACCATGCCGCCCAGCAGCACATAAGAGGTCTCAAGACAATTGGGCAGGACAAAGGCCACCACATCCTTTGGCCCGATGCCGAGGCTGCGAAACAAATTCGCCGCCTGATTGGCCTTGGTCTGCAATTGCGACCAGGTCACGGTCTGGGCCGGGTCCTTTGGTCCCGACAGAAGTTGATAGCTGATGGCGGGCCGGTCCGGGAACCGTGTCGCAACCCGGTCGATCATCCCGTGAATTGTCGCCGGTTCCTGACGCGCAGCCCAAGGCATTTCAGTTTCAATGGCAACGCAATCGGCAGCTGATGCAAATCCCATGATAGTCCTCCCATGGCCCGTCTGATGCGGGCTTCATTCTTTGCCGACAGGATGCGTGTGAATATCCTACCACGCAAGAGTGACGCACCGGCGCAAAAAATGCGACGCTGCGTTCCAATTGCGCATTCGCCTATTCTGCGGCGATTCCATCGGTGAACTGCATGCGCGCCAACCGGGCATAAAGCCCGTCTTCGGCAACCAGCGCGTCATGCGTTCCGATGGCGGCGATCCGCCCCTGATCCAGCACCACAATGCGGTCGGCCTTTTTCACCGTGGCCAACCGGTGCGCGACGATCAGGGTGGTGCGATTCTGGCTCAGGGCGTCTACCGCGTTTTGCACCGCGCGTTCGCTTTCGGCGTCCAGCGCGCTTGTCGCTTCGTCCAACAGCAGCACCGGAGCGTCGCGCAGGATGGCGCGGGCGATGGCGATCCGCTGTTTCTGCCCCCCCGACAACATCACACCGCGTTCGCCCAACCCGCTGTCATAGCCATCCGGCAAGGCCGAAATGAAATCATGCGCCGCCGCCGCGCGTGCCGCCGCCTCAATATCCTTGTCGCTGGCCTCTGGCCGCCCAAAGCGGATGTTGTCCCGCGCCGAGGCGGCAAAGATCACCGGATCCTGCGGCACCAATGCCATGGCCCCGCGAAAGGCATCCCGGCGCATGGCCGCAATATCGACCCCATCCAATGTGATGCGGCCCGATGCCGGGTCATAAAACCGCAGCAGCATCTGAATGATCGTGGTCTTGCCCGCCCCCGACGGGCCGACCAGCGCCACGGTTTCCCCCGGTTGAATGTCCAGCGACACCTGATCCAGCGCCGAAACATCCGGGCGCTGCGGATAGGTGAAGGTGACATTTTCGAACCGGATCGCACCGCGAATATTGGCGGGCAATGGCAAGGGGCTGTCGGGATCATTGACCATATCCTTGGCATGCAGCAATTCAACAAGCCGTTCCGTGGCCCCGGCGGCCCGCTGCAATTCGCCGAAAATCTCGGACAGGGCGGCAACCGAACCGGCCACCATCACCGCATAGATCACAAATTGCACAAGGCTGCCGGCGCTCATGTCGCCAGCGCGCACATCATGCGCCCCGATCCACAGCACCCCGACCACGCCGGTGAACACCAAAAAGATCACAATGGCGGTCATCATCGCCCGCGTGGTGATCCGCCGCCTGGCGGCATCCAGCGATTTGTCGGTGACATCGGAAAACGCCTTTTGCGTCAACAGCTCATGGGTAAAGGCCTGGACGGTCTGCACCGCGCCGAGGCTTTCCGAGGCACGGCCAGAAGAGGCCGCAATCCAATCCTGATTTTCCCGGCTCAGGCTGCGCAACCGCAGGCCCAGCGTCAGGATCGGCACCACAACCGCGGGCACAATCAACAACACCAATCCCGTCAGCTTGGGCGAGGTCAACAGCATCAGCCCCATACCCCCTAGGAAAATCAACACATTGCGCAGAGCGATGGAAATGGACGAGCCGATGACCGACAGGATAAGCGTGGTATCCGTGGTGATCCGGCTGACCACTTCGCCGGTCATGATGCGTTCATAAAATGCCGGGCTCAATCCCATGACACGGGCAAACACCGCCTTGCGGATGTCGGTCACCACCTGTTCGCCCAGCCGCGTCACCAGCGCATAGCGCAGCGCCGTCCCAACCGCCAACAAGGCCGCAATCCCCAGTGCGGCAGCAAAATAGCGGTCCAGCAACGCGCCATCCACCCCGCCAAAATTGTCGATCACCCGGCGCACCGCCAAAGGCAGCACAAGCGAGGTCGCAGCGGTCGCGATCAGCGCCAGAATCGCCAGCGCCATCAGCCCCCGATAGGGCAGAATAAACGGCCAAAGCGCGCCCAGCGCCCCAATGCGTTTCGATTTGTCCCGCTCTTCCTGCGGTTGGGCCAATCCACGCGCCATGCGGCTCTCCTATCACGTCCGCTTGCGGTTTACGGAATGGAGCAGACGGGGGCAAGCGGTGGACGACCTGCCATAGGCTTTGCGTCAGGTTCGGATCAGGTTTGGGCCAGGTTTGGGGCTGGCGGTCTTGCCTGAAACCGCCTGGAAAAATCCGACCAGTTTGACGCCCTGACGCTACTCTGCGGTCCGGGGCGCTTGTACCTGGCCCGCACGCCCAATCCGGATCAGCTGAAACCCATCCTGCCCCCCCGGTTCCGGCCGGATCGGTGTTTTCATTCCGATATCCAGAATCACGCCACCGTCCGCCAAACTGCGTGGGGTCCAGGGGAATTGATAACCTTGGGAAAACCCCGGAATTTCAGCGAACCAAAGATGCGACTGGCCCGAGATGTCAAACCGTTCGACATAGGTTTTCCCCACCCCGTCATAGACCAGAACCATGCCGTTTTCATCCACCGCCAGGCCAGACCCGTTCGGGAAACAGCGGGTCATGTTGCAACCGGATCTCGCGGCGGGTTTCACGCCCTGACCATTCCTTGATCATCAGGGTCATCTCATTGCGCCAGACCTGTTGTTCCTTGGTCCGATACAACAGGTAAAGCCCAAGCGGACCGGTGGTCCATTGCAACCCTTCGTGACCCGCAACCGACACATCCGCCACAAACAATTGCTGGCCATCGGGCGCATAAACCTCGATCTCGCGTTCGGGTTTGTTGACGTAATACCCAATGGCGAAATGGCCGGACGGCTCAAAATACATCGGTCGATAATCCGCCGCTTCGTGAAAACCGGATCATGCACAACGCCGGTGGTCAGATCGATGTCAAACACCACATCCGGGGCATCCTCGGCCCGCGAATTTTTGCCATAGATACGCAACAACCGATCCGAAATCGGCACAGTCTTGTGGATAAACGCCACATCTCCGCCAATGAACCCTTTGGGATCACTCATGTTTCCCTGTTGGTCCACCAACCAGAACTTTCGGAAATCCATCAGCACCGCGCTGCCGTCCGGGCCCTCGTAAAGCGCATTGGCGAGGGTGTGCAACTCTTCTGACACCCGCCGTCTGCCCGCCCCGTCATAGCGCTCCAGGAACACTTTCAGGTATTGAAACTCTGTTTGTTTGTATTCCGCAACGCTGCGCAGAAACATCACGCTGCTGCCGTCTGGGGCGACAATCGGGGTGCCGTTCAGGTTCAGCGACATTTCCCCCGAAACCCGCTGTTCCACCGTCCAGCCGCCGCTGTCGATCACGGCCTCTTCGACCTGGGGCGGTGGCGGGGCTGACGCCGCGCCGCATGTGCCGCGCAGACAGGTCTTGCCCAGTTTCTGGCGATAGACCGCGGGGATTTGCAGGTGATTTTCCCGCCGCGCATCTTCGGCCGTGCGTTCCTGGGCCGCAAACACCGCATCCTCAAGATACATGTCAGAGGTCAGGACCGGCAGGAAATGGCGGGTGAAAACAGAATAGGGCTGATCCGGGCCATCGGATTGCAGCCGATCCAATGCAGTCTGCCCCTCGCCCGCTGAATAGATCACAAAAGAGCCCCGCACCGGCTCCACCCGCGCCAATCCGCGTGTATTTCCCGCGCTGCGCGTGCTTTTGCCCTCAAATGGATTGTCGCGACAGGCGTCGATGATGGCCAGGCTGAACAGCGCGCCCTGGGCCGCGATCTCGTCCAGCACCCCGTTCACACCGTTTTTCAACGCCAAAGACCGGCGCGCCAACAGCCGGGCGGTGGCCTGTTTCGGGGCATCCACGGGAATCAGGTAATTGATTCCATTGGCGCTCCAGCCATGGCCGGCAAAAACAAAAGCCACCTCATCCCCGGCGCGATGCCATCGACAAACGTGACGATTGCCTCTTCCAGCGCCGATTCATCCAGATCCTTCAGATAGGTGACCGCAAAACCCAATTCATCAAAGGCCGCCGCATAGCCGCCCGCGTCGCCATGGGTGTTTTGCAGCGACGGCAGCTCTGAATAGGCGGCATTGCCGATGATCAGCGCCTGTTTGGCGGCCATTGCGGGCAGGCCCAAACAGCCAAAAACCAAGATCGCAAGCATCCGTATCGTGATCATCCGCCCCCTCCCCCCCCCGGTGTGGACAGGGGGAAGTATGCCGCAAAACCGCCAATTCTCAAAATGCGCGGGCGCATGACAATCACATCGGACCACCCGGCCCGGGAATTATCGCTGCGTGATGTCGGTGGAGTTTGGCTGGAGCGGGCGGCGGGAATCGAACCCGCATCATCAGCTTGGAAGGCTGAGGTCTTACCATTACACAACGCCCGCCCAGCAGAAACGGTGATTACGTCATGCCGACGGGCAGGTCAACACGGGATTGACCAACATTGCAAAGCAACTGCGTTTTCCGCTCGCCCTCCGTTGACCAATGGCTGCGGCAATGCGACTTTCCCCGGCAATTCAATCCGACGTGACCAACAATCCAAGAGGTTCCATGCCCGATACGTCCCGCCCGGCCAGTCTGAGTGATCTTGACGTCTTCAAGCTGCGCTACGCCCGCAGCAAAGACGATCTGTGGCATATGCTGGAGCAGCTTTATGGCGATCACCCGGATTTCCAAGAGTTTCGCCGGGATCTGGACGACAGTTTGCGTCACGCGGCGCTGACACGCCCGACGGCGCTCAAGGCGCTGGATATGGCACGCGATCTGGACCCGGACTGGTTCCAGCAACCGGGCATGAATGGCTATGTGTTTTATATCGACCGGTTTGCCGATGATCTGGCGGGGGTGATCGAGCGGCTGGATTATCTGGTGGAATTGGGGGTGAGCTATGTGCATTTCATGCCCTGCCTGCATCCGCGCCCCGGCGACAATGATGGCGGCTATTCCGTGATGGACTACCGCGCCATCAACCCAGATTTTGGCACCATGGCAGATTTCGAGGCCGTCACCGCCGCCTGTCGCGCCCGTGGGATCAGCGTCTGTGTTGATATGGTGGTGAACCACACGGCCAAGGAACATGAATGGGCGCAAAAGGCCCGCGCCGGGGATGCGACCTATCGCGATTATTATCTGTTGTTCCCGGACCGCAGCCAGCCAGAGGCCTATGAGCGCAGCCTGATCGAAATTTTCCCCGACACGTCGCCCGGCAGCTTTACCTGGTACGACGACATCCAGCGCTGGGTCTGGACCACATTCAACGACCACCAATGGGATCTGAACTGGGCCAAGCCGCGGGTCTTTCTGGATATGCTGCGCATCATGTTGTTTCTGGCCAACAAGGGCGTTGATGTCCTGCGGCTGGATGCGGTGGCCTTTATGTGGAAACGTCTGGGCACCAGATGCCAGTCAGAGCCAGAGGTGCATATGCTGCTTCAGGCCCTGCGCGCCGCCACCCGCATAGCGGCCCCGGCGGTCATTCATCTGGAAGAGGCGATTGTCGGCCCTGCGGAAATGCTGCCCTATCTGGGACGTGGGGAGCATGACGGCAAGGAGGGCAACCTCGCCTATCACAACTCGCTAATGGTGCAATTCTGGTCCTCTCTCGCGTCGCGGGACACGCGGTTGATGACCCATGTGATGTCGACGCATTTCCCCCCGGTTCTGACCAATGCCACCTATGCCACCTATCTGCGTTGCCACGATGATATTGGGTGGGCGGTCACCGACGAAGACGCAGGCGCGACCGGGTTGAACGGTTTCCTGCACCGCCGGTTTCTGGCGGATTTCTATGATGGCAGCTTTCCCGGAACTTTCGCCAAGGGCGCGTTGTTCCAGTACAATCCCGACACCGGCGACAAACGCAACAGCGGCACCACCGCATCATTGGCCGGTTTGGAACGCGCCCAGGACAGCGACAATGCCCTGCAAATCGCGCTGGCGATTGACCGCATCCTGATGGGGCATGCGCTGATCGCGGCCTATGGCGGGATCCCCTTGATCTATATGGGCGATAAGATCGGGCTGACCAATGATTATGGCTATCGTGACACCCCGGCCCATCGTCATGACAGCCGCTGGTTGCACCGGCCCAGAATGAACTGGGACCGGGTTGCCGCCGCACATCAGGATCGCGAAAGCGTGCCGGGCCGGGTGTTCCACGGGATACGCCACATCCTGGCGCGCCGCGCCGAAACCCCCGAATTTCACGGCAAGATCCCGACCGAGGTGCTGGACACCGGCAATTCTGCGCTTTTTGCATTTGCCCGCCGCGCGCCGACCGGCGCAATGGCATGCGTTTTCAATTTCACCGAGACCTGGCAGGTGTTGTCGACCAATTGGGTCATGTCCCAAGGCGCAACGCGGCTGTTCGATGTGCTGAGCGATCAGGAGGTCGGTGACTATCACGGGACCATCGCCTTGCCGCCCTATTGCGCGCTCTGGATACGGTGACGGGCGTAATCACGGCTTGCGGTGTTGGCCCGGGAAGAGAGCCCACGCCAATCCGCCAAATGCTGCGTCAGGTGGCAACCGAAGAAGGGGGCCCCCTCGGCCTTTGGCCTCACCCCCGGGATATTTTTGGTCAGATGAACGTGGGAGAGAGATCTAAGCGCCGTTTTCACAGTGGCGAAATCAGGGTCTCGCCGGTTGCCCGGTTCGAATTCACCTTTGGATCGACGCGGTAATATTCCAACACATCCTCGTCCGCGGCCTGCATCAGCCGTGCCGCGCCTTTGCCGTGTTCACCCAGCCACATTGCCCAATCTTCCGGTGGCAGGATCACCGGCATTCGGTGGTGGATTTTCTGCATTGCCACATTTGCGCCGGTTGTGACCACGGCGCAGCTGCGCAGATCCATCCCGTCCTGTGACCAATCCTGCCAGATCCCGGCCATGACCAGCGGCGCACCGTCGGCGCGGAAGATATACCACGGCAGGCGATTGCCGTCGGCATCCTTGGTCCATTCATAAAACCCGGTCGCGGGGATAAGACACCGGCGGGTGCGACAGGCGCTGCGAAAGGCGGGTTTTTCGGCAATCGTTTCCGCGCGGGCATTGATCAGCAAGGGCCCGTCATTGGGGGTCTTGTACCAATGCGGCAAGAACCCCCACCGCATCGGTTGCAACATGCGATGGCCTTCGCCCGCGCGGATCACAGCAATCCGGGTTGTCGGACAGACGTTATAGTTTACCGGGTCAGGCAGGTCATTGGCCTGCGTGGCCTCGAACAGCTGCGCCATGGCATCATGGGGGAGAGTGACCGCGAAACGTCCGCACATGGGATTTAACGTAAAAGACCGGAGTAAAGAAGCAAGCCCCAGCCGGACAGCTTGTCCGCGGCCCTGCCCCAGAGCGGCGCGAAGCGGATCGGGTCCAGCCCGGCCCCTTTGGCAATGTCCCCCAGCGTTTGTCGCCCGTTGACCTGCGCCAGCAATGGCGCGGCATCGCGCGGCAATTCCAGCGCGTTGCGCTCACCGCCCATGGTGACGGGGATTGGGCGACCTTCGGCCACGGCTTTGGCCAGGACACCGGGGGCCACGCCGATCAGATGCGGCACCAGCGTCGGCGCGCGCCCATCCGCGATGCGCCCCGCGCTGGCGTCGGCCGCGACCGCATAGGCGATATGCAACCGCATGGAGCCGCACAATTGTTCCGCCAGCGCCATGCGCGCCACCGGGTCCATGCCCGCAGGCACCGGGGCAAACCGCGTCGGATCATAATAGGATGGCGTGGTGAAGGAGCTGAGCGCCCAGCCCGTGCGCGCCAGCGTGGCCACCAGATCGGGCACGTCATAGGCCCGGTCCTGGCCATGCAGCAACAAATCGTAAAACCCCGCATCCGAGTCGCGGTGATCGCCAAGATGTGGATTGCGCTTGAACGGGTGGCCTTCTGGCAGTTTTGCAAATGCCGCCTTGGCCGCCTTCAGGCGCTTTTTCGGCGGCAGATCAGCGAACATTGCGCCAAATGCAGCCTGTAGCGGATAGACACCCGAACGCCCGAGCGGCGCATAAACCATGAAGCCCATGCCACCACCGGGCGCAAGTGCTGCGCGCAGGGCGCGAAACCCGGCATCCGGATCAGGCAGGTGATGCAGCACGCCGCAGCAATCAATATAGTCGAAGTCCCCGAAATCCGCCGCATCCAGCAGGCTGGCGGTGTGAAACGTGATATTCTCGGTCACCCCGCGCAGTCTGGCGCGTTCCTCGGCCACGGCGCGCGATGCGGTCGACAGGTCGACATAGGTGATCTGATGCGGGCGTTTCGCCAGTTTCAGAAAATGTGCCAGTTGGATCAGCCCGTCACCGGTGCCCCCCCCCACCAGAACCCGCAGCGGTTTTGACCAATCGCGCTGGCCCGCAAACAGATAATGATCAAGCTCAACCGGATGCGAGGGCGAGCCGGTGATCAGGCGCTTGCGCTTATCCTTGGGATTGCGTTCAGGATAGGGATAGGCCTCGTAGTGTTCCTTGACGCTGACCATATGTCCCCCGTTTTGCCGCCTGTGTCATCCTTTGGGCCTCGGTGTGCCCCAGCGGTGATGCGGGGCCAAGTGCGAATTTCGCGCGATGAAGGCGTTTCGCGAAACTTGATGCGTGTGAGGCGGGAATTCCCCGCACGGAAATTGCGGGTTTAATCCGGGAACGTTCCCCTACCGGTAGGCTTTGCGCGCCAGTTCGATACGTGCGTCCATCAACGACATTTCTTTCAGAATATCCTGACGCCGGGTGCGGTCGCCGGTGTCGCGCAATTCCGCGCGCAGGCGTTCCAATTCACGCGACAGGCTGACAAATTCGGGCACGCCGCCGCTTTCCTTGACAAGACGGTTCAGCATCGCGTTTTCCGGGTCGTCACAATGGGGCAAGGGTTTGCCCGCGCCGGGAAGATCGTCAAATGCGCCCTCGGCCTCGGCCTTTTGAATGCGTTGGTTGATAAGATCGATCAGCGGATGGTCCATGATGCAATATCACCGATCTGATGCGGCCCGGCAAGGGATGGGAAACACGCGGCGCCGGACCCCGGCGCCGCGCAAAGGCATATTTATTTCGCCGAAATACGGCCGTCGGTATAGGGCATGAACGGACCTTGCGCCGCCAGATATTCCGCCGTCACATCGGCCAGATCCGGGCCATAGTCATAGGCATTCATGGCATCGACGAACATCTTGTAGCCGTCACCGCCGTTGCGCACATAGTTGTTCGACACCACACCATAGACCGTTTCGGCCTCGATCGGGGAACCGCCAACCATCACGTCGGACACACGTTCGCCTGCGGGCATCGACGCGTCAAAGGCAAAGCTCATCCCCGCGACCTGCGGGAAACGACCGGCGCCCTCTTCGATCTGGCTGACGCCATTTTCCAGCGCCTCCAGCATGGTTGCGCCGGTCACCTGAAAGGTCGACAGCGTGTTCTGGAATGGCAGAACGGTCAGGACCTCGCCCATGGTCACTTCGCCCGCGTCAATCGAGGCACGGATGCCGCCGCTGTTGGCAATGGCGATCTGGATACCCTGATCGGCAACGCGATCCAGCATGGCGTCGGCAATCAGGTTGCCCATCGAACATTCCATCGCGCGACACACCGACCGGTCACCTTCGATCAGTTCCGCGGCTTCGGCCACGACCCGGTTGCGGATCTCTTCCAGCGGTTTGGCGGCTTCGGCAATGCGTGCGGCCACGGCTTCGTCCGCCAGAATCGCCGCGTCGACCAGCACAGGGTTGCCTGATGCTTCGGTCACGTTGCCTTCGTCGTCGAAGGTCACGTTCAATTCACCCAGATATTTGCCATAGGCATAGGCCTGCACGATCTGAACGCCATTGACGACAGTTGGATAAGGACCATCCGCATTGTCATCATTATTGGCCAGATAGGTGTTCGAGTGGCCACCGACAATCACATCAACCCCGGTGGTATTGGCAGCAACATCCTGGTCCACCGCATAGCCGGAATGCGACAGAACGATGATCTTGTTCACGCCCATTTCGCTCAGCTTGTCGACCTCGCCCTGAACCGCATCGGCGGGCGGGGTGAAGATGATGTTTTTGCCCGGGCTCGCCAGCTCGTCGGTGTTTTGTGGCGTCAGGCCGATAAAGCCGATCTTTTCACCGCCCTGCTCGATCACGGTCGATTTCATCAGCTCGCCGGCCAGCAATGGCTCGCCCGAGACATCGGCGTTCGACATCAGAATCGGGAAATCAATTGCATCCATGAAGCCGCGCAGAACCTCTGGGCCGTCATCGAATTCGTGGTTGCCCACGGTCATCGCGGTATAACCCATCTGGTTCATCATTTCGGCGGCCAGTTTGCCCTTGTAATAGGTATAGAACAGCGAGCCCTGGAATTGGTCACCGCCGTCCACAAGAACCCAGTTGTTGGACCGCGCCTTGGCTTCGTTGATTGCGGTCATCAAACGGGCAGAGCTGCCGAAACACTTGCCTTCGGCGTCATCTTCGGCGGAACAGGGGCCATCATATTTGCTGACCGATTCAAACCGCGCATGAAAGTCGTTGGTGTGCAGGACAGTCAGTGAATAGTCGGCACTGGCCACACCCGCCGTCAGGGCAAGGGCAGCAGCGCTGGTCATAAGACGCACAGACATGGGAAACCTCTCAGTTGAATTTATGTCGTGATGCTGCATCGGGATTGGTTGCTTGTCAAAGCAAACCCGGCGCAAACCGGCGCAGCCAGCCACCCCGAAGCAGCCTCTGACATGTGATGGCCAAAATTTGCGACATGCGCATGACCCTGATGCCCTCTTGACCCCGGAACAGCGGCACGGCAAGCAACGCATATGCTGATATACAAGATATTCCGCGCCCCGGAGTGGGCAGAGCTGAAGCAAAACGGGGAAACCACTGGTGCGCCGGTGGATGTCACCGATGGCTATGTGCATTTTTCCACCGCCAAACAGGTGCAGGAAACCGCAGCCAAGCATTTCGCTGGCGAGACCGGTCTCGTGCTGTTGGCCTGTGATACCGATGCCCTGGCCGATGACATAAAATGGGAGCCTTCGCGCGGCGGTGCCCTGTTTCCCCATCTGTACCGCAATCTGCGAATTGCCGATGTGCTGTGGCAGCGGGATCTGCCCTGGGGTGGTGATGGCCATGTCTTTCCCGAGGATCTGCAATGACATTTCTGGAACAACTGGGGCTGAAGGCGCTTTATCGGGTTGATCCCGAAACCGCCCATGGTTTGGCGATCAAGGCGTTGCAATGGGGGCTGGCCCCAGCAGCGGGGGTCGTGACATCACCACGATTGCAGACCGAAGTTGCCGGTTTGTCACTGGCCAATCCCGTCGGGCTTGCGGCCGGGTTCGACAAGAACGCCACCGCCCTGAACGGGCTGTCACGCGCCGGATTCGGCTTTGTCGAAGTGGGCGCCGCCACGCCCCTGCCACAGCCCGGCAACCCGCGCCCGCGATTGTTTCGCCTGACCGAGGATCGCGCCGCGATCAACCGTTTCGGGTTCAACAATGACGGTATGACCGCGATTGCCGCGCGGCTGGCACAACGTCCGAGCGATGCAGTGATCGGCCTGAACCTTGGCGCCAACAAGACCAGCGAAGACCGGTCCGCCGATTTCGCGCGGGTGTTGGCGGCCTGCGGGCCGCATCTTGACTTCGCAACTGTCAATGTCAGCTCGCCCAACACCGAACGCCTGCGTGACCTTCAAGGCCCCGAGGCGCTGCTGGCGCTGCTGGCCGGTGTGATGCAGGTGCGGGACGATCTGGACCGCAAGATCCCGGTGTTTCTGAAAATCGCGCCGGATCTGGATGCCCCGGCCCTGAGCGACATCGCGGGGGTGGCGCAAGAATCCGGGATCGACGGCATCATTGCCACCAATACGACCCTGGATCGTGAGGGGCTGGCATCTGACCATCGACAAGAAGCCGGCGGATTGTCCGGCGCGCCGTTGTTTGAGAAATCCACCCGCGTTCTGGCCCGGCTCTATGTGGAAACCGACGGCAAAATCCCCTTGATCGGGGTCGGCGGGATTTCCAGCGCCGAACAGGCCTATGCCAAGATCAAAGCAGGGGCATCTGCGGTGCAGCTCTATACCGCGTTGGTGTATGGCGGATTGTCCCTGGCGGGTGAGATCGCCCGCGGTTTGGACGAGCTTTTGCAGCGCGATGGGGTTTCATCGGTCAGCGACGCGGTGGGAACCGATCTGAAACGCTGGCTCTGACCGCTACGCGGGGGAAAATCGGGCATTGTGGGTAAATTGGCCAGAATGTCCGGTTTAGACAAGCACCGGCCAATTTATACCGATCTCGGTCAATTTTATGTTCGATATGGATAGCGCCGAGCGCCGATTTTAGGCGCATTTTGTCCTGGATGTGCCCTGCCCGCACCCCGGGTCGGCGATCGCCGAACCATCACCTTCAGGTATTGTGATTACCCTCTGACAGTGAACGATTTTTCCTGTTACTCACAGCCCCGTTCCGTATGGTTTCGCGGGGCTGCGTCATGGTGCCGGTCAGGAGGTCGTTCAGGACGGTCCGATCATGAAACAGGAGATATTGCGCGACTGTAACCGACGACAGGCCAGATCCGCAGTTTCACGCGTCAACCCCATGAAATTGGCGTCAAATCCATTCTTGCGTTTGGCCACTTTGCGCAATGCGCCGTCCAATGTCGACATTTCGGTCAGGGCGGTTTTCAACAACACCTTTTCCGCCGCAAAATGCGACCCGTAGCGCCCGACATTGATGCCCCAATGGCGACCGCCGGATGTGGAAACACGGGTGATGATTTCCTGCACTTGCTCACGCACAATGGGGTCCGGCGCGGCCGGTTTGATCGCCCCGGCGCTGGCCAGAACCACACCATTCGGGCGTGCGGCCGGACGAATGGTCGGGCGGATCTCCGGGGTCGTGGCGCTTGCGGCCGGTGCCACATCCGCCAACGAGGCCTGAGCAATCTTTTCGGCTGTGACCTCGGCCATGGCGTCGGCGATCCCCTCTTGCATCGCGGCAACAACAGCCGCTTCCGGCATTTTGGAGGTGGCGCCAGGACGCATTTTGGGACGTGGGCTTGTCAGCACCGCCAATTTGACCGCAATGGTCTTGCCCGCAGCAGGCTTACCGCCGCCGACCGGCGCGGTCGAGGCAATCGCCGTATCCCCGCCATTCGAAATCAAACCTTTATTGCCATAATAGCGCGGTTTTTTCGGGCGGGCCAAAGCGACATGGGTGGGCGCACGTTTGAACCCAAGGTCCAGCAGTTCAGCGACCCGTGCGTTGCGCGTCGTGGTGGAGCGGCCGCCAAACACCGTGGCAATCACCCGTTCACGCCCGCGTTCCGCCGATGCAACAAGGTTAAAACCGGCTGCACGCGTGTAGCCGGTCTTGATCCCGTCGGCCCCTTTATAGCTGCTCAACATGCGGCTGTTGGTATGGGACACACTGCGCACGCCGGCATCGACCGTTTTGCGCGAGAACAGGTTGTAATACATGGGGTAATCGTAAATCATGTGCCGCCCCAGAACGGTCATGTCCCGCGCGGTGCTCAGGTGACCCTCCTGGGTCAATCCATGCGCGTTCTTGAACGTCGTGCGCGTCATGCCCATGGCCTTTGCGGTGCGGTTCATCCGTTGGGCAAAAGCCGCCTCAGACCCGGAAATCGCTTCGGCGATGGCGGTGGCAAAATCATTTGCGGATTTGACCGCTGCCGCCCGCACCAGATACCGAAGCTTGATGCTTTGCCCGGCCCGCAACCCCAGTTTCGAGGGTGGTTCCGACGCCGCTTTGGACGAAATCTTGACCATCGTGTCCATCGAGATTTCGCCGTTCTGCACCGCTTCAAACGCGATATAGAGCGTCATCATCTTGGTCAGCGACGCAGGATGCAGCCGCGTGTTGGCATTTTCGGAATGTACAACCTTGCCCGATCGGGCATCCATGACCATCGCCGCATAGGGTGCCGCCGCCACACTGAGCGGAAGAACCACACACAGCCACAATAACGCAAGTACGACTACGCCCAAACGGGCCAAATCCACATTTCGGACCTTCACGATAAACTGCCTTCTGCCTCGTGCCGCCAGTATTCTGGTCAGCTTATTTTATTTTTGATTAAGGCTAGCCTACCATATGAGCTTAATTCTTTAAACCCTTAAGTTTACTGGAAATTCCAATAAAGTCCGGACTAAGGAAACCAGATATTGGGCACGACAAGCGCGCCACCGCTAAACCGGCGATTGTGGCAACAATGTGGCCAACCCAACTCACCCAGGGCGCGATCCGCGAAACAGAGATTCCACAGCGAATTGGTGAAATGCATGTCAGCCCCTCTTTTCTATGAGGCCAATCGCGTTATATACATGGCTCCCGACGGATGCGTACCTCAGCTGGAGCCGACCCACCCAAGATGACCAATGCCCCCCTCATCCTGGCAGATCCGATCCTGTCGCAAGGCGACAAGAAAGACGGCACCGATAGTGGCGTCGTGGTCGAAACGCGTCCCAAGACCAAGCGCCCGCCGCTTTACAAGGTCCTGTTGCTGAACGACGACTATACCCCGATGGAATTTGTGGTGCATGTGCTGGAGCGGTTTTTTGGTCTCAACCATGCCCAGGCCTTCGAAATCATGCTGACCGTCCACAAGAAGGGCGTCGCTGTCGTTGGCGTTTTCAGCCATGAGATTGCCGAAACCAAGGTGGCCCAGGTGATGGATTTCGCCCGCCGCCATCAACATCCGCTGCAATGCACGATGGAAAAGGAATAGGCGCCCGCGCCGCCCCCGATGGCCCAGTCCCGTCTGTCCCTTGCGCTGTCTCAGGCTGCGCTGCCCGATGAGGGCACAATTGCGGTTTTCGAACCCACGCCCGACAGCGACCTGTCGGCCCTGCCCGCACATCGTGTCCAGATCATCAGCCGCGATGCGGTGACCCATGGCGCGCGCCCCGGGTTTGACTGCCGGACCACGGCAGACGGCCCAATTGCCGCCGCCGTGATATTCATGCCCCGCGCCAAGGCCGCAGCACAGGCCATGCTGGCCGATGCGGTTGCCGCCTGCCCGGATGGCGTGATCCTGGTGGATGGCCAGAAGACCGACGGGATCGACACAATGTTCAAGGCCTGCCGCGCGCGGGTCGAGGTGACCGGACAGATGACCAAGGCGCATGGCCGTGCGTTCTGGTTCAACGCCGCACCGGCCTTTGCGGATTGGCAAGCCACGGTAAAACTGGTCGATGGCTTTACCACCCGCCCCGGCGTCTTTTCCGCCGATGGGATTGATCCGGCGTCGGATCTGCTGGCCCGCAACTTGCCTCCGAAACCCGGACGCCTTGTTGCCGATCTTGGCGCAGGCTGGGGGTTTCTGGCCGCACAGGCGTTGCAGGACGGCCTGATCGAAGAGCTGCACCTGGTGGAAAGTGACGCCGTCGCGCTGGACTGTGCGCGCATCAACGTTCCCGATCCGCGCGCGCGGTTCCACTGGGCCGATGTGACCCGATGGGCCCCGCCCGTCCAATTTGATACCGTCTTGATGAACCCGCCCTTTCATCAGGGACGCAAGGGCGCGCCGGAATTGGGACAGGCGTTCATCGCCACCGCCCGCCGCATCCTGCGCCCCTCTGGGCAATTGCGCCTTGTCGCCAACCGCCACCTGCCTTATGAGGCCGCGCTTCAGGCCGGATTTGGGCAGGTTGAGGAAATCGCAGGCAACAGCAAGTTCAAAATCCTGTCGGCGCAGCGGCCCTCTCGCCGCAAGGGGTAAGCCGCGCTAGGCTCCCTCTAGAGAATCAAGTCAAATGAATCAGGTCTAGGATTTCACGCCTAGAATATCAGGAGCGACAGATGGGTTTCTCGATCGAAGGCAAAACCGCGATTGTCACCGGGGCGGCCAACGGCATCGGCCTGGCCATTGGGCGGCATTTCATCAGCAAGGGCGCGAATGTCGTTTTTGCCGATATGGATGAAACCCGGCTGGCGGACGAACTGGACGGCACCGCCGAAGATGGGCCGGCACGATATTTCGCTGGTGACCTGCGGGAACGGCTGACACAGGCCAATCTGTTGTCGGCCGCACTCGATGCCTTTGATCGCGTGGACATCCTGATCAATGGCAGCCGCCAGATCCTGCCCTCTGATCCATTGGATATGGAGGACACATCGGTCGAGACCCTGTTGCAACAGAACCTGATGACGGCGCTGCGCCTGTCGCAACTGGTGGCAAAGCGCATGATCAAACAGGGCGAAAATCAGGAAAGCGGTCAGTTGGGCTCGATCATCAACATGTCGTCGATTGCTGCGCGCCGCACCCACCCGGATCTTTTGGCCTATTCGGTCTCTACCGCCGCATTGGATCAGATGACCCGGTCGCTTGCCGTGGCCTTTGCGCCGCACCGCATTCGGGTCAATGCGGTTTCTTTTGGCTCTGTCATGTCGGCCAGCCTGAAAGGCGCGTTGAAGGAACACAAGGAATTTCGCGCCGATATCGAAGGGCACACCCCCCTGGGCCGGATCGCCAGCCCCGGCGAGCTGGCCGAAGCCGCGCAATTCCTTGCCTCGGACGGCGCGGGATTTGTCACCGGCCAGATCATGACGGTGGATGGCGGGCGCACGCTGCTGGATCCCGTGACCTCGCCCGCGCATTAACCACAGACAAAAACGCAGATCAGAAACGCAGGTCAGGAACTCGGGCAAGCCGCCCGGAAAACCGGCGCGCGCAGATGGTTGCGCTTTGCCGCGCAGGCAGGCAAAGAACCCTTGCCGCGATACCCACAAAGGAGACGGGTCATATCCATGGATTTCACAACAGAAAAACAGACGGCCTCCTCCTGGTTCCGCGACCTGCGCGACAACATTGTTGCGGCCTTCGAAGCGCTGGAGGCCAGCCATGACACCGGCCCCTTCGCGGATATGGCCCCCGGTCAATTCGAGGTCAGTGAAACCAAACGCAGCTCTGATGATGGATCGGACGCCGGTGGCGGGTTGATGAGCGTCATGCGGGGCGGTCGGGTGTTCGAAAAGGTCGGGGTCAATATCTCGACCGTCTATGGCCAGCTTGGCGAAGCGGCGCAAAACGCAATGGCCGCGCGCAAGGGGCTGGCGGGCATGAAAGAAGACCCACGCTTCTGGGCTTCGGGCATCTCGTTGGTCGCCCATATGCGCAACCCGCATGTGCCGGCCGTGCACATGAACACCCGCATGTTCTGGACCCCGCATGGCTGGTGGTTCGGCGGCGGATCGGATCTGAACCCCTGTATCGAATATGACGCGGATACCGCGCATTTTCATGCGGTGCAAAAGGCCCATCTCGATCCGCATGGGATCGAAGAATATCCCCGGCTCAAGGCCTGGGCGGATGACTATTTCTATATCCCGCACCGCGGTCGGGCACGCGGGGTTGGCGGCATCTTCATGGATGACCGCAACACCGGCAACTGGGCGGCGGATTTCGCCCTGACCCAGGATATTGGCCGCGCCTTCCTGCCCGCCTTTCTGCCGCTGGTGGAAAAGCGCCGTGTGATGGCGTTCAACGATGGCGACAAGGACACCCAGCTGATCCATCGCGGGCTCTATGCCGAATACAACCTTGTCTATGATCGCGGCACCAAATTCGGCCTGACCACAGGGCATGACGCCAATGCGGTGCTGATGTCTCTGCCGCCCATGGCCAAGTGGGTCTAGGACCACATGCAAACCCTGGCCGTCCTTCAGGACCCGATCCTGCCGGTGTTTGCCATCATGGCGCTTGGCTTTGTCATGGGACGAATGGGCGTGGTCAGCGAAGACGACGCGCGATTGGTCAACCGCATCGCAATGTCGGTCTTTCTGCCGCTGATGCTGTTTGGCGTGATTGCCCGCGCCCCGATCCGCGATTTCGCGCCCGTGCCGACATTGATCTACCTCGCGGCGGAATTCGTGGTCTATGGGTTCGGGTTCTGGTTGGCCTACCGGGTGTTCAAACGCGGCGCACGTGAAATCGGTGCTGCTGGCGTTTTCCGGCATCTTCGCCAACAATGCCCTGTATGTCCTGCCGATTTCCGTGCTGCTCTATGGCCGCGAAAATGTCTTGCCGGTCACCACGCTGATCACGCTGGATGCCATCGTCACCTTTGCCGGGGCGATGATTGCACTGCAATTGATGGAATATGGCCGGGTGTCACCGGGCACGGTGTTTCGCACCGTGGCGCGCACGCCGATGTTGATCGCCATTCTGCTTGGCATTCCCTTTGGCCTCAGCGATTTCGCCATTCCGGGGCCAATAGAAACCTTCCTTGATTTCAATGGTGCGGCAGCCGCCCCCCTGGCCCTGTTTGCGCTTGGGGTGGTCCTGTCCAGCACACCATTCCGCGTTGACCGAACGGTGGCGAGCTTCACCCTGATCAAACTGGCGGTATTTCCAATCGCGGTCGGCGGCGGCCTCTGGCTGATCACCGGCAATGATCCGGCATATGCGCTGTTCCTGTTGGGGGCCGCAGGCCCGGCCGGGGCAATGGCGTTTTCGCTGGCGCTCCTCCATGGGGTGCGCACCGATGCAATTGCCCAGGTCGTGGTCTACACCAGCATTCTGACACTGTTTTCCATGGCCTGGCTCGCCTGACCTTCTTCTGTTTCCAAATATCCTGGGGGGTGCGGGGGGCAACGCCCCCCGCCCTGTCGGCGCGCCGTGGCGCGACGACACCAAAGATCAACCGTCGCGCCATTCCCCGGGGCGCAATCCCCCCAGATGCCATTCCCCGATCTGCGCCCGGATCAACCGCAACGTCGGATACCCCACATGCGCCGTCATGCGCCGCACCTGACGATTGCGACCTTCGGTGATTGTCATCTCCAACCAGCAATCAGGCACCGATTTGCGAAACCGCACCGGCGGGTCGCGCGGAAACAGCGGGCGGGGTTCGTCCATCCGCCGGATCTTGGCCGGTCTTGTGCGGCCATCTTTCAACGTCACGCCCTTGCGCAGCGCGTCCAAAGCAGGCTCATCCGGGATCCCCTCGACCTGCACCCAATAGGTTTTGGGCTGTTTGGCATTGGGATGGGCAATGCGATGCTGCAAACGCCCATCATCGGTCAACAGCAACAACCCCTCGCTGTCGCGATCGAGCCGCCCGGCGGCATAAACCTTGGGCACGTCGATATAGGCCGACAATGTCGGGCGGGTGGACCCTTCGGTGCCTTTGTCGGTGAATTGACTGAGCACCCCAAAGGGTTTGTGAAACAGAATCAATCGCGTCATCGCCGCCCCGCAAAGAATGATTTCAACAGCGCCTCTGCTGTATCCGCGCCGATGCCGTCATAGATCTCCGGCTGGTGATGCGCCTGCGCATGGCTAAACACCCGCGCGCCATGGGCCACACCCCCGGATTTCGGATCAGATGCCCCAAAATAAAGCCGCGCAATCCGCGCCGCCGCGATGGTGCCCGCACAGATCGCACAAGGCTCCAACGTGACATAAAGATCATGCCCGACCAGACGTTCAGACCCCAGTGCCGCACAGGCGGCCCGGATCGCCAGCACCTCGGCATGGGCGGTGGGATCAGACAATTCGCGGGTGCGATTGCCCGCCCGCGCCACGACCGCGCCGGTGGGCGCGACCACCACCGCGCCCACCGGCACTTCGCCGCGTTCCGCCGCTGCGCGTGCCTCGCTCAGGGCGGCCTCCATGTGAGATCGAAAAACCATGGCCTGTCATGCCCGCTTGCACGGCAATCTGCAACGCTCTAAGGCTGGCGGCATGGCTCAGAAAACTCCAGAAGGCGACCGTATCGCCAAAGTCCTTGCCCGCGCCGGTGTTGCCTCGCGGCGCGAAGCGGAACGCATGATCGAAGCCGGGCGCATCAGCGTCAATGGCAAGGTGATCGAACGCGCCGCATTGAATGTCACCGATGCCGACAAGATCGCGGTCGACGGCAAGCCACTGGATGCGCCGGAACCGGAACGGCTTTGGCTGTATCACAAGCCTGCCGGCGGTGACAACCCACAAGGACGAACAGGGCCGTGCGACCATCTTCGACGAACTGCCCGAAGAGATGCCACGCGTGATGAGCGTCGGGCGGCTTGACCTCAACTCCGAAGGTTTGTTGCTGCTGACCAATGACGGCGGCATCAAGCGCCGGATGGAACTGCCCTCGACCGGTTGGTTGCGCCGCTACCGCGTGCGGATCAAAGGCCTGGCCCAGCGACGCCATGCTGGAACCCCTGCGCAAGGGCACCCATGTGGATGGCACCGATTATCTGCCGATGATTGTCACGTTGGACCGCCAACAGGGCGCCAATGCCTGGCTGACCGTGGGGCTGCGTGAAGGCAAGAACCGCGAAATCCGCCGCGCGATGGAAAGCCTGGGCCTCAGCGTGAACCGCCTGATCCGAATCTCTTACGGTCCGTTCCAGTTGGGTCAGCTCAAACCCGGCGAGGTCGAAGAAGTGCGCCGCCGCGTGATGCGGGACCAATTGGGATTGGAAGGCGCGCAGCCAGATCGCCCAAAACCTCAGCGCACCCGCCGCAACCGCAATAGTTGAGGTCGCCACCGGCATTTTCCCCCTGCCTGTCGTTGTTTTTTCATGAACATCTGCGCTATGCAGAGGCAACGTTATTTTTAAGGGGATTTCAGGAACATGGCCGATCTTCTGACCATCGAAAACCTGGGCAATCTGGTAATGCTGTGCTTTTTGCAGGCGGTGCTGGGGTTCGACAACCTGCTCTATATCTCTATCGAGAGCCAACGCGCGCCCGTCGCGCACCAGAAAGCGGTGCGGTATTGGGGCATTATCATTGCGGTCGCCCTACGGGTGGTGCTGTTGTTCGTCATGATCCGGCTGATTGATGCGCTGTCGGAACCCTTCTGGATCGCCAATTGGGAAGGCGTGCTGACCGGCGGGATCAATTTTGCCACGCTGGTGTTCATCATCGGCGGCGTGTTCATCATCTATACCGCGGTCAAGGAAATCGGCCACATGCTGTCGATTGAGGATCTGCATACCGATGTTGAAGGCAAATCCGGCAAATCCGCCGCTCAGGTGATTGCGATGATTGTGTTGATGAACCTGATCTTTTCCTTTGATTCGGTGCTGTCGGCGATTGCGATCACGGATGTCTTTATCGTGCTGGCCACTGCGATCATCCTGTCCGGGCTGGCCATGCTGCTGCTGGCGGATGGGGTCACGCGGTTTCTTGAGAAAAACCGCATGTACGAGGTTCTCGGCCTGTTCATCCTGTTGATCGTCGGTGTTGTCCTGCTGGGCGAGGCCGGTCAGGCCGCCGCCCATGCCATGCATGACGATACGCTGGCGCTGAAGCTGTTTGGCTACGAAGTCATCCCGATGTCCAAGACCACATTCTATTTCTCGGTTGTGGTGCTGTTTGCGGTCGAAATCATTCAATCGGGCTACACCCGCAAATTGAATTCCGAACGCCGCACCACAGCTCGGCACTAGCGATGACAGGGCACATCACCTATCTTGAACGCGTAAGCGAGAGGGGGATCGCATGATCCGGTTTGTCATGCTGTTGGTGCTGGCTGCGGTTGTGGTCACGGTTGGGGCGATTGCGGTGGCGGTCTGGTCCACCGGCGACAACGCCCGTTCGGGCAAGCTGAACGGGGTTCAGAAAGTGGCCTATATCTGCCTGTTTGCGATGATGACCGGCGTGGCAACCGGCTGGCTGGGGGCAGAGTAATGGCGCAGAGATTTGGCGGCACCTTTAGCCCCGCTGGCAAGAATGACCGCGATTACGATGCCCGCCCGCTGAAGGTGACGGTGTCCCCCACCGGCGCGCGGTCGAACCTGTTGTTTGTGCCCGGTGTGATCCTGGCCTTCATGTCCTTCGGGTCCGGGCCGGAATCGCTGGCGCTTGGGCTTGCCGGGGCCGGGACTTGGACCTTGGCGGCCTGGTTGACCCGAGAGGGGTTAAAAGCCGAATCGGCCTATCATTCGCGCAAGGTGGCGCGCCGCCCTGCCCTGCCGCGCAAGATCATCGGATCGCTTCTGATCGGCGGCGGCACTGTTTTGGCGGGTTTGTCACAGGACACCGGCCTTGCGGCGGCGGCGCTTTATGGTGTGATCGGCGCGGCGCTGCATATGACCGCATTTGGCCCCGACCCGCTGCGCAACAAGTCACTGGAAGGTGTGGACGAGTTCCAACAGGATCGTGTGGCCCGCGTCATCGACGAGGCCGAGGCCCACCTGGACGCAATGAAATCCGCCATTCGCCGCGCCCAGGATCCACGGATGGAGGCCCGCGTCGAACGGTTTCAGCAATCGGTGCGCGAAATGTTGCGCACGGTCGAGGAAGATCCGCGTGATCTGACCGCCTCGCGCAAGTTCCTTGGCGTCTATTTGATGGGCGCGCGGGATGCGACAATCAAATTTGCCGACATCTATGCCCGCAACCGGGATAGCGCGGCAAAGTCAGATTACCTGATGCTGCTGACCGATCTGGAAGAGAATTACATCGCCAAGACCCGCAAATTGCTGGAAGACAGCAACAGTGATCTGACGGTGGAAATTGATGTGCTGCGCGATAGGTTGCAGCGCGAAGGTGTACGGCTCGACTGAGCCGGGTATGTCATAACGGGGAAGGATGACCCATGTCGCAGAACGTAAGAGAGAAGGCCCAGGAAGCCCTGGCACTGGTTGAAGAAGTAAGTGCCGTTGTCCTGCCCGAACCGGTAGATGCGACTGCGATCGTGTCCCTGGATCAGGCCGACGCCACTGTCAGCACCGAAATCCGCCAGCGGATGGAAGAGATCGACATGGAGGACACCAATTCCATCGTCGCTTTCGGCTCTGCCGCCCAGGCCGAGCTCCAGGAAATCTCTCAGGCGATGCTGGCTGATGTCCGCAACAAGGATGTCGGCCCGGCCTGCGATTTCCTGCGCAGCATTGTCACCACCATTCGCGGCTTTTCGGTCAACGAACTGGACGTGCGCCGCGAACGCAGCTGGTGGGAAAAGCTTCTGGGCCGCGCCGCGCCCTTTGCCAAATTCACCGCGCGCTTCGAAGAGGTGCAGGGCCAGATCGACCGGGTGACCGACAATCTGCTGGAGCATGAGCACAAACTGCTGAAAGACATCAAATCGCTCGATATGCTCTATGAAAAGACGCTCAACTTCTATGACGAACTGGCGCTTTATATCGCTGCCGGTGAAGAGAAGCTGAAAGAGCTGGATACCGTGGTCATTCCCGCCAAAGAGGCCGAGGTGAAGGCCGCGCCGGAAGACAAACAGGTGATGGAGGCACAGGAATTGCGCGACCTGCGTGCCGCACGCGATGACCTGGAACGCCGTGTTCATGACCTCAAACTCACCCGTCAGGTGACCATGCAATCGCTGCCCTCGATCCGATTGGTGCAGGAAAACGACAAATCGCTGGTGACCAAGATCAATTCGACCTTGGTCAACACCGTGCCGCTGTGGGAAACCCAATTGGCCCAGGCCGTGACGATCCAGCGCAGCGCCGAAGCGGCAGCGGCGGTGCGTGACGCCAATGATCTGACCAATGAATTGCTGACTGCCAATGCCAAGAACCTGCGCGACAGCAACAAGATGATCCGCGAAGAAATGGAACGTGGCGTGTTCGACATCGAGGCGGTGAAACAGGCAAACGCCGATCTGGTTGGCACCATCGAGGAAAGCCTGCAAATCGCGGACGAGGGCAAAGCCCGCCGTGCAGCCGCAGAGGCCGAACTGAAGAAGATGGAAAAGGAACTGCGCGACACGCTGGCCTCGGCCAAGGCACGCAAAACCGGGCTGGGCGACACCGCCGGCACCGCCGTTCCGGCGGCCTGAGCTATGGCGCGGGTGCGGATCATTGCCGGTCTGGTGGCCAGCGCCTTGGCGCTGTCCGCCTGTGTTGCTCCGGTGGATCCGGTGCCCGTGCCGCCCGACCGGCCTGGCGCCCGCACCTGTGGTCAAGCCGACCCCGAAACCACTCGGCCCCTCACCGCAAAGTTTGGCGCTTGCGGCCTATTACACCCAGGTCGAAAGCCAATCTGTGGCCCAGGGGCTGCTGCGCACCGATGGCGGCGGCCCGGACACCCAATTCAGCCGCAGAATGCTGATCGAGAATTTCGAACGCATCGCGTTTTATGATGAATACGCGCGCGGTGCCGGGCTTCAGGCCGCGCGCGGTGGCCAAAGCCGCCTGAAACGCTGGGAACAACCGATCCGCATGCAGGTGGAATTCGGCGACGCCGTGCCAATCGAACAACAGGCCACCGACCGGGGCGAGGTCACGCGCTATGCTGCGCGGCTGAACCGGATCACCGGCCATCCGATCACCATTTCCTCCAATGATCCGAATTACTTCGTGCTGTTCATGTCCGAAGACGACAGCGCCGCCCTGCCCGCGCGGATCAAGGAGATTGTGCCGAATATCAACCAAAACGCCCTCGACATCTTTCGCAGCCTGCCCAAGTCGATCCACTGTCTGGTGATTGCCTTTTCCAGCGAACCAGGCGGGCATGAATATGCCAAGGCGATCGCGCTGATCCGCTCGGAGCACCCCTCTCTGCTGCGGAAATCCTGTGTGCACGAGGAATTGGCGCAGGGACTTGGCCTTGCCAATGACAGCCCACGCGCGCGCCCGTCAATCTTTAACGACGACGACGAATTCGCCCTGCTGACCACACATGACGAGTTGCTGCTCAAGATGCTGTACGACCGCCGCCTGTCGGCTGGCATGTCCTGGCAAGAGGCACAGCCAACCGCCGAAATCATCGCCGACGAATTGCTTGGCGGGCCCAGTTAAGGGCGAAGACAACGAAGGGAGACCGCCCGATGGGTATTTTCGATTTCCTCACCGGTGAATTCATCGACGTCATTCATTGGGTCGACGACACGCGCGACACCATGGTCTGGCGCTTTGAACGCGAAGACCACGAGATCAAATATGGTGCCAAGCTGACGGTGCGCGAAGGTCAGGCTGCGGTGTTTGTCCACGAAGGCCAGCTGGCCGATGTCTTCACCCCCGGTCTCTATATGCTAGAGACCAACAACATGCCGATCATGACGACGTTGCAGCACTGGGATCACGGCTTTAAAAGCCCTTTCAAATCCGAGATCTATTACGTCAACACGACGCGGTTCACCGACCTGAAATGGGGCACCAAGAACCCGATCATGCTGCGCGACCCGGAATTCGGGCCGACCCGCATTCGCGCCTTTGGCACCTATACCGTGCGGGTCAAGGACCCGGCGCTGTTCATGACCGAAATCGTCGGTACGGACGGCGAATTCACCATGGACGAGATCAGCTATCAGGTCCGCAACATCATTGTGCAGGAATTCAGCCGCGTGATTGCCGGCTCTGGCATCCCGGTTCTGGACATGGCCGCCAACACCGCCGATCTGGGCAAGATGATTGCCGCAGAGATCAGCCAGATTGTTGCGGGCTACGGTCTGTCGATCCCCGAATTCTATATTGAAAACATCTCGCTACCGCCTGCGGTGGAAGAGGCGCTGGACAAGCGGACCTCGATGGGATTGGCGGGGGATCTGGGGAAATTCACCCAATATTCCGCCGCCGAAGCAATGACCAAGGCGGCCGCGAACCCCAATGGCGGCGGCGGCATGGGCGCGGGCCTTGGCATGGGGATGGGCATGGCGATGGCCAATCAAATGGCGGGAAACCAGGGCCCCTGGGGCGCACAGCCCACCGCCCAGCACGCCCCCGTCCAGCACGCCCCCGTCCAGCACGTCCCGGTCCAGCACGCCCCTGCCGCCGTACACGCCGCGCCGCCCCCGCCGCCGGTCGAACATGTCTGGCACATTGCCGAGGGTGGCGAAACCAAAGGTCCGTTTTCCAAAGCAAAACTGGGCCGTATGGCAACCAGCGGCGAGATCACCCGCGAAACCTATGTCTGGACCGCCGGTCAGGATGGCTGGCTCAGGGCCGAGGACGTGCAGGAGCTGGCGCAATTGTTCACCATCCTCCCGCCCCCGCCGCCGGGCATGTGACACGCCCCGTTTTTTCGGTCCGCAAACCGACGCAGTCCCGGACTTGATCCGGGACCTCCACCGCCGGTTTGAACAGAGGTCCCGGAGCAAGTCCGGGACCGCGCCTTTGCATTGGCAGATACCTCTGCCTCCGCCGATGTTGCAGTCTGGCGCGCACCCACCCTAAGGTAGATCATAGATTCCCCGGGATACCGTTTTATGGCCGACAACATTTCCCCTCCCCCACCACCCGACGCCCCTGAGGCTGAGCATCGTTTCCCCTGCGACGAATGCGGCGCGGATTTCCGGTTTGATCCCGGCACCGGCGGGCTGAAATGTGACCATTGCGGCAATACGGATGTGGTTCAATCTGGACCCTGGGCCGGTGCCGCCCTCAAGGAACTGGATTTCCAGGCCGCCATACGCCAGCAATTGCCCCAGGAAGACATCGAAGAAACCCGTGTTTCCAAATGCCCCAATTGCGCCGCGCAGGTGGAATTCAATGACGTGGATCACGCCCGCGAATGTCCGTTCTGTGCCACCCCCGTGGTCGTCGACACCGGCACGCACCGCCATATCAAACCCCGTGGCCTGCTGCCCTTTGCGCTAGAGGAACGCGCCGCCCACAAGGCGATGACCGATTGGCTCGGCAAGCTGTGGTTTGCCCCCAACGGGTTGCAGGAATACGCCCGCAAAGGCCGCAAGATGGACGGCATCTATGTCCCCTATTGGACCTTTGATGCCGATACCAAATCCGCCTATCGTGGCGAACGCGGCACCGTCTATTACGAAACCCGCACCGTGACCCGCAATGGCAAGACCGAAACACGCCGGGTCCAAAAGGTGCGCTGGCGCTCGGTTTCTGGCCGGGTGGCGCGGTTTTTTGACGATGTGCTGGTGTTGGCGTCCCGCTCGCTGCCCAAACGCTATACCGACAATCTGGAACCCTGGGATCTGACAGAGCTGGAGCCGTATCGCCCTGAATTCCTTGCTGGTTTTCGCGCCGAGGGCTATGCGGTCGAGCTTGACGAAGGCTTTGCCGAGGCCCGCAACCACATGGACCGGATGATCCAGCGCGACGTAAAATTCGACATTGGCGGCGATCGCCAGCGCATTCATGACATCAACACCGATATCAGCGCCATCACCTTTAAACATATTCTCTTGCCGGTCTGGCTGGCGGCCTACAAATATCGCGGCAAGACCTATCGCTTTGTGGTAAACGGACGCACGGGCCGGGTACAGGGCGAACGCCCTTGGTCGGCCATCAAGATCGCCATTGCCATGGTGATCGGATTGATTGTCGCGGGGGCGATTGGCTATGTCTGGGCCACGACACAACAATGATCACGCGTCATGGCGCGGCGCACCCTGTACATGTCGCCCCGCGACCCGACGCCACATCCGGGCCACATCCGGTCCAATCGCTTGCCACAGACGGCAAATTACGTCATGTTAGCGCAAACAAATGGGCGCAAAAAGTGGCGCACTCACATCTGACCCCGGCCTTCCGGGCCCGAACAGGAATATCCCATGATCCTTTGCTGCGGTGAATCACTGATCGACATGCTGCCCCGCGAAACCACGTTGGGTGAATTGGCCTTCGCCCCTCATACCGGCGGCGCGGTTTACAACACCGCCATCGCGCTGGGCCGACTGGGGGCGCCTGCGGGATATTTCGGCGGGCTCAGCCGCGATCTGTTTGGTCAATTGCTTGAGGCCGACCTGACCGCATCCCATGTCGACAGCAGCCTGGCACCACGCAGCGACAATCCGACGACCCTGGCCTTTGTCACGCTGAAAGACGGTCATGCGACCTATGCCTTTTACGACGAAAACACCGCCTGCCGGATGATGGATCCCGCGGATCTGCCCGCCCTGCCCGAGGCGCTGACAACGCTGTTCTTTGGCGGCATCAGCCTGGTCAGCGAACCCTGCGCCGACACCTATGCAGCCTTGGCCAGCCGGGAGGCCGCCAATCGCCTGATCATGATCGACCCCAATATCCGCCCCGGCTTCATCCGCGATGCCGCGCGCTATCGGGCCCGACTGGACGCGATGATTGCACTGGCTGACATCGTCAAGGTCTCTGACGAGGATCTGGAATGGCTGACCGGCGGCACCGATCCACAGGCCCTGATTGACCAGGGCGTCGGCGTTGTCCTGATGACCCGCGGCGCAGAGGAGTCCTGGCGCTCAGCGCCAAGGGCAGTCTGGACCTGCCAACCGAAAAGGCCAAAGTGGTCGATACCGTGGGCGCGGGCGATACGTTCAACGCCGGCATGTTGGCCGGATTGCACCAATCGGGACTTGCGGACAAAGCCGCCTTTGCCGCCGCAGATCTCGACGCTTTGAAACCTGCCATCGAACTCGGCATGCGCGCAGCCGCCATCACCGTCAGCCGCGCGGGCGCCAATCCGCCCTGGTCACACGAACTGGCATGAGAGCGGTCCTGCAACGGGTGTCAGAGGCCGCTGTCCGGGTCGATGGCCAGCGCATCGGCCAATGCGGCCCCGGCCTGATGATCCTGATCTGTGCCATGCAGGGCGACACCACAGCCGACGCGGAAAAATCGGCCAAAACCGCCCGCCTGCGGATTTTCCCGGATGAGACCGGCAAGATGAACCGTGCGCTGCGCGATATCAACGGGTCCGCCCTGGTGATCAGCCAATTCACCCTCGCTGCGGATTGTCGGCGCGGCAATCGGCCCGGGTTTTCCGCCGCTGCCCCGCCCGACATTGGGGAAACGCTGTACCTCGCCTTCGCCGAGGCGCTGCGCGGCGAAGGCATCACCGTCGAAACCGGCCAATTCGGCGCCAACATGCAGGTCAGCCTGATCAACGACGGCCCGGTGACAATCCCGCTGGATACCGACGGCTAGGGGGATCACCCCTGCCGTTTTACAAATTCGGTCAAGATCACAATGCGCTGGCCGTCGACCCGGCCCTCGATATGCCCGGCATTCTCAGCCACCAGCGAAATCCCCCGCACAGCAGTGCCGCGTTTTGCGGTGAACCCGGCGCCCTTGACCGGCAGATCCTTGATCAACACAACCGTATCACCCGCCGCAAGGACCACACCATTGGTGTCGCGATGCAAGACCTGCGGCACCGCGCCGCCCTCGGCTTCTGCCAGAACCGCTTCGGGCAAGGCCCCCATGGCCAGAACCTCCTGCGCCCAAGGAGCCTCCAGCTTCACCAGGATCCGTGCCGCCGCCAATTGCACCTCTGGCCGCTCGGCCCAAACCGCGCCGTGCAAACATTGCCAATGTGGATCGTCGCTGACATCCCCCGCCAAACCGGCCGCACATGTCGTACAGAGCTGCACCTCGCCAACGGCAACCGCCTCTGGTGCATCACATAATTCACAAACCATCTGGTCCCAATCTTCTTCTCTTGAAAAATACGCATGCCGCCGCCGCCAAAAGCGCGGACAGTCGAACCCCGGGGCTCATGTCGCCACAAACACCAAGATACTGCGCCTCCGCAAGGAGGCACATTGAAATCAATCAGGGTTCGCGCAAAGCCTCGCGGCTCTTGTAGAGCGGTTTCAAGAGATATTGCAGCACGGTCTTTTCGCCGGTGTGCAATTCTACCTGGGCCTGCATGCCGGGGCGGATCTCGATCTGCGCCTGGCGGTCGGTCAGGCTCGACATATCAACGCGCAGGGTCACCTTGTAATGCGGGTCCTGCTCGGCTTCGCGCACGCGATCATCCTTGAAGGTATCCGCAGAAATGAAATCCACCTGCCCCTTCAACGTACCATAGATCGTGTAATCATAGGCGGACAGCTTGACCGTGGCTGCCTGCCCCCGGCGGATATTGGCGATGTCTTCGGGGCGCACCTGGGCCTCGACAAACAATTCCTCGTCCAGCGGAATGATTTGCAGGATTTCTTCGCCGGGGCGGACAACGCCGCCAATCGTGGTGACCGACAGATTGTTGACCATACCATGCATCGGCGAACGCAACGTGGTGCGGTTCAATTGATCCAGGCTGGATTTCAGGGTCTGTTTCAGCGTCGCCAACTCTTTCAGAGTATCGGAATAGCCCTGTGCGCGCTCAAGCTCGGTTTGGGTGATCACCTCGTTATAGCGCACTTTCGCATCCGCATGTGCCTTGCGGGCGCGGGTCACTTCGATCAGGGCAACCACCTCTTTCGCCAGCATGTTCTCCATCAGCTGCAATTCGCTGGCAGCTTGTTCCAACACCAGCTCGGCACCGTCCCGGCGGCTGACATAGTCCCCCTGCCGGGCCGCCAACAGCACGCGTTCCGACGCCACCATTTCGGGCAGCCGGACAATCAGATCGGCTGGCACCTCGAATTCCTTGGCACCGTCCATTTCGGCCTCAAGCCGGATGCGGCGAATTTCCAGTGCTGCGATCTGATCCTGAAGATCATCAACCGAAGATTGGAACTGGGTGGCATGCAGACGGGCGAGCATATCGCCCTGCATCACGACATCGCCCTCTTTCACCATCAGTTCGGCCAGAATCCCGCCTTCGAGGTTCTGAATGATCTGGGGCCGCGACGACGAAATGATCTCGCCATCGGCCCGCACGATCTCGTCAATCCAGGCAAAGGCCGCCCAAAGGACAAACACCAGAACCGTGACCCCGCAAAGCCAGATCGTCAACGAGGGCCCCCGCAGCTGACGACCGGCAAAGCCCGAAATATTGGTCGCAGACGCAGCCATCACGATGCCCCCCGCGTGTTGGTCAGATGTTCCAGAACCTTGTCGCGCGGCCCATCCACAGCCATGCGGCCGTTTTGCAGCACCATGGTGCGCGTGGCCAGCGACAGGATGGGCACCCGGTGGGTGGCAATCAGCGCGGTGCGCCCCTCAAGCCAGGTTTCCAGCCGGGAAATCAACGTCTTTTCCAACGTTTGATCCAGCGCCGCCGTGGGTTCATCCAGAAGACAGACCACCGGATCCTGCAACCACAACCGTGCCCAGCCAATCGACTGGCGCTGCCCGATGGACAGGCCCGATCCGCCGTCGCGGATCTCCAGATCCAGCCCCTTGGGGTGGCTTTTCACGAATTGTCCAAGCCCGGCGAAATCCAAAGCCTCGAACAGCCGCCCGTCGTCCTGTTCCAGCATGTTCAGGTTCAGGTTGTCGCGCAGCGTGCCGGAAAACAGCCGCACATCCTGACCCAGATACCCAACCGAGCGGCGAATGTCGCGCGGCGCGATCTGGCCCATATCCGTGCCATCCAGCAGGATACGGCCACTGGTCGGCGCATAAAGCCCGCTCATCAATTTCAGCAATGTGGATTTGCCGGACCCATTGGCCCCCAACACCGCAATTTTCTGGCCGGGCGTGATGCCAATGCCGGGAATGTCCAACACCGCCGGTGCATCTTCTTCATAGCGATAGGTGACTTCGCGGATTTCAAACCCGCCGTCCAGCCGGTCACGGCGCAGATAGCTGCGGGCGGGATCCTGATCCTGCGGCGCCAGCGCCACCCCGTCCAACCCTTCCAACGCCGCGCGCACATTGCCCCAACGCGCCATGGTCGACGCAAGTTGCGTCAACGGGGCCAGCGTGCGCCCGGTCAGAATGCCGGTGGCAATGATCGAACCCACGGTGAACTGCCCCTGAAACACCAGATATGTGCCGGCAATCACCGCGCAGACATATGTGGCCTGCTGCACGCCCTGGCTCCAGAATGTCAGCGCAGAAGCCAGCCGCCGCTGATCCGAAGACTTCAGCGATTGCAACGTCGTCAGTTCCAGCCAAAGACGGCGAAACCGGTCTTCGCCGCGCTGTGTCTTGATCGTGTCCAGTTCCGACACGGCCTCATGCAACAGCCGCGATGCCTTGGTCGAGGCGCCCTGCATTTCCTGCGTCAGTCGGATCATGCGTTTTTGCAGGAACACCGACGGCAACACCATCAGCACACCGCCAAGGATCAACACCCAGACCACATTGCCCGCGATCGACGCCACAAGCAGCAGGAAGATGAACACAAACGGAATATCCGCCACCGCACCAACGCTGGAGGCGGTAAAGAACTCTCGTACCGAGGAAAATTCGCGCATCGACGCAAAAAGCGACGACGGGGACCGCCCCGGCATATCCGACCGCATCCCCAGAATCCGGTTCATCAACAGGGTCTGCACGTTCAATTCGATCTGCCGCCCGGCGCCGTCAATCAACCGCGCCCGCGCCAGTTTCAACGCCGCCTCCAGCAGCAAGGCAAAGCCGGCCCCCGCCGCCAGCACCCAGAGTGTGGCTTCGCTCTGATGCGGGATCACCCGGTCATAGACCTGAAGCGAAAACAGCGCGACAGCAACGGCCAGAAGGTTCGCCACCAAAGACCCAAGTGCAACCTCGCCAAAATAACGCGAGAATTTGGGAAACTGTCCCCAGAACCAATGGCCCTTGGATTGGCCACTATGGGCGCCGGCGGATTGACCCGGGGTCTGGTTGGGATCACGCGCGGGGCCATCGCCCTGCTCAGCTGTGGTCCGCGCGGGCACCGCAGAGGCCGCATCGGCCCGCACCAGACGTCCGGCAAAATAGGGCGTGAATTCCGCCAGCGGCACCGGCGCGCGGTTGTCGGGAAAGCTTGTGTCGAACAGATGGACCACATCGCCGTCCTGCCCCAGCACCAGCACCCATTGCCCGGAGGTCATCCATGCCAGCGCCAGCCAGATGTCAACGGAAAGTGTCGGCTCGGGGTCCACCTTGGCCGCAACCCCGTTGGCCCCAAGCGCCGCAGCCATCAGGGCGGCATCAATGTCACCCTCTGGCCCAAGCTTTGCCTGCAACGCCTGTTCCAGATCCTGAACCACCACATCACAGCCCAAGAGCCCGGCATAGGTCCGCATCAGCAACGCGCGCGATTTGACCCGCTGTTCCTGTGCCGCCCGATCATGCTTCACCTGTTTTGCCGGTACCGTGTCCGCGGTTTTTGATCTTGTCTCGTTTTTTGGTGCGGTCATCACCGGATCAGACGCCACCGCACGCAAGGGCGTGGGGCTGGCTTTGCGCCCACCCACGGATTTCAACCAGCGGCTCATATCTCGGACCCGTTGGCCAGCAACCCATAGGCCCGCGCCAGTGAAATCTGCACTCGCGCCAGATCATATTTCAGCGTGATCGCCGCCCCGCTTTGCCGCGCCCATGTTTCATAGACACCAACCACATCCATCACCTGTCGCGCCCCGGCCTCATACTGGGCCTGAAAGAGATCAAGGTTATGTTTGGCCTGCCGCGCCAAGGTGTTTGCATCGGTCAATTGCCGGGCCAGCGCCACCTCGCGTTGGCGCAAGGCAGAGATTTTGCGCCGGGCGTCTTCATCGGCTTGGGTGACCTTGCGGCCTGCGGCCTCCTTGGCGGCCTCAATCGCCTTGAGGCTGGCACCGGTGCCCAGACCCAGAAGTTGATCCGCCGCCAGCGAGAGACCAAAATCGGAATTGTCGCCGGACACGGTTCCCCCGGCCTTGAGCCCCGGAAGATGACCGGCACGGGCGATCTTGGCTTCTGCGATGCTGCGATCCCGATCGGCCTTCGCCTTGAGGACCGTCAGCGGCTCTGTGCCTTCTGCTTCGACCCGAAGCGCCGGAACGCCGCGCAGCTCCTCCAACGGATGCCCGGCCATGGCCGCCAGTTCCGCCAGCGCCGCGCGGGAATCGCCCAGCGCGGTATCGCGTTGCGACCGGATTTCGGCCAGCTTCTGGCGAATGATGTTCAGATCGGACCGGTCAGAAACACCGCCCTGCACGCGTTCGTTCATCACCCATTCAAAATGGCCCATATCCTCCAGCGATCTGTCGGCCACGGTGATCTTTTCCCGGCCTTCTTCTGCGGCCAGATACAGCCCCAGCGCGTCATGCACCCGGGTGTTGCTGTCTTGTGACAGGGTCACGGCGGCAAATTCCACGTCATGGGCGGCCAAATCACGTTCGGCCTTTTTGCGGCCGTTGTCATAGATCACCTGTTCGATGAACAGCGATGTGACGAATTCCCCCATCGAATTCAGAGAGATGTTGGGACCAATCGACGGCAGCCAATTCTTGGAGGCCGCCTGCGCCCGCAGGCGCGCTGCGCGCAGCTCTGCTTCTGCGGTGCGCGCAGAAGAGGCCATGACCGCGCCCGCCACCGCGCCATAAGGCGATGCCGGATCAAGGATGCTGCGCCGCTCCTGCAAGGTGGCAATGATCGGTGACGCCACCCCCCGTTTTTCCGCCGCAGCAGCAGTGTCGGCTTCGCCGCCCTGCTCTGCTGACCCGTTCAACATCGGTTTGGATTGCAAAAACCGCGTCACGGAATTACCCGCGCCGTCGCCATCGGACATACAGCCCGCCAATACCAACAGACACGGCAGAAGCCCTGCCGCCCGATTTGCCCTGTAGATGTCCCGCCTCATCCGCGCACTGCCTTTCGCGCTTGTTTTTATGGTCGGTCTTGTCCGAAGCACGGGCCGCGGCATCGCCGCGGCCCTACTAATGTTGGTGTCAGATGACAACGTTGGTGATGTCTTCGTCGATCAATACCGTCGCATCGCCCAATTGATATTCAGCAAAGCTCTGGCCATCGCCATTGGTTACGCGGCCCAGATGGGTCGCCCCGGTCAGGGTCACCTGATCGTCGCCATCGCCATAAACGGTCAGCGTATCGCTGGCACCGGACAGCGCCACAACATCTGCCTCGCTCAGGGTCAAATGCGCCTCTTCGGCAAATTCCAGATCAACCGCTTCGACATTATGCGCGCCCAATCCGGGATTGCCGAGGCTGACCTCGGTGCCGACAACCTCGTCGTCAAGCACCAGATAGTTCGACCGACTGTTGCCCGCATCATCCGTTGTGCTGACAATCAGATCCGACCCATCCGGCACGTTTTGTGCAAAGATGAAGTTGGTCTCGTTGATTGCCGGAATGTCGACGGCGGTCATGTTCACATCACTGACCACCCCGGTTTCAGACACTTGCAGAACATCCTGCGTGTCATCGCTGAGCTGGGTGGAAATGCCACGAATGCCGGTGACACCCTGGGTGATGCTTTCGATGATTGCCCCATCAGGGGCTTCGGTGTCGATTTGCAGCGTTTCGGTGATGGTATCGGTGTTGCCCGCCGCATCGGTGGCCGACACCGCGAAAGAGGCTTCATATTCGCCCAGCGGCACATTTGCTGCCGGGATATCCACCGTCCAGGCACCGCTCGCGGCCACCGTTGCCACATAATCCTGACCGTTGAAGGCGACAGACACCACCGACCCCGGCTCCACCTGCCCTGCAAGTTGCAGCGCATCGCCGGATTGCAGTTCTTCGGTGTTCACCACCCCATCGCTGCCCGCAGAAGAGGACGTCAGCGCCAGCGTGTTGACAAAGGTGTCGATCCGCACAGGTTCGCTGATTTCGGCGACGTTGCCGACAGCATCGGTGCTTGTGACGCTTACGGTCGTGTCATATTCGCCGGCGGTGATCGATCCATCTTCGAACATGGCCGACCAATTGCCATTGGCATCCACAACCCCGGGGCGGCTCTCGCCTTCGATCGTGACCATGACGCTTGCGCCCGGCTCGGTGGTGCCGGTGATGGTCACCCCCTGGCTGGCTTCTGCGGCGTTGATCACATCGTCGGTTCCGGCCGAAACGTCGAGATTGGCAAAATTCACCACCTCGGTGTCGACCTGAACACTGTCGCTGACCTGCAATGTGTTGCCCGCCGCATCGGTGGTTTCAGCCGTGATGTCGGCCTGATAGGTGCCGGGTGCGATCTCGTTCGCGCCATAGGTCGTGGTCCAATTGCCCGCCGCATCGGTCAGCGCGGTATGGGTCACCCCCGCCAATGTCACAGTGACAGTCGCGCCGGGATTGGACGTGCCGTGGATCACCACGCCGTCCGAAGCTTCGACCATATTGATGACATCGTCACCTTCGATCGCCTCAGACGACAACGTCAGCGTCCCCGCATCGGTGTCAAAGCTCGCCATCTGGGTTTCGGTCCGGGTGTTGCCGGCCTGATCCGTCGCAGTCAGATCAAGAGTGACTGATTGCTCGCCAGACGGCAGATCGGACGCCGGGAAGGCCACGCTCCATGTGCCATCCGCCGCCACGGTCGCGGCATGGCTGACACCATCAAGGGTGACAGTCAGGCTGCTGCCGGGTTCAACAACGCCCGTCAGGGTCAGACCCTGAAGCGCCTCTTCGGCATTCACAACCGCATCGCTGCCGCCGGGCAGCGCATCCAGCTGTAATGGCGTGACCAAGCTGTCGACCTGCACGGAACCGCTGGTCGTGGTCACATTGCCGTTGCTGTCGGTGGCAGTCACATTGATCGGTACCGAAACCTCGCCCGTGGGAACATCCGCGGCCGAATAGGACACAGACCATTGGCCATCGGCCCCGGCCAGCGTGGTCAGCGTCGCGGTGCCCATGGTCACCTCGACCGTTGCGCCGGCCTCGGCTGTGCCGGTCACCTGGACCCCATCGGCCCGCTCTTCCGCATTGATGACACCATCGGTTTCGATGCTGGCATCGTTCAGCGTGACCGAAACCTCGGTATCAATCTGTACCGTGCTGGCGGTGCCGCTGGTATTGCCTGCGGCATCGGTCGATGTTGCGGTGATCGGCGCATCATAGACGCCCGCCGCAAAGCTGCCACCCGGCAGGGTAAAGCCCCAATTGCCGGATGCATCCGTGGTCACCGATTGGGTCACACCCGCAACGGTCACATCCACCACAGCGCCCGGCGTCGCCGTGCCGGTGATCGCCAGATCACCCGCCGCTTCGCCAGCATTCACCACGCCGTCGCCACCAATGATTGCGGTGTTGATGGTGATGTCATTGGGCACAGTGTCGATCGTGACCTGCCCCGACACAGAAGACGTATTGCCCGCCGCATCGGTCGAAGTTGCGGTGATGGTGGCATCATATTCACCAGGCTCAAAGCTGCCGCCGGCCAGGGTGAAACCCCAATTGCCGGATGCATCCGTGGTCACCGATTGGGTCACGCCCGCAACGGTCACGTCCACAACGGCGCCCGGCGTCGCTGTGCCGGTGATTGCCAGATCGCCGGTCGCTTCATCGGCGTTCACCACACCGTCGCCACCAATGATCGCGGTGTTGATGGTGATGTCGTTCGGGATGGTATCCACCGCAAAGCTGCCCGATACCGACGATGCGTTTCCGGCGCCATCGGTCGACGTCACGGTGATCGGCGCATCATATTCACCTGCGGCCAGGGTGCCGCTGGGCAATGTCGTGGTCCAATTGCCATCCGCGTCAGCCGTCACAGATTGGGTCAGGCCAGCCACCGCAACCTCAAGCGCTGCGCCGGGTGTTGCCGTGCCGGTGATCACAACCTCGCCGGCGGCCTCATCCGCGTTCACCACGCCTTCGGCGCCGATGACGGCGGTATTGATCGTGATGTCATTCGGGATCGTGTCGACCACAACCGTTTCGGTCAATGTGGTGGTGTTGCCAAAGCTGTCTTCCGACACCACGGTCACGTCGGTGGTATATTCCCCACCGGCAATTTCATCCTGGGTGAAATCGACGGACCAGCCACCGGTTTCGTCCACGGTGGTTTCATGCGTGACGTCGTCGATGGTCACGGTGACCCCGGCGCCAACTTCGCCCGTGCCGGTAACCGTCAGCCCATTGGGATGCGCTTCGAGGTTGATCAGATCGCCCGCCTCTGCGGTGCCCCCGGTGACGGCCGTTGCCGGACCGGTCAGGTCAATCACCACTTCGGGACCGGTCAGCTCGGTCACGTCATCTTCGCCGTCGCCGGAGACTGTTACCTCAACAGGATAGGTGCCGTCGTCGGGGAAATTCTCACCCTCAAAGACAACTTCCCATTCGCCATTGTCATCAACAACGGTATTCACGGTTTCGCCGCCAATGACCACTTCGACTTCGTCGCCAGGCTCGCCCGTGCCGGTGACCGTCACGGTTTCATCGGCGCCATCGCCGCCCACGACAACAGATGTGTCGTCCACGGTCGGCGCAACCGGGCCCGCCCCGTTGCCTCCGCCGCCACTGCTGCCGCCACCAAGGGCCGCAAGACCAAGCGCCGCCGCACCCGCCGCACCAGCCGCCCCCAAGAGCGATCCACCGCCCAAAAGGCCCGCGGCCAGCATCGACACTTCGTTGTCTTCTGCGCCATACACCTCGGCTGTCACCACCTCGGGACGGCCAGAGTGGATCAGCGCGTCGTTCGGCGACCACTTGCCCCATTCGGCGCTTTGACCATATTCGGCGAACAGAACGCCATTGTTGCCTTCGGCAAAGAATACTTCGTGCAGGACACCGTCGCTGCTGATGAACAACCGCGGCTCGTCCGCGACATCGGCAAAATAGCCTTGCAGCGTGATGACCCGGCCATCGGCCAATTCAATATGCAGATTTTCGCCGCTGCGGGTATATCCGCGCATGTCCGACTGCATCAAATTCAGTGAGACTTCCGCCCCAGGCGCCACTGCGATAACCGCGTTTTGGTCACCCGACTGTAATACGTCACGTTGAATTGCGCCCGCAGATGTGCGGACGACATAATCTATCGCATTCATAACTTTCACCGCTCTACCTCGCGTGACCTCTTTACACAGTGGGTCACGTCGTTTCATTACTTCGACATTACCTGATCCCCACGCCCCAAAAAAGACTTTTTTCGTTGTCGGGTCTAATTTTTGCGGGGAATCCAGAGACATCGGCATCACATGTGATGTGGATAAGTTCCGGGGCTTCAATGATTTCGGGGAATTTGTGCCGTTTTTCGGGGGGCTGCCGGGCCGATTTGCAACCGATTTCAACTGCGCCCGCCGTGAAACAGGTCTGTCTGAAAAATCGTCGAACCCTGCCCTGGGGCCTGGATGTTTGTTGCATGACGGCAACGCATTGACCATCCGCGGCCGCCACCGCCAGTCCCGATGCCGAAAAAGCAGGCAATCGCGCAAAGCTTTTATATTGCCGGGCCGTTGAAGGAAGCAGAGCTTTACATTGACTTACCCGAACAGGCATCAACTATGTCGGGGACCAAATGTAGGCGGACAATATGACTATTACGGCAAGCATCAGACATCTGACCCATTACAAATACGACCGCCCGGTCACATTGGGGCCGCAAATCATTCGCCTTCGACCGGCCCCGCATTCGCGAACGCGGGTCATCTCGCACTCGCTGAAGGTGACGCCGGAAGATCACTTTGTGAACCACCAGCAAGACCCCTATGGCAACTGGCAGTCCCGGTTTGTTTTCCACGAACCGGTGCGGGAATTCCGCATCGAGGTCGATCTGGTGGCCGATATGACGGTCTATAACCCGTTTGATTTCTTTGTTGATGAAACCGCAGAGAAGTTCCCGTTCAAATACCCGGATGAATTCGGCGATGATCTGGTGATTTATCGCAAACCGGAAAAAACCGGGCCGCGTCTGGCGAAATATCTGTCGAAGCTGCCAAAGAAGGCAAAAAATACTGTCGATTTTCTGGTTGCGCTGAACGCACAGCTTGAAAAAGACATCGGTTATGTCATCCGCATGGAACCCGGCGTTCAGACACCCGAGGTGACACTGAAAAAGAAAAAGGGCTCCTGCCGGGACACATCCTGGTTGTTGGTGCAGATCCTGCGCAACCTGGGATTTGCGGCGCGCTTTACCTCTGGATATCTGATCCAGTTGAAGCCCGATCTTGTGTCGCTGGACGGCCCCGCCGGCACCGAAGTGGATTTCACCGATCTACATGCCTGGTGCGAGGTGTTTCTGCCCGGCGCTGGCTGGATCGGGCTTGATCCGACCTCTGGCCTCTTGACCGGCGAGAGCCACATTCCCCTGTGTTCGACACCGCATTACCGCAACGCCGCGCCGATCACCGGCGGGTTCACCGCCGACGGCCAGCCCGAGGTCGAATTTGATTTCGACATGACGGTCAATCGCGTCGCCGAACACCCCCGGATCACCAAACCGTTTTCCGAAGACTCCTGGAAGGCGCTGGACAAGCTTGGTCACAAGATCGACGCCGAAATGGAAGAACAGGACATGCGCCTGACCATGGGCGGCGAGCCGACATTCGTGTCGATCGACGATTACGAAAGCCCGGAATGGAACACCGCGGCCGTCGGCCCGCAAAAGCGCGAGCTTGCCGATCAATTGATCCGCCGGTTGCGCGACCGCTTTGCCCCCGGTGGGTTCCTGCATTACGGTCAGGGCAAATGGTATCCCGGCGAAACCCTGCCGCGCTGGACCTTTGGTCTTTACTGGCGCCGCGATGGCAAACCGATCTGGTCCAACCCGGACCTGATTGCCAAGGAAAAACCCGAGAAACCCGCAGGCATCAAAGAGACCGAGGCGTTTCTGACCAAATTCTCGCAGAACCTGGGGCTGGAGCCGGATTATGCCCAACCCACGTTTGAGGACCCGGCGGTCTGGGTGCTGCAAGAGGCGGATTTGCCGGTCAATGTCACGCCCGACGATCCCAAACTGAAAGACCCGGAGGCAAGAGCGCGCATTGCCAAGGTGTTTGCCCGTGGTCTGAACGAGGCCGCCTGCTTTGTCTTGCCGATCCAGCGTTGGCAGGCCAAATCGCAAAGCGGCTGGCGGTCGGAGCGCTGGAAGACCCGGCGCGGCCATCTGTTCCTGATCCCCGGCGATAGCCCGGTGGGGTTCCGCCTGCCATTGGGCGCCCTGCCCCATGTGCCAGAGGTGTCTTACCCATATGTCTATCCGGCCGATACCTCGCTTGATGTCGAAGATCTGCCGAACTTCCACGAAGAGGTCGACGAACGTCGCCGGCTGCTGACCGAAGAGTTGACGCGCATCGCCAAGGAAGAGGCCGCCGCAACGCCGGATGTCTCGAAGGAGCACAAACAACCGGTCACCGCCCCCGTGGATGACGGCGAAGGCGAGCGTCAGACCCGGATGGACCAAATGGCCCGCACCGGGATCGACCCGACCGAAGGCGCCGTGCGCACCGCAATCGCGCTGGAGCCGCGCGACGGCAAGCTGTGCCTGTTCATGCCGCCGGTCGAACGGCTGGAAGACTATCTTGATCTGTTGGCCACAGCAGAGAAAACCGCCGAGGAACTGGGCCTGCCGATCCATGTCGAAGGCTATTCACCGCCCAACGATCCCCGGATCAACAACATCAAGGTCGCACCCGATCCCGGCGTGATCGAGGTCAACGTGCAACCGGCCCACAACTGGGATGACTGCAAGGCGATCACCAACGGCGTTTATGAAGAGGCACGCAATTGCCGTCTTGGCGCAGACAAATTCATGATCGACGGCAAACACACCGGCACCGGCGGCGGCAACCATGTAGTTGTCGGTGGCTTGACGCCCAATGACTCGCCCTTCCTGCGCCGTCCTGACCTGCTGCGGTCGTTGATCCTTTATTGGCAGCGCCACCCCTCGCTCAGCTACTTGTTCTCGGGTCTGTTCATTGGCCCGACATCGCAAGCCCCACGGATCGACGAAGCACGCCACGACACGCTGTACGAGCTGGAAATCGCACTGTCACAGATCCCGGCACCGGGCGAAGGTCCGGCGCCCCAACCTTGGTTGGTTGACCGTCTGTTGCGCAACATCCTGATTGACGTGACCGGCAACACCCACCGCGCCGAGATCTGTATCGACAAGCTGTTTTCGCCTGACGGCCCGACCGGGCGTCTGGGTCTGGTCGAATTCCGTGGCTTCGAGATGCCACCGGATTCCAAGATGTCGCTGGCACAACAGGTGCTGATCCGCGCGCTTCTGGCACGTTTCTGGAAGGCCCCGATCCAGGGCACGCCGGTCCGCTGGGGCACGGTGCTGCACGACCGTTACATGCTGCCGCATTTTGTCTGGCAGGATTTCCTGGGCGTGCTGCGCGATCTGAAGCAACACGGGTTCGAATTCCGCTCTGAATGGTACGAGGCCCAGCGTGAATTCCGTTTCCCCTTTGCCGGCGAGGTCGAGGCCGATGGCGTGCATCTGGAGGTGCGGCAAGCGCTGGAACCCTGGCATGTTCTGGGCGAGCGCGGCGCAATTGGCGGCACGGTGCGCTATACCGACAGTTCGGTGGAACGCATGCAGGTGCAGCTGACCGCGACCGAACCGGACCGCTATATCGTGGCCTGCAACAAGCGCCGGGTGCCGATGCATACGACCGACAGCTCCGGCGTGTCGATCGGTGGCGTGCGGTTCAAGGCCTGGCAACCGGCCGAAGCATTGCACCCGGTCCTGCCGGTCGATGCGCCACTGACCTTTGACATCTTTGACACCTGGACCGGTCACGCATTGGGGGGCTGTACCTATCATGTGGCCCACCCCGGCGGGCGGAACTATGACCACTTCCCGGTCAACACAAACGAAGCGGATGCAAGGCGCCTGGCGCGGTTCGAAAAATTCGGCCACACACCGGGATCTTACTGGCCACCGGCGGAAAACCCGCATCCAGAGTTTCCAATGACGGTAGATTTGCGGCGCGCGCCGGGTGTATAGGGTCCGTTACGGGACCGACCCCACCCAAATAGAAAGACGCCGCATAAATGCCCAAGGCCGAGGCACCCTTTGACCTGATTTCAGGTTACGCGCCGCCCGAAGGCGTGCCGGACGAGCTGTTGCATCGCAATGGCACCATGCGGGATGTCTGGAAGCCATTGATCCGCCATCTGGCGGGGCAAACACCAGAGGGTCTGTCGCGCGCTTTCACGCGCGGCGACCAATATCTTCATGATGCCGGGGTCTATTTCCGGCAATACACCCAGGACGGCTCTACCGAACGCGATTGGCCGCTCAGCCATATCCCGGTGATGATCGACGGCACCGAATGGCAGACCGTGGTCGAAGGGATCACCCAGCGCGCCGACCTGTTGGAACGGGTGATGGCCGACCTTTATGGTCCCGGCGATCTGATCCGCAACGGAATGCTGCCCGCCGAGCTGGTGGCGCAGAACCCGGAATGGCTGCGCCCGATCGTGAATGTCACGCCCCGGTCGGGGAATTTCCTGCATTTTCTGGCGTTTGAAATTGGCCGTGCGCCCGACGGACGCTGGTTTGTTCTGGGCGACCGGACCCAGGCCCCGTCGGGGTCCGGTTTTGCGCTGGAAACCCGGATGGCAACAAGCCATGTGTTCCCGGATCTGTTTTCCGGCATGAATATCGAACGGCTGGCGGGATTTTATCGCCATTTCCGCGATGCGCTGATCGGATTGCGGGAAACCGACATGGATCTGGTGGCGATCCTGACGCCCGGCACCAACACCGACACCTATTTCGAACATGCCTACATCGCCCGCTATCTTGGCTTTCTGCTGCTCGAAAGCGAGGAGTTGAAGGTTGAAAACGGCCGCCTGACGGTCAGCACCATTCATGGCCCGCAACCGATCAGCGTGTTGTGGCGACGGCTGGATTCACGGTTTGCCGATCCGCTGGAACTTGACGAAGGCTCGGCACTTGGCACGCCGGGCATGGTTTCGGCGCTGCGCGGCGGCGCGGTGACCATGGTGAATTGCCTCGGCTCGGGCGTGCTGGAATCCCGTGCCATGCTGGCGTTTTTGCCCCGGATCTGTCAGCGGCTGCTGGGCGCGCCGTTGAAGATGCCCAATATCGCTTCGTGGTGGTGCGGGCAGGCCAAAGAGCGCAATTATGTGCTGGGCAATCTTGACCGCATGTTGATCGGCCCGGCCAATTCCACCCATCTGCCATTTGATTCCAACGCCAGCTATACGCTCGGCGACGAGGTGCGCAGATCCACCCCCGGAACGGTACAGGATTGGGTCACTCAGGAAGGCAAAGCTCTGGTCGGTCAAGAGGCCGTGCGCCTGTCGACCATGCTGGCCATGATCGACGGTGCCTTGGTGCCGCGTCCGATGGTGGTGCGGGTCTTTGCGGCGCGCACCCCGCGCGGCTGGGTGGTGATGCCCGGGGGCTATGCCCGGATTGGCCGCACCGCCGATCCAACCGCCCTGGCGATGCAGGCCGCGGGTCGGTGGCGGATGTCTGGATCGTGTCGGACAAACCGGTGGCCAAGGACACGCTGGCGGAAACCCCCAAAGGTCCGTTTCTGCGCCGGATGCCGGGGCTTCTGCCCTCGCGCGCGGCGGACAATCTTTATTGGTTGGGCCGCTATGTGGAACGCGCCGAAGCGGCGGTGCGGATGCTGCGTGCCTATCATGGGCGGCTGGAAACCTATGGGCCGGACACCCTGCCCCTGACCGAAGCGATGGCGCTCTATCTCGAAGGCTGGGGCATGTCCCCGCATGAGCCCCTGCCGGACGGTCTTTTGGGATTGTTTACTCGAGCCTTGGTTGCGCCTCCAAGGTGCGGGACCGATTTTCCACCGACGGTTGGAACGCGCTGTCGGATCTGGCCTCGACCGCGCGGGAATTCGCCCCCCGGCTGAACCACGGCGATGATGCCGCCCGCGCCATGGGCGTGCTGCTGCGCAAACTGGCGGGGTTTTCCGGGCTGGTGCATGAAAACATGTTCCGCTTCAACGGTTGGCGGTTCCTGTGGATCGGGCGCGCGTTGGAACGCGCCAATCAGACCGCCGCATTGCTGGCGCGGTTTGCCGATCCCGGCATTCCCGATGGTGGTCTGGATGTTGCCGTCGAAATCGGCGAAAGCGTGATGAGCCACCGGCGGCGCTATTCGGTGGAGACCAGCCGCGATACGGTGATCGACCTTTTGGCGCTGGACGACGACAACCCGCGATCCATCGCCTATCAGATCAATGAAATTCGCCGCGCCGAGGCCCATATGGCCGAAGGGTTGCATTTGTCGCGCATGGGCGATGCCAGCCGCCTTGTGCTGCGCATTCATACCCAATTGCGCGTGGCCCAGCCCGGCGACATCACCACCGAAAGCCTGATTGCGATGCGCGGCGAGCTGATCGAAATTTCCGACGCCCTTACAACAACATACCTGAGTTGATCCGCCATGCTCTATGATGTCAGACTACGGATCGCCTATCGCTACTACCAACCTGCCGCCGCCAGCCGCACCGTTTTGCGCATGGCCCCACGTGAAATGGCGGGGCAACAAACGCTGAACAGTCGGATCGACATCACGCCAAACCCGAACTATCGGCTGCCGGGTCAGGATTTCTTTGGCAATCCCACAGTCGAGGTTGCCCACGACATGCGGCTGGATGAGATCGAATTTGTCTTTCAGGGCCGTATCCAGCGCGATACGGTCGACACCTCTCTGGACCTCAGCTGCTCTGTCGCGGACATTGGCGGCGAGCTTGGCGGATTGCGCAGCATATCCCCGGCGTCGCCGCACCATTTCCTTGGCGTTTCTCCGCGAATTGCCGCCGACCCCGATATTGCGGCTTTTGCCCGCGCGACGGCGACCCCACAGATGTCGACCCTTGATGCGGTTCGCGCCATCAGCCGCGCCATCCACGACACATTCGATTTCGATCCCGACGCCACCCATGTGGCCACCACCCCGCTTGAGGCGTTTCAGGCCCGGCGCGGGGTCTGTCAGGATTACAGCCACGTGATGATCTCGGCGCTGCGCGCACTTGGCATACCTGCGGCCTATGTCTCTGGTTTCTTGCGGACCGAACCGCCAGAGGGGCAACCGCGACTGGAAGGGGCGGATGCGATGCACGCCTGGGTCCGGGCATGGTGCGGGATGGAAAACGGCTGGATCGAAATTGACCCCACCAACAATGTTCTGGTCTCTGCCGATCATATCACCGTGGCTTTTGGCCGTGACTACAGCGATGTCGCCCCGGTCAAGGGCAGCCTGCGATCCTCTGGCGATCAGGACACGCTGCATACGGTGGATGTGGTGCCGGTGAGCTAGGCCATCCCGAAGGGCGGTGTGCGCCAACCCGCCCTCCGGCAACCTCGCCAAGCGGTTCCCCCCCCCCCTAAAGCCACCTGCATCGCGCGGCCAGCTCAATAGGTCGCGCGCCCACCAGAGAGGTCGAAAACCGCCCCCGTCGAATAAGAGCATTCCTGCGAACACATCCAGCCGACCATCGCGGAAATCTCTTCCACCGTGCCCATGCGCCCCATCGGGATCTTGGCCAGCATATAGCCGATTTGTTCCTCTGTGACATCGTCCAGCATTTCCGTTTTGATCACGGCCGGGCAAATCGCATTGACGCGGATGTTGCTTGTTGCCAGCTCTTTGCCAAGGCTTTTGGTCAAGCCGATCACACCAGCCTTTGACACGGAATAGGCCGACGCATTGGGATTGCCCTCTTTGCCCGCCATGGACGAGATGTTCACAATCCGCCCGTAATCGCCTGTTTGCATATGGGGCACGATGGCCCGGCAGGTGTGAAAAATCCCGTTCAGGTTCACGTTCATCACCGCGTTCCAGGTGTCGATCGGATAATCGACCAGCGCCGTGTTCACCCCCGCGATCCCCGCCGCGTTGACCAATATGTCGATACCGCCCAGCGCCTCGGCGGCCTGTGTAGCGGCGGTTTCGACATTGGCATAATCCGACACATCGACCCTGTCGGTGATCACCTTGCCCAATGGATCAAGCGCCGTTTTGGCCCGCTCCAGCGCCACCTCGTTGACGTCCCACAGGGCGACAGAGGCCCCGCTTTCCAAAAACCGTTTGGCAAAGGCGAACCCCATACCGCGGGCACCACCTGTGATCACGGCCCGACGGCCCTGAAGATCCAGAGTATTCATATGTGTTCCCTTCTTCGATCCGCGCCTGCCGTTAAAAGGCGACAACCTTCTGTTTTTGTGCACCTAATCCGTCGATCCCAAGGGATACTTCATCGCCGACGTTCAACCAGACGGGCGGTGTCATGCCTGCGCCCACACCCGGTGGTGTGCCGGTGCAAATCAGATCGCCGGCCTCCAGGCGTGTGAATTCAGACATGTAGCTGACGATGGTTGCCACATCGAAAATCATCGTTGCGGTATTGCCGGTTTGCATGCGCGTGCCATTCACATCAAGCCACATGCCCAGGTTTTGCACGTCTTCGATCTCGTCTCTGGTTGCCAGAAACGGCCCGGTCGGACAGAAATTGGGAAAGCTTTTGCCTTTGACCCATTGACCCGACCGCTCCATCTGCCACGCCCGTTCCGACAGGTCGTTCACCACGACAAAACCGGCGATGTGATCCATTGCCTCTGCTTTGGAAATGTTGAGCGCAGGTTTGCCGATGACGATCCCCAGCTCCACCTCCCAGTCCAGTTTTGTCATCTGGGCAGATTTGAGGATATCGTCACCCGCACCACAGTAGGTCACTGTGGATTTGTTGAACAAAATGGGCTCGTCGGGCACCGGTAGACCGGCCTCTTTTGCGTGGTCCGAATAGTTCAGGCCGACGCACCAGATGTTGAAGGGCTGCGCCACGGGCGGCGCCAACCGTTTGCCAGCGATATCCGCGACAGGCAGGCTTTGGGGATCGGTGGCTGCAAGCGTCGCCAACAATTCGGGCGACAGGGTTCGCGGGCCAAAGTCCTGCACAATGGACGAGGCATCGCGCGCCACGCCATCGGCATCAAGGATACAGGGAATTTTGGTGCCATACCGGTCACCATAACGCGCGAGCTTCATGATTTTCGTCCCTTGTTATTCTGTTGGCCCCACCATGTGTTCGCCAAGGGCGCGCCCCCGACAAAGGCCTGTGCGCCAAGCGTGTCCTGAATGCGGAGGCATTCGTTCCATTTCACCATCCGCTCTGATCGGGTGAACGAGCCGACCTTCAGCTGTCCCCCGCCCAATCCGGTCGCCAGATGGCTGATCGAGACGTCTTCGGTTTCGCCAGAGCGCGCCGAAACAATCGCGCCCCAGCCCCCGGCCCGTGCCTTGCGGAAGGTGTCAAAGCTTTCAGTGACGGTGCCAGCTTGATTGACCTTGATCAGCACCGCGTTGCAGGCACCATCTGTCTGGGCCTGTTCCACAAGGGCCGCGTTGGTCACAAGGTAATCGTCGCCGATGATCTGCACCTTGTCGCCAAAGCGGCGCGTAAACTCGCGCGTGCCGTCCTTGTCGGTTTCGGCAAGCGGGTCTTCGATTGAAACAATCGGATAGGCATCAAGCCAGCCGCCCAACATGTCGATCATGGCGCTGCTGTCCATGTCGCGATTTTCAAGCGCCAGCTGGTAACGGCCATCGCTGCAAAACTCAGAAGCCGCAATGTCGAGCGATATGACAACCCGGTCACCGGGTTTCTCGCCCGCTTTTTCGATCGCACCGATCAGCGTTTCCAGCGCCTCTTCGTTGCTGTCAAACATCGGCCACCAGCCGCCCTCGTCGGCCACCCCCGCCAGTTTCCCCCTGGACCGCATGATGTCGCCAGGCCGCGAAATAGACTTCGTTCGTGATCTCCATCACTTCGTCAAAGCTGCTGGCGCCGGGGACCATGATCATGAAATCCTGTATGTCGACGCGGCGTCCCGCATGGGCCCCGCCGCCAAAAATCTGGATTTCGGGCAATGGCAATGACGGTGTGAACCCGGTCTGATCCGCCACATGCCGCCACAAGGCACAGCCCGTATCCGCCGCCGCCGCATGCAGAACCGCGAGGGATGTCGAAACCGTGGCATTGCCGCCCAAGGTGTTTTTCAACGGTGACGGATCAAGCGCAAGAATGGCCGCATCTGCGCCGGATTGATCCTGCACATCCCGCCCTTTGAGCGCGGCCGCAATGGGGCCATTCACGTTTTCCAAGGCACGCCTGACGTTCTTGCCTTGCAGCGCGGCACCACCATCGCGCAGGTCAATCGCCTCACGCGTGCCGCGCGACGCCCCTGCCGGTGCAATGGCACGCCCGATTGTGCCAGTGTCCAGAACGACATCCACTTCGACCGTTGGATGCCCGCGTAGTCCCAGACCCGCCGCCCGATTACGTCTTTGATATGTGACACGTTTATGTTTCCTTCAAATCTGTTGTCAGACGCTCAACCACCGCTGAAAGGGTTGAGGCCGGTTGTTCGATCAGGGAAAGGGCCAAGCCGCGCACCTGCGCGCGCTCGGCCTCATCCAGATATTCTACGGGGGATTTTCCGTCGACCCGCGCCAACATCAATGCCGGCAGCAGCCGGGCAACCCGACCTTCCAGCTGCGCCTGCGGCTCCCATGTTACATGGGGGGCATAGGCCGACCAGAAAGCGCCGATTTCCGCCAGCAACGCGCGACGCGTTTCGGGGATATGCACGGATTTAAGCACCAGATGATTGAGGCAAAATGCCGTGTCGAAACTGGCGTCCCCCATCGTCGCGCATTCGGCGTCCAGAACAATTGCCCCGCCATCGCGAAACAGAATGTTCTTTGGGCTGACGTCGCCATGCACCAGAACGGCGGAACTGTCATAGAGCATGGCCGCCAATGCGTTCAGCTGCCCCGCCACTTCGGGATGGGCGCTGGCCGTGAAGGTCAGATAGGGCTCGATCCTGAGGGCGCGGAAATCGTCGTGATTTTGAAACGGGGTTTTGTTGAATGCCGGGGCGGTCGAGGCCGCATGAATGCGTCCGATCATGTCACCGACGATTGCGGCCTCCCCCTTTGGGGCGGCCGCCGCAAGCATCCGGGCCTTCCACAGATAGACACCCGCACCGGTGACAAACTCCATCGCAAAGCCATGTGCCGTGTCCGACCTGCCAAAAAGCTGCACGGCGTTTTGTGGCAGGATGTCTGCGGCGACCTGTAACCACGCGTATTCTGCGGCGTTGCGGTGAACGGGCGCGCGCCAATCCGCAGCGACCTTGAGCTTGGGCAAGGCAAACTTGACGCAATACTGCGCGTCCCCCACCGCAACACGCGCGATGTCAGAGGCAACCCCCCCCGTCAGCGGTACAATCGACGTAATTTCCGAGATACGGCCAAGCCCCAGATCCACGATCAGGTCTTTGCATCTCTGTTCCAGTGCCTGGGTCATTTGGCGTGGGTCCATACTATGTTCACGTGAACATCTAGGATAAAGCACCTTTTTCTGTCAAGACACATCCCAAACTAAATGCTAGTAAACCGAAGTCTTGAAAGGTATCCGCTTTGACCCGCGTCACCATCAAATCGATTGCCAAGGACCTTGGCATTTCTCACATGACAGTCTCGCGCGCGCTGTCGAACAACCCGAATGTCCTAAAAGAAACGCGAGACGCGGTTCAAAATCGCGCACGTGAGCTTGGCTATGTGAAAAACGCCGCTGCGATGGCAATGCGGGGGGATGGGGCCAAGATTGTCGGCTTGGTTCTGCCCAATATCGTCAACGAATTTTATGCGCGTTTTGCCAATGCAATGGCCCTCGCCTGTGATGCGCATGCCTTGCAGCTTGTCATTCATTTGACCAATGACAATATCGAAACGGAACAACAGGCGCTTGACCGGCTGCGCGAAATTCAGGCCGCTTGTGTGGTGATGGTTCCCGCACCCGGGGATACACCCGCCAAGGTGTCGCCGCCGGATTCCATGCGGTTGATCGAGCTGATCCGCCGACGCGAAAGCCCGACCCCGAACCCGTCAATCCTTGTCGAAGATTCCCCCGCCATCATCGCGGCGGTGGCGCATTTGGCACAGGCCGGGCACAGCCGCATTGCCTATATCGGGGCGGACGAAACCCTGTCGAGCGGCCGAGGCCGCCTTGCGGCGTTTCTGGCCGGTGCGCATGATCTTGGACTGGAAACCCCTGCTGAATTGATCCGAACAGGAACACCCTCTTTCGAAATGGGCCGCAGCAATGCCGCCGAAATCCTGACGTCGCGCCAGGCGACGGCCCTGGTCTGTGGCGGTTTCGAAATCTCGAACGGCGCGCTCAGTGCCTTCATGGACAGCCTGGGCGCAAACGACAGTCAGCCGGCCTTTGTGGGCTATGGCGATCCGTCATTTTATCAATGGATAAATGGCGGCATGACGACAATCAGGGTGCCGGTGGAACCTTTGGTCGAAAGCGCCATTGCCTTGATTTCCGCCACCTCGCCCACAGAACAGGTTCTGAAAACCTCTTTTCCGGCAGAGCTGGTCCTGCGCTAGGACGAGCACCACCACCCTGCCCCCAAAACAAATGCGGCCAACGATCGGGAAACCACCCAAATCATTGGCCGCATCTGGTGCGCTTAAAGGGCGAAGATCACGCCGTCATTTGGCATAGGCCAGTTCGGGCAAGAAGGTCGCGATGACCGGAATGAAGAGGATCATCAGCAAGGTGATCACCTCAACCTGCAGGAACCACCAGATACCGCCGAAAATCTCTTTTAATGAGAAGGACGGTGCGACCCCTTTGAGAACAAAGGCATTCAATCCGACCGGGGGTGTGATCAATCCGATCTCCAGCGTTTTGACCACAACAATCGCCAACCAGATCGGATGCGCGCCCAGTTCGATCAGCGGCGGCACAAAGATCGGCACGGTCAGGAACATCACCGACACCGGATCAACCATACAGCCCAACACCAGCAAGAGCAGGACATAGATACAGACAATGCCCATCATCGACATATCAAGACCGACGATATATTCGGACACCGCCCCCGATGCGCCACTTACCGCCAGGTAGGACGAGAAGATCAAGGCCCCGACGAGAATGATGAAGATCACCGATGTGGTCTGCGCGGTGTCAAGAAAGACCTCTTTCAAAACCGCAAAGGACATCCGTTTGCGCAGCAATGCGATCAGGAAAGATCCGATGGCCCCAATTGCACCGGCTTCTGTCGGGGTGATGATGCCAGCATAGATGCCGCCGATCACGACGCTGCCAAGTACCAGAAAGCTCCAGACGCCTTTCAAAGATTGCAAACGCTCTTCGATCCCGGCTTTGGGCAGGGCCGGCGCCATGTCGGGGTTACGGCTCACACGGATATAGATCATCACAAGGTATGCAAACGCCGTCAGCAACCCCGGAACAATGCCGGCGATCAACAGCTTGGGCACAGATTCCCGCGCGATAATCCCGTATACGATCAAGTTGATGCTAGGCGGGATCATACCGGCAAGCGTGCCCACCGTGGCCACACAGCCAGCGGCCAGTTTGCGGTTCACCTTGAGACGCAGCATTTCCGGGATCGCGACACGCCCGAACACCGCAGTCGACGACGTTGTCGACCCGGAACACGCGGCAAAGGCAACTGCCGCAACCGTCGTGGAAATCACCACACTGCCCTTGAGATGCCCCAACCAGGCGCGCGTCGCCCGATAGATGTCCTGCGTGATGCCAGCCTTGGCCGCGACATGCCCCATAAGAAGGAACAGCGGCACCGCGCTCAGCGCATATCCCGACCCGATGTCGAACAACCGCCCGCCGATGGCGTCAAAGGTGATTGTTGTCCCGCGAATGAACGCAAATCCGGTGGCACCTGAAATCAACAATGAAATGCCCACGGGAACACGCATGACCATAAGGACCGCGACCATCCCAATCACAAACGGTAATTGCAGTGATTCAATCATGGCATTGCCTCATCTTCAGCGGGGTCGTTTTGCGGGACATCATTTTGTCCGGTTTCCTCAAACAGCTCGTCTCTGGTGATCAAATGGATCAACTGCGTCAGAAACCGGAGCGAGAACAGCGCCAGGCCAACCGGAATACCCGCACGGGCCCACCAGGTTTTCACTTCGACAATGCCCAGGACAGTGTCGCCCATGACATAGTTGGTCCATGCGGATTCCGCGCTTGTCCAGGTCAGGATGGCAAAGAACAAAAACGCAGCAAGAAGGTAGACACCCTCGACAGCCTTTCGAAGGCCACGGGGCAAGTGATCGTACAGGATACCCACAGTGATATGGGCGTCATGGCGTTGGGAATATCCCAGGCCCAGATAGATCAGATACACAAACATCAAACTGACGTACTCATAAGCGCCGGGCAAACTTATGGAAAACAGGGCCCGTGCAAAAACTTCGAGTACGGTGATGGTCATCATTATCGCAACGGCCATGGCCGACGCATAACAGGCGATTTCCTCCAGCTTTCTTTGCACCGCCAAGGTGCTGCTGGCCAAATTTGTCATTGAGACGTCCCTCCCTCAAATCACAGGCATTCGAACAGGCGGAACACATCGCGATCCGCATCGGGCCAAGGCCGGCCCCGCACTGCGCAGCGGTGTTTCGAAATCGTCGCGCCGCCCACAGCCTGTTCAGGTATTTTGGGCGGCGCGTTGAATGATCAGACGATATGTCTGGTCCAGTGCAGCTGAATTCAGCCGCCGTGCTCTTTCAGAAGCTTCAGGAAGTCGTCCAGAACCGCTTGACCGGCAAGACCATCTGCTTCGCGGGCCTCGACCCAGCTCTGCCATGCCGCGTCACGCACGCCCTGCATCTTGGCTTGTTCAGCTTCGTCCAGCTTGACGATTTCTGTCTGCTCTTTCAGCGCGGCAACCGCTTCAACTTCGGCTTCCTCAAGAAGGTTGCGGGCCTGGGCGACGGTTTCGTCTCTGACTTCTTCGATCACGGCCTTCACATCGTCCGGAAGGGCATTCCAGGTATCGAGGTTCATGGACACCGGCATCGGGAAGTAGAACCAATCCACATCGTCCCAGTAGCTGAAGATTTCGCCAAACCCAAAGGCATAGGCATCCGCAGGGGCACCGATGATCGCGGCGGTCACAACGCGGCGTTCTGCGGCGGCGGGCAGTTCACCCCATGGGATACCGTAAACAGTGATGTCCAGCTCTTTCAGGATCTCGGCCGCACCACCATGCGCACGGATCTTGGCAGACTTCAGATCGGCAATCGTGCGGATCGGATCATGCGACAGCAGCTGGATCGACCCCCACTGCCCCGGGAACAGGTACTTCTGGTTCATCGCGGTGAATTCAGCTTCGACCGCCGGTGTTTGGAAAAGATCGTGACCGGCCTGAACATGGGCCATCGGATTTTCGGTCATGAACGGCAGCGATGTCACGTTCGCCAGCGGAAACAGACCGGGGTTATAGACCGGAGAGAATTCCCCCATGTCAAATGCGCCGACCTTGATGTTTTCTGGCTGGCCCGAAAGCTTACCCAGTGCGCCGCCGAAAATGCGGGTGAATTTGACCTTGCCGTCCGAGCGCTTTTCAACTTCATCCATGAACCAGCGCGTCGCCAGGTTGGACGGGCCTTTGCCGGTATACGCATGGTATTTGAGGTTGATTTCCTCTGCCATGGATAGTGTCGGCGCGACCAGTGTGGCCGCCGCGACCAAGGCGCTTGCACATAGCGTTTTGACGAGTTTCATTGTTAAACCTCTCCCTTTTGTGTTTTACCGCATTTGCAGATGCAAGGCGGCCTCCCTTAGCAGCGACCCATTTTCCGGGCGGTCTTGTGACCGCAAAAAATGCCGGATTGACGGTGTCGCTTAATCGTTGCTTAACGATCCTTTAAATAATTCGGCACGGGGGATCGCGCCGTGACTTTGCGGAAACCCGCACCAAGACAGGGCACATCCGCAAAATCGTTTTGTGATGCCAAGCCGCCCTTACTTGCGGACCCAGCTTTCCTGAATGTCACAGCCCGCCCGACGCAGCAAAACCGAAACCGGGCATTTCTCGCCCACGATTTTTGCCAGCTTCGCGATCTGTGCATCATCGGCATCGGTGTCGAGAATGACCTTCAGCTCAATCACCGGAAACGGTGTGCCGATCTCTGCCTTGCCGAACACCCCACGGGTGTCAAAATGACCGCATACATCGAATTCCATACCGCGCAGTTCAATTTTGAGAACGCCTGCCACATAGTTCGTGATGACATTCGTGCAGCCCAGAAAAGACGACAACATCGTCTCAAGCGGTGTCGCAAAAAGATCTGTCCCGCCACGCTCTGGCGGCTCGTCGGTGGTGACCACCTTGCCACGCGCAATCATTTCCGCGCGCGCATGGGTCACCGCGTGACCAGAGACGTCGATTTTGAACAGGTCGGGCATCACATGTGCCATGTTTCTTTTCCCTTTAGTGCATTTGTGGGTTGAAAAGACGGGGCCAGAAGACCCCGTTTCGGATTGCCGCGGCAAAAGGCATGCAGTGTCGAGGCCAGATCAGAACAGCGCAAGACCCGGCGTTTTGACCTTGATGCGGTACAGCGATGTCGAGGACGTGAAATAGAGATCCCGCAGATCTTCGCCGCCCCATGCAAAGTTCGCAGTGAACTCTGCCATGCGGATCACACCCAGCGTTTCGCCCATCGGGGTAATCACATGAACCCCACCCGGACCGGTGCAATAAACATTGCCCCTGCTGTCGATCTTCATACCGTCGGGATGGCCTTCGCCCTCGCCTACGGTCACATCGACCCAGACGTCGCCGCCCGTCGCAGAGCCGTCTTCGGCAATGTCGAATTTCCGAATGTGCTTGCGCTCGGTGTCATTCACATAAAGCGCGCTGTGATCGAGTGAAAAGCACAGCCCGTTCGGTTGGGCAAAATCATCCGCAAGCCGGGTGATCGTCTTGCCATCAGGTGTCACGCAATACACCCCCTGCGCGCCCATTTCGAGGTCGCGTTCAACGCCAAAATAATCCAGGCGCCCATAGGTCGGATCGGTAAAGTAGATCAGCCCATCCTTGCGCACCACGATGTCATTTGGGCTGTTCAATTCTTTGCCGTCGAAATGGGTGGCCAGCGTCGTTATTGATCCGTCGGCCTCGGTCCGTGTGACCGCACTGTTCGCGTGCTGACAGGTCAGCAACCGGCCCTGCGCGTCATAGGTGTTGCCGTTGCCCATGTGGCTTGGCTTGCGGAACGATGTCACCTTGTCATCCGAATCCAGCCGGAACATTTCGTTTCCGGGAATGTCGGAAAACGTCAGATGCTTTTCCACCGGATGCCAAATCGGGCCTTCGGTGAACAGGAAACCGCCGGCCACTTTTTCAAGCACCGCTTCGGCGTCGACAATGACATGCATCCCCTTGGTACGGACCTCGATTGTCATGAGCCCGCCCTCAGCTCTTTGACCCGCACGCCGCCGGCGAACCAATCGCCTTCATCAATTTCATCAAACGTCACCCAGACGTTTTCAGCAGGGATTCCAGCGGCTTCTGCCAAAGATGCGGTGACGTCAGCCTGCACCTTGGCCTTAATGCCATCGGGGTCTTTTTCTATAACTTGTTTCACAATGCGGATGTTCACAAACGGCATCGAGCTTCTCCCTTTTGCTACTGCGCTGGATCAAATCCAAAACAGCCAGTTGTTCTGAGAGAAGGAGTAGAAGATATGAAACCCACGGTATGCGTAGGGTCGCGCATCATAAATGCGGGAACCCGCAGAACTTCGGCGCCCGGTGGCTCAGGTCGATGATTGCGCCAACCACGCCTGAAGCTTTTCCTCTTCGCGGCGCAATGTATCGGCGTTCAAAATGCCCTGTGTCAACGCCAGGGAAATCGCGCGCGTGCGCGAATTGAAGCTCGCCCCCCAGGCACCGGAGGGGATGTCGACCTTGTCCAGCCCGAGCTTCTGATAAAGGCTTTGCAATCTGCTTTGTGCACCGCGCAAGGACACGTTGCGCCGGGCTGCCATCGCCTTGTCCGTCAGGCCAAGGCACAGATCCACAAGCGCCTCGAACTCTAGCTCGCTCAAACCCGACAACCGATTGCCCGCCCTTTGCTGGACGCCCCGCACCTCGCGGTCGATGACACATTGTTCCGCGACAAAGACGCCCTGCAAGGCAAGCTTCAGCTGCTTATCCGGCGCGGATTTGAGGATATAGCCATAGACGGCGGCCTCTGGCACGATCTTGGTTATACCGCGAATATAGGCTTCTTCGGTGTAGTTCGACCAAAACAGGATCTTCGTTGCCGCGCTTTGGCCCAGATTGATTTTGCAACATCAACGCCCGTGACCTTGGGCATTTGCAGATCCAGAAGAACACAATCGTATTGCGAAGACTTGAACGCCTCGATCGCGCCCGATCCGTCACTGGTCAGGGTCAGCTCTTCCAATTCGGCAAAGGTATTGCGTGCCAGACTTTCCAGGAAAGTCCGGTGCAGTTTGTCGTCCTCAGCAATCAACAGCCGCATGCAATGCCCCGCTTCAAAAAGTTATGTGATGTCACTTTCGACCTGCCCTGCATTCATCGGAACCACGATCCTGACCCGTGTGCCCACCGGCCCATCGGGGCGTTCGAAAAAGACCTGCGCGGAAATCAGATCCGTGCGGGTTTTGATATTGCTGATGCCACTTTGCGACTGCAAATCAGCGTCCTGAATACCTGTGCCATTGTCGTCGATTGTCACGGTCATATTGGTCCCGGCCTGGGCAATCCGCACGTCAAGCCGGCTGCATTCGCCGTGTTTCAGCGCGTTGTTCACGGCCTCCTGGACAATCCGGTATACTGCGGTGCGCACGGTATTTTGCAGGTCATCCATCTTGCCATCAGAGGCATCATCCACATGCATCTCCATCGGGCGATGCATGTTCTTGAGACAGCGCTGCAAATGCGCATCCACGGCATCCGCAAACCCGAAAAGCTGTAATACACCGGGCTTCATGTCCTCTACGATACCGCGGACCTCGTCCAGACAATGGTCCAATTCACCCTGGATGGCGGCAATTTCGTCCATCGCAGCCTTTGAGCCGCCCTCAATCCGCGACATCCGCCGTCGAATACGCGACAGGTCGGCCAGCGTCTGATCATGAAGATCCATCCCCAGCCGCTGGCGTTCACGCTCCATCCCTTCGGTCAGGCGAAGCGCCCCAATGCGCAAGGTGCGTTCGCGCCCCGTCGCCTCAAGCTCGGTTACGGCGGATTCCTTGGCCTCTTTGCCGCGTTCCAGTGCAAACAGATAGGCCGAAACAAGATCCGCAGCACCTTGCGCCAGCACAAGCAGTTCTTCGCTGTAGAAGTTCTTTTTGTGGCTCGAAATGGCAAGCGAGCCGATCAATTCGCCCTGCACACGCAAGGGCACCACGATGCGGCTGCGCAGGTTGGCTTCGAAAATCGGTTTGCTGTCTGATCCTTCGAAATGAAACACCGGATCGGTCCAGGCATCATCGGTCAGAATATGCGCCACGTCGCCGCGCAACACGTCACGGATCGGGCTTTCCTCGGTTGGTTTTGCCGGGTTTTGTGTGTGGCTCCATGACGTGTGCATGCAAGCCTCGTAACAAATCTGCGTGCCCTTGGGATGCAGAAGCACAATGTCGAGGTGATCATGCGCAATCAACGCGCGCAGACGGTTGGCAAAATTTTCCAGAACCAGTTCATAATCTGTCGGACCGGCAATGGCCTGCGCAATCGACAAATAGCAATCCAAAGCCTCTTCTGCGTTTGGCATAAGAGCACACCCTCCCTCTTTGGATGTCACCAGTTGAACATATTCTGAACTGTTTATCAATTTAACCTCTTAATATCTGGCCGGTTTTTGGGTGTGGGCGGGGTGTGGGGCGCGCAGCACATCCCGCGCGGTGCGGCCATTTCGAACCCAACCGCCGAACGCGAAAGATGCGCTTTTTGCACGGGGCTCTGCGTTCCGCCCGGCAATGGTTCGGGGCCAGTGGTGTCCGGGCCAGTGGTGTCCGAGCCAGTGGTGTCCCGGCCTGTGCTACCTGAATGTGCCGTCAATGTGCGACCGCCAAAGAGAACCGCACCCTTATCCCGCGCAGCGGGGGCCGATCCGCGCCAATTGCTTCGGCTTTTACCGGCTGAACACCTCTTGGGGTCGCGATGATGTTCTGTGCCATGATGGATCTGCCAATGTGTCGGGTCAGGTTTCTCTTGTTGGGGCGATCTGTTCACCTTTCGATCGGCTGCTGACGTGCAACCGGTTGCGGACAAGCCATAAATCGTTTGCCGCGTGGCCGTAGCTGCGATGCACGCAGGAATTTTGCGGGAACCCGCAACGACGCATCGAATGCCCCCCAAAAACAGATGCCTCGCACCGGTAAAAACCGCCGCCTGAAACAGGGCACACCGACCAAGGCGAACACGAAGGGCCGCACCCCAGCCGTCAGCCGGCAGGATGGCGACGTTCACTTACCCCCAGCTACGGCAAAAGAATTTGCCCATAATTCCACATAAATCTCAGCGCCTTACCCAGCGCCTGTGGGAATCCTGGACATTACCAGTTGACAAGATCAGTAAATATACGCTGATATATTAACGTGTATCATGGGGAAATGTCCGCGATCTGGCCGCAAAACGCCCGAGTCAAACGGACAGTTTTACACGTCTGCGGAGGAGCAGACCGCCAATGGCCGCTTCCATTTGGGAACGGCGCACAAAAAGGGGGGAACAGGTGTATCAGTTCAACTTTGCACCAGTATTCAATGCGCTCGACATGCTCTTGGTCGGTGTCTGGTTCACAATCCAGATGTCGGTCGCGGCGATGTCACTTGGGCTGGTGGTGTCGCTTGTCGGTGCCGCAATAAAAACATCAGGACCGCGACCGCTGCGGCTCTGCGTCGATATCTATGTCGAACTGATCCGGAACACGCCGTTTCTGGTGCAGATCTTCTTTATCTTTTTCGGCCTGCCTGCGCTTGGCATTCGGCTGTCGCCCAATACAACCGCGCTTCTGGCCCTGACCATCAACTTTGGCGCCTATGGCACAGAGATCATCCGCGCCGGGATCAAATCCATCAGCAAAGGCCAGATCGAAGCGGCGCAGGCCATTGGCCTGTCATGGCTACAAGTGCTGCAATACGTCGTGATCAAACCGGCGCTTCGGGCAGTTTATCCGGCGCTGACCAGTCAGTTCATCTTCTTGATGCTGGGGTCCAGCGTGGTGTCGGCGATTTCGGCAACCGACCTGACCGCAGCGGCCAATGATCTGAACTCGCTCACATTTGCCAGCTTCGAAGTCTACCTGGTGACAACGGTCATCTATCTGGCGTTGTCGATACTTTTTTCCACCATTTTTGCGGGCATCGGGCGGCTTTGTTTTGCCTATCCCGTCAACCGGTAGGGGGGCGTCATGATACGTGAATTCGGGACCAACGAGGTTATTTATATCGTGCTTGCGCTGCGCTGGACCATTGCGCTGTCGTTGATTGCCTTTGCCGGCGGGGCCGTTGGCGGATTGGCCATCGCATTGATGCGGGTGTCACGTCTGGGCGTTGCGCGGCTGTTTGCGGTGGGTTTCATCCGGGTGTTCCAGGGCACACCCCTGTTGATGCAATTGTTCATCGTCTACTTCGGTCTGAACATCATCGGGCTGCCAACCAATGCCTGGCTGGCCGCTGCCGTGGCCTTGGCGCTGCACGCCGCCGCCTTTCTGGGTGAAATCTGGCGCGGTTCCATCCAGGCGGTGCCGTCCGGCCAGGGCGAGGCCGCGGATGCGCTGGCCTATGGCTATGTCACCCGGATGAAGGACGTGATCCTGCCCCAGGCCGCCCGCATTGCCGCCGCCCCGACAACCGGGTTTCTGGTGCAATTGATCAAGAGCACGTCGCTGGCGTCGATCATCGGTTTCACCGAATTGACCCGCGCGGCCAGATCATCAGCAACGCCACCTTCAAACCCTTTCTGGTGATCAGCCTGGTCGCGGTTTTGTATTTCCTGCTGTGCTGGCCGCTGTCCCTGGCGGCGCGGCGGCTGGAAACCCGATTTGACCGGATCGCGGCACGATAAGCCACGACCATTTTTTAACGGAGGAGAAACTATGAAACGTTCAATGACACGCGGTTTGATCGCCCTGTCCGCGGCCATGGTGCTGGGCCTGTTTGGCACCGCACCGACCCAGGCGCAGGAGATTTCCGAAATCCAGCAAGAGGGCCTGATCAAGGTCGGTATGTTGGTGGATTTCCCGCCAGTGGGCTTCATGAATTCCGACAATGAACCAGACGGCTATGACGCAGACATTGCGGCGCTGCTGGCTGATCGGATTGGCGTTGACCTGACCATCGTGCCGGTCACCGGACCCAATCGCATTCCCTATCTTCTCAGCGGCCAGGTCGATCTTTTGATTTCGTCGCTGGCGATTACCGAAGATCGCGCCAAGAAGGTGGATTTCAGCGAACCTTACGCCGCCGTGCGCATCGGCATTTTCGGCCCAAAGGATCTTGCGATGACCACCGCCGCAGATCTTTCCGGCCATGTGATTGGCGTGACCCGCGCCAGCGGTCAGGACGCGACATTGACAAAGATCGCCCCGGCCGACACCGACATCCGCCGCTTTGACGATGATGTGAGCGCGGTTCAGGCGCTGCTGAGCGGTCAGGTCGAAGCCATCGGCGTTTCCAATATCGGCATGAAGCAGATTCACCAGATCGCGCCGGGCAAATTCGAAGAAAAATTCGAAATGAACCGCTTTATTCTGGCGCTGGGTGTGCACCCGGAAGCCGACGAAATGCTGGCTTACGTCAATACGTTCCTGAGCGATCTGAAGGCCAGCGGCCAATTGGAAGAGGTTTACCAGAAGTGGTTCGAAGAATCCTTGCCTGACTTTTCCGGTGTGGAAACCAAATGAACGCCCTGTCCTCGGCGAACATGCCATCAAAACCCGGGTCTGCACCAAAGGTGCAGGCTCCTCCCGCCGTCCGTCTTGTGGGTATCGAGAAATGGTATGGGGCGTTTCAGGCGCTGAAATCCGTGGATCTTACGGTACACAGCGGCGAACGGATCGTGATTTGCGGCCCCTCGGGGTCGGGCAAATCCACCTTGATCCGATGCATCAATCAGCTTGAATCAATAGAGAGCGGCACAATCGAGGTGAACGGGACAAAGCTGTCTTCTTCGCCGGCGCGGGTGCGTGAAAATCGACGCGAAATCGGGATGGTGTTTCAGCAATTCAACCTGTTCCCGCATATGACGATCCTGCAGAACTGCGTTCTGGGGCCGATCAAGGTGCGTGGGCTGGACCGCACCGAAGCCGAAAAAATCGCGCGTCATTACCTGGACCGGGTGCGCATTCCCGAACAGGCCGACAAATACCCGGCGCAATTGTCCGGCGGCCAGCAACAGCGGGTCGCGATTGCCCGGGCACTTTGCCTGCAACCACAGATCATGTTGTTTGACGAACCGACCTCGGCGCTTGACCCGGAAATGGTCAGCGAGGTGCTCGATACGATGATCGACCTTGCCTCGGACGGGATGACGATGATTTGCGTGACCCATGAAATGGGCTTTGCCCGCAAGGTCGCGGACAGGGTGATCTTTATGGATCACGGCGAGATCATTGAAGAAAACGACCCGGTTGGCTTCTTCGATGCGCCGCGCCACGCCCGCACGCAAAGTTTCCTGGGCCAAATCGCCTGAGATTTCCCTCCCTCCCCCCAACCTGAAAAAGGACTGAAAATGGCTGACACGATTGATCCGATCGTTGAATTGAAACAAGCAGAGGCCGCGCGCTGTGACGCCCTGATGCGTGGCGACGTCGAGGGATTGGGCCAGATCCTGGCCGACAACCTGGCCCATGTTCATCTTCACGGCGGAATTGACGGCAAAGACGGCTATCTGGCCGGCGTGCGCGACCGGTTCCGCTTTTTGTCTGTCAAACGGGACAACCTGAACATTCGGGTTCTCGGCGACACGGCGGTGATGATTGGCGATCTGATCCAACAGACCCGCGCATTGGAAACCGACAGTGTTTTTGACACCAAAGCGGTGACAACCCAGGTCTGGGAACGGCGCGATGGGCAATGGCTGTTGAACACCTGCCACAACGCGCTTCCGGCCTGATCCTGATTGGACGGCCCCCGAAACAATGACCCGGACGCAGGCCACATCGGGCGCGCGTCCGGGACAGTTCAGGTCAGCGGCAACATGACATGGTCGCGGTACGCCGCTCGTTGACAAAGCCGCTTGTACCACGCGTCAAGTCCGGGCAAAGCCGGGCGGTCAATGTCCAGCGCATTCCAGCGATAGGCCGAACACCCCAAGGGTATATCAGCCATCGAGATGTCACCCCCCAACAGATAGGCCCGTTCGCTCAGATGCCGGTCAACCTGGGCCCATAACGCGCAACAGGTGGCAAATGCCCCTGCGATAGCGGCGTCATCGCGATCCGCCTTTGCAGTGCGCACCAATTGCCAGAACAGCGTCGTCATCGGCGGGTGCATCGTCGTAAGATACCAATCCATCCATTGATTGGCGGTGCCAAGATCCTTTGGGTTCCCCGGCTGCCACCCTGCCCCATAGTTGGCGCAAAGATACCGGACAATGGCGTTGGATTCATAAAGTGCAAAATCCCCGTCCGTCAGGACGGGGATTTGCCGGTTCGGGTTCAACTTGGCAAAATCCGCATTGTCAGTGCCGCCAAATGCGCCGCCGATGTCGTGCCGCGTCACGGCAAGATCCAGCTCGGCCGCGCACCACATGACCTTTTGCACGTTGATCGAATTGGCGCGGCCCAGAACCTCCAGCATGTGGGTCATGGCGTCAGCCCGCCGGGATCGCGCCAGCGTCATGCGGCACATGGTATCCGCGAATGACCTGGGGGCGTGCAGCAATGGCCTGATACCAGCGCCGCACATTGGGATAGTTGCCAAGGTCCACCTGGTGCCATTCATGGCGCGAGACCCAGGGCCAGATTGCCATGTCGGCAATCGAATACGCACCAGCCACAAAATCATTTTCCGCCAGCTGCCGGTCCAGAACCCCATAAAGCCGCGCCAGTTCTGTGGAAAGCCGCTCTGCGGCATAGTCCGACGCGCCGGGATTGAATTTGAGATAATGGTGCGCCTGCCCCGCAATCGGGCCCAGCCCGCCCATCTGCCACATCAGCCATTGCAGCACGTCGGAACGGGCCGGGCCATCAGAGGGCAAGAACCGGCCGTGACGTTCGGCCAGATAGATCATGATTGCCGCAAACTCGAATATCCTCTGATCTGTGTCGAGATCATGGATCGCCGGGATCTTGTTGTTCGGGCTGATGGCAAGGAACTCTGGCGCGAATTGCTGGTCCTTGCCGATATCCACGGCAATTGTGTCATATGGCAGACCCAGTTCCTCCAGCAAGATGGAAACCTTGCGGCTGTTCGGGGTTGGCCAGGCGTAAAAGCGGATCATGTGTGTACCCTCGTATGATGTCCGGTGCGTGCGGGTTCAGTCGGCCTGAACTTCGCCGCGCGCCGGATAGTTGGCCGCCATGGCGCCATCGACCGCTGCCAGCAGCTCGTTGAAATGCGGACGCACGAATGGCATCGTCTGGACCGACATATAATACAATGCGCGATCGGGCTGAACGAGGAAAACACCAGGCTCGGAAAACAGGTCCGGCTCAACAATCCCAAGCGAGGATTTCCCGCGCGACGTCGAAATATAAAGCCCCCAGCTGCGGGCGTCTTCGATCGACAAACCGTAGCCCAGCCGCAGGTTGGACATGCCGACCTTTTCCGCCATCGCTTTGGCGCGTTCTTCCACGTCGGTCGAAACGGCCACAGTCCCGATACCGCGTTCGGCAAACTCTGGGGTCAGACGTTCCAGTTCCTTGAGATAATTGGCGCAGATCGGGCAATGCAGCCCGCGATAAAAGCAAATGACAGTGCCGCGTTCATTCGCTTCTTCGGACAATTTGAATGTCTCCCCTGTCACCAGTGGAACGGTCAGATCGGGGGTCTTTTTACGTGGCATCAACATAGGCTGTCCTTTCATTTGACATAAGAATTCTGTCACCGGCCGCAAGGTCCGGTGTTGCCCGCAGGCAAAGGTGGTGAAGTTTCGACTGTTCAGGCTAATTCGAAGGCGATTTGTCCTCGATTGACCATTTCTTCCACGCGCAAGGCGGTGGATTGTGAGGTTTCAAAAGTTTCGTCCAAAGCTTTCAATGCCGCTTCGGTGTCCCCCGCGGCCAAGGCCCGCGCCATGCGGCTGTGGGTATCGACGGCATTGCCCGGCCCGGCATTGGTCTCGCGCGCCAGAAGATAGCCGATCCGCCGCGAAATCGCGTGCAGCGGGAAAACCACACGACAGGCGATGTCATGGCGGGCCGCCTGGGCGACGCGATTGTTCAATTCCCGGTCCAGAGCCATGAAGGCATGGGTGTCCCCGGCAGCGCCCAATTCCTCGATCCGTTCGGCAAGTTGCCCGAAGCGCCAGCGCTCTGTGTCATCGGCATTGCGCACAGCGCGTTCTGTCAGAAACGGCTCAAGCCGACGGCGCACATCCAGCGATTTGATGGCGCGTTGCGCATCAATCGGCTCGATCAGGATGCCACGCCGGGGCATGACCGAAACCAGCATGTCACGTTCCAGCTTCTGCACGGCTTCGCGCACGGGCGTGCGGCCATAGCCACTCAGATCACAGAGGTTCTGTTCCGTCACCAGGCGCCCCGGCGCGATAACAAGCGTGACAATCTTTTCCTCGATGTCGAGGTATACTGCGGATGAACGGCTTTCTGGGCGCTCGATACTCATGTGGCTTGCCTTCGACTTTTGATCAGGACGTACACTAAGGGAGCAATGACCAATGCGATAGTTGTCGCGCCCAAAGTTCCTGCGATGGGACGCGAAAAGAACTCGGTAAAGGCGCCCTGGCTCTTGGCCAGTGATGCCAGAAACGTGGATTCGAGGATTGGGCCAAGCACGATCCCAAGAATGACCGGCGCCAAGGGGAATTCATTTTCCTCAAGGTAATATCCCAACAGCCCCGCCCCAAGCATCACCGCAATCGCGAATGTGGTATTTTCCACAGCGAACGCACCAACGATACAGGCCATGATGACCAGCGCCATCACCACGCCCGGCGGTGCCGAAAGGATGCGGCGAAACATCACGATTGCGCCAAAACCAAAGGGGACAAGCACGATATTGGCAATCAGAAAGGCGATGAAAACCGCATAGAGCAACGTCGGCTGCATCAGAAAGACCGTCGGCCCCGGATTAAGCCCCTTCATGTACAGCACGCCAATGATCACCGCCGTCAGACTGTCGCCGGGGATGCCGAACACGGTCGCCGGGATCAACGCGCCCCCGACGGCGGCATTGTTGGCGGCGGTTGCCGGAACGATGCCGTCCACCGTGCCGGTGCCGAATTTATCCTTGTTCGGCGACAGACGCCGCGCCACCGCATAAGAGATATAGGCTGCGATATCTGCGCCTGCGCCCGGTATCGCGCCAACCACCGAACCAATGATCCCGCCGCGCAGGATTGGCAGTTTCAGCCGGCCAATATGACCAAAGACGCCCTTGAACATGGCCGCGGGTTTCAGCGGCAGCATTTCGGGGCGCGCGACGGGGGATGCGCCAAAGCGAAACGCCTCGGATACGGCGAACAAACCGATCAACACCGGGATAAACGCCAACCCACCAACAAGGTTCACATTGCCAAAGGTAAACCGTTGCTGTCCAAACACCGGGTCCAACCCGACCATGCCAATGGTCAAGCCGATGAAAAGCGATATCGCCCCCTTGGCCGGTGTGGCGTTCGAAGCGGCAATTGCCGCGACAAGCCCCAGACAGGCCAACCAGAAATATTCGAAGCTGGAAAAGCTCAGCGAGATTTCTGCCAGTGCCGGCGCCGCAAAAATCAACAAAAGCGCGCCAAAGATCCCGCCAAGGGCCGAGGCAACAAGACTGGTGCCGAGGGCAGTTTCCGCCTCGCCGCGCCGCGCCATCTGAAAGGATTCATCGGCATAAGCGGCCGAGGCAGGCGTGCCCGGCATCCGCAGCAACGCGCCGGGAATATCGCCGGCAAAAATGGCCATCGCCGCCAATGTGACAATACCGGCCAGCGCGGGCACCGGATCGAGGAAATAGGTCATCGGCACCAGCAGCGCGACGGCCATTGTCGCTGTGAAGCCGGGGATCGCCCCAACGACCAAGCCATAGATCGCACAGCCGATGATCACCAACATGGTCGACGGCTCCAGCAGGAGCATGAGAGAGTTAAAGGCTACCATGTGAGCACCCCGGAATATTTGGTCAAAATTCCCCAGGGCAGCGGCGCTTGCATGATCTGATAGAAAAAGCTGTGCAGCGCCAGCGTGCCAAACACCCCGACCAATGCCGCAAGTTTCCAAAGCCGTTCAAACCAGAAAACGAGACCAAAGATCAGAAACGGTGCCAGCAACAGAAATCCGATGGTCTGCGCCAGAAGGATATAGATCAGGATCGTTCCGACAAAGAGGCCAACACCCATGGCCCCGCGCCGCCCGTTGCATTTGAAGGCGACCAAACCGGAAACACCCCCGGCCCCGGTCAAGACACGGCGCAGGATCAGGGCCAGCCCCGCCAACGCCATTCCTGTTCCCACAATGCCCGGCAGAAAGCCGGACCCATATTCGATTTGCGGCTGCTTCTGCAGGGTCTGCGCATAAAGCGCGATGCAAAGCCCAAGCGCCAGAAACAGAATGCCATTCAGTGTATCATCAAGTTTCATCCACCTTCCTTTCGTCAGGTTTGCCGGATGTCGTCAGGGCCGGTGGGCGGCCCTGACGACACGGCCACATGTCAAAGCCCGAGGGTAGACACGATTTCACGGACACTGATTTCTTCGGATTTCATGAACTCGGAAAAGCCATCGGCATCACGCCACTGAATGCCAAATCCACGTTCGGACATCTGGTTTTGCCAGGTCTCATCCTCGACGATATCGCCAATCGCAGCCTCCAGTTCCGCGGCAACATCCTGATCCAGCCCCATGGGGCCAACCACGCCGCGCCACGCCCCAAGCGAAAGCTCCAGCCCGACCTCTTCTGCGAGTGTCGGAATATCCGGGAAGGCCGCCAGCCGAGCATCACCGAAAACCGCCAGCGATTTGATCCGGCCAGCCTGGATAAGCGGGCCTGCCTCTGGCACCGAGGTCGGCACCACGTCAAAGCCACCTGCGACCATATCCTGCAACGCGCCTGCTGCGCCCTGGCCCGCGATAATCCGCACCTGGGACAGGTCGACACCCCATTGCGACATGAGCGTTGCGGTCGCAATCGGCCAGGACCCGCCACAGCCACCGCCGCAAGCGATGGAATAGGCATCCGGCGCTGCCTTGATGGCGTCCAGCGCCTCGCCGATGGTGTTCCATTCGCTGTCGGCACGCACGTTAAAGCCGGCAGGGTCGAAATTGTATTGGGCGATTGCGGTGAAATCATCCGCGTTGAAATCAGCCTGCCCCATGGGGGCGTAATGCGCGAAATTGTAGATCACGCCGATGGTGTAGCCATCTGGATCTGCTGATTTGATCGTGTTGATGCCGACAACGCCACCGCCCTGCCCCTGATTGACGACGTTGAACGGCACGCCGAATTTTTCTCTCAGGCGTTCGGCCAGCATCCGGGCCGTGGCATCGGTGCCGCCACCGGCGCCGGCCGGGACGACGATGGTCACCGGCCGTTCCGGCCAGTCAGCCAGCGCCATACCGGGGATCAATGCGGTCAGAGCCGCTGCAATAAACTTGAGCTTCATGGGAAAATCTCCTCCTATTCTCCGTTGATATATTACAGTATATTATTGCGGACCTGTCAACAGAGTTGGTGAATATTTGGAAACTCGCAGGGAACGGCAGTCAGAAGTCATTCTTTTGTATGGGAAATTTTTAACAGTCCGAAACTCGACGGCCCAAAGCCCCGGACACACAGATCGCTGTATCGACAACGGATGAACAGATCGCGGCTCACGTTCCACTCTGTGTCGGTAAGCACCCGATCCCCCGAATCTGCCACCGCTTTGACGGTCCTTTCGGTGCCCGCGAACCCCGGCCACTTTTGCGGTTTGGCGGTCGCTGTCGGGGTCACGGCCAATTTGTTGCCCCGCACTGGCGCAACCGGGGCGCTTTCAACTCACTTTTTCCACGAAAACAGCCGTCACCTTGCGAATACAGCTGCGTCCAATAATCTCGCATTATCGGAATCCCAGCCAAAACCGCGATAGGGCCGCACGCACATAGGATAGGTTTTGTCGGCAATGTCTGAATTCACGGGGCCCAAAGTCGCCCCAAACAACCAACCGTGCACATCAGCCCCACCAGCAGCCGAAAATTCAGTGACAGGAATTCATTGCCACTCTTCCAGGCCCGCACCCCCAGAGATGTAAACATCGGCTAGAGGCGCTGTGCGCTATAATATGTCTGTTAGGCAGACACAGCTCAGCCTTGCGCGATAACGCAATGACATCTCATCAAGCTTGAAAATGGCGATCCCTGAAGGACTCGAACCCTCAACATCCTGATTAGAAGTCAGGTGCTCTATCCAGTTGAGCTAAGGGACCGCTGCCCCCTATTTGCCGAAATTCACCACCGGGGGCAAGGGTCAGAAGCGGCGTCACAATTTCCGGGTCATAAAGACGCTGAGCGGGTCGTCGCGATATGTACCGAACGGCGGACAGGGCGCAAATCCATTGCGCAGATACAGCGCACGCGCCGCGGCAAAGAAATCCGCGGTGCCGGTTTCCAGACTGATGCGGTCATGCCCCTTGGCCTGCGCCGCGGCCAGGATGGCGTCCAGCATCCGTTGACCAACCCCCTGCCCGCGCAGGGCTGCGTCGGTGTGCATGGATTTCAGTTCTGCATGGCCCGCGCCCAGCGATTTGAACGCCCCGACCGCGACCACCGTATCACCGCACCGGGCGGCATACACATCTGCGCCATCCCGCATCAATTCCGCGACGGTTTGCACATGGCAGCTTTCTTCCGGGCTGCCCGCGCGCATCGCGGCATGATGGCGCGTCAAAAGCGCCGCAACCTGACGATCATCGGCGGGTGCCGGGGCAATTGTGATGTCACTGTTTTCCATGGCCATGTCGCGGACATGCTACCCGGACGCCGGGCATGGATACAATGGCGCAGCGCGCCGATTGTGCCCTGCCGGGATCAAGATTTGCCCGACAGGACATCACGCGCTGTTATGGAAAACGCCGCGACAGCTTAGGCTGCTGCGGCCTCGGACACGGCCAGTTCGGCCATGCGCACAATCGCCTCGCGGCTGCTGGCCACGGCAATGAACAACCCGTTGTGACAGAACTTGGCACCCGCCACGCCACAGGCCGCCTCCAGCGCGGCATCGGTCAACCCGGCCCAGGCCGCAGGCAGATCGGCGCGGGTGTCAAATGTGTCGTCGCCGGTGCGGATCGTGGTCAGCGCCCAATCGCTGCCGCGCGGATGGATCACAAACAACAGATGGTCGGCACCGGATTTTTCCACCCCGGCACGAAACGGCATCCCCATTGGCAATTCCAGAATGCGGCCCTCTCCGGCGGCTTCGATGGCGGCCATGACCATGGCCTCTGCCCGGTATTTTGCGGCGCGGCGGGCGATTTGCGCCTCGACAAAGGCACGCGCCACGGAAAGCGCCGCCAGAAACGCCCGATCATCGGCCCCCTCTTCGCGGTCATCGAACACCGGCTTCAGGCTCTCCAACAGCACCGGCAGGGTCAGGCCGGCAAACAGCGGCCCCGCCTCTGCGGCATTGACCGCGCCATTGTCCAGCAGATCGACCGGCAGCACAAAGCCACGGTCGAAAGACCCATGAATCGCCTCGACATCCTGCTCTGGCACCGCCATCGCGCGCAGATAGTCCCGGCCATACTGGGCCCAGATCAATCCAAAAGAGCTGAACGGTTGGCCATCTTCGCGCAAGGGATTGGGCCGCTGATGGTGGTCAAAGATTTGCAGCGCGGCATCAAACTGGCCACCAACATCATAGATGATCCGATCCTTGGCCGGGGTGATCCAGGCCTTGTCCCGGCTGCGCTTCAACTCTGCATCGGGAAAGAGACGCGTCAGAATGACAGAGGACAAAAGTTCGTCCGCATGAAATCCGCCGGAATGGGTGACAAGATGGGTGATGGTCATGGCTGCGCCTCAAAAGAATTGGGCGACCAGAGGGCCGCCCGTATATGTCGAACTATATTGCTTGATTGGTGGCGCAGGGTGGGCTGCACCGGCCCGCTGCCGCCGTCGGCCTCAGTGGGTCCAGGGACCACGCCGATCAACGGCAAAATTCTCTGCATAGCCGCGCGCACGAATGTTGGGCTTGCGCTTCTTCGGCTCAGTCACAATCGCGTCGATCCCGTGATCGCGGGCATAGGCCAGCGCCAATTCCTTGCTGTCAAAGCTTCATCCGCACCTGGGTCTGGGTATCCACAGACGAGGTCCAGCCCATCAGCGGATCAACCTCACGCGATGTGGACGGCGCATATTCCAGCATCCAATTTTTGGTCTTCGCAGTGCCCGATTGCATGGCATTGCGGGCGGGTTGGAAAATACGTGCACGCATCTGGGTCCCTCCGGGGTGTTTGCCCGGTTATCGGCAATTTCGCGGCGCTGTTCAAGCGTTTGCAGCACCGGTGACCGGCGAAGCCTGCGGTAATTTGAGGGGGTGCAAACCAGACTTGGCCGACAATCGTGCCGCGGGGAGCGAGGGATGGGATAAAGCGACCCAATGACAGCCAAGTCTGATACTTGCAGAAATGAAAATACATGTGCTGTCAGTGGCTTGGCAATTGATTCAGGCAGAAAATTCTTGCGCCCATTTGGGTGTTTTCCGCGTCAAACCATTAAGATGCTGTAAACACTCACACTTCACCCAATCCGGCGCGATACAAAAATTCAATTCTGCGCGAGGTTTAGCAACTTTCTGAAACCTTTTGTCACAATGCGGCAGCGAATCCGGTGGAATCGGTATTTGCCATATCTTTTCAAATGACCGGCCCCGCACCGCGCCCCGTGGCGCAACCGCCCTTGCAAAAGAACAAAAAGGGGGCAAGTTAAGGGCGCAAGGAGCTGCCCCATGTCCGACACCGATCACCATACCATGCCAATGATGACCGCCCCGACCCCCGCGGTGGCGCGCCGCCCCAAGCTGGAGGGCGGGCATCGCTTTGTCATGAAAACCGATTTTGAACCGGCCGGGGACCAACCGACCGCGATTGCCGACCTGACCTCGGGTCTTCATGCCGGTGACCGTGATCAGGTGCTGCTTGGCGCGACCGGCACCGGCAAGACGTTCACCATGGCCAAGGTGATCGAGGAAACCCAACGCCCGGCCATCATCCTTGCTCCGAACAAGACGCTTGCCGCGCAGCTCTATGGCGAGTTCAAGGGGTTCTTTCCCGACAACTCGGTGGAATATTTCGTCAGCTTCTATGACTACTACCAGCCAGAGGCCTATGTCGCCCGCTCCGACACCTATATTGAGAAGGAAAGCCAGATCAACGAACAGATCGACCGCATGCGCCACTCGGCCACGCGGGCGCTTCTGGAACGCGATGACGTGATCATCATCGCCTCGGTCTCTTGTATCTATGGTATCGGCTCGGTCGAAACCTATAGCGCGATGACCCTCGATCTGAAGGCCGGGCAGGAATACAACCAACGCCAGATCATGGCCGATCTTGTGGCCCAACAATACAAACGCAACGATCAGGCGTTTCAGCGTGGCTCGTTCCGGGTGCGCGGCGATGTGCTGGAAATCTTTCCCGCCCACCTCGACAGTCGCGCGTGGCGCCTGTCGTTCTTTGGCGAGGAGTTGGAGGCGATCACGGAATTCGACCCCCTGACCGGCGAAAAGACCGATACCTTCGACCAGATCCGGGTCTATGCCAATTCCCACTATGTGACGCCGAAACCGACCCTGAAACAGGCGGTCATCTCGATCAAACAGGAGTTGCGGCAACGGCTCGATCAACTGGTGGGTGAGGGCAAGCTGCTGGAGGCGCAGCGGCTGGAACAACGCACCAATTTCGATGTCGAAATGTTGGAGGCCACCGGCCATTGCAACGGCATCGAAAACTATTCCCGCTATCTGACGGGGCGTGCGCCGGGGGAACCGCCCCCCACCCTGTTCGAATTCATTCCCGACAATGCGATTGTCTTTGCCGATGAATCCCATGTTTCCGTGCCGCAGATCGGCGGCATGTACCGGGGCGACTATCGCCGTAAATTCACGCTGGCGGAACATGGCTTCCGCCTGCCTTCCTGTATGGACAACCGCCCGCTGAAGTTTGAGGAATGGGACGCGATGCGCCCGCAGTCGGTGTTTGTATCGGCCACGCCATCGGCCTGGGAGCTGGAGCAATCCGGCGGTGTCTTCACCGAACAGGTGATCCGCCCCACCGGTCTGATCGACCCACAGGTCGAGATCCGACCAGTCGAGATGCAGGTCGACGATCTGTTGGACGAGGTCCGCCGCGTCACCGCCGACGGCTATCGCACGCTCTGCACCACGCTGACCAAACGCATGGCCGAGGATCTGACCGAATATCTGCATGAACAGGGCATCAAGGTGCGCTACATGCATTCCGACATCGACACGCTGGAACGTATTGAAATCCTGCGCGATCTGCGGCTGGGGGCGTTTGACGTGCTGATCGGCATCAACCTGTTGCGCGAAGGTTTGGACATTCCCGAATGCGGGCTGGTGGCCATTCTGGACGCCGACAAGGAGGGCTTCCTGCGCTCGGAAACTTCGCTGATCCAGACCATCGGCCGCGCCGCGCGCAACGCCGAGGGCCGGGTCATCATGTACGCCGACCGCATCACCGGGTCGATGGAACGCGCGCTGGCCGAAACCGACCGCCGCCGCGCCAAACAGGTCGCCTATAACGAAGAGCACGGCATCACCCCGTCCACGATCAAGAAAAACGTCGAGGATGTGCTGTCCGGTCTTTACAAAGGTGACACCGACATGAACCGCGTCACCGCCAGCATCGACAAGGGGCTGGCCGGGTCGAACCTTCAGGCTGTGCTGGACGGGCTGCGCGCCGATATGCGCAAGGCCGCGGAGAACCTGGAATTCGAAGAAGCCGCGAGACTGCGGGACGAGGTGAAGCGCCTGGAGGCGGTGGATCTGGCCGTGGCCGACGACCCGCTGGCGCGGCAATATGCAGTGGAGAAAGCATCAGAAGCGGCGGTCAAGGCCAAGGGGCGGTCGACAGCCGGGCGGCCGGGGCAACGCGGCGGGAATGTGAAACGGCGGGGGCGCTAGCGGTCGCCCCCCTGCCCCGCGCAGGTCATGACACCGTCAATTCGTGACGATTTTCACATCAAGCCCAACCCCAAGCCGCGCGGCGATTTCGTCAAGAAAGCGCTTTTTGTCTTTGGTGCTGCTGTGCGTTTTCACAAAGTATCCGTTGATTTCTATGTCGCGGTATTTGACCGAAGGTGTTTTTGACACCAGATTTTCGTTGTTTCGGGTCAACCCCAATGCGGACACCCGCGCCAACCCCAGCCTTTCAATGGTATCGGCAAATGTCTGGGCCGCCACCGGATTTGCAATAACGTCGCCCTCGGGGAACCGGACCAACAGGGTGGTTTTTGCCGATTTCTGTGCAAACATTATTGTGCGGCGCGCCGCTTCGACCGCGTCTGGCACCACCTCTTCGGGAAATTCCTGGGAAAAATCCTCCTGCCATTCCTCGGCCAGGGTCTGAAGCCGATCCCGGAATGCTTTTAATTTACGCGCCTTGTCGATCAATTCCTGTGCCACGTCATATTCCAAATTCTGGAATGCGTCGGCACCTTTGCTGTTAAGACCTTCTTCTCCATCCAGCTCGACAAACATCAATTCAAAAGCGGTTGAAACACTGTCCACGGCCAGTTTCAAGAGACGCCGATGTAGACCATTGCCAAAAGGCGCCCAAGCCCTGTGGCGAGGTCCGGCGTTACAATCAAATTTGAGGTTTTTCGTGAATTCCCGCCGGATCGCCCTAGGTTCAGGGCCAAGGTCGAAACCTCGACCCCGTCGGCCATGAAAATGCGCCGATACGTTATCTCTGCAAAGACCTTCGGAGGTCGTAAAAATGGAATATGGATTCTTCGGTCTGCTGATCCTGGTTGTGGACATCTTCGCGATTTACCAGGTTCTGTCGTCCACCGCGTCAACAATGGCCAAACTGATCTGGACCTTGGTCATTCTCGCCCTGCCTGTGCTTGGCTTTCTCGCCTGGTTGCTGGCCGGTCCGCGTGGCGGCAACAGTCGCGTCTGACACCGGACCTTGCGGGGCGCTGCGGAGGTTTTCCGCGCGCCTCGCAGGCAGATCCCCGTTGCAATGACGCTCTGCGCTGCTAGGCTCTTGCCATGCTTACAGGTTTTGATCACGTCAACATCCGGACCACCAATCTTGACACGATGATTGCGTGGTACGGTGACATTCTGGGCCTTCATCCCGGCAAACGCCCACCGTTCCGCTTTCCCGGCGCGTGGCTATATCTTGGCGATCGCGCGGTTGTGCATCTGGTGGCGGTGGACGGCACACCACAGGCCGCGGCGACATCACGCTGGAACATTTTGCGTTTCGCGCCAAGGGGATGACCGATTTCATCGCCCTGCTCAACCAAAACGACATCGCCCATAGCGTCGATCCGGTGCCCGGCATTCCGCTGACCCAGATCAATCTGCGTGACCCGGACGGCAACCACATTCATGTTGATTTCGATACGTCAGGCGGTGATGGTTAAAATCATCCACATTTCTGCCAAATTCACTTGTTACATCGTGTCAAACCTTTGCAAGGATTGTAATTATGGCTGTTATTCAAATTGATCCCGACACTCTGGCCGTTGATGCCGCCGCTGCCAAAGCGGCAGGTCAGGCCGCTGCGGAAACCTACCAAAAACGCAAACCATATCCCTATGGCAGTTTTGACGATTTCCTGCCCGATTCTGTTCTGGACAAGGTCATTGCCGAACTGAAGACCCTGCCAGAGGCCGAAGACAGCTTTGACCGCCCCCAAGAGAAGCTGAAAACATCCTATCTGCCAGAGCGTCTGCCGCCATACACTCGTCAGCTGTTTTACGTGCTGAACTCCCGTCCCTTTGTGCGCTATCTCGAAGAGATGACCGGCATCAGCGGTCTGATCCCCGATCCCTATTTCGCCGGTGGCGGCGTGCATGTGGTCGCCAATGGCGGGCATTTGGACATTCATGCGGATTTCAATCACAATCAGAAACTCAATCTTGAGCGGCGATTGAATATTCTGATCTACCTCAATAAGGATTGGAAACCGGAATACGGCGGATCCTTCGAAATCTGGAATGACGGTATGACCGAAAAGGTTGAAAGTTTCACACCGGTTTACAATCGCATGTGCTGCTTTAATACCGGGTCTGACACTTGGCACGGCAATCCAGAGCCGGTCAATCACCCCAATGGTGAACCGCGCATGTCATTGGCGCTGTATTATTACACGGCAACCTGGGATCATACAAAGCGCAGCCACACAACGCTGTTCCGTCCCCGCCCCGGCACCACGGATCAGGTGGATCGCGAGGTAAAGCGGCTGGAAACGCTTCAGGATCTTCTGCCCCCGATTTTGTTCCGTCGGGTGATTGGCCCATTGCGCCGTTTGGGGTTCTGATTTTCTTAGTGAGGTTGAAAATCAAACGCCCTCACCATTCATGATGCGCAGTTGACCAATCGCGATGTGGTATCGGGTGTTTTGCAAAGGCATCCCTGCTTCAATGCGTCTGTTTGACCGCGCAATTTTCCGGCGCCATGCCAAAACGCGATGCACTGCTGATTGGTGGTACAAATCATGATGGATTGCCGCGTCGGCAAAACACCGGGCGCGACGCGGCTTTGGTTGAAACCACGTTGGCACCGCTTGATTTCGAAACCTTTGCACTTCGCGCCATAATCACTGCGGCGCGCAAACGCATGCAGCCCTATACCCGAATTGTCCAAGCCGTTTGGTCAACCAAAACGCTTCTCAGATCCGCCTAACCACGGCCGAACCACTGGGGCCCGGCGTCATTCGCTGACATTGGTCACAATATCAGCGATTTCACGGGCCCATTCGCCAATAATCGGGATGAATTCGATCTGGGCCAATGTCCAGACCAGCACCGACAACAACAATGTCGCGCCGATAACCGTGCCGAGACCCATCATCAGCCCACGCGCCAATGAATGCCAAAGCATGGTCCAGAATTTATCATGGATGCGAAAGAAGCGGTGGTTGTTCAACTTTTCCACTTCTTTTCGCAGGGCTCTGATTTCGGTGCCAAGATCCTGTGTCATACGGCATAGCTAGCGCGGGTTTCCGCCAATCTCCAGCCCCAAACCGGTGCATTTTTGCGGTCTTTGCCAAATCGCTGTGATAGGTCCGGCCACATGCGGATGTTTGCCCTCTCACGTGCGATCTGGATGATCCTTGGATGCCTGGCGGTGGCGCTTGGCGTGTTGGGCATTGTCTTGCCCTTGTTGCCCACCACGGTTTTTCTGTTGATGGCGGCCTATTGTTTCGCCCGATCTTCGCCCGTTTTGCACGACTGGCTGGTAGACCATCCGACGTTGGGACCACCGATCACCAATTGGCGGGACCATCGCGCGATTTCGCGCCGGGCCAAATGGCTGGCGTTGACCTCTATGGTGGTGATTCTGGCCGCCGGGGCGATCTTTGGGCTGGGCGCGACGATCCTGACCATTCAGTCAGTTGTGCTGGGCTGTGCCGCGTTGTTCATTGTCACCCGCCCATCGCCCCCCGCGGCCTGAGGTATTGCTGCAAATGTCGGTGCGCGCGGGGCTGGCACCGACGGACCTGGCGCACCGCCGATGCGTTCAGATCCGCCGGGAACCAATCTCAGCTCAGCCGAAGGTCGCCGCCACGTCGTACATCACCGGCTCAAAACTGCGGCACAATTCGTTGATCTTGCGATTGCGGGCGCGCATTTCGTCGGATCGCAACATCGCCAGAAAATCTTCCCGCCGGGCCCATTGCGAATAATTGGCAATGCGGGTCTGGGCGTCATTCACATGCAGACCGGCCGCAATAAAACCCGGCTGTTTTGAAATGAAACTGTCATAGGCATCCTGCAATGCATCCAGAAGATCCTGGCAGGTGCCGGGGGTCATTTCAAAGGTGGTGATGACGGTTTGGATTTGCGCATCTTTTTTGATTTCGGGCATGGCTGGTCCTCCTGTGGGTATCCTGCCACGGGGGTAGAGGCCGGTCAAAGCCCGAAATGCTTGCGTAAATCTTCCGTCTCAGACGTTGGGTTCGCCCTGAAGCCCCAAAAGCTTGCGCATGCCGGTCCAATATCCCGGCAATTTCGGCGGGCGCTGCAACTCGGGCAGTGCCTCATCCGCCCAGCGCGGCATTTCGCGGTTCACAAAATCGCGCCCCCAGGCAAGGAATGCCTGACCATCGTCGGGTCGCAACCGACAGGCCGATCCCACAAGCCCGACAAGTGTTTCCGGCGCGGAATACCATTCGTCCTGAATGCCGGTCACCCGGCCCTTGAACACCGGCCCCACCGCCCGCATCAGCGCGCTTTCGGAAAAGATCAAAAGCATCTGCCCCATTTCGGCACGGGAATAGTGGATCAGTGGCGGAAAGGTATCAAAGAAGGTCGCCTGCCCCCCGGCCACGGCAAAGTTCCGGATCGACGGATGGAACCCGATGCGGGTGCCAAACTGATCGGCATTGTTCCAGAACCGGGCAATCACCTGTCCCGCCGCCTCCATCAGGTCGATGGCGTCCTCCACCGGGGCCGCTTGCATCTGTGGCCGCATCATGGTGTCGGCGGGCAAGGCCGCCTGAACGATCACCGGGATCTGATGCGCGCCCTCCGGCAGCAAATGGAATTCCGTGTCCGGCACCGGCACACCGGTGGTGCGCAACGCCGAAAGGTAATCGTCATGCGCTGCCGCCAGCCGCGCCATAAGCGCATGATCCGGTGACGCCCGATAGACCTTGATGACTTTGTCGGAAAATGTTCCCGACTTTGGGCGAAACGGCGCACAGAAATAACCAAGTTTCGACACCGGCTGCCCGCGTGCCCCGCTGTCATCGCGGATCAACCGCGCCAATTCGTCAAGATCGCTCATGTTTCACCCTGCCATTTGCAGCGCGCTATATCCTGTTGGCCGCGCTTTTGCCAGCGTCGCCCGAACCGGATCAATTAACCACTTGTTTACCAAGATCCGCCACGCTCGGCAAAGAAAGCCGTCAAAATCGGAAGGTCTGCGTATGCTGCGCTTGGCCGTATTGTTTAGCCTGACTGCCAATATTGCATCTGCCGGGGCCTGGCCACGTGACGAAGGCGCTTGGTTTCTGGCCATCGCAACCGAGCTTGGCGGTTTCAACGATCTCGGCCACGTCAGTGATGTCACGGTTTATAATTCGTTTTACGCCGAATACGGCCTCACCGCGTCGCTGACCCTGGGCCTGCATGGCGGGTATGGCCCGGCGGCGGAGCTCGACACGCGATTGTTTTTTCGCCTGCCGATCTTGCAACATGATGTGCACAAACTGGCGCTGGAACTCAGCGTCGGCCAGGTGGATGACCTGAATTACTCCGGCATCGGGCTGCATTATGGTCGTGGCATCACCCTTGGCGAAACCTCGGGCTGGCTTTCTGTCGAAACAAGGATCGACCATGTCTTTGACAATCAGAAGATGGAGGTGCGCCAAACCAAACTTGATTTGACCGTTGGGCTGACGCACAAAAGTGGCATCCAATCCATGGTCCAGGTTTTCAACACCGAAATCGACGACACGCTTTATTCGACCCTGGCCACGGGGTTGGTGTTTCCGATCAGCGATGATTTCAGTGTCGATACCGGCGTATTGTTTGACCTGCAAACCGACCGATCACCCGGCATTCGCATCGGGTTCTGGCACAATTTTTGAATGTCCGTCGGTAACCCCAGTCATGGCAAAAGACCGCAGCGCATCACTGCGCCACGGCCTGCTTGCACCGCTCCCCTATGGCGTTGGGGCAATGACCGATGATCGCCCCAATCCGGTATCAGACATCCATGCGCATGGTCACATTCACCTTGCCTTTGACGGCTGTTGGCCAAAACAAATCGACCCGTTCATTGTTGGTCCCCTGCCCATGTTTGACATAGGGCATGTTCCATTGCGCCACATTGGAACTGTTGGAAATCTTGTCAGTGGCCACTACCGCATCGACACCACGCGCTTCGCCGCCAAAGGCCAAAATACCCGCCCCCGGAATCTGCCAAGTGGTGGCTTCGGTGGCTTGGGTATGTGACACGACCACCGGGTTTTCGGTGACCTTCAGGACATTGTTGAACGTGTTGTTTGAGAAATACACGTTCTTCATGTTGCCATAGTCCATGTCGTTGTGGCTGGTATCAATCCTTTCGGCCTGCCGGATCACCGTGCCAACGCCGCGGAACAAATTGCCGTTGACGTTCAACCCGTTCAGGCGATGACCGGTGCCATAGGGTTTGACCACAATCCAGGCAAAGCTATCCAACACGTCCCCGCACAGGAACACATTGTTGGTGATCGACAGCCCGGCAAAGCCGAAACCGCCCACATAGTCTGGCTCGACCTCGCGTTCATTGGTCCATTCGATAAAGCAATTGTCGACGTAATTGCCCACCACCGTGGCATTACAGGACCGCAGCGCCAGAACCAACCCGGCCATGCGAACGCCATTTGGCTGGCCGTCGCCCTGAAAGAAGTGGTTGCCCGACACAACAGAGTTGGACCCGCTCAGGATACAGAAATGCCGGAACTGGCTGGCGCGGTTATTGCGCAGCTTGACGTCATTGGCGTTGGCATTGATCGCGATGGACACCCGGTTTTGCGCCGCAATGCCGCCTTCGGATGACAGGAACTGACACCGGTCCACCAACATCCCCTGACAGCCATACCCGATAGAGGTAATGCCGCGATATTTCGGGCGGGTGAAATAACAATCCCGCACCTGAAACACCGTGCCGGTCTTGGCCAGCATGATGGCGCTGGCCTTGTTGTTGCACTGGAATTCGACGTCCGAAAACGACAGGCTGGTCAGTTGCTCAAAGCCGCTGAAATCCAGCATGTATTTGAACCGTGTAAAGGTAAAGGTCTGGCTGCCCGTCGCCGCGCCCAACGGTTGGGACAGGGTGATCTCCTGTGCCGCGATGTTGACCGATCGCACATAGACTTCGCGCCCGACGCCCACGCCGGTGATCAGTGATCCAACCGGGATATTGGCGATATTGCCGACATTGGTCAGCTTGTCATCGTCACTGGCGGAATAGGTCGCAGCACTTGTGCGCACCTCTGGTTCCCAAACCGTATCGCCAGTGGCATAGAACTGTCCATTGGCGATGTGGCGCCGCTGGGCATAGGAATTCTTGTTGTTCACCACGGCCTGCATGTCCATCGGACCGGAAATCGAAATCCGGCGACCACCCATATCCAGGCTCTCGTGATCAGAATTGTTCAAAAGCGATTGGAACGCTTTTTTGAAACCGGTCTCTTCATTGCCAAACGCATCAATATAGGTGCCAAGATCAAAGTTCTGCGTCAGGGACAGGATGGCAAAATCGGCATCGTTACCGTGCCCTCGAAACGAATGCGCGAATTGATCGTCACATCGCTGTTCAGACGATAGGTGCCGTCGGACACCACAATTTCGCGTCCGTCTGCCGCGTCATCGGCGGCCTCGAACGCGGCACTGTCGTTGGTCGTGCCGTCGCCGATTGCGCCGAAATCCCGCACATCGACGGTGGCCAGCATGTCGGCCAGAAAAGCACTGGTGATGTCTTCGATCACCAGATCGTCAATCCGAACGACACCACCGTTCGACCCCGTCAGATCCAATCCCAAATGGGCAAAGACCGGGGTGGTGCCCCAAACCATGTCCACACCGCCGCGGTTGCCCGCCCCCAGGATGGCCGAGACCTCGGTCACGTCGCCATAGGTGTTCAGCGAAACCTGCGGCCCAAAAACGGTCAGCCCGCCAACCTCAGTGCCATTGGCCTGCGCCGGATAGCCGGCAATTCGCACATTGGGCAGATTGCCGGAAATCGCCTTTACCCGTGCACGCACCCGGATGTAACACCCCGGCAAAAGCGGGGTTTCGCCCATATAGCGCAGCTTTTGGGTCGAAGCGGTTTTCTGCAATTCAAGACAGCCACCGAAATCCTGATCCGCAGGCACAAAGGCCGCATTAGCTGCATTTTCATAGGTGTCGTCGCCCGGCCGTCCATTCTGGCTCGACCATTCGTCCAAACCACTGGCGAACGGCGTCGGCATGAAAACCACGCCCTCGGTAATCGCTTTGTTCATGAAGATCCCTTTCCCACATCACGCGTGAACCACGAGAAAGGCGGGCAAAGACCCGCCGATGAGGGCAATGGGTATCAATTGGACCTTAAACTGCGGTGAGGCCACCGTGCGTTGGTCGCGCAACACAATGTGCAATGTTCGCGCAATACAACTACGCAACATACCTGCGCGCTGACCGCGCAACGCGCGCGCCGTGGCTGTGGCCGCTCAGACGGCGATATCGGGCGCAGGCAAAATCTGGACCCCACCGATTTTCCAGCCGGAACCATCGGGGATCATCTCGTAGCCAAGGTAATGACGCCCGCCATTTTCATCCAGGATCTCGACCCGCTGCCACAATCTTCCGTCAATATCGGCAAGCTCCAGGTAACGGGTCGCGCCGGGGCGCCAAACCATCGGGTAGCCACGTTCCACCATCTGGCCGAAATTTTCCGGGGTTCGAAAAATCCGGCGGATATTCGGCGCGGCAAATTCAAATGCGCCGTTCACATCCTCTGCCTTAAAGGCATCAAGCTGCGCGCCGATCACCGTTTCAATCTCTGGATTTCGGGGCTGAGTGTCTTGGGCGGCAGCAAATCCGCCGGACAAAAGGACCGCGCATAACAGCGCCAGAATTCGCAACATTTGAACCACCTCTGCAACAGTTAATGCAGCAGAGGTAGCCCAAGTTAACGAAACGTCAAATTCAACGGTCTCGGCAGCTTAGCCGAGCTTGCCCGCCAGGCCCGCGTCAATGAGTTCGGCACTTTCCGTGACGCCATAAAGCGCGATAAACCCGCCAAAACGCGGCCCCTGCGAGGCCCCCAGAAGCACCTCGTAGATCGCCTTGAACCAATCGCGCAGCGGCTCGAACCCGTGCACTTTGCCAACGGCAAACACCACCGATTGCAGGAATTCCTCATCCGCGAAATCAACCTGCGGCAGCGGCTCGTCCTTGCCGACAATCGCGTTCTTGCGCCCGATCAGGTCCAGTGCGAAATCGCCATCGCGCAGGGCCTTGGCCAGATCTTCCAGCGCAGCGCGCTCTTGATCGGATGGGGCGCGGAACACTTTGGCCGGTTTGACAAAATCCTGGAAATACCGCACCGCATGGCCCGCCGCCGCATCCATGCCGGGATGGGTTTCGGCCGTGGCGTCGGGGGCATATTTGTTGATGAACCCCCAAAGCGTTTCCTTGTCCTCTGCGCTTGACGCGCTGGCAAGGTTAAGCAGCATCGAGAACGGCACAACCATGTCCGAGGCTGGCACGTTGTGGCCATGAATGTGATACACCGGGTTGGCCAGACGCGCCTTGGTGTCCTGTGTCGCATAGGCCCGCAGCTGTTGGTGGTATTCATCCACCGCTTTGGGGATCACATCAAAATACATCCGCTTCGCGGTTTTTGGCTTCTGGAACATGAAATAGCTCAGGCTCTCGGTCGAGGCATAGCTCAGCCATTCATCAATCGAGATGCCGTTGCCGGAAGATTTGGAAATCTTCTGCCCCTGATCATCCAGGAACAATTCATAGGTAAAATGCTCTGGCGGGCGCTGTCCCAGGATCGAACAGATCCGGTCATAGATCGGCGTATTGGTCGAATGGTCTTTGCCGTACATCTCGAAATCGACGCCAAGGGCCGCCCAGCGCGCGCCGAAATCCGGTTTCCACTGCAATTTCACATTGCCGCCGGTGACCGGCAGCGTCCATTCGCGACCGTCATTGTCGTCAAAGGTGATCTCGCCTTTGGCCGCATCAACGTTTTTCATCGGCACATACAACACGCGCCCGGTTTCCGGGTGGATCGGCAGAAAGATCGAATAGGTCTGGCGGCGTTCCTCGCGCAGGGATTTCAACATGACGGCCATCACGTCGTCATATTTCTCCGCCGCACGCAGCAGCACCTCGTCAAATTTGCCGGTGCGATAGAACTCGGTCGCCGAATAGAATTCGTAATCGAACCCGAACGTATCCAGGAACCGGCGCAGCATCGCATTGTTATGATCGCCAAAGCTGTCATGGGTGCCAAACGGATCGGGCACCGATGTCAACGGCTTTTGCAGATGTTCCTGCAACATATCCTGATTGGGCACATTGCCCGGAACCTTGCGCATCCCGTCAAGATCATCCGAGAAACAAATCAGCCGCGTGGGAATATCCGATATCACCTCGAATGCACGACGGATCATCGTTGTGCGCAGCACCTCGCCAAAGGTGCCAAGATGCGGCAGACCCGACGGACCATAGCCGGTTTCGAACAGAACATATCCCTTTTCCGGGGGCGTCTTGGCAAACCGTTTGAGCAAGCGGCGCGCCTCTTCAAAAGGCCAGGCTTTCGAGACAAGAGCGGCATCGCGCAGTTCAGACATTTCAGGACTTCTCCGGTTTGCAGCGCGCCCTATGCACGCAGGCCCGCTCTCCCTATTGCGGGCGGGGCGCGGGGTCAATATTCTGCACCGCAACAGGAGATAGCAAATGACCGAAGAAATCGCCCATTCCCTCAGCCCGCAGGACTGTCTTGTCGGATTGATGATCGCCGTTTCCGCCTCGGACGAAAACATGCGCACCGCCGAGCTGATCAAAATCGAATTTGCCGTAAACAACCTGCCGGTTTTTGCCGACTACGATATCGACCGGATGAACGTCATCGCGCAGACCGTGTTTGACCTGTTCGAACAGGAAGACGGGCTTGACGCCTTGTTCGGGCTGATCCGTGACAACCTGCCGGAACGGTTGTTTGAAACGGCCTATGCGCTGGCCTGCGATGTTGCCGCCGCAGATGGAAAGCTGCGCGAGGCCGAACTGCGCCTGCTGGAAGAAATCCGGTATGAGCTGGATATTGACCGGTTGCATGCGGCCGCCATCGAACGGGGCGCCCGGGCGCGGCATATGTCAGCCTGAGCGATTGTCGGCCTGAGCGATCCGGCGTCAGCTGTTGGCAAATGCCTGTCCCCAACGTTGCAGCAATTGTTGTTGCAACAAGCGGGATTTGCGGTTCCAGGCGAGACCGCCCTCTGGGCGCTCGCGCTCTTCGCGGGGGATCGTGGCGCGGCGGGCATTGTCGGCGGTAAAAATCGCAAAGGCCATCTCGACCCCATCAACGCCGGTGCAATAGCCGCCCAGCGCGGATACGAAATTCAAGGTGCCGGTCTTGGCGCTGACCTGAACCGGATGATCCTTGATCACCTTGTAATCCGCATCCCGTATCGGAATCGGCTTCAGCAGCGACCGCAGCGGCCCGGCCTGCCGCGCCGCCCGCAGCATCAACACCATATCCGCCGCGGTCATCCGCGACGCATCGCCAAGACCAGAATGGTCGACAAACACCACATCCGGGCTCAGCGCGTATTCCTGCCGCAGCCACTCGGTCATCGCCTGGGCCGAGGTCTTGATGTCGCCCGCATCGCCAAGCCGCGCACGGGTTGCCGCCAATCCGACAACTTCGGCCGTCAGGTTGGTGGAAAACTTCAACATATCAAATAAAATCTGGGTCAAGGGCGGGCTGACCACCTGGGCCACGACGCTGCCACCCGGCGCAATGGTCGCAATCTGCGGCACCGACAGCTTGATCCCATGACTGCGGGCAAAGGTCTGGAACACTTCGCCGGCATAAAGTTCTGGCTTGCGCACCGGCAACCACCGCGCGCCCCCATTGCCCAGGGCCGTTTTTGCAACGGTCCATTCATCGCGCCCTGACCGGTCAGTATAGGTATAGATTGGCGTCGAACGATTTTTGACCGCCATCCGGGCGAAAGCGACATCGGGGCGAAACTTTTCGCTGCGACCATCCATCGTGACGCGATAGGTACTGCCCTGTTTCACCCATTGGAAATGCACACGGTTGAAATTGAGGTTCAGCCCCGACACCGCCGGGTTATAGCCGACATGATCCGGCTGGCCGGGATCTATGTCGCGGGAAAACGGCAGGAACCCACCCCAGACATAAAACGCACCGCGCACCTCGCGGATGCCGGCGTCCTTCAGTTTCGCCGCCAGATCCGCCAGAGCATCGGTATCCAGCGTTGGATCGCCCCCCCCTGCGAGGATCAAATCACCGTCGACCACGCCATCGGTCACCGAACCCGTGACATGCAGCGATGTGGCAAAACGGTGCTCTTCGCCCAGGGCATCCAACGCATAAAGCGCCGTGATCGTCTTGGCGACGCTGGCGGGCGGCAGGCCGACATCGGCCTTCCCCTCTTCGCGCATCAATCCGGTTTCAATATCCATCACCGCATAACCGACTTCGCCGGGCAGTTTTGCCTTGGCCACAAGCTCATCAGCAGAGGGGAAAACAACCGGGATCGGGATGGTACTACCGGGGCGAGCCACCGGGCGTGGCGACCGAACCGGCGCATCACCCAAGGCCTGCCCGGCCACAAACCCAATTGCGGAGCCAAGAAACAAACGTCTGGAAATAACTTTGGTCATGGCGCGATTTAACCCAAGCATCGCTGATCAAACAAGTCTGACATTCCTGACCTGACGCGGAATTTAACCGCTGACGCCAAGCCAGGACCGCCTTAACCGATCAGGATTGCACCCATCCACCCCGCGCCCGGATTGCGCTGGAACTCTCGTTGCTCCATCGGGACGTTGATGAAACACCAGGCCGGGGCCTGCGACAGGCCCAGTTTCTGCGAATCGCGGCCCCGAATACGCGCCCCGGCATAGACCCGTGCTGCCTTGGAATTCCGCGCGCGAATACGGTCGCCGGGCCGGGCAAGCACACCAATCGGCACAGAGTTCACGATCTGCTGCCAATCCTGCCATTTCGGCAGCTGAATAAGATTGTCCGCCCCCATCAGCCAAACAAAGTTGGTGCCGCGATATTCCTGAATCAACGCTTTCAGGGTTTCGGCGGTATAGCGCGTGCCGGCCTCGGCTTCGAAATCGCTGATATCCACGCGGGGGTGGCGCATGATTTTGCGCGCCGCCGCCATGCGTTCGTCCAGCGGGGCGGGTCCGTGTTCCTTTAACGGATTGCCGGGGCTGACCAGCCACCACACCCGATCCAACCCGAACCGTGTCAGCGCCTGTCGCGTGATGTTCACATGACCCTGATGCGGCGGGTCGAAAGAGCCGCCAAGCAAACCAATGGTTTGGCCGGGCCGAATGGCGGGGAAATGGGGCACCGGGGCGGCTCCTTGGTCAAAACGCCGGTATCCAAAGCATTTTTCTCGGGCTTGTCAATCAAGCCGCGCCAAACCCATGCGCTTTGCCACCCCCCAAAAGCAGTCGCAAAGCCATATCCGCCTTTGCCAATTGCGAATTCGCCTGCGCACAGCTATCTACGGCCAAAGACAACCGAAGGGGCAAAAGATGGCGGCTTATCAATACGTGTATCACATGGACGGCGTGTCCAAGACCTATCCGGGTGGCAAGAAATGTTTTGAAAACATCCGCTTGTCGTTCCTGCCGGGGGTCAAGATCGGTGTTGTCGGCGTCAACGGCTCGGGTAAATCGACCTTGATGCGCATCATGGCGGGCATCGACAGCGATTTCACCGGCGAGGCCTGGGCCGCAGAAGGTGCCAAAGTCGGCTATCTGCCGCAGGAACCCGAACTTGACGCATCGCTCGATGTGCGCGGTAACGTTATGTTGGGTGTGGCTGCGAAAAAGGCCATTCTCGACAAATACAACGAATTGGCGATGAATTACTCGGACGAGACCGCCGATGAGATGGCCGCCTTGCAGGATCAGATCGACAGCGAGAACCTCTGGGATCTCGACAGCCAGATCGACGTCGCAATGGAGGCGCTGCGCTGCCCGCCGGACGAAGCCGATGTTTCGCAACTCTCAGGGGGTGAAAAACGTCGTGTCGCACTGTGCAAATTGCTGCTCGAAGCGCCTGACATGCTGCTGCTCGACGAACCGACCAACCACCTCGACGCCGAAACCATCGCCTGGTTGCAACAGCACCTGATCGACTACAAGGGCACGATCCTCTGCGTCACCCACGACCGCTATTTCCTCGATGACATCACCGGCTGGATTCTCGAACTCGACCGTGGCCGCGGCATTCCCTACGAAGGCAACTACTCTGCCTGGCTGGAACAAAAGGCCAAGCGTCTGGCGCATGAAGCCAAGGAAGACAAAGCCAAGCAAAAGACGCTGGAACGCGAATTGGAATGGATGCAGCAGGGGGCCAAGGCCCGTCAGGCGAAATCCAAAGCGCGGATTCAGGCCTATGAACAGATGGCAGGCCAGTCTGAGCGCGAAAAAATCACCCATGCCCAGATCGTCATTCCCAATGGCCCGCGCCTTGGCGGCAAGGTGATCGAGGTCGAGGGGCTGAAAAAGGCGCTTGGTGACAAGCTCCTGGTCGAAGACCTCTCTTTCTCGCTGCCCCCCGGCGGGATTGTCGGCGTGATCGGGCCGAACGGTGCGGGTAAAACCACCCTGTTCCGCATGCTGACCGGCCAGGAACAACCCGATGAGGGCACAGTTTCTTATGGCGACACGGTTGATCTGTCTTATGTCGACCAGTCGCGGGATGACCTGAAACCGGATGAAACCGTCTGGGAGGCGATCTCTGGCGGGGCGGAAATCATCGAACTGGGCGATGCCCAGGTCAATTCCCGCGCCTATTGCTCGTCCTTCAACTTCAAGGGCGGCGACCAGCAGAAAAAGGTTGGCCTGTTGTCGGGCGGTGAACGTAACCGTGTGCACATGGCGCGTCTGTTGAAAGAAGGCGGCAACGTGCTGCTGCTCGATGAACCGACCAACGATCTGGACGTCGAAACCCTTCGGGCATTGGAAGACGCGCTCGTCGATTTTGCCGGTTGCGCCGTGGTCATCTCGCACGACCGCTTCTTCCTCGACCGGATCTGCACCCATATGCTGGCGTTCGAGGGCGAGGCCCATGTCGAATGGTTCGAAGGCAACTTCGAGGATTATGAAGAAGACAAGAAACGTCGTCTTGGCGCCGATGCGCTAGAGCCGAAGCGGATCAAACACAAAAAGTTTGTGCGCTAAACGGGCCAAAGGGTGCGCAATGGCTGCGCACCCCTCGACCTGTCGACCCGATCCGTCGAACCGATCCGGCAATGCGCCATGGCGCATTGTCGCCTACCCCGGCACCACACGCGGCTTGCCCACGTCATCGATCGCCACAAAAGTAAACACCGCCTCTGTCACCTTTTCGCGCTCCACAAGCCGTTCGCGGCGCACCCAGCATTCCACTTCAATGGCCATCGACGTCCGGCCCACCCGGACAATCCGGCAGTAGACGCACAGCACATCACCGACCTTTACCGGCCGGATGAACTTCATCGCGTCGACCGCAATGGTCGCCACCCTGCCCTGCGCCTTGTCTCCGGCGATGATTCCCGCCGCCATGTCCATTTGGCTCAGCACCCAGCCGCCAAAAATATCGCCTGACACATTGGTGTCGGCCGGCATTGCCAATGTGCGCAACATCAGCTCGCCTTTTGGTTCCTTGTTCATCAATATAGCCTCCGAATTTGAACTACATAGTAGCCATCACCGCCAGATTGCCAACGCAAGAACACGGTTGCCGCCCCCCCGCTTTCCCCTTGCAAACGACCGCATCACATGGCATATCACGGCCTGCTAACGATCTTCTTTTCGACCTTCTGTTTTCCTTCATCGGCACAGAGTCTTCGATCCAGACGTGACTTCGCCGGGCTGTCGCATACTGCGGACAGTATAGAAAAACTAAGGATACTTCACATGGCCACTGGCACAGTGAAATGGTTCAACACCACCAAAGGCTTCGGCTTCATCGCACCCGACGGCGGCACCAAGGACGTTTTCGTGCACATTTCTGCTGTTGAGCGTTCGGGCCTGACCGGTCTGGCCGACAACCAGAAAGTCACCTTCGACATCGAAGCTGGCCGCGACGGCCGCGAGAGCGCGACCAACATCGCACTGGCGTAAGCCGGGCTGCTGGTTCAAGCCTTCTGGCTTTCGAATTCGAAAGGCGCGCTTCGGCGCGCCTTTTTGCGTTTACGGATATGGTTGCCTGTGGGGTGCGGGCACCTGAGGTAAGGAATACCTCCGTCTGGAATCCCTGACTGTCGCGGAATGTCGCCTTGCTGCAAACTTGTTGGCAGGAGGATGATCAAATGACCCCGAGCCCCAGCACCCCGCAGCCAGCCCCAAGCAAACCGCAACCCGGTCCGCAGATGCCTGCCACATGGCGCTTCACTGATTGGGCCGCGATCTAGCGGCTCAGATTTATTAATTCGTCCGCATTTAGCGGCCGAAGCGCAGGGTGGGCTACCTGTCCCTCCCCCGGAACGCCCACCCTGCCGCAGAATCAATTGATCCGAAACATATTGCTCAGGCCGCCGCCAAAAGCGCCACCACCCACATTCCAAGTCCAAAAAACGTATGCGCCACAAGGCCCAGCGCCCGCCCCTTCCATGGTGTGGGCGTGCGCGACAACGCAACCCCCAGCCCCATGCCCGGTTGCAACAGGAACCAGCCCGCCGAAATTGTGACCAATGCAAACAGCCACACCGGCAGGAACGTCGGCGCCGCCAACCAACCCTGTCCCGCCAAGAAGACAAAGATCACGCCATAAAGAATGCCAACGCCATAATGAACGGCCCAGCCCAACGCCAATTCACCCGGCACCGGGCGCACAGCGGCAATATCATCATGAAACACCTGCCCGCGCGGCACATGCCCAGCCCAACGACCGACATTGGCCCAATTCGGGCGCCCTTGACCGAATCCCGCGCCAGCACCTCGGCCCAGATATCCATCGCAATTGTTCCGCCGAGCCCAATGAAAATCCCGGCCCAGATCAGTTCGTTCATTAAAAAGTCCCCCAAAATCTATCTTGCAGAGGCTGGCAGAACAGCTAACCTGCCACAACCCCGAACCGAACAGGGCACAAAAACGCACAACAGCCGCCCCAATCCTGCCCCACTTTAACGATTTATTAACCATGGACAGGGACAGAAGGACACTCACATGGCACTTGTTACACTCCTGGGCGGCTCGACATTGGGCGCAAGCGGCGGTCTTTTGGCATGGTTGCTCTTCGGGGTCAGCGCGGCAACCGCGTTTGGGTTTTATCTGGCCTGTGGCGTATTGATGCCTGTGACCGTGATTGCCATTTCTTTGCTTGTTTCGCCGGGCTCGCGCGACGATGTCGCCCATGCAGAACCGGCCAAAGCACTGGCTGCTTGATCGCTCTTGATCGCAACCCGTTGCGAAAGCCCCACATTCGCACATGGTAACGGATTCCTGACTCCCGCTTTGACCCCGACTGGCCTATGATTTTCAGGCTCAGTTCTGGAGGGACAAAGTATGTTAACACGCCGCAGTTTTATCGGCACTGCTGCTGCAACCCTGGCAATGCCGGCGGTGGCCAATGCGCAATTCAAACTTGATCCGAAATATGTTCCGCAATACGTGCGCGTCCGCGCCGATCTGGCCCCGGGCCAGATCATCGTGTTGCAAAAGGCCCGTTTCCTGTATCACATAGAGGAACCAGGCAAGGCGCTGCGCTATGGGATCAGCGTCGGCCGTGCCGGGCTGGAATTTTCCGGCACCGCGGTCATTCAGGTCAAGAAGGAATGGCCGACCTGGCGTCCGACAAACGACATGATCGAGCGCGAACCCCACACCTATGCCAAATTCGTCGACAACGACTATGTGCAACCGGGTGGCCCCGGCAACCCGCTTGGCTCGCGCGCGCTGTATCTGTTTCAAAACGGCCGCGACACCTTTGCCCGCATTCATGGCACCGATGCCGTGCAATCCATTGGCCGCGCTGCATCAAACGGGTGTTTCCGCATGGCAAATGATCATGTTGCTGCCCTCTACGAACGTGTGCCAATCGGCACCACCGTCACTGTCATCTGACCCCCCGATCCCGGGCGACCGCATCTGCCGGGGCATGCATCTGCCATGCAAGCCCCGGCTTTGTTTTGCCACTTGACCAAAGGCCGGGATAAAGGGAAACCGCGCGCATGGAATTCGATCTGATTGTCATTGGGGCCGGTCCCGCCGGTGCCGCCGCCGCAATGACCGCTGTGCGCGCCGGACTTCGCTGTGCCTTGGTCGACAAGGCACGTTTTCCGCGTGACAAGCTTTGCGGGGCCGGTTTCACCGGGCGGGCGGCCAAATATTACCGCGAAATCTTTGCCACGGATTTGCCGCCGGAATTTGACCAGAAAACCACGGTCGAGCTTTACGGTTTTGGCGAAAAGCTTGGCGTTATTGCGGATGTGCCAACCGTCTATTTGACCATGCGGCTGTCGCTGGATGCGCATTTATGCGCTCTGGCATTGGCGGCGGGGGCGGAGGATTTCACCGGCCAGAGGATCGCCGAACTCAGCCCCGAAGCGGGCAAGGTCACCCTGTCCGATGGCCGCATATTGACCGCACCAATTGTCATTGGCGCCGATGGGGTGAATTCCGTGACGGCGCGCACCCTGTTTGGCCGTGCGTTTGATCCCGCCCGGATCGGGTTCGCGCTGGAGGTCGAGGCACCGCCAATTTCCCCGACGCGCCGTTGCGCATCGACATGGGGGCGGCGCATTGGGGCTATGGCTGGTCCTTTCCCAAATCCGGCAGCCACACCGTTGGCGTTGGCGGGGTGCATAGCCGAAATCCCAATCTCAAATCCCTGATGCAGGATTATATGTCACTGCTGGATGTGCCATCCGATTTGCGGATCAAGGGGCAATACCTGCCGTTTGGACAGGCACGAAAGCGCCCCGGACGGGCCAATGTCCTTTTGGCGGGGGATGCCGCCTGGTTGGTCGATCCGGTCACCGGCGAAGGCATCGCCTATGCGCTGAAGTCCGGTCAATTGGCGGCGCTGGCAGCACGGGATGCCTTGGCGCGGCATGAACCGGCTGCGGCGCTGATGCTCTACCGGCATCGCCTGCGGCCAATCCTGAACGCAATGCGCCATGCAAATTTGGTGCGCTATTTGCTGTATTGGGGGCCGTTTCAACGCGGCTTTGTTCGCGCGGCGCGTGGATCGGGCCGATTGCGCCACGATTACATGGCGCTACTAGGGGGCAACTTGGAATATGGCGATCTGATGTGGCGCTTGCTGCGGCGGTTCCCTAACTACATTGCGCGGGCAACCGGGATCAAGACCAACACTTGACCTAACGTCACCCTTCGGTTTCTATTGAAACCATGCAGATCACTCGTCGCCTTTTCCTCTTTGCGCCCCTGGCCATTGGTGGTCTGGCTGTATCGGCCTGCGCGGTTGGGCCTTTGGCGCCGCTGCGCCTTGCGCCCGGATCGACCCTGATTCTTGTGCGTCATGCGGATCGCACCGACGAAAACCTGAACGCCGCCGGTCGCGCCCGTGCTGCGGCACTGCCCGCCGCTTTGGACGGCCTTGCATTGGACCTTATCCTCAGCCCCGGCATCCAGCGCAATCTCGACACCGCCAAACCGCTGGCAGAGGCCCGGGGCCTCGTAATCACCCGCCTGCCCCAGGAACGCCCCGCCGCGCGCATTGTCGCGCTTGGGGCCGGAAAATCCGCGATCTGGATTGGCAACAAGGGCAATTTGCAAAGCATCTGGGACGATCTCGCCCCGGGCGGAGAGCCGCCGCTTGAATATGGCGATCTGTTTATCCTGACCGCAGATGCCGAAGGCCGGCTTCTGGTCGACCGCCGCCATTGGGGGGCCTGACCGCGCCGCCAGCCCACAAAAGGCCGCGAAACGCATCCATTAAACCCCACCGTGAAATATCTTGAAACATGCGCGCATTGGTCGCATATTTCGCGCGCGAAGTTAACTATCGACCACTGCACCTATTACGGCTCAGTCCTTCGATCTGCATTGACTAAGCCGGGCTGTCGCAGTTCCGCGGACAGCAAAACACGAGGAGAAGACAGAATGGCCACTGGCACTGTCAAATGGTTCAATACCACCAAAGGCTATGGATTCATCGCGCCCGATGGCGGCAGCAAAGATGTGTTTGTCCATATTTCCGCAGTTGAACGCTCTGGTTTGACCGGACTTGCCGACAATCAAAAAGTCACGTTCGACATTACCCCCGGCCGCGACGGCCGTGAATCCGCCGAAAACATCGCACTGGCCTAAGCCATCCGGCAAAACGGCTTCACAGCGATCCCAGGACCCCGCCCGCAAGCGGGGTCTTTTCTTTGCCAAAACCCCTAGTCTTCGCGATCAACAATTGCGATCAGCTGCTCCACATGCGGGCCAATCCCCTGGACGATCTGCCCCACGCCCACGGCATTCGGGTGAATGCCATCACCTTGAATCAAATGCTGAATTTCTGCCGGGGTCTGCCCGCCTGACAACAGGATGTCAAAAAAGCTGGGTGCCAGCAGCACGTCATATTCTGCAGCCAACGCGGGATAAAGTGCATCGAATTGTAATTTGTAATCTTCACCATAATTCGCCGGGGCCTGCATCGGCACCAGAAGCACCGCAATCCCGTGGTCCCGGGCGACCTGCAAAATTCCGTCCAAATTGGCCCGCGCCACATCCGGCGCGATGCCGCGCAACACGTCATTGCCGCCAAGCGCGACGATCATCGCATCAATCTCGGGCGTCAAACTCCATTCGACCCGCGCCAATCCGCCTGCTGTCGTATCCCCGGACACACCGGCGTTGATCAGGGTCACGTCATGGCCCTGTTCCGCCAGCCAGCCGCGCATTTGCGGCACAAATCCCTGATCTTCGACCAAGCCATAGCCCTGGATCAGACTGTCCCCCAGCGCAAGAATATCCAGCTCTTGCGCGGATACAGGCGCAGACATCGCCAAAACCAGTGCTGCCGCCTTGCTCATCTGGCACCGCACCCCATATGTCAAAAGCTGAAACATTACCCAAAAGGCCCTTTTCATGACGGATCCCGTTCTCTCGCTTAAAGATGTGCATCTGGCGCTGGATGGCAATGCCGGACGGGTCGAGATTCTGCATGGAATCACGCTTGATGTGGCAAAGGGCAGCTCTCTGGGGCTGATTGGGCCATCCGGGTCTGGAAAATCTTCGCTTTTGATGTTGATGGGCGGATTGGAACGCGCGACCGGCGGCAGTGTGACGGCCCTGGGCCAAGAGCTGGGCGCAATGGGCGAAGACGGGCTGGCGCGGTTCCGGCGTGATCACATGGGCGTTGTATTCCAAAGCTTTCATTTGATCCCGACAATGACCGCATTGGAAAACGTGGCGACGCCGCTGGAACTGGCCGGACACCGCGATGCCTTTGACCGGGCCGCAGCAGAGCTTGAGGCCGTTGGCCTTGGCCATCGTGCCGACCATTATCCTGCGCAAATGTCCGGCGGCGAACAACAGCGTGTGGCGCTGGCACGGGCGCTGGCACCACGCCCCGCGATCCTTCTTGCGGATGAGCCGACCGGCAATCTGGACGAGGCAAACGGCGGCGCGATCATGGATCTGCTGTTTGGTCTGCGCGATCGCCATGGCGCGACGCTTGTTCTGGTCACCCATGCGCCCAGCCTGGCTGCGCGCTGTGACAATGTCGTGCGGTTGCGCGATGGTCGGGTCGATGACGTCGCGCGTGAGGCCGCAGAATGAGCCTTGCGACCGACACGGCCTCTGCCGCCCGTTTTGCCCGTCGCGAGCTGCGCGGTGGCCTGCGCGGATTTCGTATTTTTCTGGCGTGCCTGGCACTGGGTGTGGCTGCAATCGCCGGAATCGGCATGGTGCGCGCCTCGATCCAGATGGGACTGGAAGAAAAAGGCGCGGAACTGCTGGGCGGCGACGCCGAGGTGCGGTTCACCTATCGTTTTGCCGAGGCCGAGGAACGCGCCTGGATGGCGGCGCGCGCGACCAAGGTTTCCGAGATCACCGATTTCCGATCCATGGTTGTGGTCGACGGCCCGGAGGGAACCGAACGCGCGCTGACCCAGATCAAATCCGTCGATACCGCCTATCCGCTGTTGGGCGCTGTGACGCTTGCGCCGGACATGCCGCTGGATCAGGCGCTGGCCGATCATGGCGCGGTCATGGCCCCGGTGCTGGCCGATCGGCTTGGCCTGGAACCCGGTGACAATTTTCGCCTTGGAACGCAGGATTTTACCCTCTCCGCACTTCTGATGGTTGAACCGGACAATGCCGGTGGTGGGTTTTCGCTTGGGCCGCGCACCTTGGTGCGCACAGACGCTCTGACAGATTCCGGCCTTCTGCAACCCGGCACCCTGTTTGAAACCCATTACCGTTTGCAATTGCCGGCGGATACCAACCTCGACACATTGGAAACCGAAGCCCGCGCACGGTTTACCGAAACCGGCGGTCGCTGGCGGGATGCCCGTAATGGCGCGCCGGGAATTGGGCGGTTTGTCGATCGGCTCAGCAATTTTCTGATCCTTGTCGGCCTGTCCGGTCTTGCGGTCGGCGGCGTCGGCGTGTCGGCAGCGGTGCGCGCCTATCTGGCCACCAAGACATCCGTGATTGCCACCCTGCGGACCCTGGGCGCGACGCGTCGGGTGATTTTCCTCACCTATTTCCTACAAATCGGCGTCCTCAGCCTGGTCGGGATCACCATTGGCCTCGCTCTGGGGGCCATTGTCCCGCTGGCCCTTGCCCCGCTGCTGCAATCACAACTGCCGGTGCCTGCGGTGTTTGCCCTTCATGCGCAACCGCTGGCCGAGGCTGCACTTTATGGTGCGCTGACCGCGTTGATTTTCACCCTTTGGCCACTTGCCCGAACCGAAGACATCCGCCCCGCCACCCTGTTTCGCGATGCGATGGGCGGCGCGCGGCTGTTGCCGCATTGGCCTTATGTGGCGACAACCCTGTTGCTGACAGCCGCCCTTCTGGGCGCGGCGGCCTTGTTTTCCGATTTCTCTGGCTCACGCTCTGGACCGCGGGCGGGATCATTGCGGCCTTGATCGTGCTGGCACTGACCGCCGTCCTGATCCGATGGATCGCCCGCCGGTCGGGCCGCGCCGTGCGCCACCGCCCTGCCCTGCGCTGGGCCTTGTCGGCAATTTCCGGCAAGACCGAGGGCGCGGCGGCCACCGTGTTGTCGCTGGGTCTGGGGCTTTCGGTGCTGGCCTCTGTTGGCCAGATCGAAGGCAACATGCGCGCCGCCATTCAAACCGACCTGCCCGAGATTGCGCCATCCTATTTCTTTGTCGACATCCAGAAAGATCAGATGCCGGGGTTTCAGGCCCGCCTCGACGATGACCCTGCGGTCAACAAGGTCGACAGCGCCCCGATGCTGCGCGGGATCATCACCCAGATCAACGGACAGCCGGCCCGTGATGTGGCCGGGGACCACTGGGTCATTCGCGGCGATCGTGGCATCACCTATTCCGCCGAAATCCCGGCGGACACGACACTCACATCCGGGGACTGGTGGCCGTCGGATTATTCCGGCCCGCCTCTGGTCAGCTTTGCCGCCGAAGAGGCCGAAGAAATCGGCCTGAAGCTGGGGGACGAATTGACCGTCAACATCCTTGGCCGCGACATCACCGCCACCATCGCATCCTTTCGTGAGGTCGATTTTTCCACCGCCGGGATCGGGTTCGTGATGTCGATGAACGCCGCCGCCCTCTCGGCTGCCCCGCATAGTTTCATCGCCACCGTCTATGCCGAAGAAACCGCCGAGGCGGCAATCCTGCGCGATCTTGCAACCGCCTATCCCAATATCACCGCCATTCGCGTGCGCGACGCGGTGGATCAGGTGGCCGGCATTCTGACCGGCATCGCCTCGGCGACGGCCTGGGGCGCGGCGGCCACCCTCCTGACCGGGTTCCTGGTGCTGATCGGCGCCGCCGCCGCCGGAATACAGGCGCGCACCTACGAGGCAGCGGTGTTGAAAACCCTTGGCGCCGCCCGCGCCCGGATCTTGCAGAGCTTCGCCCTGCGCGCGATCCTTTTGGGAATGGCGGCAGGGTTGGTGGCGCTGGGGGCCGGGATTGCCGGGGGCTGGGCCGTCATGACCTACCTGATGGAGGTAAGCTATTCGGTGCAATGGGCCTCAGCCCTTTTGATCGTGTTCGGCGGTGTCATGGCGACGCTTCTGGCCGGTTTGGCCTTCGCCTGGCAGCCGCTGGCGGCGCGCCCGGCACAGGTACTCAGAGCCAGAGAATGAGGCGCGAATTGCCTGCACCCCCTATCAAGGGCGAGATCAACCAACAATCCTGCCCTTGATCCCTTGCCGCCGCACTGGCACACCCGGCACAACAGTTTTGAAACCCTTGGAATCGGAGCCCCCATGTCAGACAACCTGCCCATGGCCGTGCATGCACCGCTAACCCGCGCCCAGAAAACCGCCCTGCTGAACCTGGTGCGCCGTGCCGCACGGGCCGAAATCCTGCCACGGTTTCGCGCCCTGGACCCATCCGAGATTTCCGAAAAGACCAGCAAGCTGGATCTGGTCACCGCCGCCGATGAGGCCGCCGAAGCCATGATCACCCGTGGCCTGCAAATGGCATTCCCCTCTGCGGTCATTGTCGGCGAAGAAGCCGCCTCGAAGAAGCCCGAGATTCTGGATGCCCTGGACGATGCGCCGCTTGGCTTCCTGATCGACCCCGTCGATGGCACGTGGAATTTCGCCCATGGCCTGTCGGTTTTTGGCACAATGGTTGCGGCCACCCGCTTCGGCAAACCCGTCTATGGCATGATCTACGACCCGCTGAACGACGATGTGGTCGTCGCCGACGAAGACAGCCTGACAACCTGGACCGGGCCGCGCGGACGCCGCCGCACCCTGACCACCGCCGCGCCTAAGCCATTGGATGAAATGGTGGGCTATATCCATCTGAAGCTGATGCCCGAAGCGGTTCAGCCGCAGGTGGCCGCCGTTTATCCCCGCATTGGCCGCCCCGACGCGCTGCGCTGTTCGGCCCATGAATACCGCCTGCTCGCCGAGGGGCATTGCGACTTTGTCCTGTCGTGCAAGATGACCCCCTGGGATCATGCCGCCGGGGTATTGCTCTGCCAAAAGGCAGGCGGCCATGTCGCATTTTTGGATGGCCGCGAATTTTCGGTGTCCGAACGGGAAGGCTATCTGCTCTGCGCCAGCAGCGAAGAGGCCTGGAACACCGTGGCCGCGGCGCTGGATTTTCTGGTAGAGCCGAATTCCGAAACTGCAGAAGCCAGCGACGAAGAAACCCCCGCCGCCAGCTAAGCCACGCCACGGTCCCGGACTTGATCCGGGACCACGCCGCAAGCGCCGCCGACGTCACTCCGCCGCGTCGGCATAATCCTCCATCGGGGGACAGGTGCAGACCAGATGGCGGTCCCCATAGACATTGTCCACGCGGTTGACCGGCGGCCAGTATTTGTCCACCCGGAACGCGCCCGGCGGAAAACAGCCCTGTTCGCGGCTATAGGGCCGGTCCCAATCGCGGACCAGATCCTCCATCGTATGTGGCGCGTTTTTCAGCGGGTTGTTCGCCCGGTCCATCCGCCCCGCTTCGATTTCACGGATCTCTTCGCGGATCGCCAGCATGGCATCGCAGAACCGATCCAGCTCGGCCTTGGTCTCACTTTCTGTTGGCTCGACCATCAAGGTGCCGGCCACCGGCCAGGACATTGTCGGCGCGTGGAACCCGCAATCCGCCAGACGTTTGGCAATATCGTCGACGCTGACATCGGCGCTTTCGGCAAAGGGACGTGTGTCGATGATACATTCATGTGCCACCCGCCCATTGCGACCCCGATAAAGGATGTCAAACGACCCCTCCAACCGCTTGGCAATGTAGTTGGCATTCAGGATCGCCACCCGTGTCGCCTGGGTCAGCCCCTCGCCGCCCATCATCAGGATATAGGCCCATGAAATCGGCAGGATCGAAGGCGAACCAAAAGGCGCAGCGCTGACCGGCCCTTCGGCACCCGACACTTCGGGATGGCCCGGCAGATGCGGCACCAGATGCGATTTCACCCCGATCGGCCCCATGCCGGGGCCACCGCCGCCATGCGGAATACAGAACGTCTTATGCAGGTTCAGGTGGCTGACGTCGCCGCCCAGATCACCCGGACGGCTGAGACCGACCATCGCATTGAGGTTGGCCCCGTCGATATAGACCTGTCCGCCAAAGTCATGAACAATGCTGCACACGTCACGCACGGTTTCTTCGAACACCCCATGGGTCGACGGATAGGTGATCATGCAGGCCGCCAGATTGTCGGCGTGCTGTGTCGCCTTGGCGCGGAAATCATCCAGGTCGATATCGCCATTGGCCGCCGATTTCACCACCACGACCTTCCAGCCGACCATCTGGGCCGAGGCAGGGTTGGTGCCATGTGCCGACATCGGGATCAGACAGACGTTGCGGTGCCCTTGCCCCTGTGCCGCGTGATAGGCCGCGATTGTCAACAGACCGGCGTATTCCCCCTGCGCGCCGGAATTCGGCTGCATCGAAAAATCATCGTATCCGGTGATCTGGCACAGCTTGGACGACAGATCGTCGATCAGATGCTTGTACCCCAGCGCCTGATTTTCCGGGGCAAAGGGGTGCAATTCGGAAAATTCCGGCCAGCTGATCGGCATCATTTCTGCGGCCGAGTTCAACTTCATCGTGCAGGACCCCAGCGGGATCATCGCCCGATCCAACGCCAGATCACGGTCCGCCAACCGGCGCATATAGCGCATCATTTCGGTCTCGGCCCGGTTCATGTGAAAAATCGGATGGCTGAGATAGCCGGACGTGCGCAGCATCGCCTCTGGCATCTTGTAGACGGGTTCGAAATCATCGTCTTTCTGTTCGATGCCAAAGGCCCGCCAAACCGCCTCGATGGTCGAGGGGCGTGTACATTCGTCAAGTGTGATCCCGACACGGGTCTCACCGACACGGCGCAGGTTCACGCCTTCGTCGCGCGCCGATTTCAGCACCGCGGATTGCAAGGTGCGCACATCGACGGTGATCGTGTCAAAGTAGTTCTTTGGATCAACGGTAAAGCCCGCCGCCTCCAATCCGCGTGCCAGCCGAACCGTTTTGCGGTGAATACGCTGGGCAATCGCGCGAAGCCCCTCAGGCCCATGAAACACCGCATACATCCCGGCCATGACCGCCAGCAGCGCCTGTGCCGTACAGACGTTTGATGTCGCTTTTTCGCGGCGGATATGCTGTTCGCGGGTTTGCAACGACAGCCGATAGGCCCGGTTGCCGTGGCTGTCCACCGACACGCCGACAATCCGGCCCGGCATCGCGCGTTTAAAGGCGTCGCGACAGGCCATATAGGCCGCATGCGGCCCGCCGTATCCCATCGGCACGCCAAAACGCTGGGTCGAGCCGACGGCAATATCCGCGCCCATCGCACCCGGTTCCTTCAACAGGGTCAGCGAAAGCGGATCGGCGGCCACGATCCCAACCGCCTTGGCCCCATGCAGGGCCTCCATTTCGGCACTGAAATCACGCAGATGGCCATAGGTGCCGGGATACTGGAAGATCGCGCCAAAAACCGCCTCCGGGTCAAGGTTTTCCGGCTTGTCCACAATCACTTCGATCCCCAGCGGCGCGGCGCGGGTCTGCATCACGGCGATGTTCTGGGGGTGGCAGTCACGGTCGATGAAAAATGCCTTGGCCTTTGATTTGGCCACCCGCTGCGCCATGGTCATCGCCTCGGCACAGGCGGTCGCCTCGTCCAGCAGGGACGCGTTGGCAATTTCCAGCCCGGTCAGGTCGCTGACCATGGTCTGAAAGTTCAACAGCGCCTCAAGCCGACCTTGGGAAATCTCGGGCTGATAAGGGGTATAGGCCGTATACCATGCCGGATTTTCCAGAATGTTGCGCTGGATCGCCGGCGGTGTGACGGTGCCATGATAGCCCTGACCGATCAGCGAGGTCAGAACCTTGTTCTTGCTGGCGACTTCGCGCATGTGATGCAGCAGCTCGCGCTCTGACTTCGGCTTGCCGAAATCCAGCGGCGCATCCTGACGGATTGCCTTGGGCACGGTTTCGTCGATCAGCGCGCCAAGGTCAGAAACCCCAAGAACCGCAAACATATCGGCCATTTCTGCCGGTGACGGGCCGATATGACGCCGGTTGGCAAAATCATAGGGCAGATAGTCTGTTGGTGTGAATGTCATGGCAAAGCCCCTGCTTCATTTCGGATCGGCATATCTCTCGGTCAGCGCCAAGGAACGCCTTTGTTGTAGTCGATTTCGAGCCGCCCAAACCGGATAACGTCGACAGAACCGTCGCGCGCCCATGTCCTGCGCAATGTGCCCGGCATCATTTGACGCCCTCTGGGTCGCCTTCGAAGGGCCCGAAAGCCCGTCCGGCCAACACGAAACAGATGATGCAAGACCGCAAGCGCGCGACCTCTGCCGCTCATCTGCTTCGTGTTCCGCGGTTTTACACGGCGACCCAGATTGTTACCCGATGAAGTCCTTGTATTCCGCTTCATCCATGTAATCGTCCATCTGGCTCAGGTCGGCGGCCTTGATCTTGAAGAACCAGGCCTCGCCCTCGGGGTCGTCGTTCACCTTGCCCGGCTCTGCCACGATCGCCTCGTTGACCTCGACAATTTCGCCGTCAATCGGGGCCAGAATGTCGCTGGCGGCCTTGACCGATTCAATCACCACGATTTCATCGTCTTTGGTGACTTCGGTGTCCACCTCGGGCAATTCCACAAACACCACATCGCCCAATTGTTCGGCGGCATGGGCCGTAATGCCGATGGTCACAACGTCGCCATCGACATCAAGCCATTCATGTTCTTCGGTAAATTTCATCTTTGTCTCCTGTCGAACTATCTTTTGAAGCCTTGTTTCACAAAGGGCAGCTTGGCCACCCGCACCGGAAGCCGTTTGCCGCGCACCTCGCCATATAGCAACGTGCCCTCAGCCGCCAAGGCTGTCGAGACATAGCCCATTGCGACCGGGCCGCCGACCGTCGGGCCAAAGCTGCCAGAGGTGATTTTGCCGATTGCCGCGCTGCCTTCTGCATCCGCAAACAATTCCGTTCCATCCCGCATCGGCGCGCGCCCCTCAGGCAGAAGCCCGACCCGTTTCTGCGCGCAGCCCTCTGCCAGATCGCTGAAAATTTCCGCAGCGCCGGGAAAGCCGCCTTCGCGGTCGCCACCCGCGCGGCGCACCTTTTGCATCGCCCAGGTCAAACCGGCTGCAACCGGTGTGGTTTCGGCGTCGATGTCGTGACCATAAAGACAAAGCCCACCCTCAAGCCGCAGGCTATCGCGGGCGCCAAGACCGATGGGTTCCACATCCTCATGCGCAAGCAAGGCCCGCGCCAGATCCAGGGCCGCCGATGCAGGCACCGAAATCTCAAACCCATCTTCGCCGGTATAGCCCGACCGCGACACCCAGCATTCAGCCCCCGCAATCGGCAGGGTTTCAACATCCATGAATTTCATCTCGGCAATGGCCGGATAATGCTCTGCCAGAACAGCCTCGGCCGCCGGCCCCTGCAACGCAATAAGCGCGCGGTTGGTGATTTCCTTGACCGTCACCTCAGGCTCAAGCGCCGCGCGCATGGCCGCAATATCCGCCACCTTGCAGGCGGCATTGACCACCACGAACAGATGATCGCCACGATTGGCAATCATCAGATCATCTTCGATCCCGCCATGTTCATTGGTGAAAAACCCATAGCGTTGCCAGCCCTCGCCCAGCCCCAGCACATCGACCGGCACCATGCGTTCCAGCGCGGTCTTGGCGACATCGGGGTCACGGGCCCGCAGCACAACCTGCCCCATGTGGCTGACATCAAACAGCCCGGCCTTGGCACGGGTATGAAGATGTTCCTTCATCACCCCCAGCGGATATTGCACCGGCATGTCATATCCGGCGAACGGCACCATACGTGCGCCCAGTTCCACATGAAGATCATACAATGGCGTTTTCTTCAGCGCGGTCTTGTCGGTTTGGTCGTCTGACACTCACATTCTCCCGTTTCGGGCCGGAGTGCCCATTTTTGGGCGAGTCCCGGCATCCCCTGTTCCCCGACCCCAAAAGGTCAGTTCGGCGATGCCCCATCTGTCCTTTTGCCTGAGATCGCTATCCCTTCGGCGGCCCGGTCATACGCCGGACACTCTCCAGATTTTGGTCGACATCAGAGGTCCGTTGGCCTGAGAGTTTCCGGGGCGGTTGCTCCTTCGGCACCGGCGAAACCGGTTCTCCCACTGAGTTGCGAGGAATGTATGACAAGGCCAACAGGCAGGGCAACGGCAAAATCAACGCGCAACGCCCCAGACGGCATTTTGACATGCCCCGGACGGCACAAGATTGCCCGTGGTGCACAATCTTTGCGCCATCAGGGGTTTGACTTCCCCGGACGAGCCGTCACATTTGCCCCCATGATGGATCCCTATTTCTTTGGCTATGGTTCGCTGGTGAACAGCGCGACACATGATTTCACCGACATTCACGCCGCGCGTGCCCGTGGCTGGCGGCGGGCGTGGCGACACACCGACCTGCGGCCTGTGTCCTTCCTTACGGTTGTGCCAGATGCGCAATCCACCATCGACGGGGTGATTGCCGCAGTGCCCGGTGCCGATTGGGCGGCGCTTGATCTGCGCGAAGGCGCCTATGACCGGGTGCCCGCCAGCGATCAGGTGGAGCACAGCCTTGATCCTGCGCTGGATATTGCGATCTATGCGATTCCGGCGAACCGGCACGCGCTGCCCACCACGGCGCATCCGATTTTGATGTCCTATCTGGACTGTGTGTTCCAAGGTTATTTGCACCGCTATGGCTGGGACGGGGTGACCGGCTTCATTGCCACAACGGATGGCTGGCACGCGCCGATTCTGGATGACCGCGACGCCCCGCGGTATCCCCGCCACCAACCGATCGACGCCGAAGACCGCAGCCGCTTCAACGACCTGCTGACAGATGTCGGCGCGCGTATCCTGATGAGTCTGGCTTGATCTCCTGGGTTCTTGTTCTGGCGCGACGGATCTGGACCCGGCTTTGGGTCCGGGTGGTCCTGCTATCGCTCTGTTCCCTGCTGTCGCTGGCATTTGCACCGCTGCTGACGCCGTTCATCCCGGAAGGGATCAAATATCAACTCGGCCGTGATGCGATCCTGCCGGTGCTGACAATCCTGGCCTCCGGCATGTTGGCCGTCACCACATTTTCGCTGAATGTCATGGTGTCGGCCTATCGCGCCGCGTCTTCGATGGCGACGCCAAGGGCCTATCGGCTGTTGCTGGAAGACACGACAACCCAAAGCGTGCTGGCGACCTTTGTTGGCGGATTTGTCTATTCGCTGAGCGCGGTGATCCTGTTTCATGCCCAGGTTTATTCCGACGACGCGGCGGTTGTGGTGTTTGGCTTCACCATCGTGGTTGTGGTCCTGATCGTGCTGGCGATCCTGCGTTGGATCGACCATCTGTCCCATCTGGGCAGCATGGATCACACCCTGCAGATCATCGAGGCGCAAGCGCGGGAAACCCTGCGCAATCGGGCGCGCCGCCCCTGTCTTGGCGCACGCGCCGCCACCGATGACGACATTCTGCCCGTGAGCGCGCGGGCGTTTGTGGCGCGAAAATCCGGCTACATCCGCTTTATCGACATGGCAAAGCTGAACCAGCTGGCCCAGGAGGCGGCCAGCGATATTCACATCGGCTGCGCGCCCGGCGATTTTGTCCTGCGCGACACCCCGCTGGGGATGGCCAACATGGGCGATGACCGCGTGCTGAAAACGGCGGCCCGCTGTTTCGAAATCGGCGATGTGCGCAGCTTTGATCAGGATCCGGCGCTTGGTCTGGTCATTCTGGCCGAAACCGCCCAGCGCGCGCTGTCGCCCGGTGTGAACGATCCGGGCACCGCGGTCGAGGTCATTGGTCGGTTGCAACGCCTGCTGTGGGAAGAGTTGCCAGTGCCGCCAAACGCGGAAAAGGACCACAAGGCAACCTTCCCCCGTGTCTCCATCGCGCCGGTGGCGGTCACGACCCTTTTGTCCGCCGCCTTTGCCGCGATTGCCCGCGATGGCGCAAAGGATCCAGATGTCATGGCACGGCTGCACGGGGCGCTGGCCGCGCTGGCCGACCATCCCAATACCCAGATGGCCGCAGCGGCGCAGGACATGCAAAAGGCACTGAACCAGAGCTAGGGGGCAGCAAGCCGCCGGCCCCTAGAGGTGGCGCAAGCGGTCAGCCCCGCGCCTTGACCACTTGCAGCAATGGCATCACATCCGACATGTCGGGCCCGCGCTCCATACCGGTCAGCGCCTTGCGCAACGGCATGAACAACCCACGGCCCTTGCGCCCGGTGGCGAATTTGACCGCAGCGGTCCAGCTGCCCCAGGTGTCGCCATCAAACGGACCTTCGGGCAACAATGCCAGCGCCTCGGCCACGAAATCCGCATCCTCGGCGTCAATCACCGGCTCCGCCCCGTCGCGGAACATCGCCCACCATCCGGCCAGGTCACCCTTGGTCGAAATGTTTTCCCGTGTCACGGTCCAGAACCGTTCCGCCAAATCCGCAGGCACGCCCAGCGCCGCAATATCATCTGCCACTTGCGACACGGTCAACGTCTGCAAATAACGCCCGGTCAGCGGATACAGATCCTGTTCATCGAACTTGGTCGGCGCAGAGCCGAATTTCGACAGATCAAAACCTTCGATCAATTCCGCCATATCGGTGCGCAGTTCGACCGGCTCCGACGACCCCAGCCGCGCCATCAGGCTCAGCACCGCCATGGGTTCAACCCCATTGGCCCGCAGATCGCGCAAGGACAGCGTGCCAAGACGTTTCGACAAGGCTTCGCCCTGCGGTCCGGTCAACAACGAGTGATGTGCAAACTCTGGTGGCGTGCCGCCCAGCGCGCGAATGATCTGGATCTGGGTTGCGGTGTTGGTCACATGGTCCGACCCGCGCACCACATGGCTCACGCCCATCTCCATATCGTCAACAACCGACGCCAGCGTATAAAGCAACTGGCCATCCTGACGGATCAACACCGGGTCCGACACGCTGGCGGCATCAATCGAAATATCGCCCAGGATACCGTCCGCCCATTCGATCCGTTCCTGATCAAGCTTGAAGCGCCACACGCCCTGCCCCCGCTCGGCCCGGAGCGCGGCAATTTCATCTTCGGACAGGTTCAATGCCGTGCGGTCATAGACCGGCGGCTTGCCCATATTCAGTTGCTTCTTGCGCTTCAGATCCAGCTCGGTCGGGGTTTCGAACGCCTCATAGAACCGGCCAATCTCGCGCAGCTTGTCAGCGGCGGCATTGTATTGCTCCAACCGATCCGATTGACGTTCGACCCGGTCCCAATGCAGGCCCAACCATTCCAGATCCTGTTTGATCGCATCGACATATTCTTCTTTCGACCGCTCCGGGTCGGTGTCGTCAATCCGCAGGATGAACGAGCCGCCAGATTTCCGCGCGATCAGGAAATTGAACAGCGCGGTGCGAAGGTTGCCGATATGGATGTAACCGGTGGGCGATGGGGCGAAACGGGTGGTGGTCATGGGGGGTCTCCTGTTGCCGCAGGCTTTCCCATGAACCACGCGCTTTGTCCAGTACCGCGCCCCGATGCGGCCCGCGATGCGGCCCTGATATGGCTCCTGCGCGACGCGGATAAGACTCTGGCGCGGCCCCGGGCCTGACCCGGGGCCTCATGCCGCGCCACCGGGCCCGTCAGGTCGCCGTGACCGGCCAGTGTTGTGCCAGATCTTCAAGCCCGGCGCGGATCAGCTCTGCCAAGATATCGAGATCAATATCCGCCAGTTTGTTCACATAAAGACAGGATTTTCCGATCTTGTGTTTGCCAAGGCGCGCCAGAATGCCGCCGAAATCGGTATATCCCGGCATGATATAGATCGAGAACCGCGCCGCGCGTGGCGAAAATCCGGTGGCCAGCGTGTCGCCTTCACGCCCGGATGCATAGCGATAGTGATACTGGCCGTAGCCAATAATCGACGGCCCCCACATACGCGGCTGGAACCCGGTCACCGCGCGAAACAGCTGATCCAGCTGCGCGGCTTCGATGGCTTTGCGCTCCGGCTGCACGCTGTCCAGAAAATCCCCGACTGCCACCTCGGTGATCTGCGTCTTGTTTTCACGTTTGTCCATGCCCGCCCTCCAAGCCGTGGTGCCCGTTGTTCACACAGTATCGCAACACGCGACGCGCGCGCAGTGTCACGAAGGCGTGAGCCCACAAGACACAGGAACATGTCAGTATTAGATCAGACCATGATCATAAAAAGACAACTGGGAGAAACCACATGTCTAACTTACTTTCGCGCCGCCAGATTCTTGCCGCAGGTGTTGCCACCGGGGTTGCTGCGCCCTTTCTCGGGCTGGCGGCAACGCCCGCACGCGCCAGCGCCCCGCAACAAGGCATTGCAGCGGTCGATTTCCGCCGGGTGAAGCTCGGCGAATTCGAGGTCACGACGCTTCTGGCCGGCACGCGCAGCGTCCCCGATCCGCAAACCATCTTTGGCATGAACGCCAGCGCCGAAGATTTTGCCGCCGCATCCGAAAAGGCCCATATTCCGATCGACGCCGCGCAATTCTTTTTCACGCCGACGCTGGTCAACACCGGCACCGAGCTTGTGCTGTTCGACACCGGTTTGAATGCCGCAGGGATCACAGCCGCATTGGCAGCGGCGGGTCATACCCCGGATCAGATTGACGTTGTTGTCCTGACCCACATGCACGGCGACCACATCGGCGGGCTGAGTGATGATGGCGGGGCGGCGACCTTTGCCAATGCCCGCTACGTGACCGGCGCGACAGAGTTCGATCATTGGGCCGGTGCTGGCAATGACGGGTTTGAGGCCAAGATGCGTCCGCTGGCCGAACAAACCGACATGCTCAGCGGTGGCGGGATTGTGACCTCGGGCATTGAAGCAATCGAAGCTTTCGGCCACACGCCGGGCCATATGGCCTATCGGATCGAAAGCGCGGGCAAGAACCTGATCGTCGCGGCCGATTTTGCCAACCACTATGTCTGGTCGCTTGCCTACCCCGATTGGGAAGTGCGGTTTGACATGGACAAATCCGCCGCCGCAGCCACCCGCAAATCGCTGCTGTCGATGATGGCCGCCGACAAGCTGCCCTTTATCGGCTATCACATGCCCTTCCCGGCGATTGGCTATGTGGATCAGGGCGATAGCGGATATAGCTATACGCCGATGTCATATCAACTCATGCTGTGACCCCCTGCGCCCGCCGAATTGGCGGGCGCGCCTTACCCAAGCGGCAGAAAACGTGATCGACCCCATCGCAGACCCCTCAGCCAATGATTTTGCCCGCATGGCGGCGGCGGCATTGGACGCATTGCCAATGGAGTTTTCCGGCCCCGCCGCGGCGGTTGTCCTGCAAATCGCCGATTGGCCGGCACCAGAAATGCTTGCCGCCCTGAATATCGAGACCCGCGAAGAGCTGACTGGGTTGTACGAGGGCATTCCGCTGACGGAAAAATCCAGCTTTGACCAACCCATGGGCCCGGATGTCATCTGGCTTTTCCGCGAACCGATCCTGTCGGAATGGCGGGCACGCGGCGATATTGCGCTGGCCGATCTGATCACACATGTGTTGGTTCACGAACTTGCGCATCATTTTGGCTGGTCGGATGATGATATTGCCTTAGTTGACCGCTGGTGGGAGTAACCCCTCGCAACTGAAAGGCCCTGAAATGCTGCGTTTGTTAATGGTATTGGGCCTTGTCAGCCTGGGCCTGACGGCCCTTCCCCGGCTCGCCATCGCAGAGACACGCATATTGGTTCTGGGGATTCGATCCTGACGTGGAACCGGACCGGCGGCAACGCCATCCCACAGCTTCTGGACCGGCAGCCGGGGTTTTCCGCCACCAGCCGCGCCAGTCCGGGGGCGGTGTTTTCCGGCACACCGGGCCTGCGCCGTTTGATCCAGCGCGACATTCCTGCGCAACTGCCCGCAGGCACCTGGGATGTGATTGTGGTCAATGGCGGTGGCAATGATCTTGCCCGCAAATGTGGCTGTGCGCCCTGTGACGCCACGCTGGACACATTGGTCGCTGCCGATGGAAAGACCGGCGAGATCCCGGCATTTCTGGACCTATTGTACCATCGCGGTCGGCATGTGATCTGGCTGGATTATTTCCCGGTGTCCGTGCGCGGCGGCCCTTTCGCGCCGTGCATTGATGCGCTTGCGACGCTTGAAACCCGCATGGAACTTGCCGCGGGCCGCAGATCCTGGGTCAGCTTTGTCGATGCGGGCGATGTTTATGACCGCCGTGACATGTCGCTTTATGCGCGCGATCTCATACATCCGACGCCCAAGGGCAGCGCGCGCATCGCCGGGCACCTGCTGCGGGAAATCCTGACCCGCATGCCCTGACCCAAACGGCCCACCCGAAGCGGGGTCAAGACAGCTTGATGAGCCGCTCTTCAAGCCCTAGCGGGCATTCTTCGCGCAATGCCCCTCAGCCCGGATCGCGCCAACGGTTCACAATCGGATAGCGCCGATCCAGCCAGAAGGCGCGCTTTGTCAGGCGTGTGCCGGGTGCGGATTGGAACCGTTTGTATTCACTGATGTAGAGCAGGTGCTCCACCTTTTTCGCCGTCGCGCGGTCAAAGCCGGCGGCGATGCAATCCTCGATCGACCCATCCAGATCGACCAGAATATTCAGGATCGCATCCAGTTCCGGGTAATCCGGCAGGGAATCGCTGTCTTTCTGGTCATCGCGCAATTCCGCCGAGGGCGGCTTGTCGATGATGGTCACGGGAATGACCTCGCCCTCTGGTCCCATCATCCAATCGCGGTGGTTGGCATTGCGCCAGCGGCATTGTTCGAACACCCGGGTCTTGTAGAGATCCTTGATCGGATTATAGCCACCCGACATATCGCCATAGATCGTGGCATATCCCACCGAAACTTCGGATTTGTTGCCGGTGGTCAGCAGCATCTCGCCGAACTTGTTCGACATCGCCATCAACAGCAGCCCGCGCAGCCGGGATTGAATGTTTTCTTCGGTCAGCCCCGGTTCTGTGCCTTCGAACAGCGGCGCCAACGTGTTGGTGATCGCGGCACGCCCCTCGGCAATCGGCACGAAATCATAGTGGCATCCCAGCCGCTCGGCGCAGTCCTTGGCATCATCCAATGACCCCTGCGAGGTGTATTCCGACGGCAGCATCACACAGCGCACGTTCTCTGGCCCCAGCGCATCAGCGGCAATCGTCGCCACAAGTGCGGAATCAATCCCGCCCGACATGCCCAGCAACACTTTCTTGAACCCGGTTTTGCGCATGTAATCGCGCAAAGCCAGCACCATGCAATGGTAATCCTGCTCCCATTCATCGGGATGATGCACCACCTTGCCCGGTACGATACGCCAGCCCTCTGCCCCGCGCTCCAGATCCACATGGGCAATCTCTTCGGCAAACACAGGCATTTGAAACGCGATTTCGCCATGCGGATTGATGCCGAATGTCCCGCCATCAAACACCTGATCGTCCTGCCCACCGACAAAATTCAGATAGATCAGCGGCAACCCGGTCTCGACCACACGGCTGACCATATGGGTCAGACGCACATCGAACTTGCCCCGGTAATAGGGCGATCCATTGGGCACCAACAGGAACTCTGCCCCGGTCTCTGCCAATGTTTCAGCCACATCCTCGTGCCAGGCATCTTCGCAGATCGGGCTGCCGATCCGGGTGTTACCCACGGAAAACGGCCCGCCCATCGGCCCGGCGTCAAAGATCCGAACCTCGTCAAACACCGTTTCATTTGGCAGGTGATGCTTCAACTGCGCCGAGGCGATCTTGCCGCCCTTGCAGATCAGATAGGCATTGAAAAGCTCCGCCCCCTCAACCCAGGGCGCACCGATCGCCAGCGCCGGGCCATCCGCACATTCCGCCGCCAACGCCCGTACGGCATCAATCGCAGCGGTGTGGAACGCCGGCTTCATCACCAGATCCTGGGCGTTATAGCCGGTGATGAACATCTCTGGCAGCGCCACAAGGTCGGCACCTGCCGCCTTGCCCTGTGCCCAAGCATCGCGCGCCAATGCGGCATTTCCGGTGATGTCGCCCACGGTCGGGTTCAGCTGTGCCAATGTGATGCGGAATGTCTCGGCCATGGTGGCAATGCCCTCTTGCGTCTTTGCCCCTCCCTTACCAGATCAGACACCGAGGAACAGGGGGGAACAGGCCAACATACCCCCCGGATTGTGATGCATCCCGGCAAATCAACGCCAATCAGATGACGAATTCCGTCAGAACAAGCACCTGTGATCAAAAGGCATTGTCTGTGACCGCGCCCTCCTTTACCTTTTGGCAAAACCATTCCGGGGGCACGTCGGCCAAATGAAGCATAACTTTCGCATCGCAGGCGCGACTTTGGCCACAACACTGGCACTGACACTTGGCTGTCCGGCCTTGGCCCAGGACGGCGAGATCCTGACCAAGCAATATGACGATGGCGGCGTCTATCAGGGCGCGTTCCAGGACGGGTTGCAACACGGCGACGGCAGCTACCGGCTCCCGAATGGCTATGAATATTCCGGTCAATGGGACAAGGGCGAGATCAAGGGCATCGGCGTTGCGCGTTTTCCCAATGGATCGGTCTATGAAGGCGAATTTGCCAAGGGCAAACCACATGGCATCGGCAAGATCACCTTTACCGACGGTGGCACCTATGAGGGCACTTGGGACGACGGGGAAATCACCGGCCAGGGCGTGGCGATCTATGCCAATGGCGTGCGCTACGAAGGCGCGTTCCGCAATGCGATGCACCATGGGCGCGGCGCAATGACCAGCCCCGGCGGCTATGTCTATGATGGCGATTGGGTCAATGGCGTCAAAGATGGCCATGCCACAATCACCTATCCGGATGGATCGGTCTATGACGGGCGCGTCGCCGAAGGCACGCGGGATGGCCAGGGCAAACTGGTGATGACCGATGGCCTGATCTACGAAGGCCTGTGGCGCAATGGCCAGATTTCCGGCACCGGCAAATTGATGCAACCCAATGGCGACGTCTACGAAGGCGAATTGGTCGAAGGCCGCCGCGAGGGCCAGGGCCTTGTGACCTATGCCAATGGCGACGTCTACGAAGGCACGTTCCGCAACGACCAACGCAATGGCAAAGGTGTGTTCACCGGCGACGATGGCTATCGCTACGAAGGTGACTGGGAAAACGGCAAGATCCAGGGTGTCGGCACGGTGACCTACCCCGATGGATCCATCTATGTCGGCGAATTCCGCGATGACCTGGCGCATGGCATCGGCAATATCACCTACCCCGACGGCTCGACCTACGAAGGCAATTGGGTCGATGGCGTGATCGACGGCGAAGGCCGCGCGACATATCCTAATGGGTTGGTCTACGAAGGCGGCTTTACCAATGCCCGAAACCATGGCTTTGGCGTGATGACCTATGCCGACGGTTATCGCTATGAAGGCGAATGGGAACGCGGGCGCCGCCACGGCAAAGGCACCGCAACCTATGCAGATGGCACGATCTACACCGGCGCCTTCCGCGACGGCCAGCGCCATGGCGAGGGCGAGATTTCCATGCCGGACGGGTTCAAATACATCGGCGATTGGGCGAATGGCGAAATCAGCGGCCAGGGTGTGGCGACATATGCCAACGGCGATGTCTACGAAGGCACCTTCGTGGCCGGAAAACGCCAGGGCGAAGGCACCATGCGCTATGCTGCCAGGCGAAGAGGCCACCGGCGAATGGAAGAATGGCGCATTGATGCAATCCACCGCAGCGCCCGAAGCCGCCGAAGACGATGGCGAAACGGCATCCGAAGACGCACAACCCGCTGAATAACCCCCCAAATATCCGCACCGCCTCCATCAACTGATCGAACCTGTCGACGAGACCGCGCGGGCTTCATCTGACCAAAAATATCCCGGGGGTGAGGCCAAAGGCCGAGGGGGCTGGCCCCCTTCTGCCTTTCGACTTTTCCTTCCAACTTATCGCTGCAACACACGGTTTGGTCCCAAAGACCGGGCACGCATATTGTCGCGGCGGCGCGGGAAACTTTCCCGGCACAGGTCCAAAAAGGCGCTTTTCATTCGCGGCCATCCCGGTATAGTCGCCGACATGTTGATTTTGGCCCATATTGCGACCCCGATCCGTGCTGCCCGCACGGCGCTGTCGCTTGGCCTGCTGCTTCTCCTAAGTCGCCTCTGAGCGTGCCTTCGGCGCGACCGCTCAGAGGAGGCATGTTCGCGTCTGAACCCCGGAGAACCACTTCAAGAGACTGATACAATGACCCAGACTGACAAAACACCTGCGGATAAAAACCGTGTGTTGATTTTCGACACGACCCTGCGCGATGGCGAACAAAGCCCCGGCGCGACCATGACCCATGACGAAAAGCTCGAAATTGCCGAGTTGTTGGACGACATGGGCGTCGACATTATCGAAGCCGGATTTCCCATCGCATCCGAAGGCGATTTTCGCGCGGTGTCGGAGATCGCCCAGCGATCCCGGAATGCGGTCATTTGTGGCCTTGCCCGCGCGCAAATGCCGGACATTGACCGCTGCTTCGAAGCGGTCAAAAAGGCCGCCCAGCCGCGCATTCACACCTTTATCGGCACCTCGCCGCTGCACCGCGCCATTCCCAACCTCACAATGGATGAAATGGCCGACCGCATTCACGAAACGGTCACCCATGCCCGCAATCTTTGCGACAATGTGCAATGGTCGCCGATGGATGCAACGCGCACAGAATGGGATTACCTCTGCCGGGTGATTGAAATCGCGATCAAGGCCGGGGCCACCACGATCAATATCCCCGACACGGTCGGCTATACCGCGCCCCGCGAATCCTCGGATCTGATCAAACGGTTGATCGAAACCGTGCCAGGGGCGGACGATGTGATTTTTGCCACCCATTGCCACAATGACCTTGGCATGGCGACGGCCAATTCCCTGGCCGCGGTCGAGGCCGGTGCGCGACAAATCGAATGCACGATCAATGGATTGGGCGAACGGCAGGCAACACCGCGCTGGAAGAAGTTGTGATGGCGATGAAGGTCCGCAACGACATCATGCCGTTTTCCACCGGCATCGACACCCGCAAGATCATGCATATCTCGCGGCGGGTCGCGACGGTGTCGGGCTTCAACGTTCAGTTCAACAAGGCGATTGTCGGCAAGAACGCCTTTGCCCATGAAAGCGGCATTCACCAGGACGGCATGTTGAAGAATGCCGAAACCTTTGAAATCATGCGGCCCGAGGATGTTGGCCTCTCTGGCACCTCCTTGCCGCTGGGCAAACACTCCGGCCGTGCGGCCTTGCGCGCCAAGCTGAAGGATCTGGGCGTCGAAGTGGGCGACAACCAGTTGAAGGATGTCTTTGTCCGCTTCAAGGAATTGGCAGACCGCAAGAAAGAGGTGTTCGACGACGACGTTCTTGCCTTGGTTTCGGCCACCACCGACGGTGATTCCGACCGGCTGGAGCTGATCAACCTCAAAGTGGTCTGCGGGACCGGCGGCCCGGCAGAGGCCACGTTGGAAATGGAAATCGACGGCGCCGAAACCTCGGCCACATGTCATGGCGATGGCCCGGTCGACGCCTCGTTCCGGGCGGTGCGCAAATTGCACCCCAACACCGCGAAACTGCAATTGTATCAGGTGCATGCGGTCACCGAAGGCACCGATGCCCAGGCGACGGTCTCTGTGCGTCTGGAAGAGGACGGCATGATTGCCACCGGCCGGTCGGCGGATACCGACACGGTTGTCGCCTCGGTCAAGGCCTATGTCCAGGCGTTGAACCGGCTTCTGGTGCGCCGTGAAAAGGTAGGCCCCGGTGCCGACGCGCGGGAAATCAGTTACAAGGAAATGTAACGGAATGCGCTCTGCATGGCGCATTGCGGGCATGCTCTGAAAATTTTGGCGGGCCGGACATCATGTTCCGGCCCGTGTTCGTTTCCGCATTGGTTTCAACAGATGAAATCAGCGTATAGGCCGTTCAACGCGCCGCTTGTTGCCGCCGGATGCGCCAGACCTCTGCCCGGGGGGTCCAGCGATAGCGCGCGTCGTCCAGCGTCGCGACCCAGGTCAGGCTGCCGCCCTTGCGCCACGGGTCCAGCACGATGCCGGAATACATGTCATCGCCCCGTTGGCTTATGATCACTGTGCTGTGTTCCAGACGGATATTATCCCAATTGGCCACCGCGCGGTGCAAGGCCAGCGTTTGAAACCGCTCTTGTTTCAGACGCCGCTCCAGATCATCCGCCCAATGATAACAAAGCCCACGCGGCTTGATGCCAAGATTGACCTTGCTGTTATGGGTCAACGGCGGATCCTCGATCTCGTAAGCGAGGGCAAGACGATAGGTTTCGGAATAGGCCAGACTGGCGGCAAGATAGGCTTCGGCCGGATTGACGTAGTGCCCAAGCGCCTGAATCACCTGGGTCAACTGCATGACCTCAACCTCTGTTCCGGGGCGTACCTCGCCCGGCACGCCGACGGAACATCCGGCCAGACCACTTGCGGCCACGCCAGACGCGGCCAGTGTCGTCAGAAACCTGCGGCGGGTCGAATGCGCCATATCAAAGCCTCGTAAAAGAACAGTATCACAAGACTTTTAGCCTTTTCGCCCCTGCTGTCGACCCGTCGCCCGGGATTGGGCACCCTGCCCTGCGCGGTCTGTTGCGCATTGGCCAAATTGCCCAAACGCCGTGCTATCGAATGCGCCGCGACCGCGTGCCTTTTTGATTGGTAATCGTGTTCTGATCAACAATCTGGATCGGAAAGGCGCCATTGATGACTTCGACAAAGGGGCCGGTGTCCATGAAATAGGTCGCCTTGCCATCCAGCGTCAGCACAAAGCCGGTTTCGGTCTCGTTCTGGGTGGAATAGGTGCCGGTGACGGTAAAATTCAACGTACTGGCAAAGCCCTGGGACACCATATTGAGCGTTCCGAACCCTTCATAGGTTTTGTCGCGCCGGTATTGCACCGTGCCCTGAATGCGGGCGGTCTGAACACCGGGGATTTCCAGTGCTTCGGGGTCGGATTCCCACGTGCCGCTGAGATAGGCAACCGCGTCAAAACCCGGCGTTTCGGGCGGCGGGGCGGCGGCCAGAATTTCGCGCAGCTCGGGCACATCCCTGGCGCGTTTCCAATCCGCCATGCCTTCGGTCCAGACATAGGTGTCGCCGGTCAAAGCACCGCTTGCAACCTTCTGCGCCAGCTCCTTGGCGTTGAAAGGTCCGGTCGACCCGCCCCCCTCTGCAATGAAATAGGCCAGCACCACCTCTGGCGGCGGCGGCGGCGGTGTCACGTTTTTGGGCGGCTCTGTTTTGGGCGGCGGTGGCGGGGTCACAACCTTGACCGGGGTGTCATCACTGGCTGGATTTTCGTTGGCCGGATTTTCACTGGCCGGATTTTCACTGGCCGGCGTGTCATTGCCGGTGACCGGTGGTTTCGGCGCGATGGAAATCGGCGGCTTTGGCGTCTCGCCCTCGGCGGGTTTTGCGCCTTCGCCCAGCACATTGAACAATCCCGGGGTGACAAACGCCACCTGCGCCGACGCGGACATGCCAGACAGCGGGGCAACCAGCCCAACCCCGACACCGGTGACAACAATTGCGGCCCAAAGGCCCAAATTTCGAAGACTCATCTCGGGAACTCCTTTGATCAGAATGACCAAAGGGTAACAGAGCCTCGCCAAAGCTCCGAAAAAATCGCGGATGGGACCACAATTGTCAGAATTCCGCGCTACTGACGGATTGCCCCGGTCCAACGGGATGCGCCCCGCAATCAGGGACGCAGGTCCGTTCAGAGCATCGAGGGCACGACCTGATCCGGCGGGCGGTGACCATCGGCAAAGGTCTTGATATTCAACAAGACCTTTTCCCCCATTTCGATCCGGCCTTCCAACGTCGCCGAAGCCATATGCGGCAGCAACACGACATTGGCCAAGGCACGCAGATCCGGGTTCACCGCCGCACCATGTTCGTACACATCCAGCCCTGCCCCGGCGATGTCACCGGCTTTCAACATCCGCGCCATCGCATTTTCGTCGATCACCTCGCCACGCGAGGTGTTGACGATCACCGCGTCCGGCTTCATCAGCTTCAGCCGCCGGGCGTTCATCAGATGGAATGTCGACGGGGTATGCGGGCAATTGACCGAAATCACGTCCATGCGCGCGACCATCTGGTCCAGGCTTTCCCAATAGGTGGCGTTCAGCGCCTCCTCGACCTCGGGGCGCAACCGACGGCGGTTGTGATAATGCACCTGCATGCCAAAGGCCAAGGCGCGGCGTGCCACGGCCTGACCGATGCGGCCCATGCCCAGAATCCCAAGACGGCGGCCACCCACCCGGCCACCCAACATTGCCGTCGGCGACCAGCCCTGCCAGCCACCGGTTTGCATCAGCGCCAGCCCCTCGGGAATGCGCCGGGTCACGGCAAGCAGCAGCGACATGGTCATGTCGGCGGTATCTTCGGACGAGACCCCCGGTGTGTTCGACACCAGAACCCCACGTTGCCGTGCGGTTTCAACATCAACGTGATCGACGCCAGCGCCATAATTGGCAATCAGCTTCAACCGCTCGCCCGCCCCGGAAATCAAACCGGAATCGATGGTGTCCGACAGGGTCGGAACCAGCACATCGGCCTCTTGCATCGCCGCGGCAAGTTCCTGTCGGGTCATTGGCGTGTCGTCATCGCGCAGCGAGACGTCGAACAATTCCTTCATCCGGGTCTCTACCACCTCGGGCAAGCGTCGCGTAACGACAACACTCAGACGTTTTGATGGCATATGCTCCCGGCTCCTTCTTTTCATTCGGGTCGAACTGCTGGCACACTGCCGCAGAGCACGCGGAGGCACAAGAACCCCGCGGCGAATAAACCATTGGCAGGCAGAGCAAGGGTAAGACATGGTGTCGCGGATCGGGCGAAAAGGCGCATTAGGTGCCATTTTTTGAGTCTCTGGATGGGAATCGCATCCGCCGCAGAAGAGCGTGGACCCGTCACCAACCTTCCCCTGCCGAGATTCGTGTCGCTGAAGGCCAACGAGGGCAATGTGCGGCGCGGCCCCTCGCTCAGCCATCGGATTGATTGGGTGTTCAAACGCCGCGACATGCCGCTTGAGGTGACCGCCGAATATGGCCACTGGCGCCGGGTGCGCGACCGCGAAGGCGCTGGCGGTTGGGTGCATTATGCGCTGTTGTCGGGGTCACGCACGGTTATCGTCGAAAACGATTATCTGGAATTGCATTCACGTGCCGATGCCGGTGCGCCGGTGGCTGCGCGATTGGAACGCGGCGTGATCGCCCGTCTTGGCGATTGCAACCTCGAATGGTGCAGGCTGACCTCTGGTGGCTACAAGGGCTGGGCGGAAAAGACCGCGCTTTGGGGCGTGTCGCCGGATAAGATCCGCGAATAGATCCACGGCGAACGGCGCAGGCTGATCCAGCTGTATGCCGTAAGTCCCACAGGGGTTTCACAGCGGATGCTCAGCGATTTCAATGCGGCTTTGCCCGCCCGCTTTTGGAACCCCGGTCTAGCGCGTCAGGCTTTCGCGGGCGAGGGCCGCCACCAGATCGGTGCGTGTCACAATGCCGATGATGCGCCCATGATCCAGCACGGGCACCGCATCACAATCACTTGCCGCCATCATCGGCACCACCGCCGCAATTGGCGCATGTTGCGTCACTCTGGGACCGGCCACCCCCATGATGTCACGTGCACGCGCCGGGCGGTCACGATCATTGTCTAACAGCCGCGCCATGGCCGCCGCAAAACCGCGTTCCAGCCGCAGCGCGTCATCCCGCGCGCGGTCAATCAGGTGGCTTTGAAAGATCACCCCCAGAAACCGGTTTTCCGCCTCGACCACCGGCAAAACCGTGAACCGGTGCTGGCGGAACAGATCGGCAATCTCACCCAATCGCGTGTCCGGTGCGACCGTGACCAATTGACGGGACATGATATCCGACACCGTCAACGGCCCGGTCCGATGCCCGGCGGCCCGCACCTCTGCCGCGCCAATCAACCGCGCCAGATCCTCGATCCCCAGATTCAGGGTCTGGCGATATTGTTCCAGGATCTCTGACAGTTCCGCCTCGCTCAGACCAAGCCGCGCAACCGGGTCCGGCTCCGGGGTGCCGTGGTCCTTGGGGCCGTCAAATTGACGCAGCGGATAATGGCGCCCGGTCGCCCTGGCGTAGCCCATGGCAATCACCACCAGAACAACACTGCCAAAGGCCACCGGAACCAGCGCAAAGAAAAACCCCTGTTCGGCCATCATGTCCGGGTTCAGTGCGGCGGTCATCGCCACCGCCCCCGCCGGGGGATGCACGGCGCGACAGAGGCTCATGAAGGTGATGGCAAGGCCAACCGCCACCGCGACCCGCAACACCGGCTCTGTCACCAGCAGACAGACCGCCACCCCGACCACCGCCGCGATGACATTGCCGACGACCGCCTGCCAGGGCTGGGCCAGCGGGCTGTTGGGCACGGCAAACAACAGAACCGAACTGGCCGCGAAAGGCGCAATCAGATAAAAGCCCAGCGTCTGATCGACCCAGGGCGTCAGCGTCAGCAGCCCGACCAAAGCCAGACCAACCAAAGCCCCAAGCCCGGCTCTGATGGCTTCGGCCGGTGGTGCACCGGCGGCGGCGGGCCCAAACGCCCGCAAAAGAACAGGCCATCGGCGAAACGGCTTTGCAGCAGAATCTGTCTTCTTATCGCTCATATTTCAGGCATCTAGCCCAAAATCAAAGCAAGCACCACGGCGGGATTGCGGAAAATCCGATCAGGAGCGCCCTTTCCACGGCACCAGAACCCGTTCGGCCCGGCGCATCAACATGTCGATGCCAAAGCCGATGATGCCAATCAGAATGATCCCCATGATCACAATATCGGTCAGCTGAAACTTGGAGGCGACCATGATCATCATGCCTGCGCCCTTTTCCGCCGCCACCAGTTCGGCGGCGACCACCGTCCCCAGCAGACCCCCATCGCCACCCGCGCACCGGTGAAGATTTCCGGCAGGGAATTGGGCACAATCACATAGCGCATGATCTGAAACTTGCTGGCCCCAAGGGAATAGGCCGCGTGGACCTTGGTGATGTTCACCCCCGACACCCCGGCCCGTGCGGCGATTGCCATGATCCAGAGCGCAGCGAGGAACAACAGGATGATCTTGCCCGCCTCGCCAATCCCGGCCCAGATGATCACCAGAGGGATCAACGCCAATGGCGGCACCGGTCGCATGAATTCGACAATCGGATCGAACCAGCCCCGGAACCAGCCTGACAGCCCCATGGCATAGCCAAGCGGAATGCCCACCAAAGCCCCAAGAGCAAAACCGACAACCACACGAAACAAGGAAAACCCAAGATGCTGCCACAGGGTCGATCCACGATACCCCTCGCTGGCAATGTCTTTCAAACGGGCCATCACCGCCTCTGGCGATGGCAACCAGATCGGCTCCATCTGCCAACCTTTGGTAGGTTCGAAATTCAGCGTGCCTTTGGGCGACATGCCAACCCGACCAAATTCGGTCTGAACCTGACCGCCCGGCGCAATCGGTGTGCCATTGACGGCAATCACCTGATGCCCGACATCACGGCCTTTTTCGTCATTGCGGTCCACCCGCATCAATCCTGACCGCCAGGCCCCAATGGCAAAGGCATCATTCTTGGCCCACCCCTCGCCCGGGTCGATTTCAGGCAGGGTATCATCCGCCCCCAGACGATGCACGAGCACGGTGATTGTCGCGTCATCCGTGCTGCCATCATCGGCACTGGCGGTGTATTCCATTTTGGCCAGCCCTTCGAATGGGCCGGGCGCATGCAGGAACCCGGCAACAGGGCCGAGCCGGTAAAAGCCCCCCACAGCACAAAGATCGCCAGAACCGAAATCACGCTGGCAATCCGGTTCGAGGTGACAGCGCTTTCATCGCCAAATGTCACCGTCTTGCGCGCGGTATACCCATTGGCCGTCTGGTCAACGATCAACCGCACAAGAAAGAATGCGCCAACGAAAATAGCGATGTAAATCAGCAGGATAATCATTGATCTGCCTCCGATCGGCCCATGATTTCCTCTTCCATATCCCAGATCATGCCCAAAATTTCCTCGCGCCGTGTTGCGAATTCGGGATGTTTCTTGACCTCGCGCAGGTCCTGCCCCACCCCGAGATCAGCAAAGGGCAGCCGATATTCGCGGTGAATTCGCCCCGGCCGTGGCGCCATCACCAAAAGACGTTCCCCCAGCAACAGCGCCTCTTCCACCGAATGGGTGATCAGGATGATCGTCTTGCCGGTCTCTTTCCACAGTTTCAGCACCAGCGACTGCATCTTCTCGCGGGTCAGCGCATCCAGCGCGCCCAGCGGCTTATCCATCAAAATGACATCCGGGTCATTGGCCAGACAGCGCGCCAGCGCAACCCGCTGCTGCATGCCCCCCGACAGTTCGTAAATCGCCTTTTCCTTGAAATCCTGCAGCCCGACAATATCGAGAAGATGATCAACCGCCTGGCCATATTCCTGTTCGCGCTGGCCCTTCATCCGGGGACCGAAACTGACGTTTTCGCGCACCGACATCCATTCGAACAATGCGCCCTGCTGAAACACCATGCCCCGTTCGGCATCCGGCCCGATGACCGCATGTCCATTCAGGGTGATTTGCCCATCCGTCGGGGCCAGAAATCCCGCGACGATATTCAACAGCGTGGTCTTGCCACAGCCAGATGGCCCCAGGACCGACAGCAATTCCCCCGCCGCCAGATCCAGCGACACATCCTGTAGCGCCTGAACATGCCCACCATTGGGCAGGTCAAACCGCATGGACAAATTTTCGATCAACAATCCCGACATGGCCCGCCTTTTCCGCTCGGTTTCTGCGTGTTGTACAGGACAGCCAAATGCGCCGCAGATGTCCGGCGCTTGACTGTCATGCAAACGCGCCGCTCCGCGGCCCTTGCGGGCCTTTTCGCGATGCATTGCTGCACCGGCGCAAAGAGCGGCGCGAGATTCGTTTACATTTCACCCGCAGCGGTGATCGGCCCGGCATTCACGGCCGCATCATATGACCCAAGCGCGGCGTCAATCGCCCCCGCCGCAACAAAGACATCGGCCACGCCCTTCATAAAGGTCTGCACGCCGCCGCCCAGCCATTTCTCGCCCAATTGATCGGCAAGCGGCGGGAACACAAAGGTCGACAACGAATTCATCGCCGCCTCTTCCTCCATCCCGGCATCCTTGGCAATCATCGGCAGCATTTCGGCGTGATCGGCTTCATCCGCCCACATGGCATTGGCATCTGCCGTCACCTTCAGGAAAGCCGCGACCGTATCAGAATTTTCCGCAATCCAGGAGGCCTGCCCCGTGGTGGCGTCAAACACCAGAATGCCAAGCGCCTCTTTTTCCGGGCCGGTCAACAGCACATTGCCGTGCTCTTTCATCCGCAACAGCGATCCACCCCAACCACAGGCCATATCCACCGCGCCCTGGGCAATCGCCGCCGCGCCATCTGGCGGTGCCATGTCGACCACATCCATGCTGGCAATATCGACGCCGAAATGGTTCATCTGTTTTAGGAAACCGAAATGCGCCGCAGTGCCCAGCGGCACGGCCACTTTCTTGCCCGCCAGCTCGCCGGCGGACATCTTGTCGATTTCCAGATCCTCGCGCACCACGCAATTGTCATTGTCGGAATAGCTGACCGCAATATCCAGGATCTGAAGATCCTGACCGGCCGACGTGGCCACCACAAACGGCGGCAACCCCTGGCTGACCGACAATTGGACATCCCCCGACGCCATCGCCGCCGACATCGCGGTGCCGGTATCAAAGCTGACCCAGTTCACAGTCATGCCCAGCGCATCGTCATAGGTGCCCATCTGTTTGGCATATTGAAACGGCATCGGCCATTCCAGGAAGTAGCCGACAGTGATCTCTCCGCTATGGCTCGCGGCCAAACCGGCCTGCGCCGAGGCCACCAGCGCCAGACCGGCGACCGAGCTCAGGATCTTGTGCATCTGTTTCATATTGTCTTCCCCGTGTTGGTCCCGCCGCATTTGCGGCTTTTCTTTCTTGGCCAAGGCAGATCCGGCCACGCATGGGGTTGGCCACATGCGCAATTTCAATCCGACCGGAATTCCTGTGACCGATCAACGAAAATATTTTACCCAGACCCAAAGGATAAATTGCCGCCCGTCAATTAAACGATCACTTCCTTCCTGTTATCAACACCTTATCATTCCGCCAAATTGTAGAAATAAATCCACCACCCAAAACTGGACTTACGAGAGAGCGGGTTTTGGCCCTATCCATTGCCGCATATTACGGCTTGTGTGACGTAACGCGGCGGCCCTTGGGTGCGCCGCCCTAGGTCTTTCAAACAAGTTAAAAGGTGGCGCAATGGACGGCACATTCAGTGAAAATGACATCAGCCAGGTGATTGCGGCGGACAAGGCCCATATCTGGCACCATCTGACCCAGCACAAATCGCTGGAAACCACCGACCCGCGGATCATCATCGAAGGCCGCGGCATGCATGTTTGGGATCAAAACGGCACCAAATTCCTTGACGCGGTCTCGGGCGGTGTCTGGACGGTCAATGTCGGCTATGGCCGGGAACGAATTGCCAATGCGGTGCGTGACCAGCTGATCAAGCTGAACTATTTCGCCGGGTCGGCCAGCCTCTGTCCCCGGGTCCCGCTTTGCCGAGGCGCTTTTGGCCAAGATGCCGGGCATGTCCCGCGTTTATTATTGCAACTCCGGGTCCGAAGCGAACGAAAAGGCGTTCAAGATGGTGCGCCAGATCGCGCACAAGAAATACGGCGGCAAGAAACACAAGATCCTCTACCGCGACCGCGATTATCACGGCACGACCATCGCTTGCCTGTCGGCTGGTGGCCAGGACGAGCGTGGCGCACAATACGGCCCCTTTACCCCCGGTTTCGTCCGTGTGCCCCATTGCATGGAATATCGCCGCCATGAACAGGACGGCGCACCCGTCGAAAACTATGGCGTCTGGGCGGCAGAGCAAATCGAAGCCACGATATTGCGCGAAGGCCCCGACACGGTGGGCGCATTGTGCCTGGAACCGGTGACCGCCGGCGGCGGCGTGATCACGCCCCCCGAAGGCTACTGGCAAAAAGTGCAGGAGATTTGCCGCAAATACGACATCCTGTTGCACATAGACGAGGTCGTCTGCGGCGTGGGCCGTACCGGCGCCTGGTTCGGCTACCAGCATTATGGCGTAGAGCCGGATTTCGTAACCATGGCCAAGGGCGTGGCCTCCGGCTATGCCGCCATCGCCTGCCTGGTGACCCGCGATGACGTGTTTGACCAGTTCAAGGACACCCCGGCCGATCCGCTGAACTATTTCCGCGACATTTCCACCTTTGGCGGCTGCACTGCCGGCCCGGCGGCGGCGCTGGAAAACCTGGCAATCATCGAAGAAGAAAACCTGTTGGAAAACACCACCGCCATGGGCAACTACATGCTGGATGCGCTGGCCGATCTGTCGGACCGGCATCCCGTCATCGGGAATGTGCGCGGCAAGGGTCTGTTCCTTGGCGCGGAACTGGTTCAAAACCGCGAAGACAAAACCCCGGTGGCCGAAGCACAGGTACAGGCCGTGGTCGCGGATTGTGGCCGCCAGGGCGTGATCATCGGCGCCACCAACCGGTCGGTGCCCGGCTACAACAACACGCTCTGCTTCAGCCCGGCCCTGATCGCCAACAAGGACAATATCGACGAGATTGTCACAGCGGTCGATGGCGCACTTGGCCGGGTCTTCGCTGGCTGAAACCATCCACGGTCCTGAATTTCATCTGACCGAAAATATCCCCGGGGGGTCTGGGGGGCTGGCCCCCCAGGCTGTCGGCGCGCAAGGGCGCGTCGACACCAGATGCCCCGAACACTTAAGTCCAGATTGCACCTCCCCTAAGTCCAGCCTAGGTTGGGCGCATGGCCGTTCCTGTCGAAGCTCTCTCTCTTGATCCCCATGCTCAGGGCACCCTCCAGGTGCGCATCCAGCAGATGATCGCCCAGGGTATCCTGGCCGGTCGCCTGGCCCAGGGCGAGAAGCTGCCCTCAACACGCCGCCTGGCCACACATCTCGGGGTCAGTCGGATCACCGTCACGCTGGCCTATACCGAACTGGTGGCCGGCGATTATCTCACATCCCGCGGACGGTCGGGATATTTTGTCTCGCAAAACGCGCCCGGCCCGCCGGACTTCCCCCTTCCAGAGCGTCAGGATGCGGTCGACTGGAACCGCGCGCTTGGCACCCGGTTTGCCGCCCGGGCAGAGGCGCTCAAACCGATGGATTGGGCACGCTACAAATACCCCTTTGTCTATGGCCAGGCCGATGCCACGCTGTTTGATCACGCAAATTGGCGGCTTTGCGCGCTGCGGGCCCTCGGCGCGCGGGATTTCAATGCGCTGACTTCGGATTACTATGATCAGGACGATCCCGAATTGATCGCCTTCATCGCGCGTCACACGCTGCCACGCCGTGGTATTCATGCCAAACCCGAGGAGATTCTGGTCACCATGGGGGCGCAAAACGCCCTTTGGCTGGCTGCGCAGGTCCTGCTCACGCGACGGCGCGTGGCGGCCATCGAAGACCCCTGCTATCCGGCGTTACGCGACATGCTACTTCAGGCCCGCTGTCAATTGGCGCCTGTCAGCGTCGATCAACACGGGCTGCAACCGGACGCCCTGCCCGACCGCGCCGATGTCATTTTCGCCACCCCCAGCCACCACAGCCCGACCTCTGCCACCATGCCGATTGATCGCCGCGAAACATTGCTCGACCGCGCACGCGAGATGAACGCATTGATCGTGGAAGACGATTATGACTACGAAATGTCCTTTCAGAATTCCGCGCATCCGGCGTTGAAATCACTCGACCGGGATGGGCGGGTGATCTACGTCGGCTCTTTTTCGAAATCCCTGTTTCCGGGGCTGCGGCTTGGCTATCTTGTGGGATCAGAACCCTTCATCCGCGAGGCCCGCGCGCGCCGCACCAGCGTTTTGCGCCATCCTCCCGGCCATATCCAACGCACCACCGCCTATTTCCTCGGCCTGGGTCACTATGATGCGCTGATGCGCCGACAGGCCCGTGCACTGCATGAACGGTGCACCGCAATGGGGGCCGCAATTGCCGAAGCGGGGCTGGAGGTGGTGGGTCAGACCGGGTCTGGCGGCTCGTCCTTCTGGATGCGGGCGCCTGACCGGATCGACACCCGGCAGCTGGCGGACCGTCTTCGGGCGCAATCGGTTCTGATCGAACCCGGTCACAGCTTTTTCTCGGGCGAGGACGTGCCGCGAAATTACTACCGTCTTGGGTATTCTTCGATCCCGACAGCCCGGATTCCCGCCGGTATCGCCCTGATTGCGCGCGCAATCACCGGCTCTGGCTAAAACCGGCTCCGGCTAATAACAGCTCCGGCTAAAAACAACTCCGGCTGACCACGGTCCCGGCCCCCGCGCGCCCTAGCGCCGCCAATGGGTTGGCACGATGATCAACGCCCCGATGGACGACAGGATTGCATTCACCCCCGGCGAGGCAAACCCAAAGCCAAACATCAGCCGCACAAAATAGAACAAAAACGCCCCACCGATGCAAATGATGATGCTTTGCACATAGCCGTTGTGGGTGAATCGCGATTTTTCCGAGATATATCCAACGATCCCGGCGATCACCACCGTCCCAATCAACACCGGAAACATCAGTTTTCCCCCAGCTTTGTCCCCGCAGGCAGTGGCATGCCGCGCAGAAAGGTGGCCGCATCCTGTGCGCCCTTGCCCGCCCTTTGCAGGGTCATCAGACGCAGCGCGCCTGTACCACAGGCGACGGTGATCTGATCATCCAGAAGGATACCGGCATCGCCCTGTCCTTCTGCCAATTCGGACATCAGGATTTTCACCCGCGTCTCGCCAATCACGGTCCAGGCCCCGGGAAAGGGCGACAGCCCCCGGATTTGGCGATCAATATCAGCCGCCGGTCGCGACCAATCAATCGCGGCCTCCGCCTTGTCGATCTTGGCCGCATAGGTCACGCCGTCATCCGGCTGGGCCTCGGGCTTCAGCGTGGGGAGCTGATCAAGCGCCTCGACGATCAACCGCGCGCCAACGGCAGACAGACGATCGTGCAGCGCGGCGGTGGTATCGGCGGCGGTAATTGGCGTGTCTTCGCGCAACAACACCGGCCCCGTGTCCAATCCGGCCTCCATCTGCATGATACAGACCCCGGTTTGCGCGTCGCCGGAAAGGATCGCGCGGTGGATCGGCGCCGCCCCGCGCCATCGCGGCAGCAAAGACGCGTGAATGTTCAGACAGCCATGGGTTGGCGCATCCAGCGTCGCCTGCGGCAGGATCAAACCATAGGCGACAACAACCGCAATATCGGCCTTCAAGGCGGCGAAATCGGCCTGCGCGCTTTGGGATTTCAAGGACACCGGGTGGCGCACCTCCAGGCCCAGCGCCTCGGCGCGGGCGTGCACCGGTGTCGGGCGCTCTTTTTTGCCCCGCCCGGCGGGGCGCGGCGGCTGGCAATAGACCGCGGCAATGTCGTGGCCCGCATCCACCAGTGCATCCAGCACCGGCACCGAGAAATCCGGCGTGCCCATGAAGATCACTCTCATTGCGAATCCCTCATCTCGGTGTTCCTATTTTGCCTTGCGCGCCTTGCGGATCAGCATATCGCGTTTGACCTTGCTCAAATGGTCAAAATACATGCGCCCGTTCAGATGGTCGATCTGATGCTGCACCGATGTGGCCCACAGGCTGACCAGATCCCGATCCTCGATCTCGCCGGCCTCGTTCATGTAGCGCACGGTCACCGCGCGCGGGCGGGCGATTTTCGCCGAAACACCGGGGAGATTGGGGCTTGCCTCTTCATGCTCGCGCAGCTGCACAGAGGCATGCAGAATTTCCGGATTGGCCATGCGGATTACCTGGCCGCGTTCCTCTGACGCGTCGACAACGGCAAGCCGCAGCATGTCGCCCAATTGCGGGGCGGCCAGACCGACACCGGGCATTTCCTCCATCACCGCAATCATCTGATCCCAGAGACTGCGAATGTCATCGGTGATTTCTGTCACCGGGGCGGCGGCGGTGCGCAGACGTTTGTCTGGCCAGGGAATAACTTTACGGGTCATATGCGCGAGGTAAGGCAGCACAGCGGCCGAAGCAAGAGAGACCTGCACCCGCCCACCAGCGGGCCGGGTCTCAGATCAACCGGTCGTTTGGGCCCGGGCGTATTCGGCGGCCAGATCCTGAGCGGCGTCTGGCGGCAGGTGATCGAAAATCACGCGACCGTTCAAATGGTCCAATTCGTGTTGGGCGCATTTCGCCTCGATCCCCGACAGTTCACGTTCCTGACGGGTGCCATCCGCATCCGTGAACCGCAGGACAATCTGCGCGGGCCGCATCACATCAGCACTTACACCCGGGATCGACAGACAGCCTTCTTCGCCGCCGACACGGGTTTCCGAGGCCTGAATGATTTCAGGATTGATGCAGACCATGGGCTGGCGCGGACCCGTTTTCCATGCGCAATCCATCACGAACAGACGCAGAGCAACCCCGACCTGGGGCGCGGCCAGCCCCCGGCCCGGTGCGTCATACATTGTTTCCAACATATCCTGCACCAATGTCGCCACATCACCGGCGCCATCTCTGGCCCCATCGCTGGCCCCATCTTTGGCCACAGGCAGGCAGTTGGTTTGCAATATCGGGTCCGGCCAGAGCCGGATCGCCAGCACCGTCACGCGGAACGCGCCCGTTCGCGTTTCAGCTTCTGCATCCGGCGGGTGATCATCTGGCGTTTCAGCGGCTTGAGGTAATCAATGAACAATTTGCCGTCCAGATGGTCGATTTCGTGCTGTACGCAGGTCGCCCAAAGACCGTCAAATTCCTGTTCCTGCACATTACCGTCGCGATCCAGCCAGCGCACCTGCACGGCCTCTGGACGGGTGACATCCGCATATTGATCCGGGATCGACAAACAGCCCTCTTCATAGGTGTTGAGATCTTCGGAGCTGACGACAATTTCAGGATTGAACATCACCAAGGGTTTTGGTGGTGCAGTTTCGTCTTTTTCACAATCCAACACAATCAGCCGGTTCAACACGCCGATTTGTGGCGCGGCCAGGCCAATGCCGGGCGCCTGATACATTGTATCCAGCATGTCGTCGGCCAGCCTGCGCAGGTCGTCGGAAATATCATCAACGGCTGAGCAAGGCTTTTTCAGCCGCGGGTCGGGGTGGATGAGAATGGGCAATTTCATGTGCTGTGATCTAGGACAGCTTGGTCAAAAGCGCAATGACGGCCTGCGCCTGAACTGTGGAAATGCCACATGACCGGCAGGGCAGAAGGGGGCCAGCCCCCTCGGCCTTTGGCCTCACCCCTGGGATATTTTGATCCAGGAGAAAGACGGGCGCATTTGTCCCGGTCGGCATCAGCGCAGGACAGCGCCCGGGTTCATGATTCCGTTTGGATCCAATGCCACTTTGATGGCGCGCATGGCCGCCAGTTTTGCCGGATCAGCATAGCGTTCCAAATCCGCCACTTTCAGCCGGCCGACCCCATGTTCCGCGCTGAAGGAGCCGCCCATTGCAACGCAGAGATCATGGACGGTTTGCTGGATCGCGGCGCGATGATCGGCGAAGTCGGATTTGCTCTGCCCTTTGGCGGGGAAGACATTGTAATGCAGGTTTCCGTCGCCCAAATGGCCAAAGCAGTTGATGCGTATGTCACCGAAACCGGCCAATTTTTCCGGGGCTGTGGCGATGAAATCGGCCACCACACCAAGCGGCAGCGCGATGTCATGCGAGGAAATGGAGCCAATTGCCTTGTTCGCCACCGGGATATGTTCGCGCAGCGCCCAGAAATCGGCCCGTTGGCCGACGCTTTGCGCAATCACGCCATCGCTGGCGAGGCCGGCCTCCAGCGCGGCGGTAAAGATAGTCTCGAGGGCCGCTGCGGGATCGTCCCCTTTGCCCATGCCCAATTCGATCAGCACCATCCAGCCGGGTTTTTCCGCAAATGGCTGGCGGATGTCCGGCAATGTTTCGGACAGGAAGTTCAATGACATTTCGCTGATCAGTTCAAACGCCGAAATGGTTTCGCCGGCGATGTCGCGCGCCAGCGCCAGGAGGGACAGCGCCGCGCTGGGGCTTTCGACCACGATCATCGCGGTGCCGGTGGTGGCGGGTTTTGGCGACAGGCGCAGGCAAGCGGCGGTGATCACGCCGAGGCTGCCCTCTGCGCCGATCAGGAGCTGTTTCAGGTCATATCCGGTGTTGTCTTTGTAAAGCCGTTTCAGCCCATGCCAGATGGTGCCGTCGGGCAAGACCGCCTCGAGCCCGAGACACAGCGCACGGGTGTTGCCATACCGCAGCACGTTGACCCCGCCAGCATTGGTCGCAAGACAACCGCCGATGCGTGCGCTGCCCTCTGACGCGAGAGAGAGCGGGAACAGGCGATTGACGTCCTCGGCCGCGGTCTGGATATCGGCAAGGATGGCGCCTCGGCAATCAGCACGTTTTCCTGGGGATGGACCGCGCGGATCGCATTCATCCGCTCGAGCGACAGGATCAACGGCGCCGGGCCGTCGGGCTTGACCTGTCCGCCCACCAACCCGGTGCCGCCGCCATAGGGCAAGACGCCAATCCGCGCGGCGTTGCACGCCGTGATCAGGGTCGCGACCTCCTCTACTTTGCGCGGACGGGCGAGATATGCTGGTTGGCCCTGCCAACGGCCGCGCGGCTCTTCGAGATAGCGTGGATCTGCCGCGCGGATCGTATCATCGGGCAAATCACCGGCCAGGGCCGCAAGAAAATCTGCGGTCACCGGTGAAAGGTCGCGGGGTGTCTCAGGCATGGTTTTCCTCCTGCCCGCGCGGTCCAGATCATTGATAAAGCGGGCGTTACTGGTCTGTGTCGCGCAACCAGTCAGGGCGCAGAATGACCACGGTTGGCCGGGATGGCAAGGTGGCAAGCGACAGTTCAATCGACGCCCCCCCGGGGCGCTGGATGTCAAATTCATCCGCCATGCCAGCGGCAAATTGGTTCAGGCCATAATCGGAAAACCAATGCATCGGAATCACGACAGAGGATTTCAATCGCTTCAGGATACGGATCATGGTGGCCAGATCCACGGTCATCCCGCCGTCCACCGGCGCCATCACCACATCAAGCCGCCCCAAAGCGGCATATTGCCGATCATCCGGTTCATGATGCAAATGGCCCAGATGGCCAATGCAAAGGCCTTCGACTTCGAACACGAAAATCGAATTTCCCTTGGGTTCCATGCCGCTGCCCGAACGGATGTCGGTCGATACATTGCGCACCAGCATTTCGCCCAGATCGAGGTAATGTTCGATGCCTGTGCCAAAGGGCGTGCCCCAACCGGGCAGCGCATGTGGTATGGCCGGATCGGGGGCGGCGGTCCAATGGCTTGAATGGGCATGGTTCATGGTCACCACATCGGGGATCATTTTGGTGGTGCCGATAAAACCGGTGAAATCGGTCACCGCGTTCAGCCCGCCCTGGGTCTGAATCAGAAAGGCCGCATGCTGGATATAATGGATGCGCACGGAATATTGCGGCACCGGATCGCGCCAGGCCGCCCGGTGAAGATATTCGACCCCCGGCGCCGCATCGGCAATGGCGATGCAATGGCTGGGTCGGCGATCAAGCTCGCGGGTCTGAGCGTGGCTTGAATTGGCAAAGAGCACAAGGAACGGCAGGATAAAGCGCAACATCAGGTCACCTCTTTTTGCAAAGGGTAACGCGATTCGCGCGCGGGTCACGCGGTGTTGATGGGGCAGATGCGTATTTTCAAAGAGAAGAAGCCCGGATCGCCCGAAACAGCGGCGTCAGAGACCGGCATCGGTCTTGCCGCGACGGTCGACCCGCAAGGCAGCATAAAGAACATGGGTGCGCCAGCGACCGTTGATTTGCAGGTAGCTTTGCGCCACGCCTTCGTATTTGAAACCCGAACGCTCAAGCAACCCGCGCGAGGCCGCGTTTTCCGGCAGGCAGGCCGCTTCGATGCGCGACAGATCCATTTTGGTAAAGGCGTGATGCACCAATCCCAGTATTGCCTCGCGCATATAGCCCTGGCGCGCGTAGGGCGCACCGATCCAATACCCCAGAGTTCCGGCCTGCGCCGGTCCGCGGCGGATATTGTCGAGGGTGATGGCCCCCAGCAGTGCATTGTCCTGACGCCGGATGATGAACAACGGCACGGCGGTGCCATTGGTGATGGCGCGCTGTGCCCAATAGACCCGGTTGGTAAAGCTCTTGCGGCTCAGGTGGTCGCTGGCCCATGTCGGTTCCCACGGGGTCAGGAAGGCTTCGCTGGTGGCGCGCAACCCCGACCAATCGCGGAAATCCGAATGGATCGGGGCCCGCAGGGATAGACGATGGGTTTCAAGCCTTATCCGGCGGCGCGACAGAAGCATCAGGCCGCGCGCCGCGCATTCAGCCCGGCCAGATCCGGGGCACCGTCGACAGGACCATAAAGCGCCAGCGCCGAGGGCGCGACAGATACGAGATTTCCAGCAAAGTCGCGCACGCCCCCGGTGGTCACCGCGTCGATCATGGCGATGGTTTCAGACAGGTCCGGCACCCGGTTCCAGATCTGTATCATCCGCGCCAGCCGCTCTGCCCGACTTGACGGGCTTTCCAGCCCCATGAGCAAGCCGGCCTTCATCTGGGCGCGGGCACGGGCAATCTCGGCCTCGGACATGTCATCCGCGGCGCGCTTCATCTCGTCGATGGTCAGATCGAGCAATTCCCCCAATTGCCCGCCCGAGGTGCCGGCATAGATCGTGGTCATCCCGGTATCGGCATAAGCGCCAGGCCTGGGCAAAGATGGTATAGCACAATCCCCGGCTTTCGCGGATTTCCTGAAACAGGCGGGACGACATGCCGCCGCCAAGCGCAATGGAATAGATCTGGGCGGTGTAAATCGCATCATCGCGATAGCCCGGGCTTTCAAAGGCCAGTGCGACATGCGCCTGTTCCAGGGTCTTGATGTTGCGGCTTTCGCCGCCGTGGAACCGCGCCGGCACATCGGCATCCGCGCTGCGCGCCGGAAGATGGCCAAACAGCGCCTCGGCCTGTTGGACCAAAGCGTCATGATCCACAGCGCCAGCCGCCGACAGGATCATCTGATCCGGGCCATACCGTTCGGTCACAAATTGCGACAGGTCATCCCGACCAAAGGCGCGAACACGTTCGGTTGGGCCCAGAATGGACCGGCCCAGCGGTTGATCCGGGTAGGCCTGTTCCTGAAGCCAGTCAAAGATCACATCGTCGGGTGTGTCCAGCGCCTGACCGATCTCTTGCAGGATCACACCGCGCTCGATCTCGATCTCTTTGGGGTCAAAGACCGGGTTAAGCAGAATATCCGCCACCACATCCACCGCCAACGACACATCGGTGCGCAGCACACGGGCGTAATAGGCTGTCACCTCGCGCGAGGTATAGGCATTGATATAACCGCCGACATCCTCGATCGCCTCGGCAATCTGCAACGCACTGCGGGTCTTGGTGCCCTTGAACGCCATATGTTCAAGAAAATGCGCAATCCCGTTCTGTTCAACCCGTTCGGCCCGCGCCCCGGCCCCCACCCAGATCCCAACCGAGGCGGATTCAAGCCCGGGCATAAATTCGGTCACTATGCGGAAACCGTTGGACAGCGTATGCAATTCTACCGTCAAGAGGCGATCTTCTCCCGTATGAGGGTTTCAAGAGCGGCGAGGTCGTTTGACACCCGCGTCACCCGTTCCGGACGCTCATATAGATTGCCCATCCGTTGGGGAAGCCCCGGCCGCAGACCGGTGGCTTTTTCAACAGCATCCGGGAACTTGGCCGGATGCGCCGTGGCCAGAGTAATCATCGGCGTTTTTGCATCGCGCATCTCCTCGGCGACCTTCACACCGACGGCGGAATGCGGGCAGAGCAATTCGCCCATGGTGTTTTGCGCGGTGCCAATCGTGGCGAGGGTTTCCTCCTCGCTGGCGCGGCCACTGTCAAAATGCTCACGCAAGCGTTGCAGCGCACCTTGCGACACGGTGAACCCGCCCTGGCCCAATTCCTCCATCAGCAGACCGATGGCATTGCCGTCGCGGTCATAGGCATCAAACAAGGCACGTTCGAAATTGCTGCTGACCTCAATGTCCATCGACGGCGAAATCGAGGCATGCACCGCATCCTTGGCATAGGCCCCCGACGACAGACAGCGATGCAGAATATCGTTCTGGTTTGTCGCCACCACCAGCCGGTCAATCGGCAGCCCCATCCGTTTGGCAATATAGCCCGCAAAGATGTCACCGAAATTGCCGGTGGGCACGGTAAAGCTGACACTGCGCCCCGGCGCCCCAAGCGACACCGCGGACGAGAAATAATAGACCACCTGCGCCAGAACCCGCGCCCAGTTGATCGAATTGACCCCGGCAAGGCGGACTTCGTCGCGAAAATCAAAATCGTTGAACATGTCCTTCAAACGCGCCTGACAATCGTCGAAATTGCCGTTCATCGCCAGCGCATGCACATTCGACTCGGACGGTGTGGTCATCTGGCGGCGCTGTACTTCGCTGACGCGGCCATGCGGGAACAGGATAAAGACATCCACCGCATCAAGCCCGCGAAACGCCTCGATCGCGGCGCTGCCGGTATCACCCGAAGTCGCCCCCACAATCGTCACCCGTTCGCCGCGCCGCTTCAACGCATCCTGAAACAGCAGACCGATCAGCTGCATGGCGAAATCCTTGAACGCCAGGGTCGGGCCGTGGAACAATTCCAGCAGGAAATGATTGGGAGCAAGCTGAACCAGCGGCGCGCGGGCACCATGGCCAAAATTGGCATAAGCACGCGTAATGATGTCGCCCAACGTCGCATCGGTGAAGGTGTCATCAATAAACGGCCGCATGACGCGAAAGGCCACCTCCTCATAAGACAGCCCTGCCAGCGCCGCGATATCTTCGCTGCGCATCACCGGGATTTCCGCCGGCACATACAGGCCACCGTCCCGCGCCAACCCGCTTAGCATCGCCTCTTCAAAGGTCAGTTCCGGGGCGCGGCCCCTTGTCGAGATATATTTCATCGCTCAGGCGTCCTTGTTCCGTGTCGCACGGTAAATATAGAATCCGGTCATCCCCAGCCAAATCGCGGCGAGGGAAAACCATGTGATGACATACTGCAAATGGTCGTTCGGGATCGAGGCCGTGTCGACCGGCAGCGGCGTGATGGCGGGGTCTTCCGGCTCCGATGTTCGCGCGATGACCAACGCCTGCGTGGTGTCCAGTGCTGCGGCCATATCGACAATATCGCGGGCGAACCAAATATTGCCCGCCAGATCATTGTCCGGGGTCGACGAATTGCGATCATCCGGCCAATGCAGATTGCCGATCACGCGCGCCGGGCCAATCGGGCGGGCATCGTCAACGGCGACCACCGGAACAAACCCGCGATCCACCAGAATGCGGCGCCCATCCTCAAGCACAAATGGCGCAATCACCCGGTACCCGGCGCCGACGTGTTTCTGCGAGACCAGAACATGGATTTCGCCGCTGTCAAACCGCCCCTCCAGCGCAACAGGCAGGTATTTGTCTGTCACCGGATCGGGATGCGCGGGCAGCGCGACCGGAGTCGCGGAAATCCGGTCTTCAATCGCCGCCAGCACCCCCTGCTTCCAATCCAGCCGCTGCAACTGCCACAGCCCAAGCCCGACCAGAATCGCTGTCCCGGCCAACCCGACGATCAAGGCAAAGAGGATACGTTGCATGGAGCCCCGTGCAAATAAGAAGTCACACATGCGCAGGCCCGCATGCGCCAAGGGTTTTCCCTGTTTCCCACGCATGATGCAACCCGCTTCGCACAACTGATACCATGGCGTCCGGCACAAATGCCAATCAAACCACCTGAATTTCTTCTTGGTCCAAATATCCCGGGGGTGAGGCCACAGGCCGAGGGGGCGGCCCCCTCTCCCGCGGCGGCCAAATCGCGCCCCGGTCGGCGACAGGCAGTTCCGCCAGCCACGACCGCCCAAAACCAAAAACGCCCACCACAAGGGCAGGCGTTTTCATGTCACAGGATCGGGCGGGCTCAGCCCCCCCAGATGTAGACCGCAGCAAACAGGAACAACCACACCACGTCCACAAAGTGCCAGTACCAAGCCGCAGCTTCAAAACCGACATGCACCTCAGAGGTGAAATGGCCCTTGTAGACCCGCAACAGGCAGACGAACAAAAAGATCGTGCCGATGATCACATGTGCGCCGTGGAACCCGGTCGCCATGAAGAAGGTCGCGCCATAGATGTTGCCAGAGAAGCCAAAGGCCGCATGGCTGTATTCATACGCCTGGAAGAAGGTGAAGATCACACCCAGAACAATCGCGATGATCAGACCCGATTTCACGTCTTCCCGGTTGTCTTCATGCACCAAAGCATGGTGCGCCCATGTGGCGGCCGCACCGGAACACAGCAGGATCAGCGTGTTGATCAGCGGCAGGTGAAAGGCATCAAATGTCTCGATGCCCGCAGGGGGCCAAACGCCATCAACCGCCGGGCTGTTGGGGCCCATCGGATACATCGCGTGTTTGAAGAAGGTCCAGAACCAGGCGGCAAAGAACATCACTTCGGACATGATGAACAGGATGAAACCGTATTTCAGGCCAATCCGCACCACCGGCGTATGGTCGCCAACATGGCTTTCGGCCACCACTTCGGACCACCAGGCAAACATGACATAGAGCACGCCAACCAAGCCGATCAAGAAAATCCACGGGCCTTTGTCGTGGAACATCAGCACCGCGCCGAAGAGCATGACAAACCCAGTCAATGCCCCCAGGAAGGGCCAGATCGAGGGGCTCAGAATGTGATAGTCGTGATTTTTAACATGGGCCATTGTTGGTCATTCCCTCGTTGGCAAGGCTCAGTTCGTTTGGGTCGTCGCCGGAGCAACCGAAAGTTCGGCAGTTTCCGGCATGTCGATTTCATAGAACGTATAAGACAGAGTGATATGTTTGGTGTACTTGGCGTCGCGGTCTTCGACAATGGCCGGATCAACAAAGAAGGTCACCGGCATTTCGACCCGTTCGCCCGGCATCAGCACTTGTTCGGTGAAACAGAAACACTCGATCTTGGTGAAAAAACCGCCCGCATCAAACGGCGCGACATTATAGCTCGCCTGACCGGCAATTGGCCGATCGGTCGGATTATACGCCTCGTAGAATGCCAACCCGGTTTCGCCGATACGAATGGTCATTTCCGGCTGCAGTGCGCGGAATTCCCAGGCCATCTCGCGGTCACGCGAGGCGTCGAAACGGATCTTGATGGTCTTGTCGAGGATCACATCGCTGCCGGTCTCAGCGGTATTGGTCACCCCGCCAAAGCCGGTGACGCGGCAGAACCAATCGTAAAACGGCACAGAGGCCCAGGCCAACCCGCCCATCAGCAAAACCACGGAAACCGTCTGCAACACGGTCTTTTTCGGACCCGACAGCGCCATTATTCCGCTCCCGCAACATTGCTCGGGGCCTGAAAGCCCTGGCTCGTGATCTTGACATAGGTCAGACCAAAGATGATCGCGATCAACGCTCCCAGAAGCAGCCCAACCCCAAGGTTGCGACCACGCCGGCGGATGTGCAGTTCATGTTCGTCCTGAAAGCTCACAACAGACCTCCAAAGGTCAACTGCAGTCCAAAGCGGTCAAATCCGGCTTCGGCCAGGATCGCCCCGAAATGCAAAAAGAGATACAGCAAAGACAGCTTGAAGAACCGCCGTTCGGCGCGAAAATCATCTGCCTCCGCCTGTGTTTCGTCACGCCGCCAGATGGCAAACGCCCCCTTGATGAACAGGGCATTCAGCACCACCGACACGATCAGATAGATTGGCCCGCCTGCCCCGGTAAAGGAAATAGAGATCGCCAGAACCGCCAGCAGCAGCGTGTAGACCAATATATGGGCGCGCGTCGATTTGCGGCCATGGGTCACGGTCAGCATCGGCACTTTGGCCGCATCGTAATCGCCGCGCATGAACAGCGCCAGCGCCCAGAAATGCGGCGGTGTCCACATGAAGGTCAGACAGAACATCAACACCGATTTAACCGAGATCCCGCCCGTGGCCGCGGCCCAGCCGATCATCGGCGGAAACGCCCCCGCCGCACCACCGATCACGATGTTCTGGGGCGTCCAGCGCTTCAACCACATGGTATAGATCACCACATAGAAAAAGATCGTAAAGGCCAGCAGCCCGGCCGCCACCCAATTTGTCGCCAGCCCCAGCAGCACAACGGAAAAGCCCGACAATGCCACCCCCAGCGCCAGCGCCTCTTGCGGTGTGACCTTGCCCGCCGGGATCGGGCGGCGCGCGGTGCGTTTCATCACCGCATCAATATCGGCATCCCACCACATGTTCAGCGCGCCAGAGGCACCACCACCCACGGCGATAAACAAGACCGCGCAGAAGCCGACAAAAGGATGCACCGCGACCGGCGCGGCCAACAGACCGACAAAGGCGGTGAACACCACAAGCGTCATCACACGTGGCTTCAGCAGGGCGAAATAATCGCCGAACTGGGCCTCATGCTCTGTGGCGCTGGCGTTATTGATGCTGGCGTCGGTCATAGTTTTCTCCGGTACGGTGCGCAGTGACTGCGCACCCTGCGGGTTTGCATGGCGGGTGCGCAGTCACTGCGCACCGCTTCGCGTCATTCGGCTGCGGCAACCTCGAAGGGCAGCGGCAGACCGGCGTATTCTTCAACAGCGGCGGCCATCCAATCGGCATAGGCTTCTTCGCTGACCACTTTGACGGTGATCGGCATGTAAGCGTGATCCTTGCCGCACAGCTCGGAACATTGACCGAAATAGATGCCTTCTTTTTCGGCTTTGAACCAAAGCTCGGCAATCCGGCCCGGCACGGCATCCTGTTTCACGCCAAAGGCGGGGATGGTCCAGGAGTGGATCACGTCAGCACCGGTGATCTGCATCACGACGGTCTTGTTGACCGGAACCACCACTTGTGTGTCGGTGGCCAGCAGATAGAGATCATCGCTGTACCCGGCTTCGGCCAGATCGTCGCGCCCCAGCATGAAGCTGTCAAACGCGACAACGTTCGAGTCGACACCTTCGATACCCGCATCGACATATTCATAGCCCCAGTACCATTGGTAACCGGTGGCCTTGATCACGATGTCGCCTTCGGGAATTTCCTGCTGCTTGAACAGAACCGGCAGCGAAAACGCACCAATCAGCACCAGAATGACAATCGGCACGATGGTCCAGGCCACTTCGATCGGGGTGTTGTGGGTGAATGTGGCGGGGGTCGGGTTCGACTTCCGGTTGAAGCGAACAAAGACAAACACCATCAGCCCGGCCACGAAGACACAGATAATGGTGATGATCCACAACAGCATCCCGTCCAGCCATTGCAATTCGCGGGCCAATTCGGTGGCGGCGGGCTGAAAGCCGATGCCATTGGGGATTGGCTTGCCGACCACCTCAAGATCCTGCGCCAGGGCGGACCCGGCAACAAAAGTGGCCGTTAGGCCGGTGAACAGTGATTTAAGTCGCATCATATACACCCTGGTCGGTTCATGCTGTTCTGTTTCGGGGGGCGGCCCCGCATGTGACACGCACACGAATCCATTCGCGCGCCGCCCATTGTAACGCTCCCGTTTAAAATCATATTCTGTACCTGAGATAAAGCACCGTGGCCGCGTCAAACGGACGCTTTTTTGACGCAGATCAACAATTTCGAGGCACATGACATGGCAGACACCGGATTTCGCCCCTTTCAGACATCCCTGGACAAGGACCGCGCGCTGGCATTGGTGCGACGTGCCACCGATGGCGCAGATGACGGAGAGCTGTTTCTGGAACGCCGCCGCTCCGAGGTGCTGCATTTCGACGATGGCCGCGTAAAAACAGCCAGTTACGATGCTTCGGAGGGGTTTGGACTTCGGGCCGTCAAGGGCGAGATTTCCGGATACGCCCATGCCACAGAGATCAGCGAAGCGGCGCTGATCCGGGCGGTGGACACCGCAAGATTGGCCGTTGGGGATGGTGGCGGCACGCTGGCACCCGCGCCCATGGCAACAAATCGACGGTTTTACAGCGACGTTGATCCGATCGAAGGCGCGTCTTTTCCCGTCAAGATCGAGACATTGCGCGAAATTGACGCCTTTGCCCGGGATATGGACAGCCGGGTGGTTCAGGTTTCGGCCACCATCATGGCCGCCCACCAGGAGGTCGAGATCCTGCGCCCCGATGGCGTGCATGTGACCGACGTGCGGCCGATGACGCGGGTCAATGTCTCGGTCATTGTCGAACACAACGGCCGGCGCGAAAGCGGCACGGCGGGCGGCGGAGGGCGTGTTGGCCTGGATGGTTTGCTGGATCGTGAGGATTGGCAGGCCAAGGCGCGCGAAGCGCTGCGGATTGCGCTGGTCAATCTCGATGCGGTTCCCGCCCCTGCCGGGGTGATGGACATCGTGCTTGGCCCCGGCTGGCCCGGAATCCTGTTGCACGAGGCGATTGGTCATGGGCTGGAAGGGGACTTCAACCGCAAGGGCAGTTCGGCGTTTGCCGGGCTGATGGGCCAACAGGTGGCGGCAAAAGGCGTGACAGTGCTGGATGACGGCACCCTGCCCGACCGGCGCGGGTCGCTGACAGTGGATGACGAAGGCACGCCGTCGGGGCGCAATGTGCTGATCGAGGACGGTATCCTGACCGGTTTCATGCAGGACCGCCAGAATGCGCGGTTGATGGGGGTGGCCCCCACCGGCAACGGACGGCGCGAAAGCTTTGCCCATGCGCCGATGCCCCGGATGACCAATACCTATATGCTGGGTGGTGATGCCGACCCCGCCGACATCGTCGCAGATCTGAAAGACGGGATCTGGGCCGTTGGCTTTGGCGGTGGTCAGGTGGATATTACCAATGGCAAATTCGTGTTTTCCTGTACCGAAGCCTATCGGGTTGAAAACGGCAAGGTCGGCGCGCCGGTCAAAGGTGCCACGCTGATCGGCGATGGGCCATCGGCGTTGAAACGCATTCATGCGCTTGGCAACGACATGGCGCTGGACCCCGGCATGGGCAATTGCGGCAAGGCCGGGCAATGGGTGCCGGTCGGCGTTGGCCAGCCCACAGTCAAGATCGGCGGTTTGACCGTGGGTGGCGCGGCGGCCTGACCCGGCCCGCGCCGGGGACACCGCCAATACCCGCAGGCCAGATTATACTTGGTCGGCATCTGGGGGTGGTGATTCTTTCGCTGGCGGCCTGGCCCTGACTGGAGCTGATCATCATGGGGTTGGGGGTCTTGTTGACCCTCACCTCGCAAGGCTTGCGCGAAATGTTCAAGAACCCGCCTGTTTACCGGGATTGGCCATCTGATGGGCGCGCCGCTGTGGCACATCGCCCTGCGGTGGGGAATCGGCGGGTCGCAGATCCCCTTGAGCACAGGTTTGGCAATCAGGCTGTTTTGGGCGACCGCATTGCGCATTTGGCTGCCAGCGATGCCTGGCCCGCCAATGACCTTCGGGTTTGGCTGGATCTTGCGGCAGAATCCCTGCGCGAATCGCAATGGATATTGATTGAGGCTCGTCATTAAAGAATACGCCGGATCAGATCCCATAAAGTCAGATTCCATAAAAACGCCCCGGAATTGAAAACGCAATTTCAACGAGATCGCCTGTTTTTCATCGCCAGCGCCAAAAGTTTTGCGAGATGGGTGAATGCGATTTACCCCCTGTTAACCAGTCACAATGTAAACACAATTCAGCAAGAAGGCGGGGCTGGATGACCGACGAAAAATTTTCTTCCACTCACCCCCTACTCCCACCCACCTCGGAAGATGAGCGGTTGGATTGGCTTCGCCTCTTGCGCTCACGTCGGGTCGGCGTGACGACATTTTACCGCCTGATGGCCGAACACGGCAACGCCGCCGCCGCATTGGCGGCCCTGCCCGATATTGCCCGGGCAGCCGGGCTCAAGGATTATGAGGCCTGCCCGCCCGCATGGGTCGCACGCGAATATGCCGCCGGACGCCGGGCCAAGGCCCGTCTGATCTGTTATGGCGATGCCGATTACCCCACCGATCTGGCCGATCTGGCCGATGCGCCGCCCATGCTGTGGGCGCGGGGCGACCTGACATTGTTACGCAAACCCATGCTGGCGCTGGTCGGCGCCCGCAATGCATCATCCTTGGGCACGCGCATGGCCCGCGCCCTGGCAAGTGAATTGGGCGAAGCCGGATTTGTTGTGGTATCGGGCCTGGCGCGTGGCGTGGATACCGCAGCGCATCTTGCTGCATTGGATATGGGCACCGTGGCGGTTTTCGCCGGGGGGGTGGATGTCACCTATCCCGCGGAAAATACCCGCCTGGCCGAGGATATTGCCGCCCGCGGCGTCATCCTGTCGGAACAACCCATCGGCATGACACCGCAGGCCCGGCATTTTCCAATGCGCAATCGCATTATTTCCGGCCTGTCACGGGGGGTCATTGTGGTAGAGGCCGCCGCAAAATCCGGCAGTTTGATCACCGCGCGCAATGCACTGGATCAGGGGCGCGATGTGCTGGCGGTGCCGGGTCATCCATTTGATGCCCGCGCCGGTGGGTGCAACATGTTGATTCGCGACGGCGCGCAACTTGTCCGCAATGCCGCCGACGTGATCGAGGCGGTGGGGCCAGCCCTCTCTGAGGTCAGCGAAGCCGTCGAGATGCAACCGGATCTGCCGCTCGGCCCGACACCGCCCCCGCAGAAACGTACATTGCGCGAAACCGCCGCTTTGCATTCGCAGATCCTGTCGCGCCTTGCGCCGTCACCGGTGGCCGAAGATCAATTGATCCGCGACCTGAAGGGCGAGTCCGGTACGGTCGCGGCGCAATTGACCGATTTGGAATTGGACGGCAAGATCACCCGCCACCCCGGCGGACTTATCTCGCTATCGCCCTGAATGCGCAAATGGCATTGCGCAGCCCCTGACCGGGGGCCAGCCCCCGGACCCCCGGGATATTTTCAAACAGAAGAAGGCGCGAAATGCCGCCCCTTTACGCCCGACTTTCCCTTCGGGTTCAAAAACAATAATCCGAGATCACCGCGCGATATTCCACGCAGAGAGGTTCCCAGGAAAACCACACATCCGTTGCGCCAATGGCGTGATGTACCGCGACCCAGGTGTCGCCACTCTTGCGATATAGCGCCTGGATATTGGTGCCATCCATGAAATCAGGGTCCAGGGTGCCACGCAAAAAACCCGGCGTTGCGGTCAGGTCGATCACCCCGCCCCCCGGATGCTGTGCCGCCACCGCCGCAAAAGCCAGGTCGCCCGCCAATCGTAATTCCCCGACCACGAATTCCACAGGCGCACCCAATTCCCATTCAACATGCGGGCGCAGCGCATCCATCAGCGCGCCGCGCGTTGCGCTGCCGCGTTCGGGTGTCGTCCACTCTTGTGCGGTGGTTGGCGTTGCCAGCAACAGCGCAACACCGACGCAAGAGGGAAATAAGGAAATGAAATTCTGCATGGCTCCTCCGGACTATTGTGCGTATCGTAGCCAATCGTAACAAGAAAACAAAAGCCCGGAATGGCCGCATTGACTTTTGTCCATTCGCGGCACCATGTTCCGCCGCCAGAGCAGTGACCCTGAGTCGAGAGGAATTTTTATGCCAGTTGTTGTTGTCGAATCTCCGGCCAAGGCCAAGACAATCAACAAATACTTGGGATCGGATTATACCGTTTTGGCCTCTTATGGCCATGTTCGGGACCTGCCGCCCAAGGATGGATCGGTTGATACTGACAACGATTTCGAGATGAAATGGGAGGTCGGCGTTGACAGTCGCAAACATGTCAAAGCGATTGCCGACGCGTTGAAAGACGACAATGCCCTGATCCTCGCAACTGACCCCGATCGCGAGGGTGAGGCGATTTCCTGGCACCTTGAAGAGGCCCTGCGCAAGCGGCGCGCCATCAAGAAGGACACGCCGGTCAGCCGCGTTGTGTTCAACGCGATCACCAAATCCGCCGTCACCGAGGCCATGCAGAACCCGCGCCAGGTCGATGCGCCGCTGGTCGAGGCCTATCTGGCCCGCCGTGCGCTGGACTACCTCGTTGGGTTCAACCTGTCGCCGGTGCTGTGGCGCAAATTGCCCGGTGCGCGCAGCGCAGGCCGGGTGCAATCGGTCTGTCTGCGCCTGATCGTCGAGCGCGAGATGGAGATCGAGGCCTTTAATCCGCGCGAATTCTGGTCGGTCAAGGCGCTGTTGGCCACCCCCCGCGGTCAGGAATATGAGGCCCGTCTGACGGTGCATGCCGGCAAGAAGCTGGACCGGTTTGATCTGGAAAACGAAACGGCTGCCGAACTGGCGGTTCAGGCGGTCACGTCCCGCGAATTGCATGTCGCCTCGGTCGAGGCGAAACCGGCCAGCCGCAACCCATCGCCGCCCTTCATGACCTCGACCCTGCAACAGGAGGCCAGCCGCAAGTTCGGCATGGGCGCCCGGCAGGCGATGAACGCCGCACAGCGGCTCTATGAGGCCGGTCACATCACCTATATGCGGACCGATGGCATCGACATGGCCCCAGAGGCCGTGACCGCCACGCGCGAGGCGATTGCCGACCGTTATGGCAAGGAATTTGTGCCCTCTAGCCCAAGGGTTTACAAGAACAAGGCCAAGAACGCACAGGAAGCCCACGAATGTATCCGCCCGACGGATATGACCAAGGATTCCGATGCGCTGGCCAAGCTGGAAACCGATCAGCGCCGTCTTTATGATCTGATCTGGAAACGCACCATGGCCTGTCAGATGGCCGGTGCGAAACTGGAACGCACCGTGGTCGAGATCGCCAGCAAGGACGGTCAGGTCGGGCTGCGCGCCAATGGCCAGCGGATCGTGTTCGAAGGTTTCCTGAAAGTTTACGAAGAAGGGCGCGATGATGTGGCCGACGGGGATGACGACCGCATCCTGCCACAGATCATGGAAGGCGAACCCGCCAAATTTGCCAAGGCCGGGCTGGAGGCCGATTACAACAAGGCCGGTGACAGCGCGCCGCAGGTGATCGAAACCGGCGGCATTCAGCGCAACGGCAAGGCGCTGCTGAGTGAAAACACCGCCGTTCTGGCGCTGCAACACCACACCCAACCGCCGCCGCGTTATACCGAGGCGACACTGGTCAAACGCATGGAAGAACTGGGCATTGGCCGCCCGTCGACCTATGCCAGCATTGTCACCACGATTCAGGACCGCGAATATGTCCGCAAGGACAAAAACCGCCTGTTCCCAGAGGACAAGGGCCGGATCGTCACGATCTTTTTGCTGAACTTCTTCCGCAAATATGTCGGTTATGAATTTACTGCGGAACTGGAAGAGGAACTCGATCTCGTCAGCGCGGGCGAGGCCGATTACAAGGCGCTGCTGGCCCGGTTCTGGACCGATTTCCATGCCGCGATTGCCGAAACTTCGGATCTTCGGATCTCGGAAGTGCTGGATGTGCTGGACGCGGCCCTGTCCGATCAGCTGTATCCTGCGCGCGAAGATGGCAGCGATCCGCGCATCTGCCCGAAATGCGGCACCGGCAATCTGCACCTGAAATCGTCGCGCACTGGCGGCTTTGTCGGCTGCGGCAATTATCCTGAATGCACCTATACCCGCCCGATTGCAGGCGAAGGGGCGGACGGCGAAGAGCGGATGTTGGGCGAGGATGAGGGCGATGAAATCTGGCTCAAGGCCGGGCGTTTCGGTCCTTATGTCCAACGCGGCGAGCCGACACCGGAAAACAAGAAACCGCCGCGCGCATCGCTGCCCAAGGCCAAGGGGCAATATGTGCCGGGCTGGGGCCCGGATGATCTGACGCTGGAAAAGGCGGTGACGCTTTTGAACCTGCCGCGCGAGATTGGCGAACATTCCGAAGGTGGGGCCGTCAAGGCCAACTTTGGCCGTTTTGGTCCCTATATCATGCACCAAAAGCCGGACGAGGAAAAACCGGTCTATGTGAACCTGAAAGACCCGATCGAGGTGTTCGAGATCGGCATGAACCATGCGGTTGAATTGCTGGCGCATAAACGCGCCAATCCCGGACGGGGCCGCGGCGGCACAGTGGCGAAACCGCTGCGCGAGCTGGGTGATCACCCGGATGGCGGCCCGGTCAATGTGATGGAAGGGCGCTATGGCCCTTACGTCAAATGGGAAAAGGTCAACGCCACCCTGCCGAAAGATACCGAACCGGCAGATGTAACAATGGAAATGGCGGTCAAACTGATCGAGGAAAAAGCCAGCAAGGGCGGCAAGAAGAAAAAAGCCGCGCCGAAAAAGGCTGCTGCCAAGAAACCGGCGGCCAAGAAGAAGGCCCCCGCCAAGAAAACCGCCGCAAAGAAACCTGCGGCGGATGACGCAACATAGTGAACCGGGCGGCCTTCTGGCCGCCCTTTTTACATGTGCTGATCTGCCTAAAACGCGATGCGCCCGCCCGGCCGTTAACCACACGGGCCAGTCAGCAATCAAACAGACAGTTCGTTATTGATCAGTGAAGGTCCGAAATCCTGTTTCGGACGCAAACGGAATGCGCGGCCCACCCGATTGGCGGATTGGATACGGTCACAGCGAAAGGTTCTTGGGCCGTGCCGCAGGTGATCAAAGGCAACGACATACCAAATCGGATATTTCAGCAGCAGGTAATGCGGTTCGATCTGGCGCGCAGAGGTTTGCCCATCCTCTCTTTGATAGGTGATTTCCAACACCTCTTGGTCGACAAATGCCTGATGCAATGTCTGGACCACGCGTTTCGGCGGGGCTTTTGCACTGGCCTGCACAAAGGTTGACGCTGTCACCCCGATCAAGATGCGGGATTTCAGGCGGTTCACCTGGCTGCGTTTTTGCGGCGAAAACGATGCCACCAATTGCCGCCGCACTGCCCCCAGATTGGCCAGAAACATCGGGGACTTCATTTGTTCGGCGACGGCGATGCTGATCAGAAGGTCGACCGCCTCGCCATAGGCGAGGTTCACCCGGCCAGCACCCCAATTCGGGTCAAGCCGCACCCCGCCGCCCCGCCCCCGATCGGCGTCAATCTGCATGCCCTGCTCCCGCATGAGCGACAGATCCCGCGCGATTGTCCGCGTGCTGACACCATGTTCATGCGCAAGATCTTTGACCGTGCAATGCGCATCCTGCTTCAGCTGCACAGCAAGCAGTTCCATCCGTCTCAGCCTGTCTTGCGCATTTGTCCGTGCCATCAAACAAATATGCCATAAAATGTCATATTTCGCAATATGACCGGGCACAGGATGCAACTGGGGCGCGGAAATTGCCGCCCGAACGAACCGGAGAGACCATGATGAAAATGAACTATTTTGTTGTCGGCACGAATGACATGGACGCGTCAAAAGCCTTTTACGACGCCTTCTTTGCCCAGTCAGGCCTGCATTCGATGTCGCCAACAGACAGGATGACCTACTGGCTTGGCGAGGATTTCGCATTTGCAACGGCCCTGCCCTTTGACACGAAACCCGCCACCATCGGCAATGGCACGATGGTCGGCTTCTGTGTCGGTCATATGGACGAGGTCAAAAGACTGCATGCTCTGGCGCTTGAACTTGGCGGCACCTGCGAAGGCGCGCCGGGTCAGCGGGGCCCGAAATTTTCCGCCTATGTGCGGGATCTGGGCGGGAACAAATTGTGCCTGTCTGACTGACCCATTTACTGACTGCCCCATTCACGACGCCGTTGGGCGGGACATCACCAAGGCTGATGTGACCTTTCTGCACTCACATTCCCACTCGCGCATGTGTGATTTTCATCTCTGGCGCGGGTGGGGGATTGTGGCGCGGAAACCGACCCTGTTGAAAGCCTATGCCATGACCCGTTCCTCGCTGACCCGCCGCCATCTTCTGGCCGCCTCCGGTGCCGCGCTTTTGATGCCTGCGACCGTCCGTGCCGCAGAGACCAAACCGGGCGTGCGCCACAATATCTCCGGCTTTTCGCATCAGGACTGGCGCGATCATTTCAGCGAACTGGGCGTGGGTGCCATCGTCTGCGACACCAACTCTCGTGCGCTGCATTACTGGTCCGGGAATGAGTACCGGATTTACCCCACCTCTGTGCCCAAGACGGATGAGTTGACCCGCCGTGGCTACAGCAAGATCGTGCGCAAGAAGGTCGGCCCCAGCTGGACCCCGACCGCCAGCCAGATGGAGCGGTTCCCGGATTGGAAACCTGTGGCCGGTGGTGCGCCTGACAATCCGCTGGGCAGCCATGCCATGTATCTGGATTGGCCCGCCTATCTGATCCACGGCACCCATGACACGCGCAAGATCGGGCGGCGGTCTTCGGATGGCTGCATCGGCTTGTACAACCCGAAGATCGAAGAATTATACGCCATGACCGCCATTGGCACGCAGGTGCGTTTGGTCTGAACCCGCGTCTGACTTGAAATGCTGCGCCCGTCCCGCACATCGGGGCGGGCGCTTTTTATGTACGGCCGGGTTTATCCGACAGCGCCATCCAAAGCAGCCAGAATCGCGGTCCAGCCGCCCTGGTGGTTGTTTCGCATCTCTTCATTGGCAAATCGAACATGGCTCAGGCGGACCTTGGTGCTGTCCCCTTGCGGGATGAATTCCAGGGTCACCTCGCTGTCGGTTTCGGTGGAATGGGCGCTTTCCCAGGTAAAAACGATCCGCTCATGCGGGGTGATTTCCCGATAGGTGCCGGCGTGGGGCATTTCCTGGTCTCCTGCCTGCATGATAATTTCGAAACGCCCACCAACCGTAGGATCGGCAGAGGCCCGCGGCACCGTCATGTTCTGCCCCGGCAGCATGAACCGGCGCAGCATGTCCGGGTCGAGCCAGGCTTTGAACAGGGTTTCCTGCGGCGCGGCAATGATGCGTTCAACTTCCAGTGTCAGTTCCGTCATCGGATTTTCCTTTTGTTACCAATGTGTCCAAAGCTTCAAGTCGCATGTCCCAGATCGAGCGGAGATCGCGAAACCAGCGGTCGATTTCGGTCAATGGGCCCATCTGAACGTCGATCAGATGCTCACGCCATTCCGTGCGCCGTCGCACCAGGCCAGCGGTTTCAAGCATTTTGATATGCTTGGAGACCGCATTGAGGCTCATGTCGAATCTGGCGTGAATATCCCCAACCTTCAGCGGCCCCTCTTGGGCCAGAAGCGTCAGGATGGCGCGGCGGGTCGGATCGCTCGCCGCCTTCAGAATGATATTCAGATCAGGATGTGATTCTAATTTAGCCATATGGTTGAATAACAAGATTACCGCCATCAGTCAACCGAGTGGGTGAATGAGGGTCCAAAATGCTAACGCTAACCCCCCGCTGCATCGCGGCAATCCAATTGACTCTCTGACGCGGCTCGCCCACAAAACTGTCTAAACATCACGTCGAGGAGAGGTTTCCATGAAGAAAGTCTATGGCTCAGCGTCCGAAGCGCTGGAGGGCGTGTTGCATGACGGCATGTTGATTGCGGCGGGTGGTTTCGGGCTTTGCGGTATTCCCGAGTTGTTGATCGACGCGCTGGTGGAAAGCGGGGTCAAGGATCTGACCGTGGCGTCGAACAATTGCGGCGTGGATGGTTTTGGTCTGGGCAAGCTGCTCGATACGCGTCAGATCAAGAAGATGATGTCGTCTTATGTCGGCGAAAATGCTGAATTCATGCGGCAATATCTCTCGGGCGAGCTGGAACTGGAATTCAACCCTCAGGGCACTTTGGCCGAGCGGATGCGGGCCGGCGGCTGTGGCATTCCGGGGTTTTACACCAAAACCGGCGTTGGCACGGTGATCGCCGAGGGCAAGGAAGTCAAAAACTGGAACGGTCAGGATTACATCCTGGAGGAAGGCATTTTTGCCGACCTGTCGATCGTCAAGGCCTGGAAGGCCGACGACACCGGCAATCTGGTGTTCCGCAAGACCGCGCGCAATTTCAACCCGCCCGCCGCGATGTGTGGCAAGATCTGTGTGGTTGAGGTCGAGGAAATCGTGCCGCGCGGCAGCCTTGACCCCGATCACATCCACCTGCCGGGCATCTACGTGCACCGGATCATTCAGGGCGACCACGAAAAACGCATCGAACAACGGACAGTTCGGAAAAGGGAGGACGCACAATGAAAAGTGGGAACCGGTTTTCATGCCCGTGCGTCGACCAACAAAAAAGGGAGGAAGCCTGATGCCTTGGGATCGTAATCAGATGGCGGCGCGCGCCGCACAGGAACTCGAAGACGGCATGTATGTAAACCTTGGCATCGGCATTCCGACGCTGGTGGCGAACTACGTCGGCGACAAGGACATCACCCTGCAATCGGAAAACGGCATGCTGGGCATGGGCCCCTTCCCGTTCGAGGGCGAAGAAGACCCCGACCTGATCAATGCGGGCAAGCAGACGATCACCGAACTGGCGCGGACGTCGTATTTCGACAGCGCCACCAGCTTTGGCATGATCCGCGGCGGCAAGATCGCAGCCGCGATCCTGGGCGCGATGGAAGTGGCGGAAAACGGCGACCTTGCGAATTGGATGATTCCCGGCAAGCTGGTCAAAGGCATGGGCGGCGCGATGGATCTTGTGGCCGGTGTCGGCCGGGTGATCGTGGTGATGGACCACCAGAACAAACATGGCGATTCCAAAGTGTTGAAGGCCTGCACCCTGCCGCTGACCGGGCGCAGCGTCGTTGACCGGATCATCACCAACCTCGGCGTGCTGGACGTGGTCGAAGGTGGGCTTAAAATCGTCGAATGCGCCGATGGCGTCACAGAAGCAGACCTGCGCGCCGCAACAGAAGCGACCATTGTCTGATTTTTCCATCACGCGTGAGGAAAGCGGCAGCAAAGGCCGCTATAGCCTTGAACGGGACGGGCATAGGGCCGAATTGACCTATTCCCGTCTCGGCGCGACCCAGGTGATCGCCGATCATACCGAAGTGGATGACGCCCTGCGCGGCACCGGGGCGGGATTGGCGCTGGCCGAACGTCTGGTGGCCGATGCCCGCACCGAGGGCTTTCGCATCATTCCGCTCTGTCCGTTTGTAAATGCACAACGGCGCAAACATCCCGATTGGGCCGATGTCTTTCAGGTTTAGTGCATCGTGACAAACACGCAGCCGTCGGAAATCAGCATCGGCGGCGTTTTACACAGCCCCTGCGCCACTTTCCATGCCGAGAGCACCTTGGGCACGTAATCCCGGGTTTCGGCATAGGGCGGCACGCCAGCGTGGGTGCCAATGGAATTTTCGCCGGCATTATACCCCGCCAGCACGAAAATCGGATCGCCGTCGAATTTGCGGATCAGAAAGTCAAGGAACGCCACCCCGCCCTTGATGTTATCCGCCGCCAGCGCGGCGTTGGTCACGCCAAAGCGTTCTGCGGTGGCGGGCATCAATTGCATCAACCCCTGTGCGCCGGCCGACGACACCGCATCAACCCGCCCGCCGCTTTCGACCGAAATCACCGCCAGCGCCAGCGCCGGGGACACCTGGGTGCCAATGGTGGATTTCAGGATCTCGACGCCATGGGCGGTCGCGAGACTTTGCATATCGCTCAGCCGGGGTGCCGACACCCCCTGCCCTGACGGCGGGGTCGACAAGGCCGCCAGGGCCTCATCCAGCCGCCCGCCACTCTTGGCTGCGACCTTGGGAGAAACGACATCCCAGAACCAGCCATAAGAACCGGGATTGCTGGCCGGGGCGGATTTGTCGGCGGTGGCGGCCGTCGGCGGTTTCACCCGCTTGGGCGCCGGTGCGGTGATCTGTACCAGAATGCGTTTCTTGGCACCTGCTTTTGGCGGTTTGACCCGCTTGGCTTTGAAATCGGGAAAGGGGGCTGGCGTCTCGGCCAGAAGCGGACCCGACGTAACCGCGCCCATACAAAGACCCAACGCCAGTGCCTTGGCGACCTGTTTCATTTTTTGACCTGCTCATCCACGTTTTCGGGATTATTATTGTTGCCAAGGTGGCAAAAAAACACGCGCTTGGCCAGTTTTGTTCAATTCAAAAGCGGCAGCCGCGCCATATTTGCACAGCCTGCCGTGATCAAAATCGAAAATCTTCAAATTTTTCGAAATTTCTTTGTCATGTTTTCAGCACCTTAGCCCGGTTTTCGCCAATAACTTTTGCAGTTTCGAAAAACGCGCGGTTGCTGCCAAACTGCCGCCCCAATCCGAAGGCTTATTAAGGCGATACCAAGTCGAACAGTCCTGAGGTGAGAGGCAGGCCTGTGGCACCCCGGCAAGGTAGTGGAAAACGCAAATCGACCTACGGAGACAACACCATGATCAAATTCATTCAGAACTTCCGCAAAGACGAAGACGGCGCCGTAACAGTTGACTGGGTCGTTCTGACCGCAGCGATTGTTGGTCTGGCCATCGCCGCCTATGGCGCGATTGAAACCAACACCACCACATTGTTCAACGCCACAGCCGGCGCAATCGTTGGTGAAAACGACTTCTAAGCTGCGCCTGACAGCTTAACAGAATGACGATGTCTTTGCCCCTGGCATGCCTCGGGCAAGGACAGCCAATCAGACATGTACAGTGAACCCTAACAGGAGAATAACTATGACCAAGTTTATCAAAAACTTCCGCAAAGACGAAGACGGCGCCGTAACAGTTGACTGGGTCGTTCTGACCGCAGCGATTGTTGGCCTGGCCATCGCCGCCTATGGCGCGATCGAAACCAACACCACCACATTGTTCAACGCCACAGCCGGCGCAATCGTTGGTGAAAACGACTTCTAAGCATTGCAAAGATCCGCAATCGGCAGATACCCAAATTTCGCGCTCGGGTATCTGCCTCACCTCCCTGTTCTTTCCTGTGCTCCGGTTTTGGGGCGTGCGCGGGAATGACACTGTGGAGGCTTTTTTTTGACCGGTGACCAGGGCGGCGGTTTTTTCCAGCACATGCGTCTTTGCACCAGGCAAGCGGTATTTTCAGACAGTTGAACCCGAGAGGGGACCTGTCCTTTTGGAGAGTATGAAAATTGGTGACATCGGCAATGAAACAGCAGCTCATATCGTTTTTCAAACGCGAAGACGGGGCCGTCACCGTTGACTGGGTGATCCTGACCGCAGCCATCGTTGGGCTTGCCATGGTTGCCTATGTGTCGATTGAAGCCAACACCAACACTCTGTCGACTGCGGTTGGCGGTGCCATCGGTGGTCAGAACGATTTCTGATCCGGCAGAAACGCCAAAAGCAACCGGGTGACATCGGCTTTGAATGCGGGCCTGAAATACAGTCTGCAATGCGGGCCTGAAAGCGGGCCGGTTCCAATGCGTCTGGCCTCTGTCGTCGGGCGGTCGGGCCGCCGCATTCGACCGGTCGGCGCGGATCGGTTTTGATCGCGAAAAAGTCATCTACAACAGCCGCGCCAATCGGGGTCTCGGCTTAGTTTTACCACATTTGTCAGGCATAAAACCCGGCAGGTTGTGACAGTGAAAGGGTAAGAAATGCGTATGGTTTTCGGATTGGTGCTGCTTCTTGGCATCGGACTGGCCGGGTTCGCGGTGTATCTTGCCAATGGGTATGTAAATTCCTATCGGGTGGCACTGGCCAAGGCGCAAAGCTCTGAATCTGTTGCGACAATCGAGGTTTTTGTCGCCACAGAGCGGCTGAACTACGGCGATCGGCTGGAAAAATCCAAAGTGCGCGTAGTGAAATTTCCCCGCGCAGCGGTGCCCGAAGGCACATTCCTGGAACGTGGCAGCGCCGCCCCCTATTCCAAACCCTGGGATGAGCTGGACGAAGACACCCAGGAGCATTTGAAAACCCTGGCCACGGCGCAATATCGCCCCAAGCGCGACGGTCTTCGGATCAAGGACATTCCCGATCTTTTCCCCGACACCGGCGAAGAACGCTATGTGCTGCGCAGCATTGAAAAAGGCGAGGCCATCATCGCCAGCAAAGTGACCGAACCGGGTCAGGATGCCGGCATCACCTCGCGGCTTGGCGATGGCATGCAGGCGTTTTCGATCAAGGTCGATGTGGCCTCTGGCGTGTCCGGGTTCCTGCGTCCGGGCGATCGGATCGCGGTCTATTGGACCGGGCGGGTGTCCTCCTTTGCAGATGAAAGCGCACGCGGATCAAATGATGTGACCAAGCTGATCGAATCCGGTGTCAAATTGATTGCCGTCGACCAATCCGCTTATGGCGACAAGGCATCCACCACCATCGCCCGCACCGTGACCGTATCCGCCCGCCCGCAACAGGTGGCCGCCCTGGCCCAGGCGCAATCCACCGGGCGTCTGTCCCTGGCGCTGGTTGGCGCCGGCGACACCAGCGAGGTCGGCCCGGTCGAAGTCGACCAGATGAGCCTTCTTGGCCTGACAGCCCCGGTCCCGCAAGAAGTGGTAGAGGTCGAGCGTGAACAGATCTGCACCATTCGCACCCGCAAGGGCGGGGAAATGGTCGAGATTCCGATTCCCTGCACCAATTGAGCCACCACCGCTATATCGGGTAGGTCCGAAATCAAAAAACGCCGCATCTCGTTATGCGGCGTTTATTTTTTTCCGCCTGTTGCGAGATACCCACATAAAGTGCAGGTCGGAAGCCATTGATTATTGCAAAAAAAATGATTTTCCCGCAAGGTACGCCAAAATGCAGGCAAAAAGACCTGCGAAAACGAGGCGTGATCGGAAAGGCAGGTCACATGAAAATCAAGACACTCCTACGGGCGGCCCTTTTGGGCGCTGTCATGGTTGGTGGCCCGGTGGCAACATTTGCCCAAGCCGAAACTCTGCGTGTGGTGCGTCAGGGGACCTCTTCGAAATTATCCGTACCGATCAACCGCGCCGTGGTGGTCGAAAGCGACGTTCCCTTTGCAGAGCTCAGCATCGCCAATCCGGCGATTGCCGATATTTCCTCGCTCTCTGACCGGACGATCTATGTGCTGGGCAAAGGAACCGGGACAACCACGCTGACACTTTTGGATGCCTCGGGGCGTCTGATCACCAATGTCGATGTGCATGTCACATTCGATCTGACCGAATTCAAGGAACGCCTGCGCCAGATCATGCCGGGCGAAAAGATTGAAGTGCGCAGCGCCGATGACGGGATCGTCCTGTCCGGTGTCGCCAGCTCAATGCAGAAAATGCAACGCGCGCTGGATCTTGCCCAGCGCTATGCCCCGGACCGGGTGTCGAACCTGATGTCGGTCGGCGGCGTGCAACAGGTGATGTTGAAGGTGCGGTTTGCCGAAATGTCGCGCAGTGTGTCCAAGAAGCTGGCCTCTTCGCTGGCGCTTGGCGGCGATATTTTCGGCGGTGACGCCGGTGTGCGCTTTGGCTCTGGTCAGGCTGCACGCAACTCGGGCCTTCAGGGTATTCTGGACGGGGTGATCCCCGGTTCAACCTCGAACGAACTGTCGTCTTCCATCGGGTTCAACCTTGGCGCGGTCGAGGTCGCGCTGCTGCTTGAGGCCCTGGAAAGCAAGGGCATGGTGCGCATGTTGGCGGAACCCAACCTGACGGCGCTTTCGGGGCAAGAGGCGAATTTCCTGGCCGGTGGTGAATATCCGGTCCCGGTGTCGGCTGAATCCGACCTGATCAAGATTGAATTCAAACCCTTCGGTATCGAACTGTCGTTCATTCCCCGTGTGGTGGATGGCGATCTGATCAATCTGGAGCTGAAAACCGCGGTCAGCGCAATTGATCCGACAAACGGGTTTGTAAACAACGACTTCCAGATTGATGCCTTTACCCGCCGCGAAGCATCGACCACGGTCGAAATGCGCGACGGCGAAAGCTTTGCAATTGCAGGCTTGCTCAAGGATGATTTCACCGACCTGAATGGTCAGGTGCCTTGGCTCGGCGATGTGCCGGTGCTTGGCGCGCTGTTCCGTTCGGCAGAATATCAGCGTGAGCAATCCGAACTGGTGATCATCGTCACCCCGCATCTTGTGACCCCGACCCGTGGCGAGGCGCTGGCCCTGCCGACGGACCGGGTGCGCCCACCGACCGAAAAAGACCTGTTCCTCTTTGGCCGAGTGGCCAGCGACACGGCAAGGACAAAGGGCCCCGTTGCCGAGGTTGCAAAACAGGATTTCACCGGGTCCTATGGCTATGTAATGGATTGATCGGATGCAGGTGCGCTTGACATATCTCCTCGCCTCCGCCGCCACCCTGGGTGTCCTCGCCGGATGTTCGCCCCACAGGGGGCCGGTTGAGAGCTCTTTCTTTCGTGAATCCGGGGCCTTGATTGACACCGGTGAATTCGGCACCGCAACGATGAACAATCGGGCCTATATGACCGGCGAAAAGCAATGGACCTATAATATGGCCCAGCGTTTCGCCAGCGAAGTCCTGACCACGGTCAATTTCGCCTTCAACTCTTCGCAGTTGGATGCGGGCGCTTACGACACGCTGCGCGAACAGGCGGCCTGGATCAAACGGTTCCCCGAAGTGCGGTTCCGGGTGTATGGCCATACCGACAAGGTCGGTTCCGATGGCTATAACCAGACCTTGGGGCAACGACGCGCCGATGCGGTGGTGAACTTCCTGGTCGGTCAGGGCATTTCGCGCTCGCGGCTTGAGGCGGTTGTCAGCTATGGCGAGGCCCAGCCGCTGATCGTGACCGAAGGCCGCGAACGACGCAACCGGCGCACCGTGACCGAGGTGACAGGCTTTGTCACGGGTCATCCGCATCTGTTGGATGGTAACTATGCTGCGGTGGTTTACCGCGAATATGTCACCTCTGGTGAACCGCAAACCACACAGGTCACCGGCGAACAGGCGTCGTCCGAAGACGCCCAATAACCATAGCCCCTTTTCCAAGGGGACCAGTTAAACTACCTAGACGACCTCGTAAATCGGCAGGTACTAAGGGGCGGGTCACCGCCCCTTTTCCTGTTTGGGGTCTGCGCATTTGCCACCATCGGGGCCTGCGCCACTGCGCCCACAGTTGCGAAAAATCGTCTGCATTCGCCGGGTGAACAATTTCGAAAACATCGCCATGATCAACGCAACTCCGCGAAAAGACGTTTTTTTAGCCGCAATCTCGCCTGAATTATTGGCCACTTTAGGGCCAGTGTAATGCGTCTACCGGGGGGATTCCGGGCGGCGTAGTTCCGGTTCATCCGCTGGCCAGGTGCCGAAATGCGCCTTGTTGGGCCGCAGGACGCCAGCCGGGGATTTTGGGTAAAGGATAAAGGCCATGACCGACGAAACAGCGTTTGAGATGGGCATTCTGCCAATCGTCGCCTGCACCATAAGCCGCAATGTGCAGGAATTCGAACTATTGATCGAAGACATGGAAACCGCCCTTGGGGAACAATGGGGCGATTTGGGATTCGAAGAGGCAATCCCGTTCTTTGCCCAGGAAGATGCAGAATCGCTGGAATTCATCGCCATTGCGATGGATGCCGAAGACGAAGCCGATTTGCCACTGCTGTCCGATGTCATCGGTGCGGCCCGCGATCGCGACATTCGGGTGATCCTGATCACCGAGAACATGTCACCAGCCGCATTGCACCGCCTGATGCGCAAGGGCGCAGATGAATTTGTCCCCTACCCCCTGCCCGAAGGCGCGCTGCAAGAGGTCATCGACCGGGTCCGCAGCCCCGAGCCCAAAACCGCAATGTCAAACCGCACCCAGCCGGACGGACCACACGACCCGGCCGGGGATGATATGGATGACATTGATTGGCTGAATGATGAGGTTCCGGATGCGCCAAAGGCGCGCGCCCCCAAAGCAGAAATAGAGCCACAAGTCGCAGAAGAGCCCGCAGAAAACACCGGCCCTGCCACGGCTGAGCCGTCTGTTGATGACCGCCTTGAAGACGGTCCTGATGACAACCTGCCCGTCGCGGACGCGCCGGAGGCAGCCGAGCCGCCAGCACCCGAAGAGGCGACAGCGGATGCCGCCCCCTCGGAACCTGTACCCGACGCGGCGACAACGCCTGAACCGCCGCAACAAGAGCCCGCCGCAGAATCGCCCGTTTCGGAAACACCAGAAGCAGAAGAACCGGCGATCGAGAAAAAGATCAAACTGCGCAAGGGCGCGACGCGCGACGGTGTGTTGATCGCGGTCCAAGGCCTGGCCGGCGGTGTCGGCGCGACCACCTTTGCCACCAATCTGGCCTGGGAACTGGCCATCATAGATAAAGCCAATCCACCCAAGGTCTGCCTGCTGGATCTGGATCTGCAATTCGGCTCTGTCGCGACCTATCTGGATCTGCCGCGCCGCGAAGCGGTGTTCGAACTGTTGTCCGACATCGAAAGCATGGACGAAGACAGCTTTGGCCAGGCGCTGATGGAATATGAAGAAAAGATGCAGGTGCTGACCGCCCCCGCCGATGTTTTGCCGCTGGATTTCCTGCAACCGCAGGATATCGAAAAGCTGTTCGAAACGGCCGCCGCGCATTTCGACTATGTCATAATCGACATGCCCGCGACGCTGGTGCAATGGTCAGAAACCATTTTGAACATGGCACATGTCTATTTCGCGATGCTGGAAATCGACATGCGGTCCGCCCAGAACGCCCTTCGACTGAAACGCGCTTTGCAATCCGAAGATCTGCCGTTTGAAAAGCTGCGGTTCCTGCTCAACCGCGCGCCGAAATTCACCGATCTGACCGGCAAGAGCCGGGTCAAGCGGATGGCCGAGAGCCTGGGAATTGCGATGGATGTGCAATTCCCCGATGGCGGTAAACCGGTGGTGCAGGCCTGTGATCACGGCCTGCCATTGGCCGCCGCCGCAGGAAAGAACCCATTGCGCCGTGAAATTGCCAAGCTGGCAAAGTCTTTGCATGAGATCGGCAAAGATGACGCCGAAGCCGCCTGAGGATAGTCAGACATGTTTTCCAAGTACCGCAAAACCGACACCCCAGCCAAACCCAAGGCCGCCAAGGCCGACAACGTGGCCAAGCTGCCAGTCAAATCCGAGGCCGAAGCCCCCGCCAAACCGGTGACGATGCGGCGCCCCTCGATCAAGAAATCCGCCGCCCGCCCCCAGGCCAGCGACAAGGAACAAAAGCGCAAGGAACGTCTGGGCGATCTGAAGATCGAATTGCACCGCGCGCTGTTGGACAACCTGAACCTGGCCGCGCTGGAACATGCGTCGGAAAGTGATCTGAAATCGGAAATCGGCGATATCGGGCAGGAATTCCTGAACGAAAAAGGCCTTGTGCTGAACCGCGAGGACCGCAGCACGCTGATTCAGGAATTGTATAACGAGGTCAAGGGCCTCGGCCCGTTGGAACCCCTGCTGCAAGATGAATCGATCAACGATATTCTGGTCAATGGCCCGCAACAGATCTTTGTGGAACGCGCCGGCAAGCTGGAATTGAGCGATGTCACCTTCAAGGATGAAAAGCACCTGTTGCGGATCATCGACAAGATCGTTTCGGCCGTTGGCCGCCGGGTCGATGAAAGCAACCCCTATGTCGACGCCCGTCTGGCGGATGGATCGCGGTTCAACGCCATGGTGCCGCCGATTGCGGTCGATGGGTCGCTGGTGTCCATTCGGAAATTCAAAAAGGAAAAGCTGGCGGTTGACGATCTTGTCAACTTTGGCGCCTTTACCGAAGAAATGGCCGCCTATCTTCAGGCCGCTGTCGCCTGTCGTCTGAATGTGATTGTCTCCGGCGGGACAGGTTCCGGTAAAACCACCACGCTGAACGCGCTTTCGTCTTTCATTGATGACAGCGAGCGCATCCTGACAATCGAAGACACCGCCGAACTTCAGCTGCAACAGACCCACGTCGGCCGGATGGAAAGCCGCCCGCCGAACGTCGAAGGCAAAGGCGCGGTCTCGCAGCGCGACTGTCTGCGCAACGCGCTGCGGATGCGGCCCGACCGCATCATCGTGGGTGAGACGCGGGGCGAAGAAGTCATCGACATGTTGCAGGCGATGAACACCGGCCACGACGGATCAATGACCACGATCCACGCCAACAGCGCCCGCGATGGCGTGTCGCGTCTGGAAAACATGATTGCGATGGCCGGGATCGAAATGCCGCTAAAAGCGGTGCGCAGCCAGATTTCATCGGCTGTGAACCTGATTGTACAGGCCAGCCGTCTTCAGGACGGGTCGCGCCGCATGGTGTCGATCACCGAAGTGACCGGCATGGAAGGCGAAGTGATCTCGATGCAGGAGGTGTTCCGCTATCAGCGTGTCGGCCTGACCCCCGACAACAAGATCATCGGCCACTTCACCGCCACCGGCGTGCGCAGCCATTACTCCGAGCGGTTCAAGCTCTGGGGATATGACCTGCCGGCTGCCATCTTTGAACCTTTTGCTGCGGAGTAGATCATGGAACTGACCGCCGAACCGATTATCTATGGTCTGATCTTCATCGGCGTTCTGGCGCTGGTCGAAGGTGTCTATCTGACGGTATTTGGCAAATCCATCAGCCTGAACAACCGGGTCAATCGCCGGTTGGAAATGATGGACAAGGGCGTGCGCCGTGACGAGGTGTTGGAAAAGCTCCGCAAGGAGATGACCCAACACGTCAAGTCGCGCAAAATCCCACTCTATTCCCTGCTCGCCGCCAAGGCACAGAAAGCGGCCATCGCCTTTACGCCGACACAATTGATGCTGCTCATGGCGGCGGTGTCGTTCATGGCCTTTGTCGGGCTGACGCTGGGCACCGAAACCGGATTGGCGGTGCGCATTGCCGGGGCGCTGTCGATGGGCATTGGCGGGGTGTACACCTGGGTCAACATGAAGGCCACCAAACGGATGGGCCTGCTGGAAGAACAGCTGCCGGATGCCATCGAATTGATCGTGCGCAGCCTGCGCGTCGGCCACCCCTTTTCCTCGGCGATTTCCATCGTCGCAAAAGAGGTCAAAGATCCGTTGGCCGCGGAATTGGGTGTGATCGCCGATGAAAGCGCCTATGGCCGCGATGTCGGCGAAGCGCTAAAGGAAATGGCCGCGCGGCTGGAAATGCAGGATTTGAACTTTCTGGCGGTGGCCGTGTCCATCCAACAGCAATCGGGCGGTAACCTGGCCGAGGTTCTGGCCGGTCTGTCCAAGGTGATCCGCGCCCGGTTCCGGCTGTTCCGCAGGGTCAGGGCCATCACAGCCGAGGCAAAATGGTCCGGTAAATTCCTGTCCGGTTTCCCGATTGCCTGTCTGGTGTTCATCCAACTGACCGATCCGCATTACTACGACGATGTGATTGATCACCCCTACTTCATTCCGGCCTGTTTCGTGGTCTTCGGCTTCCTTGTGGCGAACCTGATCGTCATGCGGATGCTGGTCAATATCAAAGTCTGAGAGGCAGCTGATGTTTCAACCTGGTGGCGTTTTCTACGAATTGCTCGGCCCGATGGCACCGGTTGTGCTTGTCGGTGGTTTGGGGATTGTTCTGCTTCTTCTTGCGGTGTCGATGCTGATCAAACAGCGCCCCGACCCGATGGATAAACTGGCCGCACAGGCCAAGGGACAAAAAACCCGCAAGAGCGAAGCCCTGCGCACCGGCGGCACACGCAACGAAAAGCTCGACAAATACGGCGCGTTTCTTGAACCACAAGACGAAGAACAATATTCCGAGATCGCCAAGAAGCTGATGCAGGCGGGCTATCGCGGCAAGGATGCGGTGCGCATGTTCCATGCGGCGCAGGTCATTCTGGGCGTGTTGGCACTGGGCTGTGGTCTTGGCTATTATTATCTGGTGCTTGGGCCGGAAAACGCCACCACGCAGCAGATGATCATGTATATCCTCGGCCCCGGCGCCGCAGGATATTACGTTCCGAAATACTGGATCACCCGCCGCGCCGCTGCCCGACACGAGGAAATCGAAGACGGGTTTCCCGATGCTCTGGACATGATGCTGGTTTGCGTCGAGGCCGGGCAATCCCTGGATCAATCCATCCTGCGGGTCAGCAATGAAATCCAATCCTCTTACAAGGAATTGGCCTATGAATTTCAGGTCGTCAGCCATGAAATCAAGGCCGGTAAGGACAAGACTTCGGTCCTGAATGACATGGGCGAACGCTGTGGTGTCCAGGATATTTCGTCCTTTGTGACCGTTTTGATCCAGGCCCAGGTGTTCGGCACATCCATTGCAGAGGCCCTGCGGGTCTATGCCGCCGAAATGCGCGACAAACGCGTGATGCGAGCCGAAGAAAAGGCCAACAAACTGCCGACGAAAATGACGCTGGTGACCATGGGTCTGACCGTGCCGCCGTTGCTGATCATCCTGGTGGGACCTTCGGCCATGGGCATCATGCGATTGGGCACCCTGGGCAATAAGGGGCCGTCGTGGGGGATGGCGCCGGGCCATGACCGTGCCATCCTTGGCAAATCCGCAACGTATGCGTTCTTTTTCGCCAATTCGTTAACAGATGATTTCCGCAGACCCGCGATGCTGGGTTAGGGTCGGTCAAAAGCCGGGCCGCCAGATTGGCGTGACACCGGCATGACCGAGGCCGTTCGAAAGCAGACAAAAGGTGCCCCTTTTCAGACTCCCCTTTGCGATGGCAATTGTCGCCAGTCTTGCCGCCTGTTCCGATGGCGGCTTTTCGCGTGACAAAAACAGCCCCTACGCCCCTGAGGTCAATCGCCGCGCCGAAGCGGTCGATCAGCTTTTGGTCGGGCACCGGCTTCTTGCTGCCAAGGAAAACGAACTGGCGCTGGCGGCCTTCAACCGGGCAGCGCTGGAACGCGGGCTGGATGGCGAGGTTCTGTCGGCGCTGGGCACGGTCAATCTGGCCATGGGGCGGCTTAATCAGTCCGAGGATCTGCTGCGTCGCGCGGTCAAGAAAGAAGACGGCTGGCCCGAGGTCTGGAACAATCTTGGGGTTGTCCTGATGGAACGCGGCAAGACCGCCGAAGCATCCCAAGTCTTCCGCAAGGCCTATGCGCTGGACAATGGCGAAAGCGACGCGATCCGCGACAATCTGCGCAAAGCACTCGCAAAACTTGACAATGTGCAGTACGATATTGAGCAACAACAAGAATACAAATTGGTGCGGCGGGGCAGTTCAGATTATCTGATCCAATCCACACCGTAGAGGCAAGAGCAGCAAAGGACGCAGAAAAATGCGCCACCCTATTCGTGTACCCGCAAGACTGGTCAGCTGCCTGGCTGTTGTGCTGGCCCTGACCGCTTGTGAAAAAGGCATCGACAAAGACGCCGTTGATCGCAAACTGCAAGACATCAATGTCATTGACGAAAGTGACCTGAACGAGGTCATGTTGTCCAATTCCGATCCAAATGAATTGGGTGAATTACTTTCGGCGCGCCACGGCCTCAAAACCGGACCGGATTGACCTGCAACGCGGCTTGGCCGTGTCCCTGATCCGGGCCAAACGCCCGACCGAAGCGGTCTCTGCCTGGAAACGCGTGCTGGAGATGGACGAGGCAACCCCGGCTGACAAGGTCGAACTGGCCGATGCCTATATCCGCAACGACCAATGGGACAAGGCCGAAGAAACCCTGCATTCCGTGCCGCCAACGCATGAGACCTTCCGCCGCTATCGGCTTGAGGCGATGATCGCCGATGGCAAACAGCAATGGCAAAAAGCGGACAGTTTCTATGAAACGGCAGTGGGCCTGACAACCACGCCATCGGGTGTGATGAACAACTGGGGTTATTCGAAACTGTCGCGCGGCGATTATGCCGGTGCGGAAAAGCTGTTTGTTCAGGCCATCCGCCAGGACAGCGATCTGTTCACGGCCAAGAACAACCTGGTTCTGGCCCGTGGCGCCCAGGGCAATTATACCCTGCCCGTGGTCCCGATGAGCCAGGGGGAGCGCGCGCAGCTGCTGTATACCCTTGGGCTTTCGGCGGTGAAACGCGGGGATGTCGAGACCGGCAAAGGGTTGTTCCGCGATGCCATCGAAACCCATCCACAATATTTCGAGGCCGCAGTGCGTTCCCTGAGCGCGCTGGAAAACAACGCGGCGAACTGATCCATGTCGCTGGATATCACCATGTGGTCGGCGCTTTGGTTTCTGCCATTTGTGGTGCCAATCTGCATTTATGTCTGCTGGTCCGACATGCGGATGATGAAGATCCCGAACAAGGCCGTACTGGCGCTGGTCGCGGTCTTTGCGGTGGTTGGATTGATTGCCCTGCCGTTGGCGGAATACCCTTGGCGGTTCTTGCAGTTGGCCATTGTGCTGGCGCTGGGGATCTTGATGAATGCCACCGGTCTTGTCGGGGCGGGTGACGCAAAGTTCGCCGCCGCCGCCGCGCCCTTTGTCGACCCGGCGGATCTGGCATTTCTGCTGATGCTGCTGGCCGCCACGCTTCTGGGGGCCTTTGGCGCCCATCGGTTGGCAAAACATTCCGGTCTGCGCCGTTTGGCCCCGAACTGGGACAGCTGGGACAGCGGAAGCGACTTTCCGATGGGACTGGCGCTGGGGGGCACATTGGCGCTTTATCTGATGTTGGGTGCGGTATTCGGGGGGTGATCGTGAACGACTTTACCGTTTCTGAACCCCCGACCCCCAGACTGCGCCCGTCTTTTATGAGGAAATTGCCATGAACATGGCCGCCGGAAATGTCACAGCCCCCCCGCCCCCAAGCGGTTGGAGGAAATGCGCCTGCCGATTGTGATGATGCGGGACATTTTGTTGAAAACCATGTTCCGGTCGAACCTCGATATGGTGACAGAGATCGCCCGCAACATCTGTCTGCCGATCCCGGTCACACAAGAGCTGGTGGATCTGGCGCGCAGCCAGAAGTTTCTGCAGGCGACCGGCACGCTGAACGCCAATTCCGGCAATGAAATGGGATACGAGCTGACCGATGCGGGCAAGGCGCGGGCGTTGGATGCGCTGACGCAATCGGAATATTTCGGCGCGATGCCGGTGCCGCTGGCGGTTTATCAGGAACAGATCAAACGCCAGTCGATCCGCAACCTGCAAATCACCCGCGACCAGCTGACGGCGGCCATGGGCGACCTGATCCTGCCCACCAGTCTGATGGACCAATTGGGCCCCGCCGTGAGCGCCGGGCGGTCGATCCTGATGTATGGCCCGCCGGGCAACGGGAAATCCTCGATCTCGAACGGGATTCGCAAGGCGATGGGCGACAAGATCTTTGTCCCCCGCGCGATCGAATATGCCGGTCAGGTGATCACGGTCTATGACCCGATTGTCCATTCCGCGGCGGAAACCCAGGAAGATGATCCCAATCAGTTGCGCCGATCCGGCAACCGCTATGACACGCGCTATGTGCGCTGTGAACGCCCGACGGTGGTGACAGGTGGTGAACTTTCGCTGAAAATGCTGGATCTGGTCTATAATCCAACCGCCCGCACCTATCAGGCGCCCCTGCAATTGAAGAGCGCCTGCGGGATTTTCATCGTTGATGACCTTGGCCGTCAGGAAGAACCGCCCCAGGCGCTGGTCAACCGCTGGATTGTCCCGCTGGAGGAAAACCGCGATATCCTGGCGCTGCAATCGGGTGAGAAATTCGAAGTCCCGTTTGACACGTTGGTGGTGTTTTCCACCAACTTTCATCCGAATGAAATCTTTGACCAGGCGGCCTTGCGGCGGATCTTCTTCAAGATCAAAATCGACGGGCCGGATCAGAAAGATTTTCTGAAAATCTTTGCGCTGGTGGCGAAGAAGAAGAAGCTGCCGTTGGATGAAGCGAGCCTGATCCACCTGTTGCAAAGCAAATACCCGACGATCCAGAATGTGTACGCCAATTACCAACCGGTGTTTCTGATTGATCAAATCCTGTCGATCTGTGCATTCGAGGGCGTCGCGCCGCAAATGACGCCGGAATATATTGACCGGGCTTGGGCCAATATGTTCGTCAAAGACGAAAAGATCGTGAAATAGGCAGATTGCGGATCGGGGGCCAGCCCCCGAACCCCCGGGATATTTGTGAACAGAAGAAGACCTTAGCGGTTTCGAACCGTGCTGGCGGGCGATACGTTTGCCCTATGACCGATTTGCCCGCCGCACTTTTGCCTCCTGCCCTTTTGACATGGTTTTCCGCCCGCAATTGGCGGGTGCATCCCCATCAACAAGAGATGGTGGATCAGGCGTCAGAACCTGCATTGTTGCTGATTGCCCCGACGGGGGGCGGCAAGACCATGGCGGGGTTTTTGCCGTCTCTGGCCGAATTGGCCGATGGTCTGCATCAGGGGTTGCACACCTTGTATGTTTCGCCGCTCAAGGCGCTGGCGGCGGATATCAAACGAAATCTGAGCGCGCCTGTGGCCGAAATGGGATTGCCCATTCGGATCGAGGACCGCACCGGCGACACGTCGTATACGCAGAAACGGCGCCAGCGCGCCGACCCGCCGCATATTCTGCTCACCACGCCAGAGAGTTTGGCACTGCTGATTTCCTATGAGGATGCGCCGAGGATCTTCCAGGGATTGCAGCGGGTTGTTGTCGACGAAATCCATGCGCTGGCCGAGAGCAAGCGCGGCGATCAGTTGATGTTGTCGCTGGCGCGGTTGCAGACAATGTGCCCGGACCTGCGCCGGGTTGGCCTGTCCGCTACGGTGGAAGATCCGGGCGCGATCGCGCATTTTCTGGCGTGCCATCCCGATCCTTGTACGATTGTTCAGGCCGATCCGGGACCGGACCCGGATATTGCCATGTTGGACTTGCCCGATGCGCCGCCGTGGTCCGGTGGCGGGGCCAGTTTTGCCATTCCCCAGGTGATGGCCGCGGTGAAAGCGCACCGGACAACGCTGATTTTCCACAACACCCGCGCCCAGGCCGAGATATTCTTTCACAACCTGTGGTTGGCCAATGACGAAAGCCTGCCCATTGGCATTCACCACGGATCGCTGGACCGCGCCCAGCGCGAGCGGGTCGAGGCCGCGATGGTGCGGGGAGATTTACGGGCCATTGTCTGTACCGGCAGTCTCGATCTGGGGATCGACTGGGGTGATGTCGACCTGGTAATTCAGGTCGGCGCGCCGAAGAATGTCAAACGGCTGATCCAGCGGATAGGCCGCGCCAACCATCGCTATAATGCGCCGTCCAAGGCGCGGCTGGTGCCCGCCAACCGGTTTGAGGTGGTGGAATGCCATGCCGCGCTGCAAGCCGCAAAAGCGCATGATCTGGATGGTGATCCACGCGGGCCGGGACCGTTGGATGTGCTCTGCCAACATATCCTGATCACTGCCTGCGCCGGGCCGATTGATGCGGATCTGCTTTTTGCCGAAATGACGCGCGCCGGGCCCTATGCGACCCTCAGCCGGGCGCAGTTTGATGATTGTCTGGCGTTTTGCGCCACCGGTGGCTATGCGCTGCGCGCCTATGATCAATGGCAGCGGCTGAAACAACACGAAGATGGGCTTTGGCATTTGCGTGACCCGCGTGCGACGCAATTGATCCGGATGAACATTGGCACGATCCAGGATGCCGACCTGTTGAAGGTGCGGTTCAGGGGTCGCGGCGGCAAACCATTGGGCGAGGTCGAAGAAAGCTTTGCCGCCAGCCTGACGCCCGGCGATACCTTTTTGATTGGTGGCCAGATCGTCGCCTATCAGGGATTGCGTGATATGGTGGTCGAGGTGACGCGCAATGCCCGCAAGAAGCCCAAAGTCGCGGTCTTTTCCGGCACCAAATTCGCCACTTCGACACAGCTAAGCCAGCGCATTCTGGCGATGTTTGCCGCCGATGATTGGCCCTATCTGCCGGAACACACCCGCGATTGGCTTGACCTGCAACGCCAGGTCAGTGAATTGCCGAAACAGGGGCGGCTGTTGATCGAGAGCTTTGCCCATGACGGACGTGAACATGCCTGCATCTATGGCTTTGCGGGCCGCAATGCCCAGCAGACCCTTGGGCTTTTGCTGACCAAACGGTTAGAGGATCTGGGGCTGGATCCATTGGGGTTTGTCGCGACGGATTATGCCACGCTGATCTGGGGGTTACAGCCATTGACCGACCCCGCGCCGCTGTTTGATATTGCCGCGCTGGAGGCCGGATTGGAGGGATGGTTGGCCGGGAATGCGGTGATGAAACGCACCTTTCGCGCCAGTGCCACCATTGCCGGGCTGATCAATCGCAACATGCCGGGCAGCCGGAAATCCGGGCGGCAAGCGACGTTTTCCAGTGACATCCTCTATGACACATTGCTGAAGTACGACCCTGATCACCTGCTGATGCGGATCACCCGGACCGAGGCGATGCGCGGGCTGGTGGATTTTGCCCGAATCCGAGAGATGGCAGAACGGGTGCAGGGGCGGATCGACCTGCGCAGACTGGACCAGGTGACACCGCTGGCGGCACCGCTGTTGCTGGAGGTGGGCAAAGTGCCGATCGAAGGCGCCGGCCGAGAGCGGCTTTTGCAACAGGAGGCCGAGACGTTGATGACGGCGGCAGGATTAGGGGACTTGTGAGCGCTTGCGCCCCGCCCCCAAGTCAGCCATGAACATAGCATGAACGCCTATGAGTTTTCTTTTGCCGCCACCGGATGGTCGCCCGGGCCACGGGCGCGTTACATTGGCCAGAAGCCGGGATTTTGACGGTATCGGACCTGCACCTTGGGAAATCCGCAAGGCAGGCCCGGCGCAACGCGGTGCAATTGCCGCCCTATGATGTGACCGATACGCTGGCACGGTTGGCGGCCGAGATCGAGGCCACGAATCCGGACATCGTGATTTGCCTCGGCGACAGTTTCGACGACCTTCAGGCGCTGGATGATCTGCCCCGCGATGCGCGCGACTGGATCACCCGGCTTCAGGCCGGGCGCCGATGGATCTGGATCGAAGGCAACCACGATCCCGGCCCCGTGAACCTGGCGGGTGCACATCTGGCGAGGTTTGAGCATCTGGGCGTCATCTTTCGCCATATTGCCGAACCGGCGGACACCGGGGAAATATCGGGGCATTACCATCCGAAGGCCCGGATGAAGGCGGCGTCACGCCCCTGTTTTCTGCTGGACAGAACGCGGGTCATCCTGCCCGCCTTTGGCACCTATACCGGTGGGTTGCGCTGTGACGATCTCGCCATTGCCCGGTTGATGGCACCGGACGCCCGCGCCGTTTTGACCGGGCGACAGGTTCTGGTGATACCGATGCCTCAGAACAGATCGGGCAAAAGCGCCTGAAGCTCGGGACGGTAGGTGCGACTGACCGGCAGTTCATCACCATTGGCCAGTTTGATGAACATCTTGCCCTGACGCCGCTCCAACCCATTGACCGATGACAAGGCCACCCAATGAGAGCGATGGATATTGCAGCCCGGCACAGGGTCCATCTCTCGGACCGCATCGGAAAACCGCATCCGAATGAGTTCGATCCCTTGGTCGGTGGCCACCTCGGTCAGGTGATCATTGGCAGAGACACGAAAGATGGTGGCCTGCGGCGTGGTCAGGCGATAGGCGAGCTGTGCATTGGGCGGCGGGGTCGTCTCTTCTTCGGTGGCATCGGGTGCATCGGCCAGGTGCGCCCCGACCGCACGTTTGGATTTCTGGGCGTGTACCGCCGCAAAAACCGCAATTGTCGGCACCAGAACAGACAGAAAGATTTTCCCCATCGCCGGGTCAAGCGCCGCACCAAAGGCGACGAACAGCTGGGACCATAAAACGACAAACGGGGTAAAGACGACACTCATCATCGTGGCCCCCAGAACAGGCGCACGCCAAACCGGGGCAGATGGACCGGCGAGCCAGATCCCAATCTCGTCAAAGACGCCCCCCGCCACCATCGACACCGCAATAATGACGGACCAGTAGATCATGCGCACCGGAACCGTCAGCACCCCTTTGGTGTGAAACGGTTCGGCGACAACCGCCACCATTGTCAGTCCCAGAAAAAGAGCCAACACAAACCGTGAATTCACGGTCATGCGCAACCGCGCCTTGATTGCGGCACCGGGTCCGTCCCGTCCTGTCCTTTGCCCCATGCTAAAGTTTTTTCCCTGAATTCATAATATCTTGATCGTAATGTTACTGGTAACCATAATGCGACAATTAAAGGTTCTAGCTACGGGAATTTGACGCAATTGTCCCCTTAAAAATGGGGTTGACGCGCAAATCAGCGATTAACGTCAATTCACCATCAACGCAGGGTAGTCATTTGGCGATGTCCCCCCATCTGGCCCGTGATGGCGCGATCTGTTTTATCATAAAAACGCCTGTTCGCATTGCTTGGGGCGAGCCCTGAAACCACCTTGGCCGCCGGACAAGATGGGAACGCCATGCTTTCAGCCCCCCGCGCCGTGCCGGGCCGTCAGATCCGCATACGCGCGGCGGCCGAAGCAAGCGATTTCAGATTGCCGCTTGGCGCAAGTCTTGCCCCACAGCGGGCTTGCACCGCTGGCCGGTTGCTGGTTTGTCTCGTACCAACATCAGGAGCCACCATGCCACATCAGTTCACCTGCCGGGTTTATTATGAAGACACCGACATGGCGGGCATCGTGTATCACGCCAATTTCCTCAAATTCATTGAACGCGCGCGCAGCGAATGGGTGGCTGCGCTTGGGATTGATCAACGCGAAATGAAAGATCGCGACGGACAGGTGTTTGTCGTGCGTCGGATCGAATGTGACTACCTGATGCCCGCGTATTATGGCGACGATCTCAGGGTTGATACCAGCCCGGCACAGGTCACCGGCGCGCGCATGGTGCTGCATCAAGTGGTCCGGCGGGGCGATGACATCCTGTTTGATGCCAAGGTGACACTGGTGGTGATCGGTGCCGCAGGTCAGCCGATGCGATTGCCGGGCGCTTTGCGCCAGCAATTGCATTGATCCCGCCAGACCCGTCTGGAACTGGCCGCCCAAACCGACGGGGGGCCAGCCCCCCGACCCCCGGGATATTTTTGGTCAGATGAAAGGGCAAGGCCGATCCATGGCTTATGGCGCCGGATTTTTGGCGGTTTTTCGCAGTGCAAAGACAAGGGCGAAATGCAGTGGCCCCCGCCATCCTTCGGCATGTTTCAGCCTTCCGGCAAATATCCGCCAACCCAACGGGCAAAAGGTGACAAACAGGGTCAATTGACGCCTTCGTGTTGGCTTTCCCCCTTCATTTCCGTTAATAATCGGATCAATTGGCCGCACAGAACCGGCCCCAAAGCAGTCACGCGACCGTCACGACCACATAGGACGACAGATAAAGTCGCCACAACAAAGAGCAGGCAGATGGAAACAGAGACCCTAGCGCTCGCACAGGAGATAGACTTCTCTATGTGGGGGCTTTTTGCACGTGCGACACTGACCGTAAAACTGGTGATGGTGGCGTTGATCGTGGCAAGTTTCTGGTCATGGTCGATCATCGTCTACAACCTGATCGCCTATCGCGGTGCCCGGCGAGAGGCAAAGCGGTTTGATCGCGATTTCTGGTCCGGTGAGCCCCTGGACGAATTGTTCGAACAGATGGGCCCCGAGCCCAAAGGCAGGTCGCAAAAAGTATTTGCCGCCGGCATGTTGGAATGGCGGCGTTCGCACCGCGAAGATGGCGGGTTGATCCCCGGCGCCCAGGCGCGCATCGACCGGTCGATGAATGTGGCGATTGCCGCAGTCAGTGATGACATGCAGCGCGGTCTGAGCGTGCTGGCCACTGTTGGCTCTACCGCGCCATTTGTGGGTTTGTTCGGCACGGTCTGGGGCATCATGAATGCCTTTATCGAGATTGCCGAACAACAGAACACCTCGCTTGCGGTTGTGGCCCCCGGCATTGCCGAGGCGCTGATGGCGACCGGTTTGGGCCTGTTGGCCGCGATTCCGGCGGTGATTTTCTATAACAAGCTGAGCGCGGATGCGGATCGGATCTTGTCGGGGTATGAAAGTTTCGCCGATGAATTCGCCACCATCCTCAGCCGTCAGCTGGACAGCTGAGCCATGGCAGCGGGTGTCATAAAGTCCGAAGGCAACTCAGGTCGGGGCCGTCGTCGCCGGGGCGGCGCACGCCCGATGGCCGAAATCAACGTCACGCCCTTTGTCGACGTAATGTTGGTTCTGCTGATCATTTTCATGGTGTCGGCCCCGTTGCTGACCGTCGGGGTGCCGGTGGAATTGCCGAAATCTGCGGCCAGCGCCCTGAGCAGCGAGGCCGAGGAACCGCTGACCGTGACCTTGACAGCCGACAACCGCATTCTGATCCAGACCACGGAAACCGGGGCCGAGGATCTGGTGGGCAAGTTGCGCGCCATTGCGGCAGAACGCACAAGCGACCGGGTGTTCCTGCGCGCCGATGGGGCCGTACCCTATGCCGAGGTGATGCAAGTCATGGGGGCGCTTAACGCAGGCGGGTTCAGCAACATCGGTCTGGTCACGGATGTTGGTGGTCCACGTCTGGATGGCCGCGATTCCGCCAGCGGCAATGATCGCGACGGCGGGTAATCCGGGGCGCTTTGGTGCAAATGCTTCCAAATATGACTTTCCTGGGCCATCGCGCCCATGTCGGCCATTACGTATCGGGCGCGGCGCATGTCGGCCTGATCGGCTGGCTGTTGATCGGCCCGTTGTTTGAGGTCGAGCCATTGCCGTTTGACGTCACCAGCGTCACCACGATTTCCGAGGCCGAATATGCAGCTCTGGTTGGGGCCGCAACGCCGCCCGGATCAGAAAGCGAAACCGCCACGCCGGACAGCGCACCGGTGATTGCCGAGGCCCCGGCAGAGCCCGTGGCACCGCCGACCGTCGAAGACCCGGCCCCAGCGGTGCCCACGCCGGAGCCACCCGCGCCCGAACCAAGTCCCGCACCGGTCGAAACCGCGCCAGCCCCACTGGCCCCCGAGGCCCTGCCCGAAACACCGCCGCCGCTGCCCGCCCCGGTCAGCCCGCCCGAAGTCTCGCCCCCCGCAGAACCGGCACCACCGGCGGCGGAAGATGTGGAAATTGCCCTGCCCGAAGTGTCGCCCCGCCCCCGGCCGCGCCCCGCCCCACGGGTTGCGCCGGAACCGGTTGCGCCGCCGGAACCGGATGTGCAGATCGCAGAAGAATCTCAGGAGGCGGTTGTGCCCGACGAGAGCGAAACCACGGCCCCGCCTCAGGAAGAACAGGACGCCACCGCCCAGGAAGAAGCGACCAGCGAAATCGTGACCGAAGCGGATGAAGCCCCCTCTGGTGCGCCGGAAAGAACCATTCGCCCGCGCAGCAGGCCCAGCAATCTTGCCGCGGCCGCGCCGGCAACGCCGCAGACGCCAGCAGCACCACCCGCAGCACAACCGGCGGACACAACGACCCCCGCCACCCCCGCGCCAACGGCCCGTGAGACAACCGCAGATGCGGTCAACGACGCATTGGCCGAGGCCCTGGGTGGCACCACCACGTCCGCCGCCCCCGCAGGCCCGCCATTGACCGCCGGCGAACGCGAAGACCTGCGCGTCGCCGTGCAACAATGCTGGGTTGTCGATGTCGGCTCTGTTGCGTCGCGGGTCACCGTGGTTGTGGGCATGAAAATGGAAGAAACCGGGCGTGTCGTGACCAGCTCTTTGCGGATGGTCTCGGCCACCGGGGGTGACGACGCGGCTGCGCGGGTTGCCTTTGATGCGGCGCGGCGTGCCATTCTGCGGTGCCAAAAAGACGGCTTTGACCTGCCGCAAGAGAAATACGACCAGTGGCGGGATATTGAAATGACCTTCAATCCCGAAAATGTTGGGAGATGACCATGCTTTATCGAATGCGAGAAATGCTCTGTGCCGTTTTGGCCGCTCTGGCCCTGACATTGACGGCCACGGCCCAGGCCGCGCCACTTCGGATTGAAATCACCGAAGGCGTGGTTGAACCACTGCCCTTTGCTGTGCCGGGTTTCATCGCTGAAAACAGCGGCGCGGCGGAATGGGGGGCCAAGCTGGCCCAGGTGGTGGCCGATGATTTGATCGGCACCGGGCTTTTTGACCAGATCAACGAAGAGGCCTTTATTTCGCGCCCGACCAGCTTTGCCACGCCGGTGCAATATGCCGACTGGAAGGCGATCAATGCCCAGGCGCTGATCATGGGAGCGGTCACCGTGTCGGGGGATGGCCAGCTGACGGTCAAATTCCGGGTCTATGACGTGTTTTCCGACAGCGAACTGGGCCGTGGATTGCAATTTCAGGGCACCACGGATGGATGGCGGCGCATGGCGCACAAGGTGGCGGATGCGGTCTATAGCCGGATCACGGGCGAAACCGGCTATTTCGACAGCCGCGTGGTGTTTGTGTCCGAAACCGGCCCCAAGAACGAACGCAAGAAGCGGCTGGGGATCATGGATTACGACGGCGCAAATGTGCAGTATCTGACCGACAGCTCGTCGATTGTGCTGGCGCCGCGGTTTTCGCCCACTGGCGACCGGGTGCTCTATACTTCTTATGCGACCGGGTTCCCGCGCATTCACGTGCTGGATGTGGGGGACACCCGCAGCCGAATTCTGGAAACCCAATCGGACAAGATGTCCTTTGCGCCGCGCTTTGCCCCCAATGGCGTCACTGCGGTTTATTCCCTTAGCGAAGGGTCGAACACCGACATCTTCACCATGGATCTGGCGTCGGGCCAATCCAGCCGGTTGACCAATACACCCGCGATCGAAACCGCGCCGTCCTATAGCCCGGACGGGGGGCGGATCGTGTTTGAAAGCGACCGGTCGGGCAGCCAGCAGCTCTATATCATGTCGGCAAATGGCGGCGAAGCGCAGCGCATTTCCTTTGGTCAGGGGCGTTATGGCACGCCGGTCTGGTCGCCACGCGGCGATTTGATTGCCTTTACCAAACAGCACAAGGGCCGGTTCCACATCGGCGTGATGCGCACCGATGGCAGCGAAGAGCGGTTGCTGACCGCATCGTTCCTCGACGAGGGGCCGACCTGGGCACCCAATGGCCGGGTGATCATGTTCACCCGCGAAACACAGGGCGCCAGCGGACAATCCAACCTGTATTCGGTGGATGTGTCGGGCCGAAATCTGAAACGGGTGCGCACGCCCGGTGCGGCGTCGGACCCCAGCTGGGGACCGTTGCAATAGGCGCTGTGGTGGATTTGCAATAGATATGTATTGCGCGGCGGGGCTGTGATAGACTCGGACTTAACAATGGCACAATGCCAGATGGCGGAGCAGGACAAGACAATGAAACATATGAGCAAGATCGTGCTTTTGATGGGCGCTTTGGCCGTGTCGGCCTGCACCGGTGCGGGCCGGTTTGACAGCGCAGACAGCGGCGTTGGTGGCAGCGACTTTGATGCAGGTGCCGGTGCGGGCACTGGTGGCGGTCTGGGCGATCCAACCAGCCCGACCTATTTCCAACAGGCGATTGGCGATCGGGTGCTGTTTGTGGTTGATCAATCTTCGCTGACCAGCGAAGCGCAATCCATCCTCAACGCCCAGGCACAATGGCTGATCACCAATTCCGACTATGTGGCGGTGATCGAAGGTCATGCCGACGAACAAGGCACGCGGGAATACAACCTTGCCCTTGGCGGACGGCGGGCCAATGCGGTACGTGAATACCTGATTTCTCAGGGGGTTTCGGCATCCCGGCTCAAATTCGTGACTTTTGGCAAAGAACGCCCGATCGAGATCTGTTCGGAAGAATCCTGTTACGCCAAGAACCGCCGCGCGGTCACGGTCATTGCCGGCGGTCTGACAAGCTGATCCAGCGCCCTTGCGGAGGGGTAGAAATATGCGATTTCTGTTGATTTTCGGCCTGGTTGCGGGTCTGCCGATTGCGAGCCTTGCCCAGGATCGGGAACAGACATTGGCGGACATCCGCCAGGATCTGACGTTGCTGAATGTCGAGGTGCAGCGCCTGAAACGTGAGCTGTCGACCACCGGCGGCAGCACTGCGGCGGGTGGCGGCGGGACGCTTCTGGACCGGGTTCAGGTGATTGAAGCGGAACTGACGCGACTGACCGGCAAGACCGAACAGCTGGAATTCCGCATCAATCAGGTGGTCACCGATGGCACCAACCGGATCGGGGATCTGGAATTTCGTCTTGTCGAACTCGAAGGCGGCGATGTCGGCCAATTGGGCGACACCACCACCCTTGGTGGCGGCAAGACCGAGGAACTGCCTGCCGCTCCGGTGGCCCCTGCCCCGCCTGCATCTGGTGATGGACCGGCGCTGGCACTGAGCGAAGAAGAAGACTTTCGGCGAGCCGGGGAGGCGCTCGCCACAGGTGACTTTCGCAGCGCCGCGGACCTCTTTGCGACCTTTAATGAGACCTATCCGGGCGGACCGTTAGCCACCAAGGCCAGCCTGGGGCGGGGTCAGGCGTTGGAAGGCCTTGGCGACATGCGCGAAGCGGCCCGGGCCTATCTGAACGCCTATTCGGTGGATACCGAAGGCCCGGATGCCGCGACCGCGCTGGTGCATCTTGGCCGTGCGCTTGGCGCGCTGGGGCAGATGGCCGCAGCCTGTCAGACCTTGGGTGAAATTGAAACACGGTTCCCCGCCGCTGCGCAGGTTCAGGACGCACAGGCGGAAATGCAAAACCTGAATTGCACCTGATTTCGGTTCGGTCAATCGGGTCGTCGTCCTGGCGGTGACAGACAGTTGGGGGCGCTGCCCCCGCCCGCCAAAGGCGGCCTCCCCCGGGATATTTTTGAACAGAAGAAGGCCAAGGGCATGACCGGGTTTTGTCTGCAGAGCCATTTTGCCGATGCCATGGGCGCGCTTCTGGGCCCGGATTTTCCGGACACCATTGGTTTGGCCGTGTCTGGCGGTGGTGACAGCATGGCGATGCTGACACTCGCCCATAATTGGACCCATCAATATGGTGTCACCCTGCGGGTTGTGACGGTGGATCATGGGTTGCGGGCGGAAAGTGCCGATGAGGCAGAGTTTGTCGCCCGCACCTGCGCTGAGCTGGGACATTCACATAGCACATTGCGCTGGCAAGGCCCTTCAGGGCCGGGTTGGGATGGTCACGGCAACCTGCAAGACGCGGCGCGCGCGGCGCGATTGTCCCTGATCGAGGATTGGCGCGGGTCCCTGCGCCATGTGTTGATGGCCCATACGGCAGATGATCAGGCCGAAACATTCTTGATGCGCTTGGCGAGGGGGTCGGGTGTTGACGGTTTGGCATCGATTCCAGAAAAACGGTTTGTGCCCTCCGGGCCACAGGCCGCAGATCGCGAGGCAGCCGACAGCGGGTTTTGGCTGATCCGGCCGCTTTTGAACGCGCGGCGCGCCGATTTGCGGCATTATTTGACGGTTCTCAAAGGCACTTGGGTCGACGATCCGTCGAATGACGATCCGAAATACGACCGGGTGCGCATGCGCCAGGCAATGGATCTGTTGCAACCGCTTGGGCTGGACGTGCCGACGCTGACGCAGACCGCCACGCGCATGGCACGCGCGCGCGACGGATTGCAGCGCCGGGCCCAGAACGCGGCGGCGGAGCTGGTGCGGGCCCAATATGGCGATTTGCTGTTTGATCGCGACGCTTTGGCAGCGCTGGATGCCGAAACCCGGCTGCGGCTTCTGGCGGTCGGGCTGCAATATGTGGCGGTCCAGCCCTATCGCCCGCGCGCGCAGGCGTTGGAGGCGACGGCAGAGCGCGTGCTCTCTGGTGGCCACGGGACATTGCACGGCTGCATGATCCGCGCGGAAAAAACCGATATTCGGATCTGCCGTGAATACCGCGCCGTGGCCGCAACAACCGCGCAGGTCGGCGACATCTGGGACCAAAGGGTGCGAATCCAAGGGCCAAAGATCACGGGTATGACGGTGCGGGCGCTTGGGGCCGAGGGGGCCGCGCAGCTTGATCAGCGCCCAGCCGGCCTGCCCTATCAAAGCCTGATCGCCCAGCCGGCGGTGTTTGAACGCGACCGATTGCATGCCTTTGCCCCGGCGGGATATGGTCCGGCCCATACAACCGACTATTTCGCGGGCCAGGGCAGTTTTCCCAACTTCATCCGGATGCATTGAATTTGCCCGCGAAACCCCTATTTTTCACTGCAAGGGCACGCTATAGAGCGGACCAAACCCAACTTCCGGGAGAATTTACTTGGGCAATCTGCGTAATATCGCCTTTTGGGTCGTACTTTTTGTACTGATCCTGACGCTTTTCAATCTGTTTTCGGGCGGCGGCAATACGCTGCAAAGCCAGGGCACGCCCTATTCCGACTTCGTCCAGCTGGTCGAAGAGGACAAGGTCGCCACGGTCACCATTGACGGTGAAACCATCCGCTTCAAGGGCAAGGATGGCCGCGACTATGTCACAGTGAAGCCCGACGATGCCGAAGTGACCCAGCTTTTGCTGGACAATGATGTGAATGTGAATGCCGAAAGCCAGGAGCAATCCGGGTTTCAGTCATTCATCCTCAGCCTGTTGCCATTCTTGCTGCTGATCGGTGTCTGGATCTATTTCATGAACCGGATGCAGGGTGGCGGCAAAGGCGGCGCCATGGGCTTTGGCAAATCCAAGGCCAAGATGCTGACCGAAAAATCGGGCCGTGTGACGTTTGATGACGTGGCAGGCATTGATGAGGCAAAAGAAGAGCTGGAAGAAATCGTTGAATTCCTGCGCAACCCGCAAAAATTCTCGCGTCTTGGCGGGCAGATCCCCAAAGGTGCGCTTCTGGTGGGCCCTCCGGGCACCGGTAAGACGCTTTTGGCGCGTGCGATTGCAGGCGAGGCCGGCGTGCCGTTCTTTACCATCTCGGGTTCCGACTTTGTCGAAATGTTTGTGGGTGTTGGTGCATCGCGTGTGCGCGACATGTTCGAACAGGCCAAGAAAAACGCGCCTTGCATTGTGTTCATCGACGAAATTGACGCCGTGGGCCGCGCCCGTGGTGCCGGTTATGGCGGTGGCAATGACGAACGCGAACAGACGCTGAACCAGTTGTTGGTGGAAATGGATGGCTTTGAGGCCAACGAAGGCGTAATCATCATCGCCGCCACCAACCGCAAGGATGTGCTGGACCCCGCGTTGCTGCGTCCCGGTCGGTTCGACCGTCAGGTCACCGTGATGAACCCCGACATCAAGGGCCGCGAAAAGATCCTCAACGTGCATGCACGCAAGATCCCGCTTGGCCCCGATTCCGACATGCGCATCATCGCGCGGGGGACACCGGGCTTTTCCGGCGCTGATCTGGCGAACCTGGTGAACGAAGCGGCATTGACCGCCGCGCGTATCGGCCGCCGAATTCGTGACGATGCAGGATTTCGAAAGCGCCAAGGACAAGGTGATGATGGGCGCGGAACGCCGCTCGATGGTGCTGACCGAAGAGCAGAAGGAAAAAACCGCCTATCACGAAGCTGGCCATGCTGTGGTTGGGCTGACCCTGCCGAAATGTGACCCGGTCTATAAGGCCACGATCATTCCGCGCGGCGGCGCCCTGGGAATGGTTGTGTCGCTGCCAGAGATTGACCGCCTGAATTGGCATCGGTCGGAATGCGAAGAAAACCTGGCGATGACCATGGCGGGCAAAGCGGCCGAGATCATCAAATACGGCGCTGACAATGTGTCCAACGGCCCCTCTGGTGACATTCAACAGGCCAGCGCGCTGGCGCGTGCGATGGTGCTGCGCTGGGGGATGTCGGACAAGGTTGGCAATATCGACTATTCCGAAGCGCATGAAGGCTATAACGGCAAGACTGCGGGTCTTTCGGTGTCGGCCAATACCAAGGAATTGATCGAAGCCGAGGTCAAACGCTTCATTCAGGAAGCCTATGACCGTGCGTTCCAGATCCTGACCGACAAGAACGAGGAATGGGAACGTCTGGCACAGGGATTGCTGGAATATGAGACCCTGACCGGCGAAGAAATCAAACGTGTGATGAAAGGTGATCCGCCGCAAATCGGCGATGACGAAGACGACACGCCAGATGCCGGCAATGCACCTTCGGTCACCGCGATCCCAAAAACCAAGCCCAAGAACAAACCATCGAGTGACTTGGAACCGGAACCTTCGGCATAAGCTGAAAACAAACCGGAAGTGATTTAAGCCCCCGAGGTCGCGGACCTCGGGGGTTTTTCTTTGCCCAGTGCTTGGCTGTTCAGTGTTTGGCTGTTCAGTGTTTGGTTGTTCGCTGCTTGGCCGTCGGGCGATATCGCGCCCCGGACGTGATCCGGGGCCTCTTTATCTGCCCCAACTGTGCCCGACCAATCCCCGTGGAGGTCCCGGAGCAGGTCCGGGACGATCCAGCGCCCTTTTGCTCGCTTCTGGTTTCCGATCGACGAAACACCGTGCCCATCCCGCCGCTCACATTCGACAAAATGTCGGAAACGCTGTGATCAATGCTTGTCTGGCGCGGTATCAATTGGGAAAACCCCGACAGGAGTGGCCCAATGTCTTATCTTTCCGACATCGAAATCGCCCGCGAGGCGGACAAGAAACCGATCCAGGAGATCGGCGCCAAGCTGGGTATCAGCGCACAACATCTGGTGCCTTTTGGCCACGACAAGGCCAAAGTCAGCCAGGATTTCATCAACAGCGTCCAGGGCAACAAAAATGGCAAGCTGATCCTTGTCACCGCGATCAACCCGACCCCGGCGGGCGAAGGCAAGACCACGACAACCGTGGGCCTTGGCGACGGGTTGAACCGTATCGGCAAGAAGGCTGCGATCTGTATCCGCGAGGCCAGCCTCGGGCCGAATTTCGGCATGAAGGGCGGCGCGGCGGGGGGCGGCTATGCCCAGGTGGTGCCGATGGAGGACATGAACCTCCACTTCACCGGCGATTTCCACGCCATCACCACCGCGCACAACCTGCTGTCGGCGATGATCGACAATCATATCTATTGGGGCAACACGCTGGAGATTGATCCGCGCCGCGTGGTCTGGCGCCGGGTGATGGACATGAACGACCGGGCCTTGCGGGACGTTGTGACCTCGCTTGGTGGGGTGGCCAATGGCTTTCCCCGCCAGACCGGGTTCGACATCACCGTCGCATCAGAGGTCATGGCGATCCTGTGCCTTGCGACCTCGCTTGCGGATCTGGAACGCCGTTTGGGTGACATCATCGTGGCCTATACCCGCGACCGCAGGCCGATCACCTGCCGCGACATTCAGGCGGATGGCGCGATGACCGTTTTGTTGAAGGATGCGATGCAGCCCAATCTGGTGCAAACGCTAGAAAACAACCCGGCCTTTGTGCATGGCGGCCCCTTTGCCAATATCGCCCATGGGTGCAATTCTGTCATGGCGACCTCTACCGCGTTGAAAGTGGCGGATTATGTGGTGACAGAAGCCGGCTTTGGTGCCGACCTCGGGGCCGAAAAATTCATGAACATCAAGTGCCGCAAGGCGGGCCTGGCCCCCGATTGCGTGGTGTTGGTGGCCACCTGTCGCGCGATGAAGATGAATGGCGGCGTGGCAAAATCCGATCTTGGTGCGGAAAACGTCGGCGCCATCAACAAGGGCTGTGCCAATCTGGGCCGCCACATCCAGAACGTCAAAAGCTTTGGCGTGCCGGTGGTGGTCGCGATCAACCATTTTGTCACGGACACCGATGCCGAGGTCGCGGCGGTCAAAGCCTATGTCGAGACCCAGGGGTCTGAGGCAATCCTGTGCCAGCATTGGGAAAAAGGCTCCGCAGGCACCGAGGCGCTGGCAACCCGCGTCGCGGCGATTACCGACAGCGGACAGGCGCAATTCGCTCCGCTTTACGATGATGACCTGCCGCTGTTTGAGAAAATCGAAACCATTGCCAAGTCGATCTATCGCGCGGATGAGGTGCTGGCCGATGGCAAGATCCGCAACCAGCTGCGCGAATGGGAGGCGGCAGGATATGGCCACCTGCCCGTCTGTATGGCCAAGACACAATATTCGTTTTCCACCGACCCCAATCTGCGCGGCGCACCATTGGGCCATTCGGTGCCAGTGCGCGAGGTGCGACTGGCGGCGGGGGCCGGATTTGTGGTGGTGATCTGCGGCGAGATCATGACCATGCCGGGCCTGCCCTCAAAACCTGCGTCGGAAAACATCCGAATGAACGCCGATGGCCAAATAGAAGGGTTGTTCTAGGCACGAATTTGCGATTTCTGCGGGCACAAGTGCCCTTGCCCGCAGGAGAGACAATATGCCCGATCTGACCCCGCCGGAAAATTGTGCGGATATGGCAGAATTGCGCCGTCAGATTGACATGTTGGACGGAAAGCTGATTGACCTTCTGGCGGCCCGTGCCGGATACATCGATCGGGCGGTTGAATTGAAAACCGCGCTGGGCTGGCCGGCCAATATCCCGTCCCGCGTCGAGGATGTGGTGAACAAGACCCGCGCAGGCGCGGCCAGGCGTGGTCTGGACCCGGATTTGGCCGAGGCGCTTTGGCGCGAATTGATAGAATGGTCGATCACGCGCGAGGCGCGCCATATCGACCGCGACTGACCACGACACCCGACGAAAGGGACAAGACATGACAGCCCAGATCATCGACGGCAAGGCCTTTGCCGCCAAGGTACGCGCCGAGGTGGCGACCCACGTGGCCCGGCTCAAGGAAGAGCATGACATCACACCGGGCCTTGCGGTGGTTTTGGTGGGCGAAGATCCGGCAAGCCAGGTCTATGTCCGGTCCAAGGGCAAACAGACGGTTGAGGTCGGCATGAATTCCTATGAATTCAAACGCGACGCCACGATTTCCCAGGATAAGCTGCTGGCGCTGATTGACCAGCTGAACAATGATCCGCTGGTACATGGTATTCTGGTGCAATTGCCCCTGCCCGATCATCTTGACGAAGATCTGGTGATCAATGCGATCAGCCCCGACAAGGATGTCGATGGGTTCCACATTTCCAATGTCGGCCTGTTGGGCACGGGTCAAAAGTCGATGGTGCCCTGCACGCCGCTGGGTTGTCTGATGATGCTGCGCGACCACCATGGATCGCTGTCCGGGCTGAATGCCGTGGTGATTGGCCGGTCCAATATCGTCGGTAAACCGATGGCGCAATTGCTGCTAGGTGACAGCTGTACTGTCACCATTGCCCATTCCCGCACCAAGGACATTGCCGATGTCGTCCGTCGTGCCGACATCGTTGTTGCGGCGGTGGGCCTGCCGAAATGGTGCCGGGCGATTGGATCAAACCCGGCGCGACGGTCATTGATGTGGGCATCAACCGCATTCCCGCGCCGGAAAAGGGTGAGGGCAAGACCCGGTTGGTTGGCGATTGCGATTTCGAAAGCTGCGCCGCGGTCGCCGGGGCGATCACCCCGGTGCCAGGTGGTGTCGGCCCGATGACAATCGCCTGTCTGCTGGCCAATACCGTAACCGCGTGCAGCCGGGCAAATGGGCTTCAGGCACCGACCGGCCTGACGGCCTGATCTGACGGCCCGATCTGACGACCTGATCTGACGGTCTGGCGCGCATCGACCGGTTTGAGCGGCGGCAAAGCGACCGCCGCTCTTGCCGGGGTTTTGGCGGGGCAATTCTTGGCCCCGTGACCAAGTCGCCCTAGCGCAGAACGACAACCGGACATTGTGCGTGGCGCACAACGCGGGCGGCGGTCGAGCCAATAAAATAGTCCGAGATCCCCGGTCGATGTGAGGTCACAACGATACAATCGACCGCGTTTTGCGTCGCCCAATCCAGAATGCCATTGGCTGGATGGGCATCAATCACATGGATCTCGACCTCGTCCTTGGCAAATTGGGCTTTCAATTCGTTTGCGATTTCCACCTTGGCCTGTTCGACCTGATCGTTTGGCAAGTAGGTTTCGACATATATCGGGACGTCCTCAACCACTGAGAGGATCGAAACCTTTGCCCCCGTATTGGACAGTTTCCGCGTCACGGTCAGCGCGTTGGCGTATTCTTCGTAGTGGCCCGGAGCGACCGGGATCAGGATATGATTGTACATGGTTGCCTCCTCTGGATGACACCATGATAGACAGCGCGCAGAAACCGACATTGATATAGCGCAAACACCAGAAGAACCTTATCAGATTTGGTCCAGAAGCCGCTGCAATTCCGCCGAAAAATCCCGCTTGTCACGAAACTCAAAAAAATCGACAGAGGCCCAGTTTGCAGGCCCGCTGCACGCCTGTGTTATTTGGTTTTTAGGCAGCCACTGGTTGGCACGTTTCAGCTCGGCTTCACGTTTTTCGACACATTCGGATAGGGTCGCACGGTAAACAGCAACGCCTTTTTCGTTTTTCTCAGCGCGCAACTTTTCACTATTAATGAAATTCCGAATATAATCAGAAAAGGCGTTTTCGCCGCACAGATCCTTTAGAAATTCAATACCCTGTCCGTTGTCGGCCAACCGTTCGAAATAGCCACCGGCAACGTTTCTCTGGCCCGGACCGCCATCAGAAAAGAGATACCGAATTGTTGGCCGACAAATCGACGTGTCCAGTTGATCGCGATGATCCAGGAACAATTCTGCGATGTCCGCAGACCAAATATCGACGACTTCCCCAAACTCGAAACCACCGCCGGTAAACAACTCCAGCCTGCTGGCCGTAACTGGCCACCCCCTTCCACAAACATACGTACGACATCGATATCCTTGCGCCGTAACGCTCTTCCAAACTCGGCTTCGGTACGCTGAATGCCACGTTTGGCGAGCTGCACGTTTGGATCGGCGCGATCCTCTTCGGCATAAGTCACCAACGTATCCACACCCTCTTTTGTCTGCTCAAGAACCGCCTCTATATCTTCGAGCGAACCAAAAAGCCGGGTTTGGTATTCTTCGACTTGCGGAAACAGGGCCCCGATCACGCCATTTTCCTTGGCTTCTGCACCAAGGACACTGGACGAGAGCACAACCCAAAGCCCACCCGTGGCCAGTGCCAGCCCGGAAAATTGCCGAAAGGCAACAAGTTCCTTGTCCTGAACGGACGGTTCAATGGATAGGCAGATTTTTCGCGGAATCAACAATCCGATCAGGCCCAAACCAACAAGAACCCAGGCCGACAGAAACCCGGCATTGTTTCCGAAAGCCGTTTGAACAACCGGGGTCAGAAAATCGAACAAAAAGAAAAGCGGTGCCGCAACCGCTGCATAAGTTTTCAATCCAAAATAGGAAAATATGGTCTTTCGATCGGTTGACATCAAATCCATACCTATTTTTTCAAATGACTGTTCCCGAGGCATGCTGAGTGCCACCCCCTGAAACCAAGACTGACATGGCGACATAGCCAGGCCAACATTTTTCAACCCAATTTGTATGGCCGCAACTGTCCGTCGCCAAGTTGCGTCCATCCTGACAACAGTCGGCCGTTTGGTACAGCATTCCATCCCAACGGGAATGGCACGATGGAAGAGGCTGCGCACTTTTTGGGCGGGTCTATGCCGGGGCCATTGATTTCGCCGCGTGCGTCTGCCGCCACATGCGTTTCTGATCAGAAAGACAGGCCTATTGCGCCAGGCCAACCCGCGCCGCCAGTCGCATGGCGTGGACCGGATCCTGTGACACGGCGGGCATCACCGGATCATACCCGGCCCGGATCACGGCACCGATCTCGGGGCGCAGAATTGTCTGGTCGCCGGCAATCGCCAGCGGCGACACCTCGGCAAATGCCGCATCGGACCACAGCAACATCACCCGGACGATCTGGCCCAGCGCCAATGTTTCGGCCTGCATCGCGCCAAGCGCGTCGTCCATGCGCAGGAACACGAAACAGGCTTTGATCGCGCCCGCATCGTCAAACCGGAACACCCGGTATTGATTGGCATCTGCCGATTTCAACCGCCCGACCAGGGCCACCAAATCCGGCACAAGCTTGTCCAGATCAGGCACGTCCGGCAGTTCGTCCCAATCACGAAAGAAAAAGAACATGCAATTGCTGCCCAATTCCGGGTCGGTTTCGGCGATATGGTGACCGGCCATTGCGACCACGGCCTCCAGCGCGCCTTTGATCACCGGCAGGGTGCCTTCGGTCACGCCAAAGACAATCGGCGCAATCGGACGCCCCCACCGGGCAAAGTGATACGCCCCGTCAGAACGGGTAAAAAGCGGTTCGATTTCAATGGCGTTCATCTCTCGTTTCCTACAACACATCACACATACCGGCCCTGTCCCGACGCTGCCCGAAATCAAAGCCAAAATCAAAGACTGCGGTCAAATCCTGCCGGCCAACCCGGGGCAGTGATGCCACAAGGTGCCATTTCAACACAATTCCACAGCCGATGCGATGGAATGTGCATCTGTGCAGGGGTGACTGCGCAAAAAGTATACTCGCCTTTTTTTTGCAACCGCCGTACATCCCAAGCATGAGCAAAACCCTGCCCCTGGCGCTTGCGCGCGATCTGCCGGTCTGGCGCCGCCCGACAACATTGCTGTTTGTGATGGCAGCGGCGATGCCCATCGCCTTTGCCACCTGGACCGCCCTGCTGAACAATTTCGTGATCGAGGTCGCGGGGTTCGACGGGTCTGACATTGGCTGGCTGCACACGGTGCGCGAGATCCCCGGATTTCTGGCGGTGGGCGTGATTGCCTTGATCGTTTTCATGCACGAACAGGTTCTGGCGCTGATCGCGTTGTTGTTGTTGGGCGTGGCGACGGCGGTGACCGCCTATTTCCCCGACATGGCGGGGATTTTGACGATCACGATGCTGTCCTCCATCGGGTTCCACTATTTCGAAACCGTGAACCAATCGCTTCAGCTGCAATGGCTGCCCAAGGACCGCGCGCCGCAGGTGCTGGGCCTGTTGATGGCGGCGGGATCGGCGGCCACGCTGCTGGCCTATGGCGCGATTGTCCTGACATGGGAGACATTGGGGCTAAGCTATACCCATGTCTACCTGATCGCGGGCGGCGTCACCGCTGTGCTGGCGGTGTTTTCCATGCTGGCCTATCCCCGGTTCGACGCGCCCAATCCGCAGGTCAAGAAGCTGATCCTGCGGCGGCGTTACTGGCTATACTATGTGCTGCAATTTCTGGCCGCGCGCGCCGCCAGATCTTTGTGGTGTTTGCCGGTTTCATGATGGTCGAACGGTTTGGCTTCGCAGTGCACGAGGTTACGGCGTTGTTCCTCGCCAATCTGGTGGCCAATATGCTGTTTGCCCCGCTCATGGGCCGTGCCGTTGCCCGGTTTGGCGAACGCGCGACACTGCTGTTTGAATATGCCGGTCTGATCATGGTGTTTCTGGCCTATGGCGGCATTTATTTCTTTGGCTGGGGTGTGGTGATCGCGGCGGCGCTTTACCTGATTGATCACCTGTTCTTTGGCCTCGCACTGGCGCTGAAAACCTATTTCCAGAAAATTGCCGACCCCGGCGATATCGCCCCGACGGCGGCGGTAGCCTTTACCATCAACCATATCGCGGCGGTGTTTCTGCCTGCGGGCCTGGGGTATCTCTGGCTGGTTTCGCCCGGATCGGTGTTTTTTGCCGCGGCCGGTATTGCGACCGCATCATTTGTGCTCGCCCTGCTGATCCCCCGCCATCCGGTGCCGGGATATGAAACCGTGTTTCAACGCCCGATTGTCCCCGCCCCTGCGGAATAGCCGCGATCTGCGCATAGTGGAGATGTGATGTTTCTGCGTGGACCGCCGCGCAAAACCGCCGGGTGATGACCCAATGTGACGGGCAGAGGTTTCAAACCCGCCGCAAAGGTCCTAAGAGACGTGAAACCGTCAGAGAGTGCCACACATGCCCACATTCACCGCCCTCACCACCCTGCCCGGCAAGCCTCAGGCTGAAACGCTTGGCGCGGCCATGGAACATCTGGTGCCCGAACCAACCGGCGTCGGCGTGTTCGAGATGGAGGATGGCTCTGGCCTGTGGGAAATCGGCGGCTATTTCACCGAGGCCCCGGACGAAGCCGCCCTTGCGGTCCTTGCGGCGGCATTTGGCGCCAAGGATTTTGCGATTTCCGAACTGCCGGAAACGGATTGGGTGGCCAAGGTGAAACGCGAATTGTCGCCGGTAGCGGCGGGGCGTTTCTTTGTCTATGGCAGCCATGATGCCGACAAGGTGCCCGCCGATTGCGAACCTCTGTTGATCGAGGCCGCCATGGCCTTTGGCACCGGCCACCACGGCACCACACTTGGCTGTCTGCGGGCGCTTGACCGGCTGGCGACCGGCGGATTTCATGGCAAATCGGTTGCCGACATCGGCTGTGGCACGGCGGTTCTGGCGATGGGTGCGGCCCGGATCTGGCCGGAAACCGTACTGGCCTCGGACATTGACGAGGTCGCCGTCGAGGTCGCCGAGGCCAATGTCCGCGCCAATGGTTTGGACGGGCGTGTGGCCTGTCGTGTGGCGATGGGGTTCGACCATAGCGATATTGCGGCGATGGCCCCGTTTGATTTGGTGTTTGCCAATATCTTGAAAGCGCCGCTTATTTCACTTGCACCGGACATGGCCAGCCATTTGCAACCGGGTGGATATGCGATTCTCTCTGGTATTCTGAATGAACAGGCGGACGAAGTGATCGCCGTTTATGCCGCCAATGGCATCAATCTCCTTCACCGCGAAGAGATTGTTGAATGGACCACCCTGACCCTGCAAAAAGCTCTCTGATTTTAGCGGCATTTGCCGCTAAATTTCTACATCTGCCCCGGAATTGCCACATTTGACGCCCAAAAAGGGTGCCGTATCTGGTGGGGGCCGGATTAGATGTAGAGGCTGCCATGTCGGAGACATTGTTCCATTTCGACAAGCGCGTCAGGCGGATTGCCAAGAAAAATCGCAAACTGGCGCGCGGTCATACGAATTTCATCGACGGAACCGGCGTGATCCGCCAGCGTCCCACGCGCAAACTGACCGCCCTGCCCATTCGCGGGTTGATGATCATTGCGTTTTGTTTCTTTGCATTCAAAGGTTTGCTGATCGCCCATCAGGGCGTTGTGCAATACGAAGACCGGCTTGACCTGCTGGCGGCCGGTAGCATTTTCGAACAAGGCGCCGCTTGGGTCATGCAAGTCGACCCTGTAGCCATGTGGTTCGCAGGCCTGCTAAGCGCTATTGTCTGAGCCTTTCACCTGAGGTCGCAAAACGCCTCAGGTGGTTCCGGGTCCGCCGCTTCCCCAAGCCAAAAGGCGGACCCGGCCGAAAACCACAGCGATTGACCCACATGCAAAAAGACCGCGCCTGTTGCCAGGTCGCGGCCTTTTTTTCGACTTTAAAGAAGTCTTAGAAGTTTGGTTGCCGTGCAATGCGGTCGATGTCGGCGCGCGACAGACCAATATCGTTCAGCTCGGCGTCGCTGAGGCTGGAGAGCAAGGTGCGGGTCGCACGTGCATCTTTCCATTCCTGAATGCGGTTGATCATGATCGACACGCTGCGACCAATGCGATCCCCAAATCCGGCAACTGCGATTTGGGCGGAATTTTCTTCATAAACGGCCATCTCGGGCACTCCTGGCTACGGCGCCATTCGGGCGCAAGTTTTCATACTGCGCAACTAATGGGCAACAGCGCCGCAAACAAGTGCAGTCTCTGCATAGCCCCCTTGCATTCCCGTCATTGCTCAGAACACAACTAAGCCACTGATTTAGATTAATAAATTACCGAAAAACAAATCCCAGAACCCACGACACAGGCCATTCCGCCGCAGGTCGACGACTTGACAAGGCAAAACCGACTCATCGCAGCGCCCCAAAGGTTTCTCTTGGCGTTTGTTCTCGTTTCGTGCTAGCGAAACAAAAAAGCAACAAAGTCAGGGCAGTCATGCGGGTTCTGGGCATCGATCCGGGTTTGCGCAACCTCGGGTGGGGCGTGATCGACGTTTCAGGCAGCAAATTGCGCCATGTGGCCAATGGGATCTGCCATTCAGAGGGGACAGACCTCGCGCTGCGGCTGATGTCGCTGCACCGGCAATTGACCGATGTCCTGCAACGCTATGCCCCCACCACCGCGGCGGTGGAACAAACCTTTGTCAACAAAGATGCGGTCGCCACCCTAAAACTGGGTCAGGCGCGCGGCATTGCCTTGCTTGTCCCGGCGCAGGCGGGTTTGACTGTTGGCGAATATGCCCCCAACAAGGTAAAGAAATGTGTGGTCGGCGTCGGACATGCCGACAAGACCCAGATCGCACATATGGTGAAGATGCAATTGCCGGGGGTCGTATTGGCCGGGCCGGATGCGGCGGATGCGCTGGCAATTGCCATGACACATGCGTTTTATGTGCGCGCACCCGGGGCAGCATCCGGGCGCGCATTGCGAGAGGTGCGGGCACAATGATTGGCAAGCTTTCGGGGCGGATTGATTACCGGGGCGAGGATCACATCCTTCTGGATGTGCGTGGTGTTGGCTATGTTGTCTATTGCTCGGACCGAACGCTGGCCGGGCTGCCCGCTGTTGGCGAGGCTGTGGCGCTTTATACCGATCTGACGGTGCGCGAAGATCTCTTGCAGCTTTATGGCTTTCCGTCGCTGGTGGAAAAGGAATGGCACCGCCTGTTGCTGACGGTGCAGGGTATCGGCGCAAAAGCCGCCCTGGCGATCCAGGGCACACTTGGCCCGGATGGGGTCAGCCGGGCAATTGCCCTGGGCGACATCAACGCAATCAAAGCGGCCAAGGGTATTGGCCCGAAGACGGCACAACGTGTGGTGCACGAGTTGAAGGACAAAGCCCCGGCAGTGATGGCCATGGGCGGCGCACAGGCCGCAGAGGTCGACGAACTCGGTCATCGAGGACGCGACCCCGGTGCCGGAGCCCCGCCCCGCAGCCAAATCAGCGGCCAAACCCGCGCCCAAAGCCAACTATGCCCAGGCCGAGGCGCTTTCGGCGCTTGGCAATCTTGGCTATGCCCCGGGCGAGGCCGCCGGCGCGGTGGCCCAGGCCGCTGGCGAGACGCCAGAGGCCGACACGGCGGCGCTGATCCGCGCTGCGCTGAAACTTCTGGCCCCAAAGGGATAGGGTGAACACGGGATGAGCGAACCGGACCCCACCCTGCGCCCCGAACCGCGCCCCGAGGATGCCGACCGCGCGCTGCGGCCGCAGCAATTGTCGGATTTCATCGGTCAGGCCGCAGCAAGGGCCAATCTGCGTATTTTCATTCAATCCGCCCGCCAACGCGGCGAAGCCATGGATCACACGCTGTTTCATGGCCCGCCGGGGCTGGGCAAGACCACGCTGGCCCAGATCATGGCGCGCGAATTGGGGGTCAATTTTCGCATGACCTCGGGCCCGGTTCTGGCCAAGGCAGGTGATCTTGCGGCGATCCTGACCAATCTAGAGGCACGGGATGTGCTGTTCATCGACGAAATTCACCGGCTGAACCCGGTGGTCGAGGAGATTTTGTATCCCGCGCTGGAAGATTTCGAACTGGATCTGGTGATTGGCGAAGGCCCGGCGGCGCGCACGGTGCGGATCGAATTGCAGCCGTTTACCCTGGTTGGGGCGACCACGCGGTTGGGGCTTTTGACCACGCCGTTGCGGGATCGTTTTGGCATTCCGACACGGTTGCAGTTCTATACTGTTGATGAGTTGCATGAAATTGTCAGCCGCAACGCCACCAAACTGGGCGTGCCCGCCGACAGCGACGGCGCGCGCGAAATTGCCCGGCGCGCCCGTGGCACCCCCCGGATCGCCGGACGGTTGCTGCGCCGGGTTGTTGATTTTGCCGTGGTCGAAGGCGACGGCCATATCACCCGCGCGCTGGCCGACAATGCGCTGACCCGGTTGGGGGTGGATCATCTGGGGCTGGATGGCGCGGACCGCCGGTATCTGGGGCTAATCGCCGAAAATTATGCGGGCGGACCTGTGGGGATTGAAACGCTGTCTGCGGCTCTCAGCGAAAGCCGGGATGCGCTGGAAGAGGTGATCGAACCCTTTTTGTTGCAACAGGGATTGATCCAACGCACCCCACGCGGGCGCATACTGGCGCAAAAGGCCTGGACGCATCTGGGAATTGCACCGCCGCGCGCGCCGGGGCAGAGCGATTTGTTCGCCAAATAGCCTCTGACCTCCCCGTCATTCGCGTGAAAAGAAGGGGGCCAGCCCCCTCGGCCTTTGGCCTCACCCCCGGGATATTTTTGGTCAGATGAAGGGCAAGGCAGCGCTTTTCAGGTCATGTTCACACTTGCCCCGCCGCTTGCCTATGGGGCTGTTTCACGCCACCATGGCGGCAAGATCATGATAGGAAAGCTGAACAAAATGCGTCTCATATCCCTGATTGCGCTGATCTTCTGGGCCCTGCCCGTCTGGGCCGAAAACCGGATTGCGCTGGTGATTGGCAATTCCGACTATGCGCGGATCGGCAAGTTGGCCAATGCCACCCATGATGCCCGGCTGATTTCCGACAGTTTGCGCGCGACCGGCTTTGACGTGACGGTGCTGACCGATCTGGACGAAGATGCGATGGGGCTGGCGCTGGATCAATTTGCCGAAGACGCGCAAAGCGCGGATGTGGCGGCGGTCTATTTTGCGGGGCATGGTGTGCAATATCAGCGGGTGAATTATTTGATGCCGGTGGATGCCAATCTGCGCAGCGCTGCCGCCATCCCGCGCGAGGGCCTGTCGCTGGATCAGATCATGCAGGCGCTGACACCGGTGCCGGTGTCGCTGATCTTTCTGGATGCATGTCGCAACAACCCCTTTGCCGAGCAGCTTTTGGCCCAGGCCCGCGCCGAAGGACGCAGCGCAGCCGTCAGCCGGGGATTGGCGGTGGTGCAGGCGGAGGGCGATCAATTGGTGGCCTTTGCCACCCTGCCCGACACCGTGGCCAGCGATGGCACCGCTGGCAATTCGCCTTTTGCCCGCGCCCTTGCCCGCCATATCTCGACCCCTGACGTCGAGGTTTCGGTGATGATGAAGCGGGTCACCGCCGATGTCATGCAAGAGACCGATGGCTCCCAGCGCCCGCAGCAGCTGAGCCAGATGCAACGCGAATTCTATTTCAATGGCGCGGCGGATGATCCGGCGCCACGGCCCAATACACCCGATCCGATCCTGTCGGTGTATCCACTGCGGGTGGCCGTCGACGACGAGGTCGCGATGATTGCCGATCTGCCAGCCGCCTGCACACCGTTCTTTTTCGCGCTTTCCCCTTCGGCCAAGTTTACGCCCATCCCGCGCAAATTCTTTCGGACCTTCGCGCTGGCCTCGGGTCAGACCCGGTACGAGATTTCGCCGGGCTCACGCTATGGGCTCAAGGTTTTGCCGGAGGACGAAAAGGGCACCAACCTGGTTGGATATATGTGCGAACCACCGTCCGGCACAGATCAGGCAGTGCTCAAGGCGCTGCTGCGTGAAGGTGTTCAGGCGGCGCAGAACGGCGTTGAAGACGGTGAAGTCAGCGCGATGGGGGCCAGCGCCCGGTTCCAGATCCGCCCGTTTGAGATCGAATAGGCGCGCCGCAGGAGCGCGTTCATGACGCCCTTTTGACGCAGCGCCCAAGGGTGCTGGCGCGGGTATCTGAACGGCGCTTTGATCGGGCCTGCGGGGGCTTTGAACGCCGGGGCACGTAACTTTGTCAGCTGCCTAGGGATCTTTGGGATCAGGCGATTGCGAAACGTTAAGACGCCGGGGCAAGCACCAGTTGAACCCGCCGGTTGCGCGCGCTTAGCGGGTTGGCGGGATCGGCCAACCGCTGGAAACCAAACCCGACAGCTTCGATCCGCGAGGCCGGGACATCGGCGGCGGCGGCCACGAAATTGGCAACGCTCTGCGCGCGCGACAGTGACAGACGTTCATTATATTCCGCCGCCCCCTTGGCATCGGAATGGCCCATGAAAATAAGGATGTAGCGCGAGAAATCATCGCTGCGCAGCACATTGGCCAGATCCAGCAGCTGGCGCATTTGATCGGGACGGATATCCGAGGAATTATAGTCGAACAAAACCTCCAGATCGACAGAGGGCAAAGGTTCTGCCGCAGCGGATGTATCGTCGCCGGTCACCGAGGCCGGTGTGACATCGACGTCTTCGCGATCAACAATGCCCAAGTTCACCACATCATCGATGGTAAAGTCGACCCCGCCGTTTTCCGGGCAATTGGCCCGGTCGCGCAGACAACGTTCCATCGCACCACCGCCCACAGTTTCGGACGCTTGCGGCGCCTCGGTCGGTCCCCCCAGATCAAAATCATCCAAGGTGATCACCGATTGCGCCGCAACGGCGGCTGCAAACCCAATTGCCGGGATCGAACAAAGCAAGACGCGAAAAAATGACATATCAATGGCCCACGTGGAATCAAGGAATGACAGCAGCTTAGGCTTTTGCGCGTCAAAGTTCAAAGGATCACGACAGCCCAACGGCGCATGTCACCGGCCCCGTGGGCCTGCGCATGCGGCCAGTGTCGGCGATGATGGGGTCAATAAAAGCTCTGCGGGTCTATATCGACCGCCAGCCGCAGATTTCCTTTTAACGGGAATTGCGCCACCCATTGCGCCAGCGCCCCTTGCAGCGCCACGCTTTTGTCTGCCTTGACCAACAGCCGCACGCGATGCCGCCCCCGGACCCGTGCGATGGGGGCCGCGCCGGGCCAAAGACCTGGGCCCCGACCCGGCGCAGCGGAGCATCATTGCGCGCCAACGCATTGCCAAGGTCAAACACCTCCTGGGCGTCGGTGGACGACAGGATGATGCCCGCCAACCGGCCATAAGGGGGCACGCCGGCCTGACGCCGTTGATCCGCCTCGGCGCGCCAGAAGTCTTCTTCATCGCCGGCGAAATCGCGCGGATCACCGGGTGCTCGGGTTGATGCGTCTGGATCAGGGCCATGCCCGGTTTGTCGGACCGCCCTGCCCGACCGGCCACCTGACGTACCAATTGAAAGGTCCGCTCTGCCGCGCGAAGATCGGACCCATGAAGGCCCAGATCGGCGTCGATCACCCCGACAAGCGTCAGCAGTGGAAAGTTATGGCCCTTGGCCACCAATTGGGTGCCGATGATGATATCAGCCTCGCCCCCGGCAATGGCCGCGATCTGATCCTTTAGCGCGCGGGCAGACCCGTACATGTCCGACGACAATGTCGCCACCCGCGCATCCGGGAACAGCGCCACCGCTTCTTCGGTCAGCCGCTCTACCCCCGGGCCAACAGCGGCCAGACGATCTTCGGCCTGGCAGGACGGACAGACCGTCGGCATTGGCTTGGTCTCGCCGCATTGATGGCAAACCAGCCGCTTCAGGAACCGGTGCTCGACCATGCGGGCATCACATTGGTCACATTCAATCTGGCTGCCACAGGCGCGGCACAATGTGATCGGCGCATAGCCACGCCGGTTGATGAACAACAGCGATTGCTCGCCACGGGCCAGACGGGCCGTGACCGCCGCTTGCAAGCTTGGCGAGATCCAGCGATGCGACGGCAGGGTTTCGTTGCGCATGTCGATGGCGCGCATCTCTGGCAGGACCGCCGCGCCAAATCGCGATGTCAGCTCCAGCCGGGTATATTTGCCCGCCTCGGTATTGGCCCAGCTTTCCAGACTGGGTGTGGCAGAGGCCAGCACCACCTGCGCGCCTTCGATCGAAGCCCGCAAAACCGCCATATCACGCGCATTATAAAGCACGCCATCGCCCTGCTTGTAGGAGGTATCATGTTCCTCATCGACCACGATCAGACCAAGATCGCGGAACGGCAGGAACAGCGACGACCGAGCGCCGACAACCATCTGTGCGCCGCCCTCGCCCACCATTTTCCAACAGCGCCGCCGTTCGGTCTGGGTGATGCCGGAATGCCATTCAGCGGGCTTCGCGCCAAACCGCGCCTCGACCCGGGTCAGAAATTCCTGGGTCAGCGCGATCTCTGGCAAAAGCACCAGCGCCTGTCGCCCCCGGCGCAGGGTATCGGCCACCGCCTCCAGATAGACTTCGGTCTTGCCCGATCCGGTGACCCCGCGCAAAAGCGTGGTGGAATAGCCCTGGTCGCCGGCCTGTTGCAGATGCGCCGCCGCTTTGGCCTGATCATCGGTCAGGGATTTTCCCGACATCTCCGGGTCCAAAGTGCGATACGCCACGTCGCGCGGCGCTTCTTCTTCGCGCACCACCCCCTGTGTCGCCAGCCCCTTGATGACCGAGGTCGAGACCCCGGCCATTTCCGCCAGTTCCTTGAGCGTGAAGGCCAGATCGCCGTATTCCTCCAGCGTGGCCAATACGGCCCGGCGCGCCTTGGTGTCGCGGTCCGGCAGCCCCACACCCCGGCGATAGATCTTGCGCATGCCGGGCGTGTCCCCCAACCCCGGTGCACGTGTCGCCAGCCGCAACATCGCGGGCAACGGTGTCAGCGTATAGGCCCCGGCGCGGGTCAGAAAATCGCGCATCCCGGCACGCATCGGCGCGCTGTCCAGCACACGCTGCACCTGACGCAGTTTGGCACGATCAAAGCTGCCCTCACCTTCGCCCCAGACCACGCCCAACATCCGCCGCGGCCCCAAAGGCACCTCGACAAAAGCGCCCAGATGGCACCCGCCTTCCGGCGCGAGGTAATCCAGCACACCAGAGCGGTCGCCCATCGCCTGAGTAATCAGGACCCCAAGACGGTCGCCCTCATCAAAATAGCTGCGACTCATTTTGGTGTGACCCATCCCTTTGCCTGATCCGATCCCCATCCAACCTGAGGTATGTCAGCGCCAAACAAAAGCCAAGATGGCAGCGCCCCCCCCAAAAACAGCGCGCGCAAAACCGACATGACGGATGGCCAGGACAGGCCGCGACATTCCCCTGAATTTCATTCAAATCCATTTGATTTCAATATGTTATTCTCCGGGATACGGCCCAGACACTTTATCAACAGGTTTATCCCCATTCCATCCAAAGTTAAAATTTGTTTAATATTGGAACGATCTGCGCGCCATCTGCGGCCCTGGCCCCTGTGGATAACTGAATTGTTGACTCTGAGGCACAACTTAAAGAAACACACGAAACATGCTCAATAAATTGACGAAATGAGCTTGGTGACCTGCTAATGTCTGGCCGAAATCAAAGGGAATCGCATGACCTCCAGCCTCAAGATCGACGACGACCTCCGCGCCCGCATCATTTCGCGCCCTTCTGTCATTCTCGACGATAAGGACGTGATGCACGCCCTGATCGCTGCCAATGAAAAGGCGATGGGCACCAATATCGTTGATCTGCGCGGCATTGCGATGGAACGGCTGGAACGCCGTCTTGACCGGCTGGAAGACACCCACCGCAGCGTGATTGCGGCCGCTTATGAAAATCTGGCGGGCACAAATCAGGTTCACCGCGCGATCATGCGCATGCTGGACCCGCTGAATTTTGAGGATTTCCTGCACGGACTAGGCGGCGAAGTGGCCGATATCCTGCGTGTCGACAGCGTGCGGCTGGTGCTGGAAAGCAACGAACGCGCGGATGACGATCCCGCAATCCGCAAACTTGGCGATGTGCTTATGGTCGCGGAACCCGGATATGTATCGCAATACCTGACCGAGGGGCGCATGGGCGGTCTGCGCCCGGTAACCCTGCGCCAACTGGCGGCCGGGGACAGGGCCATTTTCGGGGACAAAGCCGACGATATCCGCTCCGAGGCCTGTTTGGCGCTGAACTTTGGCGAAAAACGCCTGCCCGGCATGCTGGTCCTCGGCGCCGAAGACCCGCATCTGTTCACCCCGCAGCAAGGCACTGATTTGATGGCGTTTTTCGGGGGCGTTTTCGAACGCACCATGCGCCGCTGGCTGGCGTGAGCGCCAGCACGACATTCATTTCCCCCGCAGCGCGTGATGCGCTGGAAACCTGGCTGACGCATTGCCGCGCGCTCAGTGGTCAGGCCGAGGCCACGATAGACGCCTATCGTGCCGACGTGCTGGGATTTCTCGCCTTCATGACCAACTACCATGGGGGCGCTCAGGGGTTGACCCCGCTCAGCCGCATCGGATTGCGTGACATGCGCGCCTGGATGGCCGCCACACGCAGCCCCGATGTCGGCTCACGCAGCATGGCGCGCAAGCTTTCCGCCGTCAAAAGCTTTTACCGCTGGCTGGCCGAACGCGAAGGGTTTGAACCCACCGCCGTTCTGTCGACCCGCGCGCCGAAATACACCCGCAAACTGCCCCGCCCCTTGGCCGAAGATGCCGCGCGGGCGATGATCGACACAGTGGAATTACAAAGCCAGACCAATTGGATAGCGGCCCGCGATGCCGCCGTCGTGACCCTGCTGTACGGCTGCGGCTTGCGCATTTCCGAGGCGCTTGGCCTCAACCGCCGCGCCGCGCCGCTGGGCGACAGCCTGCGGATTTTCGGCAAGGGCGACAAGGAACGCATTGTCCCGGTGATCCCGGCCGCCGCCCGCGCCGTAGACAGCTATCTGGCGCTCTGCCCCATTGCCGGCGATGGCGATACGCCGCTGTTTCTCGGCGCGCGCGGCAAACGGCTGAATGCGCGGCTGGTCCAAAAAGCGATGGAACAGGCGCGGATGCAACTCGGCCTTCCTGCCACCGCCACGCCACACGCCATGCGCCACAGTTTCGCAACCCATCTGCTGAACGCCGGCGGCGATCTGCGCGCGATCCAGGAATTGCTCGGCCATGCGTCGCTTTCCACAACCCAAGGCTACACCGGAATTGATACCGCCCGCCTGCTCGAAGTCTATGACCGGGCACACCCCAAGGCTGGCTAGTGTCCTGATCCTAATCTCTTCGCCAAAGCCCCCCGTCTTCTTCTGTTCACAAATATCCTGGGGGTTTGGGGGCAAAGCCCCCATTATCGCCCGCCGCAATGCAGGACATACCCCGGGTTGCGCTCTTACTTCCCGGCCCGCAGGGCCAGAAGCGCCGCTGCGGCCTTCATGCGCAGGTCGGATTCCTGACGCGCCCATCCCGCAACGCGCCGGATCCGCTCCGGGTCTCCATGATTATCCGCCCCCGCCAGCATGCGGGCCCACACCACCTGCAACAGGACCTCGCGCGTCAAACACATGAAATCATGCGCCAGGGGGGATGGATCGAACGCGTCCAAAACCGTGGCACGCGACATCTGCCAAAGCGTTCCATCCATGCCTTCTTGGCTCAGAAACGCCTCAAATGCCGCCCCCGGCGCTCCCCCAAGCAACCGCGTGACCAGGGCCCGCTCATGAATGCCATTTGCCCCTTCATAGATCTGCGTGATGCGGGCATCGCGATAGGTTTGTTCAACACGATATTCCGTCAAATACCCATAGCCCCCCAGAACCTGCATCCCCAGTTCCGCCGCCCGCACCCCGACCTCGGTGCAATGCACCTTGGCCACGGGCGTCAGGAACGCCACCAGATCGGGGAGTTGCCGCGCGCCATGGCCACGAAACACAAATGGGCAATGCCCCGACCGCCCAGAGCCATGGCATCCATCCCATCAATCATCCGGGCCACATCGGCATGATCAGACAAGACCGCAGCCCCGCCATCCGCGCGACGCCCCTGTGTGCGCGCGTCGCCATAGCGGCGCGCAATATCCCAGGCACGGGCGGCATGGGCGACCCCCTGAAGCGCGACGTCACAGCGCGCATGGTTCATCATGGTAAACATCGCCGCCAGCCCCTGACCCTCGCCCCCAATCAACTCTGCCTCCGCCCCATCAAAGACCAAATGGCAGGTCGGCGAGGCATGAAGCCCCATCTTTTCCTCGATCCGGCTGACCTGTACCGCATTTCGGCTGCCATCACGTCGGGTGCTGGGACATAGAAACAGCGACAACCCCTTGACGCCAGCGTCCGATGTCCGCGCCAGAACCAGATGCAGGATCTCTGCGCTCAGATCCTGATCCCCGCCCGAGATAAAACTCTTCTCACCGGTGATGTGCCAACCGCCCTCATCATGTGCACGACACCGGATGCGCGACAAATCCGACCCGGCCCCCGGTTCCGTCAATGCCATCGTGGCCAGCGCCGCCCCAGAGGCCAATTCGGGCAGATATTTTGCCTTTTGGGCCTCGGTGCCGAACCGGTTCAACACACCAACCGCGCCGGGCACCAGACCGGTAATCATTTGCAGGCTGTGGTTTGCGCCGGAAAACACCTCGGATGTGACCGCCAGCAACAGCGCATCCATGCCTTGGCCGCCGTATTCCTCGGGCACGGTCAACCCCGGCCAGCCCTGATCTGCATAGGCCCGATAGACCGCGGCAAAACCTTCCGGCATGTGGACGCGGCCGTTTTCCAACCGGCATCCCTGTGCATCACCGGGGGCATCCAGTGGCGCGATCTCGCCCTCGGCGAAGGCCGCGAAATGGTGGGCGATCTCTGCGGTCAGGGTCGGGTCAAATCCGGTGACCGATCCCGCCATGGCAACATGGTTCAGGCTGAAAAGGATGTCATCCAATGGCGCTTTGAAGGGGGTCACGGGCAAATCCACCGCTTTGATCTACATATTCCGGCCAGCCCCACGGCCCGCCGCAGGCTGGCAAATTCGTCTGGTAAATTCGTCTGGGCAAATCCGTCCGGGGAAATCAGCGGCAAATTCGCAGCCCCCCGGAACGAATGCCCCTACATCAACCCAAGCAAGCGCGCGGCATTGTTCTTGGTGATGTCTTCCCGCAACGCGTCCTTGATCGCGATACCTTCGAAATCAGACAGCCAGCGTTCCGGGGTGATCATCGGCCAATCCGACCCGAACAGCACCTTCTTGCGCAGGATCGTATTGCAATACCGCACCAGGATATCCGGGAAATAGCGCGGCGACCAACCGGACAGGTCGATATAGACATTGGGTTTGTGTTGCGCGACGGCCAGCGCCTCTTCCTGCCAGGGAAAGGATGGATGCGCGAGGACGATTTTCAGATCCGGGAAATCAACCGCCACATCGTCCATATACATCGGATTAGAATATTTCAGCCGCATGCCATTGCCGCCCCGCATGCCCGATCCGACCCCGGTTTGACCGGTGTGAAACAGGGCAACAACGCCCTCTTCCTGAAGCACCTCGTACAAGGGATAGGCCATGCGGTCATTGGCGAAAAACCCCTGCATGGTGGGATGGAACTTGAACCCTTTGACACCATAATCGCGGATAAGGCGGCGGGCCTCGCGCACGCCCATCTTGCCCTTCCAGGGGTCGACACTGGCGAATTGGATCAACACATCCGAATTCTGCGCAACCAATTCGGCCACTTCATCGTTGCTGTACCGGCGATAGCCGGTCTCGCGTTCGGCATCGACGGGAAAGATCACCGCCGCAATGTTCTGGGCGCGAAAATGTGCGGCGGTTTCCGGGATCGTCGGCGGATGTTCCCAAGGCGCGCGAAAATATTTCGCCATCGTGGATTGCAGATCGTCATAGCCATCATCGCTGTGACAGCCACAGGGTTCCTCGGCATGGGTATGGATGTCGATTGCACGGACCTTGGAAATATCAATCATTTCGGTCTCCTTGTCGGTGGGGTGCCCTGCGCGCAGACGGGCCGTCAGGGCCGGATAAGCGGGCCGGATAAGCGGGCCGGTTTCAAAGTGTGACAACCGCCGGATCATCATCGGCATAAAGCCGGTCCAGCAGATCCTTGCGCCGTTCCAGTATCTTGCGGAAATTCAAGTTGCCTTTGGCGGTCATTTCGCCTGCGGGCATCGAGGCCGGTTCAGCGACCAAAATCGCCCGCGCCACCCGTGTCGATGAACCGGACTGCTGCGCGGCCCGTTCGGTCAGGCGTTTGTGAACCTCGGCCAAAAGCGCGGCATCATTCAATGCGCCATCCTTGTCGCTCAGCCCATATCCGGCGCGTTCAAGCTCGGCCAGCGCGGGGAAAATCATGACGCCGATTTCGTTTCGATCCGCCCCGGTCACCACCAGATCCGCAGCCAGGGGCAACAGACCGCTCAACATGTCGAGCCGCAGTTGCGCGGCGCGCACCCAGGTTCCCGTCAGCAGCTTGAAGTCTTCTGATATCCGCCCGTCAAACCGCATGCCCCGGCTGAAATCTCCGGGATCGACAAATTTCATCGCATCCCCGGTGATAAAGAACCCTTCGTCGTCAAACGCGTCTCGGGTTTTCTCTGGCGCTTCGAAATAGGATGTCATGACATTCGCGCCCTTGACCCGCACCTCACAGCGCATGTCGTCATCCGGGATCAGTTTGACGGTCACCCCGGTCAGGGGCACCCCCACCACGCCGGAGCGGTCGGTCGGTTCCTGTTGCATCATCGCAGAGGGCGCCGTTTCCGTCAGCCCCCAGGACGAGGTCATCAACGGCACTTCGCCTTTGACCTCATACGCCATGGTTTCCAATCCCTGCCACACATCCTGGGGCAGCGAAGCGCCGGCATAGAACATCAGATCGAGATCGGCAAAGAAGCGGCGGCGCAGGTCGGCATCATCCTCCAACGCCTTGACCAGCATGGCATATCCCACCGGCACGTTGAAGCTGAGCGTGCCGGTCTGGAGGTTCAGGTTTTCCAGCGTGCGATCAAACTGGCCTTTTACCGGCTTGCCATCATCGACATAATACGCCCCGCCATTGGCCAGCATCATATTGAAATTGTGCGACCCGCCAAAGACATGGTTCCAGGGCAGCCAATCGACCACCACCGGTCTGCGGTCCTTCAGGAACGGCATGCTGTCGGCCAGCATTGTCTGATTGGTGCACATCATCCGATGGGTGGTCATCACCCCCTTGGGGGCCGAGGTCGACCCCGATGTCATCAGGATCTTGGCCACCGTATCGGGGCCGACCTGGGCATATGCGGCCTCCAGATCAACGCCGGCGTCGCCCCGGAGCAGGCTGTCAAAATCGGTCACGCCGGGGCGATCCGCCACCTGGCTGGCCACCACTTCGATGCCCTCAAAACACGCCATGTCCAGCGCCGCGCCATATTGCGCGGCATTGACCACATAGGCCATTTTGGGCCGCACCAGTTCGACCGCGTGGCGCAACCGGCCATGTGCGCCCGCAATCAACGAATATTGCTCGGCGACAGGCACAATCGGCACACCGGCATATTGCGCGCCCAGCGCCAAAAGCCCGTGATCGACACCATTGCCCGACATGATCAGGATCGGCGTCGTCTGGTCCATGCCCCGCGCCAGCAATGCGCTGGCGATGCCGCGCACCTTTTCCAGCGTGCTGGCGTAACTTTCTTCCCGCCATCCCGGCCCGGAACGTTCCGCAATGAAAATCGCATCCGGCGTGGCATCCGCCCATTGGTGCAGCCAATCGCCGGTGCGTGCCACCACCGGGCCAAGGTCATAGGCCGAGCGATAGAGGATCGAACCGTCGTCACGCACTTGATGCGTGACCTCATGTGGTCTGAAATTCGTCGTGCGTTTCATGGGGCCTCCCCCGTACCTGCACGCCAGATCGCCCCCATCAGCGTCTGTATACGGTTGCGATCTTCTTGCGAAATACCGGCGAACAGGCGCGCCTCATGCGCCTGCACCCTGGCCCGCGCATCATCATAAAGCGCCACACCCTGCAAAGTCGCCTTTAGCGCATAGGCACGTTTGTCGGTGGGCACCCGATCGCGCAGGATCAGCCCTCGGCGTTCCAACTCATCCAGAATGACCACCAGATTGGGCCGTTCAATGTCCAGTGCATCCGCCAATTGCGCCTGACGCAACCCCGGCGAAGACACCACAACCGCAAGCGCCGAAAAGGTCAGCATCCGCAGATCCAGCGGTTTCAACGTGGCATGAAGATCGGCCTGAATGGCGCTTTGCGCGCGTTTGATGTGATAGCCCAGCAGCTCGTTCAGAACATCATCTGCGCGCGGTTGCGCCGGGCCGTGTGTTTCAACAGGATCAACCATGGCGTTACCGGAACTTCGGATCGCGCTTTTCGAGAAAGGCTTTCAGCCCCTCGATCGCATCCGGGCTTGTCTGGGTCAGGGCAGCACAGAGACTCTCGGTAAACAGGCCATCCTGTTTCGACATATCCTCTATCCGGCTCAGGCCCTGGATCATGATGTAGTTTGACAGCGGCGCATTGGTTGCGATCCGCGCGGCCAGTTCCTGAGCCTTGGCCAATGCTTCGCCGGTGCCAACGCTGTAATGTGCCAACCCCAGCGCGAGACCCTCTTCTGCGCCGTATTTGCGCCCGGTCAGCATCATTTCGATCATCCGATCCGCGCCCAGAATGCGGCCAATCCGAACCGAGGCCCCACCACCGACAAAAATCCCGCGCCGCCCCTCGGGCAATTGGAAGATTGTCGAAGGTTCGGCAATCCGCACATGGGTGGCCGCCGCAATTTCCAATCCTCCGCCGATCACCGCACCATACATCGCCGACACCACCGGCAGGCCGCCATATTGAATGCGGTCCATCACCTGATGCCAGCCACGCGAATGGCGCATCGTGCCTTCGGCATCGCGTTGTTCATGTTCCGAAAGATCCAACCCGGAACAGAAATGCCCTTCGGTGCCGGTCAGCACCACCACCTTCACCTCGTCCGGCGGCAGTGCAAAAAACGCGTCGATTTCGGCCAGAAGGGCGTCGCACATCGCATTGCGCTTGTCGGGGCGAATTCATTGTCAAAGTGGCGACGCCATCCTTGATCTCGATATTCAGATATTGCGGCAATTTCATCAATTTACATCATCCTCAGCGGGGCGGCAGGCGCACCGCGCCATCCAGTCGGATCACCGATCCGTTCAAATAGGGATTGCCGATGATGTCACCGACAAGCTGCGCATATTCTTCCGGGCGACCCAGCCGCGCGGGAAAAGGGATATTGGCGGTGATATTGGCGGTCACCTCTTCGGGCAGACCTTCCATCATCGGGGTATGAAACAGCCCCGGCGCAACCGCCATCACCCGATCCCGGAGCGGGCAAAATCCCGCGCGGCCGGCAGGCTCATCGCGGCAATCGCCCCCTTGGAGGCCGCATAAGCCGCCTGTCCCATCTGGCCATCTTCATAAGCGACAGAGGCGGTGTTGATCACCACGCCACGTTCCCCGTCGTCCAGCGGGTCAAGCGTCAACATGCGCCGCGCCGCGTGGCTCATCACGTTATAGGTGCCGTAGAGATTGACCTTGATCGTCTTGTCAAACACATCAAACGTCGGCGCGCCGTCGCGGTTCACGACCTTGGCGGCCAGCCCGACACCGGCGCAATTCACCGCAATGCGGGCCACCGTGCCAAATTGATCTGCCGCCTGTTCAATCGCGGCATCAACTGCGGCCGCGTCACTGACATCAACCTTGAACGCCGCGCCACCGATGTCCGCAGCCACGGCATCACCGCGCGCCGCATCAAAATCGAGAATGGCCACCCGCGCGCCCAAAGCCGCCAGATGGCGCGCGGTTGCTGCGCCAAGCCCACTGCCACCGCCGGTGACAATGGCGGCCTGTCCTTTGATCTTCATAAGACGAATCCCCCCGATTCCTGAATATAGTTATATCTCATATCTATTTTTCACACAAGCCTCACATCGCCCCCACCTGCCCTGCAAAACGCACAACGCCCGACCCCATACAGGAAGCCGGGCGTTGAATTTCGGGCCGGATCAAGCCGCGATCACAGGCTGAGCACAAACAGGGTGATTGACGGAAACAGCACCAGCAACACAACCCGGATCAGGTCCGATGTCACAAACCAGATCACCGCCTTGTAGGTTTCGATCATCGGGGTGCTTCGATCCATCGTATTGATGATAAACAGGTTCATTCCGACCGGTGGGGTGATCAACCCGACCTCGACCACGATCAGCACAAGGATACCAAACCAGATCGCCACCTGTTCGGCTTCGATGCGGTTGGCCATGCCTTCGGTCACGCGAATGCCCAGCGCCTGCATCTGTTCGCGCGTCAGCTCGACCCCGGTTGCCATCGCGGTTCGAATGCCCTCCAACATGTCCGCGGCCATGCCTTCGGGCACGCCAGAGGCCAGCACATCGCGCGCGGCATCGGCCTGCATCACCGCCAAGTCGACAAATCCGAAATCCATCGACGAAATTACCGGAAAGAAGATCGGAATGGTCAACAGGATCATCGACAGGCTGTCCATCAGGCAGCCAAAAACCAGATAGAACACCAGGACCATCGCCAGCACCGTCCAGGCGCTGAAACCCTGACCGACGACCCAGGACGACAATTCCTGCGGCACCTGGCTGAGCGCCAGAAACCCGTTGTAAAATCCCGCGCCCAACACGATGAAAAAGATCATCGCGGTCGAGGATGCGGTGGACAGGATCGCCTCCTTGAAAACAGTCCAAGACATGTTGCCGCCGACAAATGCGATGATCCCGGTGCCCGCCGCGCCCACCGCCGCGCCTTCGGTCGGGGTGAACCAGCCGCCATAGATGCCGCCCACAACCAAACCGAACACCAGCACCACCGGCCAGACGTCAAGGAAATTGCGAATGCGTTCGGCCATCGGCACCGGCGGGCGCACCCCCGCCGCATCCGGGTTGACCCGGACATAGATCGAGATGGTGATGATATAGCCGATCGCCGCCAGAATACCGGGCACAAAGGCCGCCAGGAACAGTTTCGCGATGTTTTGCTCGGTCAGAATGGCATAGATCACCAGAATGACGCTGGGCGGAATCAAAATGCCCAATGTGCCGCCCGCCGCCAATGTCGCGGTCGAAAAGCCACCGGAATATCCATAGCGTTTCAGCTCTGGCAAAGCGACGCGCGACATGGTGGCCGCGGTTGCCAGGGACGAGCCGCAAATCGCCCCGAACCCGGCACAGGCCCCGACCGATGCCATCGCCACACCACCCTTGCGGTGCCCGAGAAAGCTTTCTGCCGCCTTGAACAGTGCCGATGACATGCCCGACAGGGTGGCAAACTGCCCCATCAACAGAAACAGCGGGATGATCGACAGCGAATAGCTGGAGAAGGTCGAATAGGTCTCGCTCTTCAGTTTGGCCATGAACACGGTGGTGCCGTCCGTGGCCAGCCACAGCCCGCCAATCCCACAGAGCAACATCGCCAGCCCGATCGGCGCCCGCAAAAAGATCATCACCAACAGGACGGGAAAGGACACATAGCCCAGTTCTAGCAAGCTCAATGGATCGCTCCTTCGGTATCGGGCATATAGCGACGGCCCGTCACGGCACCGGCGACACGGCCAAAAGCGCAATAAAGCGCGATGATCGACGCAACACAGGCCGCAATGAAACTGGCCGCATAGGCCCACCAGGCCGGAAATTGCAGCAAAAAGGTGATTTCGCCGTTTTGGTATTTGCTGACCGTCCCGGCAAACAGCCGCACGGTGATCAACAAGATCGCCAGCGTCAGGATCACCTCCCAGAAAGCGATCAGCCATTGATTGGTTTTTGCCGGCAATCCTTGGGTAAAGATGTCCACGGTGGCATGGCCACTGTGCAGCTGGCAGTACGGCAGGAAAGAAAAGATCGCGAATGCAATCCCGGCTTCGACCACTTCGAAATCGCCCGCCACCGGGCCGACCCCGGCATTGATCAGCGCCTGGCCAAGCGCCTCGCCAATGGCCCCGGAATGGCCAAGCGTATTCAGGCCCCGACCCAGCACGCTAACGCAGGTCAAGAGCACAAGAAACGTCATCACCAGCCCACCAATAATCGCCATCAACCGGGCGAGTTGGTCCATGTTCTTCAGCATGTCAATTTCCAGTATGTGACCAGAGGGGAATGTCGTCGCGAAAATCCCGGCGACGCAGGGCCGCCGGGAAAATGCGCGTTACATTGCGCCTTCGGCGATCAGCTCCAGCGCGCGGGCGCGCACAGCCGTGCCATCCAGGCCTTTTTCGTCCATTTCCGCGATCCAGGCATCAATCGTGCCTTGGGCTGCGGCCTTCCAGCTGTCTGTCTGGGCATCTGTCAGGGTGATGACATTATTGCCAAGATCCAGAGCGGTCTCGCGCTCCGGGGCGTCATCTTCCTGCATTTGACGCCCGAACCAGGCAGAGGTTTCCAGCCCGGAATTCGCGTCGATCACCGCTTTCAGATCATCCGGCAGCGCGTCGTATTTGGCCTTGTTCATGCCAAAGACAAAGGTGGCGGTGTAAAGCGCGGTATCGCCGCCAAATTCGGTGTGGTTGGTCACCAGCTCCGGCACTTTCAACGCGCCTGTCACCTCCCACGGGATCACGGTTGCGTCGATCACGCCCTTGGACAGGGCCTCGGGAACGGCGGGAACCGGCATCCCGATGGGCGTTGCGCCCAGCGCGCCAAACATCATGTTTGTGACACGCGTCGGTGCACGCAATTTGACGCCATTCAGGTCTTCCAGAGCCTCAACCGGGTCTTTGGAATGGATCACGCCGGGGCCATGCACATGCAGCGCGATGGGATGGATATCCTTGAAATCGGCATCCATCATCGTTTCTTCCGCCAGCTTCCAATAGGCCCGGCTGGCCGCTTCTGCGGTGGTCATGGTGAAGGGCAATTCGAACACTTCGGTGCGGGGGAAGCGGCCCGGCGTATAGCCCGGCAGCGTCCAGACGATATCCGCAACACCATCCATCATCTGATCCATCAGCTGCGGCGGCGTGCCCCCCAAGGCCATGCCGTGGAACAATTGAATGCCGATCCGCCCGTCCAACTCTGCCTCAACCTTTTCGGCCCAGGGGATCAGAAGGTTCTGGGGCACATTGGCCTGCTCCGGCAGGAATGAATGCATCCGCAGTGTCACCTCCTGGGCCACTGCCGCCCCCGAAGCCAGCACAATCGCCAGCGCAGTTCCGCTGGCAAGTTTGGTCAGTTTTTGCTTGTTGATCATAGTTTCCTCCCGTTGATCAATCGCGTTCTTTTTGGCGCAACTCTGTCGCAATGCGGGATTCACAGCAAAACAATTCAGCTGTTCGGATTCTTGGCCAAGACCATGGTCCGATCAAAAACCCGCCCCCCAGAGCGCATCATTCACGCCGCGGCTGCCCGCTCTCCTCTGTGCGGTCGCCGTGTCTTGCCCAAATAGATATACATCATAACTAACTCCGTCCAGCGATTGTTTTCCCCTCTCCAAGGAACATGGATCGACCGTTTGTTATGTATTGGCAGCCAGTTTGGCAGTCGCTTTTGTAACTAACAAGCGGCAATTCCCAAGTATCCGGCAGACCTGCGTCAAATAGTTATGTGAAATATCAATGCGTTAGAGACAGGGCAGGCACTTATGATGCCGGGCCTGCCCCCAAGATCCAGATCGGATCTATTGCGCGGGCGCGACCGCCAGATGCACCGGGGCAAGCCCCTCGATCCCGCCGTCCAGAACATCACCGGCCACCACCGGGCCGACACCGGCCGGTGTCCCGGTCAGAATCACATCCCCCGGCCCCAGATGATAATAGCCCGACAAATGCGCGATGATTCCCGCCACACCATGGATCATGTCATCCAGGACGGCCTCCTGCCTGCGGGTGCCATTCACATCAAGCCAGAGTTTCTGCGGCCCGATCGCCGGCAACGCATCCGCCCGCGTCATTGGCGCCAGAACAGCAGAATTCTCGAAATCCTTGGCCAGATCCCAGGGCCGCCGCTTGTCCTTGGCGGTGGCCTGAAGATCACGCCGGGTCATGTCCAGCGCACAGCCATAGGCGTATACCGCCGCCAGGGCCTCGTCCTCGGGCACGCGAAACACCTCTGCCCCCAGGGCAAAGGCCAATTCCATTTCGTGATGAAAATTGCCGGTGCCCGGCGGATAGGCCACGGTCGCGCCGCTTGCCACCATCGAATGCGGGGATTTGGTGAAATAGAACGGCGCCTGGCGATCCACCTCATTGCCCATTTCGGCGGCATGGGCCGCATAATTGCGCCCGACACAGAAAATTCGACGGACCGGATAGGTCGCCGTTTCACCCGCAATTGCTACGGTGACGGGCTTTGACGGGGCAAACAGAGTATCGGACATGGGCGGCCTTTGCGCGTTTGGGCCCGCTTGGGGCAATTCTCACAGAGATTTTCCCCACCTTGCCAGCGCCCCCCATTGAATCCAACCGCCATATCCGACATGACATCCCAATGACCAAGCTGCGCGCTCTTTCGATCCATTGGCTGACGGCGACGGGGGCCGTGTTTGCCATGCTCGCCCTGTTGGCGGCGGTGCAATCCAACTGGCCGATGATGTTTGTCTGGCTGGTTGTTGCCTTTGCCGTGGATGGCGTCGACGGGCCACTGGCGCGCAAATACGACGTCAAGACCCATGCCCCGCGATTTGACGGCGTGCTGCTGGATCTGATCATCGACTATCTGACCTATGTGTTCATTCCCGCCTTTGCGCTGTTTGAATCCGGGCTTTTGCCGGGATGGCCCGGTTGGATCGCAATCATTGTGGTGACGTTTTCCAGCGCGCTCTATTTTGCCGATACCGGGATGAAGACCCGTGACAATTCCTTTGCCGGTTTTCCGGGCTGCTGGAACATGGTGGTGATCGTGATGTTTTCCATCGCACCGCCGCCGCCGGTGATCCTGGCAATTGTTGTGGTCTTTGCGGTGGCCATGTTCCTGCCGCTCAAGTTCATTCACCCGGTACGCACCGAACGCTGGCGCGGTCTGTCGCTGCCGATGGCCCTGGCCTGGACGTTTTTTGCCGGCTGGGCGGCCTGGGTCAATTTCCACCCCGAAAGCTGGGCGCATTGGGGATTGGTCACAACCTCGATCTACCTTGCCTCGGTTGGCATCCTGCAACAAATTTTTCCAGCACGGACAGGTTAACCCATGCGCATCATCGGCTGGACCGCTTTGGTCATGCTGGCCTTTGCGGCCAATTCGGTATTGAACCGCATGGCATTGGACAGTGCCACAACCGGGCCTGCGGCCTTTGCTCTGATCCGCCTGGCCTCTGGTGCGGCCCTGCTGTGCCTGCTGGTCGGTGTGCGCGGGGATTTGGCCGCGCTGCGGCCACGCCGGGCGCTTTTGCCGGGGGTGTTGACCCTGACGCTCTATATCCTTGGGTTCTCTTTTGCCTATGTCACCCTGCCCGCCGGGGTGGGTGCGCTGATCCTGTTTGGCGGGGTCCAGATCACCATGTTTCTGGGCGCGGTTTTCACGCGTGAGCCGCTGTCGCCCCTGCGCAGCTTCGGCGCATTGATCGCCTTTGGCGGGTTGGTCTGGCTGATGGCCCCCGGCGCAGAACGCCCCGATCCCTGGGGTTTTGCCATGATGTGCGCAGCTGGCTTGGGCTGGGGATTGTTTTCGCTGATTGGCCGTCGGGCCTGCGCGCCCCTGGCCACCACCAGCGCCTCTTTCCTGTGGGCCTTGCCGCTTGGGCTAGGCACCTTTTTGATCTGGCCCGATGCCATCGACCTGCGCGGCGCACTGCTGGCCATTCTGGCGGGGGCCGTGACATCCGGGCTGGGGTATGCGCTGTGGTATTCAGTTTTGCCGCAACTGCGCACAACCACCGCGGCGGTCGTCCAATTGACGGTGCCCATCATTGCGATGGCTGGCGGCATGGTCTTTCTGGCAGAGCCGCTCACCCTGCGATTTGTCCTCGCCGCAGGATTGGTGCTGGGGGGTGTGGCCGTTTCGCTGCGGTCACGGTAACGCTTCGTCACAGGCGGCAGCGCCCCTTTCACAGCCCGACAACTCTGCCTATCTGTCGGCCTATGCGTTATGCCCTTGTCCTTGTCCTACTTGCCCTGCCCGGCCTGGCCCGGGCGGATTGTGTCGTCTTCCTGCATGGTCTGGCGCGCACCGGCCTCAGCTTTGCGGTGATGGAACAGGTGATGCAGGCCGAAGGCTATGACACGGTTGTCGCCTCCTACCCCTCGACCTCTGCCGATGTGGAAACGCTGGTCAACACCACGCTGCCGGAAACCATTGCCAAATGCGGCACAGCCACCACGCATTTCGTGACCCATTCCATGGGCGGCATCCTGTTGCGGGTCTGGCTGCGCGATCACCCCGGCGCGGACCACATGGGCCGCATTGTCATGCTGGCCCCACCCAACCACGGCAGCGAGCTGGTGGATGATCTTGGCGGGCTTGAGCTGTTTCGCTGGCTCAATGGCCCCGCCGGTCTGCAACTGGGCACCGACCCGGAAAGCCTGCCGCCGCAGCTGCCACCGATTGACGCGGAATTGGGCGTGATTGCCGGGAACCGGTCGCTCAACCCCTATTTTTCCTCGCTGATCGAGGGGCCGGATGATGGCAAAGTCTCTGTTGCCTCGACCAAGGTCGACGGCATGGATTGGCACATCACCCTGCCGGTCACCCATACGTTTTTGATGAACAACCCGCTGGTGATGCGGCAAACCCTTCTGTTCCTGCGCGAAGGCCGGTTTGACCCGGACATGGACCTGGCAGGCGCGGTTTTCGGAGAAGAGAATTGAGTATCGAACTTTGCCTGAACGGCACCCGCTGGCTGTCGCCCGAAGGCTGGCGCGACGATCCGCTGTCCATCGCCGGCGGTCTGATTGCGACGGGCGGCGCGCGGCCTGTGTCCCTGCCGGGGAAATTGGTGCTGCCGGGCATTGTCGACCTGCACGGCGATGGCTTTGAACGTCACCTCGCCCCCCGGCGCGGCGCCATGAAACATATGCCCGCCGGCATCGTTTCGGCCGAGGCCGAATTGGCCGCCAACGGCATCACCACCGCCGTTCTGGCACAGTTCTACAGCTGGGAAGGCGGGCTGCGCAGCCCCGATTTTGCCACCCGGATGCTAGAGGCCGTGGCGATTGCCGCCCCCACCCTGGGCACCGATCTGCGGGTGCAACTGCGGCTGGAAACCCATATGCTTGACGCCCATCCGGCGATGCTTGACCTGATTGCGCAGCACGACATCCGCTATGTCGCCTTCAACGACCATCTGCCGCATGACCACCTCGCCGCGGGCAAACGCCCGCCCCGACTGACCGGCACGGCGCTGAAATCGGGCCGCAACCCCGAAGCCCACCTTGCAATGATGATGGACATGCATGCCCGCTCTGCCGAGGTGCCCGCCGCTTTGGACAGCTTCTGTACCACGCTGGCGGCACGCGGTGTTCAAATGGCCAGCCATGATGATTCCACCGAGGATGACGTCGCCACATGGCGCGCCCGTGGCATCACCATCAGTGAATTCCCCGAAACAGCCGAGGCCGCCAGCGCCGCGCTGGCCCGCGACATGCCCACGATCCTCGGCGCACCGAATGTGGCGCGCGGTGCCAGCCACAAGGGCAATGCATCTGCGCGCGATCTGGTGGAACAGGGCCTCGTTACGGCGCTGGCCTCGGACTACCACTATCCCGCGCCACGCAATGCGATCTGGGAATTGGTCGACACCGCCATCATGGATCTGGACAGGTCTTGGGCACTGATTTCCACCAATCCGGCGGCGGTGCTTGGCCTGACCGACCGGGGGAAATCACCCCCGGAAAACGCGCCGACCTCGTGATCCTGGACCGCGAAACCCGCCTCGTCGAAGCGACGCTTTCCAACGGCGTCTTCACCTATCTGACCGGCGAAACCGCCAGCCGCCTAACCAACACTCCCTGACGAACGCAGCCTGACAAACGCCACCGGACAAAACATTGCTTCGGAGCCGTCCCTCGCCTGAGGAGATCAGGACATCGCGCGCAGCGGCCTGCAGGCAAAATCGCCGAGGGGCCCCGCCCGCGGGGAGACGGCTATTTTGCTTGCCGGACGTGAGCACGCTGTCATGAACGGATCAGACGAGGGACGGCTTTCACAAGCATTGCTTTGGTGGGTCCTGAAGCCCCCCCCCCTCAACCGGCCTATGCAACCGCCACGACAATATTGTGTCTCGATTGTCTCTGGGGCGCCCGGCCAGGCGCTCCCTTCCCCCGGTTCAGGGGGAAGGACAGGTTGGGGGCGGAACACCCCTGTGCGCCGGAACGGCGCGCTATTTGGCAGAGGCCGACTGCACGCGGTTCACATGGCCCATCTTGCGGCCCGGCTTGACCGCAGTCTTGCCATAGAGATGCAGGCTGGCGGCGGGGTCGCGCGTCAGCGCCTCGAGCCGGTCCATGTCGTCGCCAATCAGGTTTTCCATCACCACATCGACATGACGTGATCCATCCCCCAGCGGCCACCCGGCCACGGCACGGATATGCTGTTCGAATTGGTCGACACTGCATCCGGCCTGTGTCCAATGGCCGGAATTGTGCACGCGGGGGGCAATCTCGTTCACCACAACGCCTCTGGGCGTGACAAACAATTCCACCCCCATCACCCCGACATAGTCGAGTGCATTCAAAATACGCCCCGCCAGCAACACCGCATCCGCCTGCATCATCGGGCGCAATTCTGCCGGGACTGTTGTGGTGCGCAGGATGCCATCCACATGCACGTTCTGGCCGGGATCGTAACAGGCCACCTCACCGCTGAGACCGCGCGCGGCAATCACCGAGATCTCATGGCTGAAGTCGACAAATCCTTCGAGCACCGCCGGAGCACCCGCCATATCCGCCAAGGCGGCCTCGGCATCGTCACGCGTCATGATGCGCGCCTGACCTTTGCCGTCATAACCAAAGCGCCGGGTCTTCAAAATGGCCGGAGTGCCAATTTGATCCAGCGCGGCATCGAGAGAGGCCCGGTCAGACACATCGGCGTAGGGCGCACAGGTCAGCCCCAATCCGGTCAGGAAATCCTTTTCCGTCATCCGGTCCTGCGACACGCGCAGGGCCTCGCGGCCCGGGCGGATCGGGCGCAGGGTTTCCAAAAGATCCAGCGCTGCCGTTGGGATATTTTCGAATTCATAGGTGATGACATCGACTTCGGCGGCAAAGGCACGCAGCGCCGCCTCGTCCTCATACCCGGCGGTGGTCACCCGGTCGGCCACATGACCGGCGGGCGGGTTTTCACCCGGTTCAAAGATATGGCAGCAAAACCCCAACCGGCTGGCGGCCACGGACAGCATGCGGCCCAATTGCCCACCGCCAAGGATGCCAATCACCGCGCCCTGTGGCAAAGCGTTTGCAAATGCGTCAGTCATCTACCGGGACCTCCGGGATCGAAGCGGCCAGATCGGCACGCCATTTGTCAAGTCGCGCCGCCAGAGCGGGGTCCTGCAAGGCCAGAATGCCCGCGGCCATCAGACCGGCATTCTTGGCCCCGGCCGCACCGATCGCCATGGTTGCCACCGGGAACCCGCGCGGCATTTGCAGAATGGAATACAGCGAATCAACCCCGGACAGCGCCCGGGTCTGTACCGGCACGCCAATCACCGGCACGCGGGTCTTCGACGCCATCATGCCCGGCAGATGCGCCGCCCGCCGGCCCCGGCGATAATCACCTGAAGACCGCGTTCGACAGCGGTTTTGCCGTAGTCCCACAGCCGGTCCGGCGTGCGATGGGCCGACACGATGCGCGGCTCATAGGCAACCGCCAATTCATCGAGCACTTCTGCCGCCTCTTTCATGGTGGGCCAGTCCGATTGGCTGCCCATGATGATGCCCACAACCGGCTTTGTCATCTTGTCCCCCGTTTTCAAGAGCGGGCACTATAGCCGGACCGGGCCTGTTGGCAATCGGATTGAACGGATCGGGTTTTACCGCACCCGGAAATTTCCGACGCCGAAATGTCCGGGTGGATCGCAAGCGACCGACGGGGGGCCAGCCCCCCGAACCCCCCGGGATATTTTTGGTCAGATGAAAGGGCGGCTTGGTGCGCATTGGTCTTGGGCTTTGGGCCTAATCCGAGGTGAAATCGGCCACCACCGGGTAGTGATCGCTTGGCCAGACCGCCGTCAGTTTCTGGCGAAAGACCACTGGCGCGGCCAAGGGCGTGATCTCTGGCGTGTGGCCGATATGGTCGATTGCCCCAAAGAGATGCAGCCCGCGATCCAGATGATAGGTCGCGCCCGCCACAGGCAGGAAGGACAGACCGGTCTGTTCCAGTGATGCAAGCACGGACGATCCGGCCCGCGCATTCAAATCGCCGACCAGAACAACCGCCCGCTCCTCGGCGCGCCATTGATTTAATTTTTCCACGATGAGTGCGGTGGATTTCCGTCGGTTTTCCGCGCTGGCATAGTCCAGATGCACATTCAGGACGCGCAATTCGGTGTCATTCCGGCGATCGCGAAACGCCACCCAACTGGCAAAGGCCGGATAAGAGCCATCGAAGGTGCGCGAATAGATCTGATCCGGCGTATCGGAGAAAAAGAACCAACCTTGATCCACCACCGCCAGTCGGGCGCGCCGGTAAAACACCGGCTGGGTTGAGGGAAAGGCGCGCCAATCGCCAATGGCGGCGGCGGCGTAATCCGGGTTTTGGGTCAAAAGCCACTGGCGGGCGAGATTGTTGTGATCATCATTGCCGCCCGAGAAACTCTCCATTTCCTGAAAGGCGACAATATCGGCATCGAGCGCCTTGAATGTCGCATCTGCCGCCTGTTTCCGCCGGTCCCAGCCCCTATCTGACCAGCGCCCAGCCCCCCGACCAACAAGGATGTAGTGAATATTATGGGTGGCGATACGCAGCGCGCCCGCAGGTTTCGGCCCCAACACAGGTCCGCGCGACAAAAGCACATGCGACACGCCCAGCCAAAGCGCCGCCAAACCGACCAGCAGCGCCGATGCAAGCATCCCCCGCCTGAGTGCCCGCCGCATCGAAACCATGGTTCAGGCGATGATATCGGGCAGCAGGCGATCTTCGATCTGGGCGATTTTATCCTTTAACATCAGCTTTTTCTTCTTCAGACGCTGGATCGTCAAGGCATCAGCCCGGCCCTCGCCCTGAAGGGCGGCAATGGCTTCGTCAAGGTCGCGATGCTCGCGTTTGAAGACCTCAAGCTCTACGCGCAAGACATCATCCGTTTTCATCGCGAGTTCGGCTTGCATGTTCATCGACTGGCTCTCCTACGCGGGCTTTACTGGGCCACAGACCGGCCACGAACGGGCCACGAACGGGCCACAGGTCAAGATACTGAATCCCCAGCGTTTTGGCAAAGGTCTTGCGCCCCGGCCCAGCCGATACCATATTTGTTACGATCCGGTTGCCACTGATGGGGCCGGAACAGAGATGTCGCTTATTTGCCAAGGACGTGTCATGACAAAACTGACCCTGGGGTCCTATCCCCATATGCTTGGGTTCGAACAGCTGGAGCGCCTGCTGGAACGAACGGCCAAGGCCGGAAACGAAGGGTATCCCCCCTTTAACATCGAACAGACCTCGGATCATTCCTATCGCATTACGCTGGCGGTGGCCGGCTTTGGCGAGGATGACCTGTCGATCACCGTTGAAGACCGACAATTGGTCATTCGCGGACGGCAGCGGGACGAATCGACCGATCGGGTTTTTCTGCATCGTGGCATTGCTGCCCGGCAGTTTCAGCGCAGTTTCGTGCTGGCCGAAGGTGTCGAAGTTGGGGACGCCACAATGGAAAATGGCCTGCTGCATGTCGATCTGACACTGCAACGGCCCCAGACCGTGGTCCAGACAATCAATATCAGGAAAGGTTAAGTCATGAACACGCAATATGAATTCGGGAATTCCCTGCCGCGCAACATCGTTTATGTCAAACCTGTTGCTGTCGCCGATTTGCCGGAAGAGGTCCGCAGTCAGGTGGCCGGGGCAGAGACGCTTTACGCCGTGCACCGCGAAGACGGTGAACAGCTGGCGCTGGTGGCGGATCGCAAGATGGCCTTTGCCCTTGCACGGCAAAACGACATGGCGCCGGTGGCGGTGCATTGACCACACGCTTTGCCGTCGATTGGGTGGATGCGTTCAGCAGCAGCCCCTTTGGCGGCAATGGCTGTGCCGTGGTGCATGATGCGGCCGGATTGGACGACGAGACCTGCAAACGCTTTGTGCGCGAAACATCGCTGGTGGAATGTACGTTTCTCGGCCCGTCCGATCACGCGGATGTAAAGGTTCGCTATTTTCTGGCCAGTGGCGAAATCCCTTTTGCCGGGCATCCAACAGTGGCCAGCGTGGCCGCATTGGCCCACCGAAAATTGGCCAAAGACGGGGCGATCACGCTTGAGACCGGCGCCGGGATCATCCCGGTCGAGATTTCCCATGACGATGTCGGGCTTCTGGTCAGCATGACCGTGATCGCGCCGACATTTGGTCAAACCGTCCCACGCGACATGGTGGCAGAGGTTCTTGGGCTGGACCCCGATGATATCCTTGCGCCGCCACAGATCGCGTCGACCGGATTGCCGTTTTGTATCACGCTGGTGCGGGATCCGGACACGATCCTGCGCGCCCGTCTGAATCCCGAGGCTCTGCAACGGATGATGCGCCATATCGGTGCCGGTCCCGGCGAAATGTGCGAACCCTATATGATCACATGCCAGGGCGCGACGGAGACCGGTGATACCTTTGGCCGCCTGTTGCTGCCGCCCCCCAATCCGCCCGAGGATGCCTTTACCGGCTCGGCCACCGGGGCCGCCGCCGCCTGGCTTTGGCATCATGGCCATATCGCGCGCCCGAACTATGTGGCGCAACAGGGCCACGGCATGGGACGGCCCGGCGAGGCCCAGGTCGAGGTGATTGGCCCTGCGGATGCCATCACGGGGGTGCGGTTGGCCGGGCGCGCGCATGTGTTGATGAGTGGCGACCTGTTTCTGTAATCCACAGGCTTCGCGACACACGTTTGGCAATCCTGATGACCCGACAATTGCGCCAACCGCGCAACCGAAACGCCAAAGGCCGCAGCATCACGCCGCGGCCTTTTTCTTTTTCATGTCGAAAGCTGCTTAGTTCGCCGCGATCAGACCCATGCTTTCCAGCTTCAGGATGACCTGATGCGCGCAGTTGTCGACATCGACATTCTCGGTTTCGACGCTGAGCTCTGGGTTCACAGGCACATCGTAAGGATCGGAAATCCCTGTGAATTCCTTGATCTTGCCTTCACGCGCCAGTTTGTAGAGCCCCTTGCGGTCACGACGTTCGCATTCCTCGATCGAGGTGGCGACGTGTACCTCGATGAAGGCACCAAAAGATTCGATGTCTTCGCGCACAGCGCGACGGGTGGCGGCATAAGGCGCAATCGGCGCACAGATCGCGATACCACCGTTTTTGGTGATTTCAGAGGCGACATAGCCGATGCGACGGATGTTGAGGTCGCGATGCTCTTTCGAGAAGCCAAGCTCGCTCGACAGGTTTTTCCGAACGATGTCCCCATCCAGCAGCGTCACAGGGCGGCCACCCATTTCCATCAGCTTGACCATAAGGGCGTTGGCAATCGTCGATTTGCCGGAGCCGGAAAAGCCGGTGAAGAACACGGTGAAACCTTGTTTCGCACGTGGCGGTTTGGTGCGGCGCAGTTCCTTGACCACTTCGGGGAAGGAGAACCATTCCGGGATTTCCAGACCTTCGGCCAGACGGCGACGCAATTCGGTGCCCGAGATGTTGAGGATGGTGATGTTGTCCTTGTCCTCGATCTCGTCAATCGCTTCGTATTGCGCGCGTTCCTGAACCCAAACCATGTGTTTGAAATCAACCATTTCACAGCCGATTTCCGACTGGTTGGCACGATACAGGTCCTGTGCATCATAAGGACCGTAGAAATCCTCACCTGCCGAGTTTTTGCCGGGGCAGGCGTGGTCGCGACCAACGATGAAGTGGGTGCAGCCGTGGTTGGCGCGGATCAGTCCATGCCAGACCGCTTCGCGCGGGCCAGCCATACGCATCGCGAGGTTCAGCAGCGACATGGATGTGGTCGACGCCGGATATTTGTCCAGAACCGCCTCGTAGCACCGCACGCGGGTAAAGTGGTCGACATCACCCGGTTTGGTCATGCCCACAATGGGGTGGATCAGCAGGTTGGCCTGGGCTTCCTTGGCGGCGCGGAACGTCAGTTCCTGGTGCGCACGGTGCAGCGGGTTCCGGGTTTGGAACGCAACAACGCGGTTCCAGCCCAATTTGCGGAACAGGGCGCGCAATTCGTTTGGCGTGTCACGGCGGCCACGGAAATCATAATGCACCGGGGTCTGGATGCCGGTCACCGGGCCACCCAGATAGACCTTGCCTGCCTGATTGTGCAGATAGTTCACGGCGGGGTGCGCGTCATCATCGGCGCCAAACACTTTTTCCGCTTCGCGCGATTTGTTGGGAACCCAACGGTCGGTCACGGTCATCGTGCCAAGGATCACACCCTCTTGGTCACGCAGGGCGATGTCCTGGCCGATTTCCAGCGACGCGGCAAATTCTTCGCTGACATCGAGGTTGATCGGCATGGGCCAAAGCGATCCGTCAGCCAGACGCATGTTTTCAACAACACCGTCATAATCTTCTTCGGTCAGGAAGCCCTTCAGCGGGTTGAAGCCGCCGTTCATCAGCAATTCAAGATCACAGATCTGGCGCGGCGTCAGATCGTGGCTCACCAGATCGGCGGCTTCAACCTTGAGCTTCTGCGCGCTCTCATACGAGACATAAAGCTCGGAAATGGGTGCCAGGTTATTCTGCATGTATTTGGTCCTATGCTTAAAAGGAATGAGGCCACTTGTCGTGCCGGTTAGTTCCGCATGAAGCGCGTCATATTCCGCGAATTTCCCGGCCAGAAACCGATCTGTCAACCGGACCTTCTCTGCCGCGCCGCGAGATGTCAGCGCATAGGCGAACCGCTGGCGCCGATCCGGGCCATCACGTTCGCTGATTTTGATGAACCCGGCCTTAGCAGCGGCCCGAAGCTGCGCATTCAATGTGCCAAGCGACACCCCCAACGCCAAAGAGATCGCGCGTTGCGATGCATCCGGCGTTTGGTCCACCTGACGAAGCAGCAGGAAGGTCTGCGCTTCTTCGTCGGTGATAGGCTGTGTCTTGGCGGTTGCCATTTCTGCGACTCTGCGACTCGAAAAGTATGTTCAACGCTGAACACATCGCATGCACACCCGCATCAGGGAAGCCCCAATTGCCCCCAATGGGCGAAATCCCGCCGTATCGTCCCGCCTGACGCCGAAAAATAACAGGGTCGTCCGGGCGCGCGGGGCCCAAAATGCAAACCGCCCCCGACACGGGCAGTGTCGAGGGCGGGGAATTGGCAATATTTATCAACCTTGTCGGATTCAGCCCCGTGGGATCACGCGTCGTGTTCCGCCAGGAATTTTTCCGCGTCCAGCGCCGCCATACAGCCCATGCCGGCACTGGTCACCGCCTGACGATAGACATGGTCGGTCAGATCGCCGGCGGCAAAGATGCCCGGGATAGAGGTGCGGGTGCTTCCGGCCTCGACCTTGACGTAGCCACCATTGTGCAACTCCAGCACATCCTTGACCAACTCATTCGCCGGGGCGTGGCCAATGGCGACAAACACGCCCTTGCACGGGATTTCGGTGATCTCGCCGGTCTCGACATGTTTGACGCGCACGGCCTCGACGCCCTTGGGGTTGTCCTCGCCGACGACCTCTTCCAATTGATGGAACCACAGCGGTTCGATCTTGGGGTTTTTCATCAGCCGATCCTGCAGGATCTTTTCCGCCCGCAGTTCATCCCGGCGATGGATCAGCGTCACCTTTGACGCGAAGTTCGTCAGGAACAATGCCTCTTCAACTGCGGTGTTGCCGCCGCCGATCACCACAATTTCCTGACCGCGATAAAAGAAGCCGTCGCAGGTGGCACAGGCCGACACGCCAAAGCCCTTGAACGCCTCTTCCGACGGCAGGCCCAGCCATTTGGCCCGCGCGCCAGTCGCCAGAATCACCGCATCCGCCGTATAGATCGTGCCGCTGTCACCGGTCGCGGTGAACGGGCGTTTCGATGTGTCGAGATTGGTGATGATGTCGCCAATGATCTCGCAGCCCATCGCCTTGGCATGATCCTGCATGCGGATCATCAGATCGGGGCCCTGGACCTCGCTGTCACCCGGCCAGTTCTCGACCTCGGTTGTGGTGGTCAGCTGGCCGCCGGGTTCAATCCCCTGCACCAGAATCGGATTCAACATCGCACGGCTGGCATAAACGCCGCGGTATATCCCGCTGGGCCGGAGCCGATGATCAGAACTTTGGTGTGGCGGGTCTCGGCCATGTGGTGCCCCTTTGGCTTGCGCATCTCTATCAGACGCCGCATATAGCCATCCTGCCCTCAAACGAAAAGGCCATGAAACCCCGTCATGCGCCCCGATCAGGGCAAAATCACAGCATGAAAAGAATCTTGCGTAATTTGGAAAGATAATTGCGTAGGCCTGCCAAGCTGTTATAACAATCGCAATTCGGCGGAGGGCGAAATGCCGGGAACACGACTTGATCCAATAGATCGCAAAATTCTGGCAGAGCTTCAGGCAGACGGGCGCATGACCAATGTCGAGCTTGCCCGACGGGTAGGTATTTCTGCCCCCCCCTGTCTGCGCCGTGTGCGCACGCTGGAAGAACAGGGATATATTCGCGGCTATCACGCCGAGGTTGATGCCCGTGAATTGGGCTTTGAGGTGCAGGTTTTTGCGATGGTCGGGCTGGTCAGCCAGGCCGAAAGCGATCTGTCGGCCTTTGAAGACCGATGCCGGGCCTGGCCGCTGGTGCGCGAATGCCACATGTTGAACGGCGAGGTGGATTTCATCCTGAAATGTGTCGCGCCCGATCTTTCAAGCTTTCAGAGCTTTCTGACCGGAGAATTGCTGACAGCCCCCAATGTGGCCTCGGTCAAGACATCGCTGGTGATCCGTGGGGCCAAGGATCAACCGGGCGTGCCATTCGAAGTGCTGGAAGCGCGGCTAAGCAAAAACGCCTGATTTTGCCGGCCTGATTTTGCCTGCGCTATCTTGCCTGCCTGAATCATCCTGCCGGCATCACACGATTTGCGCCACCCTGCCTGACAACAATCAGCGCAGGGTTTTGATCTGCGCCCGCGCTCTATCCCAGACCTTCCAGCATCTCACGTTCCACACGGGGAAAGCCAAGCGGGCCAAAATCGCGCGGGCCTGGCAATTCCGGGGAACAGCGACATGAAAAGCGACTGTGTCTGACTGCCCATCTGGGCAATCCTGCCGCCGCTGCCGGGGTGATAGCTTTCAACTTCCAGACCGCCAGCCGTGACCACCGCATGTTTGCGCAACATCAGGTGGTAAACACGCACCGCACTTGGCGGGGTCACCCGGAACACCGACACGCCATCAATGAAATCCGCAAGCGGGGTCAGCACCCTGCCCTCGCCAGTGCCGGCACGCATTTGCGGCGGATTGTGCAATACTGCGGCCGCAGGTCCGAACATCATGTCATGGCTCGGCCGACCCCGGCCCAATGCGTCACCGGTCACCCGGATCAAACCATTCAACAGCGAAGCTGCCCCGGCCTGACCTGACAAAAGCGTCGTTGACCCGATCCAAAGCACCTGTTGCGGCCCTGCCGAGGATTGCACCGGATCGCCGGGCATCAGATCTTCGATGGCGCAAGGCCCATTTGGTGTCGCCAAAACCGTACCACGGGCAAACCCGGACACGGCGCGATCAAACAATTCGGTCTGCGGCACCATATGCGCCGCTTGATGCAGGCTGAAATCCGGCAAAAGCGCCGTCACCTCAAGCCTGCGCATCTCGACAGCGTCGCGCAAGGCATGATGTTCGCCTCTGTATGGCGGCTCGACCCGGGCAAGCGGGGCGGATCGCGCCGTCGACCGTGTGATGTCAAAATGGGATTTCGGCTGTGGGCGATAAGAAGCGGTCATGGCGTGCACCTGTTTATTCGGGTCACATCCGCGTCGGCCCCCACCGACAACGTCAGATCGACAATTCAATTCATATCCAACCGCAACAATGTCCGTGTTTTGCGGTCATCTGTCAAAAACCGGGCCGAATTGTCCGCCCTGACGCGGCAATGGCCCTTGGGGGGCGGGATTGTTACCGGATTTTGCGGCGTTGGCCGATGTCACCGTGCAGAAGAATCGCGGGAAACCATGCGTTTTGCGCCGGAATTTGGCAGCAAAGACGACAAAAGCCGCGCCCATTGCAGAGCGCGGCTTTTTGAAACGCGGATCGACTGATTCGTATCAGGCGGACTTCAGCAGTTCCAGAGGCGCGCTGCGGCGAGCAATCATTGCGGCGCGACGTGCACCACGGGCCCAGGGCATTTCAACGTGGGTGGTTGCTGCCGTGTTCACAACGGATTTGATGAACCGAGTATTCATGTCTTTGTTCCTTTGGTCGGATCGGCGGCCACCGCGGCCACGCTTGCTACCCACTCAATATGGAATTGGTTTCCGGCAGGTCTGGGGCAGAAATGATAATTTTTAGAAAATTTTCGCCTATTTTAACTATAAATTGGGGCGGCCAAACGAACCCACTTATCCATTTAAAATCAATTACTTAAAAAAACGCCACTCCCAATCCCTGGAATCAATGTGGCAGACTTGCGGCACCGCCCTGCCCCGGTTCCGCCGCAAATCGCCCAAAACGACAAAAGCCGGACCAATTTGGCCCGGCTTCATCACAATCGTCACGCGGTTGCGGTATCACATGTTGGGATAATTCGGCCCATCGCCGCCCTGCGGTGTGACCCAGTTGATGTTCTGGCTGGGATCTTTGATGTCACAGGTCTTGCAGTGCACACAGTTCTGGAAGTTGATGACAAATTCCGGCGCGCCGTCCTTTTCCACCACTTCATACACCCCAGCCGGGCAATAGCGCTGGGCCGGTTCGGCAAACTGGGGCAGATTTTCGCCAATTGGCACCGACGCGTCCTTCAGCGTCAGGTGACAGGGCTGTTCTTCTTCGTGGTTGGTAAAGGAGAACGACACATTGGTCAGCCGATCAAAGCTCAGCTTGCCGTCAGGCTTGGGATAGTCGATCGGTTTGTGGCCATATACCTTTTCCGTGGCTTCGGCATCGGATTTGCCATGTTTGACGGTGCCAAACAGCGACAGACCAAACAGGCTGTTGGTCCACATATCAAACCCGCCCAGCGCCAGGGACGCCGTCAGCCCCCATTTCGACCACATCGGTTTGACGTTGCGCACCTTCTTCAGGTCTTGACCAATCACGCCGGTGCGCACCTCGACCTCGTAATCGCTCAGCTCGTCACCGGCCCGCTCGGCCTTGATCGCGTTGAACGCGGCTTCGGCTGCCGCCTTGCCCGAAAGCATCGCATTATGATTGCCCTTGATGCGCGGCACATTGACCATGCCCACCGAACAGCCCAACAGCGCCACGCCCGGCGCCACCATTTTTGGCATCGACTGATAGCCGCCTTCGGTGATCGCCCGCGCGCCATAGGCGACGCGTTTGCCGCCCTCCAACAGCTCTGCCACCATCGGGTGATGCTTGAACCGCTGGAATTCCATATAGGGGAAGAGATAGGGGTTCTTGTAGTTCAGGTGCACGACAAAGCCGACATAGACCTGATTGTTTTCCAGATGATAAATAAAGGAGCCGCCGCCCGCATTGCCGCCCAGCGGCCAGCCCATGGTGTGGGTTACGCTGCCTTCTTTATGTTTGGCCGGGTCGATTTCCCAGATTTCCTTCATCCCCAGACCGAATTTCTGCGGCTCTTTGCCGGCGGAAAGGTCGTATTTGGCGATCACTTCTTTCGACAGCGACCCGCGCACACCTTCGCCCAGGAAGACATATTTGCCGCGCAGCTCCATGCCCGGCTCGTAATTCGGACCGGCTGTGCCGTCGGCGTTTTTGCCAAACTCGCCCGCGATGACACCCACAACCTCACCGGCATCACCATAGATCAGCTCGGAACAGGCCATGCCGGGGAAAATCTCGACGCCCAGGCCCTCGGCCTGTTCGGCCATCCAACGACAGACATTGCCCATCGAGACAATATAATTGCCGTGGTTGTTCATCAGCGGCGGCATCGGCGCATTGGGAATGCGGATCTGCCCGGCTTCGCCCAGCATGTAAAACTTGTCTTCGGTGACAGGCACATTCAGCGGCGCGCCCTTGGCCTTCCAATCCGGGATCAGCGCGTCAAGACCGCAAGGGTCCAGCACCGCGCCCGACAGGATATGCGCACCGACCTCTGAGCCTTTTTCAAGCACCACAACTTCAAGATCGCTATCCAGCTGTTTTAACCGTATCGCCGCGGAAAGCCCCGCAGGCCCCGCCCCCACGATCACAACATCATATTCCATCGCTTCGCGCGTCACTTCGGTCATATCCGCTCCCTCGGCTGGTGCTGCACCTGCATCATAGCTCGCAGAGTCCTGCCCGGAAATTTGCCTTGGGTCAACGTTGTGCGCTGCGTCATTATGCGTTCAGAACAGGTTAAATTCGCAAAAACCACATGTTAGCGTCGCAACCCAGCCGCCCCCGGGGTGTGATGACAGATCCATATCATCAGGTTCAGATCATGCCCCCCATGGCCGACGCCCCGCGCCCCTGCACGCACGTTCCCGCCAATTCCGCCTTTCCCTCTTGCATCCGATGGACCGCCTAAGGCAATGTCGCTGAAACACGCTGATATGATTTCGCCGCCACCCATTCGGGCAAAGGCGGCCCTTTCTGGTAAGGCCTATGGAAAAGATACCGATGACCCGCGCGGGACATTCTGCGCTCGAAGCCGAATTGAAACTGCTCAAATCCGTTGAGCGGCCTGCCGTCATTAAGGCGATTGCAGAGGCGCGCGAACTGGGCGACCTCAAGGAAAACGCAGAATACCATTCCGCCCGCGAAAAACAGGGGTTCATCGAAGGCCGGATCAAGGAGCTTGAGGGCGTGTTGAGCCTGACCGAGGTCATCGACCCGACCAAATTGTCCGGGACAATCAAATTCGGCGCAACCGTGACCGTGGTTGATGAAGACACCGACGAGGAAAAGACCTGGCAAATCGTTGGCGAACACGAGGCCAATGTCGAAAAGGGCCTGTTGAACATGAAATCGCCCATTGCCCGCGCTTTGATCGGCAAGGAAGAGGGCGATAGCGTAGAAGTGCGCACCCCCGGCGGCACCAAGGATTACGAAATCCTGAAAATCGCGTATATCTGACGGCACGACGTAACCTGTCCCGAAAGTCCCGGAAATGCCCGCCGACCAATCTGCCCCCCAGACCGAGGACCGAAGCGCGCGGGTTGCGCCTTCGGCACCAACGCCATTGGGAATCTATGAACGAAACCGCGCACCCAAGGTGACCGGAATCGAAATTGTCGCTGTTGCCCTGTCACTTGTGTGGCTGTTGGGGGCGGTCATTTTCTTTGTGGTTTTGAAACCGTCTGGTTTGGGGACCGGCAATGGCACGGACGAAGGTCTGCGGTTCCTGATGACCCTTCTGGCGGTGTTCATGCCGGTGGCGATGATCTGGGTCGCGGCCACCGCCGCGCGGGCCAGCAAGGTGATGCGCGATGAAAGCAGCCGGTTGCAAACCGCGATCGACGCTTTGCGCCATGCCTATGTCAGCCAGGGTCAGGGGGGCGCTGCGGCCACTTCGGTCACGCGCAAGCTGGATGAAATTGCCGCCGCCCAGCGCAAGGCCGAAGCGGCGATGGCGATGTTTTCCTCAACCCGCGAGATTGGCGCGCATCGCACCGCGATGGCAACCGCGCCTGCGCCCGCCGCGCCTGCGTCATCCTCGGATGACCAGCCCGCGCTGGCGCTTGGCACCCCGGCCGAGGCGCTTGAACCTGAATTGTCGAACGAGGATTTCATCTGCGCGCTGAATTTCCCGGAAACCGCGGACGACCGCGATGGGTTTGCGGCGCTGCGCCGCGCGCTCAAGCATCGTGCAACCGCGCAATTGGTTCAGGCCGCACAGGATGTGCTGACCCTGCTCAGCCAGGATGGCATTTACATGGACGACCTGCGCCCCGACATGGCCAAGCCCGATGTCTGGCGGCGTTTTGCCGAAGGCGCGCGGGGCCGTGCGATTGCGGGCCTTGGTGGCGTGCGCGACCGGTCTTCGCTGGCGCTCAGCGCGGGTCGGATGAAACAGGATCCGATTTTCCGCGATGCGGCGCATCATTTCCTGCGGGTCTATGACCGCACTTTCCAGAGCTTTTCCGAACGTGCGTCAGATGCGGAAGTGGCGGCCTTTTCCAATACGCGCACCTCGCGGGCGTTCATGCTTTTGGGACGGATCGCCGGCACCTTCGATTAAGCGCCGTTACAATCCGAAACTGCCATACGGAAGAAAGCGCACCAAATCGCCTTCGCGGATCTCTGCGGCACCATCCGGCAATTCCACCAGCCCCTCGGCCCAGGACAGCCCGCTGATCCGCCCCGATCCTTCAGAGCCAAAGACCGCCGCCCGGCCATCCTGCATTTGCGCCCGCAGATACTCGCGCCGGCCCGGCTTCTTGGTCTTGGCAAAGGCGGCGGGCACGTCGAACCCTTGTGGCCGCTGCCAATGCCCGCCCGCCAATACCGCCAGCGCCGGACGCGCAAAGATCAGCGCACAGACCAGCGCCGCCACCGGATTGCCCGGCAAACCGAACACCGGCACGCCATCCCACAGCCCAAGGGCCAATGGCCGCCCCGGCTTGACCGCGATGCGCCACATCTGAAGCGCCCCGGCGGCGCGCAGAAGGGCAGACATGTGATCCTCATCCCCGGCAGAGGCGCCGCCAGAGGTCAGGATCACATCCACCTGCCCCGCCGCGCGGTCCAACGTGGCGCGCAATGTCGGGCGATCATCCGGGGCAATTCCCAAATCAACCGCCGCATATCCCCAAGCCTCGGCCAGCGCCAAAAGCATCGGTCGGTTGGCATCGAAAATCTGCCCCGGTCCGGCGGTCCCGCCAGCCGCGACAATTTCATCCCCGGTGGACAAGACCCCGACCCGCAGCCGCTGTCGCACCGGCACTTCTGCCACGCCAACCGCCGCCATCAACGCCACATCCGCCGCCATCAACCGACGCCCAGCGCGCAGAATGACCTCACCGGCCACCACGTCTTCGCCCGCTTTGCGGGTGTTTGCCCCCTGTTTCAATGGCCCGCGCAACGCGATGGCGCGGCCATCTGTGGTCACATCTTCTTGCAAAACCACGGTGTCGACCCCGGCCGGCAACGCCGCACCGGTCAGGATGCGCAGCGCCCGGCCCGGTGGCACGGTCCCCGCAAAAGGCACCCCCGCCGCCGCACGCCCCGGAAATAGCGGCAGTTCCACCGCCCCGGCCGCAAGACCACCGGCAAAGCCATACCCATCCACCGCCGCATTCGCGGTCGGCGGATTGGAGCGATGCGCAGTGACGTCCTTGGCCAGGATACGCCCCGCCGCCTGATCCACGGCACAGACCTCGACCGCGGCAACCGCGTTCAGATTGTCACGCAGATGCGCCAGCGCATCCTCTACCGGGGTCCAATTGACCCCGGCAGGCAGGGCAAAACAATCATTGCGCAGCGGCGGCGGTTGCAGGGGGCTGCCGCTCATAATCCGACCTCGGCCAGAATGAAATCCGCGATGCTTTTGGTGTCGTCCAAATCGAACACCAGCCGGTCCAATGTGATCGCCACATCCGTCATCTGGTCCGACGCCACGGCGCGCACCGTCGCGTCATCCGGGGCAATCAGCGGCTGGCCGGTTGCGGCGCGATGCGCCTCGATCTTGGGATGGCCGTCGCGTTTGTAGCCTTCGACCAGCACCAGATCGCAGGGCGCAAGCTGGCCCAGCAAGTGATCCAGCCCCGGCTCCTCTTCGCCGCGCAATTCGGTCATCAACGCCACGCGTGTGCGCGAAGCCAGTAAAACCTGCCCCGCCCCGGCCATGCGATGGCGGTGCGAATCCTTGCCCGGTTGGTCGACATCAAATGTGTGATGCGCATGTTTGACGGTCGACACCGTAAACCCCCGGCCCGTGATCTCACGCACCAGCCGTTCCATCAGCCCGGTTTTGCCAGAATTCTTCCATCCGGTCACACCATATAGTCGCATTATATCATCGCCTCTGCCTCGGCCAGATCCTCGGGGGTGTTGACGTTGAAAAATGCCGTTTCCGCATCGAACATCGCCTCGCGTCCGCCATGGGCATCGCTCCACAGAACGACCTTTTTCAATCCCCCCGCCAAGGCCGCGCGCAGATCGTTGCGCAGCGCCACCGGCCAAAGCCCGAATGTCGGGTGGCGCACATGGCCGCCGCGCGACATGGATTTCGTCTGTTCCACCCCGCGTGGGGTCGCGGCCAGCACAAGTGGCCGGGTCTGGCCCTCTGCGGCCTGCACCAGCCTGGCGACAAGATCGGTTGGGAAAAACGGGGTGTCTGCGGCGGCGGTCACAATCGTCTCTGCGCCTTGGTCGGCGGCATAGTCCAGCCCGGCCAGCACACCGGCCAGAGGCCCGGCAAAGCCATCAATGGAATCGGCAATCACCGGCAGACCAAACCCGGCAAACCGCGCCGGATCGCCATTGGCGTTCAAGACCAATCCGCTGACCTGCGGTCGCAAGCGGTCAATCACGTGATCCAGGATCGACAGCCCGCCAAGACGCAACAATCCCTTGTCGCCACCGCCCATCCGGGTGGCCCGGCCCCCGGCAAGGATCACGCCCAGCGGCCCAGTCAGCGGCCCAGTCAGCGGCCCGGTCATCGGCCATCCCCCTTGCGCCGATGTTTCCTGTCTTCTTGCGGCACGCTTGCGGGATCGGCGTCCCAAATCACCCGCTCTGCCCCGGACAGACAAATGAACCGTTTGCCGCGCATCCGCCCAATCAGCGTCATGCCGACCTGGCGGGCAATCTCGACACCCCAGGCGGTGAACCCCGACCGCGAGGCCAGAACGGGAATGCCCATCAAGGCCGTCTTGATCACCATCTCCGAGGTCAGGCGCCCGGTGGTATAAAGGATCTTGTCCGCCGCCCCAACGTTTTCGCGCAGCATCCAGCCCGCAATCTTGTCGACCGCATTATGCCGGCCGACATCCTCCATATAGACCAATGGATGGTCGCCCTGACACAACACCGTGCCGTGGATCGCCCCCGCCTCAAGATAAAGCGACGGCGTTTGATTGATCTGTGCGGACAAGGCGTAAAGCCAGCTGGAACGCAGCTCTGCCTGCGGCAGCACCAACCCCTCAAGCCCCTCCATCATATCGCCAAACACCGTCCCAACCGCACAGCCGCTGGTCCGCGTCTTCTTTTTCAGCTTGTCCTCATGGCTGGTCTGGCGGGCGGTGCGCACCACCACAACCGCAAGGTCGGCGTCATAATCGACGCCGGTCACCACATCATCGTCCAGCAGCATGCGTTGATTGCGCAGAAACCCCAACGCCAGAAGATCCGGGTAATCGCCGATGGTCATCGCCGTCACGATTTCCTGACTGTTGAGAAAGATCGTCAGGGGCCGTTCCTCGACCACGGCGATGTCCTGTGGCCTGCCTTCATGATCGACACCTGCCACCACCCGAGTTAACCCCGCCGCTTCGGGGTCAGGGGAAATCAGATAAGAGCGGGCGTTTTCCATCCTCGGCAATTGCGTCTCCGCCTTTGGCTTAGTAGATCTGGCGCAGACCCTAGGATGAACCCATGACACCCTCCACCCCCAATCGTGATTTCTGGCGCGGGCTGCGCGACGGATTGCCCTTCCTTCTGGTGATCACGCCATTTGGATTGTTGTTTGGCGTGGTGGCGACCGAAGCGGGTTTGAACGTCTACGAAACCCTGAGCTTTTCCATCGTGGTGATCGCCGGCGCGGCCCAGTTCACCGCGTTGCAGTTGATGGTCGATGACGTGCCGGCTCTGATTACGCTGGTTTCGGCGCTGGCGGTCAACCTGCGTATGGCGATGTATTCCGCCGCTTTGACCCCCTATCTTGGCGCGGCACCGGTCTGGCAACGCGCGCTGATCGCCTATTTCACCCTGGATCAAAGCTTTGCCACCGCCACGGCAAAGTACGAAAGCACCCCGGATATGGCGCTGAAAAATCGGGTGGCCTATTTCTTTGGTGCGGCGCTGGCGGTGTCCCCTGCCTGGTGGGTTGCAACCCTGGCCGGCGCGATGTTGGGCAAAAGCATCCCGGATTGGATGGCATTGGATTTCGCCGTGCCCATCACCTTTTTGGCGTTGATTGCGCCCATGCTGCGCACCTTGCCCCATGTCCTGGCGGCGCTGGTGTCGATTGTGGTCGCTCTGGTCTTTGCTTTCCTGCCCTATAACCTTGGGCTGTTGGTCGCCGGGGTCGCCGGGATGATGGCCGGTGCCGAACTGGAAAGACAGCTGCGCATGAGATCCGGCCAAGGTGGCACATCATGATCGAAACCTGGGAAATCTGGCTGGTGATTGTCGGTCTTGGGATCGGCAGCTTTCTGTTGCGGTTCAGCTTCACCGGACTGGTCGGCGGACGCGCCTTGCCCGAATGGCTGCTGCGACACTTGCGCTATACCGCCGTGGCGATCCTGCCGGGGCTGGTGGCGCCGCTTGTGGTCTGGCCTGCCGCCACCGGCGGTGCACCGGATGCGCCGCGCATGCTTGCCGCCGCTGCGGCCCTGTTGACCGGCCTCGTGACGCGCAATGTGCTGGCCGCGATGTTCGTCGGGGCCGCCACATTGTATCTGGCGCTTTACCTGCTCTGAACTCAGCCACGACCCAGCCCCGGAGAAGCAGGCTTTTGCACGCGTCAGGTCAGTGACGGCTTAGCGAGGAGAGACCATTCCGCAGCCACGCCATCCGGTCCAGAACCGCGGCCCTTTTTTCGTCCAGCTCGGCCTTGAGCCTGTCAATATGCGCCAGTTTCTCTGTCAGTTTCTGGATGCCATCTTCGCAAGGGCCAGCGCCGCTGTCTGAAAGACAGGCGCGCATTGCCCGTATTTCCCGGGTCGAAAACCCGGTCGCGATAAAGTCACGGATGCGGCGCGCGCGTCTCAGGTCAGCTTCGCTATAGCTGCGATAGCCATTCAGCGTGCGCCCGACCTCCAGCAGCTCTTGTTTTTCATAGTGGCGCAACATCCGTTGGGTGATCCCCAACCGCTCTGCGGCTTCTTTCGCCTGCATCTTAGACGTCCTTTCCAGAAAGCCTGATCAACATGTGAATGTGACACAGGTTTATCAAGTGAAGCCGGGGTGCGCTTCTGTTCGCCCCCGGCCCCAAATGGATCAGGTCCGCAGCGACCAGCCGCCATCAACGGTCAGAACCTGCCCCGTCAGCCATGCGTTTTCGGAGCTCCCAAGCCGCAGAATCCACGGCACGATATCCGCCGTGACGCCCCGCCGCCCAAGAGGAATTTGAGCGGCTTCTTGCGCTTCGACCTGCTGGGCCATCTCCTCTGGCAATCCCATCATCCCGGTCAATGCGCCGGTTTTGACGGGGCCCGGTGCGATTGCATTGACGCGGATGCCGTCATTGGCCAGCTCGATCGCCCAGGACTTTGTCAGATGTTCCAACGCGGCCTTTGTCGCGCCGTAATGTGCCAGCATCGGCGCAGCCCCCCTGGACACAGCGGTGCCAATGTTGACGATTGTCCCCTTACTCTTGCGCAGGGCCGCACGCGAGGCCCGGACAAGTTGAGACGGTGCGACGATGTTCAATGCAGACATTTTCGCAATTACATCAACATCATACGCGTCAATCGGCAGGGGTTGCCCCGCGCCGGAATTGTTCACCAGCAGATCAATCCGCCCCCAGCGGGACATCGCGGCATCCACAATCTGTGCCCCACTGTCCACCTGCGCGCTATCCATCTGAAGTGCCTCGATACTGGCACAAACATCCGCCACCGTCGCCAGCTTTTCCGCATTGCGCCCGGTGATCAGAACATTTGCGCCTTGCTTCGCAAGTTCGGTCGCCGTTGCCTCACCGATACCAGAGCTGCCACCGGTGACAATTGCCACCTTGCCTTGCCATTTGTTGTCGCTTGCCATGTTGATTGGCCTCCTGTCATCGACTCATTTTCGCTTGATGAGAGGCCCTCCTAGCGCCTTGACACTAATGTCAGGGTCAAAGACTTTTTCGCGCCGTGTCAGGAAAATTTGGCGCGCCGGGCGGTGCCAGCGCACATCACAAGCCTTGAAAGGGCGCAGTCAGACTTTGATCAGCGCAATGGCGGCGTGGTGGGGGCGTGCGCATGCGCGCCCCCACCGAGCGAAGTTCAGCCGCCCGGTGTGGCCGCAGACCCGGCCAGGATGCCGCCATCAATCGTCAGCTCCGCACCGGTCATATAAGCGGCCTCGTCCGAGGCGAGCATGACGGCAAGGGCTGCGACCTCTTTGGTTTCGCCAAACCGGCGCATCGGCGTGTCTGCGACCATCGCGGCCTCACGGTCCGCCCGGTCAGGTCCATCGCCCAACATCGGCTCCCACATCGGGGTCATGATCGCCGCCGGATGAATTGAATTGCAGCGGATCGCAAGCCCCTGCCCGGCACAGTAAAGCGCAACCGACTTTGTGTGATTTCGGATCGCAGCCTTCGAGGCCGCATAGGCGGCGGCCATTGGAATGCCGACAAGCCCCGAGCGCGACGAGATGTTGATGATACTGCCACCCCCCTTCGCCCGCATGGCGCGGATCGCATATCGACACCCGAGGAAAGTGCCGTCGTTGTTCACCGCATGCACGGCCCGCCAATCGGCCAAGGAGGCATGTTCCGGGTCATGGGCGGGCGGCGCGCCGTCGAACGGCCCTTCGAACCCTGTGATGCCGGCGTTGTTCACCAATACGTCAAGGCTGGGAAATCGCCCGGCCACCGCATCCCAATCGGCCTCGGCGGCGACATCAAGCCGGGCGAAGATCGCGCCGATCTGGTCTGCGGTGGCCTGACCGGTCTCTGCGTCGATGTCTGTCAGGATGACCTTGGCACCCTCGTCGCAAAAGGCCTTTGCGATGGCGGCACCAATGCCACGGGCACCCCCGGTGACGAGGGCGGTTTTGTTCTGTAGTCTGGGCATGACTGCTCCGTAAGATGTGTGTTCGATGGACTCCGGGCGTTATCCGCCAAGAGCGCGGTTCCGCCCCGTGGGCGGTGTTCCGGATTACCGGTCGCGTTTGTCCATCGTCGTTCACTCCTCTACGAATGGCATGACAGTAGAAAATGACGTTGTGCCGGTCAAGCATAGGTCGCCGATCATTCACCATCTGCACGGCATGGCGCAAAATGGGCTGGCATTTGCCCTGTGTAGGTCACACCGGAATCGGCGGTCAAAGTTCGTCGCAAAAGGCGCACAAACAGCCACGCAACATATGTCGCTGCATGGCTGCTGCTTTGGCAAAGGGCTCAGGCCGCCGCTGTTGCTTCTATTTCAAACAACAAACCCGGTATCGCAAGGCGGCTCACCCCCAGCAGCGTCATCGGCGGTGCGCATTGGATCGGGCCAAAGCGCATTCCGAAAAGATCAAAGTTTTTAAGCGCTTCGTCCACATCGGTCGCATAGACACCCAGCCGGATGATATTGCCAAGGCCCATATTCGCGCCCTGCAAGACGGCCTCGAGGTTGTCCAGTGCAAGGCCGATCTGGCCGCGCATGTCGCCAAGGTGCTGTGGATTGCCCTCGCCGTCGACAGAGGTTTGGCCCGCGCAGATCAACTGGCGCGTGGTGCCTTCGATGACCTCGCCCTGATTGTAGCCAAGGTTCAGCGACCAATTCCATGGGTTTACCGGGGTACGTTGCATGATAAATTCTCCTGATTGAAACGATTGGGGGCGGCTCAAGCGGCCTTTTGATCGGTATTTTCTGCATCAACGACACGTTCGAGATGCCAGATCTTGGATACGATCTGCCAACCCTCAGCACCCTTCACAAAGCCCAGATGATCGACAAAGACGTTCTCATGCGCCCGGATGCGAACCTTCACGGTCGCGCTGATTGGCGAGAGATAGTCGATCAACAAAACCTCGGCTTCGCGGGGCTGGCCCTTGCTGGCCGGGGACGTGCGGCCAGCGACATCGCGGCTGAAACTGTCGATCGGTTCGACGAACACGGTGCCCTGATCGGCATCAAAAAGGCTGGACTGGGGGTGAAACACCGCATTCAGCTTCTCTGTGTCACAGTCATGGATGGCGTCAAAATAGGTGTCGATGGCAGCGAGCAGGTCAATCTGAAGGGTCATGGGCGCATCTCCGATTTGCGTTGATGACCGATACTTGTCATGCCGGGGAAAATCGCGATACTGGCGAAATGGACAACACACAGTCAAATTCTGCCAACATGGCCAAAACGGCCATGCCCCCCGCAAAAAACGGTTTGGTTTGCGCCATCGCCTATGATGGTCTGTGCACATTTGAATTCGGCATCGCGGTCGAACTTTTCGCCCTGCCACGGCCAGAAATCGAAAACTGGTATCGCTTTGCGACCGTGGCCGCGGACGACGGGCCAATTGCCGCGCTTGGCGGCTTTACCATTCAGGTCGACGCCGGTCTTGAACTGTTGCAAGAGGCCAGCCTGATCATTGTGCCCGGTTGGCGTGGCGCGGACACGCCGGTGCCAGAGGCGCTTTGCAAGGCCCTGCGCGCCGCCTATGACCGGGGGGCCCGGATCGCGTCAATCTGTTCAGGAGTATTTGTGCTGGCGGCGGCGGGTTTGTTGAACGGCAAATCGGCGACAACCCATTGGCGGTACACGGATATGCTGGCAGAGCGCTTTCCAGAGATTTCGGTTGATCCCGACGTGTTGTTCGTCGAAGGCGACCGTGTCTTTACCTCTGCCGGATCTGCCGCCGGTCTTGATCTGGGCTTGCATATCATCCGCCAGGACTACGGCGCACAGGTGGCTGCTTCTGTGGCGCGCAGGCTGGTGCTTCCGGCACAACGGGATGGGGGCCAACGCCAATTCGTGCCGCGCCCGGACCCAAAACCCCGCACAGGCTCGGGCTTGGCGTCACTCCAGGACCGCATCCGCGCATCAATTGACGAAGAATGGCCAATTGAACGCATGGCCAGCGAAGCGGCAACAAGCGGTCGGACCCTGGCAAGACGGTTCCACGAAGAGACCGGGACAACCCCGCTGAACTGGCTAAAGGTAGAGCGTGTGTCGCGGGCGGCAGAACTGCTTGAGAATGGGTCTATTCCGCTGTCGGATGTCTGGGAAATCTGTGGCTTTGGATCGGCTGAAACCTTTCGGCGCGAATTTCGAAAGATGATGGGCGTTCCGCCCATCCGCTACAGAGAGCGTTTAGGCGCCCCTGCCGCGTAACCGAACGCAGCGCATCTGTGATTTGATTTTCATGCCGCAGGTTCGAAATTTGCGGATCGCCCCGGCGCGGCATCTTCCCCGGTCTTGCCCTCTGGCACAAGCGGAGCGGGCCGCGCATCGGCTGCGCGGCCCTTTTCGCGTTATGGGCAGGTGTAACCGCCATCAATCACCAGATCGGCCCCCGTCATGAACGAGGATTTATCCGAAGCAAGGAACACGGTGCCGTAGCCAATTTCATCAGGCTTGCCAAAGCGTTTCATCGGCACCAGATCGACCAACGGGCCCCATGCCTCTTTGGGCACAGAGGATTCGAACAGGTTGGTGTCGAACATGCCCGGACAGATGGCATTGATGCGGATGTTGTCGCCTACGAACTCCAACGCGGCTGATTTGGTCATCAGACGGACAGCGCCCTTGGTAGATTGATAGGCGGTTGAGACGCCTGCCCCCGCGATGCCATAGATGGAAGCGAAATTGATGATCGACCCGCCGCCGTTTTCCTTCATTGCGGGAACCGCCGCCTTCATACCCAGCAAGGTGCCCAACTGGTTGACGCCCACAATCTGGTGGAATTTTTCGACCGTATGATCCAGCAGACCCGCATGGTAATAAATACCGGCATTGTTCACCAGCACGTCCAGCTTGCCAAAACTGGCAACGGTCCTGGCGACCGCGGCCTCCCACTGATCTTCCTGTGTCACATCAAGCGCGACAACCTCTGCCCGACCACCGGCATCACAGATTTCCCTGGCCACGTTTTGTGCATTGTCCCACAGGCCTGTTGCGGGTTTGCCTTCGGCGATAATCGGGTCTTCAGGCAAATTGGCGAGCATCAAGATCGCGCCCTCCTTTGCCATCAGTCGCGCCTGCGCCTGACCCAGTCCGCCACCCGCCCCTGTGAGCAGCACTACTTTGCCTTCGAGTCTTCCAGCCATGGTTTTTCCTCCCTTTGGATTTTCACTAGATTTTGGGTTGTTCGTTGCGGTTCGGCTCAACCCGAACAGCCGTCCGGGAACGTTCATCAGAACATTCCGTTGTCATGAGCGCTGGTTGCCGGCAGTTCCTGCAAGACGTCCCAATGCTCGATGATCTTCCCGCCCTCATTGAGCCGGAAAATGTCGATGCCCGCGTATTCAAGGCCATCCGGCCAGATCTGGTGGCAATGCAAGACCACGTAGCAGCCTTCGGCCAGCGCGCGTTTGATGGTGACACGCTTGCCCGGAAACCCGGCCGCCATACGTTCGAAATACGCGATGAACCCTTCTTTGCCGGTCTCCACATGGGGGTTATGCTGGATGTAATCCGCCCCCACATATTCGGCCACCGCACGACGCGGGTCGCAATCGTTGAACATCAGCTCATAGAAAGCGATGACATTGCGTTTGTTCTGTTCCAGATCAGCCATGGATCAGAACGGGTAATGCTGTGCGGGGTCTTCGATCGTGACCCAGCGGGTTGAGGTAAAGCTGTCGATGCCAGGCCTTGCCGCCAAAGCGGCCATAGCCGCTGTCCTTGACGCCACCAAATGGCATCTGCGCCTCATCCCCCACTGTGGGTCCGTTGATGTGGCAAATGCCGCTTTCGATTTGATCGGCCACTTTCATGGCGCGCGAAATATCCGCGCTATAGACAGATGCCGACAGACCATAAGCCGTGTCATTGGCCACGCGCACGGCCTCGGCATCGTCTTTCACCCTGATAATGGGTTTGACGGGGCCAAAGCTCTCTTCCTGATAGATCAGCATCCCGGGCGTCACGTTGTCGATCACGGTCGCCGTGACAACCGCGCCATCGCGCGTCCCACCGGCCAGCACCTTGCCGCCCTTTGCGACGGCGTCGGCAATGATCCGATCCATTTTTTCCGCCGCGTCCAATGTGACAAGCGCCCCCAGCACGACCTTGTCGCGCGGATTGCCTGCGGGCAGCTTGGCCGCCTTGGCCGCGAAGGCGCGGACAAAATCATCGGCAATGCCTTCGTGCACGATGATGCGTTCGGTGGACATGCAAATCTGGCCCTGGTTCATGAAAGCCCCGAATGCGGCACCGTTTACCGCCCCTTCGAGATCGGCATCGTCCAGAATGACCATCGGCGCCTTGCCACCCAATTCCAGCAACACAGGTTTGAGATGCGCCGCCGCTTTTTGCGCGATGATGCGCCCGACATTGGTCGATCCGGTAAAGTTGATGTGTCGCACAGCCGGGGCCGAAATCAGCGCATCAACGATGTCTGCGGCATCCTCTGGCGCGTTGGTCACCACGTTCAGCACACCGTCTGGAAACCCGGCCTCTTGAAACACGGTTCCAATGGCGCGTTGCACAGCCGGGCACATCTCGGACGCTTTCAGCACAACCGTGTTGCCGCAGGCAATGGCGGTGGCGACGGCGCGCACGCCCAGAATGACCGGCGCGTTCCACGGCGCGATGGCCAGACAGACGCCCAATGGTTTGCGCTGTGCCATGGCAAGGCTGCCGGGTTTGTTGACCGGGATCACATCGCCCGTGATCTGTGTGGTGATAGCGGCCGCCTCACGCAGTATGGCCGCAGCAAGCATGCAATTGAACCCCGCCCAAGGCGCCGTTGCACCGGTTTCGGTGATCATCAGCTGAATGATCTCGTCAGTCTTGGCCTCCAGCGCATCAGCGGCCTTCAGCAGCAACATGCGCCGCGCACCCGGTCCCGTTGCGGCCCAGGACGGATAGGCCGCGGCGGCGGCATCAACCGCCATCAAGGCATCCGCCACGCTTGCGGCTGCGGCCGTCGTCGCCACGTTCCCCGTGACCGGATCACGGCGTTCATAGGTACGAGTGTCCTGTGCGGTGACCTCGCGGCCACCGATCAAAAGGTTTACAGTCATTTGATTTTCCTTAGAAATTCATGGCTTCGGACATGACCGAGGCCTCTAGGCCGCCGTCACATGCAATGTTTGTGCCGTTCACCCAACGCGCCCCGTCGGATGCCAGAAACAGGATAGAGGGCGCGATGTCGTTTGCCGTACCTGCACGGCCCACACGGTTGATGTCGCCGTTGACGCGGTCATCACCCAGCACATCGCGGAACTGCAAAAGAATGGGGGTCTCGACCGGGCCGGGGCTGACGGCGTTCACGCGAATGCCACGGTCCTTGAACACCGGATCATGGGCGGCGCGGTAGGTCCACATCAGCAACAATTCCTTGCTGTCGGGGTATGAGGTTTCATCCTGAATGTTGTGGTCCGCACAGAATTGCGCAGGATCGGGGAAGCCTTTGACGTCGATGGCTTTGCGCGTCCGCTCAAGATTGCTGCGCCAGCCGAAACCGGCAATGGACGCCACATTGATGACAGAGCCATATTGGTTCATCTTGGGGGCCAGCCCCAGCGACAAGGCACGCAGCCCCAGAAAGTTGACCGCAATGGTCGGCACTTTGCCCGGCGTGCCCGAAAGCCCCGCGACATTGGCCAGGGCGTCGATCCCGTTTGGCAATGCGTTGACCAACGCCGCGACACCCTCTGCGGACCCAAGATCCGCCGCGATGAAATGCCCGACCGGGTTGTCCGGCGTGTTCCGATCGACCGAGAACACATTGGCCCCCTGCGATTGCGCCAGCTCTGCGGTGCGCTGCCCGATGCCCGACGCAGCCCCCGTGACAACAATGTTCTTTCCTAAAAGCATCTGTTTTCCTCCCTAAATGACTTGTTGATTTCAGTGATGCGATGGCCGGTCTGGATCACCGCTCCTGGCAGGTGGGCCAAGTGCAGCTTTGTCGGGCGCGAACGATGCGCGCCGCGCGAATGCGCGTGTCATGGTTCCCCCCCGACATCCCCAATTCAGGGGGTTTTTCTTTTTGTGATCCAACGTAGTTCGGTAAATTCGTCCAAGGCCCACCGCCCGCCGAACCGGCCATAACCGCTGGCTTTTACCCCGCCGAACGGGGCAAGCGGGTCGTCATCCACCGTGCACCGGTTGATGTGGCAAATGCCGGTGTGGATCTGGCTTGCGATCTGGTCCGCGCGCATCGGGTTTCCACTGAAAACCGATGCGGCAAGGCCATAGTCGCTGTCATTGGCGACCGTCACCGCCTCCTGGTCGGTCGCCACGCGCGTGACAGACAGGATCGGCCCAAAGGTTTCTTCGGTGTAGAGCCGCATGTCCGCCTCGACCCCGTCGAGCAGCGTCGGATGGAAATAAGCACCCCGCATCCCGCCGCCGCCCACAAGGCGTGCGCCCTTGGACACGGCATCGCCGAGCAGACCGGACAGACGCTCTGCCGCACCGACGCCAATGACCGGCCCGATGTCCGTCGCGGCATCAATGGGATCACCAACCACCAAAGCATCGCGCAGCTTTTCGATCTTTTGGATCAGCGCATCGGCCACGTCGGTCTGGACGATCAACCGTTCGGTGGACATGCATATCTGTCCCTGATTGAGGTAGGCTCCCTGCACCGCCTCTGATGCGGCAAGGTCAAGATCGGCATCGTCCAGCACAACCATCGGGGCCTGACCGCCCAGTTCCAGCAAGGGCCGCTTCAGGTGCTTGGCGCAAAGCGCGGCGATCCGGCGGCCAATCCGCGTCGAGCCGGTGAAATTCACCCGGCGCACCACCGGATGCTCGATCAGCGCATCAACGATCCTTTCGCTGTCGTCCTGCGGGCACAGGAACACCTGAACCACGTCTTGCGGAAACCCGGCCCCAACCACCGCGTCGCCGATCAGGCGAAAGGTACGCGGCGCAATTTCATTGCCTTTCAACAAGACCGTATTGCCACAAAGCAAGGGCGCTGCGATGGCGCGAATGCCCAGGATCACCGGCGCATTCCAAGGCGCGATCCCAAGGCAGACACCGCAGGGGACGCGATGGGCCTCGCTGATGATGTCATTTTCGGCTGTCAGCGTTTCGGGGTGACGCAAGGCGCCCGCCTGATCCGCGACACCATACAGAAGACGGGCGGCAAAAGTGACGTTATGCGCAGCCCATTTTTGTGGGGCTCCGATCTCTTCACACATCGCGTGGCAGAGCGCGTCACCATCCGCAATCAACCGATCCGCGAGCGCCCGAAGATGGTCCGCACGGGCATCGACCGCCAAGGCAGACCACGCAGGAAACGCCGCCGCGGCATGCGACACAAACCGCAGGCTTTCAGCCAGATCATGCGCAATCTCGCGGCTGACCACATCCCCTGTCGCCGGGTTCTGGCGGGTAATGATGCGCGGCTCTGTGGTCAATTGTGACGATGTCAAAGGTATCATGTGTTTTTAACGGATTTGCATCCGTCCTCCCCTCTTTAAGACTAGAGCAGGAGCATTTTGCATGTAATGTTAGATTCTGGTCATTAAATGCGAAATTCTGGGATTCGTGATGCAAGATACCTACGCCACACTGCAAGACGAGCGCGATGCTTTGCACAACCGGTCCTTGCGCCGCCGGTTTCCTGACGGATTCGCAACGCTCTTGTTTCTGACCCGTGGCACCCTGCTGATTGGTGAGGACGAAAATGAACGCCATGGTCCGGCGCTGTTCTTCTGGCCGGGCAACAGCCGTGATGTGCTGACACTGAAAGCGGGGGCAAGCGCGCGGCTTTTGGGGCTGAGCGATGCCATTATCCTGGACGCGATCGGCGCGCGTTCGGAATTGGTGCATTTGCGGATGCTGGTCGAAACGCCCTTCTCTGCCGTATTGTCCGAAGACCCCAAAGTTCCGCAGATCGAGACGCTGTTTGACTGGTTTGCCCATGAGCTTGAAGAACCCGAACGCCGCTCGCCCATGTCGATGTCCGCGTTCCTGCGCCTGCTGCTCATCGCGGCCCTGCGCGTCCACACACCAGAGGATACGTCGGTCAGCGCCGAGGCAACGAATGTCCTGCGCCAGTTCCGCCATCTGGTCGAGCTGCACTATAAGGACCACTGGAAAGTGACCCGCTATGCCGACACGCTGGGCGTTGAATACGACCGCCTGCACCGGATCTGCAAACGCGATACCGGTCGATCCCCGGCCGAGTTGGTACATGAACGCATCACCGCAGAGGCCAAGGCGCGACTAGAGAATTCGGGCCTGCCGCTCAAGAAGATTGCGGCGGATTTGGGGTTCTCGGATGCCTCGCGCTTCAGTCACTTCTTCAAACGCCGCACCGACCTGTCGCCAGGGGCCTATCGCGCGGTGGTGTCACGGCCCGACAGTGACGATCTGCAAGACCTGCGGCGCGGGTTTTCGGACTGGCCGTAAAGGGCGGGGTCATCGCTCCTCCGCCACCTGCGCAGCATGAGGCAAGATGGGTCGCATTTGCCGATCGTGGATTGCGCAAAGATTGCGCCAGTCGCGGTTCGTCGCGGAAAGGGCCAGTGATTTAAATCAAAACTCCGCCTTCGAGCGGGTTGGGCGGAAACCGGACCTTAGCTGCACCTGAACACATCTTACTGCAGATCGGTAAAAGCGGTCATTCAAGACCGCGAAAGCTTAACCAACCATGCTGCACTAACCATCAAGGTCAGCAATGCGCAGGAAGCGGAGTTTGCAAAGTTTGGGCGACTTCCCGACAGCGGTCATTCGTGCTGCGTGCGGCGAATTCGGGCTGTGAGCCCAAATTGCTTGATAATGCGTTAAGCGAGAATGTCGGCTCTTCGTGGTCCGGGAAAAAAAACGGAGCAAAATCAACGTAGTTATTGCCAAGGGATTGTGGCACGAGAATTTTCAATGGTTCTGGTCCGGGAACAACCACTGCAAAAAAAAACCGGTTTGGCAGTGACCTGCCCCCTGCTGGTCCCTCATTCATAATGAGAGTCTGCAGGTTGAATCTGGGTATTCGGCTTCCGCGTCTGACGCAAGCGCGCCGGGCGCGGAGTTTTCAAATTGCTCAAGCGCACGGCGCGCTTGCAGCGGCGTTTGGTTGCCCAAGGACGAGTGTGGCCTGACCGTGTTATAGTCGTAACGCCATAGGGCCAGCTTGCGCCGCGCATCATCCAGGCTGTCGAAGATCTCCTCGTTCAGTAGCTTATCCCTGAGACTGCCGTTGAAGCTCTCGATGAACGCGTTCTGCTGCGGCTTGCCCGGATCGATGTAGTGCCACGGCACCTCGTTCTCGTCGGCCCATTTCAGGATGGCCCGACTGGTGAACTCAGTTCCATTATCGCTGACAATGCAGCCGGGCTTTCCGTAAAGCCGGATCAGAGCGCTGAGCTCCCGGGCGACCCTTGCGCCGGAGAGGCTGGTGTCCGCGATAAGGCACAGGCATTCCCGAGTGCAGTCATCGATCACTGCCAGCATCCGGAACTTCCGCGAGGCGCCGAAGCTGTCGGATACGAAGTCCAACGACCAACGAGCATTGGGATACGCCGCAACTGGCATCGGCACCCTGGTGCCACGCGCCCGTTTCCGGCCGCGCCGCCGCTTCACGGACAGCCCTTCTTCGCGATAGACCCTGTAGAGCTTCTTGTGGTTCATGGTCATGCCCTTGCGCTCCAGCAGCACGCCGATCCGGCGGTAACCGAACCTGCGCCGCTTGGCAGCGATGTCCTGCATCTCCTTGCGGATCTCGGTACAGTCCGGTGGGCGTTCTCGCCGGACTGTTTTGGGATCGACACCGACAAGCCTGCAGGCCCGGCGCTGCGAGATGTCATGATCCCGCATCGCCCGAAGCGCCGCGTCTCGCCGCTTGGTCAATGTCGTCAATTCTTTCCCAGCAAGTCTTTCAGCACGACGTTGTCGAGCATGGTATCGGCCAGCAGGCGCTTGAGCTTGGCGTTCTCGTCTTCGAGCGCCTTCAGCCTGGCGGCCTCAGAAACTTCCATCCCGCCATACTTGGCCTTCAACTTGTAGAAAGTCGCCGTGCTCAGCCCGTGCCTGCGACACACCTCCGCTGTCGGCATCCCTGCTTCCTGTTCTTTGATCATACCGATGATCTGCGCCTCGGTGAAACGACTCTTTCGCATCTGTCTGCTCCTTCAGAGTTGGCGCAGACTCTACATTACGGTGAGGGATTTCGCGGGGGGCAGGTCAGCAGCTCTGTCTCCGCTTCCCAGGTACGAGTGAGTTCGAGCGTGATCCAAGTATCTGTGGTCTGTTGCGAATGCTTTCGGAACGCCCCGAGAGTAAGAGCATAAATTGACGCAAACTAGCGCTCCTTCAACACCCAACTTAAGCCGTTCATTTTAAACAGTAATGAATTTATTTCCTTCCGATCCAAACTTCAATGTGCTCCGGTGAGGTCTGATCTCGCCATTTTGAGGCACTTAAATCAAACACCCGTACAGGGGCAGTAGTGTCTGATCTGACGATTTTTTGGAGAGCAGCGGCCAAATTTATAGCCTCTTCCCGGTATTCTGGACTCGAATACCGAACCTCGAGAGTGCCCTCTGCAGCAGCTACATTATTAAATTGGCTTGTCTGGACGTTCCACCCTGCATTTTCGAGTTCTTCGCCAAGCCTCTCAGCCTCTTTGTGTGTCCAAGGTTCAGACCTATTTACCGATAGCCAAGTATCAGCCAAAAGCGGACCTGGGACTTGCGTTCCGGGCAGCTGAGTATTGTCTCCGGAACTGGCGGGTTCGATAGGAATTTCTGGGCGCTCTTGAGCTAGAGCACAACCTTGGCCAAACCAATTATACAGACACCAAACGGAAACTGCAGGGAGTGCCCGCCCGCCTGAAACGATCTGAACAACTGCTAAAGTTGTGATTGCCATAAAAACACCAGCTACGAACCATGCTATGGTATGCACCAGCAGTCCTGGCAAATTTGCAAGTATCGTGAGTCCTATATATACTGCGGCGCCTATTCCAGCAACTTGCAGCGCGAAGCCTGTGTCAAGGCCATCCTTGAACCAAACTCCAACGATTGCAACCCCTGCAAATACGGCAAGAATCGTTACAATAACTTTTGCCAGATCAGGATTTACCGACAGCGCTTTCTCAATTACCTTCCAAGGCGCAATCGTAAGAACTAAACCGCCGTCTTCTTTAGGTTCGTTGCTATTGTGTGCCATCATCAATAAATCCTTAAGAAACTTTCCAGAAGGCCCGTAAATTGGGGTGAAGTCGCGGAATTTCCTCTGTCAATCAAACCACCTGTGCCAGAGCCGACGTCGGTTTCCATCAGAATTCTGACAGTAATAGTTTCTGGATGTAAGTTTGCTTCCACCGCAAAAAATTAGCTATAAGTCGTTACTCTATAAGGGAAACCATTATGCCTTTTAGGCCTTTATCAAGAAGGCTGAGGCCATGAAGCCATCCGCGAGGCCGTCATCTTCCAAATCGACCAACGCCCAGTCGTGGTCTTTCCCGGCAAAGCCTAAAACACCTACGACCTGCCCCTCCGGGGCTACGGTCAACCGAGTGCTAGAAATGCTCGGCGCAGACCGCAGCACCAATCCAGAACGTGCGTTCACAATATATCGACCCAGACTATTGTTAGGGCCAGCGTTTAATCCAGGCGAAGTCGGTGTCGTGCGAGCAGCTAGTCGGGTAGCCAGTTTTATATAGCGATTGACCAACTCGCCGTAGTACTCGCCAGCACCGTTCCGATGACCTTGTTTCCAGCCAAGATTTCGATCATATGACCCTCGATTATAAGCAATCGCAACCTTTGTTGATTCCGCGATGGTCAGTTTGCGATCTAAGTACAGCTTCAGTCCTTTGGCTTTTGTCGTAGCCTCGGACAAGGCTTTTCCAAATGTTCCCTCGAAGCTTCTCCAACCTTTTGTAAGGAAGTAGTTGGGGTCTTCCTTGAAGAATTGCAGATCATATTGAAACAATCCGTAGCCACGGCAGAAACGTTTTTTGTGGCGGACATATTTAGCATATTCAGGCGCAACGTTACCCAATATCTGCAACGCATTCCGTCCGATATCATACATTTCAACGCCATTGGGCATCGCTTTGAGTTCTTGTGGCGTTCGAGGGAACGCTTTGCGGCGCGGTGCGCCGATTACATCCCCGACGCAGGCATCTAAGAAGGCTTCCTCACCGTCCGCGTGTTCGCGGATGCGCGACCAAAGATATCCAGTTTCTTGGTATGCGATGCCCGCAAACATAGGCAAAGTAAACGGTGTCTTTTTGATTTCGGATTCGATTCTTAGACCAAACTCTTCCAAGAACCAATTGATCTCTTTGCGGGCGCTCATTATTCAATATCCTCTGTTTTGTTGCCTAAATATTTGCATTTTGAATGTAAATGTATCGTAAATCGACAAACGGCCTATTGCTGCGCCGCCTGTTTTAGGTTGCCCAATATTTTCCCTTAGATCAAGATGTTTTGAGGTTTTGTTCCGTTGTTCGGGCACCTACTCCACGATCTTTGGGAGGAGACTAAATTCTCCTTCCACTGCCAAATTTTGCAAAACTGTTCTCTGATTGCGGCTTTTTATCCAAACATGGTCCGCCTCAAAAGTAGATCACTCACACCATGAAGGCACCGTAACCCGTTGATTGATCAGAATAACCGCTGTGATCGAAATTTTGATGGCGTAGTGTCTATTAACGACACTATTTCGCCTATGCGTTGCCGGCTAAATCCGAAAGCGGCCACTGGCGTCGGTACGGAGAAATGATGCTTTTTCCTGCGGTGCAGACGCCCAGTTTAGTAGTTTAAATGTCCGCTACTAACATACCTGTACAATCAGATCATGCCCGTTTTGGGCTGACAGCAGTCATCCGGTGTGATCGCTCAGGCCGGTGCCAGGGCATTTTGCGCAAAACCACGCGCTGCATTGCCGCAAGTCTGCTTGGAGCCCATTTCGCACTTCGCTGCACGGTATGCGAACGTCCGGTTCTGTTGCAGCGGCCGTAGGGCGGAACAAATTTCGATCGATTTTGGGCAAAGGTCCGTTATCTGGTATCAGGTCAGAGTTTACTTGCAGCCGCCCGGAACTGCGTCGCGTTGAAACTTCACTCAATTCAGCTGAAACAGGTGTTGCGTTAGCAGCTTTGCTGAGCAGCCCGACGCGTTTGCAGCCGAAATTCCTTTTCGAATTTGTCTATCCCTTGAGAGGTTTTTTTGGACGATGGAACGGAGAATATGCGTTGGCAGCCGTGCGGAAAATAACTTGCTCGCAGTCGCTCTAGAGTTTCGTTAGAAAACTCCCTTCCATCATCGCCATCATAGAAACGGTAACCTGCATCGCCTGAGGTCGTCACTATCTCGCCTGGAAATTCATTAAAGGCTCGGGAAAAGAAAACGATGCAAATCCTTGTGCTTTCAAGGCTCTGTAGAAATCGCAGAATATCTGTGGCCCTTTCGTACAAGCTAGCACGATTGTTGCCACCTTCTTGAAAGCAAGAATAGTGCATTACTAGCATCGATGGGATCGCATCAGGGCGCGCCCAGATTCTGATCCTATAGTCATCCCTCCAGTCCTTCGGAAGGGAAGTCGAAAAACGCCACCGCAAACCCATGTCTTCTTCGAGTTCGTCAAGAAAGCCCTGCATTCCCACATATTCCTCGAATTCGTAGAAATCGGTATCGCATTTTATGAGCACTACATCCCCATTTTCTTCCACAGTGGAAGCAAAGGAGCGGTCAGGATAGATCTCTAGATACCAGCTTGCTAGCAACTTGTGAGCAGACCAGGGGTCATCTGGTGTTACAATGCTGTTGTGATCCCCCGGGAGCCCTCTAACTCGGTTACAAAGAAACTCAACATCCCGCTTCTCAACTACTATCGACCGCAATGGACCCCAGCCCACAGTTGGGTCTATCTCAAAAGCACAGAAGCTTGTGATCGCTTCCATATGCCCCTTGCGGCGCCATTCATCGCGCAGATCGTTCAAGAAACTGCTTTCTACAGCAACGATATCGCCGCTCTCGTTCACTTGATATCGAATCTTAAACAGTTGTGCCATGTCTTCGAGCGAAGCGCTTGACGACAAGCTGGAAAGCCAATTTGCAAGTCGGCTTCCTCCTGTCGGCGTCGCAAAGGTAAAAATTGCCGGTGTCCGTTCAGCTAGACCCTTATGTCCATTGATGATATTTCGGACAATCAGGCCACCCATGCTATGTGCAACGAACAATATGTCCTGATATCGAGCTACCCCATTTTGGTGCACATCCAAAATACCACGTTCGAGTATTTCGGTTGCGAAAAAGTCACTGCTCAGACTATCTATGCTTGGACTCTCACGCCATTTGGTCGAAAGATAGTTGACGACCAATACATCGGCATCCGAGAAAAGATTGTCTTCTACGACAATCTCTGGCCACGTTGGGCCGTTGTTGTCGGCTGTAGAGCTCCAAGTTTCGGATGCGCTTCCGTCGATCCCATGAACGAAGATCATAATCTTGGATGAAGCGGCTTCTTTTCTAAGCCAGCAACTTTCTTCGTATTCAACGTCTTCGCAGCTCTGACCGAACGCAGCCGATCCCAGAGATATCAGAACGATGGCTTTGGACAGTAATTTCAGAACTCGCATAATTCGGCAGCCTTCAACCACCAGTGATTTTCCGCATTTTTTGGACTTCAGGCTCATTTTTCACGAATTCTGAAGAGAAAATCAAGGATTTCTTCCTAGTCATGAATTGCAGAGCAAGATGGCCTCGATCCAGAACTGCTACTACCCATGGGATTTGCCAAACTTATCCGTTTATGTGACAGGCGACAACTACCGGTGTTCGCCAACTCGAAAGCCAGAAAGCGGACTTTGGCGCAGTAGCAGCGAATTAGTTCTTTGTCGCGCACTGCCGACCTTGTGCTGTAAAATTTGTTGCGTCAGGTATCGAACGGCAGCTTTAGTAAAGCTGCAACGCAGCGTTTGGTTCTTCGAGCAACGGCGGCAATGGGCCGAGGGCCGCCTTCCACAGCAGCCCTCACAGCCTCCACAACAAAACCCCCCCATTACACCCAGTCACCCAAAACCTGGCAAAGCTCAGGCTTGTTTCCGGGATACGTCGAAGTCGGCTCTCAGGGGGGCGGTGTCGTAGATGATGGTCATTCGGGCAAAGAGGTGCCGGTCCTCGGTCAGTTCAAAGACATCGACGCATTCGAATTCCACGATCTTGCCGCTGGCGAGGGTCCAGACGTACCGGAAATGCAGCGCCACGGAGCGGCCTTCGATGGAGCGGTCAAAGATGTTGAGCAGCGTCGTTTGCGAGCGGGAGGTGTCGGCAAAGAGTTCGGCGTAGAAATCCTGTGCAGGCCGCACGCCGTAGAGCGGCGACACGATCTCGGCGTCGGCGGTAAAGAGGGCGCGCACCCCTTCCAAATCGCCAGCATTTAGAGCGTCGAGGTAGCGGTTGCAGAGGTCGTCGAGGGTCATTCAGGTCTCCTTCGGGGAATTAGGCCCGAGGCGCCTCTGAATAGACGGAGCCGCCGGTGGGCGGCGGCTTCTGTGATCTTAACGCATCATCAGGCCGCCGTCAGGGGTGGCGGTAATAGCATGGGGTCTGATGGCAACGGAGGATCATGGGGGATCAGTATTGGTTCGCTGCGCCGCTGTCAAAAGCATGCGCTCTGCACCATGCACAAAACCGTCGCTGATCGCGCGGGGCCTTGCGGTCTGTGGTGTGGTGGTGATGGGCCGGTTTTTGACGCCGCCCCTAGGGCCCACCCCCTGGCCTCAGGCCGCAATCAGTTCGGCGCTTGCGCCCGCAGTTCCGCGTCAAATTCAGCGATGGCCTTGGATTTGTCTTCGTCGTCGGTCTCGTGCAGCTCACGGGTGACGACACCGGGCAAAGCGCCGAATTGCTTGCTCAGTTTCACCGGGTAAAAGGTTGTCTTGATCCCGCCAAAGCCCGGCAGTTTCTGCAACAATTGTGATGTGGAATTGGCGCAGAACGCCTGGGCCACTGCGCCGTTGTTGATCGCCAGTTGCAGCGCCTTTTCGGCAACCTCGGGCGAGACTTCGATCCGCTGGATCACCACATAGTGGGTCTTGCGGGAATGGGCGCTGGCATAAAATTTCTCGATCCGCGGCGTAATACCGTAAAGCACATCGGCACGTTCGGCGATCTGCGAATGCTGCACCGACCCCGCCGGATCAAAGATCACCCGCTGCGAGCCGTTGATCATCAAACTGGTATGCGCGCGGCCCCGGTGGTGGCGTTCACCATGGTATAAAGCGTCAGCGCAGGCGGGCCATCATGGCGATAGGCCGCGCGCGCCACGGTTTCCGCATCGTCATAGCGTGTCCGTTCTGACGTTGTGCCACATGCCGCAAGAAGGGCAAGGCCGACAAAGGCCACAATCAGTTTCTTCATCGGATCTTGCCCCCGAAAGACAGCTTAGCTGTTGAAAATGGCGAGGAAAATCAGCACCAGAATCGACGCAACCGCCACGCGCGTCGACGCAGTGATAAAGCCGTTAAAGGTGTCTTCCTGAACGGAGATGTCCATTTCGCCGTGTTTGTGTTCAGCCATGTCATTGGTCCTTTGGATCGTGTTCCCGGTCGATGTAACGGATTCCTCTTGGGCTGTCACGCCTCGAGCTGATATCGCCGGTCTAACGCGCGATTATGTCGCTTCGGTGTCAGCTTCGCGGGCGACTTTTTCCAATTGCTCCGCCAAACGGAACCCGATGCGGCGCGGGGCGGCGGTTTCGACCTGGGTTGGCAGCGCGCGGAGCAGCACGTTCAACTGGCTGACATGCTGCACCAATTGGGTGCGGATACCCTGGGCATCGGTGCCATGAAAGGTGATGATGTCGGGATCGAAATAACCCATGCCCTCAATCCGCAAGATCCCGGCCTGACCGCCGGTGAACCCCATGGCCACCTCGTGTTCGTTGTCCAATCCGGCCTCGAAATCGCGGATATAGAGCACCAGCCGCTCATAGGCCCATTCTGCCGCGCTCTTTTGCGCCACCGGGCGATTGGTCAGACAATCCGCGGGTGGCAGGCCCTTCGCGGGCGCCTGGCCCTCTGTGTACACTTCGATTCGCCGTGGCAAGGCCGCGGCTTCTGCCGCTTCGGCGGTGGTGGAAATATCATGTTCTTGCATGGAACCTCGGCTCATAACGGCATTGCTGTGGTGTCTTTTATATCTTCCATGACGAAACTCGCAGAGATATCCGAAAGCGGCACCATGGCGATCAATTTCTTGTAGAACACGTCATAGGCCGGCACATCCGCCACCCGGACCCGCAGGATGTAGTCCAGATCGCCGGTCATGCGATGCGCGGCGGTGATTTCCGGCAAAAGCTGCACCGCGCGGCCGAATTTCTCCATCCAGGCGGCATCATGGGCATTGGTGCGCACCAGCACATAGACCTGAAGCGGGCAGCCGACCTTGGCCGCATCCAACAGCGCGACACGCCCCCGGATCACCCCCGCCTCTTCCAGCATGCGCATCCGCCGCCAACAGGCATTGCGCGACAGGCCTGGCCGCCTCGGCCAGGGCATCCATGCTCTGGCTGGCATCCTTCTGCAGCGCCCGCAGAATCTTGAGATCAAATGCGTCAAGCTGGGTCATTGATGGGATCATGTCCCAAAGACAGACGCAAAAGCAAGAAGATTTGGGACGGATTGACCGCCATGGTTTGGTATTTTGTCACCAACAAGATCTTTGCAAACAGCAGGAGAACCCCATGCCTTCACACGGTCCCGTCGCCTTTTTCACCGCACATCCCGCTTCGGTCAACGAAAGCTATGGCCAGCACCTGCGCTTTGCCCTGCGGTTTTCGGGTCTGCTGTTTCTTGCCGCCGGCGCGGCATTGGTCCATGCGATCCTGCCGCGTTCTTTGAAAAAACCGCCAGCCGGATTGTCCTGCGGCTGCATGACAAAGTGACCAACCGACGGTAATGCGGTTCCGCCTGCGGGCCTAATCCCGTGGGGCGGCGGCCCGGCGCAACCGGTCATTGATGGCCCGTCCCAACCCATGATCGGGCACCGGGGCCACGGCGATCCCTTTGGGGCCGCCCCTGTCAAGCAGGTGCAACGCCCCAAACAAATTCGCCGCCGCTTCCTGCAGGTCGCCAGCGGGGGACAGCGACATGTCGCCCTGGACCGGGCCAAAGCCCAGCAGAACCTCACCCTGTTCGACCGTCTGCGCATTCATCCGCAGCCCGGCGGAAGGCGCGTAATGCGACAGCAATTGCCCCGGCGATGTCGGGGTCTCTGCCGAGCCACCGCTGGCCAGCGGGACACCCAACATGGCCTCCAGCGCCTCGGCCTGGAATCCACCGGGGCGCAAAAGGGTCGGTTCGGGGGCCAAGGCCAAAATCGTCGATTCCACCCCGACGGAACAGGCCCCGCCCATCAGAACCGCCTCGATCAGCCCGTCCAGATCGGCCAGTACATGTTCGGCTGTTGTCGGGCTGATCCGCCCCGACAGATTGGCCGAAGGCGCGGCCAAAGGCCCGTCAAAAGCCCGCAGCAGCTCCCGCGCCAGCGGGTGCGCCGGAAGGCGCAGCGCCAGCGTGTCCAGCCCCGCCGTCACCAAGGGTGAGATCCCCGCATCGGGCCGCAATGGCAGGACCAGCGTCAAGGGCCCAGGCCAGAACGCCGCCGCAATCCGGTCGGCGACATCATCCCAGATCACATAGCGCTGCGCGGTGGCCACATCTGCCACATGGGCAATCAACGGATTGAAACTGGGCCTGCCTTTGGCGGCGTAAATCCCGGCCACGGCCTGACCGTCGCGGGCATCCGCGCCCAACCCGTACACCGTTTCCGTTGGAAAAGCGACACGCCCCCCCTGCGCCAAAACCTTTACCGCGCCTGCAATACCATCCCCCTTGGGATCAAGCCGCGCTGTGATGATCGGCTCAGCAATAGTATCAGTCATCGGTCAAAATCAGTCATCGGTCAGCACAACCTTCCCTGTGACGCCGCGTTTCGGTTGTCGCAGAATTTCGCAGGCGTATAGCTAAAGTTTAGGCTTAAAGCAAAGACTTTGCAAGGAAAATATATGGCATATTCCGCCCCGCTCAACGACTATGATGTCATCCTGCGTCACATTGTGCCGCTCGCCCCTGTTGCCGCGACCGACAAGTTTGCCGAAGCGACAGCCGAAATGGCAAAGGCCGTTCTGGGCGAGGCTGCGCGGCTCTGCGAAGAGAAGCTGACGACATATCAACGCAACGGCGACCTGCACCCTGCGGTGTTGGAAAACGGCGTTGTGCGCACCTCGCCCGGGTTTGCCGAAGGACATCGCGCAATCGGCGAAGGGGGCTGGATCGGCATGTCCGCCGCACCAGAGCATGGCGGCATGGGGTTGCCGATGATGCTGACCACTGCGGTCAATGACATGATGTCGGGGGCGTGTCTGTCCTTGCAGCTGGCCCCGCTGATGAGCCAGGGCCAGATCGAGGCCTTGGAAAACCATGCCTCGGATGCGTTGAAGGCGCTGTATATTCCCAAGCTGATTGCCGCGAATGGACCGGCACGATGAACCTAACCGAGCCGCAGGCCGGGTCGGACGTTGGCGCGCTGCGCAGCAAGGCGGAACCAAACGGCGACGGCACCTATGCGGTTTCAGGACAGAAAATCTTTATCTCCTGGGGGATAACGATTTTTCCGAAAACGTCTGCCATTTGGTGCTGGCGCGTCTGCCCGATGGCAAACCGGGAACCAAGGGCATCTCGCTCTTTCTTGTGCCGAAGTTCATTCCTGATGAAACCGGCGCACCGGGCGCGGCCAATTCGCTGCGGGTGGTGTCGCTGGAACACAAAATGGGTCTGCATGGCTCGCCCACTGCCGTGATGGAATACGATGGCGCGACCGGTTGGCTGGTCGGCGAAGCGCATGACGGGATGCGGGCGATGTTCACCATGATGAACAACGCGCGCCTTGGGGTCGGCGTTCAGGGTCTGGGCCAGGCCGAGGCTGCGACCCAGACCGCGCTGGCCTATGCGCTGGATCGCAAACAGGGCCGAAGCCCGATCGAGGGCGGCACCGGCACAATCATCGACCATGCGGATGTGCGCCGTATGCTGGCCACCATGCGGGCAGACACCTTTGTCGCACGCGCCATTGCCGTCGCCTGTGCCCAGGCAATCGACATGGGCCATGCCACGGGCGACGCAAACTGGACCACAAGAGCCGCACTTCTGACACCAATCGCCAAGGCCTTTGGCACCGAAACCGGCATGCGCGTGGCCGAAATGGGTGTGCAGGTGCATGGGGGCATGGGGTTCATCGAAGAAACCGGAGCAGCCCAGTATTACCGCGACGTGCGCGTCACCGCGATCTACGAAGGCACCAATGGCATTCAGGCGATGGACCTTGTCGGGCGCAAAATGATGGATGGCGGCGACGCGATGAACGCCCTTCTGGACGAGGTCGAGGCCCATGCAGAGGGGCTGCGCGCCACACTGCCGGATCTGGCGGAACCGGTCTGGCAGGCGTCTGAAACCCTGCGCGAAGTGGTCGATGCAATGGTGGAAAAATCCGACATGAATGCACGATTTGCCGGCGCCGTGCCGTTCCTGATGGGATTTGCGCGCGTGCTGGGCGGGCATTTCCACCTGAAAGCGGCAGCCGCCGAAGGCGCAGACAGCGCACGCGGCAGGCTGGCGCGCTTCTATGTGGAGCGGCTTTTGCCAGAACATGCCAGCCTGTTGGAGCAGGCAGGTGCCGGGGCGGCGGCCCTCTATGCGCTGACGCCGGAAGATCTGGCCTCGTAATGGACGGCAGCGCACCCGGCATCCGCACCCCCTGGCCCGAACCACCCGCCGAAGGCACCGCAACCGAGGTCGCACCCGGCGTGCTCTGGATGCGGTTGCCGCTGCCGATGGCGTTGGATCATGTCAATATCTATGCGCTGGACGACGGCGACAGCTGGACCGTGATTGACAGCGGAATTGACACGAAACGCGCGCGCGCCATTTGGCAAAGACTTTTGTCCGGGCCACTGGCGGGCAAGCCGATCGGCCGCGTCATCGTCACACATCACCACCCGGATCATATCGGTCTGGCCGGATGGTTTCAGACAGAACATGGCGCCACGCTGTGGACCAGCCGCACCGCATGGCTGTTTGCCCGCATGTTGTCGCTGGACGTACAGGATCGGCCAACGCCGGAAACGCTGGCGTTCTGGCGGTCCTGCGGCATGGATCCTGACGTTTTGGCCAAACGCATGGGCGAACGTCCCTTCAACTTTTCCGATGTCGTGGCACCGCTGCCCTTGGGCTTTCACCGCCTGAAAGCGGGGGATGAGGTCACCATCGGCGGGCGGCGCTGGGCTGTGCATTTCGGCCATGGCCATGCGCCGGACCACCTCACCTTCTGGAGCCTCGACGACAATCTGGTGATTGCCGGGGATCAGATCCTGCCCTCGATTTCCTCCAATATCGGCGTTTATGCGACCGAGCCGGATGCAGATCCGGTGGCGGATTGGCTGGAAAGCTGTGAGCGGTTCCTGCCTATGGCGCGCGAGGATCATTTGGTGTTGGGGGGGCACAAGCTGCCGTTCACCGGGGTGTCGATGCGGTTGCAACAGTTGATCGACAATCATCATGGCGCGCTTGCCCGGCTGGCGGACCACCTGCAAACGCCGCACAGCGCCGCCGAATGCTTTGCCCCGCTGTTCAAACGCAAAATCGGCGAAGGCGAATATGGCCTGGCCATGGTCGAAGCGATGTCACATTGCATCCACCTCTGGCACGAGGGCCGCGCCACGCGGGCACGTCGCGATGATGGTGCCTGGATCTGGACGGCGGCCTAGGCGACCTGCGCGGTCCCGGACTTGATCCGGGACCTATCGTCCGTTTGCGCGGAGGTCCCGGATCAGGTCCGGGACTGTGCCGTCTAATGCTCGCCCGCTTATGCCCGCCCCGCCGTGGCCGACAGGGCCAGCGCATCAATCCCCAGCGTGCCCAGTGCCGCCTCCCATTTTTCCGTATCCGGAAGGTCAAACACCAGATCAGGGTCGCTGTCACAGGTCAGCCACCCGTTTTGGGCCAGTTCGTTTTCCAATTGCCCCGGCCCCCACCCGGCATAGCCGAGCGCCACCAGACGCCGTTGCGGCCCGCGTCCGGCACCGATCTCTTCCAATACGTCCACTGTGGCGGTCATCGACATGCTGTCATCCACCGCCAGCATCGCCACAGGCGATTCGTAATCCGGCGAGTGCAGCACAAACCCCCGCCCCTGCTCCACCGGTCCGCCAAAATGCAGCGGCCCCGGCGCAAAATCATCGGTCACCGAAATATCCAATTGTGACAACAGGCTGCCCAGCGACAGATCCGCCACCGGTTTGTTGATAATCAGCCCCATCGCCCCTTCGTCGGAATAGGCGCAAAGATACACCACCGAATGGGCAAACCGCGGATCAAGCATGCCCGGCATGGCAATCAGAAGTTGCCCGGTCAGGTCACTATTGCCAATATCCGACAGCGTTTTGGCCATTACGATGGTCTCCCCAGAGTCACATTGCCCGACAAAGATGGTCGCTTGGGACACAACACGCAAGTCTCGCTACAAAGTGAGTTGGATTTCCGTCGGCTTTGGCGCAGGTCTGGGGGCATGATGCGAAATTTGATGAAAATTGTCGTTTGCGCCTTGGGTCTTTCGGGGGCGACGGCAGCGGTAGCACAACAGTCGCCGGGCCAGGAAATTGCGCGGGCGGAATTTCTGCCGGGCTGGCGTCAGGCGGATGGCAGCCATGTGGCTGGTCTTTTGATCGACCTGAAACCGGGATGGAAAACCTATTGGCGCAGCCCCGGTGATGCCGGAATTCCGCCGCGGTTCAACTGGTCCGGCAGCCGCAACATCGGTGATCTGCGCCCGGTCTGGCCGACGCCGCGGGTGATGGACCAGAATGGCATGACCTCGATCGGCTATCCCGGCGATGTGGTGATTCCCTTTGTGATCCGACCGGATGCAGCGGGGCGCGAGGTGCAATTGCGGGCCCAGATGGAATTGGGCGTCTGCAAGGACATCTGCGTTCCGGCGACGCTGACCTTTTCCGGGGTCTTGCCGCGCAGTGGCACCCGTGACCCACGGCTGGTGGCGGCAATGGTGGACCAACCGCTGAGCGCGGCTGAGGCCAAAGTGGGCAAGGTCACCTGCCGCATTTCCCCACAGGCGGGGGGCATGACCGTGACCGCCTCGATCCCGATGGCATCGGCGGGCGGGCCCGAATTTGTGGTGATCGAAACCGCCAATCCGGCGATCTGGGTGTCCGAGGCCGTGACCCGTCGTGAAGGCCGCGACTTGATTGCCGTCACAGAAATGAGCCACGTCAACGGCACGGCATTTGCGGTGGATCGTTCCCGGCTCAGGTTCACCGTGCTGGGGCACGATCACGCGGTCGATATCCAGGGCTGCGCGGCGCGCTAACCCGCCCCGCGCGCTGTCGGTGTGAGTGCCCTGTCAGCACCGGTCACACCCCCGCCCCCAGCCAACAAACAAGTACCGTCAAACGGGGCAAGCGGCCCGACTGTGGGCAGCGCTTGCGCGGGTTTTTGCAGCCGCCAATACGGCGCTGGCGGTGACCGGCCTGTTACCGGCGGCGGTCGCGGCGTGACGACATCGGCTGAAACGCCACGCCGACATGTGCCTCGCAATAGGGTTTGCCCTGTTTCACCGGCAGCCCGCAGAACCAGAAATCATCTGTCGCAGGGTCGCCAACCGGCCATTTACAGGTGCGTTCGGTCAGCTCCATCAAGGTCAGGCGTTTGGCCTTCTTTTCGATTTCGCTCACTTTGGCCAGCGCCTCTGGGCTGATCTCATTCGCCGAGGGTTGCGGCGGCAGCGGCTGGCCGGCAGGGATGATCTGGCGGCGGGCCGGTGTCACCGGCTTGGGCACAACTGCGGTTTCCACCACCGGTTCGGCCTTTGGCTTGGCTTCGACCTTGGGCACTGGTTTGATCTTGGGCTCGACCTTCGCCGCCTTGGCCGGTTCCGGTTTGGCCGCGGGGCCAACGCCGGCCCGGTTCGACAGGCCCAGCCGGTGCACCTTGCCAATCACGGCATTGCGCGTCACACCACCCAGTTCCTTGGCGATCTGGCTGGCGGATTGCCCCTCGCCCCACATCTTTTTGAGCAATTCGACGCGTTCATCGGTCCAGGCCATCGGGTATCCTTACGAGAAAAGCAGCCTCATGTACGGGCTGCCCTTGGAATTTCGGTCAAGCTCCTATTCTAGTCACTCGTGGCTGAGTTACAAGGCCGCGAATCGGTAAGGGAGAATCAACATGGGCGAAACAGGGCACACACCCGAAAGCACCGTACTGGACATGGGCGGTCGGCGCTTTGGCGCGGTGAACTGGCTTGGACTGTTCACGTTGTGCCAGCGCGAGGTTCAGCGATTCCTTGCCGTCTGGACCCAGACCTTGTTGGCGCCGCTGGTGACCGCCGGTCTGTTTCTGTTGATCTTTTCCATCGCCATCGGCCCACGGCGCGGCGATGTCATGGGGGTGCCGTTCACCCATTTCATTGCCCCCGGCATCCTGATGATGACGGTGATCCAGAACGCCTTTGCCAATGCCTCGTCCTCGATCATGATTTCAAAGGTACAGGGCAATATTGTGGATACGCTGATGCCGCCGCTGTCGCCGCTGGAGCTGGTGATCGGCTATCTGGCGGGTGGCGTGGCGCGTGGGGTTGTGGTGGCAATTGTCATTGCGACCTGTCTGGTGCTGTTCCTCGGGATTGGCATTGCCCATCCGGTCTGGATGCTGGTGTTTGTCATCCTGGGCGCGGCGTTTCTGGCGGGCTTGGGCATTATTGCCGGCATCGTGGCACAGAAATTCGATCAAATGGCGGCGATCACCAATTTCATCGTGACGCCCTTGGCCTTTTTGTCCGGTACGTTTTATTCGGTTCAGGCCCTGCCGCCGGTACTGCGCGAGATCACCCATATCAACCCGATGTTCTATCTGATCGACGGTGTGCGCTATGGCATGGTCGGGGTCTCTGATTCGTCGCCCTGGTTGGGGCTGGCGGTGTCCATCGTTTCGGTTCTTGCGGTGGGGTTTATCGGCTGGACCATGTTCCGGCGCGGCACGCGGCTCAAGGCCTAGGGGCAGCCCCCGCTGCGGACCGCCGGGTGGCAGCCCGCCCCTCGCGCCATGCAAGCAAGGCGCCGCCGGCAATGATAATCGCTGCGCCCAGCGCCGACACTGGGCGCGGCACCACACCAAAGACGCCGAAATCAATCACTGCGGCGAAAATCAACGTGCCATAGCTGAACGGCACGATAAAACTGGTCTCGGCGCGGGACACGGCATTCAGATAACAACTCTGGGCCAGGGCCATCGACAGGCCAACCCCCGCCATACCGCCCCATTGCGCGAGCGTGGGCCAGACCCAGACCCCGCGCCCAAAGACCAGCACCACCAATGTCGCGATGCCCAGGCCGATCGCGTTGTTGATCGACAGCACCTGCAACGGCCCCTCTCGCCCGGTCAGACGCTTCATGAAGATCACCTCCAGCCCCAGCAACATCGCCGCGCCCAGCGCCAGCAAGGCGGCGGGCTGAAACGCGCCGGTTCCGGGCCGCAACAGCACCAATGCCCCGACAAAGGCCAACCCCGCCGCCGCCCAACGCACCGGGCCGACCCGCTCCCCCAGCAAAGGGATCGCGAGGATCATTGCAAACACCGGGTTGAGAAAGGAAATCGCCGTTGCATCCGCCAGCGGGATCGCGGCCACGGCGGCAAACATCAACGTCACCCCGCCCCAGCCACAGCTGGTGCGTTGCAGATGAAGCCGCCAATGCACCCTTGTATATTTCAGCCGCGACACCCCAACGATGCCGCGAAAAACAGGCCCGCGAACAGAAACCGCCCGAATGTGACCTGCAAGGGATGCATGGAACCGGCAATCGCGCCGGCGCCCAACGCCTTGGCAAAGGCGGTTGAACTGGCGATGAACACCGTCGCGCCAAGCATCAGAAGAATGGCAAGCGGGGGATTTTGGGTTTTGGCCTGAAACATGCAGAGAGTTGCACCGATCCCGGCCGGATTGACAAGAACAATCGAAGACGCCTGTCAGGGCGGATGAGAGGCGCGAAAAGCCTCAGCCGAACGCGCGAGGATAGACCAATTCTGCCTCTGGTATGTCCTGTCCCGGCGCCATCAACAATGTATGGGCAATCGGATAAGGCGAGGACAGCCGCGCCGCCCGCGCCTGTGAAAATCCGCACCGCTCGTAATATGCCGGATCGCCCAACACCACGATCGTCGCGCCGCTGGCCCCGGCCCAGCCCGACAACATGCCAAGCATACGGCGGCCAAAGCCCTGCCCCTGCCACTCCGGGGCAATCGCCACCGGCGCCAGACAGAGCCAGCTCTTGGGTTTGACCATCATCGACAGGGCGAAGTAACCGGCAACACCCCGGCCCAGCGGCAGGACGCTTTCGCCCGCAATGGCACCGGATTTGCGCAATTGCGCGATCAACTGCGCTTCGGTCTTGCGCCCGAACGCCGTGTGCAACAGCGCATCCACCGCCGCCTCTTCGCCGCGTTTCATTTCCCGCAAGAACCCGGGACGAAGTTTTGCGCCCTCGGCGCGCGTGTCTTTTTGCATGTTGCCTAGCCATTCCTGGCGGCGGTTTCGACCACCGAAACCGTCTGTGTCACCAATTCCGCAGGCCCGTAGCTGGTCAGAAACGCGGTTTCCGCCGCATCCAGCCCCACGCCGATGCGGGCAATGGTGCTGGCGGTGGACATGCCTGTCGGATCAAACAACTGCCAGCCGCCATCCAGAAACACCTCGACCACGGCATGAAAATCGGGCGGTTCGACCCCCGGCGCATAGGCGCTGACAAACCGCGCCGGAATGGTCGAGGCCCGCGCCATGGCAATCATCACATGGGCGAAATCCCGGCAAATGCCCTGACGTTGCACAAATGTGTCCAGCGCGGTTGTCCCCGCGTGGCTGGCCCCCGGCACATAGCGGATGTTGCGTGCCACCCAATCGGCAATTGCCATCACCCGCGCCCCGCCCGACAGTGAGCCGAATTCCTCGATCACGAAATTCTGGAATTGATCCGACGGGCAATAGCGTGACGGCATCAGATATTGCACCACGCCCCCCGGCAAAAGATGCGGCGGCACCGACGCCAGCGCATTGAGATCCGGGTTGGCGCGATCGACCTCGACCGACGCGCGGTATTGGCAGGTGAAATCACCCGCCACCCGCATCCAGATCCGCTCTCCCACCGAACTTTCGGCGTTGACGCGCGCGAAATGCAAGGTCGGGCCGGGTTGCAGATAGGGGGCGATGATCCGTTGATCCGGCAGGATCGCCGCCTCGATTTGCAGCAGAATATCGGTTTCCGCCGACAGTCGATAATGCAGATAGGACTTGATCTGTAGCAACATATCGGGGCTCCGTATTGGAGGTTTGAAAAAATCGGGCGCAGCGGTCGTTTGGGGACGTAACCCAATGGCAGTTGGTTTCAAGTTGGCGCGATAAGGCCGTCGGCCTGGCATTTCAGACACCGGTAAACCGCACGCCGCAGGTCGCCTGTCTTTGGCCCTCCTGTCTTTGGTCTGCCTGTCTATGAGCCACCTGTCTTTGGTCTACCTCAAGGGGTGTCTGCCCCGCTGCAACAAATCAAGCTTTGATTGCCATCCTGCCCAGCATTTGGGACAGAACACGCCGATTGCCCGTCTAGACCCTGCTTTTGGTTGCCCGGCCGGCAAGCTGTTGCAAGACCCGGCGCAGCACAACAACATCGTCGGGGTCAAGCCCGGCCACCAGCGCCGCATCATATTGCTCGGCAACACCATACAGATCACGATAGGCCGCCTGCCCCATTGGGGTCAGCATCAGATGTTCCACCCGCCGATCTGCGTCATCCTCCTGACGGATCAGAAAGCGCCGCGCCTCCAACCTGGCAACAGCGCGGCTGACCTTGGTCTTGTGGATATTGGCCAACCGCCCGATATCCCGCGCCGTCATCCGGCCATAGACCCCAAGATGAAAGAACACCCGCCAATCGGTCACCAGCATCCCGTAGCGGTCTTTGTACACCTTCTGAAATCCCAACGACGACACCTCGGCCGCCTGATTCAGCAGATAGGGCAGGAACAGGTTCAAATCGAACCCGCCATCTGATGCGCTATTATTTGTCATATCGCGAAGGATAATCGTTGTTAGTTACAAATTCAACTATTATTTCTCTCTCAGCAGGAGGACACGTGATGACAAATTCCCCAGTCACCCCGACAATGAACCGCCCCATGACCCAGGCCCAGACACCGGTTGGCACGACACCCGGCTATATGCCCGGTTTTGGCAATGACTTCGAAACCGAGGCCCTGCCCGGTGCCTTGCCCCAGGGGCGCAACAGCCCGCAGAAATGCAACTATGGGCTTTATGGTGAGCAGCTTTCGGGAACGGCCTTTACCGCGCCCAGCCACCAGAACGAACGCACCTGGTGTTATCGCATCCGCCCCTCTGTCAAACACAGCCATCGGTTTGAAAAGATCGACGTGCCCTACTGGAAAACCGCCCCGCATGTGGTGTCGGATGTGGTGTCGCTTGGCCAATACCGCTGGGATCCGGTGCCCAACAGCGATCAACCGCTGACCTGGATCACCGGAATGCGCACCATGACCACGGCCGGCGACGTGAACACCCAGGTCGGCATGGCCAGCCATATCTATCTGGTCACCGAGTCCATGCAGGATTCCTATTTCTATTCGGCGGACAGCGAACTTCTTGTCGTGCCACAACAGGGCAAGCTGCGGTTCTACACAGAACTGGGGATTATCGACCTTGCGCCGGGTGAAATCGCCATCCTTCCGCGTGGGCTTGTCTATCGGGTCGAGGTCGTCGAAGGCCCGGCGCGCGGATTTGTCTGCGAAAACTATGGTCAGAAATACGACCTGCCCGGCCGCGGCCCGATCGGGGCCAATTGCATGGCCAACCGCCGCGATTTCAAAACCCCGATTGCCGCATTCGAGGACCGCGAAACGCCATCAACAGTCACCGTCAAATGGTGCGGCCAATTCCATCAAACCAGCATCGGTCATTCCCCGCTGGATGTGGTGGCCTGGCATGGCAATTATGCCCCGGTGAAATACGACCTCAGCGACTATTGCCCGATTGGCGCGATCCTGTTCGATCACCCCGATCCGTCGATCTTTACCGTATTGACCGCCCCGTCCGGCGTCGAAGGCACCGCCAATATCGACTTTGTCCTGTTCCGCGAACGCTGGATGACGATGGAGGACACCTTCCGCCCGCCGTGGTATCACAAAAACATCATGTCGGAACTCATGGGCAATATTTACGGCCAATACGATGCCAAACCCCAGGGCTTCGTGCCCGGCGGCATGTCGCTCCACAATATGATGTTGCCGCACGGCCCGGATCGCAATGCCTTTGAAGGCGCGTCAAACGCCGATTTGCAACCAGAGAAGCTCGACAATACCATGTCGTTCATGTTCGAAACCCGGTTCCCCCAGCATCTGACCGCCTTTGCCGCGCAAGAGGCCCCGCTGCAAGATGATTATATTGATTGCTGGAGTGATCTGGATAAGAAATTCGATGGCACGCCGGGCAAGAAATAGGTCGGCACTGGCAGTGAGGCAAAGATGACTGGCGCGTCCCTGAAACTTGTGGTGATCTTGCCGATCCTGCTGCTCTTTGGCGGGCTGATCGTGGCGGTTGTTCTGCAACGCCGCCGCGAGGCCCGTGACGAAAAAGCCCGTGTTGAACAATCCCGTGATGAAAGCGACAAAACATGAAGCTATACTCATATTGGCGATCCACCACGTCGCTGCGGGTCCGCGCGGCGATGAACCTGAAATCGGTGGACTATGACATCGTGCCGGTTGACCTGGTCGCAGGCGACCAAAGGCACGAGTCGTACCAGACGCTGAACCCGGGCAAAGGCGTGCCAACGCTGGTGCTGGATGATGGCACCGTGTTGACGCAAAGCATGGCGATACTCGACTATCTTGAAACCCGCTATCCCGAACCGGCACTCCTGCCGGCTGATCCAATCGCGCGGGCCAAGGTCCGTGCCGCAGCCGATCAAATCGCGCTGGATATCCATCCGGTCAACAATCTGAAGGTCGTAAGCCACCTGAAATCCCTGGGCCATTCCCAGGACGATGCGGTCGCTTGGATGAACCACTGGATGACCGAGGGCTTCACCGCCTTTCAACATCTGATCCGCCCCGACACCGCCTTTTGTTTCGGCGACAGCCCCGGGCTTGCGGATCTTTGCCTTGTTGGCCAGCTCTATAACGCCCGCCGCTGGCAATGTGATCTGGCCCCTTTCGGGCGTCTGATCGACATTGATGCCCGCTGCCAGCAGATTGACGCTATCGCCAGCGCCATGCCCGAGCGCCAGCCTGACGCGGCAGCAAAAGTTGCCACCTGACAAAACTGCTACCTGACAAATAACCGCCTGACGCAAAGGCGATGCGCATCCCGCGCAGTACTTAACAAAGGAAACCACATGCCGCTGATGAAAAGCTGGGTCGAAAGCGCCAATGCCCCCGATACGCAATTTCCGCTGAACAACCTGCCCTATGGTGTCTTTTCGGTTGGCGGGGGCGAGCCGCGCTGTGGCGTGGCGATCGGCGACAAGATCTTTGACTGCCGCGCAGCAGAAGAGGTCGGCTTGCTGAACTTCGGCAAAGAGCCGCTGTTCGACGTGCCGTTCTGGAACGAAGTGCTGGAGGCTGGTTCAGACGTCTGGGACCGGTTGCGCAACACCCTGACCGGGCTGTTCATTGCCGGCAGCGACGTCCGCGCCACGGTGGAACCCTTTCTGATCGACATGGATGCCGCAGAAATGCATCTGCCGTTCCTGATCAGCGAATACACCGATTTCTATGCCGGCCGCCACCATGCCACCAATGTCGGCACGATGTTCCGTGGGGCGGAAAACGCCCTGCCCCCGAACTGGCTGCATATTCCCATTGGCTATAACGGGCGCGCGTCTTCGGTTGTGGTGTCCGGCACCGATGTGCGCCGCCCCTGGGGACAGTTGAAAGGCCCGAACGACGCCCTGCCGCGCTTTGCCCCCTGTGCCCGCTTCGATCTGGAACTGGAAATGGGGGCCATTGTCGGCACACCCTCCGACCGCCCGGTCACCGTCCGCGAAGCTGACGACATGATCTTTGGCTATGTGCTGCTGAACGACTGGTCCGCACGTGACATCCAAGCCTGGGAATACCAACCGCTTGGGCCGTTCCAGGCCAAGGCAACCGCAACCACCCTGTCGCCCTGGATCGTGACCAAAGCGGCGCTGGAACCTTTCCGCTGTGACACGCCTGCACGGGAACAAGAGCTGCTGCCGCACCTGCGCGACGCGGGCCCGATGCTTTATGACATCGACCTGTCGGTGACGCTTGCCCCGGCGGGCAAAGCGCCGACCACCATCGCCGAGACCAATTACAACGTGATGTATTATTCCGCCGCCCAGCAACTGGCGCATCACACCACCTCGGGCTGCCCGATGAACTCTGGCGACCTGCTTGGCTCTGGCACGATTTCCGGCCCGGAAAAACATCAGCGCGGCTCTCTTCTGGAACTCAGCTGGGGTGGCAAGGAGCCGCTGACACTCGACAACGAAGAGACCCGCACCTTCCTCGAAGACGGCGATACCCTGACCCTGTCCGGCGTGGCACGGGGCGACGGATATCAAATCGGCTTTGGCGCCTGCACAGGCCGGATCTTGCCCGCGCTGGCCGACCCTTACGCGCGATAGACCCTTCTTCTCTTCCTGAAATACGCAATTCCCGGCCCTTCCACCCCGACTACAGTCAAGGAAACCACAGGGCCGGGATCTTTGCCTCTCAGGGCGATCCGAACTTGGGCGTGACCACGGGCAATGACAGCGTGATGATCGCCCAGGTCCGCGGAACCGCCCCCCCGCTGGACCTAAACGGCGGCACTTGACCTCGCCATGTGGCAGGCGCCGTGAAGGTGATCACAGAACACCGGGCGGTGCATGCCATTGCACCCCCGGCTATTGACCCGTTGACCCCAGCCCCGCATGTCGTACACCTGAGCCACACCGACATGCGAGGCATTCATGACCCAGATCATCCAGTCCTTTTCCGAGATCTCCGATCATTACGACGCGGCATTTGTCGACCTGTGGGGGTGTGTGCACAACGGCATCGACGCTTTCCCCGAGGCCGTCGCCGCCCTGCAAGGCTTTCGCGCACGTGGCGGCACCGTGGTGCTTTTGACCAACGCCCCGCGGCCGCGTGACGAGGTCGCCGAACAATTGGCAAAGATGAATGTGCCGGATGATGCGTTTGACACAATCGCCACCAGCGGCGACAGCGCCCGCGCCGCAATGTTCACCGGCGCGGTTGGTTCAAACGTCTATCACATCGGCGAACAGCGCGACGGACGGTTCTTTCAACCGCTGCATTTGATCTCGGACCCGGTCACCATCAATCGCGTGCCCCTGCAAGAGGCCGACGGCATCGTCTGTACCGGCCCGTTTGACGCCCTGGCCGATCCCGCCGTGTTGCGCCCGGATCTGTTGTTTGCCAAGCAAAAAGGCCTGAAACTGCTCTGCGCCAATCCCGACATCGTCGTTGATCGCGGCGAGAGCCGGGAATATTGCGCCGGGGCCGTGGCGGCACTTTATACTGAAATGGGGGGCACCAGCCTCTATTTCGGCAAGCCACATCCCCCGGTCTATGATCTGGCGCGCCGCCGTCTGGCCGAGATCCGCCCCGGTGTCGCAGACAATGCGATCATTGCCATCGGTGACGGCCCCCATACCGACATCGACGGCGCAATGGGCGAAGATATTGATTCCTTGTTCATTTCCGGCGGGTTGGCGGCACAAGAAACCAAAACGTCGCATAGCCCGGATGAAACGGCCCTAAACCATTATATTCAAAGCGAAAACATCAACCCCAGCTATACAATAGGTCGCCTGCGCTGACCTAATAAGGCTTGATTTTCTGCGCCTGCAAAGTAATTATGTTGCGAAATGCCCGACATGGGCGCGCAAAAATTACCCGAAGGCGACAAAATGGAGCCCCCCATGCTGGACAATATGCCCCGCGGCACGATCTGTATCGAAGACATCGAAATGGGGATGACCCGTCACCTGCGCAAACAGGTGACGGACCGCGACATCGAATTGTTCGCCGAGGTGTCGACAGACCGCAATCCGGTGCATTTGGACGACGACTATGCCCAGGACACGATCTTTGAGGGGCGCATTGCCCACGGCATGTTGACCGCCGGGCTGATTTCAGCGGTGATCGGCGAACAATTACCGGGCCATGGCACGGTCTATATGGGCCAAACCCTAAAGTTTCTCGCCCCCGTGCGCCCCGACGACGTGGTCTATGCCGAGGTCAAGGTGATCGGGATCGACCACGCCAAACGCCGGGTGACGCTGGAGTGTCATTGTGCCGTCGACGGCAAAAAGGTGTTGATCGGTGAAGCCAAGGTGCTGGCCCCGTCACGGAAGTTCGACTGAGGATGGTTGAGACATTGGGCCACATATCCGGTTTGGCCGCATATCCAATTTGGCCCGTGCTTGCACCCGAAGTCCAGCGCACCGCTTGGTCGCTGACGACCTGACACGGTTGCCGATAAAGACCCCAATCGGCATTTTCATTCAGGAATACGCCCCCGCCGAATACGTCAGCTCGTAGCTATGGCTGTATAGCTCGAACACGATGCCGAACGGATCTTCGACATAGACCATCCGATAGGGTTTCTCGTCGGGAAAGTATTCGCGTACGGGCATGCGTTGCTTCCCACCAGCCGCAACAATTTTCGCAAGAAGGTCTTCAAGATTGGGGTCCTGGATCGCGAAATGGAACGTCCCATGCTGGCGAAACTTAAGATTTTCCTCCGGCGCATGGTGTCCTTCGAATTCAAACAATTCGAACCCGACGCGGTCGGCGGTCGCAAGATGCGCGATCCTGATACGCCCCCACCCGGCACCAAACACATCGGTGCACATCTGCCCAATGTCGCTGCCGTCTTCGATAATCTCTGTTGGTTCCATGATGACATAGAACCCAAGGACATCACCGTAGAATTTGATGGCTTTGTCCAGATCGGGAACAGATAGCCCGATGTGTGAAAATGTGCGTGGTGTCGGGTGCATAACGTAATCCTTTTCCGGTTATTGTCACCGGTTTAACTGGACCAACACCAAACCTGAAATTATGATATTTCATGATATTGATAACACCATGGAATGATCTGTGCTCAATGCCACATGGCTGGAAACCTTTACGACCCTATGCCAGGTCGGACATTTTACACGAACGGCTGATCAGCTGGGCATGACGCAACCCGGCGTATCGCAACATTTGCGCAAACTGGAAGACCAGATTGGGAAGCCGCTGATTGTCAGAGACGGCAAAACCTTTACCCTTTCGCCCGCGGGGGAAGCTGTTTTTGCTGTTGGCAAGGCCAGACGCACGCAAGAGCAGGCCCTGAAAGAGATCGTTCAGGTGGACGAACCAGATGTTGGCACCGTCCGTATCGGGTGCTCGGGTAGCTTCGCGCTGTGGCTCTACCCCCATCTGCTGGAGCGTATGCAACAGGCCCCGGACCTTGTCATCCATTTGAACGCAACACCGCAGGCCGGTATCGTGAACGGGGTTCTCGACGGCGATCTTGATTTGGGCATCGTCACGGAACGGATGGATCACCCCCAACTTGAAACATCCTTGCTCACCAAAGAAGAATTATGTCTGGTCCTGCCCGCAGGTTTTCCGACCGATGGTCTCACCTTACAGCGCCTGAACATCCTTGGCTTTGTTGCCCACCCGGATGGTTTTGCCTATGCCAATGAATTGCTGCAAAAAAACTTTCCAGATGAATACCAAGGCGCAGAGCACCTAAAGATCCGAACCTTTGTAAACCAAATTGGCCAGATCCCGATCCCGGTGGCCAAGGGCATTGGATATACGATCTTGCCCAAATCCGGTGTGGACGCATTTCCACATCCTGAAGCTCTATCAATTTATGCCCTTCACGAAAGACGGTTTCACGATCTGTGGACCATTGCCCGCAAGGGGCGATCCCAATTCGCCCGCATTTCCGCAATCAAGGCGACAATAGACCGGGCAACGCAAGCCGCAGGGTGAACTCATCCCTGCCTGCCGATGCCTACCGTCGGCGGGACACCCAGGTCACCGCTTTGGCGGCGAAACCAGGCCGCGCCAAGCCAACATCATGGCGGGAATTCGTAAAGGGTCGAACAACAAAAACCCCCACCGATCTCTCGGCAGGGGTTTCTTTTTTCAGGCGGGGCTTTCACCCCAGGAATTACCAGTCCTCGCGGACCACAATCCGGGTTTTGATCGGCAACTTCATCGCGGCAAGGCGCAGGGCCTCTTTCGCCACGGCTTCGGTCACGCCGTCCAGTTCGAACATCACACGGCCGGGTTTGACCTTGGCCGCCCAGAAATCCACCGAACCTTTACCTTTACCCATCCGAACTTCGGTGGGTTTGGAGGTTACGGGAGTGTCCGGGAAAATGCGGATCCAGACACGGCCCTGACGTTTCATGTGACGCGTCATGGCACGACGAGCCGCTTCGATCTGGCGTGCAGTCACACGCTCAGGCTGAAGCGCCTTGAGGCCATAGGTGCCAAAGTTCAGATCGCTACCGCCTTTTGCCTCGCCGGAAATCCGGCCCTTGAACATCTTGCGGAATTTAGTGCGTTTGGGTTGTAGCATTGGTTACGCTCCCTTAGCGACGGCCACCGGCACCACGTGGGGCCGGACCGTCCTGGAGTTCCTGTGCCTTGCGGTCACGCGCTTGGGGGTCGTGTTCCATGATCTCGCCTTTGAAGATCCAGACCTTGATCCCGATGATGCCATAAGCGGTGGTCGCTTCGACATGTGCATGATCGATATCGGCACGCAGAGTGTGAAGCGGCACGCGACCTTCGCGGTACCATTCGGTCCGGGCGATCTCGGCACCGCCAAGGCGGCCCGCGACGTTAACCCGGATACCCAAGGCACCCATGCGCATGGCGTTCTGCACCGCGCGCTTCATGGCGCGACGGAAGGATACACGACGCTCAAGCTGTTGTGCGATGCTTTCGCCAACCAGGCGGGCATCCAGCTCGGGCTTGCGCACTTCAACGATGTTGAGGTGCAATTCGCTGGAGGTCATGTTGGCGATTTTCTTGCGCAGGGTTTCGATGTCTGCGCCTTTCTTGCCAATAATCACGCCAGGACGCGCAGTGTGCACCGTGACGCGGCACTTCTTGTGCGGACGTTCGATGATCACGCGGGAAATACCCGCCTGCTTGCACTCTTCATGAATGAAGTCGCGGATGGCGATGTCTTCCATCAGAAGATCGCCATAATCCTTGGTATCGGCGTACCAGCGGCTGTCCCAGGTGCGGTTGACCTGAAGGCGCATACCGATCGGATTGGTTTTGTTACCCATTAGGCTTGCTCCTCGATCTGACGCACCTTGATGGTGATTTCCGAGAACGGCTTGTGAATCTTGCCGAACCGGCCACGGGCGCGCGGACGACCGCGTTTCATGATCAGGTTCTTGCCAACATAGGCTTCGGCCACGATCAGCTCATCCACGTCAAGACCGTGGTTGTTCTCGGCGTTGGCAATTGCCGACTGCAGGCACTTGCGTACATCCAGAGCAATCCGCTTCTTCGAGAACGCCAGATCGGTCAGCGCTTTTTCAACCTTCTTGCCGCGGATCAGACCAGCGACGAGGTTCAGTTTCTGCGGGGACGTCCGGAGCATGCGCAGTTTTGCCATTGCTTCGTTGTCTGCCACGCGGCGGGGGTTCTTTTCCTTGCCCATGACTTATTTCCGCTTCGCTTTTTTGTCGGCGGCATGGCCATAATAGGTACGGGTCGGCGAATATTCACCGAACTTCTGACCAATCATGTCTTCGCTGACGTTGACAGGGATATGTTTCTGGCCGTTGTACACGCCAAACGTCAGACCCACGAATTGGGGCAGGATCGTCGAGCGGCGCGACCAGATTTTGATAACTTCGTTACGCCCGGATTCGCGCGACGCTTCGGCTTTTTTCAGCACATAAGCATCGACAAAGGGGCCTTTCCAAACAGAGCGCGACATATATTAGCGACCCTTCTTCTTGGCGTGACGCGAGCGCAGGATAAGCTTCTGCGACGCCTTGTTCTTATTACGGGTGCGCGCACCTTTGGTCGGTTTGCCCCAAGGCGTGACCGGGTGACGACCACCCGAGGTCCGGCCTTCACCACCACCATGGGGGTGGTCGATCGGGTTCATCACGACACCACGAACACTTGGGCGGATGCCCTTGTGACGCATGCGGCCGGCTTTACCGTAGTTCTGGTTCGAGTTGTCGGGGTTCGACACAGCACCAACGGTGGCCATGCATTCCTGACGGACCAGACGCAGTTCGCCCGAAGACAGACGGATCTGAGCGTAGCCACCATCACGACCAACAAACTGGGCATAGGTGCCCGCGGCACGTGCGATCTGGCCGCCTTTGCCTGGCTTCAGCTCGATGTTGTGAACGATTGTACCGATTGGCATGCCCGAGAACGGCATCGCGTTGCCCGGCTTGATGTCGGCCTTTTGGGCTGCGACGATCTTGTCACCAATGGCCAAACGCTGCGGCGCCAGGATATAGGTCTGATCGCCATCAAGGTATTGCACCAATGCAATGAATGCGGTCCGGTTCGGGTCATATTCAATCCGCATCACGACGGCTTCGACGTCGAGTTTGTTGCGTTTGAAGTCCACGATCCGGTAGAGACGTTTCGCCCCACCACCACGGCGGCGCGATGTAATACGTCCGGTGTTGTTCCGGCCGCCCGACTTCGTCAAACCCTCGGTGAGGGCTTTGACGGGGCGTCCTTTGTACAGCTCCGAACGGTCGATCAGCACCAGCCCGCGCTGGCCCGGCGTCGTCGGCTTATACGACTTGAGTGCCATGCTTTCTGTCTTCCGTTTAGCAATGCAGGGCGTTTCGTGCCCCGCTATGTTTGAAGGCCCCCGTAGGTGCCCAAGTTATAGGCCCCCGTAGGTGCCCGGTTCGAATTGCCTTGCGGCAATAACGCAGACGCCCCAGACGAATCTGGGGCGGTGCGGATGGGGTCTGATAGGGGATGAAGGGGGTGGGGTCAAGTGGCGCGACCACTGGAAGTTTGCCGGGACGCCATTCAACGCCCCCTTCAATTGAGGGACGTGTATCCGGCACTGCAAGAAACGAAAAGACCCCGGCCACTTTCGTAGCCGGGGTCCAAAATCCCAACGTGGGCAACAGGCGCTTACAGACCGGTTGTCACGTCGATTGTGTTGCCCTCTTCGAGCATCACATAGGCTTTTTTCACGTCTTTACGCTTGCCCAGTTGGCCTTTGAAGCGTTTGACTTTGCCTTTGGTGATCGATGTGTTCACCGCTTTGACCTTCACACCAAACAGAGCTTCAACAGCCTCTTTGATCTGGGGTTTGGCGGCGTCGATCGCCACTTCGAATACCACGGCACCGTTTTCGGACGCCATTGTGGTTTTCTCGGTGATGATCGGCTTGCGGATCACGTCGTAATGTTCTGCTTTCGCACTCATTTCAAACGAGCCTCCAGAGCTTCGACAGCCGCTTTGGTGAGCACCAGGGTGTCACGCTTGAGGATGTCATACACGTTTGCACCCATCGATGGCAGGATGTCGAGACCTTCAATGTTGGCCGCAGCTTGTGCGAAACCGGCATTGACTTCGGCACCGTCGATGATCAGCGCGCGCTTCCAGCCCAGTTCACGGACCTGTTTGGCCAATGCGCTGGTTTTGCCTTCGGACGCGGCGTTTTCGATCACAACCAGTTGCCCGGCTTTGGCTTTCGCCGACAGCGCGTGCATCAGGCCCAGCTTGCGGACCTTTTTCGGCAGATCGTGGCCATGCGACCGCGGGGTTGGACCTTTGTAGATACCACCCTTGCGGAAGATCGGCGCGTTACGGTCACCGTGGCGTGCGCCGCCGGTGCCCTTTTGGCGATAGATCTTCTTGGTCGAATAGCTGGTTTCCGAACGGGTCTTCACCTTGTGGGTGCCGGCCTGTGCGTTGTTACGCTGCCAACGGACAACACGGTGCAGGATGTCGGCGCGCGGCTCGAGACCGAACAGCGCATCATCCAGATCGACCGAACCGGCAACGCCGCCGTCGAGATTGATCACATCAAGTTTCATGCTTCACCCCCTTCGGCAGGTGCTTCGACCGCCGGTGCTTCGGCAGCGGCTGCTGCTTCGGCAACCTTCAGACCCGCCGGGAACGGCACGCCATCGGGCAGCTTTTTCTTGACCGCGTCTTTGACTGTGACCCAACCACCTTTGGAGCCGGGAACAGCGCCTTTGATCATGATCAAGCCACGATCGGCATCGGTTTTCACAACTTCAAGGTTCTGGGTGGTAACACGGACAGCGCCCATGTGACCGGCCATTTTCTTGCCTTTGAAAACCTTGCCCGGATCCTGACACTGACCGGTCGAACCATGCGAACGGTGCGAGATCGAAACACCGTGCGTGGCGCGCAGGCCGCCGAAGTTGTGCCGCTTCATGGCACCGGCGAAACCTTTACCGATGGATGTGCCGGACACGTCGACCTTTTGGCCTTCGAGGAAGTGTGTGGCGGCAATTTCCGCACCCACTTCGATCAGGTTGTCTTCGGACACCCGGAACTCTGCCACTTTGCGCTTGGGCGCAACATTGGCCTTGGCGAAGTGACCGCGCATCGCTTGCGATGTACGGCTGGTTTTGGCTGTACCGGCGCCGAGCTGAACGGCGCTATAGCCGTGCTCTTCCGCGGTGCGTGTTGCCACAACCTGAAGACTGTCCAATTGCAGGACGGTCACGGGGATCTGTTTGCCGTCTTCCATGAAGACGCGGGTCATCCCGACTTTTTTTGCAATGATACCAGAGCGCATCATGTTCATGCCCTCCTTACGCTTGCAATTTGATTTCGACGTCCACACCAGCGGCCAGGTCGAGCTTCATCAGCGCGTCCACGGTCTGGGGGGTCGGATCAACGATGTCGAGAAGGCGCTTGTGTGTCCGGATTTCGAACTGGTCGCGCGACTTCTTGTTCACGTGGGGGCCACGCAGAACGGTGAATTTCTCGATCTTGTTCGGCAGCGGGATAGGTCCGCGCACGTTGGCGCCGGTCCGCTTGGCAGTGTTGACGATCTCTTGTGTGCTGGCGTCCAGTACACGATAGTCAAACGCCTTGAGCCGAATGCGAATGTTTTGGCTTTGCATTGGTCATGAGCCTTCATTGGCGTTTCGGTTGAGAGGAAGACTGACGACCATCGGCAACCTTCTTCGAACCTAAAAGGCGGGGAATCACCCCGCCTTTGACGGCACGATGGCCGTTGCGCGCGTATACGGGCTTGGGCCAGTGGTGGCAACCCGCAGCTTGCGGATATCGGAACTAAATTGCCCGAGCTCCAACAAAGAATGCGCAAAGACAAAGGGCCAGTCGTTTGACTGGCCCTTGGCTTGATTATGAGGTCCCGGGTCAGGCCCGGGACCGGATCACGATCACTCGATGATTTTGGACACAACGCCGGAACCCACGGTGCGGCCGCCTTCGCGGATGGCGAAGCGCAGGCTTTCTTCCATGGCGATCGGCGCGATCAGTTCGACTTCGAACTTCAGGTTGTCGCCGGGCATAACCATTTCTGTGCCTTCCGGCAGGTTCACGGTTCCGGTCACATCGGTGGTGCGGAAGTAGAACTGCGGACGGTAGTTGGCAAAGAACGGCGTGTGACGGCCACCTTCGTCTTTGGTCAGAATATAGGCTTCTGCCTCGAACTTGGTGTGCGGCTTGACCGAACCCGGCTTACACAGAACCTGACCACGCTCAACGCCTTCACGGTCGATACCGCGCAGCAGGGCGCCGATGTTGTCGCCCGCTTCACCGCGATCCAGCAGCTTGCGGAACATTTCCACACCGGTACAGGTGGTTTTCTTGGTGTCGCGGATGCCGATGATTTCCAGTTCGTCGCCAACGTTGACAACGCCACGTTCCACACGACCGGTCACAACAGTACCCCGACCCGAGATCGAGAACACGTCTTCGATCGGCATCAGGAACGGCTGGTCCACAGCGCGTGCAGGCTGGGGGATGTATTCGTCAACAGCGGCCATCAGCTCGGCGATTTTCTCTTCACCGATGTTGGCGTCGCGACCTTCCAGAGCGGCCAGAGCCGAACCGGCGATGATCGGAATGTCGTCGCCCGGGTAGCCGTATTCGCTCAGAAGTTCACGAACTTCCATTTCCACCAGTTCCAGCAGTTCCTCGTCGTCAACCTGGTCAACTTTGTTGAGGAAAACCACCATCGAGGGGATGCCAACCTGGCGGCCCAGCAGAATGTGCTCACGCGTTTGCGGCATCGGGCCGTCAGCAGCGTTCACCACCAGGATCGCGCCGTCCATCTGCGCCGCACCGGTGATCATGTTTTTCACATAGTCAGCGTGGCCGGGGCAGTCGACGTGCGCATAGTGGCGCGCTTCGGTTTCATATTCCACGTGCGCGGTGGAAATGGTGATCCCGCGGGCTTTCTCTTCCGGCGCGCCGTCGATTTCGTCATAGGCTTTGAAGTCACCAAATTGCTTGGTGATCGCCGCGGTCAGCGTTGTCTTGCCGTGGTCAACATGGCCAATCGTGCCGATGTTGCAATGCGGTTTGGAACGCTCAAACTTTTCCTTTGCCATGGTAGTGGCTCCTTTTGTCTTCTGGTCGGATGGTGGGGACGCGCCCCACCCTACGGTGGTGGGTAGGGCGGAGCTAACCCCGCCACCCGGCTATTATGCGTACTTCGACTGGATCTCGTCCGAGATGTTCTGCGGCACAGGATCGTAATGGTCAAACTGCATCGTAAACTGCGCCCGGCCCGAGGACATGGACCGCAGGGTGTTGATGTAGCCGAACATGTTCGCCAGAGGCACCATTGCGTTGATCGCAACAGCGTTGCCGCGCGGTTCCTGGCCGGTCACCTGGCCACGACGCGAGGTCAAATCGCCGATGATGCCACCGGTGTAATCCTCGGGTGTCACAACTTCGACCTTCATGATCGGTTCCAGCAGTTTGGCGCCAGCTTTCCGCATACCTTCACGCATGCCCATACGAGCTGCGATTTCAAAGGCCAGAACGCTCAAGTCAACGTCGTGGAACTTACCGTCGATCAAGGCAACTTTGAAGTCGATCACAGGGAAGCCCGCAAGCGGACCGCTGTCCATGACCGATTTGATGCCTTTTTCAACACCGGGGATGTATTCCTTGGGAACGGCACCACCAACAATTTTCGATTCGAAGGAATAGCCTTCGCCCGGCTCTGTTGGTGTGATGACCATTTTCACCTCGGCGAACTGACCCGAACCACCCGATTGTTTCTTGTGGGTGTAGGTATGTTCGACTTCGTGACCGATGGTTTCACGATATGCCACCTGCGGCGCACCGATGTTGGCCTCAACCTTGAATTCACGCTTGAGACGATCCACCAGAATATCGAGGTGAAGTTCGCCCATGCCCTTCATGATGGTCTGACCGGATTCGATGTCGGTTTCGACGCGGAACGACGGATCTTCTGCCGCCAGACGCGCAAGGCCGGTCGACATCTTCTCTTGGTCGCCCTTGGTTTTGGGTTCGACGGCAATCTCGATCACAGGATCGGGGAAGGTCATCGTTTCCAGAACCACCGGATCGGATTTGTCACACAGGGTGTCACCGGTTGTGGTGTTCTTCAGACCGCCAAGCGCGATGATGTCGCCAGCGAAAGCTTCGCTGATTTCATCACGGTTGTTCGAGTGCATCATCATCATCCGGCCAACACGTTCGTTGTTGCCCTTGGTCGAGTTCAGCATCGAATCGCCCTTGGAGAGTGTACCGGAATACACACGCACAAAGGTCAGCGAGCCAACAAACGGGTCGTTCATGATTTTGAACGCCAGGCCCGAGAAGGCCATGTTGTCGTCGGCACGACGCGGGATGTTGCGGACTTCTTCTTCGTCGCCGGGTTTGAAGCCCATGTAATCAACAACGTCCAGCGGGCTGGGCAGATAGTCGATCACAGCGTTCAACAGCGGCTGAACACCTTTGTTTTTGAAGGCCGAACCACCCAGAACCGGCACGAATGCCAGCGCCAAAGTCCCCTTGCGCAGCAGGGCGCGCAGGGTTTTGACGTCCGGCTCTGCGCCGTCCATCAGGTAGTTTTCCATCGCGTCGTCGTCCATTTCGACGGCCGCTTCGATCATTTTGCCGCGCCATTCGTCAGCCATGTCTTTCAGGCTGTCGCGAATCGGTGCTTTGATCCAGCTGGCGCCAAGGTCTTCACCCTGCCACAGCCATTCTTCCATGGTGACCAGATCAATCAGGCCTTCCAGCTCGGTTTCGGCACCGATCGGAATCCCAACCGGCACGGCTTTGGCGCCGGTGCGGTCTTCGATCATTTCAACGCAGTTGAAGAAGTCTGCGCCGATTTTGTCCATTTTGTTGACGAACACCATCCGCGGAACCTTGTAGCGGTCAGCCTGACGCCACACGGTTTCGGTCTGGGGTTCGACGCCAGCGTTGGCGTCAAGCACACAGATGGCCCCATCGAGAACCGCCAGCGAACGTTCAACTTCAATGGTGAAGTCAACGTGGCCGGGGGTGTCGATGATGTTCATCCGGTGCTTTTCGGAGTTTGCCGTAGCGCCGTCCTCGGTGCGTTCCCAGAATGTGGTGGTCGCAGCCGAGGTAATGGTGATCCCGCGTTCCTGCTCCTGCTCCATCCAGTCCATCGTAGCCGCACCATCGTGCACCTCACCGATGTTGTGGGATTTGCCAGTATAGAACAGAATCCGTTCCGAGCAGGTGGTTTTACCTGCGTCGATGTGGGCCATGATGCCGAAGTTACGATAACGATCGAGCGGATATTCGCGTGCCATGGGTATTAGCCTCTAAAGAATTACCAGCGGTAATGGCTGAACGCTTTGTTCGCGTCGGCCATCTTGTGGGTGTCTTCGCGCTTCTTAACAGCAGAACCACGGGAATTAACAGCGTCCAAAAGCTCGCCGGCGAGGCGTTCTTCCATCGTGTTTTCGTTGCGCGAGCGCGAGGCGTTGATCAACCAACGGATGGCAAGCGCTTCACGGCGCTCGGGGCGCACTTCAACGGGAACCTGGTAGGTTGCACCACCAACCCGACGCGAACGTACTTCGACCGACGGTTTGATGTTGTCGAGCGCTTCGTGGAACAATTCCACCGGCGCGCGCTTTACCTTGCCTTCAATACGATCAAGCGCATTATAGACGATTTTTTCTGCGACCGACTTTTTGCCGTCGATCATCAGGTTGTTCATGAATTTTGTCAGAACCCGGTCACCATATTTGGCGTCGGGCAGGACTTCGCGTTTTTCAGCGGCGTGACGACGTGACATATCCTGTTCCCCTTACTTAGGACGCTTCGCGCCGTACTTCGAACGGCGTTGCTTACGATCTTTGACGCCCTGGGTATCCAGAACACCGCGCAGGATGTGGTAACGCACACCGGGAAGGTCTTTTACACGACCGCCACGGATCAGCACAACAGAGTGCTCCTGGAGGTTGTGGCTTTCACCGGGGATGTAGCTGATGACTTCGAAGCCGTTGGTCAGACGCACCTTGGCCACTTTCCGCATCGCCGAGTTCGGCTTTTTCGGTGTGGTGGTGTAGACGCGTGTGCAGACGCCGCGTTTCTGCGGGCATTGTTCCAAGTGCTGGGACTTGGACCGTTTGACTTTGGGCTGCCGCGGCTTGCGGATCAGCTGTTGGATCGTTGGCATAGAGGTATCTTCCCCGGTTTCGCTCTCATTCAAGGTGCACGAGGCGCACCCCATGCGGTTTAGGATCGTGGCGCTTGCCAACCCCGTAAGAGGCGTACACAAGCGCAAAACCCGCGATCGCAGCCATTCCGAGGTCTACGACGCGGTTTGTTATCAGAGGATCGGAGCTATAGGTGCCCGGATCTTGACCACTTCAATATGATGTCGACGGCGGGACAGGCCCATTGCCGAGATGAGGGTGGCGTATAGGCGGAGTCGCACCCCTTGTCAACAGCACCCGCCATCCTGGATCGCCGCCGGTGAACCGCTTGCAAACAAGCCGTCGCCAGTGCAAGGCTTGTATCATCTTTCGCAGGGATAGGAGCATCAGAAAAGACAATGCAGGTCATTGGTTTATGCCGGTTCTCTTATCCCGGTCTTGGCGGCTTTCAGGTCGAACATGACACAATCGAAGATCGCATCGCCTATCTCTATGCGCCCGACCGGATGGAAGAGCGGTTTCGCCATTTCGAGGCAATCACCCTGCCCGGGCTCAAGGCCCAGACCGACGGTGATTTTACCTTTGTGATTGTGGTGGGCGATCAATTGCCCAAGATCTATGCCGACCGGCTCTGCGATCTGGTGGCTGATTTTCCTCAGGCCCGGATCGTGGCGCATCCACCGCGCGAACACCGCCCGGTGATGGCGCAGATCATCAACGATGTCCGCAGCGACCTGGGCCAGCCCTGTCTGCAATTCCGTCACGACGATGATGATGCGGTGGCTGTGACCTTCATACAGCGCCTGCGCGAGGCTGCGGACGACTGTGGCGCATTGCTGCGCGATCACCGGCTTGTCGGCTTTGACTTCAACCGTGGCTTCATTGCCCGCCCCGATGCCGATGGCGTCCATGCCGAGGAAAACGTGACGCCCTATTGGGGGGTTGCGCTAGCGATGGCGGTCAAACCCTGGGCGCGCCACACGATCATGAATTTCGGCCACAACCGGCTGAACCGATTCATGCCGACCGTGACCTTTACCCACGAAGATATGTTTGTCCGTGGCCATAACGACCACAACGACAGCCGTCAGGGCAAAAACGTCACCAAGGTCAAACTCAAGAAACTGGACGCCGAGGGCGAGGTCTATTTCCAACAGACCTTTGGCATCTCATCGGATCGGGTTCGCGAGATCTTTTCTGCCCGGGCGGGCGCTGCGCAATAGGGTGAATATCCCCATGGACACGACAATCGCCGCCCCGATCAGGGTCAGCGGCGTCGGCCAGTCCCCCCAGATCACGTAACCCAGGATCAGCGCCCAGATCAGACCGGTATAGCGAAACGGCGCGGTAAAGGCGATCTCGCCCACCCGCATCACCATGACGCTACAGAGATAGGCCACCAGGATAAGCCCGGCTGCGGCCACGATCAAAAGGGCGTTTTGCGGCGCAACGGGCTGCCAGCCAGTGGGGATGCTGGCCAGACCGGCAAAGGCCATCACCGACACCGCCCCGCACAGCGACACCAGGATGGACGGCACGGCGGTCGAAATGCGCCGTGTGACCAAATCGCGGAACGTCGAACACCCCACCGCAACCAGCGCGAAGATCGTTGCCGTACTGAACCCGTCGGGACCGGGGCGCAGGATCAACACCATGCCAAAGAATCCCACGGCGATGGCCAACCAGCGCCGCCAGCCCACAGGCTCGCCCAGGAACAGCGCCGCCCCCAGGGCCACGCTCAGCGGCAGGATTTGCAGCACAGCGGTGACATTGGCCAATGGCATCTGGAACAGCGCCGCCAGAAAGAACACGGTCGCGCCGACCTCTGATGCGGATCGCAGGGCGATCAACACCCAATCCCGCCGTGGCAGACGGAACCGAAACGCCCCAAGGTGACGGGCCAGAAAGACCAGGAACAGGCTGGCCAGCACCCCCCGCATGAACACCAGTTGAAACAATGGGACCGCACCATCAGTCAGCTTTACCATGGCATCATTGAAGGTAAATCCGGCCATGGCCCCCATCATCAAGAGCGCGCCGCGTATATTGTCCTGCATCCTGCCCCCTGCCCTACTCTGTCCTGCCGAACTCTGTTCCGCCCAATTCTGTCGTGCCCAACATTTTCCTGCTCTGTGCCGATCCTTGGACCTCTCGACCGGAAGAGACAATCCCCTGCCGCGCAGTCGTGGTGTTCCACAACGAAAAACCCCGCCCGCATTGCTGCGGACGGGGTCAATTCATAACTTGGACGATCGGCCTTAGCTGCGGCTGTCTTCTTCGACAATCGGCTGGCTGAACGGATCATTGACAACAACGTCTTCCGTCGGCGCGGCCAGTGCTGCTGCGGCCTCGGCTTCGATACGACGTGCTTCGACAACCACATTGTCACGGTCCTGCGCGACACGACGCATCTGCTGGGTTGCCCCACCAGTGCCCGCCGGGATCAGGCGACCCACAATGACGTTCTCTTTCAGGCCCACCAGCTTGTCTTTCTTGCCCTGCACCGAAGCCTCGGTGAGAACGCGGGTGGTTTCCTGGAACGACGCTGCCGAGATGAACGACCGGGTCTGCAAGCTCGCCTTGGTGATCCCCAGAAGGATCGGCTCGCCCTGGGCCTCGCGTCCGCCTTTGGACAGCGCTTTTTCGTTCGCTGCGTCAAATTCGGCCTTGTCCACATGTTCGCCCTTGAGAAGCGTGGTATCGCCGCTGTCCTGGATCTCCCACTTCTGCAACATCTGGCGCACGATCACTTCGACATGCTTGTCGTTGATCTTCACACCTTGCAGACGATAGACGTCCTGAACTTCGTCGATCATGTAGTTCGCCAGCGCCTCGATCCCCATGATGGCGAGGATGTCGTGCGGTGCCGGGTTGCCGTCCATGATGTAGTCGCCCTTCTGGACGAAGTCACCTTCCTGAACCGGAATGTGCTTGCCCTTGGGCACCATGTATTCAACCGGTTCCAGGTTGTCGTCAGCAGGGTCAATCGCGATACGGCGCTTGTTCTTGTAGTCTTTACCAAAGCGCACGTAACCGTCGATTTCGGCGATGATCGCGTGATCCTTGGGACGACGGGCTTCGAACAATTCGGCCACACGCGGCAGACCACCGGTGATGTCCTTGGTCTTGGCACCTTCGCGCGGGATACGCGCGACAACGTCACCGGCTTTGACATCCACACCGTCATCCACCGACAAAATGGCGTCAACCGACATCGGATAGGTGATCGGGTTGCCAGCCTCGTTCCGGACCGGTTCGCCATCACTGTCGACCAGAATGATTTCCGGCTTCAGCTCATTGCCTTTGGGCGCCGCACGCCAGTCGACCACGATCTTCTGGGTCATACCGGTCGCGTCATCGGTTTCCTCACGCACGGCCACACCGTTCACCAGGTCGACGTGACGGGCCATACCGTCCTTCTCTGCGATGATCGGCAGTGTATAGGGATCCCACTCATAGAGTTTGTCACCCCGGCCCACTGTGTCGCCCTCTTTGACGAACAGCTTGGTGCCGTAGCCCAGCTTGAAGCTGGCGCGCTCTGCGCCGTGTTCGTCATTGATGACCAGCTTCATGTTCCGACCCATCACAAGGGTCTCGTCCATGGAGTTCTGCAAGGTGTTCGCAGCTTCGAATGCCACGATACCTTCGGTGCCGGCCTCTTGGAACGACTGTTGGCCACCCTGCGCAACGCCACCAATGTGGAAGGTCCGCATTGTCAGCTGTGTACCCGGTTCCCCAATCGACTGCGCCGCGATGATACCCACGGCCTCGCCTGAGTTCACCATGGTGCCGCGCGCCAGGTCACGACCATAGCACATTGCACAGACGCCTTCCTCGGCCTCACAGGTCAGCGGGCTGCGGATGCGCATTTTCTGTACAGCCAACTCTTCGATCGTGTCCGCCATGCGTTCGTCGATCAAAGTGCCTGCCTTGCAGATCACGTCGTCCGACCCCGGCTTCAGCACGTCATCGGCTGCAACCCGGCCCAGAATACGCTCGCCCAGCGACGACACAACCTCACCGTCATTGACCGCAGCTTCTGCCGTGATCGCCCGGTCGGTGCCACAGTCACGTGCACGCACGATGCAATCCTGTGCCACATCCACCAGACGACGGGTCAGATAGCCCGAGTTCGCCGTTTTCAAAGCCGTATCCGACAGACCCTTACGGGCACCGTGGGTCGAGTTGAAGTACTCGAGAACGGTCAAACCTTCTTTAAAGTTCGAGATGATCGGCGTTTCGATGATGTCGCCGTTCGGCTTGGCCATAAGGCCACGCATCCCGCCCAGCTGTTTCATCTGGGTGACCGAGCCACGCGCACCGGAGTGGGCCATCATGTAGACCGAGTTCGGCTCCATCACCGAACCATCCTCGGCATGACGTTCCGCCGAAATGGTGTTCATCATCGCTTCGGTGACTTTGTCGTTACACTTCGACCAGGCATCGACAACTTTGTTGTACTTTTCGCCCTGAGTGATCAGGCCGTCCATGTACTGTTGTTCGAAATCCTTCACCTGATCGCGGGTTTCTTCGACGATGGGCCATTTGGTGTCAGGAATGACCATGTCATCCTTGCCAAAGGAAATCCCGGCTTTGAACGCCTCGCGGAAACCCATGGTCATGATCTGGTCACAGAAGATGACGCTCTCTTTCTGGCCGCAATACCGGTAAACGGTATCAATCACCTTTTGCACGTCTTTCTTGCGCAGAAGGTTGTTGACCAAATCGAACGGCGCTTTGGCATTCAACGGCAGAAGCGAACCAAGCCGCAGACGGCCCGGCGTGGTTTCATACCGTTTCATGATTTCCAGACCGTTTTCGTCGATCTGTTTGACCCGCGCGGTAATCCGCGAGTGCAGATGCACTTCGCCTGCGTTCAGAGCATGTTCGACCTCTTCGATGGAAGAGAACGACATACCTTCGCCCTTCATGCCGTCACGTTGGATGGTGACGTAATAAATGCCCAAAATCATATCCTGCGAAGGAACGATGATCGGCGCGCCGTTGGCGGGCGACAGAACGTTGTTGGTCGACATCATCAGAACGCGCGCTTCAAGCTGGGCTTCAAGCGACAGCGGCACGTGAACCGCCATCTGGTCGCCGTCAAAGTCAGCGTTGAAGGCCGAACAGACCAGCGGGTGAAGCTGGATTGCCTTGCCTTCAATCAGCGTGGGTTCGAACGCCTGAATGCCCAAACGGTGCAATGTCGGCGCGCGGTTCAACATGACGGGGTGTTCGCGGATCACCTCATCCAGAATATCCCAAACTTCGGGACGTTCCTTTTCCACCAGCTTTTTCGCCTGTTTCACAGTCGACGACAGGCCCTTGGCCTCCAACCGGCTGTAAATAAACGGTTTGAACAGCTCCAGCGCCATCTTTTTCGGCAGACCACATTGGTGCAGCTTCAATTCCGGGCCGGTCACAATCACCGAACGACCGGAGAAGTCGACGCGTTTCCCCAAAAGGTTTTGACGGAAACGACCCTGTTTGCCTTTCAGCATGTCGCTGAGCGATTTCAGCGGGCGCTTGTTGGCACCGGTGATCACCCGACCGCGACGGCCGTTGTCGAACAACGCATCAACAGATTCCTGCAACATCCGCTTTTCGTTCCGCACGATGATGTCGGGCGCACGCAATTCGATCAGACGTTTCAGACGGTTGTTCCGGTTGATCACACGACGATACAGATCGTTAAGATCCGACGTCGCAAAACGCCCCCCATCCAGCGGCACCAGCGGGCGCAGCTCTGGTGGGATCACCGGGATCACGGTCATGACCATCCATTCCGGGCGGTTGCCGGATTTAAGGAAGCTTTCAACCACTTTCAGACGTTTGATGATCTTCTTGGGCTTCAGCTCACCTGTGGCTTCTTTCAGGTCCGCACGCAGGGTGTCGGCCTCGTTTTCGAGGTCGATATTGGCCAGCATTTCGCGGATCGCTTCGGCACCGATATTGGCGGTGAAGGCGTCCATGCCATAGGCATCCTGGGCATCCATGAACTCTTCTTCGGTCATCATCTGACCATAGGTGAGGTCGGTGAGGCCCGGTTCGATCACGACGTAGTTTTCGAAATAGAGCACGCGTTCCAGATCGCGCAGCGTCATGTCCAGCATCAGACCGATGCGCGACGGCAACGATTTGAGGAACCAGATATGGGCGCAGGGCGCGGCCAGTTCGATGTGGCCCATGCGTTCGCGGCGGACCTTTTGCAGCGTGACTTCGACACCACATTTTTCGCAGACAACGCCGCGATATTTCATGCGTTTGTATTTGCCGCAGAGACATTCGTAATCTTTGATCGGGCCAAAGATACGCGCACAGAACAGGCCATCACGCTCGGGCTTGAAGGTCCGATAGTTGATGGTTTCCGGCTTCTTGATCTCGCCATAGGACCACGACAGAATCCGTTCCGGCGACGCCAACGAGACCTTGATCTCATCAAAGGTTTTCACCGGGGCAACGGGGTTAAACGGGTTGTTGGTCAGTTCCTGGTTCATTCGATTTCCTCATTGAAGGAGGGTGCGGGGGAGTGGCGGTGCGCAACGAATGCGCACCCAACGTAGGGTGTGCCCTGAGGGCGCACTGACTACTCGTCCTCCTCCGCATCCAGGAGTTCCATGTTCAGGCCAAGGCCGCGGACTTCTTTGACAAGGACGTTAAAGCTCTCTGGAACGCCCGCCTCAAAGTTGTCTTCGCCTTTGACGATCGATTTATAGACCTTGGTCCGGCCAGCAACGTCATCCGATTTCACGGTCAACATTTCCTGCAGGGTATAGGCGGCACCGTAAGCTTCAAGCGCCCAGACCTCCATTTCCCCGAAACGCTGTCCACCGAACTGTGCCTTACCGCCCAACGGCTGCTGGGTCACAAGCGAGTATGGTCCAGTCGAACGCGCGTGGATCTTGTCATCGACAAGGTGGTGCAGCTTCAGCAGGTATTTGACACCCACAGTCACCGGACGGGCAAACTGTTCACCGGTCCGGCCATCAAACAGCACCGATTGACCCGATTCAGAGAAGCCAGCCCGCACGAGCGCGTCGTTCACGTCGCCCTCTTTCGCACCGTCAAACACCGGCGTCGCAATCGGAACACCGCGGCGCACATTGCCCGCAGATTCCAACAGTTGCTCTTCGCTCATACCGGCAATGCCTTCTTCATAGACATCATCGCCATAAGCACCGCGCATCGCATCCCGAACCGGGGTCAGATCACCGGAACGGCGATATTCACCCAATGCATCGTCAACCTTGATCCCCAGACCGCGTGCGGCCCAACCCATGTGGGTTTCCAGAATCTGACCAACGTTCATCCGCGACGGAACACCCAGCGGGTTCAGACAGAAATCAACCGGCGTGCCATCGGCAAGGAACGGCATGTCTTCCATCGGAACAACGCGCGAAATCACACCTTTGTTGCCGTGACGACCGGCCATTTTGTCACCCGGTTGCAGCTTGCGCTTCACCGCGATGAACACTTTGACCATTTTCATCACGCCCGGCGGCAGATCGTCGCCACGGCGGACTTTTTCGACCTTGTCTTCGAACCGTGCGTCAAGCTGACGTTTCTGCGCTTCGTATTGCTCGTTCAGCGCTTCCATGATCTTGGCGTCTTCTTCTTCGCCAAGCGCCAGTTGCCACCATTGGCCGCGGCTCATGCTGCCCAGCAGTTCCTCGGTGATTTCCGAGTTCGGGCGAATGCCACGCGGACCTTTGACCGCGGTCTTGCCCATGATCAGGCTGCTGAGACGGGCATAGATGTTGCGGTCGAGGATGGCCAACTCGTCGTCGCGGTCGCGCGACAAACGTTCGATTTCCTCGCGCTCGATCTGCAACGCACGTTCGTCTTTTTCGACGCCGTGACGATTGAACACCCGCACTTCGACAACTGTACCAAAGTCACCCGGTTTCACCCGCAGCGATGTGTCACGCACATCCGAAGCTTTCTCACCAAAGATGGCGCGGAGGAGTTTTTCCTCTGGCGTCATCGGGCTTTCGCCTTTTGGTGTGATCTTGCCCACAAGGATATCGCCCGGTTCGACGTCGGCACCGATGTACACGATGCCCGCCTCGTCGAGGTTGCGCAGCGCTTCTTCACCGACGTTGGGAATGTCGCGGGTGATCTCTTCTGGTCCAAGCTTCGTGTCACGTGCGGCGACTTCGAATTCCTCGATATGCACCGAGGTAAAGACGTCATCACGCGCAATGCGTTCGGAAATCAGGATCGAGTCTTCGTAGTTGTAGCCATTCCAGGGCATAAACGCGACGATCACGTTTTTACCCAGAGCCAGCTCACCCATATCGGTGGACGGACCGTCAGCGATAACCTCGCCTTGCGACACTTCCTGACCCACCTTCACCAGCGGTTGCTGGTTGATACAGGTGTTCTGGTTCGACCGCTGGAACTTGCGCATGCGATAAATATCAACGCCGGGGTCGCCGACCTCAAGATTATCGGTCGCCCGGATCACGATCCGCTGGGCATCGACCTGGTCGATGATCCCGCCCCGTTTCGCCATCACGGCCGCACCAGAGTCACGGGCCACAACCTCTTCGATGCCGGTGCCGACCAGCGGCGCTTCGGAGCGCAGGGTCGGAACCGCCTGACGTTGCATGTTCGAGCCCATCAAGGCGCGGTTGGCGTCGTCGTTTTCCAGGAACGGAATGAGCGAGGCCGCAACCGACACCAGCTGTTTCGGCGACACGTCGATCAGGTCGACGTTTTCGTTCGGCGACAGAGTGTAGTCACCGGATTTCCGGGTCGACACCAGATCGTTGACGAATTTCATGTTCTCGTCGAGGTTGGCGTTCGCCTGCGCAACGGTGTGGCGCATTTCCTCGGTCGCGGACATGTAATGCACTTCGTCGGTGACAGTGCCGTCCTTGACGATCCGGTACGGTGTTTCGATGAAGCCGTATTTGTTCACGCGGGCAAACGTCGCCAGCGAGTTGATCAGACCAATGTTCGGGCCTTCCGGCGTTTCAATCGGACACATCCGGCCATAGTGGGTCGGGTGCACGTCGCGCACCTCAAAGCCCGCACGTTCACGCGTCAGACCACCCGGTCCAAGCGCCGAAAGACGGCGTTTGTGGGTGACTTCCGACAGCGGGTTGGTTTGGTCCATGAACTGCGACAGCTGGCTGGAGCCAAAGAATTCGCGCACGGCGGCCGCGGCCGGTTTGGCGTTGATCAGATCCTGCGGCATCACCGTGTCGATCTCGACGCTGGACATCCGTTCCTTGATCGCGCGCTCCATACGAAGCAGGCCAACACGGTACTGGTTTTCCATCAATTCGCCGACCGAGCGCACCCGGCGGTTGCCGAGGTGGTCAATGTCGTCGATGTCGCCACGACCGTCGCGCAGATCGACCAATGCCTTGATACATTGAACGATGTCGTCCCGATCCAGCGTCCGCTGGGTGTCTTCCTTGTCAAGCGCAAGGCGCATGTTCATCTTCACGCGGCCAACCGCCGACAGGTCATACCGTTCGCTGTCAAAGAACAGGGTATCGAACAGCGCCGAAGCGGCTTCGACGGTGGGCGGCTCGCCCGGGCGCATCACACGATAGATGTCCATGAGCGCGGTGTCGCGGTTCATGTTCTTGTCCATCGCCATGGTGTTGCGCATGTAGGCGCCGACGGTGATGTTGTCGATGTCCAGAACCGGGATCTCGGTGATGCCCGCGTCCACCAGATCTTTCAGCGTGCCACCTGTAACATCGCCGTCCTTGTCGAGTTCCCAGGTCAGCTCATCACCGGCTTCGACGTAAATCGCGCCAGTTTCTTCGTTGATGATGTCCTTGGACACGAATTTGCCAGCGATCTGTTCGAACGGCACCAGAAGATCAGTGACCTTGGCTTCGTCGATCAATTTCTTGACCGCCCGCGGCGTCACTTTCTTGCCAGCTTCGGCAATGATCTCGCCCGTGGCGGCATCCACCAGGTCATGCGTCGGACGGGTTCCGCGCGCACGTTCCGGGAAGAACTTGGTGACCCAGCCCTCACCCCGACGAAGGGTGTAGGTCACGGTGTTGTAATAGGCGTCCATGATCGCCTCTTGATCGAGACCCAGCGAATACAGCAGGGTTGTCACCGGCAATTTGCGGCGACGGTCGATCCGGGCGAATACGATGTCCTTGGCGTCGAATTCGAAATCCAGCCAGGACCCGCGATAGGGAATGATGCGGCAGGCGAACAGCAGCTTGCCCGAGGAGTGGGTCTTGCCCTTGTCATGGTCAAAGAACACGCCCGGCGAACGGTGCATCTGGGACACGATCACACGTTCGGTGCCGTTGACAACAAAGGTACCATTTGGCGTCATCAGGGGCATATCGCCCATGAACACGTCCTGTTCCTTGATGTCCTTGACGGATTTGGCGCCGGTATCTTCGTCGATATCAAACACGATCAGACGCAACGTCACCTTGAGCGGTGCGCTGTAGGTCAGGTCACGCTGCTGACATTCCTCAACATCGAATTTCGGTTTTTCCAACGCGTAATCGACGAATTCGAGAACGGCAGTCTCGTTGAAATCCTTGATCGGGAAAACCGACTGGAAAACGCCTTTGATACCTTCACCATCCATCGGCGTCAGCTGATCGCCGGACTTCAGGAACAAGTCGTAAGAAGATTTCTGAACCTCGATAAGGTTCGGCATTTCCAGCACTTCACGGATTTTGCCGTAATACCGACGAAGACGTTTCTGGCCTAGGAAGCTTTGCGCCATGACAGATGTCACCTTTCACATTTCTCAACGGTTGCGTCCGCTGTCGGGCTACAGCGACGCCGCCATCAGAGACGACAATGGTCGGATCCATGCCTGGCCGCCGTCCCACCGGCTGCCTCCCGATCCTTTGACCCGTGTCTTGGAAAACCCCATTTGGATGGGGCTTGCCAAGACGGGATCGGCAGGGCCCGGGGAAACCCCGGCCCTGCCTCGTTCTGTCGCTCTCCCTCAGGAGCATGAGATCCCGGAACATGTCCGGGATGACCACAGCCCCATCGGGACAGAGATCACTTCAGTTCGACTTCAGCACCAGCTGCTTCGAGCTTCTTCTTGATCTCTTCGGCTTCGTCTTTGGACACTTGTTCCTTGACGGCTTTGCCACCCGCTTCGACCAGCTCTTTGGCTTCTTTCAGGCCAAGACCGGTGATGCCGCGGACTTCTTTGATCACGTTGATCTTTTTGTCGCCTGCAGCTTTCAGGATCACGTCGAATTCGGTCTGCTCTTCAGCAGCAGCCGCGCCCGCGCCATCGGCAGGGCGGCCATCATCACTGCGCCGCCAGCTGCGGGCTCGATGCCGTATTCGTCTTTGAGGATGGTTTTCAGTTCTTGTGCTTCCAGCAGGGTCAGACCAACGATGTCTTCTGCCAGTTTTTTCAGATCAGCCATTTTTAACTCTTTCCGTATCTAGATGTGTTCCAACGTGTGAGTTTCAACCCCACGAAAGTCTCTTGGTTTGCCTTACGCCGCTTCTGCCCGTTCCTCGATAGTCGAGAGGATGGAGGCAATATTCGAAGCTGGTGCGCCAATGGCCCCGGCAATGTTCGAAGCAGGTGCGCCGATACAACCAACGATCGAAGAGATAAGCTCTTCGCGCGACGGCATTTTCGACACGGCTTCGACACCGGCCCGGTCCAGTGCAGTTTCACCCATTGCCCCGCCAAGGATTTCGAACTTCTTGTTCTCTTTGGCAAAGTCCTCGACCACTTTGGCAGCTGCCACAGGGTCTTCGGAATAGGTGAGCACGGTCATACCCGTCAGAAAGTCAGCAATGCTTGCGCAGGGCTTCCCATCCAGGGCGATCTTGGCGAGCCTGTTTTTGGCGACACGCACAGCGCCACCCGCGTCGCGAGCACGCGCGCGGAGGTCTTGCATCTCGGCAACCGTGAGACCTTCGTAGTGGGCAACCACTACGACGCCAGAGCTTTCGAAGATCTGGCCGAGTTCCTCGACCAATTTCTCTTTCTGGGCTCTATCCACAGTTTCACTCCATTAGTTGGAGGGGGACCCCTCCGGCTCAGTTCTGCCAGACAAATGCCTGACAACGCAGTCCGTACGGGTCGTCACAAACGAGAGCCCGGAACACATCCCGGGAGCGTATGTCTCTTCCCGTCTCGGGCAGGAATTATCGGCACTGGCCGACCCACCGTCTCGGACGAAATAAGGGCGCCTGCGAATCACGCGGGTGCCCTCGCTCTGTGGAATAGGTGTTTTGCCGGGAAATGCCAAGGGCAAGAATGAACTTTGCGACACTCGGCCGACGCATTCCGGGGGGCCAGCCGGTCGAAGCCCGCATCGGATCAACGCGCGCCCAAGGTCCGCCGCCTATTGTTTTGTTGTGCCGCGGTTGTCCGCGCGGGTTCAATCGCGCTGGTCCCGTCACATTGGCCTATTGGCCATAAAGCTGACTTCTTCACGCATATACCCAAATGGTTGGCACAATGAAAGACCGCCCCCCATGGGATGGCAAGTGCCGAATTCAGGCGGCATTCACCTCAGGGCGGTCGCCGGGGCCCAAATCAGCAAGCCGCGATATCAGTGCCTTTTTCGATACCGGCTTGCCAATCACATCATTCATTCCGTGACCGAGATAGTCCTGCACCTGATGTTCCATCACATTTGCGGTGACCGCAATGATATGCGTCGGAGGGCGGTCATTGGCAATTTCCATTTCTCGGATGCGCTTAGTCGCCTCTATCCCATCCATGACGGGCATCTGGATATCCATCAAAATAACATCGAATTCCCCGCCTGTAACCGCCGTAACCGCTTCGGCGCCATCATTGGCTTCTTCGACACGACCGCCGGTATTTTTCAGGAACCTGCGCAAGATCATGCGATTGGTGGAATTATCGTCCACCACCAGAACCCGCAGATTGACCACCCCATCGCTGACCTCTGTCGGGGTGTCCTTGGTCGCGGCTTGGGTCTTTGGCGCCACCGCTGGCAGCGGCAGATCAAACCAGAACTCTGCCCCGTGTCCAAGGATGCTGTTGACGCGAAGCTCGCTGCCCATGGCGCGGACCAATTGGCCGGAAATCGTCAACCCAAGTCCGGTTCCGCCATGTTTGCGTGTGATGCTGGCATCAGCCTGGGTAAACGGTTGAAAAATGGTTTTTTGCGCCTCAATCGCAATCCCCGGGCCAGTATCCTTGACCGAGAAGCGGATTTCTGCCCTCCTCCGGCGCCAGTTTTGCCGACAGGCGCACCGTCCCATGGGCGGTGAATTTGATCGCATTGCTGATCAAATTATGCAGGATTTGGCGCAGACGCGTGGCATCCCCCACAACCATCTGTGGAATATCCGGCGAAATCTCAACCTCGAACCTCAAACCTTTGTCGCGTGACACGCCCCGATACAGTGCCTGCGCGGTATTCAACGCCTCACCAATATCAAATTGCCGGTTCTCGATCACGATTGCGCCTGCCTCGACCTTGGACAGGTCCAAAACGTCGTTCAACGTATTCAACAGCAATTCACCGGATTGACGTATGACAGTCACACAGGCGCGTTGATCCGGATTCAAATTCGAGTTGGCCAATTCACTGTTCATGCCCAGAATACCATTCAAAGGCGTGCGAATTTCGTGGCTGACATTCGCCAGAAACCGCGTCTTGGCCTCATTGGCCTGTGCGGCTGCGCGGCTGAGCTGCCTTTCGCGGCGCTGCGCGATCCCGGCAAAGATGATTTCGGCGATAACATAGAGCACCAGAAAGGCCATCAAGGCGACAATCAAGGCCTGCACTCTCACCGAGCGGGCGTTTGCACCAATCCCCAAAGTGACTTCTGCGAAATCTCGCCCCTGGAAGGTGTCTATCCAGATCACACGTAGCTCACCGGACAGTTCGGTAAGCTCCCGCGCCATGACAATGGAATCGCGCGGCGCAATTATTGGACGGTCAAATATGACCTCCTCCCGTTCGCCGAGAAATTCCCTGTATCGCTGCAAGAGAGACCTGATTTCGGGGGTATCGCCGACATTGGTCTGCTCTAGCACGTCAACCCGGCTCCACAAGAGATCAAAGCGCCGTTGTACATCCGTGCGCTTCACCTCACCCGTGGATTGCAGCCGCAAAGCCAGCGAAAGACGCTGTGATTCAAATACAAGCTCGCTGACCTTCCAGGAATTGGCCGAAACCTCCTGCATGGCCCGTTCCTTGGCCAGGTTCACTTCCCCCTTTTGGGCCACAAAGAGAACAGCCAAAGCGACGATCGCGGCCACCGCAACAGTCGCTCTGAGTGTCCGCCCATTTTCTTTGAGGGAATTCCACACCGCGCCCGTTCCTTATCAGGGGCCAATATGAAGCTTGGCCAGCTGCCAAACCATTTCATTGTCGAAAGGTTTTTCCTTGGCTTCAGCCTCGGTCAAAGGAAAGACGATCCAGATTGGCCCCTTGTCGCGAATCCGCATGGGTTTGCCATCAATATCCATCGCCAGGATCGCCGAATGCTTGAACACCAGATCCAGAGGAAACTCCGTGGCGTAATCATTGATGGCCGTCGCTCTCAACGTTTCGCCATCGGCGCCAACGGCCTCCAGTACAGAAGCCACTGTTGGCCCGGCGAAATGCTGTAGACCAGAGGTAAAGGAGGTATAGGTGTCAACCTGGCGCCAATCCAGCGCCTCCAGCATGGGCCGATCGAATTGCACCCCAACCGACGAATTCGTCGCGGTGATGGCCCCCGAAACCGTTAAAATGACCTCACTCTCGGGCTTGGCGATGTCAGCTCTGGCGGCGGATGCCGCGCAGAACACGGCCAGAACAAGGAGGGAAATGAGATTTCGAAACATGGCGTTCCTTTCGACTGCGGTGACAACTCACAGTCAAATTGCGCGAAATCTCCTAAGAAAACCTTCCCGTCAAAAAAAAACGCGCCACAAGGGCGCGTTTTTCGATCACATTTTTACGAGAATTCACTCTGCGTGTGCTAAATCCACCGCAACGGTCACACCCGGGCCCATTGTCGAAGACAGCGAAATCTTCTTCATATAGGTACCCTTGGCGCCAGCGGGACGGGCCTTGGCCACGGCACCGACAAAGGCACGAATGTTTTCGGCCAGCTTGCCCGCATCGAACGAGGCTTTGCCCACACCCGCGTGCACAACGCCGGCTTTTTCGACCTTGAACTGAACTTCACCGCCTTTGGCCGCCTTGACGGCGTCCGCGACATCCATGGTCACCGTGCCAACCTTGGGGTTCGGCATCAGGTTGCGGGGGCCAAGAACCTTGCCCAGACGACCCACAACCGGCATCATGTCAGGTGTCGCGATGCAACGATCAAAGTCGATCTTGCCGCCCTGAACGATTTCCATCAGATCTTCTGCGCCAACAATGTCCGCGCCTGCGGCCTGGGCCTCTTCGGCCTTGGGACCTCGGGCAAACACAGCCACGCGCACATTTTTGCCGGTGCCGTTCGGCAGACCAACCACGCCGCGCACCATTTGGTCCGCATGACGGGGGTCAACACCAAGGTTCACAGCGATTTCAACGGTTTCGTCGAATTTCGCATTGGCGCTGGCCTTGATCAGATCAACCGCTTCTTCAACGGTGATATTGTCTTTGCCAACAAATGCATCGCGTGCCGCGCGGGTACGTTTTCCAAGTTTTGCCATCTTACTTCACCTCGATGCCCATAGAGGTCGCCGAACCGACGATGATCTTCATCGCGGCTTCGATGTCGTTCGCGCTGAGGTCTTTCATCTTGGCCTCGGCAATCTCACGCACCTGCTTCACGGTCACCGAGCCGACAACTTCGCGCGACGGGGTTTTTGCACCGGATTTCAGCTTGGCAGCTTTTTTCAGGTAGTAGGACGCCGGCGGCGTCTTGATGTCCATGGTAAAGGACTTGTCCTGATAATAGGTGATCACGGTCGGGCACGGCGCGCCGGGCTCCATATCCTGTGTCTTGGCATTGAAAGCCTTACAGAATTCCATGATGTTGATGCCGCGCTGACCCAGCGCCGGACCGACGGGGGGGGACGGGTTTGCCTGCCCTGCGGGCACCTGCAGCTTCATGCTGCCTACAAGCTTCTTGGCCATTTGGCCTCTCCTTTTTCATCGGCGTGCGAATTGATGCACACCCTAAATGCCGAAACGCGTTCCGACCTTTACACTGCGTGGTGCGGCGCCGGCACGCGTGCCCTTGCCTCCCACAAACGAACGGACCTCGCGGCCCGCAAGGTGCGCATTGACTGCGCGACCTGCACTCACATCTGTTTGGCGACCTGAGTGAATTCCAGTTCGACCGGTGTTTCCCGTCCAAAGATGGACACCGAAACCTTGAGCCGTTGGTTGTCTTCGTCGACCTCTTCGATCAAACCGTCGAAATCTTCGAACGGGCCATCAGAGACCTTAACTTTTTCGCCCACTTCAAAGTGGATCAAGGTGCGCGGCGTTTCCTCGCCCTCGGCCACTCGGCCAAGAATCGCTTCGACTTCGGCATCGCGCATCGGCATCGGGCGCCCTTGGGGGCCCAGAAATCCGGTGACGCGGTTGATCGAATTGATCAGGTGATAGCCCTGATCAGACATCTCCATCCGCACCAGCACATAGCCCGGCATAAAGCGACGTTCGGTGGTCACCTTCTTGCCGCGACGGACCTCGATCACCTCTTCGGTGGGCACCAGAACCTCTTCGATCTGATCTTCAAGCCCATGCTCTTCCACCGACGTTCTGATCTGTTCGGCAATTTTCTTCTCGAAATTCGAGAGGACGCTTACCGAATACCACCGTTTTGCCATCTGGCGCTCACCTTCGTCCTGCTTGGTCTCTGTGACCGAAATTTGTTATTCTTCAACACCTTGGCATCGCCCGGCATCACATCCCGGAATAAAAAATCGGCGCGAGGGCCGAATCGCCACGCGCCAGACATCTTAGGATGACGCGTCTTTACCCGCGCGACATGTCGAATTCAAGGGGCGACGCCCCAACCCGGCCCTTAGCCGAACATGCCCAATACAGCCTGAAGCCCGCCCCGGATCGCCAGATCGACCAACGCGAAAAAGATCGCGGTCAGGGTTGCCATGATGAACACCATCACGGTGGTCAACAACACTTCGCGTCGGGTCGGCCAGACGACCTTGGAGACTTCGGCGCGCACCTGCTGGATGAACTGAAGGGGGTTCGTCATTGCCATGTTTTCGTCCTTGAAGAGGTTAAAGGTGCAGATACGCGGGGTCCCGGCGGAATTCAAGGTCCGCAATTGCCAGGTTGGCATTCAGGTTGGCCCGACGCGCACCAATTGGGTGACTAAAAGTTAGGCATGTGCCAAAAAACGCTTAGCCATTGTGCACGCCAGCTGTGGCACCTGCGGTGATCCCCGCCTAGTCTCACGTCATGACCAATGCACTCCCACTGCTCGTCTTCACGGATCTCGACGGCACTTTGCTGGACCATGCGACCTATTCCTATGCGCCTGCACTCCCGGCGCTGGAGGCCCTGAAATCCATTGGCGCCGGTGTGACACTGGCCACCAGTAAAACCGCAGCCGAGGTCGCACCGCTGCGCGCCGAACTCGGGCTGGAGGCCTGGCCCGCAATTGTCGAAAATGGCGCCGGACTTTTGGACGGCGGCGCAACGGCCGGATCGGATGACACGATCTACCGCGACATTAGGGGTCGGTTGGCGCAACTGCCCGGCAAGCCATCCTGTTTTCGCGGTTTCGGCGACATGAATGACGCCGAGGTCGCAGAAATCACCGGATTGCCGCTCGAAAATGCGGCCAATGCCCGGCGACGCGCGTTCAGCGAACCGGGCGTCTGGACCGGCCCCCCCGCCGAATTGGGCGCATTCCTCGACACCGCTGCCACGGTCGGATTACACGCCCGGCGCGGCGGTCGGTTTCTGACGTTTTCACTGGGCCAGACCAAAGCCGACCAAATGGCCAACCTGATCACGCGTTTCAGGCCCAGCGCGACGCTGGCGCTTGGCGATGCCCCCAATGACATCGAAATGCTGGACACAGCCGATGCCGGGGTGATCATCGCAAATGCCCATGGCCAGCCGCTGCCCACCCTGCCCGGCGAAGAGAGCGGCCGCATTCGCCGCAGCGTCCTGCCCGGCCCCAGCGGCTGGAACGTCGCTGTTCTGGCGCATCTACAACAAATATCCTGACCCATTCCCAGATCGCAAAGGCGACCCCCGATGGCTGACTTTCACCAGAACGGCAATATCACCACCCTGCACAATCTGCGCACCCGCGGTCTCGACGACCTCGAATATGAATTGACGACCTATGCCCAGACGCGAAAAATTTCTCTGATCCTGCCGTCCCTGTTTTCAGAACTAGAGGGCGAGGCGCTGCCGCATATCCTCGAAGAACTGGCGCGCGTGCCTTACCTGCACCGGATCATTATCGGCTTGGATCGCGCGGACGAGGCACAATACCGCAAGGCGCGGGCGTTTTTTGCCACCCTGCCCCAAACCCATACGGTGATCTGGAACGACAGCCCCCGGATGCTGGAGCTTGGTGCGCGGCTCGAAAAACGCGGCCTGGCACCACAAGAACCCGGCAAGGGCAAAAACGTCTGGACCTCCATCGGCTATCTGATTGGCTGCGCCGACAGCGCGGTTCTGGCGCTCCATGATTGTGACATCCTGACCTATGAACGCGAAATGCTGGCGCGGCTGGTCTATCCGGTGGCAAACCCTTCCTTTCCCTATCAAATGTCCAAGGGGTATTATCCCCGGATCGGCGATGAAAAGCTGAATGGCCGGGTCACCCGCCTGCTGGTCAGCCCGCTGCTCATTGCCTTGAAAAAGGTCATCGGCGATCGCGACTACCTCGATTACCTCCGATCGTTCCGCTATCCGCTTTCGGGTGAATTTGCCATGCGCACGCCCATCCTGCCGGATCTGCGCATTCCGTCGGACTGGGGGCTGGAAATCGGCACGTTAAGCGAAGCCTGGCGCAATCTGGCGCCGAAATCGGTCTGTCAGGTCGAGATTTCAGATGCCTATGACCACAAACATCAGGTGCTCTCACCCGAGGACGCCAGCAAAGGCCTGTCACGCATGTCGACCGACATCTGCAAGGCAATTTTCCGCAAGCTGGCCGCGGACGGCACCGTGTTTACCCCAAATGTGTTCCGCACGCTGAAAGCAACCTATTACCGCTCTGCGCTTGACCTGCTGGAAGGGTATTACAACGACGCGAAAATGAATGGCCTCGCCCTTGATCGCCATAGCGAGGAAAAGTCGATTGAGCTGTTTGCCGAAAACATCATCCTCGCCGGCCAGATCTTTCTCGATAACCCACATGAAACACCATTCATCCCGACATGGAATCGGGTGCACGCCGCAGAACCACAATTCCTGAATGATCTGCGCGCCGCCGTGGCTGCGGACGAGGAAGAATTTTCCGCACAATAACCCCACCCAGTTTTAGCGTCGCGCCCCTACCTGTTGGTCTCGGGCCCCCGCCTTTCATCTGACCAAAAATATCCCGGGGGGTTTGGGGGGCTGGCCCCCCATTTATCCTGCGGTTTGGGGGGCTGGCCCCCATCCTTAACTGCGGTTTGGGGGCTGCCCCCATCCTATCTGCGGTCTGGGGGACTGGCCCCGCCTCTTACCAATGGTCTGGACGCCAAGGCGATTTTACGCCCTGTTGGTAATCCACCGGCATTGGTACGGCGCAAAAACGATGTCCTCACCCGCCGCAAGGATCTCTTCCCCGGTCATAAGATCCAGCCAATGATCGCCCTCGATCAGGTTCACCGCAGATGGGGCGATGCGGACCTCTTCGTCGCTGACATTGTGCAGCGCAAAAATCGACTGTGCCCGATCCAGACTCTGCCGCCACAATCCGAAAATCCGGTCATCCAACGTCAGCGTGAACTGTGTCGCATTGGGGTGAAAGGCCGATTGCCGCCCGCGTATTTTCATCCTGGCCGAAATTTGCGCCAGAACCTGTGACTGGGTGCTGTCCGGATCGTCCAGCCGTTCCAGCAGGGTCGGGTAATCCCAGCGATGACGGTTGATCGCCCGGTTCATGCCACGCCGCTCCACCCCCTCATGATCATTGGGCGTCGCCAGCATGGAATGAATGTAAAACGCCGGAATCCCCTCCAGCGACATCACGATCGTTTGCGAACACAGGAAGCGGGCGATGTGGTGGGTATCCTTGCCCTTAAAGGTCTGGCCGACGGCCTCAAAGAAGCTGCAGTTCAGCTCGTAAGGCTCCTCTCCGCCATCGGGCAGCGTGCGCATCGACACCAGCCCGCCGATGTCGCGCACGGTGTCGATCATCCGCACCTTTTCCTCGGGTGGCAGCACACCTTCGGCCGGGCGCATGCCAATCCCATCGTGGCTGGCGGTGAAGTTGAGGTAAGCACAGCCCAGTTGCGCCGGGGGCATGGAGGTTTGCCAGCGATGCAAATACCGGGCCGAACCTGATTGCATCGCGTGCAGGATCAGCGGCGGCAGCGGAAAATTATAGACGACATGTGCCTCGTTGCGGTTGCCGAAATAGCTAAGGTTCTCGGTTCGTGGCACATTGGTTTCGGTCAGCAAGACCACGGTTTCCAAGGCATAGTCACACAACAGGCGCATCAGCTGAACAATGGCATGGGTCTGCGGCAGGTGGATGCAATTGGTGCCCGCCTCCTTCCAGACAAAGGCCACCGCATCCATGCGCAAGGTCCGCACCCCATTGTCGATATGCAGCCGGATGATGCGCAGCATCTCCAACAAGACTTCTGGATTGCGAAAATCCAGGTCAATCTGATCATGGCTAAAGGTGCACCAAACGTGGCGCTTGCCGTTCGATGTCTCGACCTCCTGAAGCAGCGGCGTGGTACGGGGGCGAACCACCAGGGACACATCCTCTGCGGGGTCTGCTTCGAAAAAGAACTTGTCATAGGGCTCTTGCCCCTGACGATAGGCATTGAACCACGGGCCTTGTGACGACACGTGGTTCAGCACCAGATCGGACATCAGATAGAAATTCTCGGCAATGCGGCGAATGTCAGCCCAGCTGCCCAGTTCCGGGTTCACAGCGCGATAGTCGGTCACGGCAAATCCATCGTCCGAGGTGAAGGGAAAGAACGGCAGAATATGCACGCCATTCACCACGCCCTTCATCTTGCGCAACAGGAAATCGTGCAAAAGATCCAGCGGCTTGTGCGCACCATCGACAATCGAATTGCCATAGGTGATCAACACCGCATCTTGTTCCGACCACAGGTTGTTTGACGGCGGCCGCCCACGTTTGCGGCGATGGCCATTGTCCGGCCAGAACGCTTCGACGATCTGGCTGGACAGAATATCACAATCCAGATCGGGATAAATTTCGCGAACAAGCCCGGTCAGCCGGGCGGTGAATGTGGCTGAGGCACGCGCCATGAGGTCGTCCAATCCTTTTAGTCAGCGGGGGGTCACACCCCACCAGGTCAATTCACACGTGTCATGGCCGCCGGTGTCAAATCCAACGCCGCCCCAAACGCCATTAAATCGGGCAATCCACGCGTCTGGGCCCACGACAGCCCGAAAATTAATCATCTGCCAGGTCAGACGAGCGCAGACAGGACGACTTTAACCCGTGTCTAGGTCTCGTCAATTGGGCCACGTTTCCAATCGCCCCGGTACATCCGGGTGTGGAATGGCGGGAATTTCACCAATTCCTCGAACAGCAACAAGGAAAAGATCCAAAAGACCGAGAGATCCAGCCACAAGATCATGATCGCGGTGACCGGCACCCGGAACAACCATTGTGACCAAATGAAAACATGCATGACATAGATGGTTTCCCCCCGGCCCGCAGGCTGTTGCCGCAGATCGCATTTGACCCTTTGGGAAAGGGCAGAAGCAAGAGCACGGGCAGAAAGCTGAACAATGTGGCGCGCGTGTCCGGGTGCAGGTTGGCATAGATTTGCCCGGACGACAGGCAGATCACAAGATAGAACGCCGCCACAACCGCCGCCGCGATAAAGGCCCCGCGCCATGCCCCACGCAGGAACCGGTCCAGATCAGCCTCGGCAACCTTGCGCCCCAAAAGCTGGGCCACGATGATGCCGGTCGCCTGCGCCCAGGAAATGCCGAATGTACCGGCAACCTGAACCCAGGGCAGGATAAGTGTCATGGCCGCAAATTGATTGACCGACAGAGTGGCATACAACAGACCGCACACGCTGTTGGCGGTGGTGGCGCTGACGAATGTGGCGGCAATCGGCAGCGAAAATACCAGATGCCGGCGCAGGGACGCCACAAAGGTGCCATTGCGCCAACCGCTGACAGTCAGAAAGCCGCCGGTCTTGCGCCACAGGCAGATCGCCAGAAAACCGACCTGAAGGACCGCAGCAATTGCACTGCCCCATGCCGCGCCGACCACGCCCAGCGCCGGAAGTCCGAAATGCCCGTGAATCAGCACCACGCTGGCGCCCACATTGACCGGCACCGCCAACAAGTAGCTGTAAAGCGGCAACCGCGTGTCACCGCAGCCATTGAAAAAGCTGCTCAGACATTGGCCGACCGCCTCGCCCAGAATGACAATGGCAAACACCGTCAGATAGCTGCGCGCCTGGGCATTCACCCAAGGATCATGCGCCAGGGCGTCGATCATCGCTCCGCCCGCCAGTGCAAGGATCAAAAGCCCGCCCAAGGTGACAACCAGATTGATCGTCAAACCGGAATAGAGCGCCGATTTCAAAAACGCAGCTTCGCCAGAGCCAAAGGCCTGGGCCACCCGGATCTGTGTGGCATTGGCAAAGGAAAAAATCACCCCCAGAAGCAGCCCGGCAATCGCCGCCGCCAGCCCCAGAACCGCGACGGCAACTTCGCCCAGCGACGACACCAGCCAGGCGTCGATGACGACGATGCCGTGCAACATGATCGCCTTGATCGTCATCGGCCAAGCCAAATTGAACACCGCAGCCGTTGACGGCGCAGCTGCTAAGGGTCGCGTGTCAGTCATATTCGGAACATTTCCGGTGCAATGGATGCGCCTGTTAACCAGGATAAACGCTCATCGTCACAACCCGCAGCCCAATGGGCGCGCGACCTGTGACATCATAAAAAGTCAAGCTGTCAGTATCTGGTATTCCAGTTGACCAGAGAGGTCAACCACCGGGCACCGGGCCGGAATTAATGTGTCATCGGCTCAAAATAATCGGCATTGGATTGGGTGATCGACGCGATTGTCGCATCCAGCCGCGACAGATGCAGCATACCCATGTCCACCGCCGCCTGGGCATCGCCGCTTTTGACGGCCTTGGCCATTTCTTCGTGATCCGCCAGCAATTCGGGCATCCGCGATTCCTTGGACAGACCAAGCATGCACAACCGGTCGACCTTGGCCTTTTCGGATGAGATCACCTCAAATGCGAAATCAACCTTGGCGATCTCGCAAAGCGCCTGATGGAAATCGTAATCCAACACGCCAAAGGCCTCATAATCATTGTCCTCGATCGCGCGGCGTTGGCGCGCGATATGGATGTCCAGCCGCGATGCGCCAATATCGTCGCAATTTGCGGCAGCACGGCGCAGCACCTCGGCCTCGACAGAGGCACGGACAAAGCGGCTTTTTTCGATTTCGCGAATGGAAAACCGGCGCACTTCGGTGGCGCGCTGCGGACGGATCAAAAGCAGATCAAGATTGGCCAATCGGCTAAAGGCATCCCGCACCGGCTGGCGCGACACACCGAATTTCGTTGCGATGTCAGCCTCTGACAGTTTGTCGCCAGGGCGCAACGCAAGCGTGGCAATCTGATCATACAGATCGTCAAATATGGCGTCCACAGTGGTTCTGCGTTCACCCACGTGATTGACCTGTGCCATCTCGATTCCTCCTGATAACGGCTAGATAGCCATGTTTCGCCTTAATATCCAGTTGCCTTGGCGGCTGTTTTTACCACCGTGGCACCTGGCGCACATAGTTCGGGATGTATTTCAACATCTCGTCGGTATCGTCGCGGTCGCGCACCATCGCCCGCTCATAGAGATCATGTAGTTCCGCGACCGCAGCATGATCCAGCTCAACGCCCAGCCCCGGCCCCTCGGGCACTTGCACAGTGCCGTTGCGGAAAACAGGTCGCCCACCTTTGACGATTTCCTTGCTCGACCAGGGATAATGCGTGTCACAATCATAGGTCAGATTTGGGGTCGCCGCCGCCACATGGCACATGGCCGCCAATGAAATCCCCAGATGCGAATTGGAATGCATCGACACGCCCAGCCCCGCCGCGCGACACATGTCGCCCAGTTGCACCGCACCCGTCGCCCCGCGCCAGTAGTGATGGTCCGACAGGACAATCTGCACCGCATCCTTTTTGACTGCTTCAAAGATCTCTTCGAATTCGACCACCACTAGGTTGGTCGCCAGCGGCATATCGGTCTGGGCCGACAATTCCGCCATGGCCTCCATGCCGCGACAGGGATCTTCGAGATATTCCAGAACGCCCCCCTCGACACCGCCAAGATCCTTGATCACCTTCAGCGCCGTTGGCACGGTCCAGGCCCCCATCGGATCAATCCGCAAAGGATGATGCGGAAAGGTCTCGCGCAGTTTCAACATGGTTTCGACTTCGAGATCGGGCTCAAGAACGCCGCCCTTCAGCTTCAGAGATTTGAAACCGTATTGGCCGACAAACTCCTGGGCCTGCGCCACAAGCGCATCCGGCGTCATCACTTCGCCCATGATATCGGGGCCAAAGGTGGTGTCCTGCTTTTCGAATTTGAAGAAAAGATAGCCGCCAAAGCTGATCGTCTTGCGCGTCGCCCCGCCGAGAAGTTCGTATATTGGCCGCCCGACCTCCTTGCCGCGCAAATCAAGGCAGGCGATTTCAAACGCAGAATAGACCACATCCACCACCTTGTGATCGGCCAGGGCGGTCAGGGCATTGATCCCGCCCGCATCCGGCAGCGCCGCTTCGATCCGGCGGCGCAGATCGCGCAGGTCATAGGGGTCCAGCCCCTCCAGCCGCGCCTGCACCGCGCGCAACCCATCCAAGGTCCGCGCCGCGCCATATGTTTCGGCAAGGCCGACAAGGCCGGTATCGGTCTTCACCTGAATGACCGACCGCAGAAACACCGATTGGTGCACGCCCTTGGTATTGGCCAGCGGCACATCCGGGATGGCGATTGGCGTGACGATAACTTCGGTGATTTTCATGGCATTTCCTCCGTCCCGGACCGGACGCCTCCCTCATTTGCGACTCTCATGTTTATACTAGTATTCCAGATTACTTACTAGTATACCAGATGAAAGTTTCAGCGAATCGCATCACTCGGCTCACGGCATGAGGCCGCGATCAGGGTGAGCGACCGCAGGGCCATCGGCCGGTTGCGGGTCAATTGGAGGGAGGGGACATGTCAGGGGTTCGTTTAGAGGGCATCGTAAAGGCCTATGGTGCGGTTCAGGTGGTCCATGGGATCGACCTGGAAGTACAGGAAAAGGAATTTGTCGTTTTGGTCGGTCCGTCCGGCTGCGGAAAATCCACAACCTTGCGGATGATCGCGGGGCTGGAAGAGATTTCCGACGGCGACCTGACAATTGACGACCGGCATGTGAACCGGGTTGCACCCAAGGATCGCGATGTGGCGATGGTGTTCCAGAACTACGCGCTTTATCCGCATCTGAACGTCGCCGACAATATCGCCTTTGGTCTGCGTATCCGCAAGGAAAGCAAGGAAACCATCGCCTCTTCTGTCGAAGAGGTTGGCGGCATCCTTGGCCTGACACCGTATCTTGAACGTCGTCCGGCGGACCTGTCGGGCGGTCAGCGCCAGCGGGTCGCCATGGGCCGTGCCATCGTGCGCCGCCCCAAGGTGTTCCTGTTCGATGAACCCCTGTCCAACCTTGATGCCAAGCTGCGGACCCAGATGCGGGCGGAAATCAAACGCCTGCACAAGCGTCTCGGCGTCACCTCGATCTATGTGACCCACGACCAGGTCGAAGCGATGACCCTGGCCGACCGCATCGTCGTCATGCACGACGGCCGGATCGAACAGATCGGCAGCCCGATGGACCTGTTCCTGAATCCGAAAAACACCTTTGTCGCCGGGTTCCTGGGGTCGCCGCCAATGAACATGGTCAAGGCCACCATCGCCGCCGGCGATCAGGGCCCTGTCGCCGAATTCGACGGCCAGCGCGTCCAGCTTCAGCAGATCCCGGCACTGACCAACGCCGTCGGCCTGGAAGTGATCCTGGGCATCCGCCCGGAATTCGTGTCGGTTGCGGATCAAAACGACCCGAACCTTGTCGGGCTGGACATCGACCTGGTGGAAACACTGGGCTCCGAGGCACTGATCCATGCCAGCCTGCAGGGTGAACCCTTTGTCATCCGCACCGATACCGTCGGCCAGATGCACATTCTGGACGGCATCAAGGGTTTCACCATCGAACCGAACCTCGTCAAGGTCTTCGACGCCAAAACCGGCGAGGCGCTGCCCGGGCAGGTGCTGGAACAATGAGCAACGATCCCAATTTCACCGGTGCCGGGGGGCCAACGACCGAAGAACTTGTCTTCGATGCAAAGGAAGCCCAGCGCCGCCGCAAGCCCAGCACAATGCAGCGGGTCGGCGATCACATGAAACGGGAATGGCAGCTCTATGTCATGCTGGTCCCGACGATCCTCTGGCTCGTGATCTTTCTCTACAAACCGATGTACGGGCTTCAGATCGCCTTCAAGGATTATTCGATCTTCCGCGGCGTGGCGAACAGCCCCTGGATCGGGCTGGAGCATTTCCAGACCCTGTTCGGCAATGACCAGTTCATTCGCGCCCTGCGCAACACGATCATCATCAGCTTCTATGGCCTGATCTTCGGCTTTCCCATGCCGATCCTTCTGGCGCTGATGTTCAACGAGATCCTGAAGCAGACCTTCAAGAAGACGGCCCAGACCATCGTCTATCTGCCGCACTTCGTCTCTTCGGTGATCATCGCCGGTATCGTGATCACGGCCTTTTCCCCAAGTGCGGGCATCGTCAACACCTTCCTTGGGGCGCTGGGGGTCGATCCGATCTACTTCCTGACCAAGCCTGAATGGTTCCGTCCGATCTTTGTCGGCACCGGTATCTGGCAAGAGGCAGGGTTCCAGTCGATCGTCTATCTCGCGGCCATCGCGGGGGTCTCTCCGACGCTCTATGAATCCGCTGTGGTCGATGGTGCCAGCCGCTGGCAGATGATGTGGAAGATCACATTGCCGTCGATCCTTCCGACCATCATCATCATGCTCATCATCCGCATCGGCAACATGCTGGAGGTCAGCTTCGAGATGATCATCCTGCTCTATCAGCCGGCCACATATGAGACCGCCGACGTCGTGAACACCTTCATCTATCGCCAGGGTATCCAGGGCGGCCAGTACGACCTTGCCGCAGCAGCGGGCCTGTTCAACGCGGTGGTGGCCTTTGTGCTGGTGATGACGGCGAACGCAATCTCCAAGCGCTATTCGCGCACGTCGCTCTGGTAAGGGGGGGAACCAGTCATGACCAACATGAATCTCTCTATTCACGTGGCGACAAGATGTTCGTCATCATGAACATGGTCCTCATCGGATTGTTCACCCTCTCGACCCTCTACCCGTTCATCTACATCGCATCACTGTCGATGAGCACCGGGTTCGAGGCACGGGCCGGCAATGTGATCCTGACCCCGGTCGGCTTCACGCTGGAGGCCTACAAACAGGTGCTGAGCGAGCCGCTGTTCTGGTCGTCGTACATGAACACGTTCATCTACACGATCGGCGGCACGATCATGAGCCTGCTGTTCATCATCCCCGGCGCCTATGCCCTGTCCAAGCCCCAGCTTTACGGGCGTCGGTTCTGGAACCTGGTGGTGGCCTTTACCATGTGGTTCAACGCAGGCCTGATCCCGTTCTTCCTGAACATGCGGGACCTCGGGCTCCTGGACAGCTACCTCGGCATTATCATCGGCTTTGCGGTCAACGGCTTCAACATCATCCTTTTGCGCAACTTCTTTGAGGGCATTCCGCAATCCTTCGAAGAGGCGGCGCGGATGGACGGCGCCAACGAATTCCAGGTTCTCTGGAAGGTCTACATGCCGCTGTCAAAGCCCGCGATTGCCACGGTAGCCCTGTTCTGCATCGTCTCGCGCTGGAACGGCTTCTTCTGGGCCATGGTGCTTTTGCAGGACGAAGAGAAGATCCCGCTTCAGGTCTATCTGCGCAAAGTCATCGTCGAGCTTTCCGACGACGAGGAATTTGCAACCAGCCTGCTGACTGCGGCCTATTCGGTCGAAACCGTGACCGCCGCGATCATCGTCTGCTCGATCATCCCGATCCTGCTTATCTATCCCTTCCTCCAGAAATATTTCAGCAAGGGCATCCTGCTGGGCGGTGTGAAGGAATGACGGACCCGGGACAGCGCAATCGTGAATGCGCCGTCCCCCAAGATCACCTTCGGGCCCTCGCGGGCCCCAAGGGTACCAAAATTTGAATTTCGCAAAAGGGAGGACACCATGCGAACTTTGAAACTGGCAGCCGCTGCCATCCTCGGAACCACCGCACTGACAGCCCCGGCACTTGCCGAAGGCCATCTGCCCATCGTGGACGAGCCGCTGGAACTGACAATCCACATGCACTGGGCCCGCGCCCAGGGATATGGCCCCGGCGGTGACACATCGAAGATCTATCCGGTCGAGGAAGTGGCACGGGAGAAGACCAACGTCCATCTGATCGACAAGACATCCGGCCGCAACTCGACCGATCAGTCCGAAGCGATGAACCTGCTTCTGGCCACCGGCAACCTGCCCGACATCGTCGGCGGTGCGAAGATCAAGCAGCCGGTCAACGAATACGGCCCCCAGGGTGCGTTCCAGCCGCTGAACGAGCTGGTTGACGAACATGCGCCCAACATCAAGGCATGGTTCGACGAGCACCCGGACATCTGGAAAGCGATCCAGGCCTTTGACGGCAATGTCTATTACATTCCCTACCTGCCCGACGGCAAATATGCCCGCGCCTGGTTTGTCCGTCAGGACTGGCTCGATGCGCTGGGTCTGGAACAGCCCGACAACGTGGACGAGCTTCATGACGTGCTGGTGGCCTTCCGCGACCAGGATCCCAACGGCAACGGCGAAAAGGACGAAATCCCCTTCTTCGTGCGCGACTGGGAAGAAGTTCTGCGTCTTTTGAACCTCTGGGATGCACGCTCGACCGGGGCGGATGTCTATCACCAGTTCTACATCAAGGACGGCAAGGTTGTTCACCCCTACGCACAGGAAGCGTATCGTGACGGTCTGGCCAATATCGCCGACTGGTACGCAGAGGGCCTGATCGACGCAGAGGTCTTTACCCGTGGTTCTTCGGCCCGCGACTACCTGCTGGGTGAAAACCTGGGCGGCATGACGCATGACTGGTTTGCCTCCACCTCTGGCTACAACATCGCGCTGGCCGACAAGGTCGACGGCTTCAACTTCATCCCGTTCCTGCCGCCGAAATCGGTGAGCGGTCAGCGGATCGAAGAAAACCGTCGTATCCCGATGAAGCCCGATGGCTGGGCGATCAGCTTCTCGAACGAGCATCCTGTCGAGACCATCAAATACTTTGACTACTGGTTCTCGGAAGAAGGCGCACTGCTGGCCAACTTCGGTGTCGAGGGCAAGACCTGGGACATGGTCGACGGCGAGCCGGTCTACAAGGACGAGGTCCTGAATTCCGGTCAGCCGGTCAACAGCCAGATGTATCTGGAAGGCGCGCAGGTCTATCGCGGCTATCCGCAGGACTACCGCTATGAATGGCAGTGGACCCGCGACAGTGCCCGCAAGGGGATCGAACTGTACGACACCCAGGATCTGCTGGTTGAACAGTTCCTCGGCGTGGCCTTCAACGAAGATGAACAGACCGTCTTTGACAAATACTACCCGTCGATCGAGACCTACATGCTGGAACGTCAGCAGGCCTGGATCCTTGGCACCGGCGACATCCAGGAAGACTGGGATGACTACGTGGCTGCCTTGAACAAGATGGGCTACGAAGACGTTCTCGAAGTCATGAACTCGGCCTACGAACGCCAGTACGGCGGCTAAGCCCCCCTCCTCCCGATATGACAAGGGTGCGGCCGATCCTCGGCCGCACCACCCCCCCTTTTATACCCAAAAGAAAGACCTGACCGATGCCCGGCGCCGCAGTCCTTCCCACGCTCGATGAACCCAAAACCGGTCGCCTGACGATCCAATACGCGCCCGACGCCACCAGTGAGATCACCGAGAATCCGCCGCGCTTTACCTGGTTGCCCGTCATCGAAGACGAGGCGCAATACGTGCTGCGCATCTCGACCGATCCGAATTTCGGCAACGACACACGGGTCTTTGCCAATATCCCGCTGAATTTCTTCACCCCCGATGTGGCGCTGGAGCCCGGGCAATATCACTGGGCCTATGCGGTCTGTGACGACGCCGGCGCACCCGCCTCGGGCTGGAGCAGCACCCGCAGCTTCACCATCACCGACACATTGCCAAAGACCCCGCTGCCAACGCGCAAGCAACGCTTTGCCAAATCGCCGCAAAGCCACCCGCGCCTGTGGTTGAACGCCGATCGTCTGGCCACCTTCCGCGATGCGGTAAAGGCCGATGCAGATCACTGCACATGGGCGAATTTCTATGACAAATCCGTCCTGCCCTGGATGGACCGTGACATCACGCCGGAACCTGCGGGCTATCCCGGACACCAACGCACCGCCCCGGTCTGGCGTCAGACCTACATCGACCTTCAGGAGGTGATGTATGCCATTCGCCACCTCGCCATCGGCGGTCAGGTGACGCAAGACGCCGCCATGCTGGCCCGCGCCAAGGAATGGTTGTTGTCAGTTGCCGAATGGGATCCGATGGGCACCACCAGCCGTGCCTATACAGATGAGTGGGCGTATCGGGTCTGTAATGCACTGGCCTGGGGCTATGACTGGCTGCACGACCAGATGGACGAAGACGAACGCGCCAAGGTACGCGCGGCCCTGAAGGAACGCACCCGCGACATTGCCGAACATGCGATCATCAACGCCAAGATCCACCTGTTCCCCTATGACAGCCATGCGGTGCGCTCGGTTTCGCTGACCCTTGTGCCGGCGCTGATTGCGTTGCTGGGCGAAGATGAAGACGACGAGGCCCGCGACTGGCTCAACTATTGCATCGAATTCCTTGCCACCGTCTATTCCCCCTGGGGCGACAGCGACGGCGGCTGGGCGGAGGGTACAAATTACTGGATGATGGGCATGGCCTATCTGATCGAGGCCGCCAACCGGATCAAATCCTTTACCGGCATCGACCTGTATGAGCGCCCCTTCTTCCGCAACACCGGGGATTTCCCGCTGTTCTGCAAGGCGCCGAACACCCGCCGCGCCACATTTGGTGATAACTCGACACAGGGCGATCTGCCCTGCATCAAGACCGGGATCAACCTGCGCCAATACGCGGGCGTCACCGGCAATGGTGCCTATCAATGGTATCACGAGGAACTCGCCCGGCTGAACCCCGGCACCGAAGGCGCCTTTTATAACTGGGGCTGGTGGGACACCAATTTCGACGAACTGACCTACCTCACCGATTTCCCCGAGGTCGAGGCCAGCGATCCGCCCTCTGGCATGTGCCATTTCAAGGGGATCGGCTGGGTCGGTATCCAGCACGAAATGGCCAACCCGGACAAACATGTTCAGTTTGTCTTCAAATCCAGCAAATTCGGCTCGATCAGCCACAGCCACGGCGACCAGAACGCGTTCTGCATGGCCGCCTATGGCGAAGACATGGCGATCCAGTCGGGGTACTATGTGGCGTTCAATTCCACCATGCACCGCGAATGGCGCCGCCAGACCCGGTCCAAGAACGCCATCCTGATCAACGGCAAGGGCCAGTACGCCGAAAAGGACAAGGCCAAGGCGATGGCCGCAACCGGCAAGATCCTGGCCGCCGAAGAACATGACGATCACGTCTATATCAAAGGCGATGCCACAGCGGCCTATCAATCGCTCTCGCCCGAGGTGACGCTGGCCGAACGCGAAATCTATTTCGTGCGCGGCAGCTATTTCGTGATCGTCGACAAGGTCGATGCCAGCGAACCGGTCACCATCGACTGGCTTCTGCATGCCAATCAACCTTACGATCTGGGCAAAACCTCGTTCCGCAACACCGGACAAAAGGCGGGCTTCTACGGCCAGGTCGTCTGGTCCGAGGCGGGCAAACCCGAACTGACACAGGTCACCGGTTTCCCCGGCGTTGACCCGGCGGATTACGCGGGACTGCCAGAAAGCACTTGCCTGCACGCGCAATACCCGGCAGCCACGCGTCACCGGATTGCGACATTGCTGGTGCCATATCGTCTGGAAGAACCGAAACGGATTTTCAACTTCATGGATGACCAGGGCTATGATGCCGACCTGTATTTCACCGACGCGGACGAAAACACGTTCAAAGTAGTGATGAAAAAGCTGGCCAATACCTGATCCGCCATATCGGCGCAGACCAAACACGACCCGGAGACCCAAGATGACCGTAAAGAACTACTTTCCCGGCAAAGAGAACAAACTGTTCGACGCCGGTGGCGGGCTGACCCGCAAGGTGGCGGCCTATAACAACAACGCAATGTGTGTCGAAGTCCATTTCGACACCGGCACCGTGGCCGCGCGCCATCACCACCCACACGAACAGATCACCTATGTGATCTCGGGCAAGTTCGAGTTCACCGTCGGCGATGACACTTACATCGTGTCTGCCGGGAACTCTCTCTATAAACAGCCCAACATCGAACATGGCGCGACCTGTCTTGAGGCAGGCACGCTTTTGGATATCTTCACGCCTCACCGCGAAGATTTCCTCTGAACCAACACAAATACAGAATACCAAAGGGAGAACACGGCATGACCAAACCTGTCATCGGTTTCATCGGCCTCGGCCTCATGGGCGGCAACATGGTCGAAAACCTTCAGAAACGGGGCTACGAACTCGTTGTCATGGACCTCAACAAGGACGCCGTGCAGACCGTCTTTGACCGTGGCAATGCCAAAGCGGCCACCTCGCCCAAGGAATTGGCCGAAGCCAGCGACATCGTGATGTTGTGCCTGACCACCTCGGAGGTGGTTGAAAAGCTCGTCTATGGCGACAACGGCATTCTGGCCGGCATCAAAGAGGGCGCGACGCTGATCGACTTCGGCACCTCGATCCCGGCCTCGACCCGCAAGATTGGCGCCGATCTGGCCGCCAAAGGCGCAGGTATGGTTGACGCACCGCTGGGCCGCACCCCGGCACATGCCAAGGACGGCTTGCTCAACATCATGGCGGCGGGCGACAAGGCGACCTTTGAAAAGGTCAAACCGGTGCTCGACGAACAGGGCGAAAACGTCTTCTACCTCGGCGCGCTGGGGGCCGGTCACACCACCAAGCTGATCAACAACTTCATGGGCATGACCACCGTCTGCACCATGAGCCAAGCCTTTGCCGTGGCCGATCGTGCCGGTGTTGATCGCGCGCAGCTCTATGAGATCATGTCGACCGGCCCGTCGAATTCGCCCTTCATGGGGTTCTGCAAGAACTACGCCGTGGACGGTGTCAGTGATCTGGGCTTCTCGATCAACAATGCCAACAAGGATCTGGGGTACTTCCTGAAGATGGCCGAGGATCTGGGCACACGGGCCGAGATTGCCGAAGGCACCTCAAACAACCTGCAAGCAGCTGTTGACGCGGGCAAGGGTGACGGCAATGTGCCGGAAATCTTTGACTACTTCCTGACACTGAACAAATAACCAGACTTGGCACCAGCGCCGCCTGTCGGCGCTGGTCCAACACGCCGTCCCCCCAAAAAAATTCCGCCCAATACCCCCGGCCCAAAAACCGGCCAGGCGCAACAGAGGACAGACCATGAAGCTTCAGGGAAAAACAGCCATCGTCACCGGTGGCGGACGTGACATCGGGCGCGCCTGTGCTGTGCGTCTGGCGCAAGAAGGCGCAAATGTCGCAATCAACTATTTTGCCTCCAGCGCCGGTGCCGAAGAAACCGTCGCGGAAATCACCGCCGCCGGCGGCAAGGCGATTGCGGTTCAGGGCGATCTGTCAACCGAAGCAGGCGTCGCGACGCTGGTGGACAAAACCGTGGCTGAATTCGGATCGGTCGATGTTCTGGTCAACAACACCGGCGGGCTGATCGCCCGCAAGACCATCGCCGAAATGCCGTTGGCGCATTGGAATGCGGTGATGGATCTGAACCTGACCAGCACCTTTCTGATGATCAAGGCCTGCCTGCCCCATATGAAAACCGGTGCCATCGTCAATATCGCAAGCCAGGCCGCCCGCGACGGCGGTGGGCCGGGCTCTATTGCCTATGCCACGTCCAAGGGAGCAATCATGACCATGACCCGCGGGTTGGCAAAGGAGCTTGGCCCGGATATCCGCGTCAACGGTCTTTGCCCCGGTATGGTGGACACGGATTTCCACAATATCCACACCAAAGACGAAGTCCGCCGCGGTTTCGAAGCCGCAGCCCCGGTCAAACGCCAGGGCGTGCCGATGGACGTCGCCAATCTGGTGGCCTTCCTCGCCAATGACGAATCCGGCTTCATGACCGGCACCAATCTGGACATCAATGGCGGCGTGGTCTTTAGCTGATCACACCGCGTTTGCGCCCCGCTGACCCTCTGTCAGAGAAAATCATCGCGGCGGGGCGTGAAGCAATCGACCAATGTGCCGGGTTCAAGGCACACACAGCCGTGTTCGGCATTTGACGGCACGACAAAACTGTCCCCTTGGGCCACTTCGGTCACCACACCTTCGACTGTGAACCGGAACCGGCCACTTTCGACATAGGTGGATTGAACGTGGGGATGGTTGTGCAACGCGCCCTCTGCCCCGGTCGCGCCAAAGCGAAACGCTACAACCATCAGGTCCGGGTGATCCGACAAAACCTGTCGTTTGACGTTCTCGCTCGCGTCAATGACGGGAAATCCACTCATCTTCGGTGTCTCCTGCATGAGAAAGTTCAGCGCGGCTGACTTGGCGACCGCTGTTATCCAATAACATGCCGCCAAAGATGATTTCCAATACCGTTTTTCACCGCAAGATCCCCTGTGGGGGCCGTCGACGCATGGCCAATGCGATTGCGCCTGCTTCACATAGGGAACCAGAGCGGCAGAAATTTTGGAAATTGGGGTGTTTTACTGTTCCACTGGTGTGGAACCGGCACAATGTGCGGAAAATGGCAGGGGCACCAGGGTTCGAACCCGGGACCTACGGTTTTGGAGACCGTCGCTCTACCAGCTGAGCTATACCCCTAAGGCCGGGTGTTCGGATACAACCGCATCAACATGAAATCAAGAGCGTTTTTACTGAAATGTTGTTCACGCGACATCCTTTTACGATCACGCAGATCCGATCAAAACATCGCCGTTGTTCACCGCACCGTGAGATTTGATTTCACCCGGCCATGTGCACAAAAGCACAACAAATGTTTACTCTTTGCACGACATTTCCAATTCAGAAATTTTGCCGCGTTCCCGTGTGATTTCGCGCTGAAAGCCCGCAACAAATTCCCTGAAAACAAAGGCTTTGGAGGGGGGCTAGGAAGCCGGACCGCAATCGTCAAGCACACCTTTTGGTGAGCGGCCGTGTGCATTTGCGTGATTTGAGTTCTCCGGGCTGTGGGCCCAGATGCTGTGTTGTCGGAAGCGACCACCGACGGAAAGACACACAGTCTTCGTAAGACAGACAGTCCCACACCGGGACCATAGAGAACAAAAGGAACAGAATTATGAAAAACATCATCGCAATCACCGCCCTCGCCCTGGCTGGCTTCGCAACAACCGCATCCGCCATGACCCAGTCGACCACCGGCAACCTGCAGCAAATCGAACGCTATGCACCGAATGCCGATCTGTCGAACCTCAGCGACGAGCGCGTGGCTCTGATCCTGGCGACAATCCACTCCGGCGACAACGACAGCGAAGTTCGTTCGACCGTCCGTTCGCTCGTGGCCGGCAGCTAAGCTGACAGCCTGATCTGACCGCTCAATCCAATTCGGGCCCAAGGCCCAGACATCGAAAATAGGAGACTATCATGAAAAACATCATCGCAATCACCGCCCTCGCCCTGGCTGGCTTCGCAACAACCGCATCCGCCATGACACAGTCGACCACCGGCAACCTGCAGCAAATCGAACGTTATGCACCGAATGCCGATCTTTCGAACCTCAGCGACGAGCGTGTAGCTCTGATCCTGGCGACAATCCACTCCGGCGACAGCGACAGCGAAGTCCGTTCGACCGTCCGTTCGCTCGTAGCCGGCAGCTAAGCTGACAGCCTGATCTGACAGCTAAATCCAATTCGGGCCCAAGGCCCAGACATCGAAAATAGGAGACTACCATGAAAAACATCATCGCAATCACCGCCCTCGCCCTGGCTGGCTTCGCAACAACCGCATCCGCCATGACACAGTCGACCACCGGCAACCTGCAGCAAATCGAACGCTATGCACCAAATGCCGATCTGTCGAACCTCAGCGACGAGCGTGTGGCTCTGATCCTGGCGACAATCCACTCCGGCGACAGCGACAGCGAAGTCCGTTCGACCGTCCGTTCGCTCGTGGCCGGCAGCTAAGCTGACAGCCTGATCTGACAGCTCAATCCAATTCGGGCCCAAGGCCCAGACATCGAAAATAGGAGACTACCATGAAAAACATCATCGCAATCACCGCCCTCGCCCTGGCTGGCTTCGCAACAACCGCCTCCGCCATGACACAGTCGACCACCGGCAACCTGCAGCAAATCGAACGCTATGCACCGAATGCCGATCTGTCGAACCTCAGCGACGAGCGTGTGGCTCTGATCCTGGCGACAATCCACTCCGGCGACAACGACAGCGAAGTTCGTTCGACCGTCCGTTCGCTCGTGGCCGGCAGCTAAGCTGACAGCCTGATCTGACCGCTCAATCCAATTCGGGCCCAAGGCCCAGACATCGAAAATAGGAGACTAACATGAAAAATATCATCGCAATCACCGCCCTCGCCCTGGCTGGCTTCGCAACAACCGCCTCTGCCATGACCCAATCGACCACCGGCAACCTGCAGCAAATCGAACGCTATGCACCGAATGCCGACCTGTCGAACCTCAGCGACGAGCGTGTAGCTCTGATCCTGGCGACAATCCACTCCGGCGACAGCGACAGCGAAGTCCGTTCGACCGTCCGTTCGCTCGTAGCCGGCAGCTAAGCTGACAGCCTGATCTGACAGCTAAATCCAATTCGGGCCCAAGGCCCAGACATCGAAAATAGGAGACTACCATGAAAAACATCATCGCAATCACCGCCCTCGCCCTGGCTGGCTTCGCAACAACCGCATCCGCCATGACACAGTCGACCACCGGCAACCTGCAGCAAATCGAACGCTATGCACCAAATGCCGATCTGTCGAACCTCAGCGACGAGCGTGTGGCTCTGATCCTGGCGACAATCCACTCCGGCGACAGCGACAGCGAAGTCCGTTCGACCGTCCGTTCGCTCGTAGCCGGCAGCTAAGCTGACAGCCTGATCTGACAGCTCAATCCAATTCGGGCCCAAGGCCCAGACATCGAAAATAGGAGACTACCATGAAAAACATCATCGCAATCACCGCCCTCGCCCTGGCTGGCTTCGCAACAACCGCCTCCGCCATGACACAGTCGACCACCGGCAACCTGCAGCAAATCGAACGCTATGCACCGAATGCCGATCTGTCGAACCTCAGCGACGAGCGTGTGGCTCTGATCCTGGCGACAATCCACTCCGGCGACAACGACAGCGAAGTTCGTTCGACCGTCCGTTCGCTCGTGGCCGGCAGCTAAGCTGACAGCCTGATCTGACCGCTCAATCCAATTCGGGCCCAAGGCCCAGACATCGAAAATAGGAGACTAACATGAAAAATATCATCGCAATCACCGCCCTCGCCCTGGCTGGCTTCGCAACAACCGCCTCTGCCATGACCCAATCGACCACCGGCAACCTGCAGCAAATCGAACGCTATGCACCGAATGCCGATCTGTCGAACCTCAGCGACGAGCGTGTGGCTCTGATCCTGGCGACAATCCACTCCGGCGACAACGACAGCGAAGTTCGTTCGACCGTCCGTTCGCTCGTCGCCGGCAGCTAAGCTGACCCCTACGACCCGCGCTGAACGCGCATTGTCTTGCCGGAGCAATTCGGCGTGACCGACAGACCGGCCTCAAGGCCGGTCTTTCTAATTTGGCCCCCGGAACATCCAGGGGCATTCAGGGGTATTGTTGGCCCCATGGCCCATTGGCCCGCAGCGCACACACCAAAGGTGTGATTTCAAATTTTACCCCCCAAAAACGACAAACCCCCGAAGCGGCTGCCCGGGGGTCGTCTTACTTTGTGTCCAAAGCTGGAAATGCTTAGAGCATCCCTTCGCGCTGGGCTTTCTTACGTGCCAGTTTCCGGGCACGGCGGATCGCTTCAGCTTTCTCGCGCGCTTTTTTCTCGGACGGCTTCTCGAAATGTTGCTTGAGCTTCATTTCACGAAAAACGCCTTCACGCTGCAGCTTTTTCTTCAGGGCACGAAGCGCCTGATCGACATTGTTGTCGCGAACACTAACCTGCATGTGGTTTTCACCACCTTTCTAAGTTGAAGTTGCAAGGATTTGCAGGAGTGCGCCGTATAGCAAAGCCCGAATGACTTGTCTACTATTGCCTGTGACAGGCACAGGAGGGTGTGACATGACCGACCCGAAGGAAAAATTGCTGGACGCGGCCCTGGCGCATGTGGCGTTTGACGGCTGGGGCGACGACACATTCCGGGCCGCGATCGAGGACAGCGGTGTCAATGAAACCGTGGCCCACGCCATTTGTCCGCGCGGCGCGGTCGATCTGGCGCTGGCGTTTCATCGGCGCGGCGATGCCGCCATGGTGGCGCGGTTGCACAGCACAGATCTGGCGGGCATGCGGTTTCGCGACCGGATCGCATTTGCGGTGCGCGCCCGGCTGGAGGCGGTCACCGACAAAGAGGCGGTGCGCCGCGGCACGACACTGTTTTCGCTGCCCCATCATGCGGCAGACGGTGCGCGGGCGATCTGGGACACCTGTGACGCGATCTGGACCACATTGGGCGACACTTCGGACGATGTGAACTGGTACACGAAACGCGCGACCCTCAGCGCGGTTTACGGCGCGACAGTGCTGTATTGGCTGGGCGATGACACGCCGGACCACAGCGCCACCTGGGCATTTCTGGACCGCCGGATTGACAATGTGATGCAGGTCGAGAAGCTGAAGGCACAGGTGCAGGAACACCCGCTGCTGTCGAAATTGATGGCGGGGCCCAACGCGGTTCTGGCGAATATTCGCGCGCCTCAAATGCCCGACGACCTGCCCGGTCGGTGGACACAGCGCAGCAGTGATACATAGAGGACAGCAGATGAGCGAAACGATGTTGGCGGTGGAAATCACCGAACCCGGCGGGCCGGACGTGCTAAAAACAACCAGCCGCCCCCGCCCCGCCCCGCGCGCGGATGAGGTGGTGATTGTGTGGCCTGGGCCGGGGTGAACCGCCCTGATGCGCTGCAACGTGCCGGCAAATATGCCCCGCCGCCGACGGCCAGCGATCTCCCGGGGCTTGAGGCCTCTGGCGAGGTTGTGGCGCTTGGCGATGGCGTCAGCGACTGGCAGATCGGCGATCAGGTCTGTGCGCTGTTGCCCGGCGGTGGATATGCCGAATATGTCGCCACCCCGGCGGCGCATTGCCTGCCGGTGCCCAAGGGGATGGACCTGCGCGAAGCGGCCTGTTTGCCGGAAACATTCTTTACCGTCTGGTCCAATGTTTTCATGCGCGGCGGATTGCACGCAGGAGAGCGGTTTCTGGTGCATGGCGGATCATCCGGCATCGGCACCACCGCGATCCAGCTGGCCAACCACTTTGGCGCGCGGGTGTTTGCCACGGCCGGATCGGCAGAGAAGTGCAAGGCCTGTCGCGATCTGGGCGCGGAACAGGCGATCAACTATCGCGAGGCGGATTTTGTCGAGGTTCTGCGCGCCGAGGGCGGCGCCGATCTGATCCTTGATATGGTGGGCGGCGATTACATCCCCCGCAACCTAAAGGCGCTGGCCGATGAAGGCCGTTTGGTGCAGATCGCCTTCTTGCAGGGACCAAAGGCCGAGGTGAATTTCGCGCCATTGATGATGCGGCGCCAGACCATCACCGGATCCACCCTGCGGCCGCAATCCGATCTGGCAAAGGCCCGTATCGCCGCCGCATTGCGCGAACAGGTCTGGCCATTGCTGGACGCGGGCCGCATTGCCCCGGTGATGGACAGCGAATTTCCATTGACCGATGCCGCCGCCGCCCATGCCCGCATGGAGGCCAGCAATCACATTGGCAAAATCGTGTTGAAGGTGCGTTCATGAGCGAAGACCAACCCGAACGCGTGACGCCGCTGACCCTGCTTCAGGAACATGCGGTCCGCGACAGTTTCGAAACATTTCTGCCGCATATGTCCGCATCGATGCTCTATCCGCGCAAGGCGTGGCTGCGGAAATACTGTGTGAAACAGGCACTGGCGGCGCATGGCATCGCGGGGCTTTACGCGGAATTTGGTGTCTGGCGCGGGCATGGCGTCAACCTGTTTGCGCGCATGCTGACCGAGGCAGGTGGCCATGTCACCGGCTTTGACAGTTTCGAGGGGCTGGAAGAAGACTGGACCGGCCACGCCAAAGGCGGCGAAACCGGTCGTTATGACCTGGGCGGGGTGCTGCCAGAGGTGCGGCCCAATGTGACGCTGGTCAAGGGCTGGGTGCAGGACACCGTGCCGGGCTGGTTGGCCCAACAGGGCGATGCGCCCTTTGCGCTGGCGCATTTCGACATGGACACCTATACGCCCACGGCCTTTGTGCTGCGGGAAATCCGGTCACGGTTGGTGGCGGGCACGGTGATCCTGTTTGACGAGCTTTACGGCTATCCCGGCTGGCGCCATCACGAATACAAAGCCCTGCAAGAGGTCTTGCCGGACGACAGTTATCGCTTTGTCGGCTTTTCGGAACAGGCGGTTGCCATCCAGATGCTGCGGGCGCCGGAATAACCGGGCGGATCCCTTTGCGCCCGAAACGAACCGTCTGACGCTGGCAGACATCAAAGATTTCGGGCGCGCCAGATGATGCAGAAACACGGCCCCCGCCCGCGGCGGCGGGCACGCGCTCAGGCCAGCGCCGCGCCATTGTTGGCTTCGGCATCAGCCGTACGGCGCGCCTGACGCTGCTGCGCGGTCCAGATCACCATCCCGACCTGCGGCTCGATCAGGGCAATCAGCGCCGCCATGCGCCCGGAAATACGGCGACGGCGGGACAATCCCATACGGGACATGAACGACCGGACCTCTACCGCCGAAAGCGGCGAAGCGGCGGCGTCTTCGACGGTGATGTCAAACCGCACCCGCCCCATCAGAAGATCCCGGCACAACGCCCGGATGTCCGCGCTGCGCAACCGAAGGGCGTCGCATCGTGACCAGGCATCCCGCGCCCGATCAAAGGCCATCGCCGGGTCATGGCCCACCGCATGAAACGCCAACGGGCGCTGCACATGGGTGATCAGCCAGATAATCTGGCCATCTTCGGTCAGACCCCGCCGGGCCATCATCAACCCACAATCCAGTTCACGGCAAAGGAATTGTCGACCCACATCCGAACCCAGCTTTCGTTGTGCCGTTCGATGTCACCGGGGGTCTGTTTGAAACCGGGAAATTCGGCAGAGAACAACTTGCGTTCCACTGCGAGACGCGCCTTGCGCTCTGCCGCTTTTTTGGTGCTGAAAATTTGTCGCATGAATCACCTCGTAAAAACGAACATCGCGCCAAACAGTGGAAATCTGACTAACAAACAAAAAGCACACGGCGCGATGCCCATGGGTGACAGAATGCCCTTTGCCGTTGCGTCACACCAGTCAGGGATTCCCGACCCCCGGCCCGGTTGCCACCGTGAAAATGCACAACGCCGCCCCTTTTCAGGCGCGGCGCAGCAGTATTCATTTGGCTATTGGCGTCTGGATCACAGACGTGACAACAGTTCCGCTTTCTTGGTCTCGAACTCGGACTCGGACAATATGCCGCCCTGCTTCAACTCAGCAAGTTTCTGGATCAATGCAATGATCTGACCTGAATCGACGCCGCTGCCGACCGGGGGCTCAGATGCCGGTGCCGATTGCGGCAGATCCATCGCTGGGGAAAACGACGTCGCGTCCGGCATGGCCGGCTGGGCATAGTTGTCTTCCATCGGGGCTGGTTGGTTCGTCATCGGCGCTTGTTGCGGGGTCTGTTGCGGGGTCTGTTGCCCCATGTCACCGCCCAAGGACACACGTGGCAAATCCGCAACCCGGACCAGACCATATTGGCTGGTAAATGTCACCGATTGATCGCCGCTTTGCTGCTGCGAAAAGCCAGAGATATTGTGATCGCCGATGTCGAAAACTTCGATGCCACGGCCGATATCAATCGCCAGACGGCGGGTCTGGGGAAATACGGCGTAGCGCATATTGTTTTGTGAGCCAGAGGACGACGGCGCCCCCAATTCGGCGGGCCAGGGTTCCGCATAACCGGATCCGGACACAAACAGGCTGGTACCGTTGCCCTGGGACTGACTTTGCGACGACATCGGCTGCGCCGCAGGCATCGGCGCGAACATCTGGTTGTTGGCCAATGCATTCGAAAGCTCGTTGCACAGCGAGTCCACAGTGGCCTTCAGGCCATTATTGAACATGTCGCCAATCATGATCATTCCGCCCATCGACCACTGGCCCATCCCGCCAAGTTCCGGGTGATTGAACTGGGCCTGGGTGCCATGGCCATTGTTCACCGAAATCAAAAGCGATTCGATTGCGTCGGTCGATTTGCCATAGCGGCCTGCTATGTCGTTGATAAGTCTTTGGCCTTCGGGTGTCAGACGTGACATCTCAACTTTCCATATATCACTGATGTGCGGGGTGCACGAAAGCGCACCTAACACTTTGCGACCGACGCCGCTACATCCGAATTTTCGCCTAAAATTACGCCGCAAAAGCGCATAAAATATGGGCGAAATCAGCGGATCGGCGTGAACATCGCATCGGTCATTCGGCAGTCGCGGATCACGTCACGGCCACAGGGGACCGGGCGCAATTCCTTGGACAGGCAAACGCGCGCTTCCTGAATATGACCATCCTTGCAGGTGATGGTGATCATGTCTGCTTCCAAGTTCGGATTGGCCTGTAAAAACGCTTCTTCGACCACCGATGCCGGAATTTTCACCGCCTTATCCAGCTTGCGAAAGATCTCGGGGCGGGTGATCGCCGCATAGGCGTCGCGCGAGGCGCGGAAATAGCCCGCCGCCGACAACCCCGAGCAAACGCCATGTTTTTTCCACTGATACCAGGCAAGCCCGGCCGTGCCCATGATGTCAGCCATATCGCCGGTCATGCCCCGCGACGGCGCGCGTTCCACCGTCGGGCAGTACGACGGCCAGCCACGGTGAAACTGTGGCCACAGCCCATGCAACGTCCAGCCGAAATCATGCCGCGCCTCACATTGCTCTGATGCCTTTGCATCCCCTTCAAGCGCGCACCAATTCGGCGACCAGCTGAGCGCGAGCACGTAATAATCAAATTCACCCGATTTTTCACCATCGGCCGCAGCCGGGATTGGCAGCAAACCAGCCATACAGAACAACAGACACAAAGCAATCAAACGCATTTTCACTTCCCTTTCCGGCTTGACGCCACTATATAGCCCCCCAGTTCCCCGACAACGGAAACCGTCCCGGCCCCGCCAGGACAGCCCATCCAGGCGCCGGGAGAGATTTGTTCTAAGGAGACCGCAAAATGGCCAAACTGCTGCACCCCAAGGCGACCGCCGTCTGGCTGGTCGACAACACCACGCTGACATTCAAACAAATCGCCGATTTTTCCGGCATGCACGAGCTTGAGGTGCAGGGCATTGCGGACGGCGATGTCGCCGCCGGCGTCAAAGGGTTTGACCCGATTGCCAACAACCAGCTGACCCAGGCCGACATCGACAAGGCCCAGGCCGATCCGATGGTGCGCATGAAGCTGAAATTCAATGCCGCCGCCCATGACGAAGACAAACGCCGTGGCCCACGCTATACGCCGCTGTCGAAACGTCAGGACCGTCCCAACGCCATTCTCTGGCTGGTGAAATTTCACCCCGAACTGGCGGACAGCCAAATCGCCAAACTTGTCGGCACCACCAAACCGACAATCCAGACCATCCGCGAGCGCACCCATTGGAACATCGCCAATATGCAACCGATCGACCCGGTCGCATTGGGCCTGTGCCGCCAGAGCGAACTGGACGCCGCCGTTCAGAAGGCCGCCTCGAAACGCGCATCGGAAGGCACGGCCATGTCGGACGACGAACGCCGCAAGCTGCTGTCGACCGAACAAAGCCTGGGGATGAGCACCGAACCACGCATTCCGACCGCGATCGAAGGTCTGGAAACCTTCTCGCTGTCCGACAGCAATGATGATGACGAAGAAGAAGATACCAGCGATATCCTCGACGCGGACAGCTTCTTCAACCTGCCCAGCGGCGGCGAGGATGACGAAGACGAACAGCCCTGATCTGTTCATCTCCATCACTTGAAACACGACAAAGACCCCGGCGATCATCTCGCCGGGGTCTTTGTTTTCCAACCACTGCGCTCACATCTCGTAACGTTGGCGCGGGTTCCGGCCAGAGCGTCTGTCATTTCACCGACGCCCCCCCATCTCTGCTCCGCACGGCACAAGGAAACCGGGCATCAAAAACAACGGGACAGAGAAAAAGGAACCCGATGACCAATATCAACAAAACTGACGCCGTTCACCTCATGCTGGCCGGACTTGTGGCAGAGTTGTCGTTCGAAGCCTATGCATGGCTGGTTTCGCCAGCGCTGTTTGGTGTGCAGCTGGAACCGGCCAATCTGGTGATCGGGCTGACCGGAATGGCGACAGGAACACAGCTCCCCTACGCCGCCGCCTTTGCCATTCATTTCCTGATTGGCATCTTCGGCTTTGCGGCCGCGGTATGGCTGGTGAAACGCGGGACGGGTGTGGGCCATGCCACGGCGGGGCTGATCACCGGGGTGGGCCTCTGGTTTGTTGCCCAAGGGATGCTTGCCCCGCTGATGGGACGCAACTTCATGATGGGGTTCGGCGCCTATACGCAATCCTCTTTTGTCGGCCATGTCGGCATGACATTGATCGTCGCCCTTGTCTGGCGGCGGCTGGCAACACGCCACGCGGCCCAACCGCAACCGATCTGACACCGATCACAAAAAGCGCCCACTTGGGGTGTCCCAAGTAGGCGCAATCTTATCGCGGTGAGGCTTGGTTGGCGGCTGCTGGCGTCAGAGCTTGCCTGCCAAATGCAGATCCAGATCCTCCAGCCGATCCTGACCAAAGAACCGCTGACCATCCTCGGTGACGTAAAACGGCGCGCCGAACACCCCGGCCTCGACCGCGGCCTCCAGGTTGGCGGCATAGGTTTCCGCCCCATCCAAAAGCCCGCTGTCGGCCAGCGCCGGATCAAATCCGCATTTTTCCAGCAGATCCCGGATCACATCATCCTGCGCAATATCGCGATCCTCGACCCACACGGCACGGGTAAACCCATGCGCCAGCGCCGCAAGATCGCCACCACCGGCCTTTTGCGCCGCGATAAGCGCATAAGACGACGGCGCCATATTGGTCGGGAAATGCGCCGGTTGCATGTTCAACTTCACCCCCAGTTTCTTGGCGGTCCGCTCGATGTCCTGCAAACGATAGGCCTGCCGGTTTGGGTGGCGATCCTTTGGCGGCTGGCCCCCGGTGCGGGAAAACAGCGCCATGATGTCCAATGGCCGATATGTCACCTGCGCGCCGTGACGGGCCGCAACCTCCTCCAGCCGCGTTCCGGCAAGATAGGTGAATGGCGAAATCGTCGCGAAGTAGTAATCAATTTGTCCCATGGTGCCTGCACTCCTGACCTGTGGCTTTTGCGGACGGTAACCGCGTGCTAAGCGAAGTCAACGTCACGAATCCTTTACCTTCCCTCAGGACCGAACGCATGCCCCAAATCATCGAACCGAAGCTCATGTCAGGCAACGCCAATTTGCCGCTGGCCAAATCCATCGCCCGTCGCATGTCCATGCACCGCGGCATGAACGTCGGCCTGGTCGACGCGCGGGTTGAACGGTTCAACGACCAGGAAATCTTTGTCGAAGTCTATGAAAACGTGCGCGGCGAGGACATGTTCATCATTCAGCCGACCTCGAATCCGGCCAACGACAATCTGATGGAACTCTTGATCATGGCCGACGCCCTGCGCCGGTCCTCCGCGTCACGGATCACCGCAGTGATCCCCTATTTCGGCTACGCCCGCCAGGACCGCCGGTCCAAGGCCCGGACGCCGATTTCCGCCAAACTGGTGGCAAACATGATCGTCGAAGCCGGGATCGAACGGGTGCTGACCATGGATCTGCACGCCGCCCAGATCCAGGGGTTCTTTGATATTCCGGTCGACAACCTCTATGCCAGCCCGATCTTTGCCCTGGATATCCGCGACCAGTTCAAGGACCAATTGGATGACATCATGATTGTGTCCCCCGATGTCGGCGGCGTGGCCCGCGCCCGGGAATTGGCCAAACGCATCAATGCCCCCCTGTCCATCGTGGACAAGCGCCGCGAAAAGGCGGGCGAAGTTGCCGAAATGACCGTGATCGGCGATGTCAAAGGCAAGAAATGCATCATCGTCGATGACCTCTGCGATACGGCCGGCACGCTGTGCAAAGCCGCCGAAGTGCTGATGGAGGCTGGCGCAACCGAAGTGCACTCCTATATCTCGCACGGTGTTCTGTCCGGGCCTGCGGTGGATCGGATCAGCAAATCGGTGATGAAATCGCTGGTGATCACGGATTCCATCAACCCGACCCCGGCTGTTCAAAACACCAAGAACATCCGTATCGTGCCCACCGCGCCGATCTTTGCCCAGGCCATCCTGAACATCTGGAACGGCACATCGGTCTCATCTCTCTTCGAACATGAAACGCTGGAGCCGATTTACGAAGGCATGTATTCCGGCATCTAACCCCCCGCCCAAGGCATAAGAACAGAAGAAGCGCGGCACAGGTCCCGTCTTCTTCTGTTCAAAAATATCCCGGGGGTGAGGCCAAAGGCCGAGGGGGCTGGCCCCCTCTCTCCGACCAAAAGGTCAAATGCTTACTGCAACGGCCTAGCGCAATTTCGGCGGTGCCACCTTCAACGGCGGTGCGCTATTGGCCGCCGCCACGAAATCCGCGATTTTCTGCGCATCCTTGACGCCCGGTGCGCTTTCCACACCTGATGCAACATCCACCTGCCGGGCACCGGTCATGGCGATGGCTTCGGCGACATTGGCGGGGGTCAGCCCCCCGGCCAGCATCCATGGCAGCGGCCAGCGCCGTCCGGCAATCAACCGCCAGTCAAACGCCAACCCATTGCCCCCGGGCAGGATTGCGTCCTTGGGTGCCTTGGCATCCACCAAAAGCTGATCCGCCACACGGGCATAGACATCAAGTGCGGGCAAATCGTCGGGGCGCGCAACCCCAAGCACCTTGATCACCGGCAAGCCGTAGCGCGCCTTGATTTCGCGCACGCGCTCCGGGCTTTCCTGTCCATGCAATTGCACCATATCGACCGGAACCACATCGGTGATCGCATCCAGCAGCGCATTGTCGGGGTTCACCACCAGGACAACCTTGGCAATTCCCGGCGGCACCTCCAGCGCCAGAGCGCGGGCCGTCTCAGGGTCTACATAGCGTGGTGATTTCGGAAAGAAGTTGAAACCGGCATAGCTCGCGCCGGCCTCGGCCACCGCAGTGACGTCCTGTGGCCGGGTCAGGCCACAGATCTTGGTTCGGATATGGGTCATATTGACGTATCGCTCAGCTGGCTTCGTCCAGAAGCGCCAGGACCTCGTCTTCGCCTTCGTGCTTCTCTCATCACGCAGACGACGCAGCTCGCGTTTCATCTGCTTGATTTCGCTGTCTTTGCGCGCGCTTTCAGCCCGTTGCTTGAATTCACGCAGCCATTCCCAGACAAAGCCGATCAGCAGGCCCGCGGCCACACCGGCAATGATCACCGCGAACAGCGGCAGCGTGATGGATTGGTTCACCCCGGCCAGTTCCGCCAATCCCGGCGGCAGCAAGGTGAGCGTGACAAGACCGCGATTGGCCACTGCAACCGCAATAATGGCAAGCCCCACCACCGCCAGAAACGCATATTTGATATAGCGCATGTGTTCGTCTTACTTTCCGTTCAGGCGATCGCGCAGCAGTTTCCCGGTCTTGAAAAACGGCACATGTTTTTCTTCGACTTCGACGGCCTCGCCCGTGCGTGGGTTGCGACCGGTGCGCGCATCGCGTTGTTTCACCGAGAACGCACCAAAACCACGAAGTTCGACCCGATCCCCACGCGACATCGCGTCGGTGATCTCTTCGAATATCGTGTTTACGATACGCTCCACATCCCGTTGATAAAGATGCGGGTTTTCATCCGCAAGTTTCTGGATCAGTTCCGATCTGATCATCTGCGCCATCCCCCTTGAAACGGTTCGCGCGTTCATTGCCGCACAGCTAACTATAGGAAGATTGTACCGGTTCGGAAACATCCCTTGGCGGACCTTTGGCAGCAAACCGCCTGAAAATTCGCGATTTTTTTACGTTCCTCAGCGCGAGTGCACCAATATCACCCACAGCAGCAGTCAAATCCGCACATCGGTTGCGGTTTTGCCGCTATATTGATTCGCCTTGGAATTGGGCTTCCAGCACTGCCTGAAATTATCGCCACGCGGCTTCTGCCCAGTGCCGGATCACGCCATCGCATAAAAAAAGCCCCGGCGGTGTCGCCGAGGCTTTCCAGATTTCCAAAGCTCTTGGCTTACTCGTCGTCGGCTTTCAGAGCCGCGCCAAGGATATCGCCGAGCGATGCACCCGAATCGGAGGAACCATACTGTTCGACGGCCTCTTTTTCTTCTGCAATCTCACGCGCCTTGATCGACAGACCCAGACGGCGGGTCTTGGCGTCGACGTTGGTGACGCGCACGTCGATCTTGTTACCGACCGAGAAACGCTCTGGGCGCTGCTCTGCACGGTCACGCGACAGATCGGAGCGGCGGATGAAGGATTTCATGCCTTCGTATTCCACTTCGATGCCGCCATCTTCGATCGCGGTCACTTCGACGGTCACGATCGAGCCGCGCTTCACGCCGCCAACCGCTTCTGCGAACTTGTCGCCGCCCAGTGCCTTGATCGAGAGCGAGATACGCTCTTTCTCGATGTCGACTTCGGAGACCACGGCAGGAACGATGTCGCCTTTGCGGTAGTTCTGAATCGCATCTTCGCCACGTTCGTCCCACGACAGGTCCGAAAGGTGCACCATGCCGTCGATTTCGCCGGGAAGACCAATGAACAGACCGAATTCGGTGATGTTCTTGACTTCGCCTTCGACCTGCGTGCCCTCGGGGTGTGTTTCAGCGAACACTTCCCATGGGTTGCGCATGGTCTGCTTGAGACCCAGCGACACGCGGCGCTTGGCGCCATCGATTTCCAGAACCATGACTTCGACTTCTTGCGAAGTGGACACGATTTTGCCTGGGTGCACGTTCTTTTTGGTCCAGGACATTTCGGACACGTGAACAAGACCCTCGACACCTGGTTCCAGCTCCACGAACGCACCGTAATCGGTGATGTTGGTGACGCGACCGGTGTGTGTCGATTCCAGCGGGTATTTCGCGGCAACCAGATCCCATGGATCTTCTTGCAGCTGCTTCATACCAAGGCTGATACGGTGGGTTTCCTTGTTGATCTTGATGACCTGAACCTTGACGGTTTCGCCGATCGACAGGATCTCCGAAGGATGGTTCACACGGCGCCATGCCATGTCTGTGACGTGCAACAGGCCGTCCACACCGCCGAGATCGACAAACGCGCCGTATTCGGTGATGTTCTTGACCACGCCGTCAACCGCTTGGCCTTCGGCCAGGTTGGCGATGACTTCGGCACGCTGTTCGGCACGCGATTCTTCAAGGATCGCACGACGCGACACAACGATGTTGCCACGACGACGGTCCATTTTCAGGATCTGGAACGGCTGCTTCAGACCCATCAATGGGCCCGCGTCACGCACGGGGCGCACGTCAACTTGCGAACCGGGCAAGAAGGCCACGGCGCCGCCAAGATCGACTGTGAAGCCACCTTTGACACGACCAAAGATCGCACCTTCGACGCGCTGGTCGTCGGCGTAGGCTTTTTCGAGACGGTCCCAGGCTTCTTCGCGACGGGCCATTTCGCGGCTGATGACGGCTTCGCCGCGGGCGTTTTCCGCCGAACGCAGGAAGACCTCGACATCGTCGCCAACCGAAATGTCGGGCGCTTCACCGGGATTTGCGAATTCTTTAAGCTCGACACGGCCTTCCATCTTGTAGCCGACGTCGATGATGGCTTGTCCCGCTTCAATTGCGATGACTTTGCCTTTGACAACAGACCCTTCTTCGGGCGTGTCCATTTCGAAGCTTTCGTTCAGGAGGGCTTCGAATTCCTCCATCGTTGTATCTGCCATGTGGCGTTAGATTCCTTTTTCAAGTCACTATGCTGGCCGGGTGGTTGTCTCCACCGGTCTTAATTGGTGCCCGCTTGCGCGGACCGGATTGGTCACGAAAGGCATCCGCAAAACAAAGAGGGCCGGTAGAATACTCCGACCCTGCCCGATTTTGCTGCGCGGCGTTATTTGCCTTATCGACGCGGGCGTCTATACGCCTATGGCCCCGGGTGTTCAAGAAAATTCACGCGCAGCGGGTTTTACTGTAGGCTAACCGGAACAATTGCACTGCCAATAATTGATTCCGAGTAGGCATGACATCCCTTCGCCAATCCTCTCCCTCCTCTGATCCGCGCCCCGCCGCTGCGCATTCACATCCATGGAAAATTTCCGATGTGGTGATTTTTCCGATGATTGCGCTGGGTCTTATTCTGGAATGGCTCTGTCCGACCAGTTTCGGGCTGGGCCGGGCGTGGGCAGCAGTGATCGGTTTGGCGGGCGCATTCGCCGGGTTTCAATTGGTGCAATGGTCGAAACGGACCTTGGACGCCGCGTCCCAGCCCAGCCTGCCGGGTGCGCCGACAACCGCTCTGGTCACGCGTGGTCCTTTCCGGTTTTCGCGCAATCCCAATTACCTTGGCGCCGTGGTCATGGTGACGGGCGGTGCGTTGGCGCTCGACACGCTTTGGGTGCTGGCGGCGGTCGTGCCGGTGGGAGTGATCCTTGATGTCTGGATGATCCGCCCGGAAGAGGCTTATCTTCAAGAACGCTTCGGCGACGCATATTCGGCTTACCGTCGGCGTACACGCCGCTGGATCTGATGGCTGTTCAGCAAATCCGGCGCAGGATCTCGGCCGCAATTTCCGCATCCGGGTCCGGCACCGTATCCTGTGGCACCTGATCGCGTTTCAGGCTCTTCCAACCGGTGGTGAGGCTGCGGCAATGGACAAAGCTCAGGCCCGCATGGGTACGCCGCCGCAGGAACGGCAAACGCTCCATCCCGTGGATATCCCAGCTGAACCCGCCCAACCGTTTTGACGGCGCCAGACACCATTTTGGCGGACAGGGTTTCGGCGGTTGCGCGGTATGGCTGTGATCCAGATGAGAAAACGGCCCGTCGCCGCCCGGTGCGGGGTACACCCAATGGCCTGCGATCTGTACAAACCCGATGCGCGAGGTCACCGCCGCATCAAACACACTGCCGCCGCGCGTCACAATCAACTCATCCACATCACAGTTCAAAATTGCTCGCGCCTGCGCCAGAAACCGCAACCGGAGCACATTGAACAGGGCCGTCTGCATGTATTTTTCCGTCCGCCGATAGGGTTTCTTGCCCACCGGCCCGTATTTGAACGGCACGTCCAGCACCAAAAGCTTCTGCAATCCAACCGGGGCAAGGGCCGCCCGAATGTCATCCAGCCCATAGCTGCGAGAGCCATTGTCCATCACGATCAGCGCCTGCAATCCATGGGCCTCGCGGTGATAGCGAGCATGGGTCACCAACCAATCAAGCGGGTTGTCCTTGGAAATCAGGAACGCGGTGTTCAGCCCGGCAAACCCCTCTGGCGCGGCGGGGGACACGGCGCTTGTGCCGGTCCAGCCCTGCATCAGGATCGACAGTTGTTTCGGGCAGGTCGGCGCCTCCAGCTCTGCCACATCATGGCGGGCATACCGGCGCAGGCGCAAAAACCGCAGCGGCTGATCATCCCCCCGAAACACCGCTTTGCGAAACCCGGCGCGAAAATTATTGAGCGGCGGACAGATCAGGAACAGCCGGCGGCAGACCAGATCGCATCATACCACAGGGTTTCACGATCCAATGCATCGAGATATCCCTCTGGCTGGGATTTCACCGCCAGGACCGTGTCACGCTTCATGTGATCCGGCAGGGTGAGTGAGGCGAAATCGCCGCTCATCGTCTCAGCAATACCGCTCAGGGCCGACATATTGGCCCGGGCTGTAGCGATCGCCATGTGCCCAGCCGACCGGCAGCGCCTCTTCAATCCGCAAGAGATCCTCTGCCGTCAGGGCCATCTCTGCGCCCCGCACGCATTGACGGAAATGATCGACCGACCGGGTGCCCGGGATTGGAATGACATGATCGCCCTGCGCCAGGAGCCAGGCAATCGCCAGCGCCGCTGTCGGCTCGCCCATATCCGCCGCCAAGGCCCGCAACCGGTCTGACGCGGCAATATTGGCTTCGTAATTGGGCGAGGCGAAACGCGGATTGGTCTTCATCCACGCCAAAGAAGGCACACGGTCTTTGGTGATCGGCGTATCGGTCAGGAACGACCGCCCCACCGGCGAAAACGCCACCAACGCCGTGCCCTGACGTGCGCATTCCTGCACCATGCCCAGCTCTGGCGCGCGGCTGGCCAGTGAATATTCGTTCTGCACAGCAGCCACCGGCGCGATGGCCGCCGCACGCCGCAACGAGGCAGGGGCAATTTCGGAAAAGCCAAAGGCCTTGATCTTGCCCTTGGCCACCAATGCCGCCAAGGTTTCGGTCACCTCTTCGATGGCACGCGCCTCTTCCCGGCGGTGCACATAAAACAGATCCACCGCCTCAATTCCCAAACGCGTCAGGCTGGCGTCCAATTCCGCTTCAAGATGTTCAGCCGAATTGTCAAAACACCGGTTGCCATCCGCGTCCGTCGTGATGCCCGCCTTGGTCGCGATATGGAATTCCCCGCGTGCGGTGGGGTTGCTCTGAAAATAAGCGCCAATCGCGCGCTCCGAGCGCCCCATGCCATAGACATTCGACGTGTCGATATGGCTCACCCCCAGATCGCGGGCCGCATCCAGAATGGCCCAGGAATTTTCCTCGGTCGTCGGGCCGTAAAATTCGGCGAACGACATTGCACCAACGCCCATCACCGACACGTTGACACCTGCGATCTTGCGCTGTTGCATGGCTATTTTCCCTGTTCCTGTCGGGCACGGACCACGGCCAGGGCGGCGGCAAATGCCTCTTCGATGCTCATGTTCGTGGTGTCGATATGGGCTGCGTCATCTGCCGGTCTCAGGGGCGCCTCGGTGCGCCCCATGTCGCGTTCATCCCGCGCGCGCACATCGGCCAAAACCACGTCGAAAGTGGTATCTGTCCCCTTTTGGCGCAATTCCTGAAACCGGCGCTCGGCCCGCACTTCGGCGCTGGCGGTGACATATAATTTGGCCTCCGCATCGGGGCAGATCACGGTGCCAATGTCACGCCCATCCAAAACTGCACCGCCATCCCGGCGCGCAAAAGCACGTTGGAAATCCACCAATGCGGCGCGGACCTCGGCCAGGACCGCCACTTTCGAGGCCGCCTGCGCAATCTCTGGCGTCCGCAGGCCCGCGTAGTCCAGGTCTTCGGCCCGCAGCTCGGTAGCTGCTTGCAATGGGACAACACCCTCCAGCACCCGACGCCCAACCGCACGGTACAGCAGTCCCGTGTCCAGATGCGCAAACCCCAATTCGCGCGCCAAAGCCTTGGACACTGTCCCCTTGCCCGAGGCGGCAGGCCCATCGACCGCAATTGTAAACGCCATGTGATCCTCTTTCCCTACGCCGTCTGGGGGTAAACACCCCGACCACAGGTCGCAGATTAGCCAATGCCCGGCAGATGTTAAAGCGGCCTTGGCCAGCCGTATATTGCCGGTCATATTTTCCGCGACGCCCCTGCCGCCAAAAACGCGCGCATGGCTGCAACAGACAATGCAGAAAACCGGCGGCCCAAACAGATCCACGCCATGCCAATCGGTCACAAACCGCGCCACCGCATCACCAGACCGGCATCAATTCCGATCCTCAACGCCAATAGCGGCAGAGACCCGATGTCGGCGCACGGCGATCAAAGAACGCGCACGCCGACGCCCAGCGCAACCAAAAACTTTCGCGCGACGGTCAGGACAAAACGATCCTGACCCCCGCGATATGTGTGCGACGCGAAGCGCCTATGCCTCGCGGCGACAATCCGCGCCAAGCGACGCCATCAATGGCTCGAATATCGGGAATGAGGTGGCAATCGGCGTGCCATCATCCACCCGCACCGGCGCTTTCGTCGACATGCCAAGCACCATGAACGACATGGCAATCCGGTGGTCCAGATGGCTGGCACAGGTCGCGCCGCCCGCAACCGTACCCGGCCCCTGCCCCGTCACACACCACCAATCCGGCCCGTCCTCGACCGTGACGCCACAGGCGCGCAGACCGCTGGCCATCGCCTCGATCCGGTCGCTTTCCTTGACCCGCAATTCCTTGACCCCAGTCATATTGGTCACACCGGTCGCATTGGCGGCAACAACCGACAACACCGGATATTCGTCAATCATACTCGCCGCGCGCTCTGGTGGCACGTCAATGCCCTTCATCTCGGGCGAATATTTCGCCCGCAGGTCGGCCACCGGCTCTCCGCCTTCTTCGCGCATGTTCTCAAAGGTCAGATCCGCGCCCATTTCCTGCAACGTGGTAAACAACCCCGCCCGCGTCGGGTTCAACCCGATCCCCGGCACCAACACGTCAGACCCCGGCGTGATCAGCGCGGCACAGACCGGAAACGCGGCAGACGACGGATCACGCGGCACGGCGATCATCTGCGGTTTCAATTCCGGTTGCCCGGTCAGGGTGATCACCCGCCCAGCTTCGGTAACCTCTGTGGTGATTGTGGCGCCAAATCCGGCCAACATCCGCTCGGTATGGTCGCGGGTGGCCTCTTTTTCGATCACCACCGTCTGGCCCGGCGCATTCAAACCGGCCAGCAAAACCGCCGACTTCACCTGGGCCGAGGGCACCGGAACCTCATATCGCACCGGGACGGGATCGGCCGCACCGACCAATGTCATGGGCAACCGCCCGCCGGATCGTCCAACCGATTGCGTCCCGAACAAGGCCAACGGATCTGTAACCCGCGCCATCGGCCGGCCATTCAGACTGGCGTCGCCGGTAAAGGTCACGGTGATGGGCGTGGTGGCCATCGACCCCATGATCAACCGCACACCTGTGCCGGAATTGCCGCAATCCAACACATTGTCCGGCTCGGAAAACCCGCCGACCCCAACACCAAACACATGCCAGGTGCCGTCATCATCGCGCACGACCTCAGCCCCAAAAGCGCGCATCGCCTTGGCTGTGTCCAGCACATCCTCGCCTTCCAGCAAACCTGTCACAACGGTTTCACCAACCGCCATCGCCCCCAGGATCAGCGACCGGTGTGAAATCGACTTGTCGCCCGGAACCTCGGCCACGCCGGTCAGCGGGCCACAGGGGATCGAGATCATCGGAATAGGCGTGCCATGACCAGACATGTCGGAAAATCCTTTGTTATCGCTCACGGACCTCTTAGCAAGCGCGCCGAAGGGGGTCCATCCCAGCTTGCCGGCCGTCGAAATTTTGCCAGCTCAATGTTGCCAGCGCCCTGTGCCGCGTGCCAAAGCGGCTTTCATCTGACCAAAAATATCCCGGGGGTGAGGCCAAAGGCCGAGGGGGCTGGCCCCCTCATCCCCCTGTTCCCGCACAGAAACAGCCCGCCGTTATCGTTTGCGGAAGGTCAGGTAATGCGGCATCCGCCCCTCACGAAGGGCTTTTTGTTCATAGCGGGTGGAAATCCAGTCATCCCAGGGGGTACGCCAATCGTCCGGGCTTTCGGCCAGCCAGTCGAACCCATGGCGCGGCACCTGCTCCAGGGTCTGGCGCACATAGTCGGGAATGTCCGTGGCGACACGGAATTCCGCCCCCGGCTTCATCAATTCCGACAGCGGCTCCAGATGCTCTGGCGTCACAAACCGACGGCGGTGATGACGTTTCTTTGGCCAGGGATCCGGATACAGCAAAAACGCCTTGGAAACAGAAGCCTTGGGCAGCACATCAAACAGATCACGGGCATCGCCGGGATGAATGCGCAGGTTGTCGACATCCGCGTCCCGCACCTTGCCCAACAGCATCGCCACGCCATTGATATAGGGTTCGGCGCCGATGATCCCGACGTCCGGATTGGCCGCGGCCTGATGCACCAGATGTTCACCGCCGCCGAATCCAACCTCGACCCAAAGATCACGACCACCAAACAGCGTCGCGACATCCAGCGGCGCGCGCTCCTGGTTCACGTCCCAGCCCACCGGACCGGGTGACAAGGCGTCCAGATCCTCATCCAGGTAGGCCTCTTGCGCAGGGCGCAGGCCCTTGCCTTTGAAACGGCCATAGAAATTGCGCCAAGGGGCGCCCGAAGGGTGTTTGCCGGGGTGTTTTGTCTCGCTCATGGGGCGCGGGTGTAACGGGGTCGCGGCGGCGGCGCAACGGGGTCAGGCCACTTGACGCAGAACATCAACCGCTCTGCGGGCGTCACACCCGCTCTATCGCAATCGCAGTGCCTTCGCCGCCGCCAATACAGATCGCCGCCACCCCGCGTTTCAACCCGCGTTTTTCCAGCGCATTCAACAGTGTCACCATGATCCGCGCCCCCGAGGCCCCAATCGGATGCCCCAGGGCACAAGCCCCGCCATTCACGTTGACCACATCGCGCGGCAATCCCATTTCCTTCATGAACGCCATCGGCACCACGGCAAAAGCTTCGTTGATCTCCCACAGATCCACATCCGACAGTTTCCACCCAATCCGATCCAGCAGCTTTTTCGCGGCGGGCACCGGCGCGGTGGTGAACCATCCCGGCGCCTGGGCATGGCTGGCATGGCCAAGAATACGCCCGCGCGGCGCGACGCCCCGGGCTTCGGCCATCTCTTGTGTGCCCAGCACCATCGCCGCCGCCCCATCCGAAATCGACGACGCATTGGCCGCTGTGACGGTCCCGTCCTTGCGGAAAGCCGGTTTCAACATCGGGATTTTTTCCGGGCGCGCCTTGCCGGGTTGCTCATCACAGGTGATGATTTCTTCGCCATGGCGCTGATGCAGGGTCACAGGGGCAATTTCGTCTTTGAACGCGCCGTCGCGTTCCGCCGCCAACGCATTATCGAGCGAGCCAATCGCAAACTGATCCTGTGCCTCGCGGCTGAATTGGTAATGTTCGGCGCAATCTTCGGCAAATGTGCCCATCAAACGCCCCTTGTCATAGGCATCTTCCAGCCCGTCCAGAAACATGTGGTCGATCACCTGACCATGGCCAATCCGTGCACCGCCACGCATTTTGGCCAAAAGATACGGCGCCTGGGTCATGCTTTCCATTCCGCCCGCAACGATCCCGTCGCCGCGCCCAGCGCAATCCGGTCAAATGCCATCATTGCCGCCTTCATCCCGGAGCCACACATCTTGTTCAGCGTGGTTGCGGGCACGTCCTCGCCCAGACCGGCGGCAAAACCCGCTTGGCGCGCCGGGGCCTGCCCCTGACCGGCAGGCAGGACACAGCCCATCAGCACTTCGTCAATTGTCGGCTTGCCGGCATCGCGATGCGCCGCGGCAATGGCCACCCCGCCCAGGGTCGCGGCCGGAACCCCATCAAAGTCACCCTGAAATCCGCCCATCGGCGTGCGTGCCGCGCCCAGGATCATCACGTCTTTCATTGCCGTCTCCCAAAAGCTTCGAAAATGCATACCGAATAGTAAGGTTTGAAGTCTAGCTTACCTTGAACTTGGCAACGCAGGACAGAGTTTGCAATGGACATGAGCAGTAGACACGAAGGCGCACTTCAAATTGTCGAAGTCAACGCACAGCGGATTGATGCCGCCGTCGCGATTCAGTTCAAGGATATGATGCGGGCGGAAACCGATGGTCCGACACAGCGGGTCATCTTGGACCTCAGCCAGGTGGAATTCATTGATTCCAGTGGCTTGGGGGCGATTGTCGCCGCCATGAAGCAACTGGGACCGGGGCGGCAGCTTGACCTTGCCGGGCTGACCCCAAATGTCGACAGCGTGTTCCGGCTGACCCGGATGGACACGGTGTTTTCGCTCTACCCGACGCTCGACGCGGCTTTGATGGCCAAAGCGGTGTGATGATTCCCCCGGTGGCCCAAAGTCCCGCCCAAACACAGGTCGCCATGCCCCACGGTTCACAATGTAGCACCCGTATCGAAGCACAAAGCAATACGATGGCCGTACGCGACATTCTGGACCGTGCACTGGCATGCCTGTCCGATTGGGATGTCGCGGCGGACCGCATCGGCCCGGTGCATATCGTGCTGGCCGAGGTGATGAACAACGTCGTGGAGCATGCCTATAGCTACGCCGAGGGTCTGCCGATCGCGCTGGAAATGCAGCTGCAGGGCGGGCAATTGAGCTGCACTGTCATTGATAGCGGCAAGGCCTTTCCCGGTGGGGAACCCCCTGTCGGGGCAAAGGTCTGTCTGGATTGCGACATGGCGGACATGCCCGAGGGCGGATTTGGCTGGTTCATGATTCGCGAACAATCCGATTCTCTGAGCTACGAACGCCGCGACGGCCGCAATCACCTGACGGTGAATTTCTCGGTTTAGTGATCTGGCGCACAGTCTGGATACGTTCCCGCCCTTTGCCCCAGTTTCGCCGCAATACCGACCTAGGGCCGCCAGATTGAAAGCCGATAACGTAAGTGTAGCTGCATATAGCTTCCCTCGGCGCCGAGTATTAATAGCCCCCACCCAGTGCGCGGCGTCGAGGTACTTCCCCCCCCCCCCCGAAAAAAAGTGAAACCGATGCCAGACTTGGCGCAACACCCGATGGGTCAAGCCATTATGTCAGGCCGGTGTTTTGCGATCAGCTGGTATTCGATCCACTTGCCCGCGCGTGCGTGACGCAAGCCAGCGCCCAAAAGTAAATTCACCACCAAAATGGGCCGAGCGCGATCCCGCCGACAGCGCTTCACGTGCAGCGCAAAACACCCGGTATTGCCGGAAATCAAAGATGACCCGCGCGCACGGTAACCCAGCCGCGTCAGCGGTGACGCGAACCGCCTTCATCATCGGAAGCCCGTGCCCGACCGATGACGCTTAGTTCAATTGGAAGTGCAGCGGATATGATCCGTCTTCAAATTCACCAAACAGATCTGGAATGTCCGGGTGATCCACCGGGCGACCGGAATAATCCGCCACCAGATTCTGTTCCGAGACATAGGCGACATAGAAGCTCTGATCATTTTCCGCCAACAAATGATAGAACGGCTGATCGCGCACGGGGCGGCTTTCCTCTGGAATGGCATTATACCATTCCTCGGTGTTGCTGAATTCAGGATCCACATCAAAAACCACACCGCGAAACGGATGCTTTTTATGTTTGACCACCTGGCCCAGATAATATTTTGCGCAAGTCGTATACATGCCGGAAAGCCCTCTATCGTCGCACAGTAGCGTCATCAAGAGGGATTTGTCCAATTTTCGAGACGATTTTTCAGGAAACAGTCTGTCCTTGCTCACCAACAGGGCGCCGCCCTGCCCGGCCATCTGGACAAAAGGTGATTTCACTATAGCGCAGGATCGGCTATGCTGGAAAAAAACAAAATAAAAGCGAGAGGCAAATGAGCAGAGTCCTTCGCGCCTTGGTCATCGTATTGGCGGTTGCGTCCTGTGGCGGCGGCAATCACTCCGCCCCGCGCAATCTTGATGATGCATGTGCGATTTTGAAGCAACGGCCAAAGTATATCCGGGCCTTCCGGGCGACCGAGCGGCGCTGGGGTGTTCCGGTGCACGTGCAAATGGCGACGATTTATCAGGAAAGCAAATTCATCGGCAACGCCCGCACCCCATTGCGGTACAGCCTCGGGGTTATTCCCATGGGGCGGCAAAGTTCCGCTTATGGCTATGCCCAGGCGCTGGATGCCACATGGGATGAATACCGGGACGAAACCGGCAAACGCGGCGCGAAACGGGATCAGATCAATGATGCCACCGATTTCATGGGTTGGTACATGAACAAAACCCGCGCGCGTAACGGCGTATCGTTGCATGATGCCCGCAATCAATACCTCGCCTACCACGAGGGCCACACCGGTTTTGCCCGTGGATCTTATAACAGCAAGGCCTGGCTGCTGCGGGTCGCGGATGAAATCGGCACCCGCGCCATCACATATCAGGTGCAATTGGCCAGCTGCCGACAGGCGCGCTAAACTGCCAACACTCTGACACCCGCGCCCCGCCCAATGCGGCGGGGCCTCCTCCAACCGTGAGACCGCCATGGATGATCAAACCCGCATCGAATTAGAGGCCGCCGCCTTTCGCACCCTGCGCGAACACCTGATGGAAAAACGCACGGATGTGCAGAATATTGACCTGATGAACCTGGCCGGCTTTTGCCGAAATTGTTTGTCGCGTTGGTATCAAGAGGCCGCAAACGCCCGCGACATCGACATGGACAAGGAACAGGCGCGCGAGATTTTTTACGGCATGCCCTATGCCGACTGGCGCGCAAAATTCCAGACCGAAGCAGGCGATGCACAAAAGGCGGCGTTCTCCAAAGCGTTTGCTGATAACGTCGGCGACAAGGGGTAACGCCCCGAAAGTTGCGCCTAAAAAACTCGGCTGTGCGCCTTAGCCGTACTGCCGGGTCAATTGTGGGCCGCAACGCTCGGGCCCAAATCGCACCTCGCCACACCGCCCGTTTTCATGGTCAATCTCCAGATCGGCCTCCAAGGTGGCGATCCGGGCCTCTCTGTCCGCCAGCAACCCAATCGCCCCACGCAACTCATTGCGCAAACGGTCAAGTTCGGCGCGCTGCGGCACTTTCTGGCGGCGCATCCCGCGCAAACCCCAGCCTACTGCGGCCCCAACCAAAAGACCGGCAGCGCCCATTGCGACAAACTCAAAACTGACAACCATCATCGCCCCCAGACGAAACAAGCAGATAAATGTCCAGGCCATTCCATCGCATGCGCGTCTTGGGAAATGTGCGGTGCTACGCCCCGGATCTGCCCGGCCAATCCGACCCAAAGCGATCCAGGGGAAAACACCCCCGATGCCGGTGCGGCCACTCGGCCAACCAGCCCCCGACGCGGCCCGCGGAAAGCGCCCGGCCACGTCCCCACACAAACACCAACACCACTTGGCCGCTCAAGTCCTAAGGTGAAAGCCAGTCAAAATCGGCGGCAAAGCGTGGCTTTTGCGCCGCCTGTCAGCGCGATTTCGCCAATTTCCGGATCTATGTCACAGTGCCGGATCTGTGCCACAGTGCCGGACCTTCGTCAGATCGCCGCTTTGCGGCTTTCCTCCAGATAGATCTGGCGCAGACGGGACGCCACCGGCCCCGGCGTTCCATCGCCCACCGCATCACCATCAATTTCCACCACCGGCATCACAAAGGTCGAGGCCGAGGTCACAAAGGCCTCATCCGCCTGTTTGGCCTCTTCGATGGTAAAACTGCGCTCTTCGACTTTCATCTGCGCCTCTTCGGCGAACCGCAGAACCGCCGCGCGGGTGATGCCATGCAAGATGTCGCTGGACAGGGCGCGGGTAACAATGCGCCCATCCTTGACGATATAGGCGTTGTTCGACGTGCCTTCGGTGACGACCCCGTCCTCAACCAACCAGGCATCATCGGCCCCGGCCTTCTTGGCCATCATCTTACCCATCGACGGATAGAGCAATTGCACCGTTTTGATATCACGGCGGCCCCAGCGGATATCCTCGATCGAAATGACCTTGATCCCCGTCTTTGCCGCCGGGTTGTCGGCCAGCCCGGGCTTGTTCTGGGTGAACAACACAACCGTCAGCGGCGTCGTGGCCGGATCAGGGAACACAAAATCCCGATCTCCCGGCGCGCCGCGCGTGACCTGTAGATAGATCATGCCTTCGACGATGTCGTTTTTCGCAACCAGCTCGCGGTGAATGTCCAGCAATGCCTCTGCCGTCATCGGCAGGGGCATATCCAATTCGGTCAAAGACCTCTCCAGACGCGCTGCGTGGCCCGCGAAATCAATCAGCTTGCCATCCAGAACCGATGTCACCTCATACACCCCATCCGCCATCAGGAAACCGCGGTCGAAAATAGATACGACCGCCTCTTCCTCGGGCAGATAGGTTCCATTGACATATACAATGCGGCTCATCGGTTTTCTCCGTCTTGGCTCAGCCCCAAAGGGCCGGTTCCGGGGGGTGGACGCCAGCGGCGTCGAAATTCAAGGGGTGGTCGCGGTCTTCGGCCAGAAGCAATGGTCCGTCAAGATCCGTAAACGCCGCGCCCTGCGCCACCAGTGTCGCCGGCGCCATCGCCAGCGATGACCCGACCATACAGCCAACCATCACACCATACCCGGCGGCGCGGGCCGCGTCCCGCAGGGCCAGCGCCTCGGTCAGACCGCCGGTCTTGTCCAGTTTGATATTAACGATGTCATATTTGCCATGCAGCCCGGCAAGGGACGCCCGGTCATGGCAGCTTTCATCGGCACAGACCGGCACCGGCCGCTCCATCCCCAAAAGCGCGTCATCCGCAGCGGCGGGCAATGGTTGCTCGACCAGATCCACCCCGAGCCGCAGCAAATGCGGCGCCAGTTCGGCATAGACCTCGGCACTCCAGCCCTCATTCGCATCAATGATGATCCGCGATTTCGGCGCGCCGGCGCGAACGGCCTCCAGCCTTGGCATATCATCGGGCGTGCCCAATTTGATCTTCAAGATCGGCCGCGCCTGATGCTTCTTCGCCTGCGCCCGCATTTTCTCCGGCTCATCCAACGAGAGTGTAAAGGCCGTCACCTCTGGCCCCGGCGCGGCCAGCCCGGCCAGATCCCAAACCCGCCGACCGGCCTGTTTCGCGGCCAGATCCCACAGCGCACAATCCACCGCATTGCGCGCGGCACCGGGCGGCAGGGCGGCTTGCAGATCTTCGCGTGTGATCCCCTGTGGCAGGCCGGAAACCTGTGCAGCAACAGAGTCCAGCGTCTCGCCATAGCGCGCATAGGGCACACATTCGCCCCGCCCCGTCACCCCGGCGCGGGTCACGGACACCGTCAGCACCTCTGCCACGGTGCGCGATCCGCGCGAGATGGTGAAAACCTCGGCCAATGGGAAACTGTCACGCTGGATGTCGATCACAGGGGGCCTGCCCTTCTTCTCTTTTCAAATACGCATTCTACCGCTGGCGATGGGCGCAACGGTGCAACCGGGTCACATCGCCGTCAATGCATCCACCAATCGCTGCGCCCCCTGGCGGAACGGATCAACCGCCGGAAGTCCCATACGGGCCTCCACATCCGCCAGATAGGCCAGCGCCTCTTCCTCGGACATATGTGCGGTATTCACCGAAATGCCGATCACCTCGCAGGCGGGATTGGCAATCCGCGCCAGCGGCAGCGCCATGTCGCGCAGCGCCTCAAGCGACGGCAGGCTGTATCCCGGCAATCCCCGCATATGGCTGCGGGTCGGCTCATGGCTGAGGATCAGCGCATCCGGCTGACCGCCATGGATCAACGCCATGGTCACACCGGAAAACGATACATGGAACAGGCTGCCCTGACCTTCGATGATATCCCAATGGTCGGCGTCATTGTCCGGTGTCAGCCATTCCACCGCCCCGGCCATGAAATCCGCCACAACCGCATCCAACGGAATGCCATCCCCGGTGATCAGGATACCCGTCTGGCCGGTGGGGCGGAACGTGCTTTTCAGGCCCCGCTCTTTCATCGCGCGGTCCAGCGCCAGCCCGGTGTACATCTTGCCAACCGAACAATCGGTTCCCACCGCCAACACCCGTTTGCCACGGCGCTTCACACCATCGGCAATGGGGTATTCGACCGTCGGCACCCGCACGTCATGCAGGGCCCGACCGTGTTTCTCTGCCGCCGCCACCAGATCGGCCTCGTCCCGCAACAGGTTGTGCAGACCCGACGCCAGATCATAACCGGCCTCCAATGCCGCCAACAGCACCTGTTTCCATGCCGGGCTGATCTTGCCGCCGCGATTGGCCACGCCGATCACCAGCGTTTTTGCCCCTGCTGCACGGCCCTCTGCCAGGGTCATATCCGCCAGCTTCATGTCGGCCTTGCAGCCGTCCATGCGCAATTGGCCGACCACGTTTTCAGGTCGCCAATCCTTGATCCCCTGCGCAACCTTTGCGGCCAGCGCGTCGGGGGCATCACCGAGGAAAAGCAGGTAAGGTGTCTGGATCATGGCAGCGCTCCGGAAATTTGGGATTTGCGGCACATCTAACATTGCAAGAGGCGACAGGTTTCCGAAATTTGGACTTGGATCGACAATTTGGGGGAGATTCTTCGTAGAATTGACAGTTTCCCACAAGATTCTGCGCTTAGTTCCGATCTGACCAAATTTTCAGCACATTGAAAACCCGTCAACCGACCAGAATTGCTGCATCTGCAAAACAGACTTGCGCAGCGCAGCGTAATTTAATATCGCTACCACAGTCCGTTTCGCAACATCATTTCACCGAGGTCGCCAATGTCCTTCCGAATTCAGCCCCCCGCCCCCGCTCGCCCGAATCGATGCCAATTGTTCGGCCCCGGCTCGCGCCCTGCGATTTTCGAAAAGATGGCCGCATCCGCCGCGGATGTCATCAACCTTGACCTCGAAGATTCAGTCGCCCCGAGTGACAAGGACAGCGCCCGCGCCAATATCATCCAGGCCATTGGTGACATTGACTGGGGCAAAAAGACCCTTTCGGTGCGCATCAACGGTCTGGACACGCCTTATTGGTATCGCGACGTTGTGGACCTTTTGGAACAGGCCGGCGACCGGTTGGATCAGATCATGATCCCCAAAGTTGGCTGCGCCGGCGATCTTTATGCCGTCGATGCGCTGGTGTCCGCGATCGAAGCCGCCAAGGGCCGCAGCAAACGCATTGCGTTTGAGGTCATCATCGAAAGCGCCGCCGGCATCGCCCATGTCGAAGACATCGCCGCCGCGTCGCCCCGGCTTGAGGCGATGAGCCTCGGGGCTGCGGATTTCGCCGCTTCGATGGGCATGGCCACCACCGGTATCGGCGGCACACAGGAAAACTATTACATGCTGCGCGAAGGGGTCAAACATTGGTCCGACCCCTGGCATTGGGCGCAGGCCGCGATTGTCGCCGCCTGCCGCACCCATGGCGTGCTGCCGGTGGACGGCCCGTTTGGTGATTTCAGCGACGACGAAGGTTTCCGCGCTCAGGCGCTGCGCTCTGCGACCTTGGGCATGGTTGGCAAATGGGCCATCCATCCGAAACAAGTCGCCATCGCAAATGAGGTCTTTACCCCATCGGAAAGCGCCGTCACCGAAGCGCGCGAAATCCTGGCCGCAATGGAAGACGCCAAAGCCAAAGGCGAAGGCGCCACCGTATACAAAGGACGATTGGTCGACATTGCCTCGATCAAACAGGCAGAGGTGATCGTGCGGCAATCTGAGATGATTGCCAGTAACTGACCCTTAGCGTTCTTGTGGCAATGTATGGCGTCCGCATAGTACCTGCGGTCGCCATATTGGATTCAGGAAGAGGTGCATGCCCCAGCGTCTGACATTGTTGCATAGCGCCGAGGTCCATTGCCGGACCTTTGATTCCTTACGCGATCGGCTGGCCCCTTCGGCAAGACTGACCCACAAGGTGCGGCCCGATTGGCTCGCGCGGGCGCGCGAGGCCGGGATGACGCAACATCTTTCGGCGGAAATTCACATGGCCGTGCGATCCGCACCCGGCCGGGTTCTGTGCACCTGCACCACCATCGCCGAAACAGCGGCGGCGGCGGGCGCAATCCGTATTGATCAGCCGATGATGCGCCGCGCCGCGCAATCCACCGGCCCCATCCTGTTGGTCTGCGCCTTGAATAGCACGGCCGCCACCAGCCGCGATCTGCTGCAAAACTGTCTCGACAGTCTGGACCGCGACACTGCGATCACCCTCTTGGTGGTCGAAGAATTCTGGCCCTTGTTCGAAGCCGGGCAAGAGGCCAATTTCAGTGCCGCAATTGCCGCCGCAGTGATCGAGGCGACCCAGGCGCGACCGGACTTCACGACGGTTGTTCTTGCCCAGGCTTCAATGGCCAACGCGGCACATTTGCTGGATGGAATCGCGCCAGAGGTTCTGACCGCACCGGAGCTGGCCTTGCGAGCGGCGCTGGACCTTGGACCGGAACAGAAACCGGCCCGCGATCTAGGCCCGCTCGTCCTTGGGCGATCCCATTACAACAAATGATGTGATCTCTTTCACTTGGGGCAACGCGCCCAGAACATCGGTGTGAAAGGCCTTGTAGCTTGGCAGATCGGCACATTCGACCCGCAGCATATATTCGATGACACCCGTGATGTTGTGGCATTCCCGCACCTCGGGTGCCCGGGAAATCGCGCGTTCAAATGCCTCTTGCGCGGCTTTGGAATGTTCAGACAGGCCAACCCCTACCAGAACCACAAATCCACGCCCCATGCGCGCCGGATCGAACACCGCGCGATAGCCCGTGATCACCCCATCGCGTTCCAAGGCCGCCACCCGCCGCAAACAGGCAGAGGGCGACAGGCCAATCTCTTCGGCCAGTGCCTGGTTGCTGATCCGGCCATCACGCGCCAATGCGCGCAATATTCTGCCGTCGATTCCATCAATATCCGTCATGAATTGCACAAATACAGCATTCACACAGGGATTTGCAATTTCACGGCGCAAACTCCGTGAAATATTGCGGCCATGACCTATGACCTCTTCCTTGCCCTTGCGGGCTTTGCCATTGCGACCAGCGTGACGCCGGGACCGAACAACATGATGCTGATGGCGTCGGGTGCCAATTTCGGCGTGCGCCGCAGCATTCCCCATATGCTGGGCATCATATCGGGGTTTCCGGCCATGATCTTTTTGGTTGGGGTGGGTGTGATGCAGGTGTTCGACGCCTGGCCCGGCCTGCGCGATGCGCTATTGGTGGCTTCTGTGGTCTATATGCTGTGGCTGGCATGGAAAATTGCCACCGCCGCACCACCGCCGGAAAACAACACTGAGGTCACAAGCCGGTCCCGCCCGCTGTCCTTTCTGCAATCGGCAGGTTTTCAATGGATCAACCCCAAGGCCTGGACCATGGGGATCAGTGCCATCACAGTCTATGCCGCCAGCCGCGATTTGACGGCCATCCTGTGGGTGGCGTTGATTTACGTTGGGGCGGGCATGATCAGCACAACGGTCTGGGTCGTGTTGGGACAACAGATCCGCCGCATCCTGCGCAACCCCCGGCACCTGCGGCTGTTCAATATATTGATGGCGGGATTGTTGATTGCCTCACTTTTGCCGGCCCTGATGGCAGGCTAAACGCGGGTCACAGATTGCATCCTGCGCCACATCGGGCCATATACGCCCTGCAGCAAAGGAGTGTCGCATGGCGCATTATCTCGATTTTGAAAAACCATTGGCCGAGATCGAGGGCAAGGCCGAAGAATTGCGGGCGATTGCCCGCCAGAGCGACGACGCAATGGATGTCGAGGAAGAAGCAGGCGCGCTGGACCGCAAAGCGGCAGCGATGCTGAAGGATCTGTACAAGGATCTGACACCTTGGCGCAAATGCCAGGTCGCCCGCCATCCACAGCGCCCCCACTGCAAAGATTATATCGAGGCGCTGTTCACAGAATTCACGCCGCTGGCCGGCGACCGCAATTTTGGCGAAGATCTGGCGATCATGGGCGGCCTGGCCCGGCTGGACGACCGCCCGGTGATGGTGATCGGCCATGAAAAAGGCCATGACACCCAATCGCGGCTGGACCGCAATTTCGGCATGGCCCGCCCCGAAGGCTATCGCAAGGCCGTGCGGCTGATGGAAATGGCCGACCGCTTTGGTCTGCCTGTGATCACCCTGGTCGACACCGCCGGGGCCTATCCCGGCAAAGGCGCCGAAGAACGCGGCCAATCCGAAGCGATTGCCCGGTCCACCGAAACCAGCCTGAACCTTGGCGTGCCTGTTGTGTCGGTGATCATCGGCGAAGGCGGCTCTGGCGGTGCGGTGGCGCTGGCCACAGCCAACCGGGTGGCGATGCTGGAACATGCTGTCTATTCGGTGATCTCGCCCGAGGGCTGCGCATCGATTCTGTGGAAAGACGCCGAAAAGATGCGCGAAGCGGCGCAGGCGCTGCGGCTGACGGCGCAGGATCTTTACAAACTGGGGGTCTGCGACCGAATTGTCCCCGAGCCGCTGGGCGGCGCGCAACGCGATCGCACGGGCACCATGCGCACCGTCGGCCGGGCCATTGTTCAGATTCTGGACGAATTGGCGGGCAAAGACGCGGCGGCACTGCGCCAAGACCGGCGGAAGAAATTCCTGGACCTCGGATCCAAAGGGTTGGCGGCGTAACACCCGCAGCCCTACCCTTTGGCCTGCGCCTTTGACCTCCGCCCGCCTGCGCCTAGGTGGTCAGCAGGCGCAGACCTTGGGTCACATCGGACCGCACTGCCAATCGCAGCCCCGGCTCATCCCCCGCTTTCAGCGCGGCAATGATCAGCCGATGATAATGCGGCGCTTCGGTGCGGCGCAGCCGCCCATAAAGCGACCGCATGGTCGGCCCCAATTGCAGCCAAACGGTTTCCGCCATCGCCAACATCGCAGGCGCTTGTGCGCGGAGATAAAGCGTGCGGTGAAACTCAAGATTGACGCGGATATAGCCCGCAGCATCCCGGTTCGAAATGACCTCGGAAATCGTTGAGTTGATGCTTTGCAGCCGTTCGATCAGCGCAATATGCGCGCGCGGCATCGCCCGGCTGGCCAATTCCACTTCGATCAGCGAACGCAACGCCGCAAGCTCTTCTATCCGGTCGTTGCTCAGCTCGGGCGTTGACACCCGGCCAGAGCTGGACAGAGACAACGCACCTTCGGCCACCAACCGGCGCACGGCTTCGCGTGCGGGTGTCATCGACACCCCGAATTCGGTCCCGATCCCGCGCAGGGTCAGCGCCGCACCGGGGGCGATTTCGCCATACATGATCTGCGTCCGCAGGCGGCGATACACCCTGTCATGGGCGGATGTGGCGCTGTCTGGCTTGGGGTTCATCAACATGGCGCAATTGTGATCACAAAAGCCGGATCACGCAAGTCAGTTCTGCGTCACATGTCAGTTCTGTGTAAAACGAATGCGATGCAGCGCCGCGCCCTCGTCGCGCAGCCAACGGCGGGGGCCCTCATACGCACCATAGAGCCGCTCAACCACCGCCCAGAAGGCCGGTGAATGGTTCATCTCTGCAAGATGCGCCACCTCATGTGCGGCAACATAATCCAACACCGCAGGCGGGGCGAGGATAAGCCGCCAGGAATACATCAAACCGCCATCCGCAGTGCAACTGCCCCAACGAGAGCGGGTATCGCGCAGCGTCAGGCGGTTATAGGGCCGCCCCAACGCCGCGGCGTATTCATCCGACGCCGCCGCCAGCCGCGCCCGCGCACGGGTTTTCAAAAAGCCCAGCAGCCGCGCCGCTGCGCGATCCTCTGTCCCCGGCACCAAAATATGGTCGTCCGACATCTGAACCCGGCGCCCGGATCCGATGCCCACCCGCCGCAACCGACCCTCAACCGGAAGATCCACCCCGACGCGCACCTCCAGCCAATCGGATTGTCCAGCCAGATGCTGCCGCAGCCAATCCTCTTTTTCGCGGGCAAATTCCAACGCCTGGGCTTCGGACACGCCGCGTGGACGGGTCAGCGTCACGGTGCCATCCAGAGACGAGATCCGCAGGGTAATCCGACGCGCTCGGGCAGACGACCGAAGCAGAAGCGGCACCGGGGGGTTGCCGGGAAGCGAATGTTGGCCCATATGGGGTCCTTATGCAGGCTTTTGCGCGCCTTTCGCCAAAGGCTTTGACACGGCATTGGTCTTATGGCAGTGGAACACGATTGCCCGCAAGACTGAATGCCCGCCAGAACGAAAAACTGAGAGAGACCGAGATGCCCAAGGAAGAATGGGGAACAAAGCGCCTTTGCCCCGCCACCGGCAAGCGCTTTTATGACCTGAACGCAAATCCGATCGTCAGCCCCTACACGGGTGAGATTCTGGAATTCGACAGCACCAAATCGCGCATGATCCAGGCAGACGCCGCGGATGCCGCATCTGCCAAAGCCGCTTCGAAGGACGAAGAAGAAGAAGTGGTGCTGGATGATGATGACGCCGATGCCGTTGACGTGGATCTGGGGGATGACATCCTCGAAGATGACGACGACGAGGACAATGTCTCGCTTGACGAGATTGCCGATGTTGCATCGGACGACGACGACTCCTGAGGCGAAATAAGACGCCACAGGAAAAAACGGCGCGGGGGGAAGATTTCTGCTTGAACCTCTCCCCGCCTTTGCATATGACGCGCGTCACGGGGACAACAAGACGTCCTCTGGTTCGGGGCCTTAGCTCAGCTGGGAGAGCGCTACAATGGCATTGTAGAGGTCAGGAGTTCGATCCTCCTAGGCTCCACCAAACACCTCCTTAGGGAATGTGTTTCATCCTTTCGACATCAGATACGGACAATCGTCGTTTCACAGATACGACGAGGGATTCCGCATATTTGCGCCCGTGCCCCTTCGGGCCATATCCGACTGCAAGGTCGGGTTGGTTTGGGTGCCCTTGCGTCCGATAATTGCATTGGCACAGCTGTCGTCTTATGATCGCCATATGCAAGACACGCCACGCAAGTCCCCCGACGAAACGCCAGAGATTGATCCCGCTGCGTCAGATCTCACCGTGCCAGATCCCACTACGGCAGACACTGGCCGAGACATAGCCCTGCCCGCAGATGTGGCGGGGTCAGGCAGCCTCGACCGGCTTGTCGACACCGCACGCGCTTTTGCGAACCAGGCCGCATCGGACAATACGCTCAAGGCATATAGCCGTGATTGGGCGCATTTTGCCCGCTGGTGCCGGATGAAGGGCGCAGAGCCGCTGCCGCCCTCGCCAGAGCTGATCGGGCTTTACCTTGCGGATCTGGCCGCCCCCACACAGGGCACGGCCCTGTTGGTCTCCACAATTGAACGGCGCTTGTCGGGGCTTGGCTGGAACTACGCCCAGCGCGGTTTCACGCTTGATCGCAGGAATTGCCATATCGCAAGCGTTCTGGCGGGCATAAAACGCAAACACGCCCGCCCGCCCGTGCAAAAAGAGGCCATCCTACGGGATGATATTTTGGCGATGGTGGCCAGCCTGCCCTATGATCTGCGGGGATTGCGGGATCGCGCGATCCTGCTGTTGGGCTACGCTGGTGGGTTGCGCCGCACCGAGATTGTCAGCCTGGACGTCAACAAGGACGACACGCCGGAATCGGGCGGTTGGATCGAACGTCTTGATGAAGGGGTGATTTTGACCCTGAACGCCAAAACCGGCTGGCGCGAGGTCGAAATTGGCCGGGGCTCCTCTGATGCGACCTGCCCTGTTCACGCGCTGGAACAATGGCTGCATTTTGCCAAAATCGACTTTGGCCCGATATTTGTGCGCAGCTCGCGGGATGGCAAACGCGCGCTTGCCGCCCGGCTAAGCGACAAACATGTGGCCCGGTTGATCAAACAAACCGTCTTGGCCGCCGGGATTCGCGCCGACCTGCCAGAGAAGGAGCGTTTGGCGCTGTTTTCCGGCCATTCCCTGCGCGCCGGACTGGCCAGCAGCGCCGAGGTTGATGAACGCTATGTCCAGAAACACCTGGGCCATGCCAGCGCCGAAATGACCCGCCGCTATCAACGCCGCCGCGACCGTTTCCGGGTCAACCTGACCAAAGCAGCCGGGCTATGATGCCGCTGCGGTGTCTGCTTCGGCCGGGGCCAGTTTCAAGGTCGCAAGCCAGCTGAGCGCGATCATCGCCGCCGCCGTCGCCAGACACAGCGCCACGCCGCCGATCTGATACGACAGGCCAGACAGCACCGTGCCCAACAGCCGCCCGGCGGCGTTGGCCATATAATAGAATCCGACATCCATCGTCACACGTTCCTCGCTGGTGAACGCAAGGATCAGATAGGAATGCAGCGAAGAATTGACCGCAAACAGCGCCCCGAACGCCAGCAGGCCGATCACCAATGTCACCGTCAGCCATGTGGTCGGCGCGCCGGCAATCGCGACCAGCACCGCCAATGCCGCTGGCACCACAAACAGCGCCGCGACCCAGTGGCGGGCCAATGCGGTGATCTCGTCATCGCTGCGGGACTTGGCCCGCAAGAGCTTGGGTGCGCTGGCCTGGACCGCGCCATAAAGGATGATCCAGACCGCCATGAAGCTGCCGATCAGGAAAAACGCGGCGCGGTTGCCCTCTTCTGTGCCATCCGACAGGACCGCGTAGAAATAGATCGGAATGCCCACCACGAACCACACGTCGCGCGCCCCGAACAGGAACACCCGCGCCGCGCTCAGCCAATTGATGTTGCGGTTCTTTGACCAGACTTCATTGAATTTTGCATCCTTTCGCCCGGCGGGCAGACCCGAAGGCATGCGCAAGGCAATCGCCACAAGGATCACCGCCAGCACCGCCGCCATGAACAGCACCGAGGCCACAAAACCAAACAGCCCCAGCGCCGCCGCCCCAAGCAGGAACCCGACGCCCTTGACCGCGTTTTTCGACCCGGTCAGCAGCGCCACCCAGCGGAACAACCCGCCGCCATCCTTCGGGGCCAAAACCTTGACCGCGGATTTCGATGACATCTTGGCCAAATCCTTGGCCACCCCCGACGCGCCCTGCACCAGCATGACAAAGGCCACCGACAGCCCGATGGACCAGCCTGGGTCCAGTTGCGCCAGCGCCAACAACGCCACGACCTGCAAACCCAACCCGGCATATAGTGTTGAGGTCAGGCCGAACCGGGCCGCGATCCATCCCGCCGACAGGTTGGTGACCACGCCGGCAATTTCATACAGCACAAACAGATAGGCCAATTGCACCGGCGAAAAGCCAAGCGTGTGAAAGTGCAACAGCACCAACATGCGCAAGGCGCCATCGGTCAGCATGAAGGCCCAATAGGCCGCCGTTACGGCGACATAGGCGGCAAAGCCGTTTGGTGTTTCAGTGCTTTGTGCGGTCATTGGTCAGGGCCAGTTCTGAAAAAGGAAGGCCGCCACCAGTCCAAAGAACCGGAGGCGGTGAAAATTCAAGCACAGGGGATCAAAGGCTGTTGCCTACCATCAAAGCCACATCCACCAACCGGTTGGCGTAGCCCCATTCATTGTCATACCAGGCATAGATTTTGACCTGGGTGCCATTCACCACCATGGTCGACGGCGCATCGACAATCGAAGACCGGGGATCATTGGTGTAATCGGTCGACACCAAGGGGCGGGTTTCATAGCCCAGAATGCCCTGCAACGGACCTTCGGCTGCGGCTTTGAACAGCGCGTTGACTTCTTCTGCCGTGGTGTCACGCTCTACCTCAAAGACGCAATCGGTCAGCGAAGCATTCAGCAGCGGCACGCGCACGGCATGGCCGTTCAACTTGCCCTTGAGATCCGGGTAGATCAGCGTGATCGCGGTGGCCGATCCTGTGGTGGTCGGGATCAATGAGTTCAGCGCAGACCGCGCCCGCCGCAGATCCTTGGCCGGGCGGTCGACAATGGTCTGGGTGTTGGTCACATCATGGATCGTGGTGATCGACCCATGTTTGATGCCCAGATTTTCGTGAACCACCTTGACCACGGGCGCCAGACAATTGGTTGTACAGCTGGCCGCCGTGACAATCCGGTGGGTCGCCGCATCATAAATGTCGTCATTCACGCCCATCACGATATTGGCGGCATTGCCATCCTTGACCGGGGCCGAGACCACAACCTTTTTCACACCGGCATCAAAATAGGGCTGGATCTTGGCCTCTGTTTTGAACACGCCGGTACAGTCGATCACTACATCCACCCCATCCAGCGGAAGATCCGCCAGATCGCGGCTCTGGTGACAGGGGATGCGGGTGCCGTCGATGGTGATGCTGTCGTTATCTGCGGCAAAATCGGCCTTCCAGCGGCCATGAACCGTGTCAAATTCCAACAGATGCGCATGCATCGCCGGATCCCCCACCGCGTCATTGATAAAAGCGATGTCAGCGCCGCGTTCCAGCAGCGGACGCAGGGCCAATTTGCCCATACGCCCCAAGCCGTTCAATGCATATGTCGTCATGTGTCTTCCTTTACGCGACCGATGTCGTCGACCTTGTTTTGCAGCGAGACCCGATCCAGCGCATCAAATGGCAGAGCGGCAAACGCCATGATACGATGACGCATCATTGCGTAAGTTTGTTGAAACGCGAGCCGCTTTTCCGCTTCGGTCCCGGTTGCGCGCACCGGATCCGGCAAACCCCAATGGGCGCTGATCGGCTGGCCCTGCCAGGCCGGGCATTCCTCATTCGCGGCGCGGTCACACACGGTGAACACGAAATCCATCTTTGGCGCATCTTCGCCCTGGAATTCATCGACGTTCTTGGATCGAAGATCGTCGGTCGCGATATCCTTGGATTTCAGCATTTCCACCGCAAATGGGTTCAGCTCGGAGTAATGTTTGGTGCCTGCCGAAAACGCATTGAACCGGGTGCCGCCCAGTTCACGCAGAATGGCCTCGGCAAAAATCGACCGTGCGGAATTGCCGGTACAGATGAAAAGCACGTTGTATTTGCGATCTGACATGGTGTGTCTCCTGTCGGACTGAGGATCGTTTTGGTCGAAGGCGGGCCCATTGAACAAAGGCGGGCAAAGATCGGGGCGGCCGCGGCAGCAATCGAGAAACAGATCACTGATCAGCGCCCGGGCCGCTGTCGGGTTCATGGAATACAACAGCGACGTTCCCCGCCGCTCCTGGGTAATCATCTCGGCGCGGGTCAAGGCCGACAGATAGACCGACGCGGTCGAGGCCTTGAGCCCCAAAATCCCGGCAATTTCACCGGCAGGCAGCGCATCGGGACATCTGCGCACCAGCAAGCGAAACACCGCGAGACGCTGTGGGTGGCTAAGAACGGCGAGTTTATCTGCAATATTTATTTCCATAATTCATGAATAACCAAACAATCACGATTCGACAACCGGAAATGGCGGGCTATGACGTCGTACAGAGGTCGGGGTTGGAACCCCTGCACTGGCCCGGTAAGGTTCCTGCGAAACTTGGAAATTGCCGCCGTGCCCCTCGCTGTGCCCCCGCCCCGCCCTGTATCTCTGGCCCTGTCGCGTCGAACGCTGATCACCGGCGCGGCCACCTTTGCCGCTGTTTCGGTGATGGCTGCCCCGGTGATGGCTGCGCCCGCGCCCGTGATTGCCGCCGCCGCTTCGTTGCGCTTTGTGATGGCTGATTTGCTGGCGGCCTTTCAGGACAGGACCGGTGACACTGTGCGGGTCTCATTTGGCGCTTCTGGCACCCTGGCCCAGCAAATGCGCCACGGCGCCCCGTTCGAAATCTTTTTGTCGGCTGACGAAACCTATATCCGTGCGCTGGCCGCGGATGGCGTTTTGCCCACCGACGGCGTGATCTATGCCAAAGGCCGATTGGCCCTGATCGCCCCAACGAACGGCCCGCTGGATGTCGACAGCGATTTGGCCGGGCTTGCAACCATGTTGGGCAGCGGCACATTACATCGCTTTGCCATCGCCAACCCGGCACATGCGCCCTATGGCATTCGCGCGCGCGAGGCCTTGCAGCATCGTGGCTTGTGGCAGGCGTTGCAGCCGCATTTGGTGCTGGGTGAAAACGTCGCCCAGGCCGCGCAATTTGCCGTATCGGGCAATGCCGACGGCGGGCTGATTGCGGCGTCGCTCGCCAATGCCGGGCCGGTGGCCGCACAGGGCTGGTCGGCGCTGATCCCCGAAGGCTGGCACAGCCCGTTGAACCAACGCATGGCGCTGACCGCAGGGGCCGGACCGGTTGCACAGGCATTTTTTGCCTTTCTCCAGGACAAGGAAGCGCTGGCCATATTCACCAACCACGGTTTTGCCCTGCCGGGGGACGCGTGATGGATTGGCAGGCCCTGCTCCTGTCGCTACGTCTGGCCGCCTGGACGGTGGTGGTGCTGCTGCCGGTGGCGATCTTCTTTGGCCGATTCCTGGCCTTTCAACAGTTTCGCGGCAAAGGCGCGGTCGAGGCGCTGGTCATCCTGCCGCTGGTCCTGCCGCCCACTGTGTTGGGATTTTACCTCTTGGTGGCCTTTGGCGCGGCCAGCCCGGTTGGCAAGGTTTGGCAGATGCTGTTTGACGGCCCGTTGGTGTTCAGCTTCTCTGGTCTGGTGGTGGCATCGGTGCTGTTCAACCTGCCCTTTGCCATCCAACCCGCCCAGCGCGGTTTCGAAGCGGTGCCGGTCGAGGTGCGCGAGGCCGCAGCCTGTTGTGGTATGTCACCAATGCAGGCCCTGCGCCGGGTCGAATTGCCCTTGGCCTGGCCGGGTGTGCTGACCGGAATGGTGCTGACCTTTGCCCATACGCTGGGCGAATTCGGCATTGTCCTGATGGTCGGCGGCGCAATCCCCGGCGAAACCCGCACCATTGCGATTGCGATTTACGACCGGGTGCAATCCTTTGACATGGCCGGGGCCGCCCAGATGTCGGCCGTGTTGCTCGCGATTTCGTTAAGCACGATCGCGGTGACATTCTGGCTGTCGACGCGCGCCGGGCGGAGGCTGTCCTGATGGCGCTGACGGTCACACTGTGCGCCACGGCACCGATCCAGATGAATGTCGCGCTTTCGGCCAAAGCCGGCGAGGTGCTGGCGCTGGTTGGCCCGTCGGGTGCCGGGAAATCCACCATCCTGCGCGGCATTTCCGGGTTATGGACGCCGGACACTGGCCGGGTCGCGGTTGGAAACGCGGTCTGGTTCGACAGTGACAGGTCCCTGGACACCCCCGCCTTTCGCCGGCGCGTCGGCATGGTCTTTCAATCCTATGCGCTGTTTCCGCAGATGTCGGCGCTGGCCAATGTCATGGCGGCAGGGGCCAACCGCGCACGCGCACAAGAGTTGCTGACCCTTGTCCGCCTTGCCGGACTTGAGGCGCGCCGCCCGGCGGAATTGTCCGGCGGCCAGCAACAGCGGGTGGCCGTGGCACGGGCCTTGGCACGTGATCCAGAGGTCCTGTTGCTGGATGAGCCGTTTTCGGCGGTGGATCATGCAACCCGACAGGGGCTTTATGCCGAGATCGAGCGCCTGCGCGCCCATCTGGCCATGCCGGTGGTCCTGGTGACCCATGATCTGGAGGAGGCCCGGCGCCTGGCCGATCAGATTGCGGTGATCGACAACGGGCAGGTTCTGCGCCAGGGCCCGACGCAGGACATCCTGTTTGACCCCGTCGCCCTGCGCGGCATCGGCCTACGTGGCGCGGGCGCAACCCTGACCGCGCGACTTGAGGCCCAGGAAGCCGACGGGCTGACACGGTTGCAGGCGGCGTCAGGTCCGCTCTGGCTCCCGCGGATCAGCGGCGCTGTCGGCGATGTGGTGCGGGTGCAGATCATGGCGCATGACGTGATCCTGTCGCGCAACGCCCCGGTGGATGTGTCAGCCCTGAACATCATTCCGGGCGTGATCGACACCATCGTGCCGGGCGACGGCCCCGGTGCAATTGTCACGCTTCAGGTCGGTTCAGAGCTGCTGCTGGCCCGGATCACCCAACGTTCGGTCCAGACCATGGAGTTGGCGCCGGGTCAGAGCTGCTTTGCGCTGGTCAAGTCGATGGCCGTCGCGCCGCATCAGATCGGTCGCGACAGCGCGTCTTGACCCTCAGACCGGTTACAACCCGTTCACCGGCACCTTCAGCATCGGGAAACCATCCTTGTCCTTGGGCACCTCGCCGGCCCGCATATTCACCTGCAACGATGGAATAATCAGTTTCGGCATGCCCAACTGCGCATCGCGTTCAGTGCGAAAAGCAATAAAGTCCGCCCGCGATTTGCCACCACCAACATGTATATTATGTGCCTTTTCCGCGCCGACAGTGGTTTCCCACTGAATATCGCGGCCGTTGGGACCATAATCGTGGCACATGAACAGACGCATGTCGTCGGGCAGCGCCAGCACCCTCTGGATCGAGTTGTAAAGCGTGCCGGCATCGCCGCCGGGGAAATCCGCCCGCGCCGAACCACCGTCCGGCATGAACAGCGTATCCCCGACAAAAGCGGCATTGCCCATCACATAGGTCATGCAGGCGGGCGTGTGACCGGGGGTATAAAGCGCATGAACCGGCATCTCCCCGACATGATATATATCGCCATCCTCGAACAATTGGTCGAACTGGCTGCCATCGCGCTGAAATTCAGTGCCCTCGTTGAACACCTTGCCAAAGGTATCCTGGACCATCAGAATCCCGGAACCGATCCCGATCTTTCCCCCCAATTGTGCCTGAATATAAGGCGCCGCCGAAAGATGATCGGCATGGACATGGGTTTCAATAATCCATTCGAGGCTGAGGTCGCACTTTTTAACCTCGGCAATTATCTGGTCTGCATGGTCATGCGTGATTCGCCCGGCGGCGTAATCCATGTCCATTACACTGTCGATAATGGCGCAAGCGGCGGTCGCTGGATCCTTGACGAGATAGGAAATCGTATTTGTTGCCGAATCAAAGAACGCCGAAACATCGGGTTTGATTTGCATTTGCACAGGAAAATCCATGGTGATCTGTCTCCTGACCGAATGGGGCGGACCAGACGAATGGCCCGTTTAAATCACCCTAACACAGCCCCGCATGCCCATACATAGAAAAAATTGAATACTTGATTTCACGGCCAAAACCCCCGGCCCCCGGCCATAGTTCCGGACGGGTCGATCAAAATTGTTACCCCAATGATTTATGGGGTTTGCCGGGAAAGAGCGCCAATTCCCCGCGACGCAGCGGTCCGGCGAAGATCGGCCAAATTTTAAAGAAAAGATCAGCGAAAACCCGCCAGTCAGCACACTTCATGCTTGCATTCTGCGCAGGTCACTTCGCTGTAGCAGAAATGTCACCATGCGCGTTTTGGTAATCATTGTTAACATTTTACTTTACCTACGACATGCATCTACCTAAGTTTTATCGAAAAAAGACGAGCAAACACTTCAATCATAATCACTCACAAAGAGTGAATTGAGAGGCAGATATGGCAAGAATCAGTGTCTTTGGCATTGGGTATGTAGGCGTGGTTTCCGCGGCCTGCTTGGCCCGAGATGGTCACCAAGTTATCGCAGTGGACGTCGATCCCGGCAAAATTGATGCGATCAACGCAGGACTTTCCCCCATTGTGGAAAACGGTCTGGATGAATTGATCGCAGACGTGGTGAAAGCTGGTAAGCTCACCGCAACAGATGATGTGCAACACGCCATCGACAATACCGACGCCAGCTTTATTGCGGTCGGCACCCCCAGCGCCCCGGATGGGTCGGTTGGTCTTAAATATGTTGAAATCGTTTGCCGCAATATCGGCAACGCATTGAAAAACAAAGATGCCTACCATGCGGTTGTCATCCGGTCGACAATTGTCCCCGGTTCGACCGAAGGCACATGTATCCCGACCCTCGAAGAGGCCAGCGGCAAGAAATCCGGCAAGGATTTCGGCGTCGGATACTATCCTGAATTCCTGCGCGAAAGCACAGCGATCGAAGATTACTATGATCCCGGCCTGATCGTTTTCGGCGCCCAGGACAAAGGCACTGCCGACATCCTGACTGAGATCAACCAAGATCTGCCTTGCGACATCAAAGTTGTCGATGTCCGCACCGCAGAAATGGTGAAATACACCTCGAACACATGGCGCGCGGTCAAAGTGACCTTTGCCAACGAGATCGGCAATATCGCCAAATCGTCCGGCCTCGACGGCCAGACCGTGATGGAAATCCTGTGTTCCGACACCAAGGTTAACATCTCGTCCTACTTCATGCGTCCCGGTTTTGCCTTTGGCGGCTCCTGCCTGCCCAAAGACGTGCGCGCGCTGCGCCATCTGGCGGCAACCCAGGGCACGCCTGCGCATCTGCTGAACGCCGTTCTGGAAGCCAACGAAGCACAAATTCGTCGCGCCGAAGAAATGGTCGAACGCACAGGCGCCAAGAAGGTGGGCTTTGTAGGCATCTCCTTCAAACCCGGCACCGACGATCTTCGCGAAAGCCCGCTGGCCGAACTGGCCGCGCGTTTGATCAAGAACGGCGTACAGGTCGACATCTATGACCCCTATGTGCACGAAGCCTATGCCAACGAAAACTCGACCGCGGGCCGCGGCAACGACGTGATCCCTGACCTGAAGGACCGGATGAACCCGGATCTGGACGCGATGATCAACGATGCGGGCGCCATTCTGGTTGGCAACTTCTATCGTGAGACAGTGGAAACACTTGAAGCTGCCTCCAAGAGCCGTCCTGTGCTGGATCTGACGCGGATGAACCGCGACAAGGTCTCTGACGGCACATACGAAGGCATCTGCTGGTAATCGCCATGATCCTTGCGCTTTCGCATTTGGCCTACTTCTCAGTGGTAATCCTGCTGGTCACCCTGGTGCCGAAAACGGCACTAGGGGAGATTTCCTATGCGACCAACACGATTTTCATCATGGGGTTTCTGGGCACCTGGCGGTACAGTTGGGCGGCAGTCAACTTTACCCGCGCTATTATCTTCCGCCGGATTGTCCATCCCAAGCGAAAGCGCAAAAACCGCAAGCGGTTTGCCGCATTGGTCGGCAAATCGCACATGTATATGCTGGTCACCTCCTATATGGTGGAACCGCATGTCACCCTGCCCGTCTATCGCAGTGTCTTTCGCGCCGCTTCCCGGGCGCGGGACGGGGCAACGATTGTGGCTTCGGTGGTGGATGGGGCAGACGAACGCCTGATCCGCTCCATCTTTGAAAGCCAGACAGAGGACATGAGCAATGTCCAACTGATCATTGACCGGATCAAGGCCAACGGCAAACGCGACGCCCTGGCCAAGACCCTGCGTATCCTTGGCGCACAAAGCCCGACACACCGCGACATCCTGGTGTTTGTCGATGGTGATACCATGGTGCCGGAAGACATCTGGTACGAAAGTGCCCCGGTGTTCACCGACCCCAAGGTCGGCGCGCTAACCACCGACGAAGGCATTAGAATCGATAAGGAAAACCTGTTCAAAGACTGGTTTGTGCTGCGGTTCAACCAACGGCAGGTGATGATGTGTTCGATGGGTCTGTCGAAACATGTGCTGACCCTGACGGGCCGGATGAGCGTGTTTCGGGCCGATCTGGCCACACGGCCGGATTTCATCGAAGGCATCAACTATGACTTCCTCGATCACTGGCGTCTGGGTCGGGTCAAGTTCCTGACCGGTGACGACAAATCGACTTGGTTCTGGTTGCTGAAAAACGGCTATGAGATGCATTATCTTCCCGATGTTGCCTCGATCAGCTATGAGACACAGCCGCGCCCGACCTTCTTTGACAGCTCCAAGACGCTGATGGTGCGCTGGTTCGGCAACATGATCCGCACGAACGGGCGCGCGATGCGGCTTTCGCCGCGGCTGATCGGGCCGTTCACATGGTGGTCGATCATCGACCAACGTGTGTCGATGTGGACCACCCTTGTGGGTCCAATCACCGTCGCACTTGCGGCCCTGATGGTCACCCCATCGGTGATCCCGCTCTATATCGCCTGGGTTTTGACCACCCGTTACATTTTCTGCGTCATTATTGCGTTGTTCCGGGGGACCTGGTTCCCGATCACGCATCCACCGATCCTTTATTTCAGCCAGGTCGTCGGTGCGGCACTGAAAACCTATGTCAGCTTCCGCATGGACAAACAAAAGTGGACGCGTCAGGGCAGCGGCACAGTCCGCAAGGTCGTGGCCTTCCGCGACAAGCTCAAAGCATCTGAATCCACCGCGCACCACGCCATAGCGATTACATGGCTCACCGTCGCCATCCTGTTTTTCACCAAGGTCTGAGGCAACATCATGCTCGACAGAACCAATAATAATAATTCGAACGGCACCCCGCCACCGCCCCATATTCCCAGTGAATTCGGGTTCGACAATGAGCATCCTATTCTGCCGGTTCCCTTTACCGCGCAGATTGGCGATGCCCGTTTCAGTGGCAATGGCATTTCCGTCACCGCCGCTTATGTCGAAGCTACAGGGCCAATCTCGACCACATTGTTTGGCAGCCGCCAGGCCGTGCGACTTCGGTTTGACTTTGGTGGCTTCACCATCACGCTGTTTCCCGAAGCACGGGTGATTGCCAATGGTGCGGACGGCGATTTGATGCTGCAATTCATCGACCCGACCGGGCCGCATTTGCCGCAGCTGCGCTATATTCTGAACACCTATATTGCCGGCGACGTCGTTTCGCTGGGCTCGATGATGGCCTATACCGGCCCGACCCAGCCCAAAGAACCCGCCGCCAAGGGCGGTGCCAAAGCCGACCTGCGCCGCCGGATCAAAAGCATTGCCGCAGCGACCCTGTCGGCCGGGCTGATCCTGGTTGCGCTTTATTCGCTCTATTCGCGCTATACCACCAACTACGAGCTGCGCCCGGTGTTCATCATGCGCGCGGGCAATGAAATGCGCGCCACCGGCGGCGGTCAGGTGCTGTACCTCAACAGTGAGGCCAAGCAAGGCGAAGTGCTTTATTCGCTGTCTGCCACCACCGGCGATGTGCTGAACTTCCAGTCCCCTTGCGACTGTGAGGTGGCTGTGACCGACGGCATGTTCGAAGGCGCCACTGTCCTGCCCGGTGACAGCATCCTGACACTGTACGGCCAGGACGACAAAGTCAGCGTTCAAACACAAATGAGCACAGAAGGTCTGTCGCGCGCGATGAGCGGCGAGAACGTCCATCTGATCATGGATGACGGTCGGGCCATTCCCGCGCGTGTCATCCTGACATCGGCCACCAGCGCCGCAGCGGAAAACGGCGACATTTTCCTGCCCGTGCGCATGGAGCCAATACCCGGCGCCCTCACCGCCGATGACATCGGGAAATCCGCGCGGGTGCGGCTTTCCAAGGCAATTTTTGCCAAGCCATTTGACAACGGGAACAACTGACAATGAAAGAGATCACACCTCTGATCATCTGCGGTGGAAACGGGACACGGCTTTGGCCCATCTCCCGCACGCAAAGCCCGAAACAATTCCAGCGTGTTGGCGACGCCGCTTCTCTGACCTTCTTTCAGACAGCGATCGACCGCCATTCCTCTGAGGGGTTCGGCACGCCACTGGTTGTCTCTTCGGCCAAACACACGCTGATGTTGCACCGTCAATTGCAGCAAATTGGGCGCGGCGCGGATGTCATCCTGGAACCGATGGGTCGCAACACCGGTCCTGCGGTTCTGTCGGCGGCCCTGCGTCAGATGGAAAAAGACCCCGATGCGCTTATGCTGGTTGTGCCCGCCGATCACGTGATCGAAGGCGACATCAACAGCGCCATCCTTGCGGTGCGCGCGGCGGCAGAAGACGGCTATATCATCACCTTTGGTATCAAGCCGCGTTATGCCGAAACCGGGTTTGGCTACATCACCGATGGCGGGCCGATCTTTGCCCACCCTGCCCTGCGCGAGGTCGAACGCTTTGTTGAAAAGCCGCCCACCCGCAAGGCGCGTCTGCTGGTTGAAAGCGACATTGCTTACTGGGCCTCGGGCATCAGCCTGTTCAAGGCCTCGACCATCATCGAGGAATATGCCCAATACGACCCCGAAACGCTTGAGCATGTGAAAAAGGCCGTTGCCGGTGGCAAGGAAACGCCCGAAGGGCTGTTGCTTGACGCCGACGCCTTTGCGCTTGCCGATGACGAGCCGACCGAAACGGCCGTATTCGAACGCACCCGCAAGATCGCGCTGTGCCCACTGGATGTGGATTGGAGCGATGTCGGCAGCTGGACTGCGATGTATGGCATTTCCAATGCCGATGCCCAGGGCAATGTCATTCAGGGCGATGTGATCCAGGTGGAAACCAAAAACTGCATGGTGCGGTCGGAAACCCGGCTTGTGACCTGTGTGGGACTGGAAGACATCATTGTGGTCGACACCGCCGATGCGTTGCTGGTGACAAAGGTCGGGCATTGCCAATCGGTCAAGAAAGTGGCGCAGCACCTGAAATCCACCTCGCGCGTCGAAGCCGAAAAGCACCAACGCAGCGATTTCGAATGGGGCCACATCTGTCAGATCATGGAACGTGATCACATGACGATGTGCACCGTCAGTGTGAAACCGGGCGCGACCATGCGGCTTGACCCTGCGCCGGGCCGCGAGGCGATCATCACAACCGGCGAAGTGTTGCTGACCAATGGCCGCACACAGGCGCGGATGGGCGAAGGCGACCGTCGCGAGCTTTGTGAAACCACGCCAACCACGCTGTCCAATCCGACCGATGGCATGATCGAGGTCATGGTCATCACGATCGCCGCGCAGTCGCAACTGCAGGATCTGGCAAGCAGCGCCCGTTATGCATCGTGAAACCGCCATATCGGTGACCCGGACGTCGCCAGCCAGACGGCTGGCGGCGCTTGGGGCGTTTCTGACAGCGATGCTGGCAGTGACATCACCGCTGGCCGCCGCACCGGACAGCCCGGGCCAATTGCGCCGCATTGCCGTCGAACGGCTGGCGATCGCAACCGAAGCTGACGGCCGGGCCCACCGCCGGGCACGTGAAATGCTTGGCTCTGCCGGGTTCCCCCTGCCCGCCGTACCCGGCCTTGTGCCGCTGGCACCGCGCGGAGAAGCGGCCCTTGCCACTGACCGGTTTGACCTGCGGATTGCACTGGGTCTGCTCGCCCAGGCTTTTGGCCATGATGACAACAGTGCCGTGCTCGATGCACAGGAAGAAAACGGCGTGCATGCCGTCATTGTCGAACGTGGCAGTCTGGGATTGGCGGATCTGACCCGGATCATGGGTACAGGCGCAGTCGCCCAGGGCAACGTGGTCGAACTTCATGCGCCGTTGATCCTTTGGCATGACGCGGAATTGCATTTGAACGCCAATGAGGTGCTGCAACTGTCGCGCCGCCATGGGGCGTTTATCCTGAATTTCGGTCGGTTGATCGTGGATGGCGCCGGGATTCACGGTGTCGGCACGCAAAGCCCCTACAACGAAGAATTCGCGCCCTTCATCACCACATCCGGCCCGGGTACGATGCAGATGCGCAATGCGCAGATCTCCGATCTTGGCTTTGGCGGCTCGGTGAAGTTTTCCGGCCTGTCCGTGGCGCGTTCTGCGCTGGACCGGCCCGCAGCCGCCTCTTTCATCATCGACAGCGTGATCGAACGGGTGCAGCGGATTTCGATCCAGGCAGCCAGCAATCTGACCATCGACAACAACCGCATCATCGACGCCGGCAGCGCCGCTTTGGTCGTGCAACACAGCCGCAACACCACCATTTCCGCCAATATCATCACCGGCAAATCCAACACCAATGCGATCCGGGTTCTGGATGGCGCGGTGGGCACGGTGCTGGCGGGCAATGCGATCCTCAAAGGCGACCGTGCCGGCATCCTGATCAAACAGGCCGCCGACAACACCCTGGTCAAAGACAATATTGTCTGGGCACGGGGCGGCGGTGGCATCAAGGTCGACCGCGCAAGTTGCACCGAGGTGATTGGAAACTTCCTGATTTCCAACCGCCAAAAAGGCATCGAAGTCCGCCGCAGCCTGGATGCATATCTGGCCGGAAACTATCTGGTGGACAACAAAAGCGCCGGGATCTGGGTCTCTGGCCAACCGAAACGCGCCGTCACCCGCATTGCAGGCAACGTACTGGATTCCAACGGTTCCGGCATTGCCACCGCAACTGCGGCGGCGGTCCTTCTGGAAGGCAACGACTTTTCGGCGCAATTTCCGAAATTCTTCTCTGGCGATCTGTCACCACAGGCCCGGTTTGTGGCCGCGGATGTGACCGGTGAGACGCCAATTGCGCTGGATGCGGCCGGACCGGTTCCGATCACCGACCTGGTGCGCAACTGCGAAAGCGCGAGCTAGGGCCATGGTGAGGGGCTGGACCAAATCATTGGCCATCGTTTTGGCCGGGCTGGTGCCGCTGAGCGATGTTGCGGCCCAATCCCTGACCCTGCCCTCCAGCGCGGAATCGCGCCGGATTTCGGTTGTGGTGGATCGTGGCATCACCAGCACGCGGCAATTGCCCACCACGGCCTTGCGTCAATTGCGCAAGGAAATGGTGTCGGGCGCCCCAATGGCCGAAGACGATCTGCGCGCTTTGGCCAATCAGAAAGACGGGCTTGCCGCGCTGAAACTGACCAAGATCCTGCGCCAACGTGGCGTGGCGCAAAATGCGTCCGATCTGGCCTATTATGCCAGCATCGCAGCAGGGGCCGGGCGCAAGGGCATGTTGGATGACATGATCGGCGCGCTGTATTTCCTGTCGCCCGCCACAGAACCCAGCAGCCGGATTTCGCAATATATTCGGGTGCTTTACGCCCATGCCTGGGCCGGAAATACCCAGGCACAGGATGCAATGGTGGCGTTGAACGGCCCGGACCAGCTGTTTGGCCCGATGTCGGACGCCACGCGCGACCGCATTGTCGCGCTAAGCAGCACCGGGAACGGCCGCATGGTCCTGTCCCTCGCGATGAAGGACATGGGCCGGACCGATCTGAACAGAGCTGAGCTGAACCGGGTATTGGGATATCTGGAAATCGCAGACCGGCGGGGAGATCTGGCGATACGGGCAATGGCGTTCAGCCTTGCCGAACAGGCCAAAGCACGGCGCAACGCGCTTGCGGTGAATTAAGGGATGGCACGGCAGATGAGACTTCTTGAACGGTTTGGTGCGGCGCTGATCGGTGTGGCCCTGACCGGCACTTTGGTTGGTCCGGCAGCGGCACAATCACAATATGGCTGCCGCGATCTCGCGGGGTCGCAATATCTGGCATCGGTCGAAGGGCGCGACGGCGTGTTTTTCCGCATTTCGCCCGATCTTTCCAATATGCACCCGATGACCCCGGAAACTGTGGCTGATCTGGCTGAATTGAGCCAGGCACTGGCGGCCAAGGGCACAGCATTGATCTATGCGCCGGTGCCGACCAAGCCGCTGGCCCTGCCCCGGTATCTGTCCCCCGAAGCGATGGATTTCGGCTTTGATTATTCGCTGGCCACCACGGTCTATCTTGATGACCTTGGAAAATTGCACGAGGCCGGTGTGCGCGCGGTTGATCTGCGGGCGGAAATGGCCCCGGCGAATGCGCCCTTGTCGTTCTTTCGCGCCGATCCCCGGTTGAACGCTGCGGGGGCACAGCTCGCGGCGCGGGCCATTGCCCGGGCGATCGCGGCGGTCCCCGGCATCGAGGCACTGGCCCGAAACCGGTTTCAAACCCGCCCCACCGGCAGCGCCAATGTCGAATCGCACAGCCGACTGGTGCGGCAGCAATATTGCGCCGAACCCCTGCCCGAGGCCACAACCGAGACATTTGCAACCACACGCGCCTCGACCGGCGATGGCCCACAGGGCGTGATTGCATTGGTGGGCAGCGCCCATTCCGACACGCCCGAAGCCAATTTCGCCGGTTTCCTGGCGGAAGAGACCGGCATTCAGGTGATCCAGTATTCCGTGCCCGGTGGTGGCGCCTTTGCTGCGATTTCGACCTATCTGACCTCCGCCGAATTTCAACAGGCCCGCCCCAGTATCATCGTCTGGGAATTGCCCCTGGCCGAAGCGCCCGGTCTGAGCGACGACCAAAGAATGCTGGAATTGATTGCCGCAGCGCGTGGCAGTTGTGATCTTGGCCTGACCGTCAGCCGCGAAGGCGGCAGCCGCGACCGGGTCAACGCCGATCTGTCGTCGGTCAGCGACCAACATGACAAGATCCTGTTCATCGACGCCGACGGCGCCCAGGCCCGCCGCGCGGTGTTCACCTGGCACGACAATCAGGGCCGCAGCCGCAGCCGCGAAATCACCCGCCACCCGGCACAGCTGCCCACCGGGCGGTTTTATGTACCGATGTCCGGGCTTTGGCCCGAAGGGGCCCGCAACGTCACTGTCACGCTGGACGCGACATTGGGAGACAACACCGAGATGCGCCTATGTTCGCGATAAAACGTCAAATCCCGCACGCTCTGGTCGCTACGGCGGTCCTGGCCCTGAACCTTCCTGCCGCAGCCACGGCCGCGCCGCTGGACTTTGCCTTTTTGCCGCCGCCGGTCGAACAACAGAACCTTTGTGGCGGCGACGGTCCCGAAGAGCTGATCTCTGACGCGCCCGGACCGGGATCTGATGGCGAACTGACCACCATTGAGCGTGTTCGGTTCCTGCAACGCGACATTCGCCGATATCAGGCCGAAGACCCGAACCGCTATTTTGATTTCATCGTCGCGCTGCGCAAACGGCTGTCGCAGGCTGACGCGCGGTTTGGCGGCATGGATGAAACGCTTGATCTGATCGGATTGCATATCGACGCCGGTCGGCTGCGGGAATTGATGCAGGCCGGGCTGGTACAGCAACTGAACGAGCGCCGCGCAGAGCTGAACTATACCCAAAGCATGAAACTGGCGCAGTTCTTTCTGAACGGCATCGGCGTGCAACGCGACGAGGAACAGGCGCTTGATCTGATCCGCGACGCTGGTTTTGGCGGCAATGCCGATGCATTGCTGTTCATCGCGCGCCGCATGGCCGAGGGCCGCCCCCTGCCCGGCTGGGAGGCACCCGCCAACCTGACCGCAACCATGGCCTTTGGCGGTTTGCTGGGCCAGATGGACAGCCAGATCTGCATCCGCGCCGAACGCATCGCGCAAGAATACCGCAAAGGCATCATTGTTCATCGCAACACTGACATCGCCTTGGCCTGGGACCGGTTTGCCGCCGATCTTGGATCGGCACGGGCGGCATGGCGGGTGGTGGAACACCATCTGGCCGCCGGCGTGATCGAGCAGGACAACGACGAAATGCTGGCCTATCTTCAGCGTGCGGTCGAGCGCGGTATCGCAATTGACGACAGCGCCGAAGGCCAGCTGCAGAGTGCCGGGGTCGACCTGGACATGCTGCGCGAAATCCTGGCCTTCAATCAGGCCGAGGATCGCGGTCGCAGACGCCCGACCCTGACGCCGCTGTTGCAGCTTGATGTCAATATCGACGCCTTGGAAAACAGCCCCTCCAGCCCCTATCTGACCTACCTGCGTGAGGTTACGCAGATTCCATCGGCCCCCGGGGCGATTTACACCGATCTGGCCAAGGAAATTGCGGTCCGGCTTGGCCGCTGGGGCGGCGAAGCGCAGATGATTGCCCAGTTGGAAATCGCGGTTGCGCGCGATGACGCCGAGGGGATGCGGCTTTTGGCCGAGCGTCTGCTGCGGTATCGCGACACCCCGGCACAATTGGACCGGGCCGTCGATCTTTTGACGCTGGCGGCAACGCGCCACAGCGATGCCGATGCGATGGATGATCTGGACAAACTGTTTCGCTGTCAGATCCCCACCGCGCCGCATTTGGACCAGGCCGAGCCCTGGGCCCGCGCCTTTCGCGCGACAGCACATGAAACCGTGCAGGTCAGCGCGACAAACCTGATTTCGCTGGACCCCTACAAAGACCCCTGGAGCCTGGCGCATCTGCAACGTCAGGCGCTGGCCGGGCGCACAACCTCGCTGGCGAACTATCTGGAATTGGTCAACATCGACCCGATTGCCACCGAAACCCGGCAACGGATCTGGGCCGATCGGCTCGACAATTCCGACAAGGGACTTGAGGAATTCGCCAAGCTGGAGTTTGAACTGGCGACCAACCCGGCGGAACGCGCGCTGGCGCTGGAATTCTTTCGCCGGGTCTATCTGAACAACGGTGTGACCTCGGCGCTGGATGTGGCCGTGGCGATGATCAACGACAACGGCACCGACCCCGCCGTGGCCACCGAAGTGCGCCGCTTGTTGCGTCAGGCCAGCTATCGCGGCGAAGGTGCCGCAATCCGGCTGCTGGCACGTCTGGGCAAAACGCCCGAGGCCGAAGCGGCTGTGTTCACCGAGTTTGCCCAAATCATCGAGGAACGCGGTGATTTCCTGGCCTTGATGTTCGCCCTGCCCCATGTCGCGCCCAGCCAATACGACGATTACTTTGACCGGGCGGTCAGCCTGATGGCCTGTTCGACCAAGGACACCAGCGAGCTGGGCGAAGCCCATGCCATCCTGGACAATCCCGACATGGCCTATCACTGGCGTCGGATCGGGCTGGTGCTGCGTGGCGGACATGTGTTGGCGAAACTGCGGTTCACAGACACCCAAATGGAAGTGTTCGATACCGGCGCCGCACCGACACCGGTCGACGTGGTGGCCCGTGACCGTGGCGACGACATTGCGGCACGCTGGCGGTTGTTTGACCTGACGGCGCGACCGGATCTGGCTGGTTTTGACGCCCAGGCCGCCGCCGGGCATTTCGCTGGACTGGTGTCGCAACCCGACAATATTCCGCGCGCATTTGAGCGGTATTTCGCCGCTCCGCCAGAAGTGAGACGCGCCATTGACCAGTCGATGGATTTCCGTCAACTGTTGGCGCGTGCCACGGCATCCGGCGAACCCGAGGCCCTGTGGCGGCACGCACGTCTGCTGCAATCGGAGGCACGAAATGTGCAGACCATGGCCGCAGCGACCGCAGCCGTCCGACAGGCCGCAGAAGCCGGTTCCGTGGCGGCAATGGCTGAATTTGGCCGGGCCAAACTGTATGGCACTGGCACCAATCGAGAAGTTACGGAGGCCCTTGAATGGCTCGACAAAGCTGCCGCAGGTGGAAACCAAGAGGCGGGCGAACTGGCGCGGCAATTGCGATTGCGCTGACACTGGGATCTGCGTTGAGTCTGGAGCTGGGAACCAGCACCGCCGTTCGGGCACAGGAGCTGAATTGCCCACTTGCGCCCGCGCCGGTGCTGTCTCTGGCCATCGAAAGCCGATATACCGATGACAGTGAAACCCGGTCAGAGATCGACAAGGAGGCCGAGGCGGCCGCCATTGCCGATCTGAAGCCGCTGGACAATTTCATTGTTTCCCTGACCGATCAGGCCAACCAGATTTTTGCTGCGGATGCCCCGCATGAGGAAATCGCCGATTGCGTCGTGCATCAGGTCGCTGAATGGGCCCGTGCCGGGGCGCTGGCCAATCTGGATTCCGACACCACACGGCTGACCATTGGATCCCGGCTGGCCGGGTTCGCGCTTGCGCTGCGCCAGGTGGTGCCGCATGGCGGCACAGAGGACGACCTGAACGCCATTCGCCCATGGTTGGCGGGTCTGGCGCAGGATCAGATGCTGTTCTGGGAAGAAGCCGCGCCCAAGGGCGCCAAACGCGGCAATCTGCGTGCCTGGGCGGCGCTTGGGGGGGCTGGCATTGCGGATCTGACCAACGACCCTGTGCTGCGCGGCTGGGCGGGCTGGTCGGTGGACTATGTTCTGTGCACCGCCAACCCTGACGGCAGCCTGCCACAAGAGATGTCGCGCGGGCGGCTGGCCTATCATTACCAGATGCATGCCGTCGCGCCGCTGGTGGTGGCCAGCAAGCTGCTGCGCGATCAGGGCTACCACCCTGGCGCACGCTGCGAAGATGCGCTGGAACGTGTGGTCAACTTTACCATCGCCGAGATGGACGGCGGAGCGCGCACAATGGAAATCACCGGCGAAGCGCAAAATTATTTCGACGGCAGCCGCGAGATCACCGGCTACAACCTCGCATGGCTCCCGGCCTATCTGACCCTGTCCCCTTCCGCGGAACTCACTGATTTGGCTGCATCTTTCGCCCCGCTCGGCAGTTCCAAACTGGGCGGCGACCAAAGCCTGATCTGGCAATCGGAGACCCAATGACCCGCAATGCAAAATTACATGGGAAATTTTGCAAAAACCCACTGGACACTCCCGCACCCCTAACCTAGAACGCGTCCACCCGAACGGTTGTCCGTTCACCCATGCCCGGGTAGCTCAGGGGTAGAGCAGTGGATTGAAAATCCTCGTGTCGGTGGTTCGATTCCGCCCCCGGGCACCACAACTAAATTACAGCGCATTTTCGCACTAGAAAATTGAGTAAAATCAACTTTCTTGGTATCCATGTGTCTCAGCATGTCTCACTACGTCTCAGCCTTTGGCGGTAAAACTGACGGTAGAGACAGCAAGAGACTTACCGTCACGAGGATACCATGTCGCTAACTGATCTGTCCTGTCGAAATGCCAAACCTGCCCTGAAGCCTCGGAAGATGACTGACGGCGCTGGGCTGTATCTCTATATCTCACCTGCGGGATCAAAAACTTGGCGTGTAGACTACCGCCACGAGGGTAAGCGGCAGACCGCAACGCTTGGGCAGTATCCCCGCGTTTCTCTAGCCACGGCCCGAGCGATGCGGGATGAATTGAAGCGCAATCTGACCGAAGGCGTCGCTCCTGCAAAAGTCGATGCGCTGGCCGTTCAGAACGCGTTTCAACGTGTCGCGAACGAATGGTTAGAAGCGCAGCGCGGGGCTTGGTCCGAAAAGCACTATGAGCGCATCGCATCCCGGTTCCGCCGCGACGTGTTCCCGTTCATCGGAAAGCGTGACATTGCCGAGATTGAAGCCCCCGAACTCTTGAAAATCATTCGTGCTGTAGAAGCCCGGGGCGCGCTAGATGTGGCTTCGCGGATTCATCAGACGCTTGGGGCAATCTTCCGCTACGGGATTGCCTGCGGCCTCTGCAAGCGCGACCCGGCGGCAGACCTTCGCGGAGCCTTGCGCCCAGCGCCCCGGGTCAAGCACGTCGCCGCGCTGGGCGGGTCCGAGATGCCAGCCTTCCTCAACGCCCTGTCACATGCTGACTGCGAACCCCAAAGCCGTCTGGCGCTTCTCCTGGCCATACACACCGCTTGCCGTACCAACGAAATCCGGTTCGGGCGCTGGGAAGAGATTGACGGCGATGTTTGGCGCATCCCCGGTGAACGGATGAAGATGGGCGCGGACCATGTTGTGCCCTTGTCCCGGCAGGTTCTAACGATCCTCAACAAGTTGCGACGCCTTGCGGACGGTGGGGGATACATCGTGCCGGGAGATAAGCCAGTGAAGCCGATCTCTGAAAACCGGATGCTCTATCTGGTTTACCGGCTGGGCTTTTACACCAAGGCCACTGTGCATGGCTTCCGTTCAACGTTCTCAACCGTGGCGAATGAGTCCGAACTCTGGTCCCCGGATGCAATCGAGAAGGCTTTGGCGCATTCGCCCAAGAACGCAGTGCGGGCGGCATACTATCGCGGGATGCGCCTGGAAGAGCGGCGTCGGCTCATGCAGTGGTGGAGCGACAAGCTGGATGAATGGGAGGCCGCTGGGCGGGCAAAGTCCGTGGTCTCTACGAAGCCGAGGATTGAAACGGATTTGTCCGATCTACTCAGCTAAAAGTTGATTTTCGATCTTACTCTGCGACTTCTGTACTTTCACACTAGATGTGAAATGTCTTTAATATCAGTGTATTGGAGAACTATTCGACTCGTGATATGATGAACCCTGGATTGAAAACGCAAAGGCCCCGCAGCTTGCGACTGCGAGGCCTTTCAAACCAGAAAAGGTTTATCTAATGCCTCTCGACAATAGCACGAACGCCCATGCCGGGCAAGCGTCACCATGTGCCGCGAACACAGACCTTTCCGACCTGTTATGCGTCTCCATGGGTCTCCATGCGTCTCAAAACGACCCGCTGAATGAGGCCAATCGAGACCTGCTTGCCGCCGGTGCTTCTCTCCATTGGCTGCACGCCGGAGAGAAAAGACCCGTCGCGGCGAACTGGTCCAACCTGCCAAACCAGACCGAATCAGACCTGCTGAACACCTACCGTGAAGGGCGGAACATAGGGGTGCGGCTCGGTTTTGCCTCCAAGATTGGAGACGAATATCTTCACCTGATCGACCTCGATGTGCGCGACCCGGCAAAGGCTGCGGACGCATGGGCGGCACTTTTGGACCTCTGGCCCGAAGCCAAAGGCTTTCCGACCGTTGTAAGTGGCAGCGGGGGCGACTCTCGCCACATCTATTTCCTGTCGCCTGACCCGATGCCTAAGCGGAAACTGGCAAAGGGCGAAGGATGGGAAATCGACCTTATGGGAACCGGTTCACAGGCGGTATTGCCGCCCTCGATTTATCCAACGACCGGACAGCCCTATGTCTGGGAACGCCCGTTCCATCGCCAAGCCAAAATCTCCCGGGCGACGCTCGGCAGGTTTGCCAAAGGACGCGCGCCCGATGTGTCTTCAACCGATCTTTCGGACCTTTTCAGGGAACGGGCAGACCGGACAGAGGTGCGTCTCGCCCTCGCCATGATCAATGATGCAGACGACCGTGACACCTGGCTGCACATCGGTATGGCGCTCAAGGCGGAATACGGCGACACCGAAGAAGCTTTTGGCATGTGGTCGCACTGGTCTCGACAATCCATCAAGTTCAATGAGCGCGGACAACGGACGGCTTGGAAGTCCTTCCGGGGAGGCGCAATCGGAATCGGCACCCTTTTCGAGATTGCCAAGGCCTATGGCTGGGCAAAGTCAGGCGCAGGCTACTGCGCTGACGACTTTGATGACATATTGCCCCTACAGGAAATGTTAGCGCCAGCCGCATCACGTCTGACATTCCTGACACCGGACGAGTGCGACGGGTCGGAGGCGCGGAAATACGTGATCAAAGGTTTACTGTCGCATGGCGATGTGGGCTGCATCTTCGGCGCACCGGGTGCAGGCAAGTCCCTCGCTGGTCCGTTCCTCGGATACATGGTTGCGCTGGGCAAGGAAGCCTTCGGGATGCGGACCCGGCAGGGCAAAGTGTTCTATGTGGCGGCAGAAGACCACCACGGGATGAAGGGGCGCGTAAAGGCGCTCAGACGCGAATACGGTGGCACCGATGCTTTTTCGCTCGTGGGGGGAATATCCCGACTTTTGCCCTCAGCCGGGGAAAAACGTGCCCCTGATCTGCAAGCGTTGCTCGATGCCGTGGAAGCCCAGCGCCCCGACCTGATCTTCATAGACACGCTTGCTGTCGCATTTGGCAGCTTCGATGAAAACTCAGCCGAACCAATGAACCAGATTGTCCGCATCGCGCGGGCGCTTTCGACTTGGGGCGTGACCTGCCCCCCGCGAAATCCCTCACCGTAATGTAGAGTCTGCGCCAACTCTGAAGGAGCAGACAGATGCGAAAGAGTCGTTTCACCGAGGCGCAGATCATCGGTATGATCAAAGAACAGGAAGCAGGGATGCCGACAGCGGAGGTGTGTCGCAGGCACGGGCTGAGCACGGCGACTTTCTACAAGTTGAAGGCCAAGTATGGCGGGATGGAAGTTTCTGAGGCCGCCAGGCTGAAGGCGCTCGAAGACGAGAACGCCAAGCTCAAGCGCCTGCTGGCCGATACCATGCTCGACAACGTCGTGCTGAAAGACTTGCTGGGAAAGAATTGACGACATTGACCAAGCGGCGAGACGCGGCGCTTCGGGCGATGCGGGATCATGACATCTCGCAGCGCCGGGCCTGCAGGCTTGTCGGTGTCGATCCCAAAACAGTCCGGCGAGAACGCCCACCGGACTGTACCGAGATCCGCAAGGAGATGCAGGACATCGCTGCCAAGCGGCGCAGGTTCGGTTACCGCCGGATCGGCGTGCTGCTGGAGCGCAAGGGCATGACCATGAACCACAAGAAGCTCTACAGGGTCTATCGCGAAGAAGGGCTGTCCGTGAAGCGGCGGCGCGGCCGGAAACGGGCGCGTGGCACCAGGGTGCCGATGCCAGTTGCGGCGTATCCCAATGCTCGTTGGTCGTTGGACTTCGTATCCGACAGCTTCGGCGCCTCGCGGAAGTTCCGGATGCTGGCAGTGATCGATGACTGCACTCGGGAATGCCTGTGCCTTATCGCGGACACCAGCCTCTCCGGCGCAAGGGTCGCCCGGGAGCTCAGCGCTCTGATCCGGCTTTACGGAAAGCCCGGCTGCATTGTCAGCGATAATGGAACTGAGTTCACCAGTCGGGCCATCCTGAAATGGGCCGACGAGAACGAGGTGCCGTGGCACTACATCGATCCGGGCAAGCCGCAGCAGAACGCGTTCATCGAGAGCTTCAACGGCAGTCTCAGGGATGAGCTACTGAACGAGGAGATCTTCGACAGCCTGGATGATGCGCGGCGCAAGCTGGCCCTATGGCGTTACGACTATAACACGGTCAGGCCACACTCGTCCTTGGGCAACCAAACGCCGCTGCAAGCGCGCCGTGCGCTTGAGCAATTTGAAGACTCCGCGCCCGGCGCGCTTGCGTCAGACGCGGAAGCCGAATACCCAGATTCAACCTGCAGACTCTCATTATGAATGAGGGACCAGCAGGGGGCAGGTCAGCCCGCTTTGGCTGAAATTCTCGAATGTGCCAAAAAATGCAGTCCTGCGCTACTTCGCACACGATTTACATGGCAAAGATAAAAACGCCATTGAGGGATTCGGTGGGGCCACCGCCCAGCGCGGCGGCTCGGCGGCAGGGTGAGCGCTGTGAGCCGTGTTTGGCGATGGACTGCGGGAACCCTCTGCGGGACGCTTGTGGCATTCAGTCCGCCTAGATTTGGTGCCGCATGACCGCTCCGACCACGCCCGTCCCGGTATACCTTGACCAAAACATTCTCAGTCATTTGCGCGAGGACAGTCATTACTTCATACATCCGGTCCGCAAGCAATGCCGGTCGTTGACGATCTGAGAGGCCGCAGTTCTACAGACCTTTCCGGACTACTATCATTTCTGCGGCCCCCACACGAAACAACACCACCAGGTGTGCAATGCAGTGCCGCCATACCTCGCATATCGGATCGGCAAAGCCGTTCTCGGCTCGATCGGGTGGTCAAAGGCCGACACGCAGCTTCACGTCTGGCTCCGATGACCTTGAACTTGATCGACAAGCTGAAGAAGTGCCGCCTGACTGGTCAGACAGAATGTGCGTCACTCAACCGAAGTGGGTCAGGCCACCCCGACAGGCGCCCAGCATGGTGGACAAGCATGAGGCGGATCAGGGCCAATTGCGCCGTGCGAACATGGTCCAGAAACGCCAAAGTCCAAAAATAAGGCGCAAAATCACTTATATATTGCATTTCTATTGAAAATAAGCCAGTCAACTCGAGGAACCGTAGATTTTCATCCGTACCATGCGAGGAGACGCCATTGACCACAGATATCGTTGCCGAATTTGTAACGACAGGCACATTGCGCGTCGCGCTTAATCACGGGAACCGCATCCTCGTGGGGCGCAACACCGACGGGACCCCCAAGGGCATCTCGGTCGACCTTGCAAAAGCACTGGCCAGCGACCTCGGCGTTGACCTCACATTCGTCGAATTCGATCGCGCGGTTGACGTCTCGAACTCTGCCGAGGATGACCTATGGGATGTTTGCTTCCTTGCCGTCGATCCAAAGCGCGCGCAGACCATCGACTTTACCGATCCCTATATTCGGATCGAAGGGCGTTACCTCGCGGGGGCGGGTTGCACCGCGGAAACCGCTGACGCATTGGTGACATCTGGCGCGCCTGTCGGCACGGTTGAGGGCTCGGCCTATACGCTCACCCTTGCGCGCAAACCCGGTGCCGAGCATCTGGTGACCTTTCCCGACATTCACGCCATGCTTGCGGCGCTGGACGCAGGCGAACTCCACGCGGTTGCAGGCATTGGCGCGGTGATGGAGACCGAGGCCAAACTGCGCCCGGGGGCACGCACGCTGCAACCGCCGTTCATGGAAATTCTACAGGCGATGGCCATTGTGAAAGGCCGCCCCAAAGCGACCGCACACCTGCGTCATTTCCTCGCCGAATTGGCGCGCAGCGGTCGGGTCGGTGACATCCTTGAAGCCCACGGCGTCAGCCGCGACAGCGCAATTGCCCCCGACCCCGCCTGAGACTTCGCGCCTTTGCCGCACGGCCCAAAACACGGCCCGAAACAAGGACATCCCATTGTCATCTCATGCGCGCGCGCTTGAATCCCTGCCTTCTGCCCCACCTCAGCAATGCGGCACAGAGGCCGCAGTGCAACAGGGTCAAGAAACCTTCGGCAGATCGTCACTGCCAACGGCGGCGCGTGCCCACATTTTGGAACATCTGACATGACGCAAAATGCCACCTGGGACACGCATGTTCACCTGTTCGACCCGCGCGTCTTCCCCTTCGCGCACCAGCGAAGCTACACGCCCGGCGACGCCAGTGTGCCTGACCTTCTTGGCATCATGGCGGCGGGGAACATTGATCGCGCCGTGGTGGTGCAACCAAGCGTCTATGGCAGCGACAACACCTGTTTGTTAAAGGCGCTCGACACCCTTGGCGACCGCGCGCGCGGCGTGGCGGTGGCCGACCCTGCGACCCTCGACCATGCCACGATCGCCGAAATGCGCGCCAGCGGCGTGCGCGGTTTTCGTGTCAACCTGGTCAGCGGGGCCGAGGTCGATGCGGGCGCGCACGCGGTTCAGGCGATGGCCTCGGCCCTCGCGGGCAGCGGCATGTTCCTTCAGATCTATGCACCAATCGACGCCGTGCTGCGGCACGTCGAACTCATCACACACGCGGGTGTGCCCGTCGTTCTGGACCATTTCGCGGGCATCGGCGCACAGGCCCCCGAAAGCAACCTGATCGACCTGCTCCAAAAATGTGACTCTGAGCCTGTTTGGATAAAAATGTCAGCGGACTACAAACTTGGCGCCACACCGGAGAGCGCGCGAACCCGGGCAATATCCCTGATCCGCGCATGCGTCGCCCTGCGCCCCGACCATATCATTTGGGGCTCAGATTGGCCGCACACCAGTGGAGGCCCGGAACGCAAGACACGCGCATTTGGCGAGATCGAGCCGTTTCGGAATGTCGACTCTCACGCCATCCCGAGGCTGTTTTCGGCCTGTGGGGTGACGCCCGAACAGATCCAAAACATCATGTGCCACAATCCCGCCCGCCTGTTCGACGGCCAGTAAGCGCGCGGGCAGCGGACCGCGCGTCGTTTGGATTAATTGGCGGCAATATTCAATCCTGCGGCACAATTACGCCTGGGAATGCGCCTCGGCCTCCATCTCCTCTGACCAATTCCGTGCAATCGGGCTTTTGCGACGCAGCGCGCCCGACAGGTGCCGACGCATGAAATAGGACGCCTCCACCACTTCGCCCCGCTCCAACAGGTCGATGATTTCAATGTGGTCGCTACATTGCACCTGCAACCGCTCCTGATCCACGCGCGCACGGTATTCCATCAGACGACGCATGCGGTTCACACGCTCCAAGGCACTGGCAAAAAACGGATTATTTGACATTGCGATCAGGGCCTCGTGAAAGGCCGCCCCATTGGCGAGCAGCTGTTCCGGCGGCGTTCTGGCCACATCGACTTCCAACATCCACTCCTGAATTCGGCGATGCTCTGCGAGCACCTTTCGGTCGAGCTCAAAGCTCGGCTCGAGCAGTGCCACCGGCTCGATCGCGAGGCGGAACCGATAGATTTGATCGAAGGCCTCTGAGGTTTTCGCCACCGGCAGCAACCGCCACCCATAGCCTTCTTTGCGCTCTGCCCACCCCTCGCGCGCCGCGCGCGCCATCATGTCGTTGAGCCGTGATTTGGTAAGCGAATACCGCTGACGCAAGCTCTGTTCTGTGACAATTTCGGTCAGGCGGTTTTTGAGCCAATCTTCGGCAAAGGTTTGATATACATCGGATTCCTCAGAATCCTGCGCCGCAATTTCCTGGGCCAGCCCCTCGGGGATTTCCTCGGGCACGAAATACCCCCGATTGGCCTGATGCTCCAGCAACCCCTTGTCAGACAACGCGACCAGCGCATCGCGAACCGGCGTGCGGGACACCTGATACCGATCTGCAATCTGCTGCGTGGCCACATGCGTCCCCGGCTCAATCGTGCCGGTCAGAATATCCTTGGCAAGACGGTTGGAGATGCGTGTCGCGAGGTCGCTGCTGCTCATTTTATTGGTCCTTATTGGTCGATCACGTTTTGCCCTTGGATGCGCGCGATCCAGATTCGCAGCACCTCCCCACCGGTAGAAGGCATTTTTGGCGACCAAAATGCTAAAATCAAGAGCCGATTCTGCCGCAATGCAATCTCACACCCCTCAATGGGCCTCCTGCATTTGGCAATCAATTCGTTATTTTTCAAACAATTACCACCATTTCCGCCAAAATTTTCGCGTCGCAAAAATTGGCTATTGGCTTTTTCGGTCGTTAAGTGCAATCTGAAGCCCGACTACACTGCACCTAACGAAAACGCATTTGGGAGGAAAAAATGCAATTCAAACACAACCTCGTCGCAGCGGCGGCTCTCGCCATCGCCTCGTTTGCACCAAGCGTGGGTCTGGCCCAGGACTTTGAGCCTGAAAACCCACAGTGCATCGCCCCATCCAACCCCGGTGGCGGCTGGGATTTCATCTGCCGCACCACCGCGCGCTTCCTGTTCGACCTTGGCGTCATGGATGACACGATGCAGGTCACAAACATGACCGGCGGCGGCGGCGGCGTGGCCTTTGCCCATGTCACCAAGGAACGCAACGATGACAACAACCTGATTGTTGCGGCCTCCATGTCCACCAGCGCCCGGATCGCGCAAGGCATCTACAAAGGCGCAAGCTTTGACGATGTGCATTGGCTGGCCACGTTCGGCGCGGAATATGGCGCGATTGCCGTCGCCGCAAATTCCGAGTTCCAAACGCTCAACGACATGATGGATGCGATTTTGGAGAACCCGAAATCCGTGGGCATCGCCGGCGGCTCCTCGGTGGGCAGCTATGACCACATCAAGCCCATGTTGCTGGCTCAGGCCGCAGGAATGGAAGACGTCACACAGGTTAAATACGTCTCTTATTCCGGTGGCGGCGAAGCGATGACCGGCCTTCTGTCCGGCTCGGTTCAGGCCGTTTCGGGTGACTTCTCGGAAATGCTTGGCTTTGTTGAATCCGGCGACATCCGCATCATCGGCATTCTCGCGCCGGAGCGTTTGAAAAACTTCCCCGACATCGCCACCGCGAAAGAGCAGGGCTATGACGTGATTGGCGCGAACTGGCGCGGTCTCTACATGCCACAGGGCGCGTCTGACGAAGCCAAGGAGTTCTGGAAGCAGGCGATCATGACGATGGCCGAAAGCGACGATTTCAAAGCCGCACTCGAGGCCGCTGCGATTGAACCCTTCAACAACTTTGGCGACGACATGAACGCCTTTGTGCAAGGTACAATCGACGACGTGACCAAGCTTTCGAAAGAAATCGGCATCATCAAGTGATGCACCACGGCTGCCCCGACCGCTCGGGGCAGCCGCTTATACAACCCTGCAAATCTGGAGACCAAGATGAGTGACCGAATTTTCGGTGCGGTCGGTCTTGCGCTGGCCGCATTCTACATATGGGCCGCCTCGATAATCCCCAACAGTTTCATGGTCGACGTGATCGGCCCGCGCACCTTCCCCTATATCGTTGGCACCATCATGGCGCTCAGCTCGTTGATATTCATCTTTCGCCCCTCGGGCGAGCCTGAATGGCCTGCTGTACGTGAGTTGAGCGAAATCGCCTTCGCCGCAGCCGTGATGTTTTTGTACGGCTGGGTGCTGCCCGAATTGGGCTTCGTGATCTCAACCATTTTCGCAACCGCATACCTGACATGGCGACTGGGCACGAAGCCCCTCGCCTCGCTGGTGACGGGTCTTGCGACATCGGTCGGTATCTATGTCGTGTTCCATCTGATCCTTGGCTTGTCGCTTGCCAAGGGCCCGCTGGGTTTCTGAGGAGCAAATATCATGGAAACTCTGAGTTCACTTGCGGATGGCTTTGCCATCGCCCTGACCTTCGAAAACTTGTTGCTTGCGCTGCTGGGCTGCTTTCTCGGCACGTTGATGGGCGCCCTGCCCGGCCTTGGGCCTGCCAATGGCGTGGCCATTCTCATACCGATCGCCTTTTCGCTCGGGCTTGGCCCGACGCCTTCGCTGATCCTTTTGACGTCGGTTTATTACGGCGCGATGTACGGGGGGCGGATTTCATCCATTCTCCTTAATATTCCGGGCGACGAGCCTGCGATGATGACCTGTCTCGACGGCTATCCCATGGCACAGCAGGGCAAGGCGGGCGAAGCTTTGTCCCTGTCGGGCATTGCGTCCTTTGTTGGGGCATTCTTTGCCACCTGCGGGCTGGTGCTTTTGGCGCCGCAACTGGTCAAGATCGCGCTGCTGTTCGGCCCTGCGGAATACTTCGTGCTGTTCACATTGGCCTTTGCCACCTTGGGCGGGATTTCCTCGACCAATCAGGCAAAGTCGGCGTTTGCGGCGGCTTTCGGCCTTGGGATTGCGATGATCGGCAGCGACAGCCAAACAGGTTCGCAGCGCTTTACCTTTGATGAAATCCACCTGTTCGACGGGATTGATTTCCTGATCGCCATCGTCGGCCTGTTCGCATTGAGCGAGGTGTTCATCTTCCTTGAGAAACACCGTGGCGGCAGCGTCGGTCACAGTGGCGACATGAAGATTGGTCGCCTCTTGCCTAACCTCTCCGTGCTCAAGCGTTGTATCCCCACAATGGGACGTTCCAGCGTCATTGGCTTCATCTCTGGCGTTCTGCCCGGAGCGGGTGCATCGCTTGGCTCGTTCCTCAGCTACTCGCTTGAGAAACAGACCGTGGACCGCGAAGGCAAGACCTTCGGCAAGGGCGATCCGCGCGGTGTGGTTGCACCTGAGGTCGGCAACAATGCCGCATCGGGCGGCGCGCTTGTGCCGATGCTCGCCCTCGGCGTGCCGGGATCGGGGACAACAGCGGTGCTTCTGGCGGTGCTCTTGCAGTTGAACATCACCCCCGGCCCACTGCTGTTCCAAAAGAACCCGGATGTGGTCTGGGGCCTGATTGCCGCCTTGTTCATCGCGAACTTCATGCTGCTGGCGCTTAACATCCCATTGGTTGGCCTGTTCACCCGCGTCTTGCTGGTGCCAACACGGATCTTGATGCCCGTGGTCGCGATGGTCTCTTTTGTCGGGATCTATTCCATCACCGGCTCGACGTTTGACGTCATGCTGATGGTTGGTTTCGGCATCCTGGGCTGGGTGCTGCGCAAGCTGGACGTGCCATTGGTGCCGATCATCCTTGGCATCCTGTTGGGCAACGAGATGGAAGTGAACCTGCGTCGGGCTCTGACGATCTCTGACGGTGACTGGGGCATTCTCGTCGGCAGCCCCTTGGTGTTGATCTTGTGGGCCGTGGCCATCATCGGCTTCGTCCTTCCGATCTTCCTGTCGCGTCGCGTCAAACGGAACATGGAGGCCGCGCGCCCCTCTGAGGAAATCGCCGCAGGCGACTGACCCCTTCAAACATGGGGGGCGCCCATGTCGCCCCCTGTCCCCCCTCTCAATCTCTCTCAGCGGAACAATCCGTCGAAATTATCAAGGAGAACCATAATGCGTATCATGTATTTGCCCTGCGACGGTATCGGGCCGGAAATCACGGCCGAAACCCTCAAGGTGGTCGAGGCCGCGAATGAACGCTTTGACCTCGGTCTGACGTTCGAAAAGGCAGAATCCGGCTTCGACTCGCTCAAGAAATATGGCACCACCCTGCGTGAAGAGGTGCTTGACCGCGCACGGACCGAATTTGACGGCGTGATCCTCGGCACGCAGTCGCACATGGACTATCCCCCCGTTGTCGAAGGCGGCCGCAATGTCTCAGCCGGGTTCCGCATCGGTCTGGACCTCTATGCCAACGTGCGCCCCGCACGGAGCCGCGATTTCATCCCGAACAAAGCGCCGGGCATGGACCTTGTAATCATGCGCGAAGCGACCGAAGGATTTTACCCCGACCGCAACATGTACAAAGGCGTCGGAGAAATGATGCCCGACCCGAACATGGCCCTGTCGGTCCGCAAAATCACCCGTCACGGCTCGATGCGCATCTGTCGCGAAGCGTTCAAACTGGCGATGCAGCGCAACAAGAAGGTTGTCGCAATTCACAAGGCGAACAGCTTTCTCATGACGGACGGGCTGTTTCTTGAATGCTTCCGCGAAGTGGCCAAGGAATTCCCCGAGGTCGAGACAGACGACAAGATCGTTGACGCCTTTGCCGCCCTTCTGGTGCGTCAGCCAGAGATCTATGACGTTGTCGTCGCGACCAACTTCTACGGTGACATCCTCTCCGATCTCGCCTCCGAGCTTTCGGGTTCCTTGGGTCTTGCAGGGTCGATCAACGCCAATGCCGAAACAGGCCTGTGCTGTGCCCAGGCACAACACGGCTCTGCCCCGGACATTCAGGGCAAGAACGTCGCCAACCCGACCTCTTTGATCTTGTCGGCGGCAATGATGCTGTCGTGGCTCGGCGAGCAACGCGGCGTGCAAAAGCTTCTGGATGCAGGCACAGCGATCACCGAGGCCGTGGATGCGGTCATTGACGATCCGGCCAAGCGCACGCGCGACCTTGGCGGTTCGGTCAACACCGACCAATTCGGCACCTTCGTCGCCGATGCCGTCGCAGGCAAAGTTCCGGCCTAGGTTGGTCCGCTCGACGGGCAGGCACCTCCCCCCTGCCCGTCACCCCCTCTCTGCATTCGGGAACTCGACATGACACGTATCGTATTGATCCACGCCACCCGGGTCGCAATGGCCCCGATCGACGACGCCTTCAAACGGCTCTGGCCGGATGCCGAAACCATCTCGATCCTCGAAGAAGGTCTCTCGGCCGATGCAGCGTCCGGGCGTGTCGATGCAACCGAGCTTGATCGCCGCATCAACGTGCTGGCGGATTATGCGATGGATCTCGCGCCCGACGCCATTCTCTATACCTGTTCTGCCTTTGGGGCGGGCATTGAAACCGCCGCCGCGCGGCTGGACATTCCGGTCCTCAAGCCGAACGAAGCCATGTTCGAAGCGGCCGTCGCAAGCGGTGGCAATGCCACCATGCTCTATACCTTCCCCCTGCTGTGGCGGGGATGGAATTGGAATTCACCGAAGAGACGGCACGCAGCGACGCAGATGCGACGCTGACCTCCGTCGCGGTCCCCGATGCCCTCGCCGCGCTCAAGGCGGGTGATGGCAAGGCACATGACCAACTGATCGCGCAGGCCGCCGCCAATGTGCGCAATGCCGACGCCATAGTGCTGGCGCATTTTTCGATGAGCCGCGCCGCCGACGCGGTGCGGGCCTGCACGGATATTCCCGTGCTGACCAGCCCCGACGCCGCGATAGACAAATTGAAGCGGGTTTTAGCCCCCGCAAACGCAAAAGGAACCTTGGAATGCTGATAGGTGTGATCGCCGACGACTTTACCGGCGGGAGCGATATTGCAAATACGCTGGCCAAGGGCGTCGCCCCGGAAGGTGGATTGATCACAGCGCAATATGCGGGCGTACCAACGCAAAAAGCCGCGCCAGAGATCGAGGCAGGCGTCATCTCTCTCAAGAGCCGCTCGACATCGGTTGAACAGGCGGTCGCGCAATCGCTGGCGGCGCTGGAATGGTTAAGTGAGCAAGGCTGCGAGCAGATCGTTTTCAAATACTGCTCGACCTTTGACTCAACGAATGACGGCAACATCGGCCCGGTCTCCGAAGCCCTCGCACGTGCCCTGGACTGTCGCGGTGTTGTCGTCTGTCCCGCCTTTCCGACGGCGGGGCGCACGGTCTTTCAGGGGCATCTGTTTGTTTTTGATCGTCTGCTGAATGAATCCGGGATGCAGAACCACCCGTTGACGCCGATGACCGATCCCGACCTGCGCCGTGTCTTGCGCGCACAAACGGATGAGAGCGTCGGCCTCATACCGCACACTGTTGTCGCGGCTGGCGCGGATCCTGTGCGCGACGCCCTGTGTTCCATGCCCGAACGCTTTGCCGTGGTTGATGCGATCTCGGATGAGGCGCTTCTGACCATCGGGGATGCCGTCGATGGCGCGGCGCTGGTCACTGGCGGCTCCGGGATTGCGCTTGGCCTGCCACGCAATTTCATTCGCACCGCGCGTGCGCAGGGCGGCGACGTACCGTTCACCCCCGCCACCGGACCCGAAGCGATCCTTGCCGGGTCGTGTTCTGGCGCCACACGCGGTCAGGTAGATTATCACGCCGCCCGCCACCCGACGCTTGCCATTGATGTGCCCGGCGTCATGCAAGGGACCGTCACGGTCGACGACCTCACGGGCTTCATCGTCGCGCATCAGGGCGACGCGCCGCTGGTCTATTCCTCTGGCACGCCAGAGGAGGTGCGCGCGGTCCAACAGGAATATGGCCGCGAGGCCACCGCCGCCAAGCTCGACGCCTTGTTCGCCGATACAGCACGGGCGCTGGTCGAGCGCGGCTACCGTCGCATCGTGGTCGCGGGGGGCGAAACCTCAGGCGCGGTGGCACAGGCGGTCTGTACCACGCTTGACGTCAACGCCATGCGCATCGGCCCCGAAATTGACCCCGGCGTTCCCATTCTCAGCCTCGGCGACGCCCCCGTTCTGGTCGCGCTGAAATCCGGCAATTTCGGCACCCCCGACTTCTTTGAAAAGGCACTGCGCATGATGGAGACCGGCGCATGACCGAAGAAGAGGGCAAAGCACGGGAAGAAATGGCACATCTGTGCCGCTCGCTCTTTGACCGTGGCTTTTCCGTTGGCACCGCCGGCAATGTGTCCGTGCGGCTGTCAGATGGTATTTTGTTGACCCCCACCAATGTGCGGCTCGGTGATCTCGATCCGAAGCGCATCTCGAAGCTGGACTTCGCAGGCCACCATATCGCCGGTGACAAACCCACCAAAGAAGTGTTCCTGCATCAGGCGTTTTACGACACGCGCCCAGAAGCAGGTGCGGTGGTTCATTTGCATTCGACATGGGCCACGGCCCTGTCCTGCCTTGCAGATATCAACCCCGACGATTGTGTGCCGCCGCTCACGCCTTATGTCGTGATGCGCGTCGGGACGGTGAAACGGGTGCCCTATGTCAAACCCGGCGATCCAACCATGGGCGACATGATCCGCGATTTGCAGGGCAAATATGCGGCGGTTCTACTGGCCAACCACGGCCCCGTGGTCAGTGGCAAAAACCTGTTCTCGACCGTTGCCGCGGCAGAAGAGCTTGAAGAAACCGCACGTCTGATCGTGGCGCTGCGCGGCATGAACACACAGGTGTTGACGCCCCAGGACGTCGCGGAACTGAACACAACTTTCGGCAGGATTTAACCCAATTGCCCAGCTTGAAGCCCCTCCCCCGCGCTCTGCTCACCCTTGTCGCGGCGATCGCTGCGGGGTGGGCGCTTTCGACGACGGGGCTGCCGCTTGGGTGGTTGATTGGCGCGATGCTCTTGATTGTGGTGGCGTCATTGCTTCAGCTGCCTGTGGTGCAACCCACGCTGTTGATGCCCTATGTAAAGGCTGCTGTCGGCACGATGCTGGGCGCGGCGATCCCGTCCAATATCGTCGAGCTGGCCGTCGCATGGTGGCCGTCGCTGACCATGATGTTCGCCATTTTGATTATTGGCGGTGCGATAAATTACAATGGTCTCCAGCGTCTGTTCGGGTTCCCGAAAATTGACGCGCTGTTGTGCTCCATGCCCGGCGGGATTTCCGAAATGATCCTGATCGGCGAGCATGCCGGCGCGGATCAGCGACGGGTTGCAATTGTTCATGCGCTGCGCATCGCGCTCTCTATCCTGCTTATTCCCGTGCTTGCCGGGCTGGCCTTTGGCGTTTCGGTGGAAAGCACCACAAACGCCTTATCACATCAGATGACCCTGCCCGATTGGGGCTGGTTCCTGGCATGTATCGCCGCCGGCGTTGCGGCTGACAGATGGCTGCGCATTCCGGCGGCACTCATCCTCGTCCCGATGCTGGTCAGCGCCGCGCTGCACCTGACACAGGTCTCGGCGTTTCATGTCCCGTCAGAGGTCTCGATCGCCATTCAGGTGGCCATCGGCATCAATGTCGGCGCGCGGTTTCTGGGTGTCTCACTGTCGACGCTGGCGGGGTTTGCCCTGTCCGCGATGGCCGTCGTCGCAATCCAGATTGGCATCGCCATTCTTGCGGCCGTCATCATGGCCAAACAGGGCGGCTGGGACGGGCTGGCCTTGACCCTGGCCTTCGCGCCGGGCGGTTTGGCAGAGATGTCATTGATCGCCGTAACCATGGGGCGCGAAGTCGCGCTTGTCGCCTGTCACCACATCCTGCGCGTGCTGTTCGCACTCTTTGCCGCACCGACGCTGGTCTCACTTTTGTCCAAGAGGTCGCAATGACACTTCACACCGATGTGCACCACCACGATCAAACCATGCGTTTTGTCGATCTCAAAACGATCCTCGGCGCGCGGCTGGCAAAGCTGCCACATGTCTTGCGACTGCTGAGCGAGAACCACCTGCGCGAGACACAGGCACCTGCCCCGCTGATCGCTGCCCTCGACGACTGGCTTGCGAAGCGGCCAACAGGTTTCGAATTCTCGTTTCGCCCCAACCGCATCTTGATGCACGACACGACCTGCACCCCGGCGATTGCCGATATTGCAGGGCTGCGGGACGCAATTGCCGAGGCCTGCGGCGACCCTGCCCAGCTGACGCCGCAATTGCCCGTCGAGGTGTCCGTAGACCACTCGCTCGCCGTGGATATCTATGCCAACCCCGAGGCTGCCACCCGCAACGGTGCGCGCGAAATAGAGCGCAACCACGAACGGTATGCATTCATGAAATGGGCCTCGGCCAACCTTAGCGGGGTGCATGTGAATCCACCCGGTACGGGGATCATGCACACGATCAACCTCGAACAGCTCGCCACGCTTCTGGAGATCAACGAAGACGGCACCGCGCATCCGGATATGCTGTTGGGGACCGACAGCCATACGCCGATGATCAACGGCATTGGCGTGCTGGGTTGGGGCATTGGCGGGCTGGAGGCGGAAAGCGTGATGTTCGGCCAAGCCACGACGCTGGCCGTGCCAAAGGTGGTCGGCGTGCGGCTTGTCGGGGCCCTGCGCGCGGGGGTGCTGTCGACCGATCTGGCGCTCGAGATCACCCACCGCCTGCGCGCGCTTGACGTCACGGGCGCCTTTGTCGAATTCCTCGGCCCGGGCGTCGCGACCCTTACGGCGGGTGACCGCGCGGTGATCGCCAATATGGCACCGGAATACGGCGCTTCGACCGGCTTCTTCCCGGTGGATGCCAATAGCGTGACCTATCTGGAACAAACCGCGCGCGCAGCGCCGCTGACCCAGGCCATTGAACCCGTCTTTCGCGCGATGGGACTTTGGTTCGATCCCGAAGCGCACCCCAACTTCGATCAGGAGATCGAGATTGATTTGGCGTCACTGACCCCCGTCGTCGCGGGGCCGCGCCGCCCGCAGGACCGATGCGCGCCCGCGCAGGCACAGACCGGGATTGAAACCGCAATCAACCGCCCTTTGGCCCCCTGTCCCCCGGACAGGAACACGGTGCCGGACGGCGCTGTCGGCGTGGCGGCGATCACGAGTTGCACCAACACATCCGATCCACGCCTGTTGATTACGGCGGGGTTGCTGGCGCGCAAGGCGGCGCAACGCGGCCTCACCGTGCCCCATTGGGTCAAGACCTCTTTGGCGCCCGGATCGCCCTCGGCACGCGCCTATCTGGATCGCGCGGGCCTGACCCGCGATCTTGCGGCGCTCGGCTTTGACATTGTCGGGTTTGGCTGCACCACATGTATCGGCAACTCTGGCCCGCTGCCTGCGGTGATCGAAACGGCATTGGAACAGGACAAAGCCGTCTGCGCGGTCCTGTCGGGGAACCGCAATTTCCCCGGACGCGTGCACCCCAAACTCGACCTCGGATATCTGGCATCACCGCCACTGGTCATTGCCTACGCGATCAAAGGGCGGATCGCCGGGGATATTCTGAGCGATCCCCTGGGCGAGGACGCAAGCGGCGCAGCGGTCTATTTGCGCGACATTTGGCCGGATCGCGATGACATCGACGCCGCAGTGACGCGCGCCTTTCGCGCAGATGACGTGCCCCAGGCCTTTGCCACCGCTTCGGGAAACAAAGCGTGGCAGGACATCGCCTGTCCCGCCACGCCATTGTTCCCATGGGACAGCGCATCGCGCAGCTTGCGTCGCCCGAAATTCGCATCCCTGTCAGAGACCACGCGCCTTGGACAGTATTCCGCCGCGCCGCTTCTGGTGCTTGGCGATGACATGACGACCGATCACATCTCGCCGGCGGGGTGGATTTCACCCGACAGCGAGGCCGGAAAATGGCTGATCGCGCGTGGCGGCACGCCGGCCGATCTGAATGTCTATGCCTCCTACCGCGGCAACTGGGAGGTCATGTTGCGGGGGCTGTTTACCAATCGGCTCGCGCGCAATTACCTCGCCGATGACCTGCCCGCAGGCTGGACCACCCTCAAAGACGGATCCCCCCTGCCCGTGCATCGCGCTGCTGTGCAACTGGCCACGGCGGGCACCTCTGCCGTGATCCTTGCCGGCGCGCGGTATGGCATGGGGTCCAGCCGCGATTGGGCCGCCAAAGGGGCCGCGCTTCTTGGGGCGCGGGCCGTCATCGCCCGCAGCTTCGAGCGTATTCACCGCCAGAACCTGATCGGAATGGGGGTTGTCCCGCTTGTGATCACGGATGGGTTCCTGCCCGCCAGCGCAGGCATTACGGCGGCGGATCGCTTTGACATTTCCCTGCCGCCGGACAGTTTGACGCCCAATCAGGATGTCGCACTGCATTGGTCACCTGCGAACGGCCAGCCAAAAACCATCGCCTGCCGCGCCGATGTGCAAACCGGGCAAGAGGTCGCATTGCTGCAAGCGGGCGGGGTGCTGGCCTCGATCCTTGAACGGGTTCTTGGGCACCACCCGCGCCCCGGCGTGGCGTGACAATCCCGCGCAAATGTGTACTCATTTACAGATACGGCCACCCAATCGCCGTGCCAGCCTGTGAAATGAGACCAAAGTGAACGCGAAACGCAAAATTTACGAGTATCTGACAGGCGAGATCGCCAGCGGCCGCGTCAAGACAGGCGGGCGCATGGCCACGGAAAAAGAGCTGGCCGCGCAATTCAGCGTCAGCCGCTCGACAATTCAGGCCGTGATGTCGCAACTCGTGTCCGAAGGCTACGTGCGGCGACAGGCGGGCAAAGGCACCTTTGCCTGTCAGCGCGAGGATGACATGCGGGTTCGGGTCAATCTCGACATCCACAATATCCAATCCTTTGAAAACGAGGCCGCCGTGTCGGGCGAGCGTGTCACCTATCGGCTGATTTCCTTTTCACGTATCGCGGCCCCGGCGCGTGCCGCGGCGAAACTTGGCCTTGATCTGGGGACCGACGTCTTCAGCCTTCATCGTCTTCGGTTCATCGACAAACTCTGCATTGGCATGGAAATACGGTATTTTTCGCCCGCATTGACCCTGGATTTCCCTGCCACCGCATTGGAAACCGAGGGCGTGCATAGTCTGATCGAAGATGTTCTGGACATCCGCATCAGCCGGATCGAAGCCGCCCTGCGCGCCGAGGCGGCAACCGCTGCGGATGCCGCCCATCTGGGCCTTGCCCCACATGCGCCGCTGCTTGTCCGCTCTCACACCTTGTTCGACACATCCGAGCAGGTGATTCTGCATGGCGATTCCTACTACGTGCAACCTTTCTCGTTCCGCTACACCGCCAGCGTGCGAAACTGAGCCCAAGCGCAGACGCATCAACGCGATCGGCGCCGCACCCCTAGACCTTTGATTTTCATGGAATTTTGATCGGACGCCCCGGCGTGCCGCCATGGGCCGTGGGCGTTCGAAACCTATTGACTAGTCATTTGGAAAACGTCCCGACAATAAGATTGCCTGATTGGATTTTTTAACTTATAAATCCATAACAGCCATCGGAGACAGCAATGTTCTTTGCCCCACCCCAAGACATCACAGCAGAGGTTTTTGCGGAAGTTCCCGCAAAGCTGATGCCGCAGGACACCTCTGAGTGGGGCACCGTCCAGCACCCGGGAAAGACCTTTCGCGCTTTTCTGGAGGGGCCATCCTTTGACACCGAGGGCAATCTTTACTGCGTCGACATCTGCCATGGCCGCATTCTGAAATGTGATCCGGGCGGCAATTTTTCGGTGGCCGCATCCTATGACGGCGAACCGAACGGCCTGAAAATACACAAGGACGGGCGCATCTTCATCGCTGACCACGCGCATGGCATCATGGTCATGGATCCCCTGTCTGGCAAAGTCGAACCATATCTGACCCGTCCCGGGCTTGAACGGTTCCACGGGTTGAATGACCTGCATTTTGCAAGCAACGGCGATCTCTATTTCACCGACCAGGGCCAAAGCGGGCTCCACGCCCCCTATGGCCGCTTGTTCCGGCTGGGCGCCAATGGCGATCTTGATTGCCTGATCGACAAAATCCCAAGCCCGAATGGTTTGGTTTTAAACGAGACTGAAAACCAACTTTACCTTGCCGTCACGCGGATGAACGCCGTTTGGCGCGTGCGCTTCCTCCCGGGTGGCCGGACCGTCGCCAAAACAGGCACCTTCATTCAGCTGTCAGGCGGAATGGCGGGGCCCGACGGTCTGGCGCTCGGAGAGGGGGGAATTGGTGATCGGGCACATGGGTCTTGGCACGGCCTGGGTGATGACACGACTGGGCGAGCCGATGTACCGCATCCGTTCGCCGCGCGGCATCCTGACCGCGAACATGGCATTCGGAGGTGTCGACAATCGGGACCTCTATATCACCGAGGCTGAAACCTCGACGATCCTAAAAGTGACACTGCCGTTTGCGGGCAAGACGATGTTTAGCCATCAAACCTGACCCGCATCGGCACTCATGCGACAGGGAGGCTCCGCATGATACAGATATTGGACAGATTACTGTCCACCTTTGAAAAAACATTGATCGTTGTCCTGACACTTGCGGGACTGATCATGGCATCCGTGCAGGTCGTTCTGCGCTATGCGTTCAACACCGGCATTCACTGGCTTGAGGCTGGTTTGGTGACGGCGCTGGTCTGGGCCATGCTGATTGGCGCGGTCCACGGTGTGCGCCAGGGATCTTATCCACGGGTTGACCTATTGCCGCAACTGATGCCCCGGCGCACGCGCGCCACGATGAACGCCATTGCGCTTTTGGCGACCCTTGTCCTGGTTTGCTACTATCTCTTTGACAGCGTGTTTTATGCCGAATTCATCAATCGCATCAACGCGCTGCATCCCGAGCTTGGTATCAAGATGGTCTATCCGTTTCTGATCATCCCCCTGATCACCGCGCTTATGGCGCTGCGCTACATCCTGCTGGCAGCCGCGCTTTGGCAACGGCCCGACAGCATCACCCCCGAAGAAGATTTTCGCGGCCTGATGGCCAGCCAGCCTGACGACCAAGGAGATTTGAAATGACCGCAGTTGTGCTTGTTGGGCTGTTCTTCGGTCTCATTCTTGTTGGCGCGCCGATTGCCGTGGCGCTTGGCGGTTCTGCGGTTCTGGCGTCGATGATCTTCTCGCCGATTGCGGACGGTATTGTCGGGCAAAAGCTGTTCTCGAACCTCAATCACTTTACGCTGATGGCGATCCCGTTCTTCTTCCTTGCCGCTGGCCTGATGGAGCGCGGCGGGCTGGTGCAGCGATTGGTCGGGCTGGCGCAAGCGGTCGTTGGCCACCTGCGTGCCGGGCTGGGCATGACCACGGTTCTGACCTGCATCTTCTTTGCCGCCATTTCCGGGTCCAGCCCCGCGACGGTCGCGGCGGTTGGCAACATTCTCTATCCGTCCCTGATGAAAGAGGGCTATTCGGCCAAATATGCCGTTGGCGCCCTGGCGACCTCCGGCTCGATTGGCATTCTGATCCCGCCGTCGATCCCGCTTATCCTCTATGGCTTTGTGACGGAAACCTCGATCCCTGCCCTCTTTGTTGCGGGCATCCTTCCGGGGTTGTTTTACGGCGCGATGCTGCTGATCACCGCACGCATTCTTGCGGTGCGCGAAGGCATCGAGGTCAAGCCCAAGGCCACCGCCCGCGAGCTTGGCCAAGCGTTGAAGGTCAGCCTGCCTGCGCTGTCGCTGCCGGTGTTCATCGTGGTCGGCATCTATGGCTTTCCCGAATTCGACCTGTTCGGCTGGCACATGGATGGTGGGGCGATCTTTACCCCGACCGAGGCCGCAGCCATCTCTGCCGTGCTTGCCATGGTGATTGGTTTCTTCATCTACCGCGAGCTGACGTTCCGCGACCTTGTGGCGGTGACGGCAGAGACCGGTCCAAAAGTTGGCATGGTGTTCTGGATCACTGCAAATGCCCTGTTGTTCGGCTTTTTCCTGACCAAGATCGGCATTCCTGCGGCCATGGCCCAGCTGGTAGTTGACCTGAACCTGTCGCCAATCGTGTTCCTTCTGTGCGTGAACATCCTGCTGGTGATCATCGGCTTCTTTCTGGAAGGCGTGCCAACCATCCTGATCTTTGCGCCGCTGCTGGTGCCCGCCGCCGAGGCATTGGGAATTGATCCCGTGCATTTCGCGATCATCATGGTGGTGAACATCGAGCTTGGCCTGATTACGCCCCCGGTTGGCATCAACCTCTTTGTGGCCAGCTCGATCACAGGCATGCCGGTTCTCAAAGTGTTTCAGGCGACGCTGCCCTGGATGGCCGCAACGATCATCACGCTCTTGTTCGTCACCTATTTCCCGCCGCTCTCGATGTTCTTGCCCGATCTCATGCACTGACATCGCGACCGTCCATTTCACCCCGCCCATTTCACCCCATCAACGAGGAGAGGAGACCTCATGTTTACCACCACAATCAAAGCCAGCTGTCTGGCATTCGCCGTCGTCGCGGCCACAGGCGTCGCCGCGCAAACCGACATTATCATGTCGAACGACAACAACGAAAAGGGGTTGAAGGGCCAGACCTTCGACCTTCTGGTCACCGAATTGGAAACCCGTCTGGGCGACCGCGCCCGCGTCGAGATGCACCACAGCGGCACGCTCTTTGATCAGCAAAGCCAGATCCAGGGTCTGCAACTGGGCGGTGTGAACATCATCTCGCCAACTGCGGGCGTCTACAGCTCGGTCAACGAAAACGTCGGCGCGTTGCAATTGCCGTTCCTGCTCAACACGCCTGCCAAAATTCAGGCCGCCGTGGCCGATCCCCTTGTGCGCGAGGCGATCATGCCCACGTTCAACGGCCAAAACATCGAAATCGTCGCGGTTTGGATGAACGGGCCACGTGATCTGGGCTACAAGGCCGATGCGCCGATCCTGTGGCCGACGGACGCCAAGGGGCTGAAGGTGCGGGTGCAATCGGCACCGATCTTCGTCAAGACATGGGAGGCCGTCGAAGCCAGCCCGATTGGCATCAACTGGTCGGAATCCCCAACCGCGCTGCAACAAGGTGTCATTGATGGTGCCGAAGTGACCCCCAACTCCTGGCGCGGCTCGTCGACCTATCAATTCGTCGATCACATCACCAAGACCGACCACCAGTATTCCTTCTACTTGGTTGGCGCCAACAAGGCATGGTGGGATGGCCTTGATGATGACGTGAAGCCGGAAATCGAAGCCGCCCTTCAGGTGGCAACCGATTGGAACATGAGCCAGGCAAGCAGCCTCAACGATGGCGACCTGGAGTTCATGGCCAGCGAAGGCGTGCAAATCCACGACCTGACTGCCGAGCAGCGCCAAGCATGGATCGACGCCATGCAGCCCGTATGGCAAGAGCTTGGCACTGATCTTGTCGGCGAAGAAGTGATGGCGCGCCTCAAGGCGATCGCAGCCGGCGAATAAATCACCCCCCCCTCCCCTGTAGACGAAGAAACGGCGCGGCCCTTGGGGACCGCGCCGTTTTGCATTTCATGAATGGCGGTGGTGCGTCGCGTTACGACGCCACCCGGGCATGACGCACCGAAGACCAGAACGACACGCCGATGATCGTCGCGCCCCCAAGCCCGGTCAGAAGCTCCGGCACATGCACCAACGCCTGGGCATACATGATGACCGACAGGATCAGGATCGCGTAGAACGCGCCATGTTCGAGGAATTTATACTCGGTCAGCGTCCGCTTCTCGACCAGCATGATGGTCATCGAACGCACATACATCGCGCCAATCCCCAGCCCGATTGCAATGACAAAAAGGTTCTGCGTCAACGCAAAGGCCCCGATCACGCCGTCGAAAGAGAAGCTGGCATCAAGCACTTCGAGGTACAAAAACGCCCCCAACCCGCCACGCGCCGCGTCGCTCATGGTTTCGCTGGCACGATCCAGAATGTTGCCCATCACATCAACGACCAGGAACGTCAAAAGCCCGTACAACGCCGCCGTGATGAATGTCATACGCTCTGCGCCCTCAAGAAAAGAGGCAAATGTCAGCGCCAGCAACAGGACAAATGCAATCTCGACGCCTCGGATCGACGCTAGGCGGCTGACATGGTTTTCCACCATCGGCAGCCAGTGGATGTCCTTATCCTCGTCAAAGAAGAACGCAAGCGCCACCATCATCAGGAACGTCCCGCCAAAGGCCGCAATCCCCAGATGTGCATCCTTCATGATCGCCGCATATTGCTGGGGTTCCGCAGCGGCGAGCTTGATCGCCTCAATCGGCCCGATCTTTGCCGCGACCGCCACAATGATGAGGGGGAACAGAATGCGCATCCCGAACACGGCGATCAAAATCCCCCATGTCAGGAAACGCTTTTGCCAGACCGGCGTCATCTGTTTGAGCTTGTTGGCGTTCACGATGGCGTTGTCGAACGACAACGAGATTTCTAGCACCGACAGCACGATGCAGATCACGAGCACGGTCAACATGCCTTCCAGAGTGCCGGTTGTCGCCCAGCCCAGCCAGGCACCAAGCAACAGGCCGAAAAAGGTCACGACCAACGGCCATTTCATATAGTGAAGCGAAGTCATTCGAAGCCTCGAAAATTAAAGAAGAGACGCCAGCCCCTGCGCCGCGCGCGGGGCCATGTGGCGGGGGCCGACCTGTGCTCAGGTCGGCGCGTGATAGCGAAAGCGTGTGGTCGCATCGCGCCGCGTGGGATCGGCGACAGGCACCGCCGACAACAGCGACTGCGTATAGCGATGATGCGGATCAGTGCAGATCTGCTCTGTTTCGCCGCTCTCGACCACCTCGCCTTTGTACATCACAAGCACCCGGTCACAGAAGTAGCGGACAAGCCCGACATCATGGCTGATGAACAGGTAACTCAGGTCAAGCTGTTCCTGGAGATCGAGCAAAAGATCCATTACGCGCGAGCGGATACTGACATCCAGCGCCGAGGTCGCCTCGTCCGCGATGATGATACGCGGCTTTGGCGCGATGGCACGTGCAATGGACACCCGCTGACGCTGGCCACCCGAAAAGGCATGTGGATAGCGGCTCCCCGCTGATTTCGGCAGCCCCACAAGATCGAGCAGTTCCTCGACCCGTTCCTTGCGCTCCGTCGCCGAGGTCATGCCAGACAACAACAGCGGCTCTGCGATGATCTGTGAAATGGTCATCCGCGGATTTAAAGAGGCAAACGGATCCTGGAAAATCATCCGCATATCGCGCCAATGCGGCAACAGCGCCTTGTCATCAAGCCCCACGAGATCGGTTTCTGTTCCATGGGCATCGGTCAGCAGGATCTGCCCCGATTGCGCGGTCACAATCCGCTGAATGCACCGCGCCAATGTGGTCTTGCCAGAGCCGCTTTCGCCAACGATCCCAATGTTTTCGCCCGCATGAAGGTCAAAGGAAACATCCTTGACGGCATGAAGCCATCTGACCTCTTTCCTGAAGATCCCTTTGCTGCTGAGCGGGAACTTCTTGCCCAGATCAACCGCCCGCAGGATCGGTTGCCCGATGGGGCGACGTGCGCGCATTTCCGTCCGCCGCTGCGATGGCGTATCCGAGGATTGCGCCGCCTTGAGAAGCGTTTTGGTATAGCTGTGCTGCGGTTCCCGAAAGAGGGTGAAGACGTCGTTTTCCTCGATCACCTTGCCGTGGCGCATCACCGCAACCTGATCGGCGATCTGCGCCACAACCCCCATGTCATGGGTGATGAACAGCATCGCCATTTGGTGACGATTTTGCAGATCTTTGAGCAGGTCGAGGATTTCCGCCTGAATGGTCACATCCAAGGCTGTGGTCGGCTCGTCCGCGACAAGGATTTCCGGGTTGCACGCCAGAGCCAGCGCAATCATCGCACGCTGTCGCATCCCGCCCGAAAACTCGAACGGATATTTGTCAATCGCCACCTCGGGCGAGGCGATCTCTACCTGTTTGAGCAGATCAACCGCCTTGTCACGCGCGTCTGCCTTGCTGATTTTCTCATGCAGGCGGATGGATTCCGTGATCTGGCTTCCGATCCGATGCACCGGCGACAGCGAACTCATCGGTTCCTGAAAAATCATCGCAATATCGCGGCCACGAATGTCGCGGATTGTTTTGCCTTTGACATCAAGCGTGGCAAGGTCAATCGCCCCCGGCCGCACGCGTCGTGCCGCGCTTTGCGATGGATGCAGGATGATCTCGCCCTTGCGGATCAAACCCGGCTGCTCAATCCGCAAAAGCGATCTCGACAGCACACTTTTGCCGCTGCCGCTTTCCCCCACAAGACAGAGCGTCTTGCCCGCGTGGATATCCAGCGACACATCGTCGACGGCGTTGAAATCCCCGTCGCGGGTGGCAAAGGCCGTGGTCAGGTTGCGGATGGAAATGATCGGCGTCTGAGTGGTGGTATTGGTCTGTGTCATGTTCTGCCCTTTCATGCGCCGTGCTGCGAATAGGGGTCGGCTGCGTCGCGCAATCCGTCACCAAGGAAGTTCAGCGCCAGCACCACAACGACCACAAAGCCGCCGGGGATAAACAGCCATTCGGCCTGTGCGATGGAACGAATATTCTGGGCCTCTTTCAAAAGAACGCCCCAGGAAATCGACGGCGGCATCAGCCCCAGACCGAGGAACGACAAAGAGGTTTCCGCGAGGATCATCACCGGAATCGCAAGCGAGACCGAGGCGATGATATGGCTCACCAGTGATGGCATCATATGGCGAAAGATCACCCGACGGGGCGACGCGCCATCCAACCGGCCTGCGGTGACGAAATCCTCTGACCGCATGGCCATGAACCGCCCCCGGACCACCCGCGCCAGCTCTGTCCAGCCAATCAGTGACAGGATCAGTGTGATCATGAAATACCGCGTCAACGGATCAAGCGACGGCGGAAGCGCCGCGCTCAGCCCGAGCCAGATCGGGATGGTCGGGATCGACAGCATCAGCTCGATGACCCGCGACGATGCAGTGTCGAACCAGCCGCCGAAATAGCCCGCAGCGCCGCCGATGATCAGGCCAAGCACAAGGCTCATCCCCACACCGACAAGACCGATGGACATCGAAATCCGCGTGCCAGCCACGATGCGGCTGAACATGTCGCGCCCCAATCGGTCAGAGCCGAACAGATAGAATCTCTCTCCCTGATTGACGGGGCCGAACAGCGTGCGATTGACAGGGATAAGATTGACGAGCTTGTAGGTTTCGACCTTCGGAAACAGGCGCAGGAAGACACGTTCGTTTTCGACCGGTGCATAAGACGCCTTCAACGTCAGCTTGTCGCGCGTCAGTTTCTGCTTTTGAACATGCGGCGCAAACACGCGTTTGCCCATGTCATCGACATAGGTCAAACGGATCATTTGCGGCGGGTGATAGACATCGGTGCGCGATGTCAGATTTGGATCAAACGGCTGAAAAAACTCGGCAAAAAGCGCCACGACATAAAAGGCGCCGACAATGTAGAGACTGACCAGAGCCACCCGATGCTTGCGGAATTTTTCCCAGATCAGCCGGGCTTGGGACGCTTCGGCGACATCGTCAGCTGCGCGTGGATCGCTTGGTGTTGCGGTGTGTTGCAATTCCATCAGTGAGGCCCCCTATGTGTACCGAATGCGTGGATCAATCAGCGCCAACAGAATGTCGGACACCAACATGCCGACAATCGACAGGACGCTGAGCAACAAGATGAAGGCCCCCGCGAGGTACATGTCCTGTGACAACAGCGCGTCGAGCATGAGCGGATCGGCGGTCGGCAGCGACAGAACCACCGCCACGATTGTCGAACCTGATACGATCTGCGGGAAGGCCCAGCCAATCGTCGACACAAAAGGATTTAACGCAATCCGAACCGGGTATTTCATCAGCAACCGAAACTCGGACAGCCCCTTGGCACGCGCCGTGACCACATAGGGTTTGAACAATTCGTCCAGCAGGTTCGCCCGCATCACACGGATCAGGCTGGCGGTCGAGGCGGTGCCGACGATCACAACCGGAATGATCAGGTGCTTGAGCAGATCGACGACCTTCGCGCCGCTCCACGGTGCATTTGCATATTCCGGCGAGAAAAGCCCCGTCACATCCGCGCCCAGATGCACGGTGCCGTAATACATCAGCGCCAGCGCGATCAGGAAGTTCGGCGTCGCCAACCCGATAAAGCCGAGAATACTAAAGAAATAGTCCCCTGCGGTATATTGACGAACTGCGGAATAAATCCCGATGGGAAGGGCGATCGCCCATGTGAAGAACAACGTCGATGTCGCCAAAACCACCGACAACGCCATGCGCTGACCGATCATTTCCGAGACAGGCTGTTGGAATTCAAATGAGATTCCGAAGTCACCGCGGGTGATGATGCCGCTGATCCAGTTGAAATACTGAACCAGGATAGGCTCGCCCAGGGCAAAACGTTCGCGCAGGGTTTCCAAACGCGCTTGGTCAACCACCTGCCCCTGCGCCTCAAGCCGCGCGGCATAGGTTGTCAGATAGTCGCCCGGCGGCGCCTGAATGATCAAGAACGCGAACAGCGATATCGCGAAAAAGAACGGGATCGACCAGACGATCCTTCGAAAGATGTAATAGAGCAATTTTCCCTCCCTTAGCCGAAAGCTTCCCCGCTTTCTCGTGGCCATAGAGGAATTAAAATGCAAATGATTTTCACATATTCAATAGGTAACAGCATTTTAAAGTTGAAAAAGCCAATACGCCACATCATCTTGAACATCGTGGAACCTGCCCGATCGGGAGATGGGCAGTCGCCCGCGACACTAGGAGGAGACAATCAGAATGCGTAATTTTCAAAGAGTACCGCGCCTTGCGACGGCGCTCGGGCTTGTGCTTTTGGGCACGGCTTTGCACGCTCAGGCGACAGGACAAAACCCAGAGTTTGACGCCAGCGTTTCGGCCGGCGACCTGCCGCCCGTGGCGGAACGTGTGTCCGCCGAACCAGAGATCGTAGATTTTGGCTCGGTCGGCACCTATGGCGGCAAATGGCGCTTCGGGCTGGCCAGTTCCGGCGATGATGGCACCATGCGCCAGCACGTCGGCACCAATGGTCTGGTGCGCTGGCACCATAACCGTGAAGACCTGATTCCCAACGTGGCCAAAGGCTGGGACGTGTCCGAGGACGGGACGGAATTCACCTTCTACCTGCGCAAAGGGTTGCGGTGGTCGGACGGCACCCCGATGACGACAGAAGACGTGGCCTTTGCCATCGACGATGTCCTGCTCAACGCCGATTACGGTTCACTGTCGACACGTTTCAAGGCCGGCGACGATCCGATGGCGCTCGAAGTGGTTGATGACACGACGTTCAAGATCCTCTTCCCGCGCGCCAACGGCGAATTCCTGGGTCAGATGGCGCGGGAAGAAGGGGCTGCCCTCGTCTTCTATGCCAAACACTATTGCGCGACCTTCCACCCGGATTACAACGACAACCTTCAACCCCTGCTCGACGAAGCGGGCGTGTCCGACTGGCAAACGCTGTTCGTGCAAAAATGTGGCGATCCGACCGAAGGCCAGCGCTGGCTGAATGTCGAGCGTCCCGTTCTGGACCCATGGGTCATGGAAAACCCGCTTGATGGCGGCGCGACGGTCGTGACGCTGACGGCGAACCCGTATTTCTGGCAGGTCGACGCCGAAGGCAATCAATTGCCCTATATCGGCGAGCTTGAAGGGCGGATTTTCCAGGATCCCGAGGCGATGACACTTGCCGCCATTGCGGGCCAGTTCGATTTCCAGGCGCGCGGCATTGATGCGGCGGCAAACCGTCCCGTCCTTGCCGACAACCGCGAGGCAGGCGAGTACCAACTCTACGAGGTCGTCGGTGTTGGCGGCAACTACAACTGGATTCAGCCCAACCTGAACCACAAGGACCCGGTGATTTCCGCGCTGTTCAACGAAAAGGATTTCCGCATCGCGCTGTCGATCGGCATGGATCGCCAAGAGGTGATTGATACCGCCCTGCTTGGGGACGGCACCCCGTGGCAAACCGGCCCCTGGGAGGGCAAAAAGCTCTATAATGAAAGGCTGGCCACGCAGCACCTTGAGTATGATCCTGCCAAAGCCAACGCACTTCTGGATGAGCTTGGCCTGACAGAGCGCAATGAGGATGGAATCCGCCTGATGTCGGATGGCCGCCCAGCGCGGTTCCTGATCGACATTCGCAACACCTATCCCCAGATCATCGACATGATTCAGGTGGTTCAGGCCCAGTGGAAAGACATCGGCATCGCGATTGACCTCAACGTTGTGGACCGCTCTTTGCACAAGCTGCGTTCCGCCAATGCGGACCACGATTTTACTGCGGACAGCGGCAACACCACCCTCAGCCCGGGTCAGTTGCCATCGTCGCTGCTGCCCATCGACGACAGCTCGCGTCACGCGCCGCTCTGGACCGAGTGGTATACAACCGGCGGCACCAGCGGTGTGGAACCCCCGGAGCACGTGAAAGAGCGCTATCGCATCTGGGAAGCCATCAACAGCAATGTCGACCCTGACAACCGCGTCACGCTCTATCAGCAAATGGCCGACATCGCAGCCGAGGAATTCGAGGCCTTCGGCGTCACCAAGAACCCCTCGACCTATGGGGTGGTCAAAAACGGGCTGATGAACGTGCTGCCGGGCATGGTCTCGACCAGCCAATGGCCCAGCCCCGCGAACGTCTTCATGCCGCAAGCGTGGTATTGGAAGAAGTAATCACAATATCTGATCTCTCGTTGGGCTGCTCCGGTGGCCCAACGAAGCCTTGCCGCAGGACAGCGGCAATCCGATCAATACGACGGAATATTCTCTCGAAGAACCACCTGAAGACGCGGCGGATATTCCGGCTCTGATTTGCCGTTCACGGCAGAGGCGAGCAGTTTGACGACCTCGCGGGCCTGCACCTTTGGGTTTTGATCAATGACCGCATCAAGCGTGCGGTCAATCAGCATGATCCGGGTCGCTTCGGTGATGTCATGCGCGACAAATACCGTTTTGCGTGCGATCCCTTTTTCCTGCAATGCACGTGCGATGCCCTGGTTGCCCGCACCGATACTGTAAATTGCGCTGATTTCGCCTTTGTTCAGGATGCTCAGGGTTTCCTCATAGGCAAGATCGCGGTCGTCGCTGACCTCTGCCAAGGCGGCAATCGAAAGATCGGGAAACTCTTCCGACAGGATTGATCGGAACCCCATCTCGCGCTCTTCGTGCCCGCGATAGGCATGCGAGCCAAGGAACAGCGCCACCTTGTGCTGACAATCCGCAGGCAGCAATCGCCCAACCAGCAATCCCGCCAATCGCCCGGCAGCCCGGTTGTCGATCCCGACATATCCGACTTTGTGCACCGTCGGGATGTCAGACACCATGGTACATTTTTGAACGCCGGTTTGCGCCAACGCATTCACGGCTTCGCGCACCTCGGGGTGATCCAGCGCAATAAGACCGACCGCATCGGTGGCTCCACGCAGCGCAAGAAGCTGTTCGGCAAGAGTACGGGGTTCAAAAACCTCGATCTGATGGATCTTGATCTCACAGCTTCCATGTCTGGCTATGGCGAGACCGGGCCATATGTGAAACGCCCCGGCCAGGATCTGCTGTTGCAGGCGATGTCGGGGGCGATGCTTTCGGCGGGGCGCAAGGGCGAGGCGCCACAGGCAGCGGGACAATATCTGGTTGATGCGGTCACCGCATATTCGGCATTCGAGGGCGCATTGGCCGCCCTGTTGCACCGCGAACGCACTGGCGAGGGCCAAAAGGTCGAGGTCAACATGCTCGACGCCATCACCACGCTGCAAATGCAGGAGCTTTCTGTTTTCACTGCCGGTGGCGTGCCGCAAACGCGCAGCGCAGAACCACATGCCCATTCCTATATCCGCGCGCCTTATGGGACGTTCAAAACGCTGGACGGCTATATCGCCATCGCGATGCCGGACTTTGACGGGCTGTCGCGCGCGCTGGAAGAGCCTGCGCTCAGCGGTCTGGATGTCGATCAGGCGGGCTGGACCGACCGGGATCAGACATTTGCCATGGTGCGCGACGCGGTGGCGAAATTCCAGACCGAGGACGTGCTGAACCGGCTGGAGGCCGAGGGCGTCTGGTCCGGTCCCGTCTATGGTTATGCGGATCTGGTTGCAGACCCTCAAATCCGCCACAATCAGACCTTTGTGGAATATGATCACCCGACCGAGGGGCGGGTCAAAACGCCGGGTTTTCCCATTCGGTTTGGCCGCACCCCGTCGTCGATCCGCTATGGCGCGCCGCTCACGGGGGAACATACCGATGATATTCTTGCGCACCTCGGCATCCCCGAAGGCGACATCAAAACCCTCGCCGAAACCGGTGTCATCGGGCGGAGGGAGAAATGACCTACCTTGGCCTGACCTGGGATCACCCGAGGGGGTTCAATGCATTGGCCGCCGCCGAGAAAAACGGCGGGCCGGTACATTGGGATGTGCAGCCGCTGGAAGGGTTCGAAACCGCCCGCGAAAACCTCAAGGCGGCATTCAACATGCCATTGGAAAAGGCCATCGCCTACGAGCGTGATCTCCAATCCATTTGCTTTGCGACCGATGACGCCCAGGAGGGGCGCGCCGCCTTTGCCGAAAAACGCACACCTCAGTTCAAGCGGAAATAACATGTCCAATCAAACCCATATCCCCGATGTCGCTGATTTCGACGGGCGCGCTGTTCCTCTGGGCCGTGTGTGGAATGCCGACGTTGCTGGCGAAGGGCTCACCCATAAGATCAATGATACCGTGGTGATTTCAGCCGCCGGTTTCGGCGCATTGCGCAATCGCGTGCGGCTGTCTACCGAGTGCCCGGAATGGGCCTTTGGCATCAGCCATCTGATGCGAAATCTTGCACATCGCAATTTGATCTGATGCTGGGAACATATTGAAACAATGGCATTTGGTCACGGGTTACTGGATCGACGGCCGGGACCGCAGATGGAGTCTATCGGTTGGGTAAATCAAACCCGTAATGCGCCCGGATTGCTGGCAACCCTTGGAACTGGGCCTGCTGATCTCTGAGCATCTTGACATTGCAGCCCCACCTGAGGGTCAGGCCCCCTACGCATACCCCTTGCCCCGCAAGTGCGCCGCCGGTCTGCACGATATACGCCGCGGGTTCGCCCCACGGTTTTTCACCGACCACCCCCGGACAACCAGGTCTTTCCCCTGCCCCGCCTTTGCGGTATCTCGCGTGCAAACCGTATGACAGACCGGAAGCGACGCACATGAAATTCACCTTGTCCTGGCTCAAAGATCATCTCGACACCACTGCGTCGGTCGATGACATTGTTTACGCGCTGACCGATCTCGGGCTTGAGGTCGAGGAAGTGGCCAACCCGGCAGAGCGTCTGGCGGATTTCACCATCGGCAAGGTCGTCAGCGCCGAAAAACACCCCGATGCCGACAAGCTGAAGATCTGTCAGGTGGCCACGGCAGATGGCGAGACCCAGATCATCTGCGGCGCGCCCAACGCACGCGAAGGCATCACCGTGGTGATCGCCAAACCCGGCGTCTATGTCCCCGGCATCGACATCACCATCGGGGTCGGCAAGATCCGCGGCATCGAAAGCTATGGCATGATGTGCTCCGAACGCGAGATGGAGCTCAGCGAGGAACATGACGGCATTATCGAACTGCCTTCTGGCGAAGTGGGCGACCGCTTCATCGACTGGCTGGCCGAAAATGATCCGGCCAAGGTCGATCCGGTGATCGAAATCGCCATCACGCCAAACCGCCCCGATGCGCTTGGCGTGCATGGCATTGCCCGCGATCTGGCGGCGCGCGGGCTTGGCACGTTGAAACCCCTGCCACGTGAACAGGTCGACAGCCAATTCCCCTGCCCGATCCAGATCACAATCGACGACGATGCCCGCAACGATGGCTGTTTCGTCTTTGCCGGCCGCCTGATCCGCAATGTGACAAACGGCCCCTCGCCGCAATGGTTGCAGGACCGCCTGCGCGCAATTGGCCTGCGCCCGATCTCGAAGCTGGTCGATATCACCAATTTCTTCACCTATGATCGCAACCGCCCCTTGCATGTCTTTGACGCGGACAAGGTTGCCGGCCCCCTGCGGGTCCATCGCGCCCAGGACGGCGCGACGCTGACCGGATTGGATGAAAAAGAATACACCTTCTCCTCCGGCCAGGTGGTGATTTCCGATGACAATGGTGTCGAAAGCATCGGCGGCATCATGGGCGGTCTTGCCACCGGCTGTACCCATGAAACGGTCAATGTCTTTCTTGAGGCCGCGGTCTGGGACCACATCCAGATCGCCATGACCGGTCGCGCGCTGAAAATCAATTCCGACGCCCGCTATCGTAATGAACGTGGCATCGACCCGGCCTACAACATGCAAGCCATGGAAGACGCGACACAGATGATCCTGGATCTCTGCGGTGGCGAGGCCTCTTCGCTTGTGGTTGCAGGCGAGGTGCCGAATGTCGCCCGCGCCTATGAGCTGGACCCCAAACGGTTGCAGTCTCTGGTCGGCATGGAAATCCCCGAAAGTGACCAGCGCCAGATCCTCACATCTCTGGGTTTCCGGCTCGAAGGCAATATGGCCCAGGTGCCAAGCTGGCGCCCCGATGTGATGGGCACGGCCGATCTGGTCGAAGAAGTGGCACGGGTGGCCTCGCTCACCAAACTGCCGGCCCAGCCGCTGCCACGCCCAACCGCCGGCATTCCCCGGCCCATCCTGTCGCCGATGCAGAAACGCGAAGCGGCAGCGCGGCGCACCACTGCGGCGCTCGGCTATAACGAATGCGTCACCTACAGCTTCATCGACGAAGCGGCGGCCAAATTGTTCGGCGGCGGCGCGGATGTCACCAAACTGGCCAACCCGATCTCCTCCGAGATGAGCCACATGCGCCCCGATCTTTTGCCCGGCCTGCTTCAGGCCGCGGCCCGCAACCAGGCGCGCGGTTTCATGGATCTGGCGCTGTTCGAACTGGGTCATATCTTCCAGGGCGGCGAACCGGGGGAACAAAGCAACCAGGTTGCCGGTCTTCTTGTCGGACGCACGGCCCCAAAGGATGTGCACGGCACAGCCCGCGCGGTGGATGTCTTCGACGCCAAGGCTGATGCCGAAGCCGTCCTTGCGGCAATGGGCGCCCCGGCCAAGGCACAAATCCGCCGCGATGGCGCCGCATGGTGGCATCCGGGACGTCACGGCGTGATCTGTCTCGGCCCGAAAAAGGTGCTGGGCGTGTTTGGCGAATTGCACCCCAAGGTGCTTCAGGCAATGGACATCAAAGGTCCGGCAATGGCCTTTACCCTCTGGCCCGATGCAATCCCGATGCCGCGTAAATCCGGCGCAACCCGGGCGGCGCTGGCATTGAACGACCTGCAGGCGGTGGAACGCGATTTCGCCTTTGTGCTCGACGCGGATGTCGCGGCGCTCGACGTGGTGAATGCCGCCAGCGGCGCGGACAAGGCGCTGATCGCCGGGGTGCGGGTGTTTGACGAATTCATCGGCGGCTCGCTTGGCGAAGGCAAGAAATCCCTCGCCATCACCGTGCGTCTGCAACCCAGTGACAAAACGCTGACCGAAAAAGACATCGAAGCGGTTTCCGCCAAAGTGGTGGAAAAGGTTGCCAAGGCCACCGGCGGCGTGCTGCGCGGTTAAGCCCTTTCATCTGACCCGAAATATCCCGGGGGTGAGGGGGCTGGCCCCCTCTTCTGCCCGGCCGGATACCTTGGCTCAGAACGGGGCTTTCGCACGAAACTTCATGCCTTCGCCGCCATCCGGGTGGCGCAGGCGCAGCTCCTCGGAATGCAGCATCAGGCGGGGATAGTCCCGCGCCGCGCCCGTGGCATAGAGCGGATCTCCCAAAATCACATGGCCCAGTTCCAGCGCATGCACCCGCAATTGGTGGCTGCGACCGGTCTTGGGCATGAAGCGCACCCGTGTCTCGCCTTCGGGATAGGATTGCACCCGCCAATCGGTCTGCGCCGCCTTGCCGGTGTCATGGCACACTTTCTGCAACGGGCGATTGGGCCAATCCACGATCAACGGCAAATCCACCGTGCCGGTTTTCGGCTCCAGCCGCCCCCAAAGCCGCGCGACATAGGTTTTCTTGACCTGCCGTTTCTCGAACTGCAGGCCAAGATGGCGTTGGGCATGTGGCGTCAGGCCAAACACCATCACCCCCGATGTGTCGCGGTCCAGGCGATGCACCAGCAACGCAGTGGGAAATGCGTCCTGCACCCGCGCAATCAGACAATCCGCCAGATGCGGTCCCTTGCCCGGAACCGAAAGCAGCCCCGAAGGTTTGTTGACGATCAGGATTTCATGATCGGCATGAACAATATCAAGCGGGGTGTTGGGCGGGTCATAATCACTAATCCCCTGCATGTGGCAAATGCTTTGCCCCTCTGCAAGGGCGGATAGCTCAGGCCCGGCCCTGCGCCGTGGCCCGGCGCATGCCACGCACCATCGCCACGCAATAGATCACCAGCGCCACCCAGATCATCGGAAAGGCGATCATTTCCGCGGTGCCAAATGGTTCGCCGAACACCACAACCGCACAGAGGAAGATCAACGTCGGGGCAATGAACTGCAAGATTCCGGTGGTCGACATCCGCAACAGCCGCACCCCATTGGCAAACAACATCAACGGCACCGCCGTCACCACGCCGCAGCCCACCAACAACCAGGTGTCCGACGCCACGCCATTGGCAAAATGCGACTGCCCGGTCATCTGCAAATGCGCCAGCCAAATCAACGCAGGCCCCAGCAGGATCAGAACCTCGAGCAGGAACCCCTGGTTCGGGCCAACGGACAGCTGTTTTTTCGCCAGGGCATAAAACCCCCAGCTCAACATCACGCCCAACGCAGGCCAGGGCAGCTGCCCCGCATCCACTGTCAGGATCATCACCGCCAATGCCGCCAGCGCCAGCGCCGCCAGCTGTGCACGTTGCAGTTTTTCCCCCAGCAGCACCGCGCCAAGAAACACCGAAAACAGCGGATTGATATAATACCCCAGCGCCGCCTCGATCGTGCGATCATTGGCAATCGCCCAGATATAGATGCCCCAATTGATCGACACCAATGCCGCTGTGACACAGCCCATGGCAAGAGTTCGGGGATTGCTCAGGGCTTCGCGCAGCTGGCCGGTGCGCCCCATCAGGATCAAAACCGCCCCCGCCAAGGGAACGGACCAGATCACCCGGTGCACCACGATTTCGACCGCGGGCACATGCGACAGCGCCTTCAGGTAAAGCGGAAGAAACCCCCAAAGCACATAGGCGGCGGTTGAATAGCCCAAGCCCTGCGGCGTGTCTTCGTTCACGGCGGGTTTTTGACTTTCAGCGCTGGCCATAAGAGGTCCCCTTTCACATCCGCGCAAGACTTGGCGAAGTTGAGACCCAAAGGCAAGCGGTCACACCCCTTGGGGGTGCAACCTCACTCTGTCACGCGATCATTCGATCACCGGCCCCCAAAAGGGTCCGGCCGGGACACGCGCATTGCCACCGTGGTGGTGTTAGCTGCCGCTTTCGGCAGTCTCTGCTTGCGGAGCCAAGGACAGCAAGAAGGCATAAAGGTCTTTTGCCTCATCCTCTTTGCGCACCTTGTAGCTCATCTTTTGAACGCGCAGAGCCATCGCCCGTGACCTCCTGGATCGCCGCCTTGGGATCCATCACATAGGTCACAAATCTGGCTTCGTCATAGACCAGACCCGCCTCTCCGGCTGCAACAAGATCATTGCCGTACCGGTATCCTTCCAGCGTGCCGGCGGTCCGTCCCGCCACCGCAAAGAGGTTCGGCCCGGTCTTCGCCGCCCGTCCCGCCAGCACCTCACCGGCGTCGTTTTTCACCACATGGCAGGATTGGCATTTCTTGAACGCCTTTTCGCCTTTGGCCACATCGCCGGTGGCGGTCAAGTCAACAGCGGCCATGTCGGGGTCGTGGCTTTCTGCCAATGCCGGAACAGCAAGGGCCAAAGTCAGGATGGATGTCAGAACTAAACGATTTATCGTTGTCTCTCCTGTGTTATGGGGCTCAATCTGCTGCTTATGGGCCATTGGTCAAGCCATCTGGACGCGACAGATTGCCCTGACCTTTACATGCCGCATGCATCCGCTTGATTTTCCAAGTCCAAAAAGGGTAGGCGATGCAGCCAAACGGGCCTGGGCGTTTCGACGCAGCCATCCCCCGGGGTCGCAACAACGCCAACACGAGGGCAGAATGACAGATTTGGTTCCCGCATGGGTCGATGGGCACTTGACCCCGGTTGGCAAGCTGGAGGCCCATGAACGCGGTCTGCGTCATATGGCGGTATCGGTGTTTGTCATCGCGAAAAGCGGATCGGACGACCTCATCCTGATCCAGCAACGTGCCGCCGGAAAATATCACACGCCGGGGCTTTGGGCGAACACCTGTTGCACCCATCCGCATTGGGACGAAAAGGCCGATGATTGCGCGCGGCGGCGGCTGGATCAGGAACTGGGCATCACCGGGGTGACCCCGGTCTGGCGGCAACAGGTTGAATACCGTGCCGATGTTGGCGGCGGCATGATCGAACATGAGGTGGTCGAGATTTTCACGGTTCACGCCGACCTGACCCTGAGCGTCACCGCCAATCCCGACGAAGTACAGGCCCTGCGCTGGATCACCCGGCAGGATCTGGAACGTGAAATCGCCGCGCAGCCAGATATATTCACCCCGTGGTTGCGGATCTATATCGCGCAACATTCCGCCGCGATTTTCGGCCCGGACTCTGCCCCCTGACCCCCAGATCGGACCGGTCCTGCTCGCGCCCTGACGCCCCTTATGCTGCGACAGGCTGGCGCGCGACGCGACAAGCGTGTATCTGACGCAAAAGCAGTGAACGGGGCAGTGACATGACCACAAACGCCGATCTTGCGGCAGTGACAGACATCGGCCGCCGGGTTTTGCAGACCGAAGCTGACGCGCTGGCCGCCATGGCCGATGCGCTGCCCGAAGACTTCGAAGCCGTTGCGCGGCTTTTTGCCGGGCTGGAGGGGCGAGTCATCGTGTCAGGCATCGGCAAATCCGGCCATATCGGCCGCAAGATTTCAGCCACTTTGGCCTCGACCGGGACGCCGTCGACGTTCGTACACGGCGCCGAGGCCAGCCACGGCGACCTTGGGATGATCACCCGGCATGATGTCTGCCTCTTGATTTCCAACTCCGGTGAGACCCAGGAATTACGCGACATCATCCTGCACACGCGTCGGTTTTCCATTCCGATGGTGGGCCTGTCGTCAAACCCGAACAGCACCTTGATGCAAGCGGCAGATTATCAGCTGACCTTGCCAAAACGCCCCGAAGCCTGCCCCATGGGGCTGGCCCCGACCACCTCGACCACGCTGACGCTGGCCTTGGGGGATGCTTTGGCGGTGGCGGTGATGGAATTGCGCGGCTTTGGCTCTGAGGATTTTCAGGTTTTCCACCCCGGCGGCAAACTGGGTGCGCAGCTGAGCCGGGTATCGGACCTTATGCATGGGCCGGACATGTTGCCGCTGGTGCCTGCTGACACAAAGATGGAGGAGGTGTTGATCACCATGACCTCCAAAAGCTTTGGCATCGCGGCGGTTGTGGAAGACGGAAAATTGGTCGGGGTGATTTCTGATGGCGATCTGCGGCGCAACATTGGCCGGTTGATGCAAATGACAGCTGGCGAATTGGCCAGCCGCAATCCGGTCACCGTGACGCCGGATATTCTGGCGGCCAAGGCGCTGGCGCTGTTGAACGCGCGCAAGATCGGTGCCTTGATGGTGATCGACGAGGCCAACCACCCGGTTGGCATTCTGCATATTCACGATGTCCTGCGGGCGGGGGTGGCATGAAGACGGTAATTCTTATTCCGGCGCGGTATGCGTCGTCACGGTATCCCGGCAAACCGCTGGCGGAACTGACACAGAAAGACGGCAGCAAGAAAACCCTGATCGAGATGAGTCGGGATGCGGCCTGTCAGATCCGCGGCGTCGATGCGGTGCATGTGGTCACCGATGACGCGCTGATCCGCAGCACCGCCGAAGGGTTCGGGGCCTCGGTCATCATGACCTCGCCCGAGGCCGAAAACGGCACCGCTCGCTGTGCCGAGGCACTGGCCAATGGCGCGATCGAGGCAGATCTGGTGGTGAACTTTCAAGGTGACGCGCCGCTTACGCCGCCGTGGTTCGTCGAAGAGCTTATCTCCGCCATGGCGTCAGACCCCGGCGCGAAAATGGCGACCCCGGTGTTGCAATGTGATGCGGCGACCTATGAGATGTTTGTCGAAGACCGCCAGAACGGCCGCGTCGGCGGCACGACGGCAGTGTTTGGCAGCGACAATCGCGCGCTCTATTTTTCCAAGGAAATCGTGCCTTACATTGATCCGGATAAAGTGCCCAAGACCGACATCCCGGTTTATCACCATGTCGGCGTCTATGCCTATCGCCCCGAGGCGCTGCGCGCCTATACCTTCTGGGGGCCAAGTCGGCTGGAAATGCTTGAAGGTTTGGAACAGCTTCGGTTCCTGGTGCACGGCATGCCAGTGCGCTGTGTCGAGGTTCAGGCCCGCGGGCGGCTGTTTTGGGAATTGAACAATCCCGCAGATGTGGCGCGGATCGAAAAGGTGCTGAGAGACAAATGACAGAAGCAAGAACCGTCACCATTGGCGAAGTCGCGGTCAGTGCCAGCCAGCCTTTTGCGCTGATCACCGGGCCCTGCCAATTAGAGAGCCACGCGCACGCCCGCATGATGGCCGAACGCATTGCCGAAGCCTGTGCGCCGACCGGCACACCGTTCATTTTCAAGGCCAGCTACGACAAGGCCAATCGATCTTCGATCACCACCGAACGTGGTCTGGGCATGGATGAAGGGCTGAGTATCCTGTCAAAGATCCGCGACGAATTCGGCTGTCCGGTGCTGACCGACGTACATACCGAAGCGCATTGCGTACCCGCCGCCGAGGCCGTCGACGTGTTGCAAATTCCGGCGTTCCTGTGCCGCCAAACCGATCTTTTGCTGGCGGCCGGCGAAACTGGCAGCGCGATCAACGTCAAGAAGGGCCAGTTTCTGGCCCCTTGGGACATGGGCAATGTCGCGGACAAGATCGCCAGCACGGGCAACCAGCGGATCTTGCTCTGTGATCGCGGCACGTCGTTTGGCTATAACACGTTGGTCAGTGACTTCCGCGGCCTGCCGACCATGGCGCGCACGGGCTATCCGGTGGTGTTTGATGCCACCCATTCAGTGCAACAACCGGGTGGCCAGGGCACCACATCTGGCGGCCAGCGCGAATTCGCGCCGGTGCTGGCGCGCGCGGCGGTTGCGGTGGGGGTCGCGGCGCTGTTCATCGAGACGCATGAAGACCCCGACAACGCGCCTTCGGATGGGCCGAACATGATCCCGGTGGATCAAATGCAAGCTCTGATCGGCCAATTGGCAGCCCATGATCGCCTGACCAAGGGGCTCGCGTGATACTCTGCCTTTTGGCGGCTATTCAGCCGCCAATTCAACGCCGAACTGCTCAATCCTGATATTTTCGGTGGTCAGGTTCTGACCACCCGCGACCTCGGCAATCACCGTGCCATCCAGCGCGACATCAGCCCCGGTCCCATCCTCCCAGACATCCACCGTGACGGCGCGCGCGCCGGTATAGATGTTGGAATAGGTATTGGGATTGATGATGACCACCAGCTCATCCTCGGCAGCGTCGAAATCGGTGATGGTCGAGGGCGCGAAATCAAAACCTTGGGCCACCTCCGGGATTTCATGGTCGACTGCAAAAATATCCGCCCCGGCACCGCCGGTCATCTCATTGCCGTTTTCCGACACCAACAGGTCATCCCCTGCGCCACCAATCAGCGTGTCGCGGCCAATTGTTTGCTCAAAGACCCCTGGTTCAGAGTCATCGTCGTACCAGTACGGCCCATGAACCTCGCCACCTGAGCCAAAGATCTTGTCGTCACCTTCGCCGCCATCCGCCAGATTTTCGCCAGCCTGATAATTGCTGTCGCCCGCCGATGCGCCCCCGACAACGATGTAATCGTCACCGCCACCACCAAGAATCGTATCATCCTCGTAGTTACCATAAAGCGTGGTATCGCCATCGCCGTCTTCCAGCGTTTGCTCTCCGCCGTTTCTCCACAACTGCACCTGCAGCTCGATATCCTCAGCCGCAAGATCCTGACCGCCACCGATATGCGCCACCAGAGCGTCCCCATAATAGAGATCGGCGCCGGTGCCGTCCTCCCAGTCTCGCAGAGTGAGATCGCCGCCTTCCCCCTCGCGGACCTGAATATCAATCCACAATTGGTCTTCAGCCGGATCGAAATCGGTGATCCCGGTGACTTCGTCACGCTCTGGCGTGCGATACATCCGGAAATCATCCGCGCCATCGCCGCCGGACACGGTACTGCCCGCCAGAAACATCAGAGTGTCATCGCCATCGCCGCCATCCATCACACTGGTCGCCGGCCCTGGATCGAGAAAATGATCGTGATCATCCAGCGTGTCATTGCCGCTGCCACCCAGAAGGGTATCAAGCCCCTCTCCGCCGCCAACATAGTCGTTGCCCGCACCGCCATCGACAATGTCGTCACCGTCATCGCCATAGACCAGATCGTTGCCATAGCCCCCCAGAACAGTATCGTCGCCGGTCCAGCCTTCGACGGTATCTTCGCCCAGCCCGCCAACAACAAGATCATCGCCCAGGTCACCCCCCAAAAGGTCGTGACCCGGCCCACCGTAGATTGAATCGCTGCCTGGCCCGCCAAAGACAACATCATCGCCATCCAATGCGCGAATGCTGTCATCGCGCGCGCCGCCGTCCAGAATATCAAAATCATCGGTGCCAGTGATCCGGGCGATCAATGGATCATCCCCGCCATCCGGTGTCACGATGTCGTCGTCATCGGATTCGTCGGGGGTTTGCAGCGGCTGATCGTCATCACCGGACCCATCCGCCCCCAAACCGCCAAATACAAACGGCAAACCCAAAAGCAGACCCGCAAGAAGAAGTAATTCCATCCCCAAATTCCCACCGCAGCAAAATCAATTGTTTCTATGCGCCTCAAGCTAACCAGCCAGACAAGTAAGTCAAATATTTCAGTACCTTGAATCGGCGCACCGGTTTCCAATCCGTATTTGATCCCCGGCGATGATTTCAGGCTCTGCGCCTAAAACGCCCATTATCAGGCGCCGAGATCAAATTTGCGCAATGGTTCGATCAGCCCGGCCTTGCGCAGCGTCAGATTTGGATATTCGGGGTCGTTCAGATACCGATCCAAGGAAAACCCCGGCTCCAGACCTTTGATTTGAAGCAGATATTTCCGCGCTCCGGCCATATCACCCGCATTGGCACATAGCGCCAGCAATTGACGGCGCGGGGCGATGAACCCCGGCGCGGCCTCGCTCGCGCGGGTGGCGGCCAGACGCGCCTCGGTCAATTTGCCGCCGATATACAGACCAGTGCATGATAAAGATCCCAAAGGTGGCTAAGTTCGTCTTCCAACCCGGCGTTGCGACAGGCCGCCGACATTTCATAGGCTTTGGCGGTGTCCCCCACCGCGCTATGGGCCACAGCCAGTGTCTGGCGGGCAAACATATTGTTGGCATTCCACTGCATGGCCAATTCGGCAAGCTCGGCCGGGGCGCGCAGATCATCCTCCAGCATGATCCGGGTTAACGCCACCAAGGCCACCGCCAAACCATTGTCGCGCGCCCCTTCAAGCGACCGGCGGGTCAGCATCGCCACCTCTTCCAGCCGGGATTGATGATCGCCACCCCCACCTTCCACCAATTGCGCCATCCGCACAAAGGCACGCCAGGCCAGATAAACGCCGTTGGCATTGGTGTCATAGGCGCTTTGGAAATAGTTTTGCGCATCTTCAAACGCCGCAGGATCGAACCGCGCCAGTTTCCGCATGCCCAAGCTGGAATACCCCAACGCCGCCGCTTCAGGGCGGCTAAGGTCAATCATCGCCGGCAGGCGGTGCACAATCTTTGAAGCCGCAGAATGCACCAGCCCGGAAATCACATCCGACGAAATAATATCGGATGCCGACCCATCCACGCTGCGGTGGCCGGAAAACAAGGTTCGCCCGTCCCGGCCGCTTTCAACCCGAAGAAACACGACGCCCCGCGCGCCATCCTCGGCCACGTCGCAGCGAATTTCCAGATCCGGGGACTGGGCCGCCCGCGACCGTTCAAAGCTGGCAAAGCGCAGCGCCGACAACCGTTCCTCCAGGCTTTTGGCCACCTGATCGGCAACGATTTGACCGGTGATCCGCTCTGTCGCCGACCCCGCGTCGGACATCGCGGCGCGAATGCTGAGCGTATGCAGGGCCTGATGGGCGTTCAACATCGCCGCCGCCGGTTGTTCGCTGCCGATCTGACGTTTGAGAAGCGCTTGTTGCCAGGCCTCGAATTCGGGATCGCGCACATCCAGACCCTCTAACAGGTCACGATGGGCGGCGCGCAGGGGCGATCCGGGGGCCAGATCGGTCACAATCCGGCTGGCATCCAGCCAGACATCCAGCCGATCCGCCCCAAAGATGTCGGTATCCGGGTGCAGCGCCTGGCGCACTTCGGTCAGGGTCTGTCGCAGGCTGCCGGCGGCCTGAACCTGGGAGCGGCCCGACCAAAGTTTCCCTTCAAGCCAGCGACGCCCGCGACGCATTTCGTCGGCCTCGCACAGCAGCGCCAAAAGACCGCGTGCCTTGGACCCGCGCGGCGTGACATCACGACCCTCCGGGTTGGTGATGGTCAATCCGCCATAGAATCGCACTTCATATTGATCCGCCATGCAGGCCCCCAAGCCTATATACCACGGGAAATATGGTGCGCAGTGCCCGTGTCAATTTTCCGCAAACTTATCATGAATTGATCGCAAGCGTGATTATTTGCCCGTCACTGCCGTAAATCAACCGCAAATCCGACGCGAATTTATCGCCTGAAATTCGCACTGATCCCGGCCTTTGTTGAGCAATCTCCAATCCACTTCATTCTGGTTTTTGCGGATTGACGAATTCGCGCTTTACACGGGTTTTTCGCCCCTCGATCTGCTTTGCAATTTGGCCCTTGGGCTGACCAGAACCGGGCGTGGGCGCAATTCCTGTCATCTTTCAACGCGCAGAGATCAGGAGATTTCCAATGGCAATGCCAAAACCAAAACTCATCACGCAAACACCCCGTCCTTCGATTGGCGCGGGTCGGCTTGCGGTCAAACTGACCAAAGGCTAATTGCCGGGTTGACCCTGTGAGGTAGATTTTGGGAGGGATTTACCGGGGCGATACCTGCCCATGCACTTGTTCGATCCGTGCAATTTGCACCTGCCATTTCGATTGGCAAAAACGGCAACCGGCGGCGTACCGAATGTTTCACCGCGCAGATTTGCGCCCCGAAACCCCGGATGCCGCCGGTGGTCCATATTTGCAGCGCCTTTGGGCGCACGGTAAACGGGTCGCCCCAGCACGCTTTGCGTCGCGACAAACACCGCATCAGAGGTTGGCGACAATAAAGCAGCCAGATCCAACGCTGTCCCCATACGCCCAATCGGCGAAATCAAATACCCGGTGTTATCAGGCCAACACAGCCACGGAACGTAAGTTATTTCCACGTTACGCCAAATGATAACGCATTGCACAGGAACACCGATTTAGCCCCGTGGACACCGGGATTTGGAGTTACGGCGGATGTTTGCGCCATATTGCCCCGGGGCTTTGCGGGGATTGCTGGCGCTGCGCAATGTGTTTGCCAAACCGGCAGTAGGGAAATCTGCGTCGAAAATACTATGCACCGCATGTTGCGCATTTTTCTTCAAATCCGCTTTTTGCAGCACTGCCACCTGAAACAATGGGAAATCACGGGGAAAGAAGATTTCGGACATGGTCCGGGTCAGCTGGATATTGATAAAAAGCGGACAAGGCGCAAAATGATCGGTTTCGACAATACCTTCGTAACACCAATAGGCACTTTTGGTATGCACATTGGCCAGTGGGCGAATTTGCAGCGCCTCGCCCGGGTCGGTCTTTACAAAATAGCCGGTCCAAATCTGGACAATGCCGGTGTCTGATAGATCCTCCAGGAAATTTGGCAGCGGTCCATAATCGGCGGCAAAATCTTTTTCCCAGGCCGTCTCCATTTCCGGTCCCAACGGTTCCGACCGCAGGGCGCGCCATTCGCTCTCATCCGCGAGAAAGACCTCTTTGCCATCGAACAACAGGCTGAAATCACGTGGTGGGAAAACATACCACCCCAGCGCCGACGCCGTGCGCAGCGCTTCGCAGTACTGAAAGGCCGACAAGGGAAGACGGCCCAGCGCGCCGGTATCCGCCTTCATTGGTGGTTTCAGGTCGTCGTGCACAGAGTAGAACGTAAGCATGCGCCGCTTTCTGCAGACCTGAACTCCACTGGCTGCCGGTTACTTCATTTGGCGTTCATCCTGCATCCGTGCCCATTGGCGGGTCAATCCGACCGGCGGGCGTGCCCGGTGTTTTGACGGTGGTTTCACTCTTGGCCAGCGGAATGTCATCCGCGCATACGTTCGCTTTTGGCGTCATACATCGGTTTGAGCGAGGCTTCGGCCCCCACCCGCACCCCGGCCACATCAATCTCGTAGGTTGAGGCCAGCACATCGGCCGGGCTTTCACCGGTGCAGGGCACATAGCCCAGCCCCATCGCCCCGCCCAGATGATGACCATAGGCCCCAGAGGTCAAAAAGCCGACAATCTCGCCATCCCGCAGGATCGGTTCATTGTGATAGAGCAGCGGCTCTGGATCGGTCAGTCGGAATTGCAACATCCGCCGGTCCAGCCCGGCCTCGCGTTTGCGCAGCACCGCATCACGGCCAATGAATGCCGGTTTGTCTGTTTTGACCGCAAACCCCAAACCCGCCTCCAACACGTGATCTTCGCAGGTGATATCATGGCCGAAGTGGCGAAATCCCTTTTCCATCCGGGCGCAATCCATCATGTGCAAACCACAGAGTTTCAGGCCGAGACCCTGCCCCGCCTTTTGCAGAACCTCGAACACATGCGCGGCCATATCGGCGCTGACATAAAGCTCCCAGCCCAGCTCGCCGACATAAGACACCCGATGCGCCCGGGCGAGGCCCATGCCAATCTCGATCTCCTGGGCGCTGCCAAAGGGGTTGACCGCATTGGAGAAATCATCGGGCGACACCAGATTCAACAGATCACGCGACCTTGGCCCCATGATCGCAAGCACGCCTTCGCCCGCCGTGACATCGGTCACAACAACCCGGTGATCCCCCAAATGACGCCGCAGCCATGTTTCATCCGCCAGCCGCGTCGCGGCGGGGGTGACCACCAGATAGGCGGTTTCAGAAAGACGGGTCACGGTCACATCCGCCTCGATCCCGCCCAGCGCATTAAGGAACTGCGTATAGACGATTTTCCCCACCGGAACTGCCATGTCACCGCCGCAGACATGGTTCAGAAATGCTGCGGCGTCCGGTCCTTCGACGCGCAATTTGCCAAAGGACGACATGTCGTACAGGCCGACGCCCCCCCGCACCGCGGCGACCTCGGACGCGACGTTTTCGAAGAAGTTCTGACGTTGCCAGGAGTATTGATATTCCGCTGGCTGGCCGTCACGCGCGAACCAATTGGCGCGTTCCCATCCCGCGAATTCACCAAATACTGCGCCCTGTTCCGCCAGTTGCGCGTGAAACGGCGACCGGCGAATGCCGCGCGCGGTCTCCTTTTGCCGGAACGGAAAATGATCGGCGTAAAGCAGCCCCAGCGTTTCCGTGGCCCGCCTGCGCAGATAGCTGCGATTGCCCTGAAACGGTGCCATGCGGGCAATATCAACATCGCCAAGGTCAAAGGGTTTTTCGCCAGTCTCCATCCATTGCGCCAGCGCCATCCCCGCCCCGCCAGCCGATTGGATGCCGATGGAATTGAACCCCGCCGCGACCCAGACATTGTCCATCCCCGGACATTGCCCAAGGTGATAGGCATCGTCGGGGGTAAAGCTTTCTGGTCCATTGAAGAAGGTGTGAATGCCCGCTTCGGCCAGCATCGGCATGCGGTGGACGGCCTGTTCGAGGATCGGCTCGAAATGGTCGAAATCTTCGGGCAATTGATCGAATTCAAACCTGTCTGGGATGCCGTCCATGCCCCATGGTTTGGCCACCGGCTCAAACGCCCCCAACAGGATCTTGCCCGCGTCTTCCTTGTAGTAGGCGCATTCGTCCGGCACCCGCAGCACCGGCAATTGTGTCAGCCCCGGCACCGCCTCGGTCACGATATAGAAGTGTTCGCAGGCCTGAAGCGGGACATTTGTGCCCAGCATCTTGCCGACCTCACGCCCCCACATGCCCGCGCAGTTGATGACATGATCACAGGTGATATGGCCGCTGCTGCCATCCTCGGCCTGCCAATCAACGCCGGTGATCCGGCTGCCCTGGCGCGTGACGCCAGTGGCCTTGGTCCGTTCGGCAATCTGCGCGCCCCGTTGCCGTGCGCCCTTGGCCAGCGCCAGCGCGATATTGGCCGGATCACCCTGTCCGTCCTTGGGCAGGTAAACACCACCAACAACGCCATCAAGGTTGAGATGCGGATAGCGTGCGCCGATTTCACCCGGCGAAATTTCTTCGATCTCGACACCAAAGGCCCGCGCCATGGCGGCCGATCGTTTCAATTCTTCCAACCGCGCTTTGGTCAGAGCCACGGTGATGGACCCCACCCGTTTGAACCCGGTCGCAACGCCGGTCTCTGCCTCCAACGCGCCGTAAAGCTCCTGCGAATATTTCGCCAGTTTCGTCATATTGGCACTGGCCCGCAGTTGCGCGATCAGCCCGGCGGCGTGCCATGTGGTGCCGGATGTCAGCTGTTTGCGTTCCAGCAACACCACATCCTGCCACCCCAATTGCGTCAGGTGATAGGCGACAGAACAGCCAATCACACCGCCGCCGATAATAACGGCACGCGCATGGGCGGGGATATTGGTCATGCTCTTATCCTTTCGTTTTTCGCGTCCCACAGCGGCGCATCGGGCTGAACCGTTGCGCGGCGGCGTTCGCCAAAGATGTCGACCTCGACCTCGGTTCCCGGCGTGGCAAGATCGGCGCGGATCATGCCCAGCGCAATCGACGCATCCACACGGTATCCCCAACCGCCCGACGTGACCTCGCCCACCACCGCGCCATCGTGCCAAAGCGTCGCCATATAGGGCGCATCGCAATCACCGGCATCGACAATCAGGGTGACAAACCGCTTCGCCGACCCGTGCTGTTTTTCCGCCGCCAGCACAGATTTTCCGGGGAATTCCTTGGACCAGTCGATGAACCGGTCAAGCCCGCCTTCGAGCAGGGTATAATCACTCGAAAGATCACCCTTCCAGGCGCGATACCCCTTCTCAAGCCGCAGAGAATCCAGCGCATACATGCCAAAGGGTCTGGCCCCGGCAGCGGTCACAGCATCCCAGATCGCCGGGGCATCCTCGGCAGCACAGTGAATTTCCCAACCCAGCTCGCCCGCGTAAGACACCCGGACAAGGGCAGCGTCCCTGCCCGCGACCTGACCTTTGAAACTGACCGACAGCCAGGGTTTTGTCAGGTCGTGATCCGTCAAAGGTTCAAGGATATCGCGCGCTTTTGGCCCCGTCACCAATAGGCATTCAACCGCATCGCTGTGGTCGGAAACCACAATACCGTCGGGGGCTTGCCGCGACAGCAGTTCACCATCATGCCATTGCGCCATGGCCGCAGTGATCAGGCCAACCTCATCTTCGCCGTGCACCATCACCGAGGTTTCGGTCAATATCCGCCCGCGTGTGTCGGGGAAATACGCCAACCCGACGCGCCCCGGTTTCGGCAGGCGCGAGGCCGTGAGCCCATCAACATAGGCGCGTGCGCCGGGGCCTTCGACCTTTAGCCGGGTGAAGCCGGAAATCGCGAGGATGCCACAGTGATCGCGCACCGCTTCGCATTCTTCGCGAATACGCGCCTGCCAGGGGCCGTTTCGGTGCCAGGTCTGGGTCGCCTCTTCGCTGGTATCATCGCCGGGAGCGGCAAACCAATTCGCCCGCTCCCAACCGTTATAGACCCCCAGTTGCGCCCCCGCCCCCAGCAGACGGGAATGCAGCGGCGACAACCGTTTGTCGCGACCGGCCGGCCAGGAGTGGTGCGGAAAATGCATGGCGTATTCATGGCCATAGGTCTCGATCGCCTTGGCGTTGCAATAGTCCTGATCCACGTAGCCGGTATATCGGCGGGGATCGACGGCCCACATGTCCCATTCGGTCTGGCCCTCGGTCACCCATTCCGCCAGAACCTTGCCCGCGCCACCGGCCTGGGTGATGCCAAAGGTAAAGACACAGGCCTCATAGGCATTTGTCACCCCCGGCATCGGGCCAATCAGGGGCAAGCCGTCGGGGGCATAGGGGATCGGGCCATTGATGACACGGCCCACGCCAGAGGTGCCAAGGATCGGCACCCGGGCCATCGCATCCTCGATATACCATTCCAGCCGCTCCAGATCGTCGGGGTAAAGCTGGAACGAGAAATCATCGGGCATCGGATCATCCGGCGTAACCCAATGCGCCCGGCAATTGCGCTCATAGGGGCCAAGGTTCAGCCCGGTCTTTTCCTGCCGCAGATAGTAAGAGCTGTCGACATCACGCAAGAGCGGCAGCTTGCCATGCTCTTTGGTCCAATCCTCGATCTCCTGCACCGGTTCTGTCAGGAAATACTGGTGACTCATCACCGTCATCGGCACGGTGCGCCCGCCATAGGGTTTGAACCATTCGCCGACGCGTTGGGCATAATAACCCGCCGCGTTCACCACTTTCTCACAAGCGATATCGCCCTTTTCGGTGTGCACAATCCACTGATCACCCTTGCGGCTGACACCTGTGGCCGGGCAGAAACGTTCGATCTGCGCCCCCGCCATCCGCGCGCCGCGCGCCAGCGCCTGGGTCAATTGCGCCGGGTCAATATCTCCGTCGTCAGGATCGTAAAGCGCCCCGGCAAGGTCGTGCACCTCCATGAAGGGATATCGGTCCTTCAGGTCCGAAACCTGCAACATCTCAAGGCTGAGCCCCTGATAATTCCCCATGCTCAAGGCACGTTCAAATTCCATCATCCTTTCGCGGCTGTGCCCCAGCCGGATTGAACCGGTGACATGATAGTTGATGGGATAATCAACCTCGTCCGACAGCCGACGATACAGATCCAGCGAATACCGCTGCATGTTCATCACCGCCCAATTGGTCGAGAAGTTGGGACAATTGCCTGCGGCGTGCCATGTGCTGCCGGCGGTCAATTCGTTCTTTTCCAGAACCACCACATCCCAGCCCGCCCGAGCAATGTGATAGGCACAGGACACCCCGACCGCGCCGCCGCCGATAATGACCACGCGCGTCTGTGTCGGAAAGGACCGAGGATTTGCATCCTTTTGGTAAATATCGCTCATGGCTGTCTCTCCAATTCTATCAATAGACCGGCGGGGCGATGACCCAGATCGCCACGGCCGGTTCGTCATAGGGATTGCTCCAGCGAAACGGCTCGCCCCGGATGCGGAAACTGTCGCCGGGGTGCAGGGTGAACCGACGTCCGGCGATTTCCAGATCGAGCTTGCCGGACATCAGATAACCGACCTCCTGTGTCGGCCTGCGCACGGTTTCGCCAATTTCGCTGTGGGGTTGAAAGCTGGAGTGCACCATTTCGAAGTCATCGGTCAGATCCGGTGACAAAAGCTCCTCGACCAGCCCCGCGGCACGCGCGCCGATCGGGCGGCGCGCATTGCGGCGCACCACATGACCAACCTCGTCTGCGGGCGCCGGCGCCTGGCCGAACAACATCGACACCGGCACATCCAATGCCGCGCTGATCTGGCGCAGATCAGAAATTGAAGGTTCTGAAAGATCCCGTTCCACCTGGCTAAGCCAGCCCACAGACCGCCCCAACCCCGTCGCCAGATCCGCCAGCGTCATGCCGCGCGCCCGACGCAAGGCCCGCAAATCCGCCCCGAGGCTCTGACTGTGCGGAGAGTGATCCTGCATATGCGCCCTCATGAAATTATCCCGACGAATTTCATGGTGGCGCGAGTCGTGAAATTTTGCAAGATTTTTTCACGCGCCGCGTCATTGTCCCGGCATCACCATCCCGGCATCGCTGTCCCGGGCTTGATCCGGGACCTATCGCAAGTTTCAGCGGAGGTCCCGGATCACGTCCGGGACAGTGGCAGCATGTAAAAAAACGCCCCCTCGACGACGCGAAGGGGCGTTACAATTTTCAAGTCTGATCTGCGTCGGGCCCAGATCAGGCCCAGATCAGGCCGGCATCAAACCGCCTTTTTCAACGCGTCGACCAAATCGGTCTTTTCCCAGCTGAAACCACCATCCGCATCCGGCGCACGGCCGAAATGGCCATAGGCCGCCGTACGCTGATAAATTGGTTTGTTCAGGTCCAGGTGATCGCGAATGCCGCGCGGGGTCAGATCCATGCATTGCGACACTGCTTTTTCGATCTCGGCCTCCGAAACCTCACCCGTGCCGTGGGTATCCACATAGATCGACAACGGCTTGGCCACGCCGATGGCATAGCTCAGCTGCAAGGTACAACGCTCGGCCATGCCGGCGGCAACCACGTTTTTGGCCAGATAGCGCGCAGCATAAGCGGCAGAGCGGTCGACCTTGGTCGGATCTTTGCCGGAAAACGCGCCGCCGCCATGCGGGGCCGCACCCCCGTAGGTGTCAACGATGATCTTGCGTCCGGTCAGGCCGGGCATCGCCATCGGGGCCACCGATGACAAAGGTGCCGGTCGGGTTCACCCACCATTCGGTCTTGTCAGTCACCCACTCCGCCGGCAGCACTTCGCGAATATAAGGTTCGACAATCGCGCGGATGTCATCGGCGGATTGATCTTCGCTTTCATGTTGGGTCGACAGCACGATCGAGGTGACCTCAACCGGTTTGCCGTCTTCATAACGCACCGAAAGCTGGGATTTCGCATCCGGGCGCAGCGACGGGGCCGCGCCGGTTTTGCGTGCCTCGGCCAGACGCCGCAGGATCGCGTGGGAATACTGGATCGGCGCTGGCATCAGCTCGGGCGTTTCCTTGACCGCATAGCCAAACATAATGCCCTGATCGCCCGCGCCGTCGCGATCCACGCCTTGGGCGATATGGGCCGATTGTTCGTGCAGAAAGTTCAGCACATGGCAGGTGTTCCAATGGAATTTTTCCTGCTCATATCCAATGTCCTGAATGCAATCGCGCGCGATTTGGCCGATCCGGCCCATATAATCGCGCAGGCGCTCCTGACTGGACAGGCCAACTTCGCCGCCGATCACCACCATGCCGCTGGTGGCAAAGGTTTCACAGGCGACGCGCGCGGTTGGTTCTTCGGTCAAAAGTGCATCCAGCACCGCATCGGAAATCCGGTCACAAACTTTGTCTGGGTGACCCTCAGAAACAGAACTCTGAGGTGAAAACATAGGCATTACGAGACATTGAGGTCGCTCCATTGATGAAGAGTGCCACGCCAGGAAGCCGTTGTGACACCGGATTGCTCCGCGGTATGCCGCAGGGGCAGCAGGGTCAATCGCTATTGCGTCTTTGCAGCATGATTTGGCTCAAAACGAGAACTAACAGCAACAACGTTAAAGGAAGATCGCCACTGCGTGCGTAGGGTGTTGCGCCCTGCGCAGGCGGCAGCGGCGCGTCCAGATATCCCGCAGTGTTCAGCGGCAGGAAATCAATGATCCTGCCCTTGGCATCAATCACCGCCGACACCCCGGTGTTCGCGACCCGCACCATGGGCAGGCCGGTTTCGATGGCCCGCATGCGCGCCTGTGCCAGATGTTGGTAGGGGCCCGAATTGGCGCCGAACCAGGCGTCGTTGGTCAACTGAATCAACACATCCGGGCGGGGGGTATGGCGCGCGTATTGCGGGAAAACCGCCTCGTAACAGATCAACACCAAAGCTTTGACAGCCCCAAGGTTCAGCGTGCGCGGCCCCGGCCCGGCGGAATACCCGGCCTCGACCCGCGCGGCGAGACCAGTTATCCCCAGCCGCTGCCAAAAGCCGGGAAACGGCATGAATTCCCCGAATGGCACCAAATGAAACTTGTCATATACTGCTGTTACAGCCCCGTTTTCATCGACGTAAGCCGCGGAATTATAGAAATCCGAACCTTCGCTACGTTGTATCCCCAGCAACAACGGGGTCGCCTCTGCCGCCTCGGAAATATAGCCTAGGGTCTCTGCGCCCTCGTTCAATAGGACCGGAACGGCGCTTTCCGGCCAGATCACCAGATCGGGTTTCGGCGCGGCGGCGGAATAATCCACCATGCGGTTGAAAAACACCGGGATCATTTCGGGATCCCATTTCTGATCTTGCGGCGCGTTGGGTTGGATCAGGCGCAAAACCGGCGCGTCCGGCGCCGGTCCCGTCGCATCGTAACTGGTGGCCTGGGTGAGCCCCGCGTACCACAACACGGTGCCAAGACCGAGTGTCAGGCCAAACACCCGTGCCGCCCCCAACAGGGGCAATGTCACCTGCAATCGATGCCACAACCAAACGGGCAAAGCCGCCATGGCCAGGGTCAGCGCGGTCAGACCATAGGGGCCGATCCAGGCCGCCCATTGGGCAAAGGCGCTGTCAATCCAGATGTAGCCGATCAGCGCCCAGGGAAAACCGGTCAACACATAGCCACGCGCCAGTTCCACAACCGCGAGCGCCAAAGCCAACCGCATGGCCCCACCGCCAAGGCGCGCAGCCCCCCAGAAGGCCGGCGCCCAGAACAGCGCCAACCCACCGGACAAGCCAAACAGGCCGAAAGGTGCCAGCCAGCCATAAAGCTCTGGCTCGATCAGGAATGGTTCCACAATCCAGTTCAGCGCAACGGCGAAATACCCGGTGCCCGCCAACCAGCCCAGGATCATCGCCTGTCGTGGGGTTGCCGCGGTCCGGGATGTCGTCACGGTCTGGAACAGGGCCAGCAGAACCGCCAAGGCAAGAAAGGATGGGGCGACCCAGCCAAAGGGCACCTGCCCCAGGGCCACCAATGCGCCCAACAGCGTCGCCGCCGACCCACGGCGCAGAGCACGCGCAGCGACCCAATCGGCGAAACGCGCCAACATTCTATCCCGCCTTGAGCTCGACCGCTTCGGCCTGCGGATGCGGGCTGCTGTGCAGACGGACACGCAGACGTTTGATCCGCCGTGGATCGGCGTCGACGACCTCGAACTCCGGTCCATCGGGATGCGGCACCATTTCGCCACGCGCCGGCACATGGCCCGCCAGCACAAACACCAACCCGCCCAGTGTGTCGATTTCCTCGGCGTCGACCGCATCGGTCGCGGTCAGATCAATGCCGATTTCGGCCTGGAATTCGTCCAGCGGTGTTTTGGCCAGCGCCAGATATGTGCCGCCTTTTTCCTGCGCCCAGAGCTTGTCTTCGTCGACGTCGTGCTCATCCTCGATCTCGCCGATCACCTGTTCGATCAGATCCTCGATCGTGGCAAGCCCGTCGACCCCGCCGTATTCGTCAATCACCAGCGCCATATGGCGCCGTTCGGCCTGCATCTTGGTCAGCAACACGCCAATCGGCATCGAGGGCGGCACAAACAACAGCGGCCGCATCATCGCCTTGAGCGCAAAGCGCCCGCCCGGGCCGCTGTTAAAGCCGTGTTTCAGGGCAAAATCCTTGAGGTGAACCATGCCAAGCGGCGTGTCCAGGGTGCCATCATAGACCGGCAGGCGGCTGAGCCCGCTGTCGCGGAACACATCCAAAAGATCCTCGCGGGTGATGGTCACCGGCACGGCGACAATGTCGGCCTTGGGGATTGCCACGTCTTCGACCGTCAGACGCCGCAGATTGATCATCCCATGTGTCATCGGCATAGGCGCCGGCATCGAGGTGCCGTTCGCCACCTCTGGTGTCACAGGGGTTGGGCGAAACGCCGAAAAAATCCGACGAAAAAATCCGGTTTTCTGAATGGTCTGGGGTTCGGATTGCGCGCGTTGCGCTGCATTAGAAGGGGGATCTGTATCGTCCATCGTCCTGTCCGCTGTGGGCGTCAATCGCCCAATTCGTCTCTATATGGGTCTGAAATACCCAATTTGCCAAGTATGGCACGTTCATGTGCCTCCATGACAGTGGCATCCTTGTCGCGGATATGGTCATAGCCGAGCAAATGTAACACCCCATGAACAACCAAATGGGTCACATGGGCGTCAAACCGCTTGTTCTGATCCTCGGCCTCGCGTTGGCAGGTGCCAAAAGCGATGGCAATATCGCCCAGCGGCTGTGCCTCATCGCCGCCGGTTGGCGGCTCTTCGGGGGGGTGGCCTGCGATCTGGGCGGAAAGATCCTCCTCTGGCCAGGACAGAACATTGGTCGGCTGCGGTTTGCCGCGAAAGTCGGCGTTCAATGTGGCGATGCGGGCATCGTCACAGGCCAGAATTGCGATTTCGAAATGTTCGGGATCAAGGTCCAGATGCCCCAGCACCGCCCGCGACGCGGTTTCGGCCAGATCCGGAAATTCGATCTGCTGCCAATTTGGATCTTCGATAAGTGTTTCCGTCAGCATATGGCACAATTTCGGGGGCGCTGCCCCCGGACCCCCGGGATATTTATCAACAGAAGAAGGGCTGGACCCGCATCAAGGCGCAGCCGCATCCCGTTCATAGGCTTCAATAATCGCCGCAACCAGCGGATGGCGCACCACATCCTTGGATGTGAAATAGTTGAAGGCGATATTGGGGATCATATTGAGCAGCCGCTCGGCATCTGCAAGCCCCGATGCGACCCCGCGTGGCAGGTCGATCTGGGTGCGGTCGCCGGTGATGACCATGCGCGAGCCTTCGCCAAGGCGGGTCAGGAACATTTTCATCTGCATCGAGGTGGCGTTCTGTGCCTCGTCCAGCACCACAAAGGCATTTGCCAGGGTGCGACCGCGCATAAAGGCCAGTGGCGCAATTTCGATTTTCTTTTCTTCGATCAATTTCGCCAGCTGTTTGGCCTGCAGAAAATCATTCAGCGCGTCATAAAGCGGCTGCATGTAGGGATCGACCTTGTCCTTCATGTCACCGGGCAGATAACCGAGCTTTTCACCGGCTTCGACCGCAGGGCGCGACAGGATGATCCGGTCGACATTGCCGTTCATGAACATGTTCACGCCCACCGCCACGGCGAGATAGGTCTTGCCCGTGCCAGGCCGGGCCGATGCCAAAGGCCAGCTCTTTTTCGAACAACGAGCGCACATAGCGTTTTTGCGCATCAGTGCGCGGTTCGATCAGTTTCTTGCGGGTTTTGATTTCCACATGGCCGCCGGGGAACATATCCAGCTGGTCGCCGTCACGGCTGCCTTCGTCCTCTGGCGCCATGCGCAATTCGCGGTCAATGTCACCTGTTTCAACTGTGCGCCCGGCCTCTAGCCGTTGATAAAGCGCGGTAAGGACATCGGCGGCCTGTTGGCGGGCCTCGTCCCCGCCGATCACGGCCAGATGGTTGCCACGGCGCAGAATCTGAACCGACACACGCGATTCAATGGCCGCAAGATTGCGGTCGAATTCACCACACAGGTCGATCAGCAAGCGGTTGTCAGGAAATTCCAGCACTGTTTCTTGCAGGGTGTCCGCTGCGGTCGTGTCATCAAGATGCTGTGGGTCCAATTCGGCCTCCGTCGAATATATGGTAATCAGCAAAGCCGAGACTTCAAGCCTTGGCAAGGGGCCGGTTGGAAAATGTCACCTGGGCTTCATGAATTTGCGGCGTTTTGAGAAAAACCGGGCTTTCCCGTTCACCTTCGCAAACAGAAACAGCCGCAGGACGACCCCCGCGGCTGTTCATTATTCTGGATCGCCAGTGGTGATCAGTTGGGATCGGGAATAAACGACCCGCCCTTGAAATCACCGGCAGTATATGTCGGCGGGGCGACACCGGAACACACCGGTTTGCCGTAGCGGTCAAGCCGATTGACCTGATACCCTTCGACACCATCATCCGAGATCCAGTGGTCGCAACCATCAGGATCCACAAAAATGCCCCATTTCAGGGTTTTCAGCGAATGGTCATTGATGCCGCGATCCACCGTTTTGTCGGCAGGATAGCCGCGCACGCCTTCGTCGCAGGCAGCGACAACAAAGCCCAGCGACAGGGCGGCACAGAGTTTGACGATTTTCATGTCGCGTCCCCTTACTGGAAGCACAGGATTTCAACGCGGCGATTGCGGGCCATGCCGTCGCGCGTACTATTGGTGGCGACGGGGGCGGTTTCGCCCATGCCACGCACGTCGACAATTTTCGCACCAACCGATTTGGCGACCTTGGCGACCGAAACCGCGCGATTGTAGCTCAAACGTTGGTTATATTCGTAGCTGGCGCGGCTGTCGGTGTGACCAACAATTGTATAGGCAAACGCAGACGAACTCTGAAAGAACTGCTGCAACCGGGCGCGGCCCTGGGAATGGATACGATAGCTGTCCGTGGCAAAGAACTGATCGGCATTCAGCACACCGCAGGAGGTCACATCATGACAGATGGGCGTGCCTTTGCGGGTCAGCCGGTTCGATGCATAGCCTTCGGCGCCATCATCTGCGGCCCAGACCTCGCAGCCATCCGGTGTCAGCACGATTTCCGGAATATATTGGCCCCTGTCCCGTCCGTTTTGTGACGGTGTGTCACGCGTAAACGCCTGCGCATCGGCCATGCTGGCCGAGAACAGGGCAACAACAGCAGCGGTGGCGCAACCCATGGCAGCGGCCCGAAAGGCTTTGGTGATAAAAGTCCCCACAGCTTTTTGTCCCTTGTTAAAGTGTTTCCCCCGAGGGGCCCGCCGCAAAGAGAATCAATCCCAGCGGAACCCTAACTCATTCTATATTCAACACTTTAACAAACAATCCAGAGGTGTGAAGGAAAAAATCCAGATATTGCGGGGGTTTGGCGGATGTTCCGCTATATCGGCGATTATTTGACTTATCCACAGCGGTCAGAGTGCAATGTTTCTCAGGCAGTTAGGTCGCTCTGTTCATCCTGGCCGCAAAAAGCAGCAGCGATTTCGCCGGTGACAAATGACCCGGATTTGCGAACAATTCCGATTGATACGTCGGATTGATGTCAATTTGTAACCAAAGAGAAAAACCTCTTTGGAAAGTGTTAACAGAAGATTAATCTCGCAAGCAGTCACGTTGCACCCTGTCACGGCGCAGCCCATCTGCCGGGCCACGATCGTGCGCAATGCGCTTCCCAGGCCAAAGCATTTGGCCGCACCATTCGATTAGGAATACACCATGAAAAAAGCAATTGTCCTGGCTGCCGTCTGTGCGGCCTTCGCGGCCCCTGCGATGGCGGGTGGCAAGCACAAACACAGCCACCACGGCGCCTATGGTCCGACCGGGACGCAAATCGTTGTCAGCTGTTTTCGGGGCCCGTGGAACGACGTGATCTGGGATCGCCCGAATCCGGTGTTCATCGACAGCCTGGTGGCGATTGGCTATGACTTCCCCAACGCCCATGCGATTGCAGAACGGGTCTGCCGCGACCCGGCGTTGGTCGGCAACCCCGAGGGGCTGAAATCAACGATGCTGCGGATTTATTACGACCGCGCGTCGCATCGCAAGCACAACTACTAACGCCTGGTCGATCCGAACAAGCACGACCCAGACGAACATGAGCAAAGGGCGGGGTCACCCCGCCCTGGCCTTTCCCCGGCAATGACGCGGGGCGCCGCGCTCAGGCCAGGACGCCCGCCAGTGAATTGGTCAGGCTTTCGACGACGCGCACGCGGGCGGTGTCGCCGCGCGCGACCTTGGCATCGGTGACATGCACCGCATGAAGATATTCGGATTTTCCGACCATCTGGCCCGGCATACGCCCCGACTTTTCAAACAGGACCGACACTTCGCGCCCGACCATCGCATCCTGAAGGGCGCGTTGTTGTTCGCTGATCAGCGTCTGAAGCCGTTGCAACCGTTCGCTTTTCACCGCTTCTTCGACCTGAGGGCGTTCGGCAGCGGGGGTTCCGGGGCGGGTGGAATATTTGAACGAATAGGCCGTGCCGTAGCGCACTTCGCGGATCAGATCGAGCGTCGCCTGAAAATCCTCTTCGGTTTCTTCCGGGAAGCCGACAATGAAATCGCCGGAAAAATGCATATCAGGCCGCGCCACCCGCAGCCGTTCAATCAGACGCAGATAGCTCTCGGCCGTATGGGCCCGGTTCATCCGCTTCAGGATCTTGTCAGATCCGGCCTGTACCGGCAGATGCAAATAGGGCATCAGCTTCGCGCAGTCCGCATGGGCGGCGATCAGATCGTCCGACATGTCGTTGGGATGGCTGGTGGTATAGCGAATGCGTTCCAGACCGTCGATCTCGGCCAGACCGTCGATCAGCCGCGCCAGCGACCAATCCCCGCCCTGCCCCGCACCATGATAGGCATTCACGTTCTGCCCAAGCAACGTCACTTCGCGCACACCGCGATCGACCAGCTCGCGGGCCTCGTCCAGAACCTGTGTCACCGGGCGTGACACTTCGGCGCCCCGGGTATAGGGCACAACGCAGAAGGCACAGAACTTGTCGCAGCCTTCCTGAACAGTGAGAAAGGCGGTGGGGCCACGGGCCGCCTTGGGCCGGGATTTCAGGTGCTCGAATTTGTCTTCTTCGGGGAAATCGGTGTCCAATGCCTTGGACCCGTCCCGCGTCTTGGCCTCCAGCTCGGGCAGGCGGTGATAGCTTTGCGGGCCCACCACCAAATCGACCATCGGCTGACGGCGCATGATTTCCTGTCCCTCGGCCTGGGCGACACAGCCCGCAACGCCGATTTTCAGATCCGGCTTGGCCTCTTTCAATCCCCTGTAGCGACCTAATTCGGAATAGACCTTTTCCGCCGCCTTTTCCCGAATGTGACAGGTGTTCAGCAGGATCATGTCCGCGTCTTCGGGGCTTTTGGTTTCGACATAGCCCTGCCCGCCCAGCGATTCCGCCATCCTTTCGCTGTCATAGACATTCATCTGGCAGCCGTAGGTCTTGATAAAAAGCTTTTTGGGGTCGGACATTGTCAAATCCTTGGGCGCGTCATAAGGCCGGTCTGAGGGCAGGTTAGAAGGCGTCTAGGTACAGCAAAAACCACCTGTCTTGCAATGCACACAAAATTCACCGAGTTTGCGGCAAGCTTCGGGGTGTCGATGCAGCGAAATTTCAAGATCATGGCAAAATGACAGACATGCGGTTTTCCTCTCTCCTGGACTTTCTGGCGCGCGGCAAGGCCGTTCTGGCCAAAGGCCCGGTTGCGCTGATCCTGTGCGAAGACGATGTTGAAATTGCCTCGACGCTGCGCCACCATCAGCATCTTGGGTTCAAGACAATTGTAGGCTTCATGCCCGACCGGGTGAACCTTCCCGATGATCTGAGCGATGGCATCTGCCGTGTCGATCACACCACCGCACGGGATGGCGGGATCGAGGCATTGGTCAATGCGGTGATCCCGGTCGCGGGGACCAGCTGGCTCTATTATTGTTACAATGCGGAATATCTGTTCTATCCGTTTTGCGAAACCCGCACCATCAGCGAAATGCTGACCTTCCACGCCGAGGAACGGCGCGATGCGATGTTGACCTTTGTGGTTGATCTTTATGCCCAGGATCTGAACAAATTTCCCAATGCTGTGTCACTGGACGACGCCCAGATCGACCGCAGCGGGTATTATGCGCTGGCCCGCCCGGACCCGAAGAACCATGGTCACCCCAAAGAACGACAGTTGGATTTCCACGGCGGTTTGCGCTGGCGGTACGAGGAACATGTGCCCCCCACACGGCGCAAGATCGACCGGGTGTCGATTTTCCGTGCCAAACCCAAGCTCACGATGCGTCCGGACAACACCTTTGATGACGAGGAATTCAACACCTACGCCTGCCCCTGGCACAACAACCTGACGGCGGTGGTTGCCTCGTTCCGCACGGCCAAGGCGCTGAAACTGAACGCCGGATCGACCTTTGATATTCACCAGTTCACCTGGAAAAACTCTGTGCCCTTCGAATGGCATTCGCGGCAATTGCTGGATTTAGGGTTGATGGAAACCGGCCAGTGGTTTTGAAACATGGCACGGGCGCCACGACACCCGAGCGACAGAGACATCACTGCGAAGGGGAATTGCGATCATGAGCTATCTTGGCATTGATCTGGGGACATCGGGATTGCGGGCGCTTTTGGTGACAGAAGACGGCGCGCCGCTGGGCGCGACGGAACGCCATTACCGCGCCCATCACCCCCATCCGGGCTGGTCGGAACAAGACCCCGCCGACTGGATTGCCGCTCTGGACAGCGCGATCGAGGAACTGCGCACCACCTGCCCCGGATTTGCCGACCTGCGCGGCATCGGCGTGGCCGGTCATATGCATGGCGCGACCCTGCTGGATGGCGACGGCAAGGTGCTGCGCCCCTGTATTCTGTGGAACGACAGCCGCGCCAGTCAGGAGGCCGCGCGCCTTGACGCATTGCCGATCCTGCGCGCCGAATCCGGCAATATCGTTTTTCCGGGCTTTACCGCGCCCAAGCTGGATTGGGTCCGCACCCATGAGCCCGAGCTGTTTGATCAGGTGGCCAAGGTGCTTTTGCCGACGGCCTATGTCAATTTCCACCTGACCGGCGCCTATGTCGCCGATATGTCCGACAGCGCCGGCACCTCCTGGCTGAACACGGGGCGACGGGATTGGTCCGATGACCTGCTGGCCGCCGGTCACATGCGCCGCGACCAGATGCCAAGACTGGTCGAAGGCAGCGAAGAAGCCGGACAATTGCGCGAAGAGCTCTGCCAAAAATGGGGATTGCGCGGCCCGGTGTCGGTTGCCGGCGGCGCTGGGGACAATGCGGCGGCGGCCTGTGGCATTGGCGCGCTGAACGAAGGTCAGGGATTTGTCTCGCTCGGCACCTCGGGTGTGCTGCTGGCGGCACGCGATGGCTATGCCCCGGCACCGGAAACTGCGGTGCATACCTTTTGCCATGCCGTGCCCGGGCAATGGTATCAGATGGGCGTGATGTTGTCGGCGACCGACAGTCTCAATTGGCTGGCACAAATCACCGGGGCCACGCCCGCGGAACTGACTGCGCCGCTGCGGGATTTGCAGCCGCCGGGACAGGTCCGGTTCCTGCCCTATTTGTCGGGCGAACGCACACCGCATAACGATGCCGCCATTCGCGGCAGCTTCACCGGGCTGTCCACCGCCACCAGCCGCGAGGATATGACCCGCGCGGTGCTGGAAGGTGTGGCCTTTGGTCTGCGCGACAGTTTCGATGCGCTGGTCCAGACCGGCGCACGGATCGAGCAATTGATTGCGCTGGGGGGCGGCAGCCGGTCGGATTATTGGTTGCAATTGATCGCCACCGTGTTGGGCGTGCCACTGGCGCTGCCGGCCGATGGTGAATTCGGTGCGGCCCTGGGGGCCGCGCGATTGGGCATGGCCGCCGCGGGCGCAAATTGGCAGGACATCATGACCCCGCCCGACATCGCAGGCGTGGTTGCCCCCAATACAGAATTGCAGGGCGCCTATGATGCGGCACATGCCCGGTTCCGCGCCGCCTATGGTCCGACCAAGGTCGTGCAATAACGCCGCTTTTCATTCCCCACCCTCCGCCATAGGAAGAGCCCATGGATTTACGTGCGATATTGATGGGCCTGGCTTTTGCCGCCATGTGGTCTTCGGCCTTTACCTCGGCCCGGATCATCGTTGCCTATGCCCCGCCGATGGGGTCTTTGGCGCTGCGGTTTCTGGTGTCCGGGGTGATCGGGATCGCCATCGCATTGGCCATGGGCCAGAACTTCCGGCTCAGCCGCTTGCAATGGCGGGCGACGCTGGTGTTCGGCATATGCCAGAACGCGATGTACCTTGGCCTGAATTTTGTCGCCATGCGAACCATCGAAGCTTCACTGGCCTCGATCATCGCATCCACAATGCCGCTTATGGTGGCGCTGGCGGGCTGGGTGTTCTTTCGCGAAAAACTGCCAAGGCTGGCGGTGGCCGGGCTGGTCGCCGGGTTTGGCGGGGTCATGGTGATCATGGGCGCGCGGATTGGCGCCGGTGTCGATATGTTTGGCCTGACGCTGTGCATGGCCGGCGCGGCGGCGCTGACAATTGCCACCCTGTCGGTCCGCGGCGCATCATCGGGCGGCAATGTGATGATGATCGTCGGATTGCAGATGCTTGTGGGGGCGGCAATTCTTGGGGTGGCGTCCTTTGCATTGGAATGGCCGTTTGAGGTCCAGATGACAACGTCATTGGTGCTGGCCTTTATCTACACCACATTTGTGCCCGGTCTTTTGGCCACCTTTGTCTGGTTCACGCTGGTCAACCGCATTGGCGCGGTCAAGGCCGCAACCTTTCATTTCCTGAACCCCTTCTTTGGCGCTGCGGTTGCGGCCGTGCTGCTGAAAGAAAACCTGGGGCTGCTGGATGTGATTGGCGTGGCGATTATCGCCGCGGGTATCCTGGCGGTGCAATTGTCGAAACAACGGGCGCCCAAGACGCCACGGTCGACCCTGTGACCTTGTGTTCCTGTGTTCCTGTGTTCCTGTGATCCTGTGATCCTGTGATCCTGTGATCCGGGGCGATCACCCACTTGTCAGATGACATTTCAACCGCCCGAGGCAACAAAAGGGCGATGGAAATGTTGTTTGCATATGGCGCGGGGCTGCTGACCCTGATCAACCCCTGCGTTCTGCCGGTGCTGCCAATTGTGCTGGCCACCGCCCTGCAATCCGGGCGATCCGGGCCGCTGTGGCTCGCGGCGGGTATGAGCCTGTCTTTTGTCGTGCTGGGTGTATCCGTGACCGCATTCGGCCATTTGATCGGGCTGCATTCCGACCATATTGCCCAGGCTGGCGCGGTGTTGATGATTGTGTTTGGCACCATGCTGGTGATCCCCCGGTTTTCCGCCGCCTTTTCAACGGCAACTGCGGGTTTTGCAGCCAGCGCCGATGGACAGCTTGATCAGATCGACCGATCAAGACCACAGGGCCAGTTTCTGGGCGGGTTGCTGTTGGGGGCGGTTTGGTCGCCCTGTGTCGGGCCGACGTTGGGCGGGGCCATCGCCCTGGCAAGCCAAGGCGACGATCTGCTGCGCGCCACGGGGATCATGGTATTTTTTGCGGCGGGCGTGTCGACCATCATCATCGCGCTGGCCTATGTTGCACAAAATACAATGGCCCTGCGCCGCCTGGCAAAAGTATCACGCCCGGTGTTGGGCGGCGTTTTCATTGCGGTTGGGCTGGCGCTGCTGTTCCGATTGAACCATGTCATCGAAGCCTGGGCGCTACAGAATATGCCCAACTGGCTGATCGACTTTTCTGTGATCTTGTGAACCCGAGGACCCCGATATGCATCGACGCGATTTTTTCCAACTGAGCGCAGCTTTCCTTGCAACCACAGGCAGCGGACTGTTGCCGCATGCCGCTGGTGCGGCGCCTTTGGCTTACAAACCCGGGATGCTGGATGCGCGGCTGGACGCGGGCGAGACCCTGTTTCTCGATTTCACCGCCAGCTGGTGCAGCACCTGTCATGCGCAAAAGCGGGTCATGGACAAGCTGAAGGCCGAGAACCCGGCTTATGAAGCCAACATCACCTTTATCGAGATTGACTGGGATCTTTATGGCCGCTCCCAGATGGCTGCGCGGATGCGGATTCCGCGCCGCTCGACGCTGGTTGTTCTGAAAGGCGACGATGAGCTGGGCCGTGTCGTCGCGCAAACCCGTGAAGAAAAGATCCGTGAATTGATGGACATTGCGCTGAACGCGGCGACCTCTGCCTAAGGAGGGACAGGTCGAATTCCCCCAAGATTTCTTGCGACACGTCAGATCCGGCGGTGCTTTCTTTGGTGGGTCTGACGCCGATGGATCTGATCGTTGGGGTCTTTTCCCGCGCCGGGGCGATCGGGAAATAGTGTCCGGGCACGGCATCCAACAGGTCTCCGACCGGCATTCAACGGGAGATTGGGACGCGAGGCTAGGAACGGATTGTTTGGGGGTATAACCTTGGCGCATAGAGCGCGGGAGGCCTCCACATGATCAAACTACAGCATATCGAAATGCTTTTGGCGATTGAACAGGCCGGCAGCATTCGTGCGGCCGCGAAACTGTTGGGCAAGACCCAACCAGCGGTCACCAAGGCCCTGCGCCAGGCCGAGGCCGAATTGAACACCGCGATCTTCAAACGTGCACCAAGCGGTGTCGCAGTGACCGAAGAAGGCACGCAGGTTCTGCGCCGCGCCGGGATCATTCGGGCGGAATTGCGCAAGATGCAGGAAGACGTCGAACAACGCAGCAGCGCAGGCACCGGGCAGCTGAACATCACTGTGTCCCCCATGGCCGCCAGCCGGATCGTCGGCGGCGCCATCCGCCGGTTCAAGCGGCGCTTTCCCAAGGTACGCGTGCAAATCACCGGCGGGCATGAGCCGATGGCCTTTGGCCCGGTGCGCGACGGTTTGGTCGATCTGGTGATCGGGCCGGAACCACGCGCCGCGGATACCGCCGGGCTGACGGTGGCGCATCTTGTCGACACGCCTGTCGCGATCATCGCAAGCAACAATTCTCGCTGGGTGAACAAAACCCGGCTGGCGGATCTGGAAGGGGCGGATTGGCTGATGATCGGCACGCGGGCGCGTCTGCCTTATCTGCAACGGCATTTCATCTCGCGCGGGTTGCCGCCGCCCGACCCGATGGTGACCTCGGATTCCATCACCAGTATTCTGGCAATGGTCGAAGGCGGCGATGTGCTGTGCACCTTTCCCGCGTTGCTGCTGGATATCATCGAGGGCCGGTACAAAATCCGGGCGCTGGCGCTGGAAGATCCGCTCTCGTCCTCGCCAATTGCGCTTGTCACCGCCTCGGAACGTCCCCCGACCCCGGCCGTGCGGTATTTTTCGGATTGCGTGCTGCAGGTCGCCCAGAACGAATTTGGCTAGGGTATTCCCAAAGGATATACCCATCAACATTTCGGTTCTCGTGCGAATAGATTTTCAGCGCTACACCTGACCCATCGGGAGGGCGCCGCGCCGCGGTGCACAGGTTGGGAGGCCGCGATGAATATCTTGTTCATCATGTATGATCAGTTGCGCTTTGATTATTTGAGCTGTGCAGGTCATGCCACATTGGATACGCCGAATTTTGACCGGGTGGCGGCGCGCGGCGTGCGCTTTACCAATGCTTACGTACAATCACCAATCTGCGGCGCCTCGCGGATAAGCTTTTATACCGGGCGCTATGTGTCTTCGCATGGGGCGCAGTGGAACGGATTTCCCCTGCGCGTAGGCGAGGTGACACTGGGCGATCACCTGCGTGAGGCCGGCATGGATTGCTGGCTGATGGGCAAGACCCACATGAAGGCCGATGCCAAGGGCATGGCGCGGCTGGGACTGGCACCCGACAGCGTGATCGGCGCGCGGCAGGCGGATTGCGGTTTCGACGCATGGGCGCGGGATGACGGGCTTTGGGGGATGGGGCCGGATGGGTTCTATGACGAAAAACGCTCCCCCTATAACGAATTCCTGAAGGCACAGGGGTATGACGGCGAAAACCCCTGGGCCGATTATGCCAATGCCGGGGTCAGCGATGGCGAGATCGCATCGGGCTGGATGTTTCGCAACGCCGACAAACCCGCAAATATCCGCGAAGAACACAGCGAAACCCCGTGGTTGACCTCCGAAACCATCCGGTTTGTGGACGAGGCCAAGGGCCCCTGGTGCGCGCATGTGTCCTTTATCAAGCCGCATTGGCCTTATATCGTGCCCGCGCCCTATCACGACATGTACGGCCACAACCAGATACAGGCACCTGTGCGGGACGCTTCGGAGCTGAACGATCCACACCCTGTTCTGGACGCCTATCACAACATTCGCGTGGCACAGGCGTTTCAGCAGGACGCAGTGCGCGAAAAGGTCATCCCGGCCTATATGGGCCTGATCAAGCAATGTGATGATCAATTGGGCCGCCTGCTTGATCACCTCGAAACCACGGGCAAGATGGACGACACGATGATCGTTCTGACCTCGGACCATGGTGATTATCTGGGCGATCACTGGCTGGGCGAAAAGGATTTCTTTCACGAGGCATCGGTCAAGATCCCGATGATCATCTGCGACCCACGCGACAGCGCCGACGCCACGCGCGGCACCACCTGTGATGCGCTGGTCGAGGCCATCGACCTTGCCGCGACATTTGTCGATGCGGCAGGCGGCACTGTGGCCGATCATATCATCGAAGGTCGATCGCTCATGCCGTGGATTCAGGGCGAAACGCCCGAGGATTGGCGCGACTACGTCATCAGTGAATACGACTATTCTGTCACGCCGCGCGCCGCGCAACTGGGCGTCACGCCCCGCGATGCGCGGATGTTCATGGTTTTTGACGGGCGCTGGAAACTGATCCACTTCGAAGGTGGCTTTCGCCCGATGCTGTTTGACCTGGCCACCGACCCACAGGAATTCACCGATCTCGGCGCGAAGGAGGAGCACGCGCCACAGATCGACCGGCTGTATGAATTCCTTGGGCAATGGGGCCGGCGCATGGCGCAACGGGTGACAAAATCCGACGCCGACATCTTGGCAATGCGCGGTGTCACGATGCGCCGCGGCATCCTGCCCTTTCTCGTCGATGGCAGCGAAGTGCCGGACGAGCTTACAGAAAAATACCGGGGGCCTGCGCGTCAGGTTCATCTGGACGGCCCTGAGGCCGGGGAGGAAACCCAATGACAACCGATGCAAAGACAATGCCGCAGAGGCGCGGCATCCTGTTTGATAAACACATCTCGGATGTGATTGCGGCGATCTTTGTCGGCGTGATCGTGCTGTATTCCGCTTCTGGCCCGATCAGCGATTTTGTCCGCTGGTTCATCGAAACCACGACCCCCGCCTTCGACGAGATGAGCCGCCGCGATCAACGGGTTTTCCTGCGCGAACATTGGCTGGGCGCCACCTATCGCGCGTTTGAGCAGGGGTTCCTGCTGCCCACCGGGTTGATTGTCGGGCTGCCCATCGTGCTCAGCTTTGCCATCACGCTTTTGACGCTGCACCGCGAACCGGGGCTGAGGGCGGTCAACTGGGCGTTGACGATCCTGGCGGCGGCGGCCTTTACCAGCTGGATCATCGCGATCTTTGCATCAGACGCAGGCGTTTTGCCATCGGCGCGCGGCATCGACTATGTCATGTTCCCGCTGGCCACGGCCATCACGCTGTACCTGACATGGCGGCTGTTTGGCGGCTTTATCGTCGGGTTCTGCCTGCTTTGGGTGGTCTACTTTTTCATCAAGGGTTATCTGCCGGACTGGACCGGTATCCTGGCCGGGTCCGAGTCGACGTTCAGCCAGAACCTGCGCCAGATGATCCTGCAATTCTGGGCCCAGACGGGCGGCATGTTCGGCCAACCGATTCAGGTGGTCACCGGCAACGTTCTGATCTTTATCGTCTTTGGCGCTGTGCTGATGGCCAGCGGGGCGGGTGATCTGTTGATGAAGATCGCCAACCGGTTGACCGGTGGCATGACCGGCGGGGCGGCGCATGCCTCGGTTGCGTCGTCGGCGCTGTTTGGCACATTGTCGGGGGCGGCGATTTCCAACGTCGTGTCCACCGGGGTGATGACCATTCCGGTCATCCGCAAGGCCGGGTTCAAACCCGCCTTTGCAGGCGCGGTCGAGGCCGCCGCTTCGACCGGGGGGCAGATCATGCCGCCGGTGATGGGGGTTGTGGCCTTTTTCGTCGCGGGGCAGATCGGGCTGGAATACCGCTACATCGTGGTGGCGGCGATCCTGCCTGCGATCTTCTTTTATCTCGGGACGTTTCTGGCGGTCTATTTCGAGGCCCGCAAATGCGGCATCGGCGCTTTGCCCGCGTCCGAACGCCCGAAATTGACCGGCAAGGAATGGCTGCAATGCCTGGTCTTCGTGATCCCGCTTGGCACGCTCAGCTATTTCCTGTTTTCCCAACCTTCGGTGCCAAAGGCCGGTTTTTACGGGCTGGTTGTGGCGCTGATCTCGGCGAGTATCCTGTTCCGCGAATTCCGTTCGGCCAGCCGGTTGTGGCGTGCGATTGTTGATGCCGGCCGGATGGCCGCCACCATCGTAATCATCGTGACCGCCATCGGGTTGATCGTCGGGTTGATCCAGACCTCGGGCTTTGCCGGTCGTTTGTCACAGCTTTTGGCGGAACTGGCCGATGGTCCGCTGCCGCTGGTGCTGGTGGTGGTGGCGCTGGGGGCAATCGTGCTGGGCATGGGCCTGCCGCCGGGGGCAACCTATTTCATCATCGTGATTGCGCTTAGCTCGGGTATCGACGCGGTGGGCATTGCGCCGCTGACCCTGCACCTGTTCGTCGTCGTCTTTGCGATGATGTCGACGGTCACGCCGCCGGTTGCGCTTGCGGCCTTTGCCGCCGCGCCCATCGCCGGGGCCGATCCGATCAGAACCGGATTCGAGGCCGCCAAGATCGCCCTCGCGGGGTTCCTGATCCCCTTTGTTTTCGTCTATCATCCGGCGGTTCTGTACAAGCTTCAGGTGATGTTCGAATGGTTCGGCGAAGACCGGGTCGTGTCCCGCGCCATGATCGACATTTCGACCGTCACCTGGTTTGATTTCTTCTGGATCATCGGCGCTTTCACCCTTGCGATGTGGCTGATCGCCTCGGCGCTTGCGGGCTTTGACCGCAACCGTCTGCCCCGATCGAGCGGGTCTTGCGGCTGGCCCTGGGCGGGCTGACCCTGCTGCCGCAACTGGCCATCGCCGCACCCGCCGCCGCACTGGGCCTCGCGCTGATTATCGCAAGTCCGCGCCTTGCCAGACCCACGGCCGCGACACCGACCTGACACAAGAACGCATTCAACCGGGAGGAAACAAGATGCGATACCTGACCCTGGCGGCCCTGACCGCCACGACATTCGCCACCACGACGGGCGCAGAAACGCTCAAGATGGCCACCATCGAACCAAGCCTTGGACAGGCGATCACAATGGCGACCTTCGCCAATGTGGTGAACTCGAACCAGGACACGGTCGAGATCGAAGTGGCCGGCGGTGGCGCCGCCACGGTGCACCAGCTCGAGGCCGCACGCGGCAATCTCGACATGTGGATGACCTCGCCGACGATCTACACGTTCCAGAAAAACGGCACGGCCATGTATGCCAGAGAGGCCGACGCCGCCGCCCTTGCCGAAAACCTCGCGCTGTTGATGTGGTTCCCCTATGGCGACTACCATTATGCCGTGCGTGGCGACAGCGACATCGAATATCTCGATGACATCGAAGGGACCACCGTCTTTCTCGGCCCCGCAGGCGGCGGCGCGTTCAACGCGGCCAAAGGCTGGATCGAGGCGACGACCGGCCTTGTCGCGGGTGAGGATTATGAAGCGATCACCGCCAACTGGGCAACCGGTTTCCAGGCCTTTCAAGACGGCAAGATCGACATGTATGTGAACGGCTGTATCGACCCCTGCCAGCAGTTCCTGCAGTTCACCGAAACCGAAAGCGTGCGCTTTATCGCGCCCGAGGATCACACCGGCGAGGCGGTCGACAAATATCTCGGCAATTTCCGCTATATCACCGAACTTGCCCCCAACATGTACAAGAACCAGATGAACGACGGCCCGGTCGTGTCCAATGACACGCCGGTCGGCATCGGTGTGCGCGCCGATCTGGATGAAGAAGCGGTTTACCAGATGACCAAGGCGTTCTGGGACAATCTCGACTCGATCTCTTCGGATGCGCCCTGGGCCACGGCGTTGAACATTGAATTCGCCGTCGAAGACCGGGCCGGCATGCCGCTGCATCCGGGTGCCGCGCGGTATTACCGCGAAGTCGGTGCATTGAAGTAAACAATTGGCCGGGGTGGTTTTCTGCCGCTTCGGCCCTTTTTCCTGCGCTCAGCCCAGCCGCGCGCAAACACGGCTAGGTAGTTTGGCCGAGGAACCAATCACACATCTCTATCCTGTCCTGCCCAAAGAAAAGCTGATCCCCGAACACCAGTGACGGCGTGCCCCAATGTCCGGCCTGGTCCAGATCTGCACTGTTGGCGGACAGGATACGATCACAGGTCTCGGGGTTTTCTTTGATATGTGTGCAGAGATGCGCCCAATCACAGCCCGCACGCCGCATCGCATCCTCTAGCGCACCTGCGGCAGACCAATCGCCTCGCTCGCGAAACAACAGACGGCTCATTGCCCGATAGGCCTGAACACCCTGCCCCATGTCGCATGCAGCAACGAGCAGTCGGGACAAGCGCCGAATATGCGGCTGTTCGGTTGCAATTTCGCTTGTCGCCAAATCCTGCACAATCGGGTCCGGCATGGGCCATGAAAACAATATGCCCTGCATCTGCGCCACACGCTCGGCATCTCGTCGCAGATAGGTCAGCAATGCCGGATGGCCAGCGTCAAAAAACGCAGGCAAGCGTATCGCCAAGGGGTAAACCGGCTTCAAAACCAGCTCAAGCTGGTGTTTTTCGGCCAATGCCACGACGCGATCAAGCGCCAGATAGGAATACGGCGACCGCACCGTGACGTAGAATTGCAACTGATCCATCGGGCGCACCCTTTGTTGTTGCGGTATCATCGCATACCGCGCGCTGGGATCGCACGCGATGATCCCGCGCCTATGCCTTGGGGTCAGGCCCCATTCATCCTGCCCCTAGCCACCGAGGTAGCTGCGCTGCACCGCCTCGTCCTTTGACAGATCCTCACCAGAGCCGCTCAGGACAACATTGCCGATCTCCAGAACATAGGCCCGCTTGGACATGTTCAACGCGCGCTTTGCATTCTGTTCGACCAACAGGATGGGCAAGCCCGTGTCAGCGACATTGTGAATGATTTCGAAAATCGTATCGATGACCTTGGGGGCAAGCCCCATGGAAGGTTCGTCCAAAAGCAGGATCTTGGGCTTCGCCATCAAAGAGCGCGCCATGGCCACCATTTGTTGCTCGCCACCACTCAGCGTTCCGCTCACCTGTCCGAGACGCTCCTTCACCCTTGGGAACAGCGCATAGACGGTTTCAAGATCTTCGGAAATACCGTCGCTGTCCTGACGCCCATATGACCCCATCAACAGATTTTCGCGCACCGTCAGCCCCTTGAAAAGATGCCGCCCCTCAAGCACGTGCCCAATTCCGTTTCGCGCAATTTGATGCGGTGGCATGGTGGTCAGATCGGCCCCATTCAACGTGATGGACCCGGCATAGGGTTTCAGGATGCCGGAAACACAGCGCAATGTCGTGGTCTTGCCCGCGCCATTGGCCCCAATCAGCGCAACAACCTCACCTGCATTGACCTCCAGATCAATGCCATGCAGCGTCTCGACATTGCCATAGCGAAACTTCAAACCCTTGACGCTCAGCATTGCTCGGCTCCTTCACCAATATAGGCCCTGATGACCTCGGGGTCGTTCTGGATGTCCTTGGGCAGACCTTCTGCAATCCGAACACCGTGATCGAGCACTGTAATCTTGTCCGCGACGCCCATGACCAGCTGCATGTCATGCTCGACGATCAACACGGTCACACCCTTGTTTGCGATCTGTCGAATGGTATCGCTAAGGCGGATTTTCTCTGTCGGGTTCATCCCCGCCGCAGGCTCATCCAGCAAGATCAACTTGGGGTCCCCCGCAAGCGCACGGGCGATTTCGAGAATGCGTTGCTCACCATAAGACAGGCTGCCGGCAAGCATCAAACCCGCGCCCGCGCTATCGCCCAAACCGACAAAATCCAGCAGCTCAAGCGCCCGCGCCTTTGTCGCTTCGGCTTCACGGCGGGCACTGGGCAAATTCAACATCGACGCCAAGATCCCCGAATGCGTTCGACAATAGGCCCCCGCCATGACGTTTTCGATGACGTTCATCTCTTTGAACAGGCTGATCAGCTGAAATGTGCGCGCAATGCCCATCTTCATGCGATCATGCGGCAATGTCCCCGCCAAATCCTGGCCGTCGAAATTGATCGCCCCATCCGAGACCGCAAGCGCCCCGCCAATCATGTTGAACATGGTGGTTTTGCCCGCGCCGTTCGGGCCGATCAGCGCATGAACCGCGCCCTGTTCGACGCTAAAGGAGCACGAGTCGACAGCCGTCAATCCCGCAAAGCGTTTGGTTACGTTATCTACTTTAAGAAGCGTCACTTGATAGCTCCAGTTTTTTGGAATTCTGGCGGTTAAAACGGTCGTTCAACGTGCCTGCAATTCCGCGCGGCAGGAACATGATGACCACCATGATGATCAACCCATAGACAACCATCTGGACCTGACCAAAGGGCTGAAGAGCTTCGAACAGGATCGAAATCAGCACGGTGCCGATCACCGGGCCCCAAAGCGTCCCGCTGCCCCCCAACAGAACCATGGTCAGGAAGATGACCGACTGTTGCAGCGCAAAGGTTTCCGGGCTGATGAAGCCGACCAAATGGGCATAAAGCGCGCCACCAAAGCCGCCGAAAAACCCCTCGACGGTGAAGGCTGTGACCTTCATCCGGCGCACATTGATCCCGAAAGCCGCAGCCGCCGCATTGTCATCACGAATGGACCGGAACGCGCGCCCCACCCGGGAGGTGACAAGGTTGTGTTTGATCACAAGGAAGACCACGACACAGGCCAGAACGAAGTAGTAATAAGACCCGACCGTTTCAAAGACATAGCCAAAAAGGTTCAGTTTCGGGATAAACGAAATCCCGTCCGCCGCCCCTGTGAGTTCGCCACCATTCATCGCAAGCAGTCGAATGATTTCGCCAAAACCGATCGTCACCATCGCCAGAAAATGGTGCACCAGTTTGACGGATGGAATGGCCACCAACATGCCAAGAAACGACGACAGCAAACCGCCGAAAATCATGCAGAAAATCACCGGGATTTCGGTATGAATGGACAAGATCGCCGAAGAATAGGCCCCAATGGCGTAAAAGCCGGCCTGCCCCAATGTGATCTGCCCGGAATAGCCGAACACGATATCAAGGCCGCAGTTCACGATGATGTAAATCCCGATCAACGTGGCAACCAGCAACAGATAGTTGTTGGTCAATATCAGCGGCACACAGACCAGCGCGACCAACAGCACCGCCAGGACATACTTTTGATTGATCTGACCCATCAGAGATCCTCCAACGCAGGGCTTGGCAAAAGACCTTCGGGGCGCACAAACAGCACCAACAAGAGCACGCCGAAAACCACGACGTCCTTGAAGCTTAAATCGATGTAGCCAGAGGAAAACGCTTCGATCAAACCAACCAGAAAGCCCCCGATCACAGCGCCATAGATAGAGCCATAGCCCCCGACCACGGCGGCGGCGAAACCCTTGAGGCCAACCAGAAGGCCCATGTGCGCCGTGACGCCAAAAATGGGCGCGATCAACAGACCGGCAATCCCGGCCAACCCGACGGAAATCCCCCAGGTCAAACCAATCGCAAAGACAACATTGATGCCCAATGTCGCCGCTGCCATCTTATCCTGTGCCGCCGCGCGCAACGCGGTGCCGACCTTGCTTTTGTTCATGAAAATATGCAGCGCGACCATGATGCCAAGCGTGATGAACACAATCGCCAGATTTTGCGGAACGACATAGATATCGCCGAACTTCATGGGCATATCACCCATCACGGAAGGCACATGAAACCCTTGGCTGCCCCAAATGATCATCGCCATGTTCTGCAAGAAGATAGAAAGGCCAATGGTCGCAAGAACGATGTAAATCGGGCCGCTTCCGCGCGCAATGAGCGGGCCGATCAACACCCGTTCGGTCAAGAACCCGAGCCCAAGCATCAGCGCGCCAACAAGGGGCAGGACCACAAAGAACGGAAGTCCCACCAATACCGAAAAGGTAAAGGTAAGAAATGCGCCAAGCATGAAGTAGTCGCCCTGGGCGAAGGTCAACAATCCCGACGCGCGGTAGATAAGGCTATACCCCATTCCGAGCAGCGCATAGATGGCGCCGACCATCAGCCCGCCGAGGGCAAGTTGGATGAAAAATTGCATTGTATGCCGCCTGCATAAGAGAGGCCTGCGGCAGGGGATGCCACAGGCCCAGAGTTGCGATTAGGGATTATTGCACTTCGGAGAAGTTGCCGTCTTCGATTGCAAACAAGCGGACCGCGTCGATCCCCTCGCCTTGACCGCCAACGAAATTGAACGTCCCGGCGAGCCCCTCATACCCTTCGATATTGTTGATCGCATCGCGCAGGGTTGCGCCGTCGAATGTTCCGGCGGCTTCTGCGGCCTCTGCAAAAAGCTTCACCGCATCATAGCCGCGATAGGAATTGTCGGAATCCGGCATACGTCCGATCAATGCGACGTAATCCTCAAGAAAGCTTTTGATCGCGTCATTCGATGCCTCCTCGGGGAAGTTTGGCAGCAGGTATTGCGAGGCAAGGATAACGCCATTCGCCGTCGATCCGGCGATTTCAATCGCTTCCGGCGTGGTATAGCCTTCGGCCCCCAGGATCGGGCCAAAATAGCCCAGCTGACGCAATTGCTTGGTCACGGGGCCAAGGTCATCGCCAATCGCCCAGATCAAAACCGCATCCGGCGACGCCTTTACGATTGATGCGATTTGCCCGGTGAAATCACGGTCGCCACGGGTGAAGGATTCATCGCCAACCAACGAGAGGCCATATTCCTCGGCGGTCATCGAGAATGCTTTTGCGCCCGCGTTGCCGTATTCGTCATTGGTGTGGAATACGACAATCTCGTTCAGCTCGTGCGCCTTGGCGTATTTTGCCAACTCCTTGATCGACAGGCTGCTGTTGCCAAGCGCACGGAACAGATAGGTGTAACCACTTTCCAGCCATGTCGGCGACGTGCCTGCCCCGATAAGAGGGACCTGGGCCTCTTCAATGACAGGGCCGGACGCCAGGATATTGCCACTGTGCAGAGAGCCGACGATAAAGGCGACATTGTCGACTTGCACCAGTTTGGTCGCGGAACGCACGGCCTGTTCGGGGGACGAACGGTCGTCGTATTCGATCATTTCGATTTGGTGCCCCAACACACCGCCAGCGGCGTTGATCTCGTCAAGCGCAACCAAGGCGCCATTGCGCAAGGATTGTCCAAGCTGGGCGCTTGGGCCTGTCAGCGGCCCGAAAAAGCCGATTTGCGTGGTGTCCTGTGCGGATGCGAAATGTGCTGTGAAAAGCGCGCTGGCTGCGACGGTCGCGGCCAAAAAACCTCGTTTGGTGAACATGAATTCTTTCCTCCTGCTGGCGACGAAACGCCAATTCGTTGGCGGCACATGCCGCGATGCGGGCAGTGCCGTTGTCGATTCGTCTCTTTCCTCCGTGAGACAAGGCATATTGTGATCTGAGATCTCAAATAACGCAAGGAATTTCCCCAACCACAGGGCCAGCTCGGACAACAACCCCCTAAGCCGCTGAAAACAGAACGTTTAAATGAATAGAAAATCGCGCGGAGGCCCCGCCGACAGTGAAAGACAGTGATGAAAATTGCCCCGACAACGGCAAAGACCGCACACCCAAGAAACCCTGGGGTGCGGCCCTACCAAATTCGCTCAGGGAGGAGACGAGCGAATTATGTCTTGAGTGGCTTTAACGCGCGCTTTACCGCCATGAGGTTCATGTCGCGCTCATGGAACAGCTCGATCGGGGATTGCCCGGCGTAGTCATAAAAGCCCCTGCCATGCGAAACGCCCTCGTGACCGTCCTCGACCATTTTGTCCAAAGCCTGACTGCCGGTCGGCAATACCGGCGGAACATAGGCCCCAAGCTTGTGACTGTCGCGAACGATTTTAACGCCCGTGTAATCAATTTTCTTGAACTGCCCGAACAAGGCCAAGCGCATGGCCAGCCCCTCTCGGATCGACTCATCAATGTCTGCGGCGTCGGCAATACCGGCATCCAGCAGGTGAAAAATCTCGCTCTCGATGGCCATTTGCACCCGGTTGGCGATATAGCCCGGAATGAACTTCTTTAACCGGACCGGCTTCTTTCCAAGCGCCGTGAGGTACGACATAAGCTTGTCCGCCAGCGCGACCGGAACTTCCGGCGCGGGCACAACATCAACAAGATCAATGATATAGGGCGGCGTGTACCAGTGCACGACAAAGGCACGCGCCCGCAATCCTTCGGGCAAGGCCGGAAAGATATCCAGGTATGACGTGTTGCTGGTGACCACCGCATCCTTTGGCGCGAGCGCCTCGATACGGCTGAAGATGCGCCGCTTGACCTCCAGATCTTCGGTAATGGCCTCGACGACATAATCGGTCGTCGCCAGAGCCGTATCCAGATCGGTTGAATAGGTGATCAGCGCCTGTGCCCGCGCGACATCCGCGGCCGTTGCCACCTGTCCTTCGCACAGGGTCTCAAAAGCGCCGGCAATCTGGGATTTCGCCTTTTCAAGCGCCTCGTCCGACAGATCGCACAGAACGACCTTGCTGCCGCCCAGCGCATGGACCACGGCAATACCGTGCCCCATGACGCCCGCACCAATGATGCAAATATTTTCAAACGTTGGAGACATTATGCAGGGATCCAAGCTGGCTGAGGGTTGCAATCCGCGTCTGTGACAACGTCAATCACAACCGGCTCTCCCAATTCAATTGCTTTCTTGATGGTCGGGACAATGTCCTCGGCTCGCTCGACGCGCATGCCCTTGATGCCATAGACCTCGGCCAGCTCTGCAAAATTGATTGGGTGGAAGTTCACCAAATCGTCGAGATTGCCGTCGCGATCCTTATACAATTGCTTCACCGACCGAAGCCCCTGTCCCAACGAGGAATTGTTGTTCACAATGGTGATCAACGGGATATTCCAGCGCCGAACGGTTTCAAGCTCGGACGAGTGGTAATGCATCGCGCCGTCACCTGTGAAGCAAATGACCGGGCGGTTCATTTGCCCACATTTCACGCCAACCGCCGCAGGAAACGCCCACCCGAGCGATCCCGCCGCGCGGATGTATTGCTGTGTCGGTTTGCGAAACTCTGTAAGCTGCGCCGTCCAGGTCGCGGAAAACCCGGTATCGGCAACAACAATCGCATCATCCGGCAGCGCATCTGACAGGTCATATGCCAAACGCTCGGCCCGAATGGGTTGTTGCGGGCTTGTGATGATATCCTGATAGCTCGCGACCCAATCCGATTGCGCTTTTGCACATTTTGCGGTCCACGCCGCCCGCGACTGCGCCTCACCGGCTGCGACCAGTTGCTCCAGCACCTTGACCGGATGCCCCGCAAGGCCACATGTATTCGGATAGTTTCGGCCCAGTTCGGCGGGATCAATATCAATATGAATGATGGGCGTTGCTGTCGCCGGAATTTTCCAATCGCAGCTGATCTGATCGCCGGTGTGGCACCCGACATAGATCACCAGATCCGCATCAAACAGCATCTCGTTTGCGTAAGGGGCGGAATAGGTTCCCACCACCCCAAAGTGCAAGGGATGTGATGTTTCGATCAAGCTGCGCCCCCCGACAGAGGTCGCGATTGGCACATCAAACTTCTCGGCAAACTGGCGAAGCGCATCGGCGATTCCGGCCTCATCCGCCCCCATGCCGACGACCATCATCGGCCGCTCCGCCGCAACAAGACGCGACATCGCCGCCGCAAGCGACAACTCTGACGCGGGCGCCTGATCCGCCGCATCGGGCGTCACGAATTGCGCGTAAACCCCGGCAGGAAGCTGCAGCGTCGCATCTTCGATGTCGGAACCACGATAATGCATGAAATCCAAATGCACCGGGCGTTTGGTGCCGGTAAAGGCCGATCGCACCGCTTGCTTCAGCAGGTAGGGCAGTTGGTCGATTTCATCGACATCGGCCTGGTACTTCGTCACCGATTTATACAACGGCGCATGCGGCACCTCTTGGTAGGAATTGCGATACTGGTGCATGGCATCCTTCTTGCCGGTGATCGCCAAAACCGGCGTCCGGTTCAGATATGCATCCTGCAAACCAGCCGCGAGATTGGCCGCGCCGACAGATTGCGCCATGCAAACCCCAAGCTTCCCCGTGGCGCGGGCAAAACCATCGGCCATATAGGCCGCGGATTTTTCCGAATGCGCAAGAATGCGTTTGATGCCGCGTTTCTCCAGCGCGACGAGGGTCTCGCGCAAAACGGCATCGACAAAGAACACATGGTCGATGCCGAGACCCTGAACACTATCCGCAATAAACTCGGCACCCGTGTTGGAAGTTTTATTGTCTGCAGTCACTTTCCGATCTCCTCAGTCGATCATTCTTCATTTCTGGCGCCACCATATACTGAGATCTCAGATCGCACAAGTGTCAAGAAAAGCCAGTGGGCAAACCGCCCCGGAAGAATTCGACATCCGCTTGTTATCACGCAGGAAAATTTCTAAATACGCGCGGCACGCACACACAGATCAGGATAGACAGCGGCGCACAAACGATGATTTCCACCCTCAGGCAAACCGAATCCCGGCGGACACCCCGCGACCGAATTGCCCCCCAAGCGCGCCCCAGACGGGCGAAGCGGCTTTAGCACTTGCAACTTCAACATCCAGCCCTAGTAATATTTGAGATCACAGATCTCAAATTAGAGGAGGTATAAATGACACTCGCCCATATCAAGGCCCTGACGTTTGATACTGGTGGCACGGTTCTGGACTGGCACACAGGCTTTGCAGAGGCCTTCGAAACCATCGGCGCAAAGTATGGTTTTGCGCGAAACTGGAAGGATCTGGCCAATGAATTGCGCCGCCGATCCCTGGAGCTGATATTGGCCGTCGCACCGGACGACATGCAGACATACACCTTTGACAACGCGCACCGCGAGGCATTGGATCACCTGCTGTTTGAACATGGCTTGGGGATTTTCACGGCAGAAGACCGCCATTACATCGCATACGAAGCGGTTCACAGCTTCAATTGCTGGACCGGCTTTGCCCAAGCGCACAGAGAGCTGCGCGCCAAATACCTCATGTGCCCCCTCACCGTACTGAGCTATAAAATCGTCATCGACACCGCGCGGCACAACAACATTCACTGGGACGCCATTTTCCCATGTGAGGCGATCGGCGCCTACAAACCAAACCCCGAAGTTTACCGCCGGGGCGCACAGTTCCTACAGCTTGACCCGTCTGAAATCCTGATGGTCGCCTGCCACAACTTCGACCTTAACGCCGCAAAGGAACAGGGTTTCAAAACAGCTTTCGTGCATCGCCCGCAGGAATGGGGCCATCAAACCGCGCCAACGCTGGACCCTGTGACCGACCATGACCTCATCGTCGACGACTTCGCTGCGCTGAAAACCGCCCTGTTGTAAGGGGCGCGGCCGCCACAGACAAAAGCGCGCCATTGTGGCGCGCCTTTTTGGGCAAGTACCTGTATAAAACCGAAGCGCGGCTAGGCCGGCGAACATTCCAAGACGCGCTGACATCCCTTCAAGAAGGCCTCGCGCACGTCCACGGTCCTGACGTTACAATCAAAAAACTGGAACGTCGTCTCATAGGCTTCTGCCAGGACACCATTGCCGACAAATACGATTGAACGATCCGACGGGTCCGGCAGGCTTTTTAGGCCCGCCATGACCTCGGCACCGATCAATACGCCCGACAGAAACGAAAGGCGTTCGGCGTTGCTGCGGACAGGATCGCATACTTTCTCAATTCGAACCGAAAACATCAGCTTAAGGATGCTTTCCCCCGATTGCACCGCTTTCAGGCCCTCGCGAAAGTGGTGATCGTTGATGCTGGCGTCGCCTGTCGCCAGACTTTCCTTCAGGACACTATGCTCACGGAGCACCTGAAACAATTCACCCGTCATGAAGGTCGAGATCCCCTTGATCTCACTCCCCCGCGTCAGGACCCATTTCGAATGCGATCCCGGCAAACACACCAACATGTCCTTGTTTTCCGCCGCGACAGCAGAGCCAAAAACCTGGACCTCCTCGCCGCGCATCATACCGGTCGCGGGGCTTCTTACCTGTGTTCGCACGCCGGGCACGATCTGAACCAATTGAAAGCCCTCGACATCGACCTCTACCAGCCCTTCGGAGGTTTGCGTGATGCCGCAAGGCCCCTCTATCAGGGGGACCACGGTCCAGCCAATTTCACTGCCGACCATCCCAACCAAAAGCACGCGACGTACCTTGTGCGAAACGCGCCACGCCGCTGTGATCACGTCAAGAACCTCCTGGCAGGTTTGACCGTTCAGGTTCTTTACGCCGGTCCTTTCGTGCAACTCGTCAACGCATTGACCGTGCTCCGTGACCAGATACGCCCTTAGATTGGTTGTTCCCCAGTCCACGAAAATATTGAATGTTTGTCGGGAAGCCATCGGTCATCCTAAATTGAGATCACAGATCGCATATCACAATTCTGATGTACCGGTCAATAAACCCTGATAGAGTAAGTGCAACCAGTCTTCATTTTAGGTGAAAATTCGACATGACTTCCGACTTGAAAAGCCTCAAACCCATCGCGCACCGCTCTGCCAACGAGCTGGTCTATGAACGTGTGAGAGAAGCAATTTCGTCGGGAAAATTCGCCCCGGGCGAAAAACTCAGCACGCGCAATGTTGCCGCGCAACTGGGCGTCAGCCAGATGCCGGTGCGGGAGGCTTTTCACCGTTTGGTGGCCGAGGGTGGGATGGTCAAATTGGAAAACCGCACCATTGCGCTCCCCGATCTCAACCTCAAGGAATTCTCCGAGCTGACGGAGCTGCGCCTGCTGTTGGAAGGCACGGCCGCCGCCAAGGCAGCCCAACGCACCACAAAAAGAAAACTGTCAAAAATCGCCTCGCTCGTCGAACAATTGGACGAGACCGAAAACAACAGCGAAAAACACCTAGAACTGAACCGACTGCTGCACTTTCAAATCTACGAAATGGCGGATTCTGACAGTCTGGTGCAGATGATCGAGCTTCTATGGCTTCGCGTCGGGCCAATTTTGCGCTTCAACACCAAGCGCGATGAAACTGTCGCAAGCTCAAACCAACAACACGAAGCCATGCTGGAGGCGATGCAAACCGCAAATTCCGACGGGGCACGCCGCGCGGTCGAGCTCGACATCTCAGAGGCGGCCGATGTCGTGAAGGCGCATTTGATCGCGGATGGGAAGGGCTAGAAAGCCACCTTCGCTGTGCGACATGCGGGACCGGCGGGCTTAGCGGGGCATATCAATGCGGCCCTCAAACAACGCCTGCCCGTCCTCCCCCAGCCCGCTGCAATGCCACAGCGACCCCTCTCGGTTGGATGCGGGCGACAGGCCGGGTTTTCCACCGTCGGTGACATACAAACCGCCATCGGCAAACACACAATTTGTGGGCACGGTTCCAACCGCAACCGACCCGGCAATGGCGCCCTCGGGCGTGACGATTTCAACCGTCCCGCTTTGGCAGCCCGTGATATACAGCTGACCGGATTGACCGATTTTCAAACCGTCGGGGATACATCCGTCGGGCAAGGTACACAGCGTGGTTATTGCGCCATGCGACAACCTGCGCACGGCGCGTGTATAGGATTCGACCCAAACGACATCGCCTGACGCCTCGACCACGATACCATTGGGATAGGTCGGCGGCAGCTCCGCCAGCACAACACCGCTGCCATCGGGACGCAACGCGCAGATGAAGCCCGGATTGCTCTTGGCGACGGGATCGAACGCCCCGCCGGGATCGGTAAAATAAAGCCAGCCATTTGGTCCGAAAACCAGATCATTTGGCGCCCGAAGCTTGTGGCCGTCGACCTCGTCGGCAAGGATTTCCACCGCGCCATTTGGCAGCACGACCTGAATGGAGGGTGGCTGTTTGACATCGGCCTCCCATGGGCCGATGACGCCGCCGTTCTGGGTGACGTAGACGCAGCCATCCGCGCCGGACAGCGCGGCATTGGGGCCTCCGCCCGTCTCTGCGAAACTTGCCACCGTTCCGTCGGCCTCCAGCACCGAAACGCGGCTGCGATAGGTTTCAACAAACGCGATACGGCCATCCGCCAGTTTTGTCGGGCCTTCTGGCCAGCCCAACCCATCGGCAAGACATGTCAATTTCACCATTCGACCCTCACAGATGCTTTGCCGCTTCTCGGCCTTGGGCGATCTTGGCCTGTACGACGATAAAGACCAACAAGAAGCCGCCGCGAATGACCGATTGCCAATAGGCGGACAGCGAAATCCAGCCTTTGCCATTTTCAAAGTTCAGCATGTTGAACAAAAGCCCCAGAAGCAAAACACCCCCAAGCGTGGCCACCACCGACCCCTCACCACCTGTGAGCAAGGTTCCCCCGACAACCACAGCCGCGATGGCGAACAGCTCCCATCCTGTGCCTTCGGTGGGTTGCCCTGCGCCGAACTGAGCGGCAAGGATGGCACCGGCAAGCCCCGCCATGACACCGGAAAAGATATAGACCCCAAAGATAATCCGATCCGTGCGCACCCCCATCAGACGAGAGGCATCCTCTCCCCCGCCGACGGCCAGGATACGACGCCCAAGCGGCAAGCGGGACAGCACAAGCCAACCGCCAACAAACAGCACACCGACCAGAACAGCCGGAATTGGCATCCCAAACCAATCCCCCTGCCCGAATTCGATAAACAGGGTTTCATAGGACACGCCGACGCTTTGGTTGTTGCTGATCAACAGGGCTGTGCCCGTGCTGGCCAAGGCCGTGGCCAAAGTCGCGATAAAGGGGGCAATGCGCATTTGAACCACGCAATATGCGTTCAGCACCCCGACACACATGCCGGCACCGACACCCACAATTATTCCCGGCATCACACCATATGGGGACGCCATCGCCGCCAGGACAGAGGCCAGGGCAGCCGCGCCGCCCACCGAAAGGTCGATCCCCCCAGTCACAATGACAAAACACATCCCCAAAGAGATCGCCGCAAAGATCGCATTGTATTGGAAGAACGAGAAAATATTGTAAGCGCCGAGGAAGTTGTCGTAGCGCAACCAGCCAAACAGAACCATCAACAACAGGGTGGCCCAGACGGCCAAACCCATTGCGTTTTTGCCAAGGGCAGCGCGCATGTTGTTTGGATCGCGCGCGCCCCCCGCACCGGGGACAGATGTGTGATTAATTGACATGTTTACGTTGAATCCTCACAGCGAGAATGATGATGACCGCCTTGAAAACAAGGGCCGCTGAATCGGGCACACCATTTGCAAGCAGGGTGTATCGCACAAGCTGAATGACGCAGGCCCCAAGGAATGTCCCCAAAATGGTCGCCCGCCCCCCTGTCAAAAGCGTGCCCCCAATGGCCGCCGCTGCGATTGCATCCAGCTCAATCCCCAACCCCACGAGGTTGGCGTCACTGGCCCCATTGCGCGCCACAACGATCAACCCCGCCAAGGCCGACAGCACACCGCAAATCGCATAGGCAACAAGCCGGACCCAGCGGACGTTGATACCAACCATCTTCGCCGCAGCGGCATTGCCACCAGAGGCCAGAAGATACCGCCCAAACAACGTCTTGCGCAGCAGGAAGGCCCCAAGAAACACCACCGCAAGCATGATGAAGACCTGCACCGGAATGCCCCAGAGCCGCGCCAGGGCGATGAACTGAAAATCGGGACGATTGAAAACCTGAAGGCTGCCGTTGGTCAGGACCTGCGCAATGCCACGTCCCGTCACGAACAACACCAAGGTCGCGACGATCGGCTGAATATTATAATGGGTTATCAAAAACCCGTTAAACAGACCAAGACATCCACCCACGACAAGCGGCAGGACAATCGCGACCACGACACCAAAAAACGGGTCGGTGATGCCAAGGAACGCGCCGGTAAAGATCAACGGCGCCAAAGCCCCGGCAATGGCCATTGTCGACCCAACCGAAAGGTCAATGCCCCCCGACGCAATCACAAAGGTCATCCCGACAGCGACGATAACGATGGTGCAAACCTGTGTCAGATTGACAGAGATCGTATTCATGCTCGCAAAATTCGGGGTAATCAGCAGGTTCAACAGAACCAGCGCCAAAAAGGCGATGCCGACGGTGTATTGCGCAAGCGCCTGTCGCAGATCCCCGAACTGCGGAAACTTCTGAGAGGAAAGATCGGTCATGCTGCACCTTCTGCGTGGTCCAAAATCGCATCGCCCGATGCAATCGTGGACAGGATGTTGTCCTCGGTGATTTGGGGCCCGCTCAGGTCTGCGATGGTTTGGCCATCCCACAAGACCGTCACGCGATCCGCAACGGCCACGACCTCCTCCATCTCTGAAGAGATCAACAGAACGCCAAGACCCTCTGCCGCCAAATCCTTGATGACCGAGAGGATCTCTGCCTTTGCGCCCACATCAATGCCCCGCGTCGGTTCATCCACGATCAGGATGCTCAGGTTCATCGCCAACCAACGTGCCAACAACACTTTTTGCTGATTGCCGCCAGAAAGCTGGCTGATCTTTTGCGTGCGCGAGGCGACCTTGATATTCAGCTTTTCGATAAAGACATCGGCGATCTCGTCCCGGCGCTTTGTGTCGACAATCCCCCAATGGGTCAGGCTTGGCAGCAACGCGAGGGTCAAGTTCTCTGCCACGCTCATGTCGGGCACGATGCCGTCAACCTTCCGGTCTTCACTGCACAGCCCGATCCCCGCCACAATCGCATCCGCAGGTCGGTCGAACGCAACCGGCTTTTGCTGGATCTCGATAGAGCCATGCGTCAGCTTGTCCGCACCAAACAACGCATGCGCCGTCTCTGTGCGCCCTGACCCCAAAAGCCCCGCCAGCCCGAGAATTTCACCCGCCGCCACATGCAGATTGACAGAGGCCAGACCGCTGTTCGTTTGCATGTCTTTCGCCCTGAGCCGCGCGGCGGTCTCGCGTGGCGCTTCGGTCCGCGCGGATCGTGTGAACGCGTCAAAGGTCTTGCCAAGCATGATTTCGACAAGTTGCTTTTTGGAAAGCTCTGAAAGCACATGTTCGCCGACTGTGCGCCCATCACGCATGATGGTGACATCATCACAGACCGCATAAAGCTTATCCAGCTTGTGACTGACAAAGATAATTGCAACGCCCTTGGCCTTCAACTTGCGCATGGCCGAGAACAGAAATTCCACTTCGCGCCGATCAAGTGACGAGCTCGACTCGTCAAAGATGACAACCTTGGACTCCAGCTGCACCGCGCGTGCAATTGCCACCATTTGTCGCGTCGCCGCATTGAAATCGCCCAAGGGTCGGCTGACATCAATGTCGACACCAAACTCTGCCAATGCCTGTGCGGCACGCGCGTTCATCGTTTTATACGCAATCATCCCAAGCCGCGTCGGCTCTCGTCCGAGGAAGATATTCTCGGCAACGGTCCGCTGCGGGATAAGGTTGATTTCCTGATAGATCGTGCTGATGCCGCTTTCCAGCGCCTCATAGGGGGATGCGAAATCAACATCCTGTCCGTCCATCACAACCTGACCGCTATCGCGGCCCGTCGCGCCGGTCAGAATGCGGATCAACGTGGATTTTCCCGCACCATTCTGTCCGATCAACGCCATGGCACGACCGGGTTCCAAACTGAGCCGCACGTCGCTCAATGCAGGCACACCGCCATAGGCTTTGCAGATACCGGTCATTTCAATCATCGACATTTCTGCGGCTCCTTTTGGGGTTTCACCGGCGAACCATGTCGCCGGTGAATGCAATCAATCACCAAGCCTGATCAAGCTTCGCAGCCGCATTGCCCTGGCCATAGTCGTCATCGGGAAGAACAACCCAAGGTTCGATCGCCTCACCGGCCGCAAGACGGTCAATTGTTTCGAACGCTTTCGGCCCCATCTTCGGGCTGGATTCGACCAGATAATGAACCTTGCCTGCGGCAACCTGTTCGACCACTTCCTTGCCCGCATCAATGCCGACAATCATGATGTCCTTGCCGGGGATCTTTCCCGCAGCTTCGATGGCCGAAATCGCACCCATCGTCATTTCATCGCTGTGGGAATAGATGATATCCGCATCCGGATGTGCCAGAAGCAGCGTTTCGACGACCTTGCGACCGACATCACGATTGAAGTCACCCGATTGAGAATCCAGAATTTCAAACGCGCTGTTCGCGGCGATGGCTGTGTCAAAACCGGTTTTGCGGTCATTCGCAGGCGAAGACCCGACCGTCCCCTCAATCTCTAGAATTTTTCCGCCATCAGGATGGTTTTCCAACAGCCATTCGGCAACACGCTTGCCCTGAAGCACAAAGTCGGACCCAATGAATGTGACATAGTCGCGCCCCGCCTGAGCGACGGCCTGATCGACATTGCGGTCAAGCAAAATCACCGGAATGCCCGCACGCTTTGCCGCCATGACAGCCGGAACCAGCGGCTTTTCTTCGCGTGGCGCAATCAGGATGACGTCAACGCCCTGTGCAATCAAAGAGCGCACATCCGATACCTGTTTGGCAGCGGAACCCGCCGCATCCGTGAACACCAGCTGATGCCCCAGATCGGCTGCTGTCGACTTGACGCTTTCGGTTTCGGCCAAGCGCCACAACCCGTTACTTTCCGCCTGCGCGAAACCAACCTTGTAGCTTTCCTTCATCGTCAACGTCGGCAAATCCTGTGCCATTGATGCGGTTACACCAAATACTGACGCAATCATCCCTGCAGCAATTTTCTTGAACATGTCGCCCTCCCTTTCGTAAAAATCCCACGTAATTATGAGATCACAGATCGCAAAAATAGTATGACGTCCCCGAATTTGTCAACATGGGACCGGAACCCGGAAAGAGAGCAAACAAACCCTTGGCGTGATTGGCGTTTTTGACCAACACGCCCTGTTCGGCCCCAAAATTGGTATTCGCGCCCTGGTGGCGGGGCGTCGCCATTGGCCCTGGCACTTGCACTGGCATCTGCGCCCACGCCCGCAGGTGGCAAGGGACATGGCGGCGCCCACGCCCCATTCGGCGCTTGCCGGAGCGGCGGCAGAAATGATCTAAGGAGGCCAGAGAAATCAAGGGCAGATGCGATGACGGAACTGATGTTCAAGGGCAAGGAATTTGTTTGGAATCATCACCTTGCCGTACCGTTTCGCCCCTTGATCACGCAGCCGGACAAGGGGATTGGCGATGCTCGGCTGGACGGCAACCTGATCGTCCAGGGCGACAATCTGCATGCGCTGAAGGCGCTGCTGCCGATGTATGCCGGCAAGGTGGACTGCATCTTCATCGACCCGCCCTATAACACCGGGAATGAGGGCTGGTCCTATAATGACAACGTCAACGCCCCGATGATCCGGGAATGGCTGGACGCGAACCCGATCGGGGTCGAGGACGGCCTGCGCCATGACAAATGGTGCGCGATGATGTGGCCAAGGTTGCGGCTGTTGCAGCAATTGCTGGCAGAAACCGGCATGATAGCGGTCGCCATAGACAACAACGAGATTGATAGCCTGTTGCGGCTGATGGATGAGGCCTTTGGCGCTGACAACCGGCTTGCGATTGCCTGCTGGCTGTCTGATCCCAGTGGCGGCAAACAAAAATCCGCGCTGCGGACAGGTCACGAATACATCGTATTCTATGGCGGCGGCGATCCTGTGCTGACGAAACAGGTCAGCGCCGAAATCGTTCTGAACCTGGAAGATTCGATTGGGGAATATGCCAAGGGGCGTGAGCTGAACAAATGGGGTGCGAACTCTCACCGGCGCGACCGGGAAACCATGTTCTTTCCTCTGACCGCGCCGGATGGAACGGTTGTCTATCCGATCAGAAACGACGGCAAAGAGGGCTGCTGGCGCTTTGGCAAGGACAACAAGCTGATGAAACAGCTGGAAACCTCGCCAGATCCGGCCCATTGGGAAATCAGACCCTTTGATGATGGCGTCGTCGTCAATGGCAAGACCGAACGCTGGGTTCCCTATGAAAAATTACGGGACCCGGACAAGGCATTCGGCTGGTCAACCTGGCTGGCGGGTCAAGGCAGCAACGCCGATGGCACCGCTCAGCTCAAGGCCATATTCGGCACCAAGGTGTTCGAAACCCCAAAGCCAAAAGCAATCGTTGACTATGTCCTGGGCGTCTGTGGCAACGAAAATGCCATTGTCCTCGACTCCTTTGCCGGCTCCGGCACCACCGGCCATGCGGTTTTGGACGCCAATCAGCGCGACAATGGCAACCGGCGCTTCATCCTTGTCGAGATGGAGGATTATGCCGACCAACTGACCGCGGAACGGCTGCGCCGGGTGATCAACGGCTATGACTTTACCGGCACACAGCGCACCGAATTGCTGCGGGAAAAGCTGTCTTGGTCGAAACTGCAAAAGGCCGACAAACTGACCGAAAAGGTACAGGCGGTCGAAGCCCTGCATGGCCACGCATACAACCGGATCAAGAAAGAGGTGAAGGGCGGGGAATTGATCGTCACCGGCGAAAAGCGTGTGGAAACGCGCGCCGAGGGGCTGGGCGGGGCATTCACCTATTGCACGCTGGGGGAACCTGTGGACCTCGACCACATTCTGACCGGCAAGGACTTGCCATCATACGATGCTTTGGCGGGGGTGCTGTTCCACATGGCGACGTCGCAACCGCTGGACCCGGCCACAACCCGGGCGGCGGCGTTTTATGTGGGCGCGGCCAGTGGCACCCATGTCTGGCTGATGTATCAACCCGATCTGGACTGGTTGAAATCGCCCAGCGCGGCACTCACCCTGAGCTTCGCCAAACAGATTTCGGCAACAGATGACGGCGCCAGACATCTTGTCTTTGCCCCGGCCCGCCATGTCAGCCAGCGGATGCTGGATACCGAAGGTCTGGCCGTCGAATTCGTTCCGCTGCCCTTTGCACTCTACCGGATGGCGGGCGATTGATGCGCGCACTCGACTATCAGGCGCGGGTGCTGGACACGCTGGATGCCTATCTGGACGAATTAAAGGCGCGCAAGGCCGAAGCGGATCAGATTGACGCCCTGCGCAGATCCAATCCGAACCTGCCGCTGCCCGCCTTCGACTTTGCCGAAGCGGCCTGGAACAACATGAAATCCGCCGGGCGCTTGCCCCCGTCGCGGGCGGCGATACCTTTTTCGCCGCGCAAGGACGGCATCGGGCGGTCGGTGCCCAATGCGACGTTCAAGGTGCCCACCGGCGGCGGCAAGACATGGCTGGCGGTCAATGCGGTCAGCCGCGTCATGGGGCGCTATCTGGCGAAAAACACCGGCTTTGTCCTGTGGGTCGTGCCGAATGAGGCGATTTACGCCCAGACGCTGAAGACCCTGAAGAACCGGCAGCACCCCTACCGCCAGGCGTTGGATCGCGCGGCGGCGGGCCGGGTCAAGATCATGGAGAAATCTGACCGGCTGGATGCGCGCGATGTGGCATCGCATCTCTGTGTCATGGTGTTGATGTTGCAGGCCGGCAATCGACAGAACAAGGACACGCTGCGCATGTTCCGCGACCGGGGGGACGTTCATGGCTTTTTCCCGCCCGAAGGCGATCAGGCCGGACATGCACGCGATCTGGCGCATGTCCCCAACCTGGACGGTTATGGCGGCCTGTTCCCGATGGTGAAGGACTGCTCGGCAATGCCCTGCGCAAGATCCAGCCGGTTGTAGTGCTGGATGAAGGCCAGAAAGCCACATCCGAACTGGCGCACAAGACCCTCTATGGTTTCAATCCGATCTTTGTTCTGGAACTGACCGCAACCCCCAAAGATGTGGCCGCCCGCAGCGGTGCCACCCCTGCCCCGGCGCGCTACGCCAACCTTCTGGTCGAAGTCACCGGACGCGAATTGCACGCAGAAGACATGATCAAGATGCCCCTGAACCTTGAACCAAGGCAGGGCACCGATTGGCGCGGAACGCTGACGGCGGCGCTGGCCAGATTGGACAGCCTGCAAGCCAAGGCAAGCGCCTATACGGCTGACAACGGGGCTGCGACCCATATCCGGCCAATCATGCTGGTTCAGGTGGAGCGCACAGGCAAGGACCAGCGCGACGGCCACCATATCCATGCAGAAGATGTAAAGGAATGGCTGTTGCAATCCGGTCTGGATGCGGCGGAAATCGCGATCAAGACGGCGGAGCAAAACGATCTGAAACAGCCCGAGAACCAGGATCTGCTGTCGCCCCTGAACCGGGTGCGGGTGATCGTGACCAAAGCGGCGCTGCAAGAAGGCTGGGATTGCCCCTTTGCCTATGTGCTGTGCTCGCTTGCGGCGGCGTCCAACCAATCCGCAATGACCCAGTTGGTGGGCCGTATCCTGCGGCAACCCCATGCGCTTAAAACCGGTGTGGCGGCGCTGGATGAATGTTATGTGGTGACACATCACGCGGCAACGCGCGACGTGGTCAAGGCGATCAAGACGGGGCTGGAACGCGACGGTCTGGCCGATCTGATCATCGAGGTGCCACAGGACGGCACCGACGCCGCCCCCAAAACCGCACACAGGGTCAATCGGCGCACGCCCCTCAAGAGCCTGCAAATCTACCTGCCCAAGGTTTTGAAGGTCGATGGCGATGAGGTACGTGAGCTCGACTACGAAACCGATATCTTGTCGGCCATCGACTGGCGCGGCTACACACCCACCGATGTGATCGCGGCGATCCCGGACACCCCCCAACAAATCGCGGCGCAGATGCAGCGCATTGCCCTGACCGAGGCAGGCGCAGACCAGCATTTCAAGGGAGAGTTGGGTGCCGCGGCGGCCGAGGCCCTGCGCTTTGATCCGCCTTATGCGGTGCGGGTGATCTCTGATCTTGTGCCCAATCCCTTTGTGGCGCGTGCGATCGTCGCGGAGGTGCTTCAGGGGCTGGAGGTTCGCGGATTTGACGCGGCGAAACGCGGCGAAGCCTCTGGCGTGATCATCGACCGGCTGCGCAGCGGCCTGACCAAGGAACGCGATGCACGCGCCGAAGCGGTCTTTCGCGCGCTGGTGAAATCCGGCGGCATTCAGTTCCGGCTTCGCCTTGACGGCAACAACTGGCAGATGCCCGATCACATCCTGTCTACGCAACCGCCCAATGCGCCACATCTGACCGGGGTTGATGGCGGGGCGCTGAAACAGAGCCTGTTTTCGCCAGTGTATCGCAATGACCTGAACGGCCAGGAACAGGGCGTCGCGGTCCATCTTGACGGCGATGCCGCCGTGACATGGTGGCACCGCAACGTGGCGAAATCGAACTATGGATTACAGGGTTGGAAACGCGGGCGCATCTACCCCGATTTCATCTTTGCCACGGGCAAAACTGCGGGCGCCGGGCGCATCGTTGTTCTGGAAACCAAGGGCAAACACCTGCAAAACCCCGACACCGACTACAAGCGGGACGTGCTGAAATTCCTGACCCAGAATTTCGCCTGGGATCAGGCCGTGCCCGCCGGTCAGCTTCAGATCGCCATGACCGGCGAAACCGTGGAATGCGCCCTGATACTGATGGAAGACATTCCCGCCGAACTTCCGCCACTCATTTCAAAGTAAGGGGGGCGGCACATGCCAGGTGCCGTCATCCCATATACGAATTGGGCGCCATCGTATTGGCCAGGAAATGCAAAGCGTCGCGCAGCGCATCACGTGTCACCGGCCCGCCAAGGCCGACACGGATATGTTCGCCCGGCGGCCCCGTCACGGTGAATGCGTCCGAAGGCATAAGACCAATCGGCCTGGCGCGCCATACGCGCAATCACATCGGCGCGGGTCACGCCCGTGGGCAGTTCGAGCCATAGGTTGAACGCATTGTCAGCCGCACGAAATTCGAACCCGCGCAGCACCTCTGCTGCGATGGCCTGTCGCGCGGCGCTTTCTGCCCGCACAAACCGGCGAATGCTGTCGGCGGTGCCATCTTCGATCCATTGGGTGGTCAGCGCCATCGACAGGGGCGAAGGCATGACCGACAACGCCCGGATCGCCTGGGTCAGATGAAAGGCACAGCGCGGTGAGGGCGCGATGGTATAAGCCAGCCGCAGCCCCGCGCCGATGCATTTTGCCAGCCCGCCAATATGCCATGTCAGTTCCGGCGCAGACAACGCCAGCGGCGGCGGGGCCTTGGCCGGAATAAAGCCATAGGCGTCATCTTCGATCAGGGTCAGATCATGGCGCAACAGCACCGCCGCAATGGTTTCCCGGCGCGGCGCAGGAATGGTCAGCGTGGTGGGATTGTGCAGCGTGGGATTGAGGTAAAGCGCCTTTGGCGCATGTTCGACAATCGCCGCGTCCAGCGCATCGGGCAGAATGCCATCGTCATCGGTGGCCACCCCCACCAGTTTGACACCAAACCGCCCCGCCACATTGCGAATACCCGGATAGGTCACCGCCTCGCAGAGCACGGTATCGCCCGGGCGGGTGATGATCGACAGGATCGCCGCCATCGTCGCATGGGCCCCCGGCGTCACCGCCACCCGTTCCAGCGCCGGCACCATGCCGCGCATCGACAGCCAGCTTGATGCGGCGGTTTTATCGCGATCCGATCCGGTGGTGGATTGATAGCGCAACAGATCAATCAGATTGGCGGACACATATCCCAACCCCTCCTGCATCCGGCGCAGCAGCTCTGGATCAGTGGGTTCGGGCGGCATGTTCATCGACAGGTCTTCTTCGCCGGCGCGGGCGGTGTCGGGGGTATTTGACACCACGCTGCCGCGCACGAATGTGCCCCGCCCGACGTGGCTTTCGACATGGCCACGTGCCTGCGCCTCGGAATAGGCGCGCGACACGGTGGTGAAATCAATGCCCAGAACCTCGGCCAATTTGCGTTGCGGCGGCAGACGGGTGCCATCGGCCAGACGCCCGCGACGGATGTCATGCGCAATGGCATCAGCAATCGCCAGATAGCGGGGTTTGCCGTTTTCAAGGCCGGTGGGTGTCCATGTGATCATTGCTGTGCCTTCGTCTTTTTGCCTGCTTACGCCAATTGCCCGACAATTTGAAGGGGTATTGTATGGATTGATGCGACTCAGCCGATTGCGGGACTGATGCGCCTTTGGGGCCAGAAATTGTAGGACCATTGATCGGTTTTGCACAAATTACAGGCTATTTTCGCCATATTTCGGAAAATCATCCGATAATATTGTATGCATATTGCACTGACAATTGATTCATACAATCGGACTGCTGCACCAATTGTTGCATCACAACGCAACAACAGAAAGCGGATCACACGATGCCCGAAGTCACCAAAGAGATGCACAAAGACGGCGATTTTTTCGTCAACTACGAAGAAAAAGTTTTCGAAGACGTCAAAGCAGATGAAGGCGAAAAGGCACTTGTGACCTTTCACACCGTGGCCTTCGAAGGGTCGATCGGGCTGGTCAATATCCTGAATGCGATCCGGCTGAACCGCAAAGGGTATGAAACCTCGATCCTGCTTTATGGCCCCGGCGTCACCCTGGGCATTCAGCGCGGGTTCCCGACACTGGGCGATGAGGCGTTCCCCGGCCACCAGAACTTTGCCGTCAATCTGAACAAATTCATGGGCGAAGGCGGCAAGGTCTATGCCTGCCGGTTTGCGCTTCAGGCGCTGTATGGCCACGGCGAACCATCGCTGTTGCCGGGCATCATCCCGATTGCACCGCAGGACGTGCTGGATTGCATCCTGCTGCACAAAAAGGCGGATGCGGTGATCCTCGACACCTGGACTGTCTGATCGCCGAGGGCCGGATTGGGCGTTCTCCCCCGTCTGATCCGGCCAAATTTTTCGAAACCAAAAAGGCCACCACGCATGAGAACCGACATCGTTCGCGCCGCCGCTGTTCAGATCGCGCCCGATCTGTCGGGGCGTGCCGGCACCATTGAACGGGTGCTGAATGCCATCGCCGAAGCGGCGGACAAGGGCGCAGAGTTCATCGTATTTCCCGAAACCTTTGTGCCCTATTACCCCTATTTCAGCTTTGTTCTGCCGCCGGTTCAGCAAGGCGCGGCGCATCTGGAATTGATGCAAGAGGCGGTTGTCGTGCCCTCGCCGGAAACCAACGCTGTGGCCGATGCGGCGCGCAAACGCGGGGTTGTGGTGGTGCTGGGGGTGAACGAGCGTGACCATGGATCGCTGTTCAACACCCAGTTGATATTTGATGCCGATGGCACGCTGGCGCTGAAACGGCGCAAGATCACGCCGACCTATCATGAACGCATGGTCTGGGGTCAGGGCGATGGCGCGGGGCTAAAGGTGGTGGACACCAAAGTGGGCCGCGTTGGGGCGCTGGCCTGTTGGGAACATTACAATCCGCTGGCGCGCTATGCGCTGATGACCCAGCACGAAGAAATTCACGCCGCGCATTTCCCGGGCAGTTTGGTCGGCCAGATTTTCGGCGAACAGATCGAAGTGACGATGCGCCATCACGCGCTGGAGGCGGGCTGTTTTGTGGTCAATGCCACCGGCTGGCTGAGTGAGGATCAGATCACATCGCTGCACCCCGACCCCAAGCTGCAAAAGGCGATGCGCGATGGGTGCATGACCTGCATCATCAGCCCCGAGGGTCGGCATCTGTGCGATCCGATCACCGAAGGCGAAGGCATTGCAATCGCCGATCTGGACATGCGGCTGATCGCCAAGCGCAAGCGGATGATGGACAGCGTCGGGCATTATGCGCGGCCTGAACTGCTCAGCCTCAATCACGATATGCGCCCCGCCGTGACGCGCCATAGCCAAGACCCGATTGCCACCACCGACCCAGAGGAGACGCCGGAAAATGTCTGATACTGCGACGCTTATCAATGACTTGCAAACCCGGGGCATGCGATTGGTTGATCCGCGTGCCGGACAGGAAAGCCGCCGGGGCGGGGCCGGGCCATCCGATCACAAGGCGATCACCATTGGCGACCGGACGGTCATGATCCCGGTGCATACCGCGCCATCCTTTGACAGCCCGTTTCTGGTAGAGGCGCCGGATGCCACCGGCGCGGCGCGGGTGCTGCGTGACGGGGCCGAGGTGGCGCAGGTGCGCTTTCCCACGCGAGCGAAATTCTATCAACGCAAGACGGCGGATGGCATTCCCTATAGCCATATTGCGACGTTGCATTCACGGGATGTGCTGGCGACCACGGTGCTTCAGACCTGTATCCGCTATGAAAGCCGCAAGAAGACCTGTCAGTTTTGTTCCATCGGTCAGAGCCTTGCCGCCGGGCGCACCGTTGCCCACAAAACCCCCGCGCAACTGGCCGAAGTGGCCAAAGCCGCAGTCGAACTGGACGGGGTGACGCATATGGTTTTGACCACCGGCACGCCCGCGGGCAAGGACCGGGGCGCCAAGGTGCTTTGCGAAAGTGCCGAGGCGATCAAGGCGGCGGTGAACCTGCCGCTTCAGGGGCAATGCGAGCCGCCCGAAGACGACGCATGGCATCAGCGAATGTTCGACGCCGGGATTGATACGCTTGGCATGCATTTGGAAGCGGTGACGCCCGACGTGCGCAACCGGATCATGCCGGGCAAGGCCAGCGTGCCGCTGGAGAAGTATTTTTCCAGCTTTGGGGCGGCGGTCAAGGTATTCGGGCGCGGGCAGGTGTCGACCTATATCCTGGCCGGTCTGGGCGACACTCCGCGCGCGATTCTGGAGATCAGCGAAAAGCTCTGTGATATGGGGGTCTATCCCTTTGTGGTGCCCTTTGTGCCGATTTCGGGCACGCCATTGGAAAGCCACCCCGCCCCGACATCGGAATTCATGGCGTCCATCCTGCGCCCGCTGGGCGCGATGATTGCGCGGGCCGGCATCAACTCGTCCAAGATGAAGGCGGGCTGTGGCAAATGCGGCGCATGTTCGGCGCTGGCAACCTATGAAAAGCTGAAAGTCCCGGCGCAGGTGCCCGCATGATCGAGCTTGAACCCCGCCAGTTTCAATGCCCCGGCTATTACATTCGCGCCGCATCCAAACCGTTTGAAGCCAGCGGTGCGGCGGCCCTGCGCCAGCGGGTCTTTGTCGAAGAACAGCGGATTTTCCCAGATCACGACCGGGACGAGACCGATTTGATTGCCACCCATCTGGTGGCGATGTCCACCTATGCCCATGAAGCGGACGAAGTTGTTGGAACCGTACGCATTCACGAAGAAACGCCGGGCGTGTGGTGGGGATCGCGATTGGCCGTCGATCAGAATTTTCGCCACGTCGGTCGGCTGGGCGCGGAATTGATCCGGCTGGCGGTGTCGACCGCCAATGCACGCGGCTGCACCCGGTTTCTGGCCCATGTGCAGATGCAAAATGTGGTGCTGTTTCGCCGGTTGCGCTGGGAACGGCTGGAAGAGGTGATGATCCAGAACACCCCCCACATGAAAATGCAAGCGGACCTGAACCACTATCCCCCCTGCGATGATCCGGTGTCCGGCTGGTATCACCGCCCCCGCATCAGAGAGATGCGGAAATGAGCCTCGCTGATCTGACCGACGCGCTGCGCGCACATCCTTCGGTCCAATCCAAACTGGGTATTTCCAGAACAACGGCGGCGCTGGGGCTTGCGGCCTCCAGCCCCGGCACCCCGGGGGACGATGCCGCCCCCCTGCCCCGTAACGGCGGTTATGATCTTTTGGCGGGCGAAGGTTTCATCCCGGCCTTTGTCAAAGATGATCCGTGGTTTGCAGGCTGGTGCGCGGTGATGGTGAACCTGTCAGACATTGCGGCGATGGGCGGACGGTCTGTGGCACTGGTGGACCAGATCTGGGCCCCGGATGACGACACAGCTAAGCCCCTGTTGCAGGGGTTGCGCGATGCGGCGGATCGCTATGGCGTGCCGCTGGTGGGCGGCCATACCAATCTGTCCGCCCCGGATCTGGGCATTGCGGCCACGGTGTTTGGCCGGGCCGAACAGTTGATCACCAGCTTTGACGCCCGCCCCGGCGATCTGTTGATTGCGGCGGTGGATCAGCGCGGCAGCTATCGCAACTTTGACAATTATTGCGCCGCTCTGGATGCGCCCGGCGATCGGCTGCGCCGCGATCTGGCGCTTTTGCCGGAACTGGCCGAGGCCGAATTGGTGCGCGCGGGCAAAGACATAAGCCAGGCCGGGATGATCGGAACCGCGCTGATGCTGGCGGAATGTTCGGGGGTTGGCATGACGATTGACCTTGATGCGATCACCCCGCCACCGGGCGTGCCAATGGACCGTTGGCTGCGCAGCTTTCCCAGCTTTGGCTTTCTTTTGTCGGTCGCGCCGGAATGGGCGAATGCGGTCTGTGGCCGCTTTGCCGCGCGCGGGATCGACGCCGCCCCGATTGGGCGCGTGACCGAGGGCAGCGCCGTGACGCTGACCCGTGACGGGGACAGCGCGCTGTTCTGGGACCATGCGACCACCCCTTACATGAACCTCGGAGAGTCTGATGCCTGAAACCATTTGGACCGTGCGCTGGCCTGATGGCCGCGAAGAAGCGCTGTATTCGCCCTCCACCGTGGTGGCCGAATTGTTCACCCCCGGTCAAAGCTATCCGCTGGCCGATTTCCAGACCCGGGCCCGCATCGCGTTGGAACGCGCATCAAACCGGGTCGCGGCGAAATATGGCTTTGCCTGTTCCTCGGCGATGGATCAGCTCGACAAGATCGAGGCGCGGGTGGCGGAATTTGACGGTGCCGCCACGGGCGACGTCACCTGTCTGAAGATCACCCAGTGAGACCCCGAATGAGGACAACATCAATGCAAGAGACGCAGATCAATCATATCCCGGTCGTTATCGTGGGCGGTGGTCAAGCCGGGCTTTCGACCGCGTGGTGCCTGAAGAAAAAGGGCATTGAAAGCGTGGTGTTTGAACGCCACACCAAGTTTCAATCCTGGCGGCACAATCGCTGGGACAGTTTTTGCCTTGTGACCCCGAACTGGCAGTGCCGGTTGCCCGATTTCCATTATGACCGCGATTATGGCGGGGCCGATCCCGACGGTTTCATGCTGCGTGACGAGATCACCGAATATCTTGATGCCTTTGCCGAAAAGACCCGGCCCGATCTGCGCGAAGGTGTCAGCGTCACGCGGGTGACGCCGCAACAGACAGGTTATATCGTCGAAACATCAGCCGGGGTTTGGGCCTGTGATCAGGTGGTGATTGCCACCGGCGGTTATGACACGCCGATTGAACCGGGCTATGCCAAGAACCTGTCGCCGGACATCTTTCAGATGCATTCGGTCGATTATCGCCGGGTGGATCAATTCCCCGAAGGCGGGGTTTTGATTGTCGGCACCGGGCAATCCGGGGTCCAGCTGATGGAGGATTTCACCCGCGCCGGGCGCGATGTGCATCTGGCCGTCGGCCCCGCGCCGCGCAGTCCGCGCAAATATCGCGGGCGCGATGCCACCGATTGGCTATTTGATGCCGGGATCTACGATGTGACGATTGATCAGCATCCCGATCCGGTCAAGGCGATGACCCAGACCAACCACTATATGTCGGGCCGGGATGGCGGCAAGGAAATCGACCTGCGCCAGTTTCATGTCGATCACGGGGTCGAGCTTTATGGCTCATTGGCCAATATGGACGGCACGCAGGTGGAATTCCTGCCCGATCTGGCCAAGAACCTGGATGATGCGGACAAATCCTATGTCGGCATCCGTACCCAGATCGACGCCTATATTGCGCGCGAAGGCATTGATGCCCCGTCAGAGCCACCCTTTGCCCCGGTCTGGACGCCCGAGGTGGAGCGCACCGAAATTGATCTGGCCGAGGCGGGCGTCACATCGGTGTTGTGGGCCATCGGATTTCGCCCGGATTATTCCTGGATCGAGGCCGATGTGTTTGACGCCCGTGGCAAGCCCCAGTTCCATCGCGGCGTGACGGCACAGCCGGGGTTGCATTTCATCGGCTTGGGATGGCTGAACACCTGGGGATCAGGGCGGTTCCTGGGGATCGAAGAAGACAGCAAATATCTGGCCGATCAGATCGCCGGACAATTGGCACAGGTCGCAGCATGAGTGTCGCCGTTCTGCGCCCAATTGCCCCCGCGCCCGAAAGCCGCGCGGGGCTGACCCTTGGCATGGCGCAATTGTCGCCTTTTGGTCTGTCGGAACAATGGCTGTTGCGCGATTGCGGCGACCGGCATTGGGGGTTGATCGCAGAGGCGGCAGGGTCCGGCATGGCGTTTCACAGCGCGGATGGCACCCCGGTTTATGCCGCCTTCTGTGCCACCTCGGTCACGCTGGCCACAGCCCCGAAGCTGGGTTCACAGGCAGAGGTTCAATCACGCCTGTTCGATGTGGCCCCGCACAGAATTGGATCGGTGCATCACGTCACCGGCCCGTCGGGCAGATTGGCCACGGTGCGGATGATCAGCTGTTTTCTGAGCCATGATGGCAGCGGATCGAACCGCCGCTTGTTCCGCAACACGCTGGCCGGGCTGGACGATCTGCCGCCACCGCCCGCGGATCTGGTGGGGCTGCTCGACCGTTCGCGCGTTTTGGCCCGCATGGCCCGCGCCACGCAGGGGGATGAAACGCTGTTGCAATACACGCCGCTGCCAGCGCTGGATTTCAACGCGGTTGGACTGCTTTATTTCCCGGTATTTTCCAAGATCGCCGAAATGGCCGCCCAAACCACACCGTTGCAGCACCGCACCGTGGTTCACCTCGGCAACATCGACCCCGGCGAAACCGTCACTGTGTCGCATGCGGGGCCGCAACTGTTGTTGCAGGCCGGGGATCGGACCATCGGCATCACCGAAAGCGGCTAGGGTCAGGCCCCATAAATCCTGCGCCCGCGCTCAGACATCCCAGACCATGCGAAACCCCTGATGGGTGGTGGTGCTGTCGGGTGAATTGCCCGACCGCGCGGCGATGCGGTATCGGTGGCAATAGCTGCTGTGGCACAGGAACGACCCGCCTTTCAGCAGCTTATAGCCCTTCATCCCGCTCATCCGCGCCTTGACCTGCTTTTTCAACGACCGGATGCGAAACGGCTCTGCGGTCCATTCCCAGATGTTGCCGACCATATTGAACAACCCGTATCCATTGGCCGCAAACGACTGTGCCGGGGCGGTCGCAAGATATCCGTCAACACCGTTGTTCACATCGGGAAAGCGCCCCTGCCAGATATTGCAGGGCAAGAACCCGGTATCATCGGGGTCTTCATCGCCCCAAGGATAGCGCACATCGCCCAACCCGCCACGCGCGGCATGCTCCCATTCGGCTTCGCTTGGCAAACGCCCGCCGGCCCATGCGGCATAGGCGCGGGCGTCATTCCACGACAGTTGAACCGCCGGATGATCAGGATGCCAGGCCGTCGCCGCGGTCCCCGGACCATTGATGTCACGCCAGTTTGCACCGTCAACACGCCGCCACCATTCGACACCAACCACCCCTTCGGTTGGGCCCAGCGTGTCAGGCACCTGTGACCAGAACACGAAGGACCAGCCGAATTGTTCCGCTTCGGTCACATAGCCGGTATCGGTGACGAATTCTTCGAATTCGGCATTGGTGACAGAGGTCTTGCCGATGCGAAACGGTTTGACCTGCGACTTGCGCAGCGGGCTTTCACCATCGTCTGGAATGATCTCATTGGCAGTGCCAACCAGACCACGGCCGCCGGGGATCAGCTGCGCCGTTGCGGCCAGATCTTTTGCGGAGGTCCGCAGGCCTTGCGGCGCGGCGGGGGGGCGGGGCGACGTCGTCGTTGCGGCGGCGGGCGCTGATGCCGCCGACCGACCGGCCGCGCACAGCAAGACGTTTTGGATGTGGTCACAGTTCGAAAGCTTCCTTGCACCCCGACGCCACGCGCCGGGAAAATCACGGATGGGCCGCCAGTGTCGGTCATTCTCCGGGGCTGTGCAACCGGGCATATCCTGAAACACCCGCCTGCGTCAGCCCGACCTCTGCCCCGCCCCGCCTTCACCTGGATCCTGTCATCTGGTCTACCCGGTTGCTTAGTCTCCGTCGGCCACACCAGCCGCGCGATTGCGGGCCACCCGTGCCCGATAGCTTGGCAGCAGGATCAGGATCACCGCAATCACCAACAGCCCCAATGTCATTGGACGCTCCCAGATAAACGACACCCCATCATAAAGCTGCATCGAACGGGCAAAGGCGATATAGGGGATCAATGGCAGGTTCAGGATCAGCAACACCAGATTGCCGATGAACATCGTCCTTGTTGCATTGATGGATGATCTTGTGCTGCGTCTGCCCCCCATCGCCGAAATGCAGGCTCTGGAATTGCGGCGACGGAGCGATACCAAAGTAAATTACCTCCGCGTTCCGATCCCCATGCGAAACGCGATACGCAATCTCGTCGACAAAGCGCTTAAATATTCCCCCGGCGAAAGCCGGGTCGACATTCAGGTCACAGCCGAGCCGAATTTCCAGATCATAGTCGGAGACAGCGAGTTGGGCTTTGCCCTTGGCGAAGTCGATACGCCGACAACACGGTTCAAATGCCGAAGGCACCATTGGCTCGGGGTTGGGATTGACCATTTAGCCTGTCAATGCTGCTCGGGCGCTAGCCAACACGCCTCCCATGGGACCAGACACCGCGCACCACCGGCAAGGCATGAGACGGACCATCAGACAGGCGCACCCGCACCAAATCGGCAACCAGCCCCGGTGCAATCCGCCCCCGATCCGTCAATCCCACGGCACGGGCCGGCGCATCCGAAACCGTGGCAATGGCACGCGGCAAATCCCCCCAAACCCCGGACAACCGAAACGCCGCCTGGATCAAACCGGCCGGCACATAATCCGACGACAGGATATCAAGCAGCCCGGCCTCGGCCAACGTGGCGGCCGCGACATTGCCGGAATGCGATCCCCCCGGATCAGGTTAGGCGCCCCCATCATGATCGCGATGTTCTGGTCACGACAGGCGGCGGCGGCCTCCTCGGTAGTGGGGAATTCCGCCAGCCGCACGCCATGATCCGCCGATTGCGCGACCTGCGCCGCCGTCGTGTCATCATGGCTGGCCAGCACCGCGCCCAACCGCCGCGCGGCGGCCACTGCGGCAGCTTCATGGGCGTCGCCCAACCGGTCGCGCAAATCCATAAGGTTTGCCACATGGGCGGTGTATTCGGCATCGCTCAGGCCGTATTTTCCCACCAGATATTCGCGCAGCTTGCTGGCATCGCGGAATTGCCGCTGCCCCGGCGTGTGATCCATCAGGCTGATCAGGCCGATGTCCTCGCCCACACCGAATTCCGCCAGCTCCTCGATCAGGGTTTCCGAACAGACCTCGGCGCGCAGATGGATCAAATGCGAAATCCGCAGCGCCCCCCGCCGCTTCATGCCCAGCAATTCCGAAGCCACATTCCGTGCATATTTGCCGTAACTCGACCGGTCCTCTGACACCACCGATCCGACCCGCAGGGCGTCAAACACCGTGGTGATCCCACAAGAGGCCAACTCGCCGTCATGCGCCAAAATGGCCGCATCATGCGGCCAATTCACCCCCGGACGTGGCTGCATATGGCGTTCCAGATTGTCGGTGTGCAATTCGATCAACCCCGGGATAAGCAGATCCCCCCCAAGGTCCACCGCCCCTGCCGGAACCGCATCCCCCTCTTCAACACCAACAATTTGACCGGCCTCCACGATGACACGGCCCGTCATTTCAGAATCCGACAGCACAATCCGTGCATTCGCCAGAGTGAAATCGCGATCTTGTTGCTGTTCCGGGGCCTCGACCCCGGTACTGACCATCACATCCATCTCATCTATCCTTGTTCTGCATCTGCCAAAGACAGCGCCGCCAATGCCGCGCGCACCGTCTCTTGCAAGGGGCCGTCATTGTTGATTGTCACCCCCGGCACATTGCCGGGAACGGGCGCGCCACTTCGGGCCAACCGGCGGGCAATGGCCTCCGGGGTTTCACGCCCGCGTGCCGCCAATCGCCGGGCCAGGGTTTCGGGGGCTGCCGTGACATTCAGCGCCAGCACCGCCGGAAACACCGCCTTGGCCACGGCCAATGCGCCACGCGACAGATTGGCGATCACACTGGTGCCATTGCGCGCCGCGACCACCGCCGACGTTGGAATGCCATACCGCAAATCATGCGCCCCCCAGCAGAGGCAGAACGCACCCGCCGCCGCCATCGAGGCGAATTCCGCGCTCGACACCGCGCAATAATCTTCACCGCCCAGATCGCGTGGCCGCGTGATCACCCGCCGCACCCTCACCAAGGTCGGCTGCGCCGCAACCAAGGCGTCGATCAGACTGTCCTTGCCCACGCCAGAGGGCCCCACAACTGCAATCAATCGCCCCGGCTGTGCCATCACGCGGCCCGCGCCGGGGTGTAACTGGTGACATCCACCTCGCGATCCGCAACCTGTGCGCGGGCCTCTTCGTCATGGAAAATCCCGACAATCGCCGCCCCGCCGGCCTTGGCCTCTTCGATCAACTCCAGCACAATCGCGCGGTTCGCCCCGTCAAGGCTGGCGGTGGGTTCATCCAGCAGCAGCGCCGGATAGGCCCGTGCAAAGCCGCGTGCGATATTCACCCGTTGCTGTTCGCCACCGGAAAACGTCGTCGGCGACAAGGACCAAAGCCGCTCCGGCACATTCAATCGCGCAAGCAATTCCGCCGCGCGGGCCTGTGCCGGGGCTTCTGCGACCCCAACGGCCCGCAATGGATCCGCCACCACATCCAGCGTCGACACACGCGGCACCACCCGCAGGAACTGGCTGACATATCCCAAAACCTCGCGCCGCATCGCCAGGATCTCACGTGGTTCCGCGCGGGTCACATCCACATCGCCCACCCGGATCACGCCAGACGCCGCAAGGTAATTGCCGTAAATCATCCGCATCAGCGTCGATTTCCCCGACCCCGACGCCCCGGTCAAGGCCACGCATTCACCGGCCTCCACATGCAGATTGGCCCCCCGCATCACCCGGATCACCGCGCTGCCCTGATTGTGCAGGGTAAAGGTCTTGGACACATCAATAAGGTCGATCATGATTTCATCTGACTCCAAATATCCCGGGGTCCGGGGCAGCGCCCCGGTTCCATCCTGTCAAACCTGCAAAACGCTTGAAACAAGCAGCTGCGAATAGGCATGCTGTGGGTCGTCCAGCACCTGATCGGTCAACCCGGCCTCAACCACATGGCCGTCCTTCATCACCATCAGCCGATCCGCCAACAACCGGACAACCGCCAGATCATGGGTCACAATCACCGCCGAAAGCCCCATGTCGCGCACCAATCCCCGCAACAGATCCAGCAGCCGCGCCTGCACGCTGACATCCAAGCCCCCGGTGGGCTCATCCATGAACACCAATCGCGGACCGGTCACCAGATTGCGGGCAATCTGCAACCTCTGTTGCATCCCGCCGGAAAACGTCGTCGGGCGGTCATCTATCCGGCTGGCGGCAATTTCGACCCGCTCCAGCCAATCGGCCGCCTGACCGCGAATATCACCGTAATGCCGCGCACCAACTGCCATGAGCCGCTCGCCGACATTGCCACCGGCGCTGACCCCCATGCGCAGCCCGTCGCGCGCATGTTGATGCACAAAGGCCCAATCGGTGCGCCCCAGCATCCGGCGTTCCGGTTCCGACATGGTAACGGTATCGCATGCGCCATGCGCGCGGGTGGCAAAGATCACCTGCCCCTCGTCCGGCGTCAGATGCCCCGCCATGGATCGCAACAGCGTGGTCTTGCCGGACCCGCTTTCGCCGACAATGCCCATGACCTCGCCGGGCCAAAGATCAAACGACACATCGCCGCAACCGATATGGTTGCCATACCGCTTGGTCAATCCGCGCACCGACAACAGCGGGCCGGTCGCAACCTCTTGGCTCAGATCCTTCATTGCGCCTGCTCCCCCAGATGGCCGGCATCGCGCCGTGCGGTGCAATAGTCAGTGTCGGAACAGACAAACATCCGCCCGCCACGGTCATCGGTGATGATCTCGTCCAGATAGCTGTCGTCAGCACCGCAAAGCGCACAGGGGTGCGGGGCCTTGCTGGGATCAAACGGATGATCCTCAAAATCCAGGCTGACCACCTTGCTATAGGGCGGCAGCGCGTAAATCCGCTGTTCGCGCCCGGCCCCAAACAATTGGATCGCAGGGCTTTCCAGTTTGGGATTGTCGAATTTCGGGATCGGCGACGGATCCATCACATAGCGCCCCTCGACCCGCACCGGATAGGCATAGGCGGTGGCGATATGACCGTGGCGCGCAATATCTTCGTATAGCCGCACATGCATCAACCCGTATTCCTCAAGCGCATGCATCTTGCGGGTTTCGGTTTCACGCGGTTCCAGAAACCGCAGCGGTTCCGGGATCGGCACCTGATAGACCAGGATCTGATCTTCGGTCAGCGGCTCTTCGGGGATGCGGTGGCGGGTCTGGATCACATCGGCCTCACCGGTGTGGGTGGTGGTCGCAACGCTGGCCGTCTTTTCAAAGAATTTGCGGATCGACACCGCGTTGGTGGTGTCATCCGCGCCCTGATCAATCACTTTGAACGTGTCATCCGGGGTCAGCACCGCCGCCGAAACCTGAACCCCGCCAGTGCCCCAACCATAGGGCATCGGCATTTCGCGGCTGGCAAACGGCACTTGATAGCCCGGAACAGCCAAACCTTTCAGGATGGCGCGGCGGATCATCCGCTTTGTCTGCTCATCCAGATAGGCAAAATTATAGGATTGATCGGTCATCCCCTGGCCTCTCTTTTGCCACGCTACGGGCGGCGGTTTGAATGGCACGTTTCACCGCGCCGGGATCATTCAGGACATCGCGGTGCCAGATCCGCAGAACCCGCAGACCGCGTTCCGCCATCCAGGCATGGCGCTGTGTATCGGCGCTGTTGCCGCTGTGCGGGCGGGCGGCGGATTCGATCACCAACTGGCACTCGGCACAGTAAAAGTCGGCCACATAGGGCCCAAGCGCCGCGTCACGGCGAAACCGCAACCCGTCGTCCACCTGAATATGACGCAAAATCTGCCAGAGCTGATTTTCCGAGCCAATGTCATGCGGACGCAGCCGCTTTTTGTCCGAGACGCGGGATTTGCTTTGGGGCATCGCCGTGTCTTGCCCGGTACGTGCGGATGTGGCGGGCGTGTCGGTCTGCGGGGCATTGGCAAGTCTGAAAGGCAAAGTCGGAGTTCCTGGTATCCTGGGGACATGCGCAGGGGCATGGTTCGGGGTGCTCAATCTCACTCCGCCGCCTCCTGTGCAATGCGCAGCTCTGCCTCGCGACGCAGTTTTCGGATCAATTCCAATTCTGATTGGAAATCCACGTAATGTGGTAGTTTTATGTGCTCAAGAAAGCCGGTCGCCTGAATGTTGTCGCCATGGGACAGGACAAATTCCATGTCCTGTGCGGGTGCGCCGACATTGTCTTCGCCCAATTCCTCCCAGCGCAGGGCACGGTCCACCAGCGCCATCGCAATTGCCTTGCGTTCGGATTGCCCAAAGACAAGACCATAGCCCCGGGTGAACTGTGGTGGTTCGGTCTTGGACCCTTTGAACTGGTTCACTGTTTCGCATTCGGTCAGCGTGACCTCGCCGATTTCGATCGCAAACCCCAGTTCCGGGATCTCCATCTCGACGGCCACGGTGCCGATGCGCAACTCTCCGACAAAGGCATGGTTGCGGGCGTAGCCGCGCTGGGTCGAATAGGCGAGCCCAAGGGTAAAGCCCTCATCCGCGCGGGCCAGCGCCTGAAGCCGCAGCGCACGGTCGGCGGGCAATTCCAACGGTTCGCGGGTCAGATCGCGTGGAGCTTCCCCGCGATCCGGTGCCGCTTCGATAAGGCCTTCGCGGTCAAGGAATTCCATCACATGTGGCACCGGGGCCGGGTCTGGCGCGGCCTCGGCTGCCGCATCCGGGGTGCCGCCATCTGCCGCCAGTTTGAAATCCAGCAACCGGTGGGTGTAGTCAAAAGTCGGCCCCAGGATCTGGCCGCCCGGCAGATCCTTGAACGTTGCCGACACCCGCCGATCAATCGCCATTTCGCCGGTGTCCACCGGCAGGCTCGCGCCAAATCGTGGCAACGTGGTGCGATAGGCGCGGATCAGGAACACCGCTTCGATCAAATCACCGCGCGCCTGTTTGAGCGCGAGCGCGGCCAGATCGGGATCATAGAGCGAGCCTTCGCCCATCACCCGCGCCACAGAAAGCGCCAGTTGCTCGCGGATCTGATCAAGCGACAGTTCCGCAACGCCCGGATCGCCGCGCCGTTCCTCGGCCAGCCATCCATGTGCATTGTCAATCGCGCGTTCGCCACCTTTTACTGCTACATACATCGCTCAGGCCACCTTTGTGCTGCGTGGCAACGCCGCGAGGCGCTCACCACAGGTGAAAAAGAAATCACATCCCAGCGGGAACCGCGCAGCATTGGCTTGGAATGCGGCGGTTTCCGGCAGGTTGAGCTGTGCCGTGTCGGCGATACCGGGCCCGGACAGGGTTGCGCCCGCGGCGTGCAGCTCGGCCGCCTCGACGATCAGGGTCGTCGAACGGTCCGGGTATTCAGCGGTGCCAAAAGGGTATTGGTCAATCGGGGTCAAAGCATCCCAAGTGCCCAGCGCAAAGACGCATGTCACCGGTCCGACCAGCGGCGCGCCGGTGTGGAACCGGACCCAGTTGCGCACCGCTTCGCAATCGGTCGCACCCGCCAGATACAGCGGCGTATCCGGGTCACATAGGGTCAGCAACAGGGTGCCGGCGGCAATCGACAGCGGCGCTGGTGGATTGGCCCCGCGCAGCGTCTCGACCAATCCGGGGCGCGCCATGGCGTTCATCGCCGCGCGAAACGCCATGGCAGAGGCCCGCGCCGGATCGCCAAACCCGCCTTCAAGCATTTGTGCCTGATCGCTCATGCGTCTTCTCCCCGTACCATGGTAAAGAAATCAACCTTGGTTGCCGCCGCTTTGGCCGCGCGTTTTGCGGCCTTGGCGCTGTGCTCGTCCCGCAAGGGGGTGATGATCGCCGCCGCGACGGTCGCCGCCGCGGATGTCTGCATCAATGCATCGACCAAGGCCGCATTTTCCGCCGCGCGCTTGCTGCGACCCTGGACGTAGCCATGGCCAACCGCCCCGCCGGGCAATTTCACAGAGGCGCGGGTCACGGTCATTTCGCCAAGGTTAAAGGCATCTCCGGTGCCCCCGGTCCGCCCGCGAACCATCACAGTTCCGATTTCAGCCGCGCGCAGCCAGGTCGCGGCACCGCCGCCCAAAACCCCGTCCAGCGCCGCGCCCAGCGCAGATGCGCAAAGCCCGTTCAACCGGTCATGTGGCGCACGCGCCAAGGTCGACATCCATGATTTTCGCTGAGCAATGTTGGCCGTCATGTGGGTTGCCTTTCTTCCTAGACAACTATACAAATTCAAGCGTTGTGTATCCTTCCAACCGCTGAGTTGGCAACACCCGAAACGCGAAAGTTTTGTGACATGCCCGACCCCTCCTCCGTGTCCTCGTCTGGCACAGCCCCGACACGCACCCCGATCTGGAAAGCGATTCACACCGACATTGCGGATGCGGTGGCGCGCGGGCAGTATTCGGTGGGGGACAAGCTGCCGACGGAATCCGATTTGGCGGCGCGCTTTGGTGTCAATCGCCACACCGTCCGGCGCGCGCTCAAGGAATTGGCGGCAGATGGTCTGGTCCATGCGCGGCGCGGTGCGGGGGTTTTTGTGACCGGGCGCCCGACGGACTACAAGATTGGCCGCCGCACAAGGTTTACCCGCAATATCGAAGCCCAGGGAAAGGTGCCGGCCCGCAGCATCGACGTGTTGGAAACCCGCACCGCCGATCCGACAGAGGCCGAGGCGCTGCACCTGCCCAAAGGGGCGCAGGTGCTTGTCTGTGAAGGGGTGTCCCTGGCGAATGAAGAGCCAATCGCAGTGTTCCGCAGCGTCTTTCCCGCCGACCGATTGCCGGGGTTCCCCGAGCATCTGGAGCAGATGAAATCCATCACCCGCGCCCTGCAGGCGATTGGCATCGCCGACTACACCCGTGAAGACACGCGGATCACCGCCCGCGTGGCCGATGCCACCCAGGCGCTGAAACTGCGCATCGACGAAGGGGATCCATTGATCCTGTCGATTGCGATCAACCATGCCGCCGAAGGCTGGCCATTGGAATATGGTCTGGCATGGTTCGTCGGCGAACGGGTTACGCTGCAAATCGAAACCTGAACGTTTCGCCCAAAACGGCTTAACCGCCGTATTTCTCCAGAAACGCCTCGGCGCTCAGGCTGCGAAAGTCACCCAGACGCGCCCGCAGGGTGTCATGATCCCAATCCCACCAGGCCAGCGCAATCATCCGCTCGGCCACATCGGCAGGTTGACGTTTTCGCATCGGCTTGGCCGGGATGCCCGCCACAATGGTATAGGGGTCGACATCGCGGGTCACAATTGCCCCTGAGGCAACAACCGCACCATGGCCGACCGTCACCTCTGGCTTGATCTGGGCATTGTGGCCGATCCAGGTATCATGGCCGATTTCCGCCCGGCGCGCGCGACGTTTGGCAAACCACGCGGCATCATTTTCGACCTCATCCCAATAATCAGCAGAACGATACAGAAAGTGATGCAGGCTGGCGGTGTCCAGCGGATGATCCGTGGCCCCGATCCGCACAAAGCTCGCCAGATTGGCGAATTTGCCGATCCGGGCGTTGGCGATATCGGTGCTGCGGTCACAATAGGCATAATCATCGAAATGGCTGGCTGCGATCCGGCTGCCGGCACCGATTTCGACAAACGCACCAAAGGTGGTGTCGGTGATGGTACAGCCGTCATGAATGACCGGCAGCTCAGCATTCAATCGCGGCATGTCATTTCCCGTCGCTGCTGCCGGCAATCAGCCGCTCGCGCAACTTGCCCGACACCCAATCCATCACCATGACCACACCGAGGATCAACAGAATGTAATAGCTGACCTCTTCCCAATCCTTATGTGTTGCCATGGCCTGGGTCAGCATCAAACCAATGCCACCACCGGTGATGGCCCCAATGATGGTCGCGGACCGTGTGTTGGATTCCAGATAATAGAGCACCTGACTAAGCAACACCGGCGTCAGCTGTGGGATCACACCAAAGCGATAGCGTTGCAGCGGCTTGGCCCCGGTCGACCGGATGCCCTCGATCTGTTTCTTGTCGACGTTTTCCAGCGCCTCAGAGAACAATTTGCCAAAGGTGCCGGTATCGGTCAGCAAAATCGCCAAAGACCCGGTCAACGGCCCCGGTCCAAAGGCCCGCGCCAGAATGATCGTCCAGATCAGGGCGTCGACACCGCGCAGGAAATCGAACACCCGCCGCACCGCCATACGCACCACCATCAGCGGGGCAAAGTTACGCGCCGCCATAAAGGCCAGCGGCAAGGCGACCATCGCCGCCCCGAATGTGCCAAGAAACGCCATCAACACAGTTTCAAACATCGCCCAGGCGACCTCGCCGTGGCGCCACATGGCATTGTTCCAGAAATCACTGAATATCGCCGCAAATTCGCCCGAAAAGGCACGCGTCACCAATTCGCCAAAGCCCATGCCATGATAGCGGCTGTCGAGGGTGAAGAAGAACAATTCCCAGCCGGTGAAATAGCGGAACACCTCTGACCGGTTACGGGTCACGGTCAGCCGGGCATTGTCCAATGTGACGGTCATGCGGTTTTTCGACAGGTTGATCCACTCTGGCAACGGACCTTCGGGCAAGACCGCCTGCACACCGTTGCGTCCAGGGGTGGCGGTGATGGTGCCATAGCCGGGGATCACCTGGGTGATGGTCTGTGCCCCAAAGGTCACCGTGCCATCCTCTGCCAGATCAATCACTGTGTCGGTATCGCCAAGTGTCACCCAGTCCGGCGATGTGCCTTCCGGGTATCTGCCCTTGCGTTCGCCTTCGATGGCCAGCGACACCTCGCCATTGCGGTTGTCGCGGGTCACATGTGTCTTGTAGCTATAGCTATCGGCCACCAACGCGCGGGCATTGTCGAGGCTGGCGCGCTGGCTCAGCCCCGGAATGTCAAAGGCAAAGAACACATAGGTCAGATAGACCAGGATCACGGCGGGCACCGCCAGCGCCACAATCTTCTTGCGTGACAAATGCGCCTGAGCGCGGCTTTTCAGCAAATCGGTCGGGGCGGCGTGGGTTGCATCGGTCATTGGGTTCTCTCCCCTGCGGCGCCATGGGTCAACCGGTCGCGATAGCGGCTGGACAATTGGTCGATCAACATGATGGTGGCGAACAACAGAATGAAAATCGCCGCCGCCTCGTCGTATTTGCCCTGCCCCCAGGACATGGCGTTCTTCAGCTCATAGCCAATGCCGCCGGCCCCGACAAAACCAAGGATCGCAGAGGCGCGAATGTTGATTTCGAACCGCAGCAGCGCATAGCTGAGATAGTTTGGTGCCACTTGCGGGATCACGCCCAGCACCATGCGCTGGGTCCAGGTCGCTCCGACGGAATGCAATCCTTCGATCGGTTTCAACGAGGCGTTTTCATTGACCTCGGAAAACAATTTGCCCAGCGCCCCAACCGTATGAAACGCAATGGCGATCATCGCCGGAACCGGGCCACCGCCAAGGACAAAGATCAGCACCAGCGCAATCACGATTTCTGGCACCGCGCGCATCACATCCATCATGCGGCGAAACACCGGGATCAAACGCGGCCAGCGCGCCAGCCCACGGGTGGCCAAAAGCGAAATCACGATTGCGACCAACCCGCCAAACAGCGTCGCTGCGGCCGCAATATTGATGGTTTCCAGCAAGGCCGGAAGAAAATGCAAAAGATGCCCAGGCAACAGCGCCAGCTTCTCGCCCGCTTCGCCGAGAACTTCGGCCGGGAAATCACCGATGCGATGCAACCCGTCCCAGAACCCGCCAGGCGTTGCGGTCATCGACCATCACAAAGCCCGAGGTCATCAGCGCCACAAAGACCAGCAACAACACGCCGCCATAGCGGCTCTTTTGGCGTTTCATTGCCAGGTAATCATTGCGCAAATCGCGCAAGTGTTCGTCAGCGGCGCTCATTTCGGCCATGGGGATCCTGCCTCACATAAGAAACGGGCCCCTCCCGAAGGAGAAGCCCGCAAAATCACAAATCGCGATCAGTTCGATTTCGACTGACGTGCCGCGATGATCGACAGATATGCGTCATGGGTGATCGGGTCGAAGCCCAGCGATTCACCGGCAGAGATGTTGTAGGTACATTCTTTGTCGGCGTCATACATGCCATCAACCATGGCGGTCATTTTGGCTTTGACTTCTTCCGGCAGCGACGTGCGCAGAACAATCGGGCCTTCCGGGATCGGCTTCGAGCGCCAGATTTCAACCAGATCGTTCATGTCGATCAGGCCAGCGTCAACCGCTTTGCGCAGCGCGCCCGAGTTGAAGCCGTCTTCCCATTCGCCCTGGCCGTCGGCCCAGGTCACACCGGCGTCGACATCACCATTGTTGACCGCAACGATGGTCTGCTCGTGACCGCCGGTGAATTTCACTTCACCAAAGTAGTCGCCGGATTCCATGCTGGCGCCGGTTGCGTCAGGGATCTCGATCGACGGGATCAGGTAGCCGGAGGTCGAGTTGGGATCGCCAAAGCCGAACACTTTGCCCTTCATGTCGTCCAGCGAAGCAACGCCGGCGTCTTTGCGGGCAAAGCCGATCGAGTGATAGCCGTAAGAACCGTCAAGGTTGATCTTGACCAGAACCGGTGTCACCGCTTCGGGGTCGGTCAGATAGGTTTTGGCATAGGCCGAGGCACCAAGCCACGCCATGTCGATTGTGCCACCCAGAAGACCCTGGATCACGCCGTCATAATCGGCAGGGGCGAACAGTTTGGTTTCAACACCCAATGTTTCTTCGGTGTATTCTTTCAGGCACTCGTGGCTGTTCAGACGGTCCTGGGCGTTTTCGCCACCAAGGATGCCGATGCGGAATTCGGTGATGTCCTGGGCCATGGCGGGGGCCGCGATGGCGGTTGTGGCCATCAGGGCAACAAGCAGATTTTTCATGAGTCTTCTCCGTGAAATACGCCCCATCGGTCATTCGGGGCTGGTGAAAAGGTGGGAAACGTCAGGCAGGCACCGCATCCAATGCGGTGATCTCGGTCGAGGTCGCCGCTTCGGAAAAGGCACCCGACGCGCCGTAGATGTCGCGCGCTGCGCCTGTGGTCAGCTGTTCGGGCAAGCCGTCAAACACCACGCGCCCGGCCCGCATACCAATGATGCGGTCGCAATAGCGGCGGGCGGTGTCGAGCGTGTGCAGGTTGGCCACAACGGTGCGGCCGTCTTCGTCGTGAATGCGGCGCAGGGCCTCCATCACGATCTGGGCATTCATCGGATCAAGCGAGGCAATGGGTTCATCCGCCAGAATGATCTGGGGATCCTGCATCAGCCCACGGGCAATCGCGACCCGCTGTTGCTGGCCACCCGAAAGCGCCTCGGCGCGTTTCGTGGCGTGATCCGCAATGCCGAGCCGGTCGAGAATATCAATGGCCCGGTGAATATCTTCGGTCGGATATTGATTGAACATCGTCGCCAGCGTCGAGCGGCGGTTCAACGTGCCGTGCAACACGTTCGACACCACATCCATACGCGGGACGAGGTTGAATTGCTGAAAGATCATCGCACATTGCGATTGCCAGTTGCGCATCTCTGCGCCTTTCAGCTTGGTAACATCATGTCCTTGAAACAGGATTTCGCCGCTGCTGGCGTCGGTCAGGCGATTGAACATGCGCAGGAGCGTCGATTTGCCCGCACCCGAGGCGCCGATGATCCCGACCATCATGGGCCGATCCACCGTAAAGCTGACATTGTCGACAGCTGTGTTGCCGCCAAAAATCTTCGTCAGCGCATTTACTTCTAGCATTCCATCCCCCGGCACCATGTCCGTGGGCCGGGTACTCAGGTTATGCGACCGATAGTTTGCAGTTTTGCGAAAGGTTTGTAACGCCGAGCTTTCCCTGGCGGAATCCTGTCACGCGCCCGCGGTCATCGGGGCAAATCGACCGCAGGGCGCGCAATAAACAGGCAACAGATCAGCGCACCACATAAACCGAGCAGGTCGAATGGCGCACCACCCGCGCGGCATTGGGGCCAAGCAGGTAGTCTTTGAAATCCGGGCGATGGGCGCCAATCACGATCAGATCGCTATCGGCCAGTCCCGCCGCCTTCAGCACCTCTTCATAGACCCGCCCGATCGCAACGATATGGCGCACCGATTTGTTACGCTCTGATCCCAGGCTGGCCTCCACCGTGGTTTTCAGGATTTCCCCGGCCTTGTCACGGGCGGTTTCGACCTGATGGTCCTGAAAATAGACCCCTACCAGACTGGCGCCGAAATCCGGCACCACGGTGATCACATCCAGACGGGCGCCATCCAGATCGGCCAGCCGTGCCGCCGTTTCCAGAACCCGCTTTTCATCTTCGGGGCGGTTGATGTCGATGGCACAAAGTACACTCGCGGTCATGCCGGTTCTCCTTCGCGGATCGTGGGTTGCGCCCGGCGGGACTGCAAGTAGGCAATCAGCGCCAGCAACATCAGCGCCGGGATAAAGATCAGCTCTTTGGGCCATTGATCGGCACTGGCCTGAACGCTGGCAATCGCCACCGGATCATCGCCGTAGAAATCAAACGACGCCAGAGCATCGCCCAGATCGGTGCCAAATCCCGGCTCGTCCAGCCGCACCACATCGCCCTCGGGGATCAGCACAAAGCCCAGGGCATCAAGCCGCGCCTCTGCGCCGTCCACATCCGGCACCGTGACAGGCACGGTCAGATCCTTCATCTCCAGCGTATCAAAATCCGGTCCCGACACGACAACCCGCAGCTGGCTGCCCGGTTCGGCATCCCCAACCGCCTGCGAGAATGCGGCGGGCTCGATCTGAACAAAGGGGGGTTGCAGCTGGTTCATGAAGACGCCGGGCCGGAACAGGGCAAAGGCCACCAGCAACAGCGCCACGGTTTCCCAGATCCGGGTCTTGGTCAGGAACCAGCCCATTGTCGCGGCGGTGAACACCAGAATGCCGATGGTCGCGACAATGAACACAATGATCCCCTGATACCAGGTCACGTCGATCAGCAACAAATCGGTGTTGAAGATAAACACAAACGGCAACGCCACGGTGCGCAGCGAATAGAAGAAAGCGACAAAACCGGTGCGGATCGCATCCCCGCCCGACACCGCGGCGGCGGCAAAACTGGCCAGCCCCACCGGCGGCGTCACATCCGCCATGATCCCGAAATAGAACACAAACAGATGCACCGCGATCAACGGCACCACCAGTCCCGATTGCGCGCCCAGTTCGACCACAACGGCAACCATCAGCGATGACACAACGATATAGTTCGCCGTCGTCGGAAGCCCCATGCCAAGGATCAGCGACAAGATCGCCACAAAGATCAGCATCAGGATAAGATTGCCGCCAGACAGGAATTCAACAAAATCCGCCATCACCTGGCCAATTCCGGTCAGCGACACGGTGCCGACGATGATACCGGCGGTTGCGGTTGCAAGACCGATGCCGATCATGTTGCGCGCGCCGTCAATCATGCCTTCGATCAGATCAACACCGCCCTCACGCAGGCGGGAAATCGCATTGTCCTCGCCACGGAAAAACGCCTTGAGCGTCTTTTGCGTCAGCAGGATGCCAAACAACAGGAAGGTCGCCCAGAACGCCGACAGACCCGGCGATTTGCGCTCGATCATCAGGAAATACACCAGCACGATGATCGGCAGCAGGTAATAAAGACCGGATTTATAAATTTTCGGGATCTCGGGAAGTTCCACAACCTCGGCGTTGGGATCATCGGGTTCAAGGTCCGCAACGGTCGACGCAAGATAGATCAGCGCGATATAGACCGCCGCCAACAGGGCCGCCAAAATCCAGCCCGATCCAGCCGGGAACATCGACGTGATCAGCTGCACCGGGAATTTTGTCGCGTAACACAGCACCGCAAATCCGGCAAAGAAGCCAAACATGCCAAGGATCGTGTTGAACAGGTTCACCACCTTGTTGCCGATCGTCGGCATGTTGTTTTTCACCGCCTCCAGGTGAACGATATAGACCAGCGCGATGTAGGAAATGATCGCAGGCAGGAAGGCGTGGGTGATGACCTCGACATAGGAAATGCCGACATATTCCACCATGAGAAAGGCCGCGGCCCCCATGACCGGCGGCATGATCTGGCCGTTGACGGACGAGGCAACCTCGACCGAGCCGGCCTTTTCCGCGCTGAAACCAACCCGTTTCATCAGCGGAATGGTGAATGTGCCGGTGGTCACCACATTGGCAATCGACGAACCGGAAATCAGCCCCGTTGCGGCAGAGCCGACAACGGCGGCCTTGGCCGGACCACCACGCAGGTGGCCAAGCGCACCAAAGGCCATTTTGATGAAGTAATTGCCCGCCCCGGCCTTATCCAACAGCGCGCCAAACAGCACAAAGAGGAAGACGAATTTGGTGGAAACCCCCAGCGCGATGCCAAAGACACCTTCGGAGGTGATCCACATGTGGCTCATCGCCTTGCGCAGGGATGCCCCGGCCCAGCGGATCTGATCCGGCACGGCCTCGGACGAGCCAAAGAAGACATAAAACAGAAAGACCACCGCCAAAACGACCATGACCGGGCCAAGCACCCGGTAAGAGGCGATGAACAACAAGATCAGCCCCGCCAGCGCGAAAAGCGCGTCTAAATCATCGGCCAAACCGCCGTTGCCGACGATCTTGGCGTAAAAGAAATACCCGTAAAGCGCCAGAAACGCCCCGGCGATGCCCAGCGCCCAATCGTACCAGGGGATATAGTGGCGCGGGCTGGATTTGAACAAGGGATAGGCCATGGCGGCCAGGAAAACAGCAAAGGCCAGATGGATCTGGCGGGAATTGTTGATCAGATCACCGGGCAGGATATAGGGCGCGGATGGCGACGCCAGCAGTACCTGAAACACCGACCAGATCAACGCCACCGCGGCGACAAATATGCCAACCGCCCCGGTCGGGCTGCGCGCCCCGCTGTCGCTGGCGGCGACAAGTTCCTGAAGCTCTTCCTCGCTTAATGCGCGATTTGCTTGTTCCGACATCTGACCCCCTGTTGCCGTTGTCCGGCAGACCTTGTTTGGTTCGTAAGCACGGCAAACCGGGGACGCGCACGCCCCCGGTTTTTGTCACGTCATCAGGCGCAGATCACTCGATCCAGCCTTTTTCCTTGTAGTATTTGGCCGCGCCATCATGCAGCGGCGCCGACAGGCTGGCAGAGACCATTTCCGCTTCGGTCAGATTGGCGAAGGCCGGGTGCAGGCTTTTGAAATCGTCGAAGTTTTCAAAAACACCGCTGACCAGCGTGTAGACCACATCTTCGGACACATCCGCAGAGGTCACAAATGTTGCGCGCACACCAAACGTGGTGGTGTCGGCATCATTGCCGCGATACATGCCGCCGGGGATCGTGGCGACCGAATAGAACGGGTTGTCGTTGACCAGTCCCGCGACCGCATCACCGGACACTTCCACCAGGACGGAATCACAGGCGGTTGTTGCCTCCTGGATCGAGCCCGACGGGTGACCCACGGTATAGACCATGGCGTCGATCTGGTTGTCGCAAAGCGCCGCTGACTGCTCGGCTGCCTTCAGCTCGGTTGCCAAAGCGAAATCATCGGTGGACCAGCCCATGGCCTCCATCAACACTTCCATTGTGCCGCGCTGGCCGGAACCGGGGTTGCCGATATTGACCCGCTTGCCCTTGAGATCCGCAAAGGATGCGATGCCGCTGTCGGCGCGGGCCACCACTGTGAAGGGTTCGGGGTGAACCGAAAAGACCGCCCGCAGACCTTCGAACGCACCCGCGTCAGAGAAGGACGAAGACCCGTTATAAGCATGGTACTGCCAGTCCGACTGGGCCACGCCAAATTCCAGCTCGCCTTCGCGGATGGTGTTGATGTTGTAGACCGACCCGCCGGTCGATTCCACCGAGCAGCGCACGCCATGATCGCGCCGGCCCTTGTTCACCAGACGACAGATCGCGCCGCCGGTCGGGTAATACACGCCGGTCACGCCGCCGGTGCCGATGGTGATGAATTCCTCAGCCACCAGCGCGGCGGGCGCCAGGACAGCCGCGGCGGCAATGCCTGCGGCGGTGAGTTTCAGTTGTGAAAACATTGAGTTTCTCCCTCTTGGATTGGATAGGCATCTGGGCTGCCGGTCCCGATCTTGTGCCGGAGCGCGGCTCTTACCTTCGATCCCAGGATAGGCGCTGGCGCATATCCTGTCTTTTGCGTCACACCGGTGCGCCGCTTGATCTGCGGGGTTCGGGTGCTGATGGCCGAGATGTGCGTGCTGTCCACTGCCGGTGGTCGATTTGGCACGATCGCCAACACGACCCCAAATTCAGAAAGCTGCCAAAGAGCACCGGTCAACATAGCATAACAATTGGCTGAGCGCGGCTCGATGGTCAGGGACAAAACAATCTCCACCAGGTACAGGGGGAATGTTCACGTTGTTTCCGGCATTGTCAACTTGCGGTTTTTTTGGTTCGATTGAACACCAGCCGGAGGTGACCTATGTCCCATGTGTTTCCACGCCATTGCCGCGCCACCCTGCCAACAGCCGTTCGCGGCGACGGGATCTATCTTTATGATGCTCAGGGCAAGGCCTATCTTGACGGATCTGGCGGGGCGGCGGTGTCCTGTCTTGGCCACAGTGACCCGGATGTGATTTCCGCAATAAAGACCCAATTGGACACATTGGATTTTGCCCATACCGGGTTTTTCACATCGGCCCCCGCCGAAATCGCTGGCGGATCGGTTGATTGATGCCGCGCCACAGGGGCTGGACCGGGTCTATTTCGGCTCTGGCGGGTCAGAGGCGGTTAAATCCGCCCTGAAACTGGCCCGACAATACATGATCGAAATCGGCCAACCGCAGCGCACCAAATTCATCGCGCGTCGGCAAAGCTATCACGGCAACACGCTGGGCGCGCTTGGCACCGGCGGCAATATGTGGCGACGCGCGCCATTTGACCCGGTGATGGTGTCCGCCAGCCATATTGCGCCCTGTTACGAATATCGCCTGCGCGCGGCTGGCGAAACCGAAGAAGACTATGGGCTGCGCGCCGCTGACGAGCTGGAAACCGAAATTCAGCGGTTGGGCCCGGAAAATGTGATCGGTTTTCTGGCAGAGCCGGTTGTCGGGGCGACCGCCGGGGCGGTGCCGGCGGTCAAGGGATATTTCAAACGCATCCGCGAGATCTGCGATCGCCACGGCATCCTTTTGATCCTGGACGAAGTGATGTGCGGCATGGGGCGGACGGGCACGGTATTTGCCTGTGAACAGGATGGTGTCAGCCCGGATATTCTGACCATCGCCAAAGGTCTGGGCGCCGGGTATCAACCCATTGGCGCAATGCTGTGCTCTGGTGCGATCTATGCCGCAATCGAGACCGGCAGCGGATTTTTCCAGCATGGTCACACCTATATCGGCCATCCCGTTGCCTGTGCGGCTGCCGATGTGGTGGTGACCAAACTGACAGAGGGCGGCATGGCGGCGCGGGCGATGCAGATGGGCACCCAATTAAGCAAGGCATTGGAGGCCGAATTCGGCCAGAACCCGCATGTCGGCGATTTGCGCGGGCGCGGCATGTTTCGCGGCATCGAATTGGTGGCGGATCGCGACACCAAGGCCCCTTTTGCCCCGGAAAAACAGGTGGCCGCGCGTTTGAAGAAGGCCGCAATGGCCAATGGTCTGATCTGTTATCCCATGAGCGGCACGATTGACGGCGTCGAGGGCGATCATATCCTGCTGGCCCCGCCGTTTATCATCAACGACGATCAGATCGGCGAATTGGTGGACAAGCTATCGCGCAGCCTGGCGACGGTTCTGGAATAACGCTGTCGCGGAGAGATGCGACTTCTGCAACGTGTGTGGGCGGCCAGTGTCGATGCAGTCCAGTGTGCAATGACGGCTGGGGTGGCCGCGCAGATCACAAGCCCCGGATCACGCCAGATTGCGCAAGGGTCCGGGCGCTTTATGCCTCTGCCGCCACTTCCAGTTTATCCAGCACATTGCGGAACACCCGCATTTCTTCTTCGGAAATGTCCGCTTGCAGCCTGCGTTGACGAACCTGTGTCACCGGCAGGGTTTTTTCAAAGATCTCCTGACCTTTTGCCGTCAGCTTCAGGATTTGTGCCCGGTGATCATGCTCATCAACACGCGCCGAAACAATGCCATCAGCGATCAATGTCTTGAGATTTCGGCTAAGCAACCCTTTGTCCAATGCGGATTCACGCGCCAAGACCGAAAGCCGCGTTGTGCCCGCCACCCCGGTCAGGGCAATCACCCGCCATTGCGTCACCGTCACGCCCGATGCTTCGCGCAGAATCCGCGAGGCCTGTGCATTCAGCTTTGCGTGAACGCGGGCAATCCGGTAAGTGACATATTGATGCAAGCTGATCGGCGCATTGGGGGTGTCATCAACAACTTTTAGATCTTCTGGTGGCATTTATCTCTCCATAACGCCTACGGTCCGCAAATGTTAAAATAGAACACCGACGCCGTTGATGCATCAACAAATTTTTGCATCACACAAGAACGCAGAAAAGGAATATCTCGTGACTTGGTTTATCAAAGCTCTGGCCGCAACCGGTTTCGTCGCAGCGTTGACAACGTCGGTCCATGCTTCGGATTGGTCACCCTCTGGTCCAGTCAAATTGATGATCGCCTTTGCTGCGGGGGGCGGTGCCGACACCCAGGCGCGATTGATTGCCGAGGATCTGGAGGCCAAGCTGGGCTGGGAATTGATCCCGCAGCAGGTCACCGGCAAAGGCGGGTTGAATCTGGCCAAGGCTTTGCACGACATGCCGGCGGATGGCACGGCCATTGGCATGGTTGTGACGGAAACGCTTGGCTACAACATGCGTGTGGCGGATGCCGGGATGACCCCCGATGATTTCACCGCCATTACCACCACATCCAGCTTCCAGATGGCCGTCGTTGCCCCAAGCACCAAGGGCTGGACCAGCTTTGCCGACGTGATTGCCGCGGCCAAATCCGGCGAAACGCTGCGGTTTGGGGTGATGTCCCCGAAACTTGCCGACCTTGCCTATCTTGTTAGTGAGGCACAGGGTGTCGAGTTCAATATCGTGTCGGTGCGCGGCGGTCGGGAAGTAATGAATGGTGTGATCGCGGGCGATATGGATCTGGGATTCATGGCCGGCATTCAGGGCAAGGCGGTCGACGCCGGCGAAATGGTCAATCTGGCCTCGGCGCTGTCGACCCCGCTGATCCAGACGCCGGACGCGCCGGTGTTTGCCGACCTTGGCGTGCCGTTTAACGCCGATGGCTATTTCCTGTTCATCGGCCCCAAGGACATGCCAACCGCGACCCGCGATGCGCTGGCGGAGGCTATTTCCGATGTCGTTTCCACAGAAGGTTACAAATCCAACGCCATGATCACCGCCGCCTTTGGCGGTGCCACGGTGATTGCCGGTGATGCGGCGCAGACGCTGGTGACCGAAGGGTATGATGCGGCGGGCGCATTGCTGGCCACGGTCGAAGCGGAGTAGTCCGCTGCACGACGCAAAATCAGAGCCCGCGCCGATCCGGCGCGGCGCTGTTTCCGATCAACTGTGGCTTGGCCTGGGGTGTACCGCCCTGGCGGCGGTGATTGCGCTGATCTGGATACCGATGGACAGCGGCACCGGGTTGATAGAGGTGCAGCGCCGCCGGATCACCCTGGGCGATGCGCTGGCGCCGACACTGGCCGCCGGCTTTATCGGCTTGGGCGGATGTGTCCTCTTGCTGCAAAGCCTCGCAGCGAAACCCGGGGAACCCGCCGCCAGATTGCAGCGCAGTCACCTGCTGTTTCTGCTGCGCTTTCTGGCGATCTGTGGTCTGGGGCTGGTGTTGATGCGCTGGGCCGGGCCCTTGGCGGTGGCATTGGCTGACCCCTTTGTTGCGGCAGATCTCAACTATCGCAGCCTGCGCGACACCGCCCCGTGGAAATACATCGGTTACCTGACCGGCGGGACCTTTATCGCCGCGGCCCTGATGGCAGGGGCCGAAGGCCGCTGGCGCCCGCGCCATCTGGCCCTTGCCCTGGCGACCTCTCTGGCGCTGGCGCTGTTGTTCGATCTGCCGCTGGACGGTTTGCTGTTGCCGCCAAATGGCGATCTCTGATGGGACTGACCGATTACATCTGGCTTGGTGTTCTGGCGGTGTTTCAGGGACCAGAGGCCTTTGATCTCTTTGGTCTTTCGGTGTCGATCACCGTGCTGATGGTGGTGGCGGGTTTCATTCTGGGGATTGTTGTCGGCGCAACACCGGGGCTGGCCGGGCCGATGGCCATGGCAATTGCCCTGCCGCTTTTGATTTCTGCCTTCGGCTTTACCCCCGATGCGCTGTTGCCGGTCATGGGGTTCCTGATCGGGGTGATGAAGGGCGCGACATTGGGCGGGGCGGTGCCCGCAATCCTGTTCAATACCCCCGGCACGCCGGATGCCTATCTGACCACGCTTGACGGCCACCCGATGACCCGCGCCGGACAGGCCCGCAAAGCGCTGAAAATCGCGCATGTCAGCTCGGCCACGGGTGACACTTTTTCGGATGTGGTGCTGATCCTGTGTGCACCGTTTCTGGCGGTGGTGATCGAGGGCTATCTCGACCTGCCGGAAAAAACCGCATTGCTGATCCTGTCGCTGGCCTTTGTCGCGTCGGTGATCGGGAACTCGGTTGGCAAGGGATTGATTGCCATGGGGCTGGGTCTGATGGCCGCCTATATCGGCACGGGCGAGGATTTTTATCCCCGGCTGTCCTTTGGCACCCAGTCGCTGGCGCGGGGGTTTCCGGTCACCACTGCGGTTCTCGGGGTACTGATCCTGGGAGAGGTGTTCAAATCGCTGGACGATCTGCGGCGCGATCGCCACAGACCGGACGCACCCAAGGCCCCAAAACCCACCGATCACGCGGCGCTGAGCCGGGCAGATCTGCGCCGTATCGCGCCCTATATTGCGCGGTCAGCGGTGATTGGCACCGCCGTGGGGGCGCTGCCGGGCATTGGGTCAACGCTGGCGGCGACCCTTGGCCATACCTCTGGCGCACGCCGTCATGCCCGCAAACACCCCGACCGCCTGCCCTTTGGCAAAGGCGCCCCGGAGGGCATCGCCGCAACCGAGGCCGCCAACAGCGCAGTGTCGGGCGCGAACCTGATCCCGGTGTTATCCTTGGGTATTCCCGGCAATGCCGCTGCGGTTTTTCTGATCCTGGCCACCGAAAGCATCGGCGGCTTCAATCCCGGCCCAGCGGTGTTCCGCATCCCCCCCGACCGGATCAACCCGGAACTTGTGGTCGCCTTTGGTCTGTTTACCATGATGATGCTGGCCAATTTGATGAATTGGACCATTGGCGGGGTGTTCATGCGGATGGCGGGGGTAATGGCACGCGCCCGCAAGGAATTCCTGATGCCGATGGTGTTGTTGCTGACCCTGACGGTGATCTATGTGCAAGATCCGCGAATGATCGCAATCTGCTTTGCCATCGGCTTTGGTGTTTTGGGGTATCTGATGCGCCGCGTCGGCATGTCGCCGTTGCCCTTTGTCATCGCCTTTTTGCTGGCCAGACGGCTGGAAGATACGGCGCGTCAGGCATTTTCGGCCACCGGCGGCGATGCCTGGTTCCTGTTCACCCATCCGATTGCTGCGCTGTTCATGGCATTGGCGGTGGTGTCGGTGGGGTTGTCACTGCGCAGATCGGCAGGGCAACAGCGGCCATAGCCGCCTTGCCCCACCAAGTGCAATTTTGCGTATTATTCGCCCTGTGTCGGCGTGTTGACCCCAACCGATTGCAGATACCGGCGCACATTGCGCGCGGCCTGGCGGATGCGCTGTTCGTTTTCGACCATGGCGATGCGCACGTAACCTTCGCCGCGCGGGCCATAGCCGACACCGGCGGCCACCGCGACCTTGGCGTGGGTCAGGAGCTGCTTGGAAAACTCAAGCGAGCCCAAATGCGCCAGCGCCGGTGGCAACGGCGCCCAGGCAAACATGGAGGCCGCAGGTGCCGGAATGTCCCAGCCAGCCCGCGCAAAACTCTCGACCAGCACATCACGCCGCTTCTGATAGCGTTCGCGGTTCTGCGCCACGATATCCTGTGGGCCGTTCAACGCGGCACAGGCGGCAGCCTGAATCGGGGTGAACGCACCGTAATCAAGGTAGGATTTCACCCGCGTCATCGCCGCGATCAGCCGGGGATTGCCCACCGCGAACCCCATACGCCAGCCAGCCATGGAATAGCTTTTTGACAGCGAAGTGAACTCAACCGCCACTTCCTTGGCGCCCGGCACTTCGAGGATCGACCGGGTCGGGTTGCCATCGTAGTAAAGTTCCGAATAGGCCAGATCGGACACCACATAGAGGTTGTTTTCACGGGCAAAGGCCACAAGCCGTTCGTAAAACGCCAGATCGACGGTTTCAGCGGTCGGGTTGGACGGATAATTGACCACCAGAACCTTGGGCCGTGGGCGGCAATCGGCAACCGCCTTTTCCAGGCTTTCGAAATAGAATTCATCCGGCGTGGTTGGCACCGCGTGGATCGTCGCGCCAGCCATGATGAAACCAAAGGTGTGGATCGGATAAGACGGATCGGGGGCCAGCACCACATCGCCCGGCGCGGTGATCGCCGTGGCCAAACTTGCCAGCCCTTCCTTTGACCCCATGGTCACCACGACCTCGGTCTCGGGGTCAAGGTCGACGTTGAAACGATTGCCGTAATAATTCGCCTGTGCGCGGCGCAGGCCGGGAATGCCCTTGGACTGGGAATAGCCATGCGCATCGGGTTTCATCGCCACTTCGACCAGCTTGTCGATCACATGTTGCGGCGGCGGCAGATCGGGGTTGCCCATGCCAAGGTCGATCACATCTTCGCCCGCGCGTCTTGCGGCTGCACGCATCGCATTGGTTTCGGCGATCACATAAGGCGGCAACAGGCTGAGGCGGTAGAATTCGTCTGACATGGCACTTTCACGATTTGAGGACAGATGCCATCGGCATAACGCCCCCCGCCACCAGTTGATAGCCCGATTTGCGCCGCCCGCCCGTTAGATGGCAAGGAATCCAGATCCGTTCCCGTCCATCGCGCCCCCAAATCCCGGTCTGTTCAATCCGCCGACCCCGACAGCATCGCCGCAACCATCATCAGATAGGTCAATTGATGCAGGCTCTGATCAATCCCGATGGCGCGCCAAAACCCCGGTTGTGCCGCCGTTACCGCGTGATGGCGCACCCATCGTTCCTTGGCCCAGTCGAGATGATAATGCACCAGCACCTCGGCCAGCACGATCAACAGCACCAGACCAAGGGACGGCCCGGCAAAGACCACAACCGCCAGCAACAGGATCGGCAAGCTCAACACCCCATGCAGCGCCGCATGGGACAGCCCGCCAATATGGCCATAGCGGCCTTTTCCCGCCAGCATGAACGGCGTTTGCAGGACGAAATCCGCCAGCAGATGTTTGACCTGCAACCCGGCCAACAACACCAGTGTCAGGATCATGTTGTCCATCACGGCGCAATTGCTTTGTAATACATCATCGCCCCCGGCATTTCGAGACTGCCATCGGGCAGGATATATCTGGTGAATTCAGCCTGAATCTCCGCGGCGATCGCATCGCGCTGCGCGGTGTCCGGCTGTTTCAACCGGTAAAGGGTCGAGATCGGCCCGACATATGAAAGCGATTGCATAAGCGCAGCAAGCCCCTGTGGATGGCGGATGGCGATGGTTCGGCGCTGGCCGGTCACCTCATCATAACCCGCTTTGGTCAATAAGCCTGTAACATAGGTCACATCCGCAAAAGCCAGGGGCCCCGGCGGCGGGGCGGCGCTGACAGGGGGGGGCTGATCGGGGCGGCGTTGTTAGGGGCGGGGCTGGCCGGTGCAGAGGGCAACGGCCCAAGATGGCGTTCCGCCACCTTCAGCGGCAGGGAAAACCACGGGTTGTCGTCCTGCCCCCAGCCATTGAACGCAATCACGGCACCGGGGCAAAGATGCGCGCGAATGCGCCGCAACGCCCGGACCGGATCGGAAAAGAACATCATGCCGATTTGCGACGCACAGAGATCGAACCTTGTCGCGGACTTTGCCCCCGGCTGATCCAGATCATCGGTCTGAATGTCGAGTTTGCGAAAGCTCGGGCTGTCGCGCCCCACGCTGCGCCTGCGTGCCAATTGCAACAGCGGCTCTGACACATCCAGCCCCAGGACCGCGCCGGTCTCTGCCACCTGATCCGCCATGCGCAGGCTGAGCGTGCCCGCACCACAGCCGATGTCCAGCACATTTGCGCCGGGTGTCAGCGGCAGGTCGGCCAGCAATTGATCCATTGCGTCACGCAGGAAAATATCCAAGGCACGCTGATTATCCGCCCAATCACGTCCTGATTGGCCATTCCAAATGTCATGGGTGGCGGTGTTCGCCATGTGTGCTGTCCTGTTCTTGTTCATGAACCGCCGCCAATGCCGCGCGTGCATCGCGCACATCGGGCACTTCCATCGTCGGCGGATAACCCGCCAATGCCACCGCCAGATCCGGCGCCTGTGTCGGGTCGACCCGCACCGCAGAGACCCGCGCGCGCAACGCACAAAAAACCGCCCCCTGAGCATCCGCCAATGTGGCGGCCTCATTGAACATAGCAAGCGCCTGAGCGATCTCGCCACGCTCCGCGAGCAACTCCCCCTGAACCCGCAACACTTCGGGCCGCACCAGGCCTTCGCCCGTCAACCGCAGCCGCTCCAACGCTTTTTGCGAAAAATCCCAGGCCTCGTCCGGTTTGCCACGGTCCCGGGCAATGCCGGCCATCAGGGTGAAATACAACGGCTGCAACATATGGCTGCCAGAGGCGGTATATTGCGCATATCCCTGTTTCATGATCTCCCAGCCGCGCGCCCGCGCGCCCTGTTGGCACAGACACCACCCCCAGAGAATACGCCCGACCCCGGCATGAAATGGAAATTCATAGCGGTCCGCATGGCGGGCGGCCTGTTTGGCAATGGGCAACAATCGGTCAAAATCGCGCATCAGATGAAAGGTAAAGGCCGCAAAGGTCAGCGACCGCGCCATGGAAAACGGATGCCCGATCCGGCGGGCGATCTCCAGCATTTCATCGGCACAGAACCCGGCCTGATCCGGTTCGCCCAGATACCAAAGTGTCGATGACAGATACGCCATACAGGCCAGCCCCGGATCATCGCCATAAAGCGCGGTATTGCCGGAACCGACCCCGCTTGCATAGCCGTCAATTGCCAGCCCAAGATGCCAGCGCGCCAAGGACAGTTTCCCCAGCATGAAGGCCGTGGCCCCCAAGGCCCGGTTCGCCTCGAGTGCGAGGGCCGGGTCAGACCCGTCTTCATCGACCCTTTGCAGCATATGTTGCGCCACCTCTTCGGCACCAACGTATTGCGCGCTCATCTGATAATAGAGCCACAGGCCGCGGCGCACCTTGAACCGGTCCAATGCGGTGCCCACACGATCGGCCAGTTCCGCCGCTTCGGTATAGACCGCCCCCACCTGTTCCGCGCCATACCCATCGTGCGACGACACCGCCGGGCCGAGCGCCAATAAAAGCGTCAGATGCCGCAGATCGGTGTCGCGCCCCTTTGGCAGATGTCCCACCAGATCAAGCCCGCGATTGTAAAGCTCAATTGCTTCGCTTTGGGCGGACCGGCGCACGGCCCGGTCGCCGGCCTCTTGCCAGCGGGCAATGGCGGCGTCAAAACGTTCCGCTGCGGTCAGATGGTTGGCCAATTGCCGCACATCATGGCCGGAATTGTCGTTCAACACATCGGCAATCGCCCCATGGCGCTGACGACGCAGCGATTTCGGCTGCGATTGATAGGCCGCCTCCTGAATCAGCGCGTGGCGGAAAAGATACCGCGTGTCGCCAAGGTCCACCGGCTCGATCAGCGCCAGTTCCTCCAGCTTGGCCAGACTGGGGCGCAGATCAGCCGGGGCCGCGCCCAGCACGCGGGCCAGCAGCCCCGTATCAAAAGCCCGGCCAATGCAGCTTGCGATCTGGGCGAGAGGTTTGGCAGACCCCGCACTGTCGAGACGGGCCGACAACACCCCCTGAAGCGTGGCGGGAATGGTCAATGCCCCATTGGGCTGGACCGTGTTGCCGCTGCGCGCCAGAAGATCGCGGGTCAGTTCCGAAATGAACAACGGCACCCCGTCCGAGGCTTCGACGATCTGGGTCCGAATATCATCGGCCAGCACCCTGCCGACCGCCAATTGATCCACCATCCGCGCCGCCGCCGACCGCCCGATCCGCGACAATTCCAACGTGCGGCTGGTGTCCGACGATTGCCAGGCCGGGCGGGTCTGAGGCCGTGACGTGGCCAATATCATCAGAGGCAGATCCTGACAGGAGCCAGCCAACGCCAACAGAAATTGATCGGTCAGCGGATCAGTCCAATGCATGTCCTCGATCACCATCACCACCGGACCACCGGCACAAAGCGCCCGAATGTCATCGACGATTGCGGCAAACCATGCGGTTTGGCGTTGATCGGTGGTCTGGCCTTTCGGCGGTGGCGCCAGATCCAGAAGATCCCCCAGCCCCTGAAGATAAAGATAGGGGGATACCCCGCCGCGCAGCGCCAAATCGACAAAGGCCGCCCGACGCTGGTCCAAGGGGGCATCGGGGCAAATGCCCGCCCGTTCGTACAACCACGCCACAAAGGGATAAAGCGTGGCATTGTCGTTATATGGCCAGCATTGCAATTCAAACGCGCCGGCGCCCTCTGCCTTGCAATTGCGCAGGAAATGCGCGGCCAGGTGGCTTTTGCCAATCCCCGCCTCGCCCACCAATGCCACCAACCGCAGACCGCCGCCCGCGGCCGTACCGCGCCACCAATCCTCTAGTCGGGACAGGGGGCCATCGCGGCCTTCAATCGGCTCGCCGCCCAACCGCGCCGCGGGCGAAGCGCCCGAGGTTTCATGACGCTGTGCCGTGTCCAGCCGCCAAACCCCCACCGGACGGGCAAATCCCTTGACCTGACGCGCGCCCAGATCGCTGCGCCGGAATTGCGGGTTCGGCAGCAATTCCGCCGAGGCCGCATCAATCAGCACCTCTCCGGGATTGGCCAGCGCCTCAAGCCGGGCGGCCAGATTGGGGGTTTTCCCAAAGACGGTTTCAAGTTGCCCGGTGCCGGCATCCAGCTTGCGCCCGACAAGGACCAGCCCGGTTGCCATGCCAACCCGCACCTGCAACGGTCGCCCGGACGGGCCGCGCAATTTCCCCACCGCCCGCACCAGCTCAAGCGAGGCATGCGCCGCCCGTTGTGGTGCGTCCTCATAGGCCTGAGGCCAGCCGAAATACACCAGCACACCATCGCCAAGGTAATTGCCCAGATGCCCGCCCCACAGCAACACCGTCTGCCGACAGATGTCGACAAACCGCGCCATCAGCACCTCAAGATCTTCGGGATCCATTTCGGTCGCAAGCCCGGTGAAATCGACCAGATCACAGAACAGCACCGTGATCTGACGACGTTCGCCATCGGCGGCATTCGCGGGATTGCCGCCCGGGTGTGACGTCGCGGGGGATTGGGTGGCATTGTGTTTGGCCTGCGGGCTTGGGGCGATTGATTGCTCTCGGCCAATCGCCCGCAGCAGACGTTTGCGGGCGCCCATCGGCAGGCCGATCTCGCGCAGGTCGGCGTCGGTCAATGTCCCCAGAACATCAAGCCCGATGTCGTGTTCCAGAAACCAGGCGGCGTATTTCTCAAGCCCATGACCACGAAGCCAATCTTCAACTTGCAAGTGGCCTCCTTTCGATGGCGCTTGTTTCGCTTGGAACTGACACCATCAAGCGCGTAAGTGACCCATATCACAAGTTAAATTGTTTAAGGTGGCAAGCAATACAGACGATAGTCGCTTTTTTTTCCGTTTCGTGCCAGAAACACCACCATAAGGGGAGACCCGTCATGCATAATCGCAGACAAATCATGGCATTTGGCCTTGGCGGTCTGGCCCTTGGCGGGGCCACGATCACAGGATTATCGCGCGCGTCGGCCAAGGACGGGCTGGCGGAACATGCGCTTGGCGGGGTCGGCGATCTGGCCAACCCGCCGCAAATCCACAGCCAGAACGGCCTGTTGCAGACCACCCTGCGCCCCACCCTGGCCGAGGTATTGGTGGACGAACAGCCCCGCAAGCTTCGCCGATACAATGATGGATTGCCGGGACCGACCCTGCGGGTGAAACCGGGCGACCGCATGGAAATCACGCTGGAGAACGCCCTGCCGCCCAATGCGCCGCCGTTGCGTGCGCTTGACACATTTCCGGCTTTCGGGCCGGGGGATATTTGCGGGCCGGTCGGCACCACCCATGTTGCGCCGCATGACCTCAACACCACCAACCTGCATTTTCACGGCATGCATGTCAGCCCCAAGGGCAACAGCGACAATGTATTCCTGACGGTCGAGCCGGGGTCCGCCTTCACCTATGAAGTGCAGATCCCCGACAATCACCCGATTGGTGCCTTCTGGTATCATCCGCATTGGCATGGCTCTGTTGCCGCCCAGATCGGCACCGGCATGGCCGGGCTGATCCTGGTTGAACCGGAGGATTATGTGCCGCCGGGCCTGCCCGAACGGCAGGTCATCATACAGACCGTGATTGGCAGCGATCTGGCGGCGTTTGACGATCCGCAACAATTCATGTCGCTGCAAGCGCCACGTATTTTCACCCTGAACGGTCAGTTTCGGCCCACCATTCGCCTGCGTCAGGGTGAGCGGCAATTCTGGCGCATATTGCTGGCCAATGATTTCCAATTCTGCCCGCTGAATTTTGCCGACATGGGCCTGCGTGCGATCCTGATTGGTCGCGATGGCATCCCCCTGCCCGCCCCCAAGGAGGTTGACCGCCTTCTGTTGTCACCCGGCAATCGGTTCGATGTAGTGGTTGAGGGGGCGCAGCCCGGCCTGCATGACATGGTGCGCCAACCCTATCGCCATGGGTTGGTGGATCTGGAGGAACGGATCATCGCCCAGGTCCAGATCGAGGCGGGCGGCATGCCCTCGGACCTGATGCCGGCCCCGGCCGCGACACCGCCCGACATTACCGATGCCGAGATTGTCCGCAGCCGAAAAGTGGTTTTGGGCGAGGTCCGCGATCCCCGTGCGGTCTTTGACCTGGCCTTTACCATTGACGGGCAATCCTATGATCCGAACACTTGGCATCTGGACCCGAAATTGAACACCGCCGAGGAATGGACCTTCGTCAACACCACCGCCTATCCGCACCCGATGCACATTCATATCAACCCGTTTCAGGTGGTCGCCATCAACGGTGTGCCGGTGCCGGACCGGCCCTGGTACGATACATGCGTGGTGCCCGCCGCCGGAACATTGACCATCCGCACAAGGTTCGAGGACTTCGATGGCGATTTCGTCACCCATTGCCACATCCTGCCGCATGAAGACGCCGGAATGATGATGAACATAAGGATCACCACATGAGCATTCTGCGCCTCGCGTTTGCCGCCTTTGCCGTTGCCGCCGCGCCAGTTCTGGCCGAGGTTCAGACCGTGAATGCCCAGACCTGCCTGTCCTGTCATTCGGTGGATGGTGTGGCGCATATTGATCATGTCCCGATCATTCATGGCCAATCCGAAACCTATCTGCGCCATGCTTTGCACGCCTATAAATCCGGCCAGCGCAGCGGCGGCACCGCCGATGTGATGCAGGCCGTGGCACAGGATCTGAGCGCGGCGCAGATCGACCAGCTGGCGGCGTTCTTTGGCACCGACGCCTCCATCGTGCAGACCGCGCCCATTTCCCATTTGATCAAGGCATCTGCCGAGGGCGCCGATGGTCGACTGGTCTATCTGACCACCAAAGAGGGCAGCGCGCGGGTCGTCGAAAGCCGGTTCAACGGCGATTATTTCCGTGTCGCGCCCTATGTCGAAAGCGAAAAGTTCCTGACATTCTGTTCCATCGCCACCATGGCGGCGGTGCTGAATTCCTTTGAAGACGCGCTGAAACGGCCCATCGACACCGCGCGTTACCCCTATCCCTATTTCACCCAGGACAATATCTTCAACGAAGACAACCAACAGGTCAAAACCTTCGAAGGGGTGGTGACCGACGGGCTGACCCTGGATCAGATCGGGCTGTTCCTGACCCATCTGGACGTGCGGCCCAGCACCATCTTTGCCGATGAAAACAGCATCGAACACATGCGCAATGCGATTATGGAAGGCCTGTCAGACCCGGCTGTGCGGGTGATCTTGAATTACAACCGCGGCATTGTCGGCCAGAACGGTTCTGGCCATGTCTCGCCCATCGCGGCTTATCACCAGCCCAGCAACTCTGTGCTGGTGCTGGATGTGGCGGGTTACAAATATCCGCCCGCCTGGATTCCGATGGACATGCTCTACAAGGCAATGCTGGACGTCGATACCTCGTCCAAGCGGTCCCGTGGGCTGGCACTGGTGAGGACATTCTGATGATGGAATTTGGTCGTCGCGATGTGATCCGCATTCTTGGGGCGGCCATGGCAATGGCCCCGGCCCCCGCTTTGGCGCGGCTCGGGGTTGCGGATGATCTGGCGGTGTTCCGCGACATCATCCGCGCCGTCGGCGGCACCAACTATATGCCACAAGCCTTGGCCACGGCCTGTGAAACTGAATTTGCCCGCGCCTTTGGGGTTGAGGCGATGTTTTCGCTGGTGGCCTTGGCCCGGCGTCGTCCGGTGCTGGATGACATGGCCGCAGATGCCAGCACCCGTGCCGCCGACCAACTGCGCTGGATTGCGACCTTCCTTTACACCGGCGAGGTCGATGGCGAGGTGCGATATTACGATTATTGCCTTGGCTGGCAATCGCTGACCTTTGCCACCGCGCCGGGGCTTTGTGGCGGGCCATTTGGCCATTGGGTGGAGCCGCAGCGATGACCATGCCAGTGCCGGAAAACGTCGATGTGCTGGTGGTTGGCGCCGGTATGGCCGGATCACATCTGGCGCTGGAACTGGCCAATGCCGGGCGACAGGTCACGGTGCTGGAGGCCGGGCCAAAACGACCGCGCCAGGATTGGATGTCGATTTTCACCAATAACCCGGTCAAAGGCCCGCAGGCGCCTTATCCATCGAACCCCTGGGCGCCACATCCCGAGGACAATGGCTATGCCACGTTTTACGACCAGGCCGGGCCGATGGAATTTGCCGGGGCTTATCTGCGGATCTACGGCGGGTCGACCTGGCATTGGACCGGCTTTGCCGACCGCCTGCGCCCGGCTGATTTCGCAATGAAATCCACCTATGGCGTCGCCGAGGACTGGCCGGTGACCTATGAGGATCTGGAACCCTATTATGCGCGCGCCGAAAAGATCTGGGGCGTTGCGGGCAGCATGGACGATGTCTGGGGCGCGCCGCGCAAGGAACCCTATCCCATGCCGCCAATTCCGGCGACCTATATGGACAGCCGGGTCGATATTGCCCTGGCCGAAATGGGCCTGCATTCCGGTATTTTCAGCCATGCGCGCAATTCCGTGCAATTCGACAGCCGACCGCCGTGTTGCGGCAACAATACCTGTGTGCCGATCTGCCCCATCGGGGCGAAGCTGGACGGATCGGTGATCGCCGACAAGGCCGCAGCGGCCGGCGCGCAGATCATCACCGAGGCGGTGGTGACGATGATCCATGTCGGGCCGGATGGCATGGTCAGCGGCGTCGATGTGCGCCGCCCGGATGGCACACAAACGCGCGTCACCGCCAATATCTATGCCCTGTGCTGTCATGCGATTGAAAATCCCCGGCTGTTGCTGATGTCAGCCCAGGAAAACGCCCCGAACGGCGTGGCAAACGGATCGGATGCGGTGGGCCGTTACCTGATCACCCAGGCCAATCAGGACACCAAAGGCGTGACCCGCGATCCGGTGTTCCCCTATCGCGGGCCGCAACAGACCAGCGGTTTGATCGAGCTGCGCGATGGTGATTTCCGCGCGTCCCATGCGGCCATTGGCACCAGCTTCATGAATTCCGGGCATTCCGGCAATTCCGATGGGACAAATGTGGCCAAGGATCTGATCGCGCAGGGGTATCTCGGGCAATCTCTGGCGCAGGAATTGAACCGGATTGTGTCGCGGCATCTACGGCTGAATTCCTCGGCCGAGATCCTGCCCGACCCGGACAATCGTCTGACCCTGTCGGATGAAAAAGACAGCGCCGGACTGCCGAAATCCCGCATCGCCTATTCCATCGACGCATATACCCGTGCGGGCATGACAATTTCCCAGAAAATGAACACCGAGATCCTGCAACGTCTGGGATCCACCGAAATCACCTCTAACGAGGTTTATCTGTCCAATGCCATCATCGGCGGCACAACACGCATGGGGCTTGATCCCGCGACTTCGGTGGTGAATGCCCAGCAACAGGCCCACCAGCATCCGAACCTTTATATCATGGGGTCATCGGCGCATGTCACCATGCCGGTGAATGCGCCGACCCTGACCATTGCCGGGCTGGCGATGCGCACCGCGGAACATATTCTGGCGTAGGGTCTCAGGCCCCCGCAGTTGCGCTGAACCCGGCAGATCCCAGAAAATACTGCGAGGCGATAGGCCGATACGCCGCGCCAAGAACGCGGGCATTGGCCCCGACCCCGCCTGCGCGAATGTCGGGCCGCAAAAGACCGATGGTCTCGATTTTCGCGATCTTATCAACGGTGCGCTGCACCAGCCGCTCGCGCACCCCTTCGGGGAAAGCGCCGTCAATCACCACCGCTTCAAAGTCGATCACAGCGCAGGCCGACAGGGCCGCCATCGCCAGCTCCTGGGCCGCCATATCAATCCACGGGCCGACCTGCTCTTCGAAATCGGACCAATCGGCACCCTGTGTCCAAAGCAGTTTCGGGTCGCGCCCGGCCAGACGAATGGTGTTTTCCAGCCAAAAGATCGACGCGTGATCCATCAACTGCACCGGTTTGCCCGTCGCATCGCGGTGCATCAACGATCCCAGCGCCCCCGCATTGCTGCGGTTGCCCTCGTACACGGCATCGTTCAACACAACACCGCCCCCGGCAAAGGCACCAATAAAGAAATACGCGTAGTCGCGCAGCCCGCGGCCATTGCCAAAAATATTCTCGGCATAACAGGCCGAGGTCGCGTCATTGAGGATCGACACCGGAAGATCGCTGAACTGCGCCACCTCCTCTGCGATGGCAATGCCGCGCCAGGATTGAAAATCGCTGTCGTCCGCGCCGATGATCTCATGCGGTTTCCACAATTCGAACGGGGCCGCGATCCCGATGCCACACACCCGTGTCTGTTCCGCAGACGGCAGGGTCGCAAGCATGGCCGCCAGACTTTCGCGCAGAAAGGGGAAGACCACTTCGGGCCGGGGAAAGCGGTAGCTGACCTGTTTTTGCATCCGCACGTTGCCCAGCAGATCCATCAACGCCACATCCGCCGAGCGCCGCCCGATCTTGAGCCCGACAGAATAGGCGCCCGAGGGGTTTAACTTCATCGGCACGCGCGGCTTGCCGACCCGGCCGCGCTGCGGGGCGCCCTTGATCAGAATCCCATCCGCCTCCAACGAACGCAGGATCACGGACACGGTTTGCGCCGACAGCCCAGCCTGGCGCGCAATGTCGCTGCCGGGCAATTGCCCCACCCGCTGGATCATCGAAAGCAACAGACGTTCATTATAGTCGCGCACACCACTTTGGTTCACACCACCACTGAAACCTCTGACGTCTTCTTGCGTCATGGCATTTCCTCCCTTACCTACCCTGCCATTTCGTAATTAATAAATCAACATGATTTATTAATTGACGCATGAAACAGAATCAGATCATATAACGGTGATCTCGCTCCAAAAGGGCGAATTCGGGGAGAAAGGCCCAGTTTCGGGCCAAAATCAAATGTCTCTGGGAGGACATCATGAAAAAACTACTTTTGGGTAGCGCAATTTCCTTTGCAACACTGGCGGGCGTCGCCAATGCCGAAAGCCACGCCGTCAACGCCTGTCTGATCACCAAGACCGACACCAACCCGTTTTTTGTCAAAATGCGCGAAGGTGCGGCCGCCAAGGCCGAGGAACTGGGGATCTCGCTGAATTCCTATGCCGGTAAAGTTGACGGCGACAACGACACCCAGGTCGCGGCCATCGAAACCTGCATCGCCAATGGCGCCAAGGGCATCCTGTTGACCGCATCCGACACCGCCGGAATCGTGCCCGTGGTACAACAGGCGCGGGACGCCGGCATTCTGGTCATCGCGCTCGACACCCCGCTGGAGCCGATCGACAGCGCCGACATGACCTTTGCCACCGACAACTTCCTTGCGGGTGAGCTGATTGGCAAATGGGCCGCCGCCACATTGGGCGACGAAGCCGCCAATGCGAAAATCGCGATGCTCGACCTTGCGGTCAGCCAGCCATCGGTTGGTGTTCTGCGCGACCAGGGCTTCTTGCAGGGGTTCGGCATTGATCTCGGCGATCCGAACAAATGGGGTGACGAAGACGATGCCCGCATCGTTGGCAACGACGTGACCCAGGGCAACGAAGAAGGCGGCCGCCGCGCGATGGAAAACCTCCTCGCCTCTGATCCGATGATCAACGTGGTCTACACCATCAACGAACCTGCCGCTGCCGGCGCTTATGAAGCGCTGAAGGCCATTGGTCGCGAAAATGACGTTCTGATCGTGTCGGTTGATGGCGGCTGCCCCGGTGTTGCCAATGTCGAAGAAGGCATTATCGGCGCGACATCGCAGCAATATCCCCTGCTGATGGCCTCCAAAGGGATCGAAGCGATTGCCGCATGGGCCAAGGACGGCACCAAGCCGCCGCGACCGAAGGCAAAGGTTTCTTTGACACCGGTGTGGCACTGGTGACCGACAAACCCGCCGACGGCGTTAACTCGATCTCGGTTGCCGAAGGCAAAGATCTCTGCTGGGGCTAAATACCTGAGCGCCGGGCCGCATCAGCGGTCCGGTTATCACATATATTCCCAGAGTTTCAGGTATCCGGGCCACGGCCCTGTCCCTTGCATCGTCTGACATCAGACCGATCATCCAGCGGCTGACGTAAGCGCATCCGCCACAGCAAGCTGAAGCATCCCGGGGGCGGGCAGCCTGTCCGTCCCCTTTTTCTATTCCCGAACGCCAAAACGCGTTTTTGATCTTACGGAGGGGAACATGTCCAACGCGGACAATTACGAATCCGTCATTCAGGAGGCGAACACCGACGTCGCATCCTTTGACGAGCACAACAAAGGCCTGGTGGGCCGCTTCCACCACTTGTTACACACAACCCCGGCGCTGGTGCCGCTGATCGTTCTGGTCGCCGCCATCATCGTCTTTGGGCTGGTGCTGGGCAGTAAATTCTTTTCACCATTTGCCATGACCCTGATCCTGCAACAGGTGCAGATCGTCGGCGTGTTGGCTGCGGCGCAGACGCTGATCATCCTGACGGCGGGCATCGACCTGTCGGTCGGGGCGATTGCGGTGCTCTGCACGGTTGTAATGGGTAAATTTTCCTTTGATTATGGCCTGCCGCCGTTCTTTGCGGTTCTGGGCGGTCTGGCCGTGGGCACCGGCATTGGCGCGGCCAATGGCTGGCTTGTCAGCCGGGTGAAACTGCCGCCCTTCATTGTCACGCTGGGTATGTGGCAGATCGTTTTGGCGGCCAACTACCTGTATTCCGCCAATGAAACCATCCGGTCACAGGACATCGAGGCCGAAGCGCCGTTCCTGCAATTCCTTGGCACCACATTCAGCGTCGGCGGCGCGCGGTTCACCCTGGGCGTGTTCCTGATGATTGCCCTGGTTGCGATCCTGGCCTATGCGCTGCGCTCGACCGCCTGGGGCCGCCATGTCTATGCCGTCGGGGATGACCCAGAGGCCGCAGAACTGGCCGGTGTCGATGTGCACAAAACCCTGATGTCGGTTTATATGGTTGTTGGTTTCATCTGCGCGTTGGCCGGCTGGGTGATGATTGGCCGCTTTGGATCGGTGTCGCCGTCGGCCACCACCGGGGTCATCGGCAACATTCAGTCAATCACCGCCGTGGTGATTGGTGGCATCTCGCTCTTTGGTGGGCGGGGGTCGATTGTCGGGGCATTCTTTGGCGCATTGATTGTGGGTGTGTTCGAACTTGGCCTGCGCATGGGCGGGGCGAACCCGCAATGGACCTTCCTTCTTATCGGCGCATTGATCATTGGCGCTGTGGCCGTGGATCAATGGATCAGAAAGGTGTCGGCATGAGCATTCTGCAAAATACTGCAACGGACCGTGGCACCCCATTGTTGAAAGGCCGCAATCTGACCAAACGCTATGGCAAGGTCACGGCGTTGGACAATTGTGATTTCGATCTCTATCCGGGCGAAATCCTGGCGGTGATCGGCGACAATGGCGCGGGCAAATCCACCCTGATCAAAGCAGTCTCCGGCGCGGTCATTCCCGACGAAGGCACGGTCGAGCTGGAGGGCAAGAAGGTGAAATTCCAATCACCGATTGATGCCCGCAACGCCGGGATCGAAACCGTCTATCAGACGCTGGCCATGTCCCCCGCCCTGTCGATTGCCGACAACATGTTCATGGGGCGCGAAATCCTGCGCAAGGATTTCATGGGCAAGTTCCTGCGCAAGCTGGACAAAAAGGCGATGGAGGAATTCGCCCGCGAAAAGCTCTCTGAGCTGGGATTGATGACGATTCAGAACATCAATCAGGCGGTCGAAACCCTGTCGGGTGGCCAGCGTCAGGGGGTTGCGGTGGCGCGTGCTGCGGCCTTTGGGTCAAAGGTGATCATCCTCGACGAACCCACCGCCGCTTTAGGGGTCAAGGAGAGCCGCAAGGTGCTGGAATTGATCCTTGATGTCCGCTCGCGCGGGATTCCGATCATCCTGATCAGCCACAACATGCCGCATGTGTTCGAGGTCGCAGACCGCATCCACATTCACCGGCTGGGCAAGCGGCTTTGCGTCATCAACCCCAAGGATTACTCCATGTCGGACGCTGTGGCCTTCATGACCGGTGCCAAGGTGCCCGAAGGCGCCGAAGCGGCCTGATCCGGGCCAAATCAAATCACCGCAAAGGCCCCGGAAAATTCCGGGGCCTTTGTTGTTCCCCCCTATCGCGCCATGGCGCAGTGGCGCTAGGATGACCCACACCCAACCTCGGATTTCATATGTTTCTAGGCATTGATATTGGCACCTCCGCCGTCAAAACCTCTCTGGTCGGGGCCGATCTGCACTTGATCGCAAGCGCCACCGCGCCGCTTGCAACCCACACGCCCAGCGCCGACCAAAGCGAACAGGACCCCGAGAGCTGGCGGCACGCAACGCGGCAGGCCCTGCGCGATCTGGCGGGGCAATACGACCTTGGCGCGGTGCGTGCGATGGGTCTTTCGGGGCAGATGCATGGCGCGGTGGTGCTTGGGGCCGACAATCGCCCGTTGCGCCCGGCGATCCTGTGGAATGATGGCCGGGCTGACGGGATCTGCAACGCGCTGACACAGGATCACCCCGCCCTGGCAGAGATCGCCGGCGTGCGGCCGATGCCGGGATTCACGGCGCCGAAAATCGCCTGGCTGGCCGCGCATGAGCCGGACACCTATGCCAAGATCCACCGCATTTGCCTGCCCAAGGATTATCTCGGGCTTTGGCTGCACAACACCCATGTCACCGACAGATGCGACGCCGCCGGCACATGGTGGTTTGATCAGGCCGCTGGCCAATGGTCGACGGCGCTTTGCAAGGCCACCGCAACCGATCCGGCCTGGCTGCCGCAGGTGAGGAATGGCACCGATCTGGCCTGCACGCTGCGGCAAGAGGCGGCAAAGGAACTGGGTCTGCCAGCCGGTCTTCCAATTGCCGTTGGCGGGGGGGATGCGGCGGCTGGGGCGGTATCGCTCGGCGCGGTTGATCCGGGGCGGGGCTTCATTTCGCTTGGCACGTCGGGGCAATTGTTTGTCACCACCGATGGTTATCGCGCGGCCCCGGAGGCGGGATTGCATTCCTTAGCCCACTGCCTGCCCAATCGTTGGTTCCAGATGGCGGCGATGCTGAATGGCGCCCGCCCAATGAGCTGGTTCGCCGGCGTCACGGATCAGCCCGTCGGCGATCTTCTGGCCAAGGCACAACAGGCTGACACCAACATCCCGCTGTTCCTGCCCTATCTCACGGGCGAGCGGACACCACATGGCGACAGCCGCATTCGCGGCGCGTTTTACGGCCTTGGCGATGCCACCGGATCTGGCGAGATGATGCGCGCGGTTGTCGATGCGATTGCCTATACCTTTTGTGACGCGGCGGATGCGATGCGCCAAACCACGGACATCCCCCAGCCGCTATTGGCCATTGGGGGCGGCACAAGATCGGATCTGCTGTTACAGACCATTGCCGATGCCACCGGCCTTACGTTGCATCGCGGGGCTGGCGCGGAAAGCGGCCGGCACTGGGCGCGGCGCGTATGGCCGCCGTTGCCATTGGCGCGGCGACATTGGCCGATCTGGGTCAAAGACCGCCAACCGACCGCATCTTTGCCCCCCGCATAGACAAGGCCGGTTATCACGCAGACCGCCTCGCCCGGTATCGCGCGCTTTACATCGCGCTGAAACCGCTGCGACAATAGCCACACCAGATCGCTCACAGGCACGTGACAGCATTGACAGATATTGGACAATTGCCCGCCAACGCCCCACATGAGCAAGATCCAAGACAGGAGGCCCTGCAAATGAGCTATCAGAAATCCGCCGACGCCATTGCCGCACTGACACCCGAAGAATATCGCGTGACCCAGGAAAGCGGCACCGAACGCCCCTTTACCGGCCAATACAACGACCACGCAGAACCGGGCATCTATGTCGACATCGTGTCCGGCGAGCCGCTGTTTGCCTCGTCCGACAAATTTGAATCGGGATGTGGCTGGCCCAGCTTTACCAAACCGATCGAACCGGCCCATGTGGCCGAATTGCGCGACACCAGCCTTGGCATGATCCGCACCGAGGTCCGGTCGACCCATGGCGACAGCCACCTTGGCCATGTTTTCCCCGACGGTCCACGCGACCGCGGCGGCCTGCGCTATTGCATCAACTCTGCCTCATTGCGGTTCGTTCACCGCGACGCAATGGTGGATGAAGGCTATGGCGATTATCTTGATCAAGTTGAGGAGGTCTCATCATGAGCGCACGTGCAGTTCTGGCGGGGGGATGTTTCTGGGGGATGCAGGATCTGATCCGCAAGCGTCCCGGTGTCCTGAAAACCCGTGTCGGCTATACCGGTGGAGATGTGGAAAACGCCACCTATCGCAACCACGGCACCCATGCCGAGGGCATTGAAATCCTGTTTGATCCTGACAAGGTCAGCTATCGGCAGCTTCTGGAATTCTTCTTTCAGATCCACGATCCCAGCACGATGAACCAGCAGGGCAATGACCGGGGATTGTCCTATCGCTCGGCGATTTATTACGTCGATGAGGATCAAAAAGCAGTGGCGCTGGACACCATTGCCGATGTCGATGCCTCTGGCATCTGGCCCGGCAAGGTCGTGACCGAGGTGGAACCGGCAGGTGCCTTCTGGGAGGCCGAGCCAGAGCATCAGGATTATCTGGAACGCCTGCCCCACGGCTATACCTGCCACTTCGCGCGGCCCGACTGGGTTTTGCCGAAACGCGACGCGGCAGAATAACGAGCGGTTGCACAGGATCAGGGGCGCCAGCACATGCGCTGCGCGCCCCTACCCCGCCTCTTGAAAACAAAACATGTTGCCTGAGGCCGAATTCAAATAGCACACGGCATTGTCCGGCAGATTGTCCCACATCCGTTCCGCCTTGGCCCCATTGATCTTGGTTGCGAAATTCAGCGTCTCCAGCACCGTTTTGGCCCCCGACGGCCAGACAAAGGTTTCCAGGACATAGAGTTTCAGATCGTCCATCATGGTTTCCGCAACCTGTTTGGTACAGGGATCGTTGTCCAGCATTTGGCCAGAACTCCAGACGCTGCAACGCCCCTGCATTTCACGCCGTTCAGTGGGATTGAAATCCGCCACATCCCGCAGGATGATCTGGTCATCATTTGGCCGTGCCAACGCCACCAGCGGCGTGCGCGGATCAAAAAACAGCGCGGGCGAGGCCTCGAATCCGATATCGTCGTCGCCGATCGACACATGGGCGAAACCGCCGCCAAAGCTTTGCAATTCATCCGCAATTGCGGTGTCGGGCGAAATCCACAACCGGCATCGCATCGCGCCTTCCTGCCCGAACCCTTCCATTTCGACCTGAATACTGTCGTTTTCGTGGGTGATTTTCGGATCCCAGCCAAATCGGTTGGCCGGATCAGCCACGAACCCCAGACCATTGGTGGCAAGCCGATCACCCACCCAGCCATAATACGCCCCACAGACATTGCTCGCGGCCAGGGCCGTGACCTCCTGTGGGCGCACCGTTCCGACAACCGGGATCAGCCAACGCCCGGCGCGATGCACCGTGTCGATATAAAACATGTCATCCGGCGGGGTGGCCAGCATTTCGGCAATCAGGGTTTGCGACAGTTTCATCACCCCCATGCGCTGCATCAGATCACCCAGCGCTGTCACGGCAATCCTGTAGGCCTTGTTGACCTGCGCTTCGCTGTATTGCCCGGCCGCCACTTCAAGCGAGGGCGCATGAAATCCCAACCGCCCGGCGGCATGCAATTTGCGATTGGCCACGACCCCGGCGTCGCTTTCGGTGGAAAAAGACCCCGCCATGAACACCATGGAACAGGCCGACAGGCATTCCGCCCCGCGCGGCACCGCCGTGCCCAATTCGCCAAAGATGACATCCACGATCCGCACGGCCTCGGCAAAGCTGCCGCCGGGGCTGTCGAGACACAGGCGGCTCTGGCCCAATTGTGATCCCGGCGGCAAGGTGCTGGTCCTGTCCAGAAGCCGCTGTTTTTCGGTTGCGATCCATGCCTTGATCTTGTCGGCGTCGCCGGGGCCAATCACCCCGCTCAACCGGGCGCGACAGCCCATGTAGCTGTCTGTATGGTCTTCGAGGGTGGCGGCACGCGCCCCACTGGCAAAAGACAGCATGCAGAAGGCGGAAATCCCCGCCAGACACAGGTTTCGGAACAATGACATGGGCAATGTGGCTCCTCTTTTCCGGGGCGGGCGGTCGCCGAGACGCGATGATATGGGCAAGAACCCCTTGGAAATCCGCCCGGAATGACCCACCTATGGGACATGAACCAGACTGCCATAAAATTTGCCTTCGACAATAGCTATGCCCGCGATCTTGACGGGTTTTACGTGCAATGGAAGGGCGACACGGTGCCCGAACCACGTATTTTGCTGTTAAACGCCGAATTGGCCACAGAATTGCAGCTGGACGCCGATGCGCTGGACAGCGACGACGGCGCGGCAATTCTGGTCGGCGCACAGGCCCCGGAGGGGGCCGAAACCCTGGCCATGGCTTATGCCGGGCATCAATTTGGCGGGTTTTCCCCGCAATTGGGCGATGGCCGCGCGATCCTGTTGGGGGAACTCATCGACCGTCACGGCAAGCGCCGCGATCTGCACCTCAAGGGATCGGGCCGCACGCCGTTTTCACGCGGCGGCGATGGCAAGGCGGTGCTGGGCCCTGTTCTGCGCGAATTCCTGATGGGCGAGGCGATGCATGCGCTTGGCATCCCCACGACCCGGGCGCTGGCCGCGGTGACCACCGGCGAAACGGTCTACCGCGACACGGCCAAACCCGGCGCGGTCCTGGCGCGGATCGCCGCCAGCCACCTGCGGGTCGGCACGTTTCAGTTCTTTGCCGCGCGGGGCGAACATGACCGGGTCCGGCAATTGGCGGATTATGCCATTGCCCGTCATGATCCCGATCTGATCGGGAATGACGACCGCTACCTTCAGTTCCTGCGCGCGGTGATCCGGCGTCAGGCCGATCTGGTCGCGGGCTGGATGCAGGTCGGTTTTGTCCATGGGGTGATGAATACCGACAACATGACGATTTCCGGCGAAACCATCGACTATGGTCCTTGTGCCTTTATCGACGATTACGACCCGGCGACGGTGTTTTCATCAATTGATCACGCTGGGCGCTATGCCTTTGGCAACCAACCCAATATCGCGCAATGGAATTTGGCGCGTCTGGCGGAAACGCTGATTCCGCTGCTCGACCCGGATCAGGACAAGGCGATTGAAATCGCGACACGGGAAATCCAGCAGTTCCCCGAACGCTATGCCAAGGCCTGGACAGATGGCGCATCCGCCAAGATCGGGATATCGGGCACCCAGCCGGGTGACCGTGACCTTGTCAACGCCCTTTATGCGGCACTGTCCGCGCAACATGTGGATTTCACGTTGTTTTTCCGCCATCTGGCCGATGCCGCAACCGGCGATGACGACGCCCTGCTTGGGTTGTTTGACGATGCCACCGCAATCACCGCCTGGCTTGCCACATGGCGGCACCGCCTGACGCACGAGGCCGTCAGCGCCGAAGATCGCAGGGATGCAATGAACGCGGTCAACCCGCTTTATATCCCGCGCAATCATCTGGTCGAAGCGGCGCTGACCGCAGCCGAAGCTGGCGACATGACCCCGATCGCCACATTGCTGGACGTGCTGCGCGCACCGTTCACCGAACACCCTGACCACAAGGAATACGCCCGGCCCGCGCCACGGGACTTTGGCCCTTACAAGACATTTTGCGGCACCTGATTTGGATTTGGAGATTTCGTTTTGCGCCTGCTTATTGTGATTGCCTTATCTCTTTTGCCGCAAATGACCCTGGCGGCGGGATGTGTCGGTTCCGACCTGCGCACCCAGCTTGAGCCTGATCAGATCGCGGCACTGGCCGCCGCAGAGGCCGAAACCCCCTTTGCCAATGGCAACCATTGGCGGGCGACGCGCGGCGAACGGGTGATCCATGTGATTGGCACGGTCCATATCCCCGATCCGCGTCTCGACCCGGTGAGCGCCAAACTTGCCCCCTTGATCACGGCCGCAGACCGATTGCTGGTCGAGGCGACCGCCGAAGACCGCAAATTGCTGGAACAAAATCTGACCTCAGACAGTTCGTTCCTCTTACTGCAAGACACCACCCTGCCAGAACTGATGGAAGAGGAGGACTGGCAAAAGCTGGCCGAAGCGGCCCGCAGCCGTGGCATCCCGGCGTTTATGGCGGCCAAATTCCAACCCTGGTATCTGTCGTTGGTGTTGGCCCTGCCCGGCTGTGCCATGGAGGTGATGGGCACAGGCGAAGGGTTGGACGCCAGAATAGAAACCATGGCGCAAAACGCCGATCTGGCGCGTCAATCGCTGGAACCCTTTGATACGGTGTTCAAGATGTTCAACGAGGACCCGTTGGACGAACAATTGCGCATGCTGCAATTGGGTATTTTCCCCGAGGAAACCGGCGCCGATCTATTGGTCACGACGTTGAACAGCTATTTCGATCAGGCCCATTCCGACAGTTGGCAATTGTCGCGCATCTTGACCCTGGCACATCTTGACCTGCCAGAGGCCGAAGTCGAACAGATGCTGACCGAGATGGAAGAAAAGCTATTGATCCGCCGCAATCTGGCCTGGATCGACGTGATCGAAGATGCGCCCGAAGACCGCCTTGTGGTCGCCGTCGGCGCGGCGCATCTGATGGGAGAGAGCGGAATTCTGAACCAGTTGCAGAGCCGCGGTTACACCCTGGAACGTCAGGCGTTTTGATCGCCCGGGAGGGAGGGGGCGCTGCCCCCGCCGCCAAGGCGGCCCCCCGGGATATTTTTGAACAGAAGAAGCCAGCGCGACCTCAACCGACGAGCCCGCGCCCCTTGAGCAGCGCCTCGACACCCGGCATCTTGCCGCGAAACGCGAGATAGAGCGTTTCAGCGTCGTCGGAGCCCCCGGCAGACAGGATGTGTTTTTCCAGTTTCTGCGCCATTTCCGTATCAAACGCACCGCCCGCTTCTTCGAATGCCGCGAATGCATCGGCGTCCATGACTTCGGACCACATGTAGCTGTAATAGCCGCTGGAATAGCCGTCCCCGGCAAAGACATGCGCAAAATGCGGCGTGGCATGGCGCATGCCGATGGCATCCGGCATCCCCAGATCCGCCAGCACCTCTGCCTGTTTCGCCATCGGGTCGCTGGCGGCCGCACCTTCGTGAAAGGCCAGATCCACCAGGGCGGAGGCGACATATTCGACGGTCTGGAACCCCTGATCAAAATTCGCAGCCTCCAGGACCTTGTCCAGCATGTCCTGCGGCATCGCTTTGCCACTGTCGACATGGGTGGCAAAGGCGCGCAGCACCTCGGGCACCTCAAGCCAATGTTCATACAACTGGCTGGGCAATTCGACGAAATCGCGCGCCACGCTGGTGCCGGAAATCATCTCATATGTCACATCGGAAAGCATCTGATGCAGCGCATGGCCGAATTCGTGGAACAGCGTGCGGGCGTCATCATAGGACAGCAGCGCCGGATCGCCCTTGGCAAAGTTGCAGACGTTCACGACGATGGGCCGTTGGTCGGTCGGAAATTTGCGCTGCGACCGCATGGCCGAACACCACGCGCCAGACCGTTTTGAACTGCGCGCGAAATAATCGCCGATGAAAACCGCAACATGTTTGCCGTTGCGGGTCACATCCCATGCGCGCGCGTCGGCGTGATAAAGCGGCAGATCCAGCGCCGCAAATTCCAGCCCGAACAAACGGTCGGCACAATCGAACGCCGCTGCAATCATCTGATCCAGCGAAAGATAGGGTTTGAGCGCGGCCTCATCCAGATCATGTTCGATCTTGCGGCGTTTCTCTGCGTAATAGCGCCAATCCCAGGGTTGCAACGCGCCATTGATGCCATCGTCGCGCATCATGTCGGCAAGGATCTGGCCATCGGATTCAGCACGGGCCTTGGCCGGAGCCCAGACCGCCATCAGCAATTCGCGCACCTTGTCCGGTGATCCCGCCATTTCGGTTTCCAGCTTGTAGCTGGCGAAATCGGCGTATCCCAGAAGCTTGGCACGTTCCTCCCGCAGGGCCAGGATTTCCCCGGCGATTGCGCGGTTGTCGGTCGCACCGCCATTCGCCCCCCTCGCCACCCAGGCCTTGTAGGCCACTTCGCGCAGGTCGCGGCGGGTAGAGAATTGCAGAAACGGCACGATGATGGACCGTGACACCGTCAGCACCGGACCATCCGCCCCGCGTTCTTCGCCCGCAGCCCGCGCCGCAGCAATGGCAAAATCCGGCAGACCATCGAGGTCATCCTCTGCCAGAGGCAGGAACCAGTCCCGTTCATCCGCCAAAAGGTTTTGGGTGAATTCCGTGCCAAGCGTCGCCAACCGCTCCTTGATGGCCTTCATGCGCGTGGCATCATCCCCTTCCAGCGCCGCACCAGCGCGGATGAAATTGCGATGCACCAGCATCAAAACACGTGCCTGTTCAGCGCTCAGGTCCAGGTCGTCGCGGGCCGCCCACACGCGGCTGATCCGATCAAACAGCGCCCGATTGCCAAAGATCGCCGAGGAATGCGCTGCAAGTTTTGGCGAAAATTCCCGCATCAGCGCTTCGCGGTCCGGGGTGCTGTCCGCACCGGCCAGGTTGAAAAACACCCCCGTGACCCGATCCAGCGCAGCGCCGCAGCGCAACAGACCCTCGATGGTATTGGCAAATGTCGGCGGCTCTGGATTGTCGGCCACCGCCGCAACTTCGGCCAGATCTTCGGCCAGGGCCACCCCCATCGCGGGGGCAAAATCGGCGTCTGAAATCGTGGCAAAAGGCGGCAAGCCATAGGCGCCGGTCCAATCCGAAAGCAGTGGATTTGTCATGTCAGTCTTCCTTGTTCTCGCCGCAGACCGGGCAATCATCGCGCGCCTTCAGCGCGATTTTGCGGGTCTCGGACCATAGGGCATCGTAAATCAGCATTTCACTGCGCAGCGGCGCTCCCGCATCGGCCAGCACCTTGATCGCTTCGACCGCCATCATTGCGCCGACAACGCCGGGCAGCGGGCCAAGCACCCCCGCCTCGGCACAGGACGGGGCAAGACCGGGGGCTGGCGCCTCTGGGAAAATGCATTGGTAACAGGGGGTTCCACGTGCAGGATCAAAAACCGAAAGCTGGCCTTCCCATTGTGACAAGGCACCGGAAATCAGCGGAATACCGGCCGCGACCGCCGCGCGATTGACCAAATACCGCGTGTCAAAATTATCAGTCCCATCCAGCACGAGATCATAATCGACGCATAATTCCGCCGCCATCCCGGCCTCAAGCCGCCGATGATAGGGCCGCACAGTCACAAAGGGGTTCTGCGCCAGCATCGCCGCCTCAGCCGAGAACACTTTGGGTTTGCCAATGTCGGCATCGCGGTGAATCACCTGCCGTTGCAGATTGGCGTTTTCGACCACGTCATCGTCAATCACGCCAATGGTGCCCACACCGGCCGCCGCCAGATACTGTAACGCGGGCGCGCCCAACCCACCGGCCCCCACCACCAACACCCGCGCTTTGCGCAGCCGCTGCTGGCCCGGGCCACCCAATTCCCGCAGGACGATGTGGCGGGCGTAACGCTCCAGCTCGGTCTCGCCCATGCGGTCGCGGGTCGGTTTTACCGGGTCCGCATCGCGCGCCATCGCACGGGTCTTGAGATGCAGAAGCACCTGCCGGTAGGCCATGACCAGCACCGCAAACCCCGCCAGCAACAGCCAAAGCGCCGGATCCCCCCCGTCGCGTCGCGAAGCGCGTGACCATCGGGAAACAGAAACTGAATGCCCAAAACGGCGACAAACAACAGCCCGATCAACGGCCAACGCGCGGATGCAGGCAGGCCAATGGCCCACCCCAGCCCCCAGATCGCCGCAGCAATGACCAGAACCAGCAACATCAATCGCGCCCGGTCGACCCGAAACCGCCGGTGCCGCGCGCGGTGTCATCCAGAACCTCGACCAAGGCGAATTGCGCCTGCACCACCGGGGCAAGCACCATCTGGGCGATCCGCATGCCATGGGTGATCTCGAACGCATCTGTGCCGGCATTCAACACAATAACCCCCAGCGGCCCGCGATAATCGCTGTCGATCGTGCCGGGGCTGTTGGGCAGGGTGATGCCGTGTTTCAGGGCCAGACCGGATCTTGGCCGGATCTGCACCTCATAACCCTGCGGGACGGCCAACCGCAGACCGGTCGGCACCAACACACGGGCATTTGGGGCCAACACGACCGTGGCGCGATCCTGAAAATTCGCCCGAAGATCCGCGCCCGCCGCACCGGCCGTCTCATATCGCGGCAGGCCCAGCGCCCTGTCTGCGCCTTCATCCCATGTGACGTTCAGCTCAACCAAATCCTGCCCTTCTTCTCTTTTATAAATACGCAAATCCGAACCCATCAACCAAGCGCATCAGCCAGCCGCAACGCCAATCTCTGCGCCACCTGATCCTTGCCCATACGCGGCCAATCCTCGGATCCATCGCCGGTGATCAAAACCACTGCATTGTCACTGCCGCCCATGATGCCGGTCTCAGGGCGGACATCATTGGCCACAATCCAGTCGCACCCCTTGCGCAGCCTTTTCGCCGTTGCATTGGCCACCACATCATCGGTCTCGGCGGCAAAGCCAACGACCAGCTTGGGTCGCCCGGCATCCATCTGCGCCACATGGGCCAGAATATCCGGGTTCTCGGTGAACTCCAGCGTCGGCAGTTTGCCGGCCTGCTTCTTGATCTTGGATGTTGCATGCTGCGCCATACGCCAATCCGCCACAGCCGCGGCAAAGATCGCGGCATCCACGGGCAAGACCGCCTGAACTGCGGTCAACATCTCTTGCGCCGTTTCGACGCGATGCAATTCCACACCCTCGGGTGCGGCTACATCCGCCTGCCGGTGACAAAAACCACCTCTGCGCCCAAGTCCCGCAAAGCGCACGCAATCGCCGTGCCTTGCGCGCCTGACGACCGGTTGGCGATATACCGCACCGGGTCAATCGGCTCATGCGTTGGGCCAGAGGTCACCAAAACCCGTTTACCCGCCAGTGGCCCCGCTGCAAAATGCCGCTCAACCGCGCCAAGGATATCCGGCACCTCCGAAAGCCGCCCGGGCCCATATTCGCCACAGGCCATATCACCGGACTCCGGCCCCACCACTGTCACGCCATCGCCGCGCAGAACATTCAGATTGCGCTGGGTCGCCGGATGTTGCCACATCCGCACGTTCATCGCAGGAACAATCATCACCGGCGTATCCGTCGCCATCAACAGCGTCGTCGCCAGATCGCTGGCCAGACCAGACGCCATTTTCGCCATCAAATCTGCGGTCGCCTGGCGCCACCAACACCAGATCGGCAACGCGCGACAATTGAATATGGCCCATTTCGGCTTCTTTGGTCAGGTCAAACAGGTCGCGATGGACCGCCTCCCCCGCCAGGGCCGACACGCTGAGCGGTGTCACGAATTCCTCGGCGGCGCGGGTCATCACCGGGCTTACCGACACCCCGCGTTCACGCAAACGCCGGATCAGATCCAGACATTTATAGGCCGCAATGCCACCACCAATGATCAAAAGAACCCGCTTGCCCGACATCATTTCTTTCAGCCTCCGCCAGTACCGCGCCATTGATACATCTGTAACGCGCCTGACCCTATGTCCAATGCGATGACGCCTGCAAGGGCGGAAGAGCGGCGCTTGCCCCGCATTTGCCAAAGAAAATCCCGACCCCAAAAGGGGCCGGGACGCAGGGCGGAAACCCTGAAACTTGTTAAATCACGCCAGAAAGGCGTGTACTTCTCCGCTCTGCCCTTCCAACGATTTGCGCATCTTTTGAAAGGCTGCCGCCTCGACCTGACGGATACGTTCCTTGGACAGGCCCAGTTCGGACCCCAGGCTTTCCAATGTCCTTGGCGCGTCGCGCAGTTTCCGTTCGCGCACGATGAATTGCTCACGATCGCTCAGGTCATGCATCGCCTCGACCAACCATGCCCGCAACTGCGCGGTGTCATGGTCATTTTCCACCATTTCAGCGGCCTGAGGCGCATCATCCTCGATAGTGTCAATCCATTCCCGGCCTTCGTCTTCGGCGGATTGTGTCGCATTCAACGAAAAGTCAGAGCCGGACAAACGCCCGGACATCATCACGACATCCGCCAAGGGCACGCCGACCTCTGCCGCGATCTTGTGCTGGATCTGATGCGGATCCAGCGTTTCACCCTGCGATGCGGCTTCGCGCTCGATCTGGGACTGCACGCGACGCAGGTTGAAAAACAGTGATTTCTGCGACGAGGTCGACCCCGTCCGCACCATCGACCAATTGCGCATGACGTAATCCTGGATCGACGCCTTGATCCACCACACCGCATAGGTCGAAAACCGCACGCCCCTGTCCGGGTCGAATTTGTCTGCGGCTTTCATCAAACCCACCCCAGCCTCCTGGATCAGGTCATTCATCGGCGCCCCATAGCGCCGGTACTTTGCGGCCATCGAAATGGCCAACCGCATATAAGCGGTAATCAGACGGTGAAGCGACGCTTCGTCGCGTTCGTCCCGCCAAGCATAAGCAAGCTTTCTCTCTGTCTCAGCATCCAGCAATTCGGCTTTCATTGCCGCGCGGGACAGGGCTCTGTCGTGCGTAGCATTTTGGGCCATTTGAATAATCTCCAATTTTGTCTGTTGCAGTGATAGTGATACGTCGGGTGATCGTGCTTGGATCTAAATCTTACCCGGATCGCGCGAAAAAATATGCGCACAAGCGATCACAATCCTTCACGTTCCGTGATGACGCGCCGCAACAATTGCAATTGGACCTGTGAACCCCCTGATACTAGGATGTTTTCATGAGCGATATTTTGCACATTGGCGATTACGCCTATTCCAGTTGGTCCCTCAGGGGATGGTTGCTGTACCGCCGGTTTGGCCTTGCGTGCCGGATCAATCTTGTCAATTTTGCACAGAGCTCTGTGGAAGAGCAGTTGAACCTTGCACCAGCGCGCACTGTGCCCAGCGCCGAATTGTCGGGTGGCGGATTGGTCTGGGATTCACTGGCCATGGCCGAAGAACTGGCCGCGCGTCACCCGGATCGTGGGTTCTGGCCCAAGGATCCAACGCGGCGCGCAACCGCCCGGTCACTGGCCGCCGAAATGCATTCCGGATTTGGCAGTTTGCGCAGCTTGTGCCCGATGAACATGCGGCTGGCCTATGACGATGTGCCAGTGCCAGACGCATTGGCGGCGGACTTGGCCCGCCTTGAAAAGGTCTGGGACTATGCGCTGACACAATCCGGCGGACCTTGGCTTTGTGGTGAATATTCGGTCGCAGATGCTTTTTATGCCCCGGTCGCGGCGCGAATTGCGGGATATGGCCTGCCGGTTGGTGACAAGGCTGCCGCTTATGTCGCGCGTCATCTGGCCGATCCGGCCTTTCGCCGGTTTCGCGCCATGGGGCTGGTACGGGGGGAAACCCTGCAACGGTATGCGATGCCCTACCCGACAAAATCATGGCCCGGCCCCACGCCAGAGCCCGCCGCAGCGGTCGCACATGGCCCGTCAGTCAATGCAACCTGCCCGTATTCCGGCGATGCGGTCACCGATTTTCTGGAATTTCGGGGTAGTATCTGGGGGTTTTGCAACCCTTTCTGCCGCGACAAGTCCATGGTCGACCCAACGGCCTGGCCAGACTTCATCAAGATGGTCGATGCCGCCGGATAGAAAGCGTCATTGCCGGGCCGAATGACATCAACCTCGGTTAACTTTCTGTTACCGCGTTAACCTTTCCTCAACGCCTCCTTCCCCAAAGTTGGTTAATCACATCAGGGGAAGGGGCAATATGGTCGCCCGCGCCTATACCGTCGCCTTTGAAGGCGTGACCGCGCGCACGGTAGAAGTGCAATGCGCCGTCACGCCCGGCATGCCCGCGTTTTCCATCGTCGGCCTGCCGGACAAAGCGGTGTCCGAAGCCCGCGACCGGGTGCGCACGGCGTTGAATTCAATGTCGATCGCGTTGCCGTCGAAACGCATCACCGTCAACCTTTCCCCGGCTGACCTGCCCAAAGAGGGGTCACATTTCGACCTGCCCATCGCGCTTGGCCTGTTGGCCGCATTGGGCATCATCCCCGAAGACGCGGTCGCCGGCATTGTTGCGCTTGGCGAATTGTCGCTGGATGGCGGGTTGGTGCCGGTGATCGGCGCCCTGCCTGCCGCCATGGCCGCCGCAGAAGAGGATCGCGCCCTGCTCTGTCCGCGCGCATCCGGCCCCGAAGCGGCCTGGGTCGGCGCAACGCAGGTGATCGGCGCGGCGAATCTGGCTGATGTGGTGCGCCATTTCACCGGCCAATCCCCGTTGTCCCCGGCCGCACCCGGCGAAGTGCCCCCCGCCACGAGTGACCGTAACTTCCGCGATGTGCGGGGTCAGGAACGCGCCAAACGTGCGCTGGAAATCGCCGCAACCGGGCGGCATCATCTTTTGATGGTGGGCACACCGGGATCGGGTAAATCCATGCTGGCCGCGCGGTTGCCAACCATCCTGCCAGAGCTGTCGGCGCAAGAGGCCCTGGAAACCTCGATGATCCATTCGCTGGCCGGACTTCTGGATCAGGGCGGGATTTCACGCGTGCGGCCGTTCCGCGAACCGCATCACACGGCCTCTATGGCGGCAATCATTGGCGGCGGACGCAGCGCCAAACCCGGCGAGGTCAGCCTGGCCCATAACGGCGTGTTGTTCCTGGATGAATTTCCGGAATTCCCCCGTGCGGTGCTGGAAACCCTGCGCCAACCCATCGAAACCGGAGAGGTCATGGTCGCCCGCGCCAATGCCCATGTGAAATATCCTTGCCGCTTCATGCTGATCGCTGCGGCAAACCCCTGTAAATGCGGCTATCTGCCAGATCCGGCGCGGGCCTGCACCCGCGCGCCGGTCTGTGGCGAAGACTACATGGGCCGCATCTCAGGGCCGTTGATGGACCGGTTTGACCTGCGCGTTGACGTGCCGCCCGTGTCGTTCACCGATCTCGACCTGCCCGAAACCGGCGACGGCTCTGCCGCAATTGCCGCGCGGGTCGCCGCAAGCCGGGCCTTGCAAACGGCGCGTTATGAAGCATTGGCGGACACAGCGGTCAATGCCGACCTTCAGGGCAAGGCGCTCGCGGCTTTTGCCACCCCGGACGCCGAAGGCCGCGACCTTCTGCTGAAGGCCGCCGACCGCTTCGGCCTATCGGCCCGCGGCTATCACCGGGTGCTGCGGGTGGCACGCACGATTGCCGATCTTGAAGGGTCAGAAACCATCCATCGGCCCCATGTGGCCGAAGCGCTCAGCTATCGGCTCATGGCAGCAACAGACCCGTGACGCGCCTCAGGCCACTTTCGCCTCAATCGCCTCCCAAATCTTGGCCGCGACATTGATGCCGTCAAATCGTTCCAATTCCTGAATCCCGGTGGGCGAAGTCACGTTGATTTCGGTCAGATAATCGCCAATCACGTCAATCCCGACAAAAACCTGGCCTTTTTCCCGCAACAACGGGCCAATCCGGGCACAGATCTCCAGATCGCGCTCTGTCAGGCCGATTTTCTCCGGCCGACCGCCCACATGCATATTCGACCGGGTTTCGCCCTTGGCCGGCACCCGGTTGATCGCCCCGACAGGCGCACCATCAACAAGGATCACCCGTTTGTCGCCTGCGGACACCGCTGGCAGAAATTTCTGTACAATCAAAGGTTCGCGCGAAAAACCGGTAAACAGCTCAAACAGCGACGCCAGATTTCCGTCCCCTTGCACCAGCTTGAACACCCCCGCCCCGCCGTTGCCGTAAAGCGGTTTCAAAATGATATCGCCATGTTTGGCCCGAAAAGCCTTCAACGTATCAAGATCCCGCGAAATCGCCGTCGGCGGTGTCAGGTCAGGGAAATCAAGCACCAGCAATTTTTCCGGGTAGTTTCGCACCCAGAATGGATCATTGACCACCAATGTCTGTCCCTTCAGCCGATCCAGCAGATGGGTCGAGGTGATGTAATGCATATCAAACGGCGGGTCCTGGCGCAGCCAGACAACGTCAAAGTCTGCCAGATCCACTTCGCGCATCGAACCCAGTTCGGCATGATCGCCCTGCACCCGTTTGACCCGCAGATCCTGACCACGCGCGGTGATCCGCCCCTCTTGAAAGGCGAGTTGATCCGGGCCGTAAAAGAAAAGTTCATGCCCCCGGTTCTGTGCCTCTTCCGCGATGCGGAACGTGCTGTCGGCATTGATGTCCACGGCCCCGATCGGGTCCATCTGAAAGGCGATTTTCATGGGCTGCCCCTGTTCTGTTTCAGCCTCTTACATGGCCCATGAACCCATGGTGTTCAATGCCAGCCGCACCAACAGTCAATATCCCAGCAATGCGCCTTTCAATATTTGGGTCTGTCCCATGCTATCCACCAGGGCCGCATCAAAGCGCACATCACTCAGAAGCCCCTGCGGGCAATCGCCGAGAAAAACCTCGGCGGCGGCATGAATACGCGCCACCTGTTGTGGTGTGATCCGGGCCAATGCACGGTCAAATGTGGCGGATTTTTTAACCTCGGCAAACACATAGGTGCCGTTGCCGTCCTGAAGGATCAAATCAATCTCGCCACCGCGCGCACGCCAGCGACGGGCCAGAACCCGGTGCCCAGCCGCGACATAGGCCCTTTCAATCGAGCCTTCCGCAGAGACACCCGCCAATTGATTGCGCCGACCGCGCCGCGCACGTGCGTCACCGACGTCCACATGGCCAATATCCGCAACACCGCAATCCAATGGCATGTGAAAATCCTGAGATTACCCCTCTTTCGACAGGTCTAAGGCCATTTGGTAAACAAAGCGTTTCTTTTGCCCAAAGGCATTGGCCACCATTTCCGCCGCATCGCGCACCGACATGGTTTGCAGGGCTTTACGCAACGCGGTTTCAATGTCTTCGTCCGTGTCCTGCGCGCCCCCGCCCTTGCCGATCACAACGACAAATTCGCCTTTTGGGTCTTTTTCCGTCAGCTTTTCCGCCAATTCGCCCAGCGGCGCGCGGACCACCTCTTCGAATTTCTTGGTCAATTCGCGGCATGTCGCGGCGGGTCGATCCGGGCCCAGAACCTCGGCCGCATCGGCCAGCATGGCCGCCACCCGGCGAGGTGATTCGTAAAACACAAGGGTCGCGGCCACATCCGCCAGCTCGCCCAGCGCGGTACGCCGGGCGGTTGTGGCAGATGGCAGAAACCCTGCAAACAGAAATCTGTCGGTCGCAAGCCCCGCGACATTCAAGGCCGTCAACACCGCCGAGGCGCCCGGCGCCGCCGTGACCGGCAAATCCGACGCCACCGCATCACGTGCCAGATCGAAACCAGGGTCCGAAATCAGCGGTGTGCCCGCTTCGGACGCATAAGCCACCGATTGCCCCGCCGCCAAGGCTTCTAACAGGGCGGGGCGCATGCGGGCACCATTGTGTTCATGATAGGCACGAATCTGCCGCCCGTTCATCGGGACACCGTGCAATTCCATCAACCGTCGCAATGCGCGGGTGTCTTCTGCGGCCAGTACATCCGCCCCGGCAAGGATATCCAATGCCCGAAGCGTAATGTCGCGTGCATTGCCGATCGGCACCGCCACAAAATACAATCCTGGCGCGATCCGACGGGAATCTCTTTGCCAGTTCCGACCCTCATTCACATTCGCCACTGGACCCGCTCCGCTCTGTGTTTATTATCGCATCAAATCACACGGTCACCGCCGTGTCGTCAAACCACGAAGTGAGATGCCCATGTTTGCCGTTTTGTCCGCCGCCCGCAAGCGGTTGCGTCTGCCCCGGATTTTGCGCCTGGCTGTCGCCAGCTTTGGCGTTCTTGCACTCGCCGCCTGTGAACCGATCCAATTTGGCGGTGTCGGCGCGGGTGACAACACCGGTCAGCGGATCAACACCGATAACCCGGTGCCTGTGGCGCTTTTGCTGCCCAAAAGCGACGCCGGGGCCAGCGGCGTGGCGCAGGCACTGGAAAACGCGGCGCGCCTTGCTGTTGCCGATCTTGACGGGGTGCGCATTGATCTGCGGGTTTACGACACGGCCTGGCAACGCAGGTCAGGCCGCAGCCCAGGCGCAAAAGGCCGTCGACGAAGGGGCGAAAATCATCCTTGGCCCTCTGTTCGGCGAGGCGGCCAATGCGGTCGGCGTTGCCGTGTCTGATGACAACGTGAATGTGCTGAGCTTTTCCAACAACCCGTCGATCGCCGGGGGCAACGTATTTGTTCTGGGCCCCACATTCCGCAATACGGCCAATCGCCTGTTGGGCTATGCTGCACGCAACGGCAAATCCACCGTCGCAATTGTGTACCCCAACAACGTCGAAGGCCAGTTCGGCAAGGCGGCGATTGAATCCGCGGCCAGCACAAACGGCCTGCGCGTCACTGCGGCGGAATCTTTTGAATTTTCCCAGGCCGGCGTGCTGAATGCGATGCCCCGTATCGCCGCCGCCGCACGGCAATCGGACGCGGTGTTCCTGACATCCAATGCCGCCGGGGCCTTGCCGCTTCTGGTGCAATTGCTGCCAGAGAACGGCATCGCGCCTGACACCACGCAGTATATCGGCTTGGCGCGGTGGGATGTTCCCCCCCAAACCCTGGCGTTGCCCGGTGTTCAGGGCGGCTGGTTTGCCCTGCCGGATCAGGCGCGCACCGCAAGTTTCAACAGCCGCTATCAGGGCGCTTATGGCACATCCCCGCATCCGCTGGCCGGATTGGCCTTTGACGGGATCGCCGCAATTGGTGCCTTGGTCGCCCAGGGCAAATCCGACGCGCTGACACGTGGCGCATTGACGCAAACCGCCGGTTTCCAGGGGGTTGGCGGGGTGTTCCGTCTGCGGCCCGACGGCACGAATGAACGCGCGCTGGCGGTGGCCTCTGTGCGCGGCAACAAGGTGGTAATTCTTGACCCAGCCCCCAAAGCATTTGGCGGAGCAGGCTTCTAAAGCCGCCCAAAAGTCTAACGCTGCACGAAAGACCGAATTGACCGATTTTCTGATATGCCCCGCGGCAGAGATCTTTGACTCTGCCGCGGTCGAAACCCTGATCGCCCAATTTGACCGTGATCAGCCGGGCGAATTCCGCAAGCTTCTGGTGAAACACCTGCTGGACGCGCGCAAGGCCGGGATGGAAACCATCGCCGCCGCGTTTCACGCCAACCCACTGGCCGCTGAATCCGCCAAACGCACCTATACCTGGCTGACCGACCAATTGGTGCTGACCGCATGGCGGGTCGCGACCGAAATGCTGCATCCGCTGTCCAATCCCACCGCCGGTGAACGGCTGTCGTTGATTGCGGTGGGCGGCTATGGCCGCGGGGAAATGGCGCCGTTTTCCGATGTGGACTTGTTGTTTCTGACACCCCACAAGATCACCCCTTGGTCCGAGAGCGTGATTGAATCCATGCTCTACATCCTGTGGGATCTGCGGTTGAAGGTTGGCCATGCGTCGCGCACGGTGCGCGATTGCATTCGCCTCGGCGGCGAAGATTTCACCATTCGCACCGCGTTGCTGGAACACCGGCTGCTGGCGGGCGACAAGCGGCTTGCGCGGGATCTGGACACCAAACTGCAAAAAGACCTGTTTCAGGGCAGCGAACGGGAGTTCGTCGAGGCCAAGCTCGAAGAGCGCGACGACCGCCACAAGAAGCAGGGCGGCCAACGCTATATGGTCGAACCCAACATCAAAGAAGGCAAAGGCGGGCTGCGCGATCTGCAATCCCTGTATTGGATTGCAAAATATGTGCACCACGTAGACCACTCAAGCGAGCTGGTGGACCTTGGGGTGTTTCGCCCCGAAGAATACGAAACCTTTGTGCGGGCGGAAAATTTTCTTTGGGCGACCCGCTGCCATTTGCATCTGGTGTCAAACCGGCCACAGGAACAGCTGGCGTTCGATCTCCAGGTCGAGGTCGCGTCCGCCATGGGCTATGTCGACAAGGGCGGGCGACGCGCGGTCGAACATTTCATGCAGGACTACTTCCTGCACGCCACCGAAGTGGGCGATCTGACCCGCATCTTCCTGACCTCGCTAGAGGCAGACCACACCAAGGGCCCGCCGCTGATCGACCGTTTCTTTCGCCGCCAACGCCGGGTCAAGGCAGGCTATTCGGTGATCCACGGTCGGCTGGCAATTGTTGATGACACGGCATTTCTGGCTGACAAGCTGAACATCCTGCGCCTGTTCGAAGAAGGCCTGCGCAGCGAATTGCTGATCCATCCCGATGCCATGCGATTGGTCAAGGCGAACCTGCATCTGATTGACGACGACATGCGCCGCAATCCGGCGGCGGCGAAACTGTTCCTGGATCTGCTGCTACGTCATGGCAACCCGGAACGCGCCCTGCGGCGGATGAACGAATTGGGGGTGCTCGGGGCCTTCCTGCCAGAGTTCAAAACCATCGTCGCCATGATGCAATTCAATATGTACCATCATTATACCGTCGACGAACACACGATCCAGGTGATCCACCATCTGGCGGAAATCGAACGCGGCGAGCTGGGCGAAGAGCTTCCTGTATCAACCGACATCATCGAATCCGGCATTGACCGAAAGGTCCTGTTTGTCGCGCTTCTGCTGCATGACATTGGCAAGGGGCGGGACGAAGACCACTCGATCCTGGGCGCGCGTATTGCCCGCACGGTTGCGCCGCGGTTGGGATTGAACAAGAAGGAATGCGAAACCGTCGAATGGCTGGTGCGCTATCACCTTTTGATGTCCGACATGGCCCAGAAACGCGACATTGCCGATCCACGCACCGTGCGCGATTTCGCCAAGGCGGTGAAAACCGTGGAACGGCTGAACCTGCTCTGTGTGCTGACGGTCTGTGACATTCGCGGCGTCGGGCCCAACACTTGGAACAACTGGAAAGCGGCCCTGCTGCGGGCGCTGTACCGCCAGACCCGCCGCGCGCTTGAGGGCGGAATGGAGGCGCTGAACCGCGAAAACCGCGGGGCCGAGGCCAAGAAGCTGCTGCGCCAAACGCTCAAGGATTGGCCGGTCAAGGATCTGCGGGCGGAAACCGCGCGCCACTACCCGCCTTATTGGCAGGGCCTGCATGTGACGGCGCATCTGGCCTTTGCCAATCTGTTGCGTGATCTTGGCGATGCTGCAATTGCCATCGACCTGCACCCCGACGAAGACCGCGACGCCACCCGGGTATGTTTTGCCATGGCCGACCATCCCGGTATCTTCAGCCGCATGTGTGGCGCGCTGTCGCTGGTCGGGGCGAATGTGGTCGATGCCCGGACATTTACCACCAAGGACGGCTTTGCCACGGCGGCCTTCTGGATTCAGGATGCCGAAGGCTCCCCCTATGAGGCCAGCAAACTGCCGCGCCTGCAATCCATGATCCAGAAAACCCTTCAGGGCGAGGTCAAGGCGCGCGAAGCCATCAAATCGCGCGACAAGATCAAGAAACGCGAACGCGCCTTCCGGGTGCCAACACATATCACCTTTGATAACGATGGCTCGGAAATCTACACAATCATCGAGGTCGACACCCGCGACCGCCCCGGCCTGTTGTTCGACCTGACCCGAACATTGGCCAATGCCAATGTCTATATTTCATCGGCGGTGATTGCGACTTACGGCGAACAGGTGGTGGACAGTTTCTATGTCAAAGACATGTTCGGCTTGAAATTCCACTCGCCCACCAAACAAAAGTCGCTGGAAAACAAATTGCGCGACGCGATTGAAAAAGGGGCCGAACGGGCACGGTCCTGAAGCGGGCAATCACGTCAACCAAAACCCGAAACCGGGCGCCTGCCCGGCTGCTCCCGGTTCAACCCCCTGTCTTTCATCTGACCTTAAATATCCCGGGGGGTTTGGGGGGCTGGCCCCCCATCTGCCCTGTGGTTTGGGGGGCTGGCCCCCCATCTGCCCCCCATTTGACCTATGGTTTGGGGGCTGGCCCCCAAACCTGTCGACACGCGAAGGCGTGGCGAAATCCGGGCCCGTTAACCGATCCGGCCCAATGTCTCTCCCACGTCGCCGCCCATCTGGCCGCGATGCATCAGGATATGATCCAGCAACACACAGGCCATCATCGCCTCGCCCACCGGCACCGCGCGGATACCGACACAAGGGTCGTGACGGCCCTTGGTGATGATCTCGGTCTCTTCGCCGGATTTGGTGATTGTCTTGCGCGTGGTCAGGATCGACGACGTCGGCTTGACCGCGAAACGCACCACCACATCCTGACCCGTGGAAATCCCACCAAGGATACCGCCCGCGTGGTTCGAGGAATAGACCGGCCCATCCGGCCCCATGAAAATCTCGTCGGCGTTTTCCGACCCGGTCAGCGCCGCCGTCGCCATGCCGTCGCCAATTTCCACCGCTTTGACCGCGTTGATCGACATCATCGCCGTGGCCAGATCGGTGTCCAGCTTGCCATAGACCGGCGCGCCAAGGCCCGCGGGCGCGCCCTGTGCGACGACTTCGATTACCGCACCCACCGAATTATGGGCATCCTTGCGCAAATGCCCAAGATAGGCATCCCATTCCGGCACCGCCGCTGCATCGGGCACCCAGAAATCATTACGCCCGATTTCGTCCCAATCAAACCGCGACCGATCAATGTGCTTTTCGCCCATCTGCACCATATAGCCGGTGATTTTCAGCCCCGGCAGCATCTGCGCCAGCACCGCCCGCGCCACGCCACCGGCCGCAACCCGTGCTGCGGTTTCGCGCGCCGACGACCGCCCACCGCCGCGATAATCGCGGATGCCGTATTTCTGCCAATAGGTGATATCGGCATGACCGGGGCGGAATTTTTCAACAATATCGCCGTAATCCTTGGACCGCTGATCGGTATTGCGGATCATCAACTGGATCGGCGTGCCGGTGGATTTGCCTTCGAACACCCCCGACAGAATCTCGACCGCGTCCGGCTCCTTGCGCTGGGTGGTGTTCTTGTTCTGGCCCGGCTTACGTTTGTCCAACCAAATTTGCAGGAACTCTGCATCAATCTCCACGCCCGGGGGGCAGCCATCAACGGTCGCGCCCAATCCCGGTCCGTGGCTTTCGCCCCAGGTGGTGACACGGAACATGCGGCCAAAGGTGTTATAGCTCATGACAAACCCTCCATTTCCTTTCGTCTAAGCCGCCACTGGCCGGGTCTCAAGCACAATTGGCTTGTGGCGCATAGGGCAAAGCCCTAGAAATGGCCTCACCTCGGGGTGCTGATCCATATGACCAGCTGAGATGCACATGCGAACCCGTTGAACCTGAACCGGCTAGAACCGGCGGAGGGAAGGTCGATTGCGCAAGCATGCCCCTACTCCGCCCACAACATTTGGAGAGCCCCATGCTGGGACGCACCATCGTTGCGGGACTTGTTGCAGCTTCGGCCACCGTGGCCGCGGCGGATACCCCCGTTTTGACAGTATACGCAGGCGATTATTTCAATTCCGAATGGGGCCCCGGCCCCGGGATCGAAGCCGCGTTTGAGGCCCGTTGCGACTGTGATCTGCAATACAAGACCGGCGATCTTCTGCCCCGCATCCTGTTGGAGGGCGAACGCACAGAAGCCGACGTCGTGATCGGTCTGACATCGGACATCACCAAAAAGGCGCGCGACAGCGGGCTGTTTGCCCCACATGGCGCCGACATGTCGGCATTGACCCTGCCGGTGGACTGGACGGATAAGATCTTTTTGCCGTTCAACTATGGCCACACGGCGTTCATCTATAACAACGAACTGATCGACACCCCGCCAGCCTCGTTCGAGGCACTGCTTGACGCGCCGGATGACCTCCGGTTGGTGATCCAGGACCCGCGGTCGTCGATTTCCGGTCTGGCCCTCGTGCTTTGGGTGCAGGCCGTCTATGGCGACGGGGCCAAGGCAGCCTGGGAAAAGCTCGCGCCGAAAATCGTGACAGTGACCAAAGGCTGGTCAGAGAGCTACGGGCTTTTCACCGATGGTGAGGCCGACATGGTGCTCAGCTACACCACATCCCCAGCCTATCACATCATTGCCGAAGAAGACCTGACCAAATCGGCGGCGATTTTCCCCGAGGGGCATTACTTCATGGTCGAACTGGTGGCGAAGCTGGCCGGCACGGACAACCCCGATCTGGCCGATCAATTCATGCAGTTCATCCTGACCGAGGAATTCCAGTCGATGATCCCGACCTCGAACTGGTCATTGCCTGCGGCGCTTCCGGTCGAAAAATGGCCCGAAGGGTTCCGCGAACTGCCGATGCCGGAAAAGGTGCTGTTCTATTCAGAAGATGAAGCGGCCTCGCTGCGGGATACAGCGATCGAAGCATGGCGCAGCGCGCTTTCGCAGTAACGCTGCCTTTCGTTTGGGCGCTTTTCGCTGCGGGGCTGGTGATCGGCCCCGTGGTTGCGGTGATTATGCGTGCCGGGGGCCTTGGCGGCCTTGGCACGCCGGAATATGCCGCCCTGTGGTTCACGATCTGGCAGGCGGCGCTGTCTGCGGCGGTGAGCGTCGTTCTGGCCATTCCGGTAGCCCGCGCCCTGTCGCGGCAACAGTTTCCCGGGCGCGGCGCATTGATCGCCCTGCTTGGCGCGCCGTTTATCCTGCCGGTGATTGTCGCGGTTCTGGGCTTGTTGGCGGTTTTTGGCGGCAATGGTCTGGTGAACCAGATCGGCGGCTGGCTGGGCCTGCCGCGCATTGATATTTACGGCTATCACGGCGTGATTCTGGCGCATGTGTTTTTCAACCTGCCGCTGGCCACACGTTTGATTTTGCAAGGCTGGCTGGCGATCCCGGCGGAGCGGTTTCGCCTGGCCGCGTCGCTTGATGCGCCGATGGGCCGGGTGCTGGAACGTCCGATGCTGGCGCGGATCGCGCCGGGGGCTTTTGCGGTGATCTTCGTGATTTGCCTGACGTCGTTTGCCGTGGCGCTGACGCTTGGCGGCGGGCCAAAGGCCACAACCGTGGAACTGGCGATCTATCAGGCGTTCAAATTCGATTTCGATTTGGGCAAGGCCGCGACCCTGGCGCTGGTTCAACTGGCCATGGGCATGGCCGCCGCATTGGCCCTGTTCGCGCTGTCGCCCCCCGCTGGGTTGGGCGCCGGGCTGGACCGGGTGCCGCAGCGCTGGGATGGGCGCGGCCGTGTGGTGCGGATCGCCGATTTCTGTTGGATCGGCTTTGCGGCACTGTTCCTTTTGACACCGCTTGCCATGATCATTGTGTCCGGCCTGCCGGGGCTTTTGGCGCTGTCTGCGGATGTCTGGTCGTCTGCGTTACGATCGCTGAGCGTTGCGCTCGGCGCGACCGCATTGACGATCCTTTTGGCCCTGCCGCTGGCCACCAAACTGGGTGAGCTGGCCGGGTTATTGGGGGTCGCCGTGTCGGGATTGGTGCTGGGCACGGGGCTTTTTCTTTTGGTGCAACCCTTCGTGCGCCCGGCAGAGGTCGCATTGCCAGTCACATTGCTGGTCAATGCTCTGATGGCGCTGCCCTTTGTATTGCGTATCCTGCGGCCAGAGCTGGACGCTGCCCGAGAGGATTACGGCAGGCTGGCTGCGACGCTTGGGATCACCGGCTGGGCGCTGTGGCGCATCGTGCTATTGCCGCGCCTGCGCCGCCCCTTGGGCTTTGCTGCCGGTCTGACAGCGGCGCTATCCATGGGGGATCTTGGGGTGATCGCCCTGTTTGCCGATGGTGAACATGCCACTTTGCCCTTTCAACTCTATCAGCTGATGGCGGCCTATCGGATCGAGGCGGCACAGGGCGCGGCGCTGTTGCTGCTGATGATGAGCCTCGGGCTGTTCTGGATCTTTGACAAGGGCGGACGAGCCAATGCTTGAACTGCGTGACATCACCCTGCACCTGGAGGGCTATCACCTCGCCGCCAATGCCGAATTCAAAGGACGGTTCACCGCCCTGATCGGCCCAAGCGGGGCAGGAAAATCCACGATTTTGAGCATGATCGCCGGCTTTCTGTCGCCAAGTCGTGGCCAGATCCTCTGGGACAATCGCCCATTGGATGGGTTGGCACCGGCCAAACGCCCGGTCAGCATTCTGTTTCAGGACAACAACCTGTTCCCGCATCTGACCATCGCAGCCAATCTGGCACTGGCGTTGACCACCAAACGGCCCACCCCCGCCCAAATGGAACGGATCAACGCCGCTCTGGCGCAGGTCGGGTTGGCCGACATGGGCACAAGAAAGCCCGCCGCGCTGTCCGGCGGACAGCAAAGCCGCGCGGCACTGGCGCGCGTTCTCTTACAGGACCGCCCCCTGATGATGCTGGACGAGCCGTTTTCGGCGCTTGGCCCGGCATTGCGGGCAGAGATGCTCGACCTGGTGGCGCAATTGGCGGCGGATGCGGGAATCGCGGTTCTGATGGTCAGCCACGCCCCCGAAGACGCCAAGCGGGTCGCAGATCAGGTCGCGCTGGTCGCCGATGGCCAGCTTTTCCCGCCGCAATCCACCGACCGGCTTTTTGCCGATCCACCGCCGGAATTGCGCGCCTATCTGGGCGTTTGATCTGGACCTTTGATCTGATGCCAAAGAAAAAGCCCCGCCAAAACGGGGCTTTTTACGTTCAACAGGCTGAGCTTGCGCTCAAACCATCCGTTTACTTTGCGGCCAGTTTGGCCTGCTTCTTGATCGGCGCCCAGATGCGTTTGTTGGTCAGATAGAGCAGCACCGACAACAGCACCAGGAACAGAACACCGGTCAGACCGGCCTGTTTGCGCGCCATCATCTTCGGCTCTGCCGTCCACATCAGGAAGGCGGACACATCTTCGGCAAGGTGGTGCAGATCGGCAGAGTGGCCGTCGGCAAATTCCACCAGATCGTCATCAAGCGGCGGTGCCATCGAAATCCAGCCACCCGGAAAGGCGGTGTTTTCGTACAGCGTCACACCTGCCTCGGTCTTCTCTTCGCCGGTGTAGCCGGTCAGAAGCGAGGTGATGTACTCTGGTCCGCCCATGCCGTTGAACAGCTGGCTCAGACCGGTGCCATAAGGACCGTGGAACCCGGCACGCGCCTTGGCCATCATCGACAGATCCGGTGCACCCGCAGCCGTGTTTTTCGGGAAGTTGTCGGTTTCCGCCGCCGGGCGATAATCGTCCAACGCGGCATCGAAAACTTCAAAGTTCTGGGACGCATAGGCGCGCACCTGATCTTCCGGCAATTGCGGGCCACCTTCGTCGGCCAGCGTGCGGATCGGCACATATTGCAGACCGTGGCAGGCAGAACAGACCTCGGTATAGACCTGAAGCCCGCGTTGCAGCTGCATCTGGTCAAAAGCACCAAAAGGCCCTTCGAAAGAGAAATCCACGTCGTGGATATGCCCTTCGTCGCCGGCGGCCAAGGCCGCCGAAGTTCCGATTGCCAGCGCCGCTACCGCGGAGAGGGTGAGTTTCTTGATCATCATTCTCTCGTCCTCTTACTCAGCCGGTTGCTGGGATTTACGACCAGCAGCCTTGGCGGCCTTCTTGGCCATTTTGGCATTGAAGTCGGCTTCGATGGTCTCTGGCGGGGTTTGCGGTTTCTCGATCACACCCAGAAGCGGCAGGATCACCAGGAAGTAGGCAAACCAATAGGCCGCGGCAATCAACGAGAAGGTTGCATAAGGCTCTTCTGCGGGCATGGCGCCCAGCCACATCAGCGCGACAAAGTCGATCGCCAGAAGCCAGAACCACCATTTGAACATCGGACGGTATTTGCCCGACCGCACAGACGAGGTATCGAGCCACGGCACAACCGCCATCACACCGATCGCCCCAAACATTGCCAACACACCAAAGAATTTCGCGTCGACGATGCCGCCGGTCACAAAGCTGGCGAATTGCACGACCCACACCTCAGAGGTGAAGGCACGCAGGATTGCGTAGAACGGCAGGTAATACCATTCCGGCACGATATGCGCGGGCGTCACCAGCGGGTTGGCTTCGATATAGTTGTCCGGGTGGCCCAGATAGTTCGGCATGAACCCGACGATGGCAAAGAACACCACCAGGATCACCGCCAGGGCAAAGACATCCTTGATCACGAAATAGGGCCAGAACGGCACGGTGTCTTTTTCGGCTTCGGCTTTCGACGTGCGGCGCACCTCAACCCCTGTTGGGTTGTTGTTGCCGGTGGTGTGGAAGGCCCAGATATGCACCGCCACCAGTGCCGCAATGACGAAAGGCAGCAGATAGTGCAGCGAGAAGAAGCGGTTCAGCGTGGCATTGTCCACCGCCGGTCCGCCCAGCAGCCAGGTCTGGATCGGTTCACCAATGAAGGGGATCGCGCCAAACAGGCCGGTAATCACCGTAGCACCCCAGAACGACATCTGACCCCAAGGCAACACATACCCAAGGAAGCCGGTCGCCATCATCAACAGATAGATCAACATGCCGATGATCCATGTGATTTCGCGCGGTGCCTTGTACGAGCCATAGTAAAGCCCGCGGAAGATGTGCAGATAAACCGCGATAAAGAACAGCGACGCGCCGTTCATGTGCAGATAGCGGATGAAATGGCCGCCATTCACGTTGCGCATGATATGTTCGATCGAAGCAAAGGCCAGATCAACATGCGGCGTGTAATGCATCACCAGAATGATGCCGGTGACGATTTGCAGCGCCAGACAGAATGTCAGGATAATGCCCCAGATCCACATCCAGTTCAGGTTCTTGGGCGTCGGGATCATCAGGGTATCATACATCAGCCCAACAATGGGCAGACGGGTGTGAACCCATTTTTCGATACCGGATTTCGGTTCGTAATGGTCGTGAGGAATACCAGCCATATGTCCGCTCCTTAACCCAGTTTGATTGTTGTGTCGTCTTCAAAGACGGCGGGCGGCACATGCAGGTTTTCCGGTGCCGGACCCTTGCGAATGCGCCCTGCTGTGTCGTAGTGCGAACCGTGGCAAGGGCAGAACCAACCACCGAAATCGCCAGCGCCGTCCCCCAAAGGCACACAGCCGAGGTGGGTACAAACACCCATCATCACCAGCCATTCATGCGCGTCGTCCATGGTGCGGTTCGCGTCGGTCGCGTCCACTTCGCCCTTGTTCGGGTTGCGGGCCGAGGTATCAATCAGCTGGCTCATCTCGACAGCTTCGCCTTCGGCAATCTCGTCTTCGGTACGGCGGCGAATGAACACCGGCTTGCCCAGCCATTTGACCGTCAGCTGGGTTCCGACCTCTACGCCCGACACATCAACCCGGATCGAGCTGAGCGCGCGCACATCGGCGGAAGGATTCATTTGGTTGACCAATGGCCATACCGCAGCACCTGCGGCTACGGCCCCCGCCCCTGCGGTGGCGTAGTAGAGAAAATCTCTGCGGGTGCCTTCGTGATCGTCTGCGTGGGACACGAGTGATCTCCATTTCAGCGCCAGTAGTCTGGCTGTAAATTCCCGTCCATGCCTTCCCATAGGAAAACACAGCTCTCCGGTGCGGTGTTTAGCGCCGTGCCAATTGGGCGTCCAGCGTTCAAAAGAGCGCAGGCCCCATCGCGCCGTAATGTCGCGCCAAAAACACGTTGAAATCAACCGGTCGAATGCCCAATGCGGCAGATTTCGGCATTTTTCGCTGGCCGATGCTGCGGAATTATTGCCGGGCGGCGGCCTTTGCCGCCGCGCAACGCGAATCTTTGGCGGCTGACCGCCCCCGGATCTGTCGGATCGGCTGTCACCCCTTGGGGGTGGTCGCCATCATTGATGGACGCTGGCAAAAGGCCGCATGCCAATCCGCCAATGCGGTATACCCGGTGCGCCAGCTGCGCGCGTCATGGCGAAAATCCAGATAGGACAAGGCGCAGGCCACCGAAATCTGTCCCATATCCAGCGGACCGTGCAAATGGCTGATCCAGCGGGTGTTCAACGCCGAAAGGGCGCGATCAACCTTGGTCCATTGCGCCTCGATCCAATCCTGTGATTGCTGGGCTTCGTCGCGGAACCGAATTTCATAGACCATCAGCACCGCCGCATCCATGATCGCATCCCCCGTCGCCTCAAGCGTCAGAGTGTCCCATTGGCGCTGCTGCGGATACAGGCCGCCATTAACCCGCGAATCCAGGAACCGGCAAATCACCCGGCTGTCGTAAAGTGTCGGCGCATCCGGGCGCACCAGCGCCGGGATCTTGCCCACCGGATTGGCGGCGATCAATTCGGCGGACGGCCCGGCGGGCGCGGCGACAACCGCCTCGTATTCGACCGCGTTCACCTGATCGGTTTCGTGCAATGTCACCATAACCTTGCGGACAAAGGGTGACGTGCCAGCCATCAACAATTTCATGTGGAATTTCCCGGTCTGATTTCAGCCAGTTGCAAATGGCAGCCAGCATTGGAACATATGTCATTCGGCCGCAGCCTAGCACCTTAGGCGTCCTTGTCCACGCCCCACATCAATGCGGACAGCGCGGCAATTTCCTGACCCTGACCATAGGCCGCCACACCCCCCGCCGCCCTGTCGCGCACGGCATCGGTTTTGTTCTGGCCCAGCTTCCATGTGCCATCAATCTTATCCACCACAAACCGGAACGGCGCGATCATGCGCATCATCCGGTCCAGCACCTCTGGTGTCATCTTGTCCGTCGACCAGGGTGGTTTGGGCAACAGCCGCTCTTCGAACAGCGCCGATTGCCGGTTCAGAATGTCCCACAGCCGGTCCAACGGCAGCGGCTCCAGCCGCCCGACCAGATGCACCGCCACATAGTTCCAGGTCGGCACCTGATCCTCGACCCCGTACCAATCGGGCGAGATATAGGAATCCGGCCCGTTGACGGCGATCCGGGCGGGCATTGCCGCCTTGCAGGCCCGCGCAATGGGGTTTGAGCGAACAAGATGCAGTTCGGCCTCGGCGCCATCTTCGGCCAACAGGAACGGCACATGGCTGAGCATCGGCGCAGCATCCGCCGCGCCAACAGCCAGCATTCCAAAGCCCCGCTCGCGCGCAAAGCCCAGGTTACGCTCCGCAGCTTCGCCACGGAAAATCGGATTTGGGTGCATCCCTCAGACCACCAATTGGTGGCCATCAAAGCCGGCAATCGTCGCTGTCACGATCTGGCCTTCTGGCTGGGGCGCGGCAAAGCGGACTTCGGCAAATTGTTCGGTGCGGCCCATATTGGGATTTTCCATCAGGATCTGATGGCTGCGGCCCTGCTGGGCACCAAGATGCTGCGCCACGCGCAAGTCGCCCGCAGCCCGCAGCCGCGCAGCGCGGTCCTTGATCGCCCGGCCATTGACCTGCGGCATCCGCGCCGCCGGCGTGCCGGGACGGGGGCTATAGGGAAAGACATGCAGCCAGGTCAGGCCGCAATCCTCGACCAGTTTCAGCGAATTGTCGAACATCGCTTCGGTCTCGGTCGGGAAACCGGCAATGATATCGGCCCCATAGGTCATGTCCGGGCGCAATTTGCGCGCCTCTTCGCAAAACGCAATCGCATCATCGCGCAGGTGCCGCCGTTTCATCCGCTTCAGGATCATATCGTCACCGGCCTGCAACGACAGATGCAAATGCGGCATCAGCCGGGGTTCGGTGGCAATCGCCTCCATCAGCGCCGGATCGGCCTCTATCGAATCAATGGACGAGATCCGCAATCGCGACAGATCCGGCACCAGCTTGAGGATGCGCCGCACCAGATCGCCCAAACGCGGCGTTGCCGGCAGGTCGGCCCCCCAGGACGTCAGGTCCACCCCGGTCAACACCACCTCGTTATAGCCGCGATCCACCAGCCGCTTGATCTGGTCCACCACCACACCGGCGGGCACCGACCGCGAATTGCCCCGGCCATAGGGAATGATGCAGAAGGTACAGCGATGGTCACAGCCGTTCTGCACCTGAACATAGGCCCGGGACCGCGTGCCAAATCCGTCGATCAGGTGACCAGCGGTTTCGGTGACCGACATGATGTCGTCGACCATGACCTTCTCGGTCTCGCCAACGAAATCGGCCGCCATCCCCTGCCATGTCTCTGGCATCATCTTTTCGGTATTGCCAATCACCGCATCGACCTCTGCCATCGCGGCAAAGGTTTCGGGCTCGGTCTGGGCGGCGCATCCGGTCACGATCAGCCGTGCCTCGGGATTGTCACGCCGCAGTTTGCGAATTTCCTGGCGGGCCTTGCGCACGGCTTCGGCTGTGACGGCACAGGTGTTGACCACAACCGCGCCCTGCAAACCGGCCTCGGCGGCCAGTTCCTTCATCGCCTCGGTTTCATAAGCGTTCAAGCGACAGCCCATGGTCGAAAAGACCGGCGGCTTCACCGCAGGTTTGTGCGGGGCGTTCATTCCAGACTTTCCAAAAATTGCGTGGTCAGCGTACCGGAAAACACGTGGCTGGTCGGTCCGGTCAGCCAGAGACCTTCATCCGAGATCTCGACATGAATCAAACCGCCATCCAGCTTTATCATCACCTCGCGCCCTATCAGCCCCCTTCGATAGGCCGCCATTGCGGTGGCACAGGAGGACGAGCCCGAGGCCAGCGTCACACCAGCGCCCCGCTCCCACACCCGCATCCGCATGGCGTTTTCGCCGGTCACCGTGGCAAATTGCACATTGGTGCGTTCCGGGAACAACGGGTGATGTTCCATTTCGGCCCCGCGGGTCTCCAGGTCGACCGCCATCACGTCATCGACAAAGAACGTGCAATGCGGGTTGCCCATGCCAGTGCCCACCGGATCCCCCGCGATCGGCAGGTGCAGCGTGTCCACGTCCTCTGCCAGGGGGATGTCCTGCCATTCGGTCTGGGCGTGGCCCATGTTGACCGCCGTGAACCCACAACCCGCATCGCGCGCCAACAGCACCCGGTCGCTGGTTTGCAGGCTCAGCTCTGACTTGCCGGTCTCTTCCATCAGATGGCGGGCAATACAGCGCGTGGCATTGCCACATGCGGCCGAGGTTGACCCATCTGAATTGTAGAAAATCAAAGCGGCATCGGCATCGCCACTTGGCAGGATGACCGCCAATTGGTCGAAACCGACACCACGGTGCCGATCCGCCAGCGCCTGGGCCAGCGTCGGCGTCACCTCGACCGTTCGCGCACGCCCGTCCAGGACAACAAAATCGTTGCCCAACCCGTGCATCTTCATAAACGGCCAATTGTTGTTTTGCGCATTGCTCATAGGGCGGCATATACGCCCCTGCCCAAACTTATTCCAGTCCCATGCTTTTTTTTGCGTTTTCGGGGTTGACCCCCGCCGCCGGTCTTTCTAGATACGCCGCCAGTGGGCCGTTAGCTCAGTTGGTAGAGCAACTGACTTTTAATCAGTAGGTCGATGGTTCGAACCCATCACGGCTCACCACTTTAATCAATAACTTAGCGTGTTGTGTGTGGCTTTGCCGAACCCGTTGGTTCCGTTCTGGGGACCCAAGAGGGACAAGCGCTGGTGTGTCAGCCTTTAGGTTCGCCGACGCCTGTAATCGCGGTAAAGCGGAAGCGGAACAGTTCGTCATTGAATTTGGATCGGCGACGATAAGGTGGCTGAATCAGATAGCCTGCAAATGAACTTTCATGAGGAAATATCCCAGACGCAGGTCGGCACTACCGGATCTCCAGAGAAGTACCTGTCCACGTCGCAAGCGTCCGGTTCTTTCGTGTGCCCAACTATGCAATGGATTGTATTGGAGCGACGTTAGATCAAGACTGCACCACCGAAGAAGCCCAAAACACACCCAGCGTTTTACAGGTAGGGCGGAAGGACGAAGCCGCTCGCGCGGCAATGGCGCTTGTGGCTGGCGTATTGGACCGATCCTGACGGCGCGCATTTTGTAATCTGGCTGGCCTGTTTGACGATTGGGGTTCTTCAATCTGACGACAGGAGGATCTCATGAAAGAGGAGAAGATGACTCCGCTGCGTGAGCGGATGATTGAAGACATGCACATTCCTGGAATGTCGCCGAAGACCCAGCAGGGCTATATCAAGGAGGTGCGGAACTTTGCGGAGTTCATCGGGCGCTCACCAGATATTGCAACGCCGGATGAGTTGCGCGCGGACCAACTCCACATGACCGATAACGGCGTCCCGACCGGCGTGCTCAACACGAGAATTGTATCGCTGCGGATCCTCTTCGGTATGAGCTGTGGGCACGAAGAGATGAAGCTGTATATGCAGTTCCGACGCAAGCCGATGAAGCAGCCCGTTGTTCTGGGTATTCAGGAGATGACCTGAGCCCCAAGTTTCCTCCAGCTTTGTGCGGAGTCCTTGGGGTTAAACCTTTGGCGTTAGGCCGCCATCTTGTCCATCGCCTTTCTCTGCAAAAATTCCATTGGTGTCAGGTTACCCAATGCTGAATGTGGTCTGCGCCAGTTGTAATCCTCCTGCCATTCTTCAAGCGTCTTGCGGGCCTCGCCCAATGTGCCGATGAGCGTTTCATTGAGGCATTCATCCCGCAGCTTGCCGTTGAAGCTTTCGATGAAGCCGTTCTGCTGGGGCTTTCCAGGCGCGATGTCGTGCCAATCGATGCCTGCATCCTGAACCCATTTTAGGATAGCCATGCTGGCGAGCTCGGTTCCGTTGTCTGAAATGATTGTCTTTGGCATGCCGCGTTCAGCGATCACGCGGTCCAGCTCTCTGGCAACCCGTTGGCCCGACAGGGATGTATCTGCGACCAGCGCCAAGTTTTCTCTACTATAATCGTCTACGACGGCCAGAATGCGGAAGTGGCGGCCATCCGTCAGGGCGTCAGACACGAAATCCAGCGACCAACGCTGGTTGGGCCATCAGGCAGCACCATTGGCTTCCTCGTGCCCAAAGTGCGTTTCCTTCCCCCCCTGCGGCGCACCTGCAGCTTTTCCTCGGTATAAATGCGCCTCACCTTCTTGTGGTTCACCGCAAAACCTTCTCGCGCGATCATGACGTGGACACGACGGCAACCAAACCGTCGCCGTTCCCGCGAAACCCGCTTAATTGCATCTCGCAGGTTGGCATCATCGCCACAACGCGACTGATACCGCACCGATGACCTATCAACTTGCAGAACATTTCACGCCCGCCGCTGGCTGACTTGATGAACTTCCATCAAATACACCACAGCTTTCCGCCTCCCAACGGGCGTCACCACTTTTTTGAATTGATGTCTCGTAGCATGGCGTTGTCCAACATCTGTTCTGCGAGCAGCTTCTTCAGCTTGCCGTTCTCGTCTTCCAAAGCCCGCAACCGCTTCGCATCCGACGGTTCCATGCCACCATACTTCGATTTGTATTTGTAGAACGTCGCTGAACTGATCCCGTGCCGCCGACACACATCAGCAGTCTTCTCCCCAGCCTCCTGTTCCTTGATCATCGCAATGATCTGTTCGTCCGTAAATCGTGCCTTCATTTGTCCGTCCTTTTGCTGGGCGGACTTTACACAAATCTGGAGGAGTTTTAGGGGCGCAGGTCAGTTCGACCAAACTTCCGCGTGAAAACGCTCTCCAATGTGGAACGTCCAATTCCAAATCCTTGATGTGCCAACCAGCGATAAACCAAGCTGGCTCTCTACACTTTAGCGCCTTGATCTTGGCAACCATTTGAAAGTCTACGCCTTCGGGGCCCCGCAGGGTTCTGGTTCCGTGATAGTTGATTTCAACATAACGACTTTTTTAAATCTTCAAATGACCGTTTGCTAAGCTTACCGCGAAGCTCTTGTTTGATACCTTGAATGTCTTGGCTGAATTGTTCTGCCAGCTCTGGGAACTTTGGCCCAACCGACGGTCGCGCTTCTGGCTTGTTCCAATCTGACAGACTGCCCAGCGCGTCGTTGATGATTTCGTCGACAAGTTTTTCTTTGGCGTGAGCTGCCACTGAACTGGTCTTTTCATCTGATCAAGAGAACTTGCCCACCAATCTGCGAGCTTCACTCATTCCTCCCAATGATCCCCTCTTGCATAGGCCCGCCGCACTTCGCTCCTCTCGACTTGCGCCAACGCCCGTTCAATCGCGTCTGGATGCCAAAGCCCGCTTTCGTTTGCTAAGGTTGAGAATGATACGCGAAAGCCATGCGCAGTCATTTCGTCTCCAGAATATCCCATGCGGCGCAGCGCGGCGTTCAGCGTGTTTTCCGACATAGGACGTTTCCATGTACGTAGGGACGGAAACAAGTACTCGCCGTTGCCATTCATCCGACGCAGCTCGTCAAGAAGCGCAATCGCTTGTGCAGGAAGGGGCACAACATGATCACGGCGCATTTTCATCTTTTCAGCTGGGATGGCCCAAACCTTGTTGGAAAAGTCTATTTCGGCCCACTTGGCATGGCGGATTTCTCCGGGACGTTGGGCAAGCATGGCTAGAAGCTGCAAACCGATGCGCGTCGTAGCTTGACCGTCGAAAACGTCGATCTCACGTAACAATTGGCCCAGCGCCTTGGGTTCTGTAATTGCGGCGCGGTGAACACGTGTCGGACGGATCAGTGCATCGCGAAGGGCATAGGTTGGATCAACCTCTGCCATACCGCCAGCGACGGCTTAGCGAAACACAGACCCGATCCGCGCCCGCAGGCGGTGGGCCGTTTCATAGTTACCCTTCGCCTCAACCTTTCGCAGGGCCTTAAGAAATCATTGGTGCGGTGATCTCGGTTATCGGGCGACGTCCAAAATCGCTATTGGCAAGTTTCAGATGGTATGCCGTCTTGTCCAGCGTGGCCTTTGTCTTGCCCTCCTTGCGCTGTTTTTCCAAAAACTGAGCACCGATCTTTTCGAACGTCTGCCCCGCTTCTTCCCGCTTCACCCTTTTTTCGGTTTGCTTGGCTTCGCTGGGGTCAATCTTTGCCGCGACTTTGGCGCGCGTCTCGTCTTTGGCCTTGCGGGCCTGTGCCAAGGACACGTCTGGATACACGCCAATCGAAAGCAGGCGCTCTTTTCCGTAAAGCCGGTACTTCATCTGCCAAAGTTTGGAGCCGTTCGGCTTTACCAACACGAACAATCCCTCAAAATCAGAGACTTTGAACGCCTTTTCACGGGGCTTAAGGTTGCGGACCTGAATACCTGACAATGGCATGGTTGGGGGTATCACTTTGCCGACTCAAATTTGATATCCCCCACAATCACCCCCAATCAGGGGGTATTGTATCGGATGCAGCTAAACAGCATCGGACAAAGGGTGATCACGAAACCCTTATAAACAAGGGTTAATCGGATGTCATTGGATGATTTTGGATAAGAAAATGGTGCCCCCACACGGGTTCTGCCGTATCCACAATCCTTTGTTTACACTCAATTATTAGCAACGGTTTTGGCTGTTGTGTAGTGAAATGTGGATACAGCCGCAGGCCGATGTTGGAGACTTCCACCCTCGGAATGCCTTTGGCAATCGTGGCGGGGTCTAGCGCGATCACGCCGCCCCGATATTAGCACCCAGACGGCATTGGTAAGCTCTCAGAGGCCCCTAAGGCTCGATCTAACACGCTGGGCAGGGCCGCATAGGCTGCACCGCAAGCCCCTCACATCACCGCTCAGAGTCCCTGCCATGTGGTCGCGGGAAAGGTGCGATGGTGACACCTTCCCCGGTTCTTTGCGGTCTGCTTACCAAGTCAGCCGCACAGCCCATGACGGCAGGCACAGTTGCCATTCACCGGGCCAGCGGATGAGGTAGACCCATGGCTCATGCCGGTGGATGCGCGGGGATTTCTCGAATTGTATGGTCATGGTCGTGCCCTCCAAGGCGATGGTTACATCTGTCAGAAGGAAGGTGCCGCCGGTCGTGGAATAAACCCACAAGTGGACTGGTCGTCACCCTTCCACCGGATACAGGATTAGGCCGATCAAGGGAAGACCATCGGACGGGGAACGGACTGTCTCGGGGGAACCTTCAAGGGGACGAATTTGGCCAGACCCATGTTGTCGTTTGAGGTGTCTTCTAAGGTGGTCGGTCTGTCGGGTCATCCAGAACAAGAAGCCCATTACAGGGAACAGACCCAGCCAGCTTTGATAGTCTTTCATGTGCCGGGGTCTGTATCCCAGATGGAGTGTCTTGTCGGACGATCTCCGACCGATGATCCACCCTCACAACTCCGAGCCAGTCATCCGTCATGTTCGTTGCGGTGCCGGGGTCGGTATCCTGTCACATCTATTCTTTGTCAGGTGATCCCCGACCGATCGACATCTTGAAGGCCACCCCCGACGATCCCGCAACGCACCCTTATATATATTGGGTGAGGGTGGATTGTGCCGCCATCGCTCTTGTTCGGTCGTCCGGACACCCCGGAAGTAACCCCGGAATGTCCCCTATATATACTGGGTGAGGGCGGATTAGCCGTTCCGCCCCGCCCGTTCCTGCGCCAGTCGCATATTCCGGATACGTTGCAGGAACGCCGCCGGGTCTTGTTCGTAGCAGGCTGTTGCCGGTCTATCCGACCCCCTTGGGTGAGGGTGGATTTCTCGAACTTGGTCACTGTGCGGCACTGGGCTGTTTTCCACCTTGCCTGTTTCAGGTTCACCGGCGCGGCCTGACACCCAATCCCAGACCCGGCAATTCAGAAGACGTTTGGCAAACCGATCTGCCAGATACGGCACAGGGGGATAAGCACGGCTGTTGCGGAAACATGTGGCTCTGTCGTGGTCCGCCTTGGTGAAGTCTGGTCGGGACAGAACGCACCGCAGATGCGTATCGCCGCCCCGGGCCGCGTCCAGCCAGGCCTTGAGAAGCCCCAGACGTTGCCTTGGCGGGGTCGCATGGTAGGTTTCGTTCAACCATGCCAAGGTGGCCCTTTGACGGCGCTTCACATACCGGCGGTCGGGGCTGTCACTGGCGGACGTTGACCCACGAGCACTGTTTCGGCTGGCCTTCTTCTGACAAGCCGGGATGCAATACATCTGGTTCTTTCGGCGCGGCTGAAATCTGGAACCGCAGCTGGGGCAATCCCGGGTCGTTGAAGGGACACGGTCGCCCGCACCCCCCATCGCAAAGCCCTCGATAGGGTCAAGGCTCATTGGTCGGCCGCGCCACGGCTTTTACGGGCCAGCGCCCGGCGCACTTCTACGGACGCCCTGTAGTTGCCCAGAGTGTCAGTCTTGGCGCGACCCACGCGGCCCTGTGCTGTTCCGGGCTGGCCGAGAATGTAGAGGTTGGAACGCCGCAGGTTGAGTGGGTTGCCATCCCGTGTCCGGGCTTGTTGACCTGCCTTGGCGTTGGTGATGATCCGGGTAACCGCCGCTTTCTGATAACCAGCCGCGACCGGCACAGCGATGCGCACCTGACCAAACCGGCGGTTTTCGCCCTTGTGATTGTAGACCCAAGCCGCATCGAAACCGCCTTCCAAAAGGTCAATCCAGATACCGAAATCTGTCACGGCCCAGACAGGACGACCGGAACGCGGGTCGTTCATCGGGATAGAAACCAAAAGCTGTCCGCCTTCGATTGTCAGGCGGGCTTTGCGGCGCTGGTGGCCAGCCGTGCGGATAACACGGTTTGCCTGGCATTGGATCAAATGTGCCGTGCTTCGGCGGTCGATCAGGTCGAAGTATTCGGTCAGAGTTGTGACGCCATAGACCCGCCCAAAGTCACGGGCAATGATCTGGTCGGCTGCGGATCGTGCGAAAGCACGGGGGTTGATAGGCTGCATGTGGATGCTCCTTGAATGCAGATGTATGAGGGGAAGCCCACGAGGGTGACGTTGGGCGTGAACGCAAGAAGCCCCCCAAGCGGAACTCGGGGGGGTACTTTGCGGGGGGAGGGGTCGTCTAGCGCCGCCTCAAGGGCGGGCGTTCTGTCGATTGGCCCAGGATGAGGAGCCCTTTGAGGGGGCAAAACCGGCGAGCCTTTATGGCTTTGCAGGTGCTGGGGTCAGTCCGCTATTCCGTTTGTTCTGTCAGGTGATCTCGAACCAAAAGGCGCACCGAAAGATAACGAACCAGCCAATTTTAACGATCCCAACGGGACGGGGGTAGTATTTCTCAAAATGCTCGCGTCTCTGGGTTATCTGTCAGGTGTGAGAACGAGAGGACAGGTCGAATGAAACCAAATAGGTTCTCCAACTGGGGCAACCCTAAATTGATGCGGGCGGGTATTCCAATTCTATGCAACTTTCGGATTCGTGAGCTTTGTCAGAGGCTAACAGCTCCCCTGCCTGCGCGACATTGAAATCTTGATTCAAACTTTCCTGTCACCAAGTATCCGATAAACAGACGCCCTCCCTATGCCCAGACGCCGGGAAATCTCGGTTGCGCCGACCCCATCTGCCGCCAGTGCTATGACTTCATCGGCCTTCGCCCGTGCGGTCGGCTTGCGGCCCTTGTATTTCCCCGCAGCCTTGGCCTTGGCGATGCCTTCGCGCTGGCGTTCCAGCATGATCTCGCGTTCAAACTCTGCCACGCCGCCCATGATCGTCAGCATCAGCTTGCCCGTGGGGGTGCCCGTGTCGATCCCCATATTGAGGATACGCAGCGCAGCACCCTTGGCGGTGAGCGTTTCAAGTATCTCCAAAAGGTGCTGCGATGACCGCGCCAAACGATCCAGACGGGTCACGACAAGGGTATCCCCCGCCCGGATGTGATCCAGCGCCCGCGCCAGCTCATGCCGTTCTTTCACATCGACCGACGACACCTGTTCGATGAAGAGCCGCTGGCATCCGACCCGTTCAAGATCACGGCGTTGGGCCTCCAGCCCTGCCTTCTGGTCAAGGGTGGACGTGCGGGCGTATCCGATCATCTGGCCCGTATGCGGGGCCGTCTGGGTGTCGCTGCGGTCGGGGATGGTCTCAAGGGTCATGGCGATGCCTCACTGTATCACACGGGTCTTAGATGTTCTCTGCTGATTGCCTCAAAACGTCAATAGACATTCTTGTGAGACGCTTTCGAGGTGTGACTGAGACGACTCACTGGGGCTTGCCCTATTGAGACAGGTCACCCTGTCGGGCCACAGTTCCCCACCCCCGGCCTGACGATTTCCCCATCCCGCACGGTCGCACGATGGACCGTCAAGCACCCCGCCCCCTACAAGGTCACACCCCACGGCACCCTCGCGGGCGCGTGTGCAAGGGGCATGGGGGGAAACCTGTGATCAGTGATAGAGCGGTTGGGGCTTCAGAAATGCGACCCAAAAATAGGGCGGGAATCGGAAGTTCGCTGAAGAAGCGGAACGCACAAGCCGTCGACTTATGAAGCGGACATTCAATTCGTTCAGACAGCCTGAGCGCTACCGGGCCCCGCAAGTCAAGCAAAGGCTTAGACATTCGCAGAGCATGTGATACCTCAGCCCTTAGATATCGATCATTCGGTGCTACGAATGTAGGCTGAACGCATTGTAGCGTCCGCGACGAATAATGACATAGAAGGCTTGAAATGATCGGAGTGATCATGGTCCAACGACCCAAATGGACTTGCAAAACTATGCTGCTCAGGAAAGGCTGCTTGGTCTGAACCCCGTCCGTTTCGAATGGGTAATTCGATCGGAAGGCTCTGAAATGAGGTCGGAAGCGATTGTTTGTATTAGATAGGAATGCGAAGAAATGACGTCAACTGGCCTGACTGACGAACCAAATGAAGTGCTACCATTCGAAGAGAACTTCGTTGAGCAGGCGGAGTATATCGACAGAGACAAGTTTCTATTACTTGCCGCTGAACACCCGAACGAGGCCAGTATCCTAAAGAAGCTGATGGGCGGCGGGGCAAAGTTGCTAATCGGGCCCAGAGGGTGCGGCAAAAGCACCCTGATGCGCAAAGCGTTCTATCGGATTCTTGAAAATGATGCGGAAAAAGCGGTTCCGATTTACGTGAATTTCAAGCTAGCACTGAAGCTTGAGCCATTCTACGTGAGCGGGCCAAACGCTTCGTATTGGTTTAAAGCTTGGTTAGTTCTGAAGGTGATTGCGGCGGTTTGGGACACAGAAGAACAATCAGACAGTCTTACACTGCCGGGTGACTTCCCGTCAAAGGCCAAGATTACTAGGTTAATCGATGCACTTGAAGCTAGCCGGGCCGACGGAGACCTAGTCGAACAATTCACCATTAGCTTCCTCTCCGAGCTTGTAGATGACCTTTCTGTTGAAAATGGTCTGAGGAGGGTAGTCATCTTGATTGATGACGCGGCGCATTCATTTTCGGAGAAACAACAAGAAGATTTCTTCGATTTTTTCAGAGCTATAAAATCACGCCTAATTTCACCAAAGGCAGCTGTATATCCTGGAATCACGTCTCATTCGGCCAGCTTCCATGTTGGTCATGATGCCGAACAAATTGACGCTTGGGTAAGGCCTTCAGGAATTGAGTATGAAGACTTTATGGTTTCACTCGCTAAAAAGAGGTTTGAGGGCACCGGGCTCGATTTTGTTTCCAAGAATGAAGAAGATATTAGATTTCTAGCCCATGCGTCATTTGGCATTCCTAGAGGTTTTTTGGGCATGCTAAGATCTATCTACAATTCTCCCGATTCCTATACGACGTCAGATGGATCGTTGAATAAAAACAAAGTGCTGCGCCTGTCGCGAGCAGGACGGGATATGTCGCACGCGGTCTTTGATTCATTGACTGCAAAGCTCCCTTCTTACGAAAGCTATGTCAGAAATGGATCAAAGGTTTATCAAGCCATCCTTTCTCAAATAAAAGAATATAATAAAGGTAAAACACTAGAAAAACAGGGATTCCAATTTGCCATCAAGACACCTGTCGGATCGGATATCGATAAGGTATTTGGGTTTTTACAGTACTCCGGTCTTATCATGCCATCAGGATCAATATTGAAAGGTGAAAAGGGCTCGTTCCAGCACTATCAAGTTCACACCGGTGATATTACCACTGAAAACATCATTGTGGGCAGCAGGACCAAATCCATTTCCTCTTTTCTAAAGGTTATACGCGCTCCTAAGCATCAAGCTTGGCCCCGACTTACGACGACATCAATCCTCGAAACCGCTGGGGTCGGTGCCGAAGATTTCGTCCTCTCGCTACCTCTATGCCATGTTTGCTCAACTCCCCGAAGCAATCCTGAAGCCAGATTCTGTTCCAACTGTGGTGAGCAACTCAAGCCGTCTTCGACGTATGAAGCACTTGTGCAACAGGACATATCGGTCCTTCCCATTTCAAAACGAATGGAAACGCGGATCAAGAAAAACTCCAGCATTCGTAAAGTGCGCGATATCCTTATTGATGCCAACAGAGAGGCATTGCTTGGCATTCCCTATGTTGGAAAAGTACGAGCTCAGAGGATTGTTGGACATGCTGAAGAGCACGTATCATGAACTTCTCTATCGTAGATTACGTGAATGCTGCGCCTTCTTCGAGCAGCATCGGTTCGATAGACGCATTTTTGAAAGAGACCCAATTTCCAAGCCCCATCGACGCATATGTTGAGCACTCACGCAGTTTACTTTCATATGGAACAGCGAAACGATTGTCTGAAAACCAGCACCTAGGAGGTTTGCTCTTGCTGGGCTCGGTTTCAGCGGCAGAAGCATACTTTCGTTCTATATTATCGGTGACACTGGAATCATGTCCCATCTGTCGGCAGGTGGCTGCGGAAAAGCAGATAAATCTTGGTGGAGTGCTCTGGCACGGGCATGCAGAATTCAGAAGGAGCGCGTTCGAACACCTGTCTTTCAGCTCCAAAGCCGAGCTTGTTAAAGCCGCCCGAGGTTACTTGAGTTTCGAATTGAAGGACTCAAGCTTCAAGGGCCCCCTTGAACAATTCGATATAGCTTGTCATTTGCGCCACGGGATCGTCCATAACGGTGGAGTCCTGCCCGGGAGGAACGCAGTTCAGATCGAGGCCAGAAGGTATAGCAATCCGGTTCGGATAGCTGTGGACTTTGCTTTACTGCAGAGAACTATCGAAGCTGTGGATACTCTGGTGCTCACATTCAACCGTGAATTGTTTGGGGAGATGTGTAAACGTTGGGCTGTTGACTGGCGACAGCGAGGGGATTGGGACTTTTCAAAAGAAGAAAAGACCTTCAAAAGACTGTGGGACACATTTTTTTGCAAAGAACTTAATAAAACTAGAACTGGAAGATCAAAGTTATCGCGCAATCGGTGCCTCGCTGAAGTTCGCAGTGAATACAATCTTTGAAAGGCTTGGGCCAATGGTGCAGTTTTAGCGAATGCCGAGTTCGCCCGTATTACCGTCAAACGCTTATTGAAATTGCTGCGCTTGTGCGTCAATTTCTGCTTCCGGGAAGCTGCAGTGCAGCGACGAGGAACAATGCGGGCGGCCCCAATGTGCCGAGGCTGTGTGAAAACGCAGATTTCGCGCAACGCGCCCGAATAATTTCCCGGGAGAGCGTCAATTTCCGGCCCCAAGGAGGGCGAACGTGTACTGATTCCGGCTTGACGAGAACATCGTTCCGGCACTCGGAGGCCGCGGGGGAGTTTTCACACAGCCTCGGCCGATTTCGACGTAGATCATGGCGCAAAGAAGTGGACGTTCAAACTCCGTTCAAGTGCGAATCGTTTTTGTTCCAGCGACACCGCTCCACCATAAGCCGCATCCTCTCCCCGCCCAAAGGCATGGCCCATGATCGCCGTTTGGGTATCGTGGAAAACCTCCGCCGCCCGAAGCCTGTCCTTCATGTTGTGGCGCAGGCTGTAGCAGACGTGGCGCGAGTCTTTGGTCAATGCCCGTATACGCTTGTTCAAGGCCGCTGACAGCCGGTCCATCCCGCCCTCACCGTAGACACGCGGGAACGCCGGGGCAGTCGGATCGTTCACGCCCCTCACGGCTTGCTTTGCGGCGTCCAGTGCGGGACCGATCAAGGGCACCTTTCGGGTAGACCATGAGGTTTTCAGCGTCCGGTCGTCGCGTTCGTGGATCACGATATGCGGAACGGGATGGCCCAGAACAATCTCACCTGCCTGTAGCTGACTGATCTCGCTTGGTCGTGCGCCCGTGAAGTCCAACAGCGTCCAGATGGGCAACAGGTCGGGTCGCTTCTGGCGCAGCGCTGCATAGACCCCCTGAATGACCTCTGGGGGCAATGCCTCACGTTCCATCTGGCGGCTGACCTTGGCCTTGGGCAGCTTCAATTTGCTGAACGGATTGACGCCGCCCGCGTCCAATTCACTTTGTGCCAGTCCGATAACGGCGCTCAGATCGTTCTTTTCGCGTTGGATCGTTGTGGGCGATGCGCCGCCCGCCAGACGCATATCACGCCATTTGCGGGCATCCTCTCGGGTCAGCTTGGACGTGGCCTTGTCCGCCCCCACAGCGGCGATCAGGTGGCGTTCGGCGCGGGCAAAGCGCTGCACCTGCTTCTTGCGCTGTTCGGGCAAGGTCTTGGCGTTTTCCTGCAAGTAGAACTTGAAGGCATCTGTCAGAGTTGGTTCGGGGGGCGTCTGGGGGACGCCAGACAACAAAGCGCTTGCCGTTGCCGCCACATCATCCGGGACGCCGTGATATTCTCCGGTATCGGGGTCTTGGTAACGGTCGATCAGCCGTTCGGCTTTGACTTCGCGCCACGTGCGTTCGTTGTCGTCGCGTCCGGGGCTGAAAGGGTCTGCATTCCATCCTTGCAGCATGGCCGTAAGCCGCGCCCGTTGTTCAGCAGGCGAAAGCCCCGTGACGCCATTCTTAGCCAACGCCAGCATGTGTTCGATTTTTTGGTGGAAGGGGCCATAGGCGATCAGCGCCTCTGCGGTCGTGCGACCCAGCGTCTTGACGAACTCTGTTTGACCAACGCTCGCCAACAGCGCTTTGGGGACGCGCCTGCGGTAGATCAGTTTTCCATTTCGGGGGTCAGGTTTGACATACTTCACGGCTATCAATCGCATAGCTACATCCGCCTTGTGGATACGGATGTGGATACAGACGCGCAAGAACCATCAACATATATCAACAAAAACAGATATATAGGAGAGAATTGATGGTGCCCCCACACGACTCGAACCGCGGACCTACTGATTACAAATCAGTTGCTCTACCAGCTGAGCTATAGGGGCACGTCGCGTCCGTTTAAATCCAGATTTGACTCTGGGCAAGAGGAAAATCACAGTTTTTTTTCAGGAATGGCAAAGCGGGTTTTCCCCGGCGCGGGCTGGGCTATAGTGGCGTGGAAATTGTTGACACTGTGAGTTCCATGCAAGTTATTCTCCATGCCAGCGCCCACGCCACCGACGAAGACAAGCTGCTGCGCTGTTTGTTGCGCAATGCGGATGCTCTGCGGGATCGTGGTGTGGCCGTGCCCGGGCCAAGCCGATACCGCCAGATTCTCAGCGGGGCGCTTGGTGCATTGACCAAGGCAGATCCGGCCCCGGATGCACGCGACATCATGCTGGACACGATCCTGGATGAGGATGCCGAGAATTTCGATCGCCTTATCCTGAGCCAGGACCACCTGTTTTGCGTGCCCAAGATTGCCATCAGCGCCGGCCTGCTTTACCCCAAGGCGCATGAGCGGCTGATCAATGCCCAGCGATTGTTCAAAGATGACACCCTGGAATTGTTCATCGGGTTGCGCAACCCGGCCACCTGGCTGCCAGCGGTCTTTGAAACAACGCCGCACCAGGACTTCCAAAGCTTTCTCAATGGCGCGGACCCGGCATATCTGCGCTGGTCAGAGCTGTTTGAACGCCTGCAGGAACATCTGCCCGATTTGAAAATCACCGCCTGGTGCAACGAAACTCTCCCTTGATCTGGGGCGAAATCGTGCGCGCGCTGGCCGGTCTGCCATCCGGTGCCAAGATCAACGGGGCCTTTGATTTGCTGTCCCGGATCATGTCGCCCGAAGGCATGCAGCGGTTTCGCGGCTTCCTGCGGGACCACCCCGGCATTCCAGAAGTCCAGAAACGCAAAGCCATGCTGGCCTTTCTCGACAAATACGCGCTGGAAGACGAAGTTGACGAAGAAGTCGACATTGCCGGCTGGTCTGATGATTATATCGACCTGCTGACAGACATGTACGACGCGGACGTGGAACGCATTGTCAACATGCCAAATGTGACTTTTATCGCGCCATAAGCCCACACAATAAGCGATTCGCAGCGATAATCAGACCGTTTCTGTTTACCCCGGCATTCGGAACGTCTAGTTATGCTGCATTGCAACAAACGGAAGCCTGGAATGCCTGACTTCACCAAAATCCTTATAGCCAACCGTGGCGAGATCGCCATTCGCATCATGCGCGCCGCCAACGAAATGGGCAAAAAGACCGTCGCGGTCTATGCCGAAGAAGACAAATTGGGCCTGCACCGGTTCAAGGCGGACGAGGCCTATCGGATTGGCAAGGGCATGGGACCGGTTGCGGCCTATCTGAGCATCGAGGAGATCATTCGCGTCGCCAAGCAATGCGGGGCGGATGCCATTCATCCCGGCTATGGGCTTCTGTCTGAAAACCCTGATTTTGTGGATGCCTGCGACGCCAATGGCATCACATTCATCGGCCCCAAAGCGGCAACCATGCGCGCCCTTGGGGACAAGGCCAGCGCCCGGCGCGTTGCGGTCGAAGCCGGAGTGCCGGTCATTCCCGCGACCGAGGTTCTGGGCGACGACATTGCCGCAATCAAGAAAGAGGCGGCCGAAGTTGGCTATCCCCTGATGCTGAAAGCCTCCTGGGGGGGCGGCGGACGCGGCATGCGGCCGATCTTCTCCGAAGATGAGGTCGAGGAAAAGGTCCTGGAAGGCCGCCGCGAGGCCGAGGCCGCCTTTGGCAACGGCGAGGGTTATCTGGAAAAGATGATCACCCGCGCCCGCCACGTCGAGGTGCAGATCCTGGGCGACCAGCAAGGCAATATCTATCACCTGTACGAGCGTGATTGTTCCGTCCAGCGGCGCAACCAGAAGGTCGTCGAACGTGCGCCTGCCCCCTATCTGAGCGAAGCGCAGCGCGAAGAGATTTGCGAATTGGGCCGCAAGATCTGTGCGCATGTGAACTATGAATGCGCCGGCACCGTTGAATTCCTGATGGATATGGAAACCGGCAAGTTCTACTTCATCGAAGTGAACCCGCGCGTCCAGGTGGAACACACCGTCACCGAAGAAGTCACCGGCATCGACATCGTGCAGGCGCAGATCATGATCGCCGAAGGCAAGTCTCTGTCCGAGGCCACCGGCAAATCAAGCCAGTATGACATCCGCCTTAACGGTCACGCGTTGCAAACCCGCGTCACCACCGAAGACCCGCAAAACAACTTCATCCCCGACTATGGCCGCATCACTGCCTATCGCTCGGCCACGGGCATGGGCATCCGGCTGGATGGCGGCACCGCTTATGCGGGCGGCGTGATCACACGTTATTACGACAGCCTGCTGACCAAGGTCACCGCCTGGGCCCAGACCCCGGAAAAGGCAATTGCCCGCATGGACCGCGCCCTGCGCGAATTCCGCGTGCGCGGTGTCAGCACCAACATCGCCTTTGTTGAAAACCTGCTGAAACACCCGACCTTCCTCAACAATCAATACACCACCAAATTCATCGACGAGACGCCCGAGCTTTTCGATTTCAAAAAGCGCCGCGACCGGGGCACCAAGGTGCTGACCTATATCGCCGACATCACGGTCAATGGTCACCCAGAGGTTCAGGGACGGCCAATGCCGCACCCCGAATTGAAACCGGCAAAAGCGCCGGTTTCCCGCGCGGCACCGGCACCGGGCACCAAGACCCTGCTGGACGAAAAAGGCCCACAGGCAGTTGCCGACTGGATGCTCAACGAAAAGAAACTGTTGATCACCGACACCGCGATGCGTGACGGACACCAGTCGTTGCTGGCCACCCGCATGCGGTCAATCGACATGATTCGTGTTGCGCCAAGCTATGCCGCCAATCTGCCGCAGCTGTTCAGCGTGGAATGCTGGGGCGGGGCGACGTTTGACGTGGCGTATCGCTTCTTGCAGGAATGTCCGTGGCAGCGTCTGCGCGACCTGCGTGCGGCGATGCCCAATGTCATGACACAAATGCTGCTGCGCGCGTCGAACGGTGTGGGTTATACCAACTATCCCGACAACGTGGTGCAGTTCTTTGTGAAACAGGCCGCTGAAACCGGCGTTGACGTGTTCCGCGTCTTCATTCGTTGAACTGGGTCGAAAACATGCGCGTGGCGATGGATGCCGTGCTGGACGCGAACAAAGTCTGCGAAGGCACCGTCTGTTACACCGGTGACATCCTTGACCCGAACCGCGCCAAATATGATCTCAAATATTATGTCGCGATGGGCAAAGAGCTGAAGGCCGCCGGCGCGCATGTGCTGGGTCTGAAAGACATGGCCGGGCTGATGAAACCCGCCGCTGCCGGTCCGCTGATCAAAGCCCTGAAAGAAGAGGTCGGCCTGCCGATCCACTTCCACACCCACGACACATCCGGCGCGGCAATTGCCACCATCATGGCGGCGGCACAGGCCGGTGTGGACGCGGTTGACGGTGCGATGGATGCGATTTCCGGCAACACCTCGCAGCCGACCCTCGGCTCGATTGTCGAAGCCATGCGCCACACCGAACGGGACACCGGTCTGGACATCAGCGCCATCCGCGAAATTTCGAACTATTTCGAAGCGGTGCGCGGTCAATATGCGGCATTTGAGTCTGGCATGCAGGCCCCGGCGTCCGAGGTGTATCTGCACGAAATGCCCGGCGGTCAGTTCACCAACCTCAAGGCACAGGCGCGCAGCCTCGGGCTTGAGGAGCGTTGGCATGAAGTGGCGGAAACCTATGCCGATGTGAACATGATGTTCGGCGATATCGTCAAGGTCACGCCCTCGTCCAAGGTGGTCGGTGACATGGCCTTGATGATGGTCAGTCAGGGGCTTACCCGGTCACAGGTCGAAGACCCGAAAACCGATGTCGCCTTCCCCGACAGCGTGATCGACATGATGCGCGGCAACCTGGGCCAACCTCCCGGCGGCTTCCCCAAGGGCATTCTGAAAAAGGTGCTGAAGGGCGACAAACCCAATCTGGAACGCCCCGGCAAACATCTGAAGCCTGTCGACCTCGAAGAGGTCCGCGCACAGGTCTCGAAAGAGCTTGAGGGGCTGGTCGTCGATGACGAGGACCTGAACGGCTATCTGATGTATCCCAAGGTGTTCATGGATTACATGGGCCGTCACCGCACCTATGGTCCGGTGCGCACCCTGCCGACGCATACCTTCTTCTACGGCATGGAGCCGGGCGAAGAGATCACAGCCGAAATCGACCCCGGCAAGAAGCTGGAAATCCGGCTTCAGGCCGTCGGTGAAACCGGCGAAGATGGCGAGGCCAAGGTGTTCTTTGAACTGAACGGCCAGCCACGGGTGATCCGTGTGCCCAACCGCAAGGTCGCGGCCTCCAGCAAATCCAACCCCAAGGCCGAGGTTGGCAATGCAAACCACATTGGCGCCCCGATGCCCGGTGTGGTGGCCACTGTTGCGGTCAAGGCCGGCGACAAGGTGAAAGAAGGCGATCTTCTTCTGACCATCGAGGCGATGAAAATGGAAACCGGCATCCACGCCGAACGCGATGCAACGGTCAAGGCCGTACATATCCAACCCGCCGGTCAGATCGACGCAAAAGACCTGCTGATCGAACTGGAATAACCCTCCGGTCCGGTTTGCAAGGCCGGCGCACTTGGCCATAGGCCCCCTGACCCCCGCTGCATCTTCGGAAGCAGCGGGGGTTTTTATTTGCCGCCCAGGGTCTTTCCCGGCCTTGTGACCGTCGGTCCAGCGGCGCTGTCGCCTTGTCCCCCCTGTCGATCCCCTGCCCCCCTTCTGGTGGCGCACCAAACCTCAGGCCGCAGATGGTGCAATGATTTCGGGACCGACCAACCAATCCCGATGTGCAGCCCCCTTTGCCGGGGTCAGTTTCCTTGTGATCGGCGAAACCAGAGCCCCTCTGACAGGCCAAAGACAAAAAGATCGCCCGGAACACCAATTTCCTCTTGCAGCCCGCGCCAACAGTTTATAAATCCCGCACACCCAATGGTATGCGGGCGTAGCTCAGGGGTAGAGCATAACCTTGCCAAGGTTAGGGTCGGGCGTTCAATCGCCTCGCCCGCTCCATTAGGTAACCCCAGGTCAGAGATGGCCAAACGGATGCGGGCGTAGCTCAGGGGTAGAGCATAACCTTGCCAAGGTTAGGGTCGGGCGTTCGAATCGCCTCGCCCGCTCCAATACTTACGATAGATGACATCGGATCTTATCCGGCGGCCGAACGGACGGTATCAAAGAGATACCCCCCTTCGGGGTCGTCGTACGCAATGGCACTGCGCACAGCCCCCTCAATCACAAACGGCTTTCATTTCAACTCTTATGCGCAAGCCCAACCTGTGCGCGATCAATCCAGCCGCACTGGAGCAAGCCGGGCTTGGTCAGGAACATTGCCGCAGTGCCAGCCTTGAAGGCGGCTTAAAACGCCTTGAACGTCAGCGTGGTAAGCGACCGCTCAATACCGGGCAATGTCAGCAGATTGTCATTGATGAATTTGCCCACGTCCTGACCTTCGGGAACGTAAAGCTTCAGCAAAAGATCGAAATCGCCGGTGGTCGAATATAATTCGGAGTGGATTTCATGCCGCACGATTTCCTCCGCGACCTTATAGGTCTGGCCGGGGGTGCAACGGATTTGAACAAAGACACAAGTGGTCATGGCGCAGGTCTCCCTCTTGGCGCGGAGGCTGACACAGTGGCCCGGCACGCACAAGCCGCGAAAACCATCGCCCCGCCCCTTGGCCCGCCCGGGCGCGGGGCCTATAAGGCGCTGACCTGACAGGAAGACCCCGATGCGCAAAGCCACGATCACCCGCGAAACCGCCGAAACCAAAATCAATGTCACGATCGATCTCGATGGATCGGGCAGCTATGACAATCAGACCGGCGTCGGGTTCTTTGACCACATGCTGGATCAATTATCGCGCCACTCGTTGATTGACATGACAATCCGGGCTGACGGTGACCTGCATATCGACGACCATCACACGGTCGAAGACACCGGCATCGCCATTGGTCAGGCGCTGGTCGCCGCCCTTGGCGACAAGAAGGGCATTCGCCGCTATGGCTCCTGCCTGTTGGCAATGGATGATGCGCTGGTGCGCACGGCGCTGGACCTGTCGGCGCGGCCGTTTCTGGTCTGGAATGTCGATTTGCCGTCCCCGAAGATTGGCAGCTTCGACACCGAATTGGTGCGCGAGTTCTTTCAAGCGCTCAGCACCCATGGCGGCATCACCCTGCATGTCGACGCGCTGCATGGCATCAACAGCCACCATATCACGGAAGCGGCATTCAAATCCGTGGCGCGTGCGCTGCGCGAAGCCGTGGAAACCGACCCGCGCAAGGCCGACGCAATCCCCTCGACCAAGGGCATGCTCTGACGGCAGGGACCGATTGGGCGGGTTACCCCGCCCCTTCCACTGTCTTTGCCACAGGTTTTGCCACCGTCTTTGACGGGGCCACGTTTCGCCGGATCATCCATTCCGCCAGGATGGCGTTTGGGATCCAGCAGGCCCAGGCCACGACCTGATACCCAAGGTCGATCCCCAGCGGCATCGCCAACAGCGGCAATTCCAGCCGCAGGGTCACCCCGGCAAAGGTCAGCGCAGCTGACCGGATCATCCAGATCCGATGCGCGGCCAAACGCCCTTGCATCGCCAGCCGCACTGCCTGGGCCGTGACGCCCATCCACAGCACCGCCAGCACAGCAAACCCCAGCCCCGCGACCGGCCCCCCCGAGGTATGCGCCGCAAGCGGCAGCGACGCCACGCCCGACACCAGCACGCCAACCGCATAAATCCGCCCGAACCACCGGTGCAGCTTTGGGCGGCGGATGCGCAGGTCGACACTGAATTGAAACGGCAACAGAAACAGCACCAACGGCGCAACACCGATATGGGCATAGAGCGCCAGGGCACGCGGTTCGATGTGATGCGCCATGAAATCCATCGACGCCTCTACCCCCAACGGAATGAACCGCCAGGCAACCAGCGCAACAAGGATCGACAACCCCCAGAACAGGGCATTTCGGATCTTTTGAAAGTTGAATGTGACCATGGGCTTTGTCCTTGCGATAAATGTGTCGATGTAAACTTGACAGTGTAAACTTGACACCGTCAATATTCGACCGCACTTGACGCTGTCAAGTCACAATCCTATCCCCGCAGGATGAGCCAACACCCAGACAAAACCGGCCACCACCACGGCAACCTGCGCGCCGCGTTGATCGAAGCGGGAATCGCGCTTTTGACCGAGGGCGGGTTGGATAATCTGTCACTGCGCAAATGCGCCGCGCGGGCCGGTGTGTCACATGCCGCCCCGGCACATCACTTTGACGGGGTGGACGGGCTTCGGATGGCCATTGCCGCCGAAGGTTTCGCCCGGTTTCGCCAGAGCATGCTGGATTTCGCGGACACCGGGCCGCAAACGCCCCGCGACCGTCTGCGCAATATCTGTCGCGGCTATCTGGCGTTTGCCCGCAACAATCCCGCGCTCTATGACCTGATCTTCAGCTTTCGGGCCAATTCAAAACTGATTGATCAAATGCGGTTGAATTCCGCCCCGGCCTATCAGGTGCTGCGCGACACCTGTGCGCCTTTTGTACCCGCCGGCAAAGATCCGGTCGAAATCGAAACCCAGGTCTGGTCGCTGGTGCATGGCTATGCGCTTTTGAATTGTCAGGGCGATTTGGCGGCACACCCACGCCGGACGATGCGGTGCTGTCCGTGCTTGACCATATTGGCAGCCCCCCTTGACCCTGCGGGGAAATTGCGCGACGCCTTTGGCGGATGCGCACCGCACATCTGCACATACCAATAGACCAAAGGCCGCCCCATGCTAACTGCCCTCATCGACTATGAATCCGGCAACCTGCATTCCGCCGAAAAGGCGTTTCAACGCATGGCCGCCGAAGTGGACGGCGGCGATGTGGTGGTGACCGGCGATGCAGATGTGGTGGCCCGTGCCGACCGCATCGTCCTGCCCGGGGATGGCGCCTTTCCCGCCTGCTGGAAACAGCTGAAGGGGCATTCCGGCCTCTATGATGCCATGGTCGAGGCGGTCGAGGTCAAAGGCCGCCCCTTCATGGGAATCTGTGTCGGGATGCAGCTGATGGCCACCTGGGGGCGCGAATACGAAGACACGCCGGGGCTGGATTGGGTAAGCGGCGAAGTGGTGAAAATCACACCACAGGACGACAAGCTCAAAGTGCCGCACATGGGCTGGAACGATCTGGTGGTCAACCATCCGCATCCGGTTCTGGCCGGGATTGAAACCGGCACCCATGCCTATTTCGTGCATTCCTATCATTTCCGCGTGGAAAACCCGGCGGAACGGCTGGCCCATGTTGACTACGCCGGCGATGTGACTGCGATGATCGGGCGCGGCACGATGGTCGGCATGCAATTCCATCCGGAAAAAAGCCAGGCCAACGGGCTGCGCATGATCGCAAACTTCCTCAACTGGGCGCCGTGACACACCCGAATTGAGGCTACGGCAAATTAGTTTGCCCGTTGCCAATGCTGGCTTTTGCAGACCCCGACCGCACAGCCCTTGACCGTGAGTTTGGTGCCGGACACCTGCATCGTGGCGGCATAATCGCGACCAAACAGCGGCACATAGACCCGGCCCCCGTCATAGTGCCCCGGGCCTGCCGCCTTCATATCCCAGATCAGCTGCTTGCCCACATTGGGCGTCACAATCGGCTGGCCGTTCGGGTCAAATGCCTTGATCAAGGTGCCACAAAGCGCCGCGCCACAGGGCGTGATCTGGACAATGCCGGTCTGCCCCTTGGGGTCCGGCGGTGACGCCCAAAGCCCCTCGGCCGATTGCGCTGATGCGGCTTTGGCCAATGTCATCGCCAAAACCGCCGTTACCAGAATTCGGCCCATGGCCGATCTCCTATCCATATACGACGCATCCGCTGCGCCGAGTGGATTGAAGTACGTTATTTCACCCGTGTCCAGACCTGAGAGCTGCACAACAGCCCGCCGGCCACACATCCCGAAAGTTTGAGCGAGCTGCCGCTTATCTGCATCTTGCCGACATAAACCTTGTTGTTGGACGGTCGCCAGACGTTGCCGGTGTATTTGCCACCGCCCTTTGGCTCCATGCCGCGCACCAATTGCTTGCCTTTGTTGGGGGAATTGTATTCCCCGCTGTTGTTGAAGGTGCGGCTGATGACACCACAGACCTTGGCGCCACAGGGCGCAATGGTGACATGGGCATAGCTGCCATCGTCGACTTCGGTTTTCCAGACGCCTTCGGCCGAGTCCGCAAAGGCCGGGCCGGCCATCAACCCCAGTGCGGCAATCGCCATCATCATTGGTTTCATTTATTACTCCTCCCTGAGCGATGGCCGGGATGTTGGGCGCGAATTGCCGCATCTGGCAAGCGTGACGTCGGGTCGGTTGCATTTCGCCGCGGTTCGTGCAAAACGCCTTCGCTAGTGCAGCATAAGGGTGCTCAAACCATGATCCTCTACCCCGCTATCGACCTGAAAGACGGCAATGCCGTGCGACTGCTGCGCGGCGATATGGACAAGGCCACTGTGTTCAACAACGACCCCGCCGATCAGGCGCGGGACTTTGTCGATGCGGGCTGTGAATGGCTTCATCTGGTGGATTTGAACGGCGCCTTTGCCGGCGCACCGGTGAATGCGGGCGCGGTTGAGGCAATTCTGGCCGCGACCGCCGTGCCGACACAACTGGGCGGCGGCATTCGCGACATGGCCACCATCGAAAGCTGGCTGACCAAGGGATTGGCGCGGGTCATTTTGGGCACCGTTGCAGTCGAGAACCCGAAACTGGTGCGAGAGGCGGCCAAGGCGTTCCCCGGTCAAGTCGCCGTCGGCATCGACGCCCGCAATGGCCGGGTCGCAACCAAAGGCTGGGCCGAAGAAACCGATGTGCTGGTCACCGATCTGGCGCGCAGCTTCGAAGACGCCGGCGTCGCGGCGATCATCTACACCGACATCAACCGCGATGGCGCAATGCAAGGGCCCAATATCGACGCCACGGCGGCGCTGGCCAATGCAGTGGCGATCCCGGTGATTGCATCCGGTGGCGTGTCATCAATCGAGGATCTGGTGGCGCTGAAAAACTGTGGCGCGGCGCTGAACGGTGCAATCTCTGGTCGTGCGCTTTATGATGGCGCGATCGACCTGCGCACGGCGCTGGCCACTCTGGCAGAATAAACATGTGCTGCGCTGGACAGTCCCGGACCTGATCCGGGACCTCCTGCCAGATTGAAATGAGGTCCCGGAGCACGTCCGGGACCACAAAACGCTAGACCACGCCAGCCTCGACAAAGAAATCCTGCGCCGTGCACATCCGGGAATCATCGGATGCCAGGAACAGCACCATTCGCGCCAGATAGACCGGTTCGATCAGCTCTTTAAGACATTGCGTCTCAAGATTTCTTTCCAGAGCCTCCGGTGTTGCCCACAAGGTCTTTTGCCGTTCGGTCATCACCCATCCCGGCACCACGGTATTGACCCGGATGCCATGCGGCCCAAGATCGGACGCCATGCCACGTGTCAGCCCATGCACCGCGGCCTTGGCGGTGGTATAGGCGGGCATGCCCCCCAACTTCTGCCACCAGCTGCAAGAGCCCATATTGATGATTGACCCGGCCCCGGCGGCAATCATTCCCGGCGCCACGGCCTGAATGGCAAAGAACTGGTGCCGCAGGTTGGTGGCTTGACGTTCATCCCAGAATTCCGGTGTCACCTCTTCCCAGCCGTGGCGGTCGTCCCGCGCGGCATTATTGACCAGCACCGTGGCGGGACCAAGTTTAGCTGCCAGGGCGGCAAAGGCCACTTTCAGCGCGTCAATGTCGCGCAGATCGCACACCTCAAACGCGACATCCCCGCCCAACTCGGCGGCAAGCGCCTGTCCCGCCGTCGCATCCAGGTCGACAAACCCGACTTTGGCCCCCTGCTCGGCAAAGGCGCGCACAATCGCCGCCCCGATCCCCGACGCCCCACCGGTGACAATCACCGATTTGCCGTTCAGGCTGGGATAATTTGCAAATTCCGGTGTCATATCGCCTCTCCGATTCCGCTTTGGTATACCATTTCGCAACATGGCCGAATATGCAATCGCTTGCTTGCCCCATACCGCCGGGCGGATTAAGAGACGCATATGCTCAAGACCCGTATCATCCCCTGTCTCGATGTGGCCGATGGCCGCGTGGTGAAGGGTGTCAACTTTGTCGACCTGCGTGATGCGGGCGACCCGGTGGAATTTGCCCGCGCCTATGACGCCGCGGGCGCGGACGAACTCTGTTTCCTCGACATTCATGCCACGCATGAAAACCGCGGTGTGATGATGGATGTGGTACAGCGCACCGCAGAGCAATGTTTCATTCCCCTGACCGTCGGCGGCGGTGTGCGCACGGCGGCGGATGTCCGCAAGCTTCTGCTCGCGGGCGCAGACAAGGTCAGCTTCAACTCTGCGGCCGTTGCCAACCCCGATGTGATCGCCGAAGCGGCGGATCAATTCGGCAGCCAATGCATTGTCTGCGCCATCGACGCCAAAACCGTGGACCCCGGCAAATGGGAGATTTTCACCCATGGCGGCCGCAAACCCACCGGCATCGACGCGGTGGAATTCGCGCAATTGGTAACAGAAAAAGGCGCGGGCGAAATCCTGTTGACCTCGATGGATCGTGACGGCACACGCGCCGGGTTCAACCTTCCGCTGACGCGGGCGATTTCCGACGCCGTGTCGGTGCCAGTCATTGCCTCGGGCGGGGTTGGCACCTTGGACCATCTGGTCGAAGGCGTGACCAAAGGCGGCGCATCAGCGGTCTTGGCGGCCTCGATCTTTCACTTTGGCGACTTCACCATTGCCGAGGCCAAGCAGCACATGGCCGACGCAGGTATCGCGATGAGGCTGTCATGAGCGTTCTACACGACCTGGAGGCGGTGATCGCCGCACGCAAAGACGCCGATCCAGAAAGCTCCTGGACCGCGAAATTGCTGGCCAAGGGGCCGGAAAAATGCGCGGAAAAGTTTGGCGAAGAGGCGATCGAAGCGATCATTGCCGCCGCCAGGAACGACCGCGAAAACCTGACCTATGAATTGGCAGATGTGCTGTATCACCTGCTAGTGATGCTGGCCGCACGGGATATTGCGCTGGACGATGTTTTGGCCGAACTGGCCCGCCGTCAGGGCGTGTCCGGCATCACGGAAAAGGCAGGACGCACGTAGCGCCCCCAACCGGACCGTCGCATGGGCGCGCCGATGTTTGTTAAGCGGGACTTTGCGCCCGACCGGTCAACGACCGCTCCCAGCCCGAAGCGGACATAAACAATGGGAGGGTTGATTTTCAGTTCCCGTCAGCCCAACAGTTGTACTGTCGTGATTATTCCTGAGCGAACCTTTCAATGTCAAATACAGTTAGACTATTTCACTTTACCTGCGACCACTGGGCGGCTGAGAATGTGAAAAACCGTCGTTTGAAATTATCCTTTCCTAACGATGTTAACGATATCTTCGAATTCATGCCTTTTGATTTTGGCGATAGCGAAAAGGCACGATCATTCCGGACGGCTTGGAAAACGGCGATAGACGGCTACTCAAAGTCACAGGGCTTCATTTCATTTTCTGAAAGTTGGGCGGTTCCTACCATGTGGGGGCACTATGCCAACAATCACAAAGGTGTCTGCTTGGGTTTCGACCTCCCCATTCGTCGGGGGGAATCAATCGCATACGCTGATAAAATTCGCTATATCGACAAACTACGACCCATAAGTGAACGTGATTTAGCCGACACCAAATACAAGGATCAATTGGTAAACTTTGCGCGTATGACTAAGAGTAACCATTGGTCTTACGAGGAAGAGTGGCGCTATTGGTTTTCGCTTTCTCAGACAGAAAAAGAGCTAAAGCTCACGAAGCCGAATGAAGTGTTTTTTGCTAATTTCGACGCAAACCTTGTTCTAAGAGAAGTGATATTTGGAGCTAGATCGACCCATACCACAGAGAGTTTCAAAACATTACTTCGCGAAACGGACGATGTGAAATTCACCACAGCAAGACCCTCTTTCCGTCGTTTTGCGATGGTCACACAACAGCTCGCGAGCCTCAATAAGTAGGCGATTCCTCTCTGGAAAATTTCATCCGTGCAGCGCAAATCGAACACTCTGCAAACTCCGCCATCTACGCATCGCTTACAGTCGCGCATGATGCGGCATCTAGCAAATTCGGGCTCTGAACGGACGTCGCCCAGAGGTAGATCGCAGATGCGATGACCTGCGATAACCCTTTATCCGAAAAAGGGCGGGCGAAAAACGCCGCGCCCTCTTCACTCGGTCGAAATTATTCCGCCGCCCAGCCCGAGACTGCTTTGACCTCCAGGAATTCTTCGATCCCGAATGTGCCGCCCTCGCGGCCATTGCCGGATTGTTTGTACCCACCAAAAGGCGAGCCCTGGGCAAAGCCCGATCCATTGGTTTCGATCATCCCGGCCCGCAGACGGCGCGCCACGCGGCGGCGTTTGTCGTCATCCGTGGTCTGAACATAATCGGCCAGGCCATACGGCGTGTCATTGGCAATTGCGATTGCCTCTTCCTCGCTGTCGAACGGCAGGATCGACAGGACGGGGCCAAATACCTCTTCCTGGGCGATGGTCATGTCGTTGCTGACATCGGCAAACACCGTGGGCCGGACATAATAGCCCCGGTTCAGCCCCTCGGGCCGTCCCGGACCGCCCGCAACCAGCCGGGCCTCTTTCATCCCGACCTCGATGAGGCCTTGGATCTTGTTGAACTGGACCTCGGACACCACCGGACCGATGAACCGCCCGCTTTCGGACGCCGGGCCAACACGGGTGGCATTGGCGACCTCTGCGGCGATTTCCACCGCTTCGTCATATCTTGACCGTTCCACCAGCATCCGGGTCGGTGCGTTACAGGACTGGCCGGAATTGGCAAAACAATGCCGCGCGCCGCGTTTCACCGCGTCTTTATCCGCGTCGGCAAAGATGATGTTTGCCCCCTTGCCGCCCAGTTCCAGCGAGACGCGTTTCAACGTATCCGCCGCAGCCTTGGAAATTGCAATTCCCGCGCGGGTTGAGCCGGTAAAGGAGATCATATCGACGTCCTTGTGTACCGAAAGCTGGCTGCCGACGCCGGGGCCATCGCCGTTCACCAGGTTGAACACGCCCTTCGGAAATCCGGCCTCATGCACGAATTCTGCAAACAGCAGCGAGGACAGCGGCGCGACCTCGGACGGTTTCAACACCACGGTACAGCCCGCCGCAAGCGCCGGAACAACCTTTAGCACAACCTGATTCATCGGCCAGTTCCACGGCGTGATCAGCCCGCAGACCCCGATAGGTTCCAGCAGGTGTTTTTCAGTGGCGGTAAAATCGCGTTCCCATTTAAAGTCCTGCAGCGCCTTTAGAAAACCGCCCATGTGCCAAGAGCCGGCACCAACCTGATTGGCCTTGGCGTAATCAATTGGCGCGCCCATTTCGAGGCTGATCGCCTCGCCCATTTCATCGGACCGGTCCTGATAGATCGCGGCCAGCTTTTCCAACAGCGCGATGCGATCCGCCACGGGGCTGGTGGCCCAACCGTCAAATGCGGCGCGGGCGGCGGCCACAGCGGCGTCGGTATCGGCCTGATCGCCAAGCGAAATGACCGCGCAGCTGTCCTCGGTCGAGGGGTCGATCACGGTAAAATCATTGCCGGTGGCCGGGTCGACCCAGGCACCGTCGATATAGAATTGGCGTTTCTCGATCATAGGTTGACCTCCCTTGGATTCCCGGCACTGTGTCACCACATCAGTAGCGTCGCAATATGCGACACAAGAAATTTGATCAAATTTTCGGGTCCCCCCGAAACACGCAAGCGACAGGAGACGATCATGGGACTGCGCATCAACGACACCGTGCCGAATTTCACCGCCGAAACCGACACCGGCACCATCACATTCCACGACTGGATTGGTGACAGCTGGGCGATTCTGTTTTCCCACCCCAAGGATTTCACGCCGGTCTGCACCACCGAATTCGGAGCGGTCGCGCAACTGGCCGATGAATGGGACAAACGCGGCACCAAGGTGCTGGGCGTGTCTGTGGACGGGGTCGAAGATCACATCGGCTGGAAGAAAGACATTGCAGTGGTGGGCGGCGCCGAGCCGAAGTTCCCGATCATCGCGGACAAGGATCTGGCGGTTTCCAAAGCCTTTGACATGCTGCCCGCCGAACATTACCTGCCCGACAACCCCAACCCGAACGACAGCGCCACAGTGCGGTCTGTGTTCATCATCGGACCAGACAAGAAGCTGAAACTGTCGATGACCTATCCGATGAATGTCGGCCGCAATTTTGCCGAGGTCTTGCGCGCATTGGACGGTTTGCAAACCGCCGCCCAACATGGCGTGGCCACCCCGGCGAACTGGGAAGTGGGACAGGATGTGATCATTCCGACAGCGGTCAACAATGATGCTGCGAAGGAAAAGTTCGGCACATTCGAAACCGTGCTGCCCTATCTGCGGAAAACCAAGGTGCCCGGTTAACCCAACGGGTAAAAAGGGGGCTCTGCCCCCGGCCCTTGGCCTCCCCCGGGATATTTTCAAACAGAAGAAGGCCTGGACCGCTGCAAATCGTAGACAAGTGTTTCCTGATCTCTTATCGGCAATCAAACGGATGACAGGAATGCACAATGACCAGCCAAGCGGCCTTTGAAATCGGTGGTGCCCGCATCGCGCCGGGCACGCGCCAAAGCGTTGAATTGCCGGTCAGCCAGATGCCGGATCACACGCCCGTCACAATGCCGGTGCATGTGGTGCATGGCAAACGTCCCGGTCCGGTCATGTTCGTGTCGGCCGCCATTCATGGCGACGAGGTCATCGGCGTCGAAGTTGTGCGCCGCCTGCTGCGTGCCAAACCAGTGGAGCGGCTGGCTGGCACGCTTCTGGCGGTGCCGATTGTCAATTCGTTCGGCTTTCTCAACCATTCGCGTTATTTACCCGACCGCCGGGATTTGAACCGGTGTTTTCCCGGCCATGCCTCGGGGTCATTGGCGGCGCGTTTGGCGCATCTGTTCATGACCGAAATCGTGGCCCGGTCGGATATCGGCATTGATCTGCACTCCGCCGCGATCCGGCGCGAGAACCTGCCGCAGATTCGGCTGACGCCCGGCAATAAACGGTTGGCGGAATTGGGCCGGGCCTTTGGTGCGCCTGTCATGTTGCAATCGAAACTGCGCGAGGGATCGCTGCGCCATGCGGCAGAGGACATGGATTGTGATGTCTTGCTGTATGAAGCCGGCGAGGGCCTGCGGTTTGACGAATATGCTGCGCGGGCTGGGCTGTCGGGCGTTTTGCGGGTGATGCATGCGCTGGACATGATTGGCGCGCGCGGCGTGCCCCAGGCCAAGACGCCGCCGCTGTTGTCCGAACGTTCCAGCTGGCTGCGTGCGCCGCTGGGCGGGCTGCTGCGCACCTATCGCACGATTGGCGACTATGTGTCCGAGGGCGAGGTGCTGGGCGTTGTGGCAGACCCCGCAGGAGACGTCGAAGAAGAGATCATCAGTGATATGGAGGGCATCATCATCGGTCGCACCAACATGCCGGTGGTGAACGAAGGTGACGCGCTGTTTCATATCGCCCTGACCCCATCCGAAGCGGTGGCCGAAGCGGTGGTCGACGAAATGTCTGCGCAACGCGAGGCTGCACCGCTGTTTGACGAGGATGAGATCATCTGAGACCACGTCCGGCGGTCTTTGCGTCACTCTATGCTGAAGTGAACTTTGAAATCAGAGACTTCGCCGCGCCGCGCCGCAGATCGCATCATGAAGACCATGATCGAATAGGCGCCGGAATCCGGCAAGATACTGTCGAAACAATTCACTTCCGGGACAACTATGCTGGTGAATTGCGCGTTTGCCCAAGCCTCCATTCCCGGACCTTTGCCCGGCACATAGACGTTGAAATATGTCTCCAGGTTCGACGGCTCCAACTGGACCTTCAATCGCTGACCCTGGCGGGCCGCGACCTCATAGACCGCAATTTCCTGTCCGGTAATCTGGTCATTGATGGTCGCCTCGCTGGCCCCGCGTTCGAATTTTACGGTTTCGGTGCGCGGCGACTGTGCCAGGGTTGAATTGGCGATGCCCAGGGCCATGCACGCGACGACAGTGACCGAAAATAGACTTTTGAACATGAACGCCCTCCACTCATTAACTTTGCAGAATCCGCCGCCCCAAACCACTGTGCTCCCTATCGGGGCCAAGCCGACAGGGACAGGGCAGGTATTCCGCCATTTCATCAAAGTAACATTCATGCGAATTTGTAAACGAATTTTTGGACACAAAGGACAGGCAGATGCTGTGCCACGAAGTTGATTACGAAGTTTTTGGCGACGATATGCAGATTGTCGAGGTCGAGTTGGACCCTGGCGAAACCGTGATCGCAGAAGCCGGTGCGATGAATTACATGGAAGACGGCATCACATTTGAAAGCAAGATGGGCGACGGCACCACCCCGACCAGCGGCGTCATGGGCGCATTGCTGAATGTCGGCAAACGGGTGCTGACCGGAGAGTCCATTTTCCTTACCCATTTCAGCAACACCGGGCAAGGCAAGCGCCGGGTCGCCTTTGCCGCACCCTATCCGGGCAAGATCATTCCAATGGATATGGCCGCTCTGGGGGGCGAGCTGATCTGCCAGAAAGATGCGTTTCTTTGCGCGGCCTTTGGCACCCGCACCGACATTGCGTTTCAAAAGAAGCTGGGCGCCGGGTTCTTTGGCGGTGAAGGGTTCATCCTGCAACGGCTGAATGGTGACGGCATGGCGTTTGTTCATGCGGGTGGCACGCTGATCCGGCGCGAATTGCGCGCGGGTGAAGTGCTGCGGGTGGATACCGGTTGTATCGCGGCGTTCACCTCTGGTGTCGATTATGACATCGAGCGCGCCGGCAATCTGAAGTCGATGGTCTTTGGTGGTGAGGGGTTGTTTTTGGCAACGCTGCGCGGGCCGGGAACCGTCTTCCTGCAAAGTCTGCCATTTTCGCGTCTGGCCGACCGTGTGCTGCAGGCCGGCAGCGTCGGCGGCAACAAGGGCGAAGGATCGGTTCTGGGCGGGTTGGGGGATCTGTTCGGCGACCGCTAACGCGCCCTCCTACTGGACGACCCAGTCCCGGACGTGATCCGGGACCTCAGGGAATTTGCCGCGCCGGGATCGACCGTTCAGGCAAAATTCCATAAAAAAAGCCCCGGACAATTATGCCCGGGGCCCTTGGGAGTTTCCGAAAGATCCGCAGATTACTCTGCGTCTTCTTCTTTCTTCGCGTCTTCGCCGGTTTCCTGATCGACGATTTTCATCGACAGGCGCACCTTGCCGCGGTCATCAAAGCCAAGCAATTTGACCCAGACTTCCTGGCCTTCCTTCAACACATCCGACGGATGGTTCAGGCGGCGGTTTTCGATCTGGGACACGTGGACCAGGCCATCGCGCTTGCCAAAGAAGTTCACAAAAGCGCCGAAATCGACGATTTTCACAACTTTGCCTTTGTAGATCTTGCCTTCTTCCGGCTCTGCCACGATCGAATGGATCATGTCATAAGCGCGTTTGATGGCTTCACCGTCTGCCGAGGCGATCTTGATGATGCCGTCGTCATTGATGTCGACCTTGGCACCCGATGTTTCGACGATCTCGCGGATCACCTTGCCGCCGGACCCGATGACTTCACGGATCTTGTCGGTTGGGATCTGCATGGTCTCGATGCGCGGTGCGTGGACGGAGAATTCCGAAGCGCCGGTCAGCGCCTTGGACATCTCACCCAGAATATGCATCCGGCCATCGCGCGCCTGTGCCAGCGCGTTTTTCATGATCTCGGGTGTGATGCCCGCAATCTTGATGTCCATTTGCAACGAGGTGATGCCGTTTTCGGTACCAGCAACCTTGAAATCCATATCGCCGAGGTGGTCTTCGTCACCCAGGATGTCCGACAGGATCGCATATTCGCCGTCTTCTTCCAGGATCAGACCCATGGCCACACCGGCAACCGCCGATTTCAACGGCACACCTGCGTCCATCATCGACAGCGAGCCGCCGCAAACCGATGCCATCGACGAAGAGCCGTTGGATTCGGTGATTTCCGACACCACACGCACGGTGTAGGGGAAATCGGTCGGCGGCAGGCAGAACCGCCTGCAACGCGCGCCATGCCAGTTTGCCGTGACCAATTTCACGACGACCCGGGCCAGACACACGGCCAACTTCGCCAACCGAATAGGGCGGGAAGTTATAGTGCAGCAGGAAGTTGGATTTGAAGTTGCCATGCAGCGCGTCGATGAATTGCTCGTCGTCGCCGGTGCCCAGCGTGGTCACAACCAAACCTTGGGTTTCGCCACGGGTGAACAGCGCCGAACCATGGGTCCGGGGCAGAAGGCCGGTTTCGCAGACGATGTCACGCACGTCGGCGGTGCCACGTCCGTCAATCCGCTTGCCGGTCTTGACCACGTCACCGCGCAGGATCGACGCTTCCAGCTTTTTCAGGGCGGAGCCAAGGTTGGCGTCTTCCAGCTGTTCTTCGGTCAGCGACGCTTTGATGGCGTCACGGGCGGCGGAAACGGCTGTTGTGCGTTCCTGTTTGTCAGTCAGGGCGAATGCGGCGCGCATCTGCTCTTCACCGGCGGCCTTCACGGCTGCAAACAGGTCGGCATAATCCGGTGCCTGGAAATCAAACGGCTCCTTGGCCGCTTCTTCCGCCAGCGAAATGATCAGGTCGATCACCGGTTGGATCTGCTCATGCGCAAAGTTCACCGCGCCCAGCATTTCTTCTTCCGACAGCTCGTATGCTTCGGATTCGACCATCATCACCGCATCTTTGGTGCCGGCCACAACCAGGTCCAGACGCTGTTCGGGGTTGAGGCGCAGATCCTGCATATCCTCGACTTCCGGGTTCAGCACATATTCGCCATCGACAAAGCCAACGCGAGCGCCGGCAATCGGGCCACGGAACGGCGCGCCGGAAATGGTCAGCGCAGCAGAGGCGGCGATCATTGCAACGATGTCGGGGTCATTGACCAGATCGTGGCTCAGAACCGTACACATCACCAGCACTTCGTGCTTGAAGCCATCCACAAACAGCGGGCGGATCGGACGGTCGATCAGGCGGGCAGTCAGGGTTTCTTTTTCGGTCGGGCGCGCTTCGCGCTTGAAAAAGCCACCGGGCACTTTGCCGGCCGCATAATATTTTTCTTGGTAATGCACGGTCAGAGGAAAGAAATCCTGACCCGGCTTGGGGCTTTTGGCGAAGGTCACGTTGGCCATGACGCTGGTTTCACCCAGTGTCGCGATGACCGAACCATCTGCCTGACGGGCAACCTTACCCGTTTCCAGTGTGAGCGTCTCCTCGCCCCACTGCATGCTTTTCTTCGAAATGTTGAACATTTACGTATCCTGTATGGGGCACTCCCGGGCGTATCCCGGGTCCCCGATTGATTGGCGGCCCCATTGCCGCCGACCCCTATATCATTTCATGCGCCGGGGTCCCTGCGTCACGTCTCAGATGCCGGGGCCATACAGGATTTTGCCAACAATGGGAAGTGCGCGTTTCGACGCCTGCCCGATCCATTGGCGCAGATGGGCGGGATACAGACGGCCATTAGGCAAAGAAAAACGCCCACCAACCGGCAGGCGTTTCCAAATTCATCCGCCAACGACACAGCTGTGCCGCCACGGGACCGCAAAGCCAAATGGCCTTAGCGGCGGATTTCCAGACGTTTGATGAGATCCTGGTAACGGGCCTCTTCTTTGCCTTTCAGGTAGTCCAGCAGTTTCCGGCGCTGTGCAACAAGCTTCAAAAGACCACGACGCGAGTGGTTGTCTTTCTTGTGGGTTTTGAAGTGCTCGGTCAGCGTGCGGATGCGCGAGGTCAGGATAGCCACCTGTACTTCGGGCGAACCTGTGTCGCCGTCTTTGGTGGCGAATTCTTTCATCACGCGGGCTTTTTCTTCGACTGTAATCGACATCGGGGTCTCCTTTCAGAAGATCAAGGGTTATGGCGCAAGCCGGGATGTCGTCCAGCAGGGCCCGTGGAGAAATCCGCCAGGCAAAAATGCATGGCGGATGGGGGCGTATAGGGCATTTGTCGATTGTTGAAAAGGGGGCTGTTGCGCCGCAGTCAGGCCGCGCAATCTTAACCACGATATCCGGGTCAGGCCGCCGGTGGCAGCACCTCGTAAACGGCGGCCTCTTCTTCTGTCACCAGCGAAATATCGCTTTCGGTGATGTCCGCACCGCCACGTACCATGGCCACCACAACGCCGTCGATTTCCATCTGGATCAGATCGGGATCATCCGAATCGGGCACAAGGGATATTTCCGCCACCGCATCGGGATCGTCGGTCACCACCAGCAATTGATCTTCGCCGCTGGAGAAATCGATGAACGTCACAACCTGTTCGGCGTCGGAATACAGCAGGATGTCATCTGCGCCTTCGCCGCCGGTCACCACATCGCCGTCATCCGCCAGGATCGTGTCATCACCATCATTGCCGTTCAGGAAGTCCGGTTCGTCCGCGCCGTCCTCTGTGCCGTCCAGCACATCATTGCCCGCGCCGCCAAACAGGGTGTCCGATCCAAACCCGCCATCCAGCGTGTCGTCGTCATGGCCGCCCAGAAGACCGTCGTTGCCTTCCTCGCCACGCAGCATATCCGCACCGGTGCCATCGGTCAGAAGGTCATCACCGCTGCCGCCAAACAAAAGATCGTCGCCAATATGACCGAACAATTCGTCATTCCCGGCATCGCCAAACAGCGAATCCTGTCCGGCCTCACCATGCAGGGTGTCGTTATCTTCACCGCCCCGCACCGCATCATCGCCGTCCCCGGCCCAGATCCAGTCTTCGCCATCGTCACCCGCCAGATCGTCATTGCCACCCTGACCGGCTATGGCATCACTGCCTGCACCGCCAGAAATGACCGAAGCACCATCACCGCCGGACAAGGTATCATTGCCTTCGGTGCCTGCGATTGCATCACCGGTTTCTGCACTTGTCGTGACCGAAGTTTCAGGCGGCTGAAGTGTTGCACTCGGGGGTTCAGCATTCTGGGCTTCGGAAACACGCTCCATCGACCCAGACTCCGATTCCTCGTCGTCGAGCCCATCGAAAAACTCGGCAGGTTCGATCATCCCTTCCGGGCCCGCTTCCTCGACCTCGTCCAAATCTGTTTCGGAACCGGTCGTTTCTTCGTCTTCATCCTCGCCAAAGACACCGATCATCATAACGGATCCAACGGCGGCCATGCCAAGCAAACCTGCAATCAATAACATTGTTTCACACCCTAATACCCCGGGCACAGTATGTTCCCGGCGCCCCGTTCGGTCAAATCCTTTACCGGCAGGTGGTTAATGACGGTTAGAACCCGGCCTGCCAGGGTTCGGGTTTCTGGCCATAGGACACATACAGCGGGTGCCGTGGCAGCCCGTGACGGGTCAAACCCAGTGTAAACAATTTGCCCGATGCAACATTCAGAAGCGGCAGCACCGCGCTGTCACGATCGTGCAACCGCCCGTGCACGCCCCAGGCCGCCAGGACCATATCCGCCGCAGCAAAGGCGTCAGCCAGAAACTGATCGTTTTCCGGCCCGATCGGTTCGGGCGCCGCGCGCAAGTCTTTGGGATCGGTTGCGCGAAACGCAAAAAGATTGACCACGTCCAATCCGCCGTACCCCAACAGACGCGCGCGTCTTTCGCAGCGCGCGATTGTCGGATCGTTCACCTTCTCGTTTGCGGTCGACGGGTTCAGCATGACAAAAGCCACCTGCCCCGCCGTCACATCCCAGCTGCGGCGCAACCGATACCGATAAAGCCCGCAGTCGGAATAAACCGCCTCGGACCTGCAATCCTCGGTTTCGTGGGTTTTGCGGACAACCATGCCTTAATCGAGGACAAACACCCGCGACGGCTGAATCTTGCCCGCGCGGTATTCGCCAACCGCCACCGGAACCCCCTGATGGCTGGCCCAGACCGTGTCGCCGAATTCTGCATTGCCGCCGGTCACCTCGGCCGGATTGCCATTGCGCAACCGGGTCAGCGCCTCGACCCCGCAATGCACCTCTGGCAGATCCTGCAATCCGGTTTCCAACGGCAGCAACAGGGCGTCGATTTCCGCCGTGCGCGCCAGCGCCTCGACCTGTTCCAACGTCACAGCGTTTTCAAGGTCAAACGGCCCGGACCAGATCCGGCGCAGGGTCACAACATGCCCCAAACAGCCCAGAACCCGCCCCAGATCGCGCGCGATGGACCGCACATAGCCACCTTTGCCACAGGTCATTTCAAAAACCGCGGTATCGGCATCGGGCCGATCAACCAGCAGCAATTCCTCAACCCAAAGCGGGCGGGCCGCGATTTCCACGGCTTCGCCATCGCGGGCCAGCTTGTAGGCGCGTTCACCGTCGATCTTGACGGCGGAAAACTGTGGCGGCACCTGTTCGATGTCGCCGACAAATTGGCCCAGCGCATCCTTGATCTGATCATCCGTCGGCAGGCTGTCCGAGGTATCAATCACCTCGCCGTCGGCATCATCGGTGTTGGTCGCCGCGCCCCAGCGCACGGTGAATTCATAGGCTTTCATCGCATCGGTCACAAAAGGCACGGTTTTGGTCGCCTCGCCCAGCGCCACCGCCAAAAGGCCAGTGGCCTCAGGATCGAGCGTGCCGGCATGTCCGGCTTTCTTGGCCTCGAACGCCCAGCGGATCTTGTTCACCACAGCGGTCGAGGTCGGCCCGGCGGGTTTGTCCACCACCAGCCAGCCAGAAATGTCGCGTCCCTTGCGTTTGCGTCCCATGTCGTCCCCGGATTGTCATCAGAACGGGCGGGATAAGTAACGGCGCGGGTCCCGTCAATAGGGCGTCGCCAAATGTCGGCTACGGCGCGACAACCGCGATAATCGGCCCCATGGCAAAGCCAAGATCATTGCGCCCGATATCCGGCGCATACATGCGCGAGATGTTTCCATCCAGAAACAGCGCATTCGGCAGCTTCAGCACATCGCGAAAGAAGCTGGCAAATTCCCAGAAGGTGACGGAATTGTTGGAAATCACAAACACCGCACGCTTGCCATCACGGGTGGCGCCGACGCCGTTGCGGATGTTGCGGGACGTGCTGTCGCGCAGGAACGCGGGGTGCAGGGCCCCGTCGATCACCAGCATTGGCCCGGATTGGGTGGCATGGTCGCACTGCGGCGTCCGCGCCAGATAGTCGAGGGTTTCAAACACCCGCGCCCGGTCGGCTGTGATGCAGAAAATCCCGTTCGGCAGCAGCCCGAAGTTGCCCGGACCCGCGTTCGAGACAACCCGCATATCCTCTTGGCCATCTTCGATATAATGGCCAACCGGCGCGCGATCAGTATGATACATGCCGCCATTGACCGCAAAACTCAGCGACTGGCCCCGGTTGCGCAGCGCCGTATCGAGTTTGGAAAAATGCCCATAAGGCGCGCCGTTTTCGTCGGCGCGAAACAGCCGCAGGTTTTCCGTGACAGGATCAACCGCGCAAACCGTGAACCGATTGCCGTCGTGGCGTTGGTTTTCGCAGGTGACCGCCGCCGCCTGTGACGACAGCGCAATCAGAAATGCAACAGCCAGCGCCCGAAACATCAATCGTCCAGATCGCGCCGCACGTCGTCCCTTTCGAACAGACGTCTGGTGTCGTCCATCCGGTCAAACGTGTCATCCAGCCGAAACCGCAGGTCAGGCGCGAATTTCAAGGTCAGCTGCTTGCTGACAAGATGGCGCAACTCACCTTTGTTGCGCGCCAGCAGCGCCACGACCTCGTCCCCGCCCTGCCCGCCCAGAGGGCAGACATAGACAGTGGCGATTCGCAGATCGGGGGATGTGCGCACCTCGCCCACCGTGATCGAAATACGGTTGAGGTCGGGGTCATGCACATCACCGCGCATCAGCACCTCGGACAATGTACGCCGGATCAGCTCGCCGACGCGAAGCTGACGTTGCGATGGGCCTTGCCCGTCATGAAAAGTATTCTTCGCCATACCTGCCAGATACGCTTTCGCAGGGGCTTTGCCAAGACGTGCAACGCGGGGTATGTGAAGACGGCCATGCGATAAGGCCAAGGAGACAATGAAATGACCGCACCCATTCCCGGAATCGTGATCACTGGGGCCTCTGGCCGCATGGGCCAGATGTTGATCCGCACCGTCTGTGCCAGTGACAAGATGCATCTGGTCGCGGCCCTGGAACGTGAAGGGCACGATTGGATCGGCCGCGATGTCGGCGCAGCCATGGGCGGCGCGGATCTGGGGGTTGTGGTCAGCGATGATCCGCTTGCGGCCTTTGCCAAAGCACAGGCGGTGATTGATTTCACCGCCCCGGATGCCACAGTGGAATTCGCGGCACTGGCCGCACAGGCACGGCTTTGCCATGTGATTGGCACCACCGGGATGGAGGAAAGCCACCTGACCCGGATCAAGGCCGCCGCGCGCCATGCGGTGATCGTGCGGGCCGGAAATATGTCATTGGGTGTGAACCTTTTGACGGTATTGGCCGAGAAAGTCGCCCGCGCATTGGATGACGATTATGACATCGAAGTGATCGAGGCGCATCACAACCGCAAGGTCGACGCACCATCAGGCACCGCATTGATGCTCGGAGAGGCCGCTGCCAAGGGGCGCGGCGTCGAACTGGCGGAGGTCTCTGACCGGGGCCGCGATGGCATTACCGGCGCACGAAAGAAGGGCGATATCGGGTTCGCCGTGATTCGCGGTGGCGATATTGTCGGTGAGCATGACGTGATGTTTGCCGCCGCCGGCGAACGCATCACGCTGCGCCATGTCGCCAGTGACCGGTCGGTCTTTGCCCGTGGCGCATTGAAAGCCGCGCTCTGGGGACAGGACCGGGCCCCGGGTGAATATGACATGATCGACGTGCTTGGGCTGGGCCAGTAGGGTTTCAAGGCCCAGTCAAAGCCCGGTCAGGGTCACCTGCGTTCAGGCCACGCAGGCCTTGGGGCGCTGCCCCAAACCCTGGGATATTTGTGAACAGAAGAAGGACCCGTTCCGCATCAGAAGTCGATGGCGAGGCCCTTTTTCTCCCAATCGCCATAGCGCACCGGTTCGGGACCATCGCGCCCGCCCAGTTCCGTTGGCAGCGGGTCGGCTTTGGCTGCTTCAATGCGGCGGGCATCGGCCTCTTCCAGCGCGCGACGGGCGGCTTCGGGCAATTTGGCGCGGCGTTCTGTTTCGGTTTCAGACATTTGGCTTTCCTCACGGCTTGAGCCTAGATATACGCGCTGAATTCTTATGGGCAAGCGGGCTGGAGGTCGCAGATGGCAGGATCGGCACGACAGGGCGCGTTATGGCTTTTGGGCCAGGTGCTGAATGACCGGCGGCTTTTGTCGGAATTGACCGGTGCGCCGCAGCATCAGCGGTTGGAACCCGGCGATCGCGCACGGGCCTTGCGGTTGACCCTGGAAACCCTGCGCGGGCTGGAACGGGCCGACCGGGTGGTGAAGCCCTATTTGCGCAAAATGCCGCCGCTGGCGGTGCGCAATGTGCTGCGATTGGCCACGGTTGAGCTGTGTCAGGGCGGGGATGCCCATGGTGTGGTCAACGAGGCCGTCGAATATGTGCGCCGGGGCAAACGGACCGCCAGTTATGGTGGCTTGGTCAATGCGGTCCTGCGCAAGGTGGCCACCGAGGGCGCGGAAAAATGGGCGGAATTGCGGGTGCCGCGGCTGGCGAAATGGCTGCGTCAGCCGCTGGTTCAGGCCTGGGGCGCCGACGCGGTGGCGGCCATGGAAGTGGTGCATTTTACCGGGGCGCCGCTGGACCTGAGCCTGAAGGCCGCGGATTGGGATCAAGGTCCGGCTGCGGATCTTGCGGCAGAGGTTTTGCCCACGGGGTCGCTACGGCTGAGCAACCCGGGCCAAGTCAGCGCCTTACCCGGCTTTGCCGAGGGCGCATGGTGGGTTCAGGATGCGGCGGCGGCCCTGCCTGTGCGTGGATTGAGCGATGTTTCCGGGTTGAAGGTGCTGGATATGTGCGCCGCGCCGGGCGGCAAGACATTGCAGCTGGCGGCGGGTGGCGCGGATGTGACCGCATTGGACATCTCGGAGAGCCGATTGGGACGGTTGCGCGAAAACCTGCAACGCACCGGCCTGACGGCAGCGATCGTGGCCTCGGATGCGCTGGCATTTCAGGGGACATTTGATGCGATTGTGCTGGATGCGCCCTGTTCCGCGACCGGCACGATCCGACGCCACCCCGACCTTCCGCTGGCGCGCGACGGGGCCGAGATTGGCGGGCTGATCGAATTGCAGGCCGCGATGATCGACCACGCGCTGACCCTTTTGAAGCCCGGCGGGCGGTTGATATACTGCACCTGTTCGCTTTTGCCGGACGAAGGTGAAAGCCAGATTGACGAGGCGCTGGAACGTCATCCGGGGCTGCGGGTTGTGCCAGAGGCATTTGATCTGCCCGGTATCGAGAAGGACTGGCGCAGCAGCGAAGGGGGCATTCGCCTGCGGCCGGATTACTGGGCCGAACGTGGCGGAATGGACGGTTTCTATATGGCCTGCCTGAGCCGCTGAGCCCGGCTGCCATCCTGCGCCAACCAGGCAACAGAACCGCCGGGGGAATGATTTTTCCAAGGTGACTTTGCCCGATCTGGCGGGTATGATTGGCGAAATGCCGCGCGCAAAGTGCGGATGAGGCAGAGCATATGTCCGAGAACGAAAGCTGGTCAGCGCGACGCACGCGCCTGATGCACCGGGTTCATGCCCGGTTGGCCGCGCGCGGGCGTGCGGCCACGGCATTTGTGTCCCAGCCAGAGCCGCGCACCATCGGCAGTTTCAATCGCGGACGCCAGTTGATTGCCGGAAACCTGATGTTTGCCGGGCATTTGATCGAGGCTGACGACGCCATGCTCTGGGACATAGAGCCGCCCGACGGGGCCTTTGTCGAACAGATTCATGGCTTTGGCTGGCTTGATGATCTGGCCGCCGTGGGGGACATGCGCGCACGCAATGTGGCGCAACGCTGGCTTTTGGGGTGGATCGAACGCTATGGCAACGGCTCGGGGCCGGGCTGGACCCCGGATCTGGCGGGGCGGCGGTTGGTGCGCTGGACCCATCATGCGATTTTCCTGTTGCGCGCGTTGGAAGCCGAGCATTCTGATCGGTTTTTCAAATCGCTGGCACATCAGACCCTGTTTCTTGGACGGCGCTGGTCCAAGGCGGCCCCCGGCCTGCCCCGGTTCGAGGCGCTGACTGGCCTGCTTTATGCGGGGCTGAGCCTGCGCGGGATGGAGGAATTCACTGCCTCGGCCAAAAACGCACTGGCGCGCGAATGCGGCAATCAGATTGATGAACAAGGTGGCATTCCCACCCGCAACCCCGAAGAGTTGCTTGAGGTGTTCACCCTGCTGACCTGGGCGGCGGCGGCGCTGGAAGAGACCGGGAACATGATTGCCCCGGCGCATCAGGCCGCCATCACCCGCATTGCCCCGACGCTGCGGGCGTTGCGCCACAGTGACGGCGGGTTGGCGCGGTTTCATGGCGGCGGACGCGGCATTGACGGGCGGCTGGATCAGGCGCTGTCGGCGTCCGGTGTGCGCCGCGGAGCCGAGGGGCTGGCCATGGGATTTGCCCGGCTGTCGGCGGGGCGTACCTCGGTGATTGTGGACGCCAGCCCACCGCCCGAAGGCGCAGCATCGTTCAACGCCCATGCCTCGACCCTGGCGTTCGAGGTGACCTCCGGGCGCAGACCGCTGATTGTCAGCTGTGGGTCCGGGGCGTTCTTTGGCGAAGATTGGCGGCGGGCCGGTCGGGCCACGCCGTCACATTCCACCTTGGCGTTGGAAGGCTATTCCAGCGCCCGTTTGGGTCGCGAAGGCCGGGTTGGCGGCGCACGGCGGGAAATGCTGGAAGATGCCCCGCGTGAGGTGCCGGTGGAAATCGGCCAGATGCCGGATGGGCTAAAGCTTGAGGCCGGGCATGATGGGTATGTTTCGACCCATGGGTTGACCCATGCGCGTATCCTGGAAATGACCTTTGATGGCCGTGGTCTGGTGGGCGAAGACATGTTGCTGGCGTTGAAAGCGCCGGACAAGAAGCGATTCGACCGGGTCCTGGCCGCTGCCGGGAAATCCGGCGTGCCCTATCACGCACGGTTTCATTTGCACCCCGATGTCGACGCCGAGGTCGATATGGGCGGCATGGCGGTGTCATTGGCGCTGCGATCCGGGGAAATATGGGTTTTTCGCCACGAAGGCACGGTTGAAATGTCGCTGGAACCCTCGGTTTATCTGGAATCCGGGCGATTGCGGCCCCGCGCGACGAAACAGATCGTTTTATCTCACCGGGCAATGGGCTATGCGACCCGCATCCGGTGGTCTTTGGCCAAGGCGCATGACACAGCCGTGGCAACCAGAGACCTGACCCGGGACGACGAATTCGATTTTGACAGCTGACCGCAGGACCCCGAAACCATGACCGATGCAAACCCTCTCGTGCCGATCCGGCGCGCCCTCCTTTCCGTATCCGACAAGACCGGGTTGATCGACCTTGGCCGTGCGCTGGATGAGCGCGGGGTTGAATTGCTGTCGACCGGCGGATCGGCCAAGGCCCTGCGCGATGCCGGGCTGACGGTGCGTGATGTGGCGGATGTGACCGGCTTTCCCGAAATGATGGATGGCCGGGTCAAGACTTTGCATCCCGGCGTACACGGCGGATTGCTGGCGCTGCGCGACAATGCCGACCATGTGGCGGCCATGGAGGAACACGGGATCGGCGCAATCGACCTGTTGGTGGTGAACCTCTATCCGTTTGAGGAAACCGTCGCCAAGGGCGCGGATTACGACACCTGTATCGAAAATATCGACATTGGCGGCCCGGCGATGATCCGCGCGGCGGCCAAGAACCACGGGTTTGTCACCACGGTGGTGGATGTCGAGGATTACGAAGCGCTGCTGCTGGAGCTGAATGCAAATTCCGGTGCCACATCCTATGCCTTCCGTCAGCGTCTGGCGCAGACCGCCTATGCCCGCACCGGGGCCTATGATGCGGCGGTGTCGTCCTGGATGGCGGATGCCTTGGGCGAGGTCGCCCCGCGCCGCCGTGCGGTGGCCGGACAGGTCAAACAAACCCTGCGCTATGGTGAGAACCCCCATCAGAAAGCGGCGTTCTACAGCGATGGCACAGAGCGCCCCGGCGTCGCGACAGCCGTGCAGCATCAGGGCAAGGAATTGTCCTATAACAACATCAATGACACCGACGCCGCGTTCGAGCTGGTGGCGGAATTTGCCCCAGAGGCCGGTCCGGCCTGTGCGATCATCAAACATGCCAACCCCTGTGGCGTGGCCCGTGGCACAACCCTGCTTGACGCCTATAAGTCGGCATTTGATTGTGACCGGACCTCGGCCTTTGGCGGGATTGTCGCGTTCAACCAACCGCTGGACGAAGAAACCGCGCAGGAAATCACCGGTATTTTCACCGAGGTGGTGATCGCGCCCGGTGCCAACGACGGCGCAATGCGTATTTTCAAAGAGAAGAAGAATCTGCGTCTGTTGACCACCGAAGGCTTGCCAGATGTCAAAGTCGGCGGTCAGGTGATGCGCCAGGTGGCCGGCGGCTTCCTGATGCAGGACAAGGATGTCGGCTATGTCGGGTTGGACGATCTGAAGGTGGTGACCAAACTGGCGCCGACCGATGCGCAGATGGCTGATCTTTTGTTTGCCTGGAAAGTGGCAAAACATGTGAAGTCCAACGCCATTGTCTATGTCCGCGATGGCGCGACCGTGGGTGTGGGCGCCAGGCCAGATGAGCCGTCTGGACAGCGCATTGATCGCCGCGAAAAAGGCCGAGCGTATGGCCGAGGCCATGGGATTGGAGACACCGTTGACCCAAGGCTCGGCCGTGGCGTCGGATGCGTTCTTCCCCTTCCCTGACGGGTTGCTGGAGGCCGCAGCGGCCGGGGCAACCGCAGTCATTCAACCGGGCGGATCAATGCGCGACGCAGATGTGATTGCGGCGGCGGATGAGGCCGGATTGGCCATGGTCTTTACAGGAATGCGCCATTTCCGGCACTAAGCCCGGGATAGCGACAGAAGGCAGAGCACGTATGGCAGGCACACAACGCAGCACACAGATGCGCACAATTTTTTGGGCAGCAATCTGGGTCTTTTTGCTGGATCAGATCAGCAAATATGTTGTCGTGCATCTGCTGGACCTGCGCACCTTGGGTGAAATCGACGTTTGGCCGCCCTTCATCAATCTGCGTATGGCATGGAATTCAGGCATCAACTTTGGCCTGTTTTCCGGCCATACCGACCTGGCCCGACTGGTGTTGATTTCAATTGCACTGGGCATTGTCGGGGTTGTGATTGTCTGGGTCTGGCGTGACCCGCCGGGGCGGATCGGGCGAATTTCTGCCGGTTTGCTGATTGGTGGCGCGCTGGGCAATGTCGTGGATCGGGCGATCTATGGCGCGGTGGCGGATTTCCTCAACATGTCCTGTTGCGGCCTGGAAAACCCATATGCCTTCAATCTGGCGGATATTGCGGTCTTTGCCGGGGCATTTGGGCTGGTGCTGTTTTCTGGGAATGATGCGGGACATGGTTCCGGCAACGACAAACGCCCGCGCAAAAAGGGCACGTGACCTTGGCCAAGGATTCCGTTAAGTCTTGGCCAGAGAGCAGGTGGAGAAGATACGTATGACGATGCCGCGCATTGCAAATCCGATTGCAAAGCTGAGTGTGTTGCTGGCCCTGATGGTCGGTCTTGCCGCCTGTGGAAATCGCGATATTGGTCTGCACGAATTGCGTGTGCGTGGCGATGGCCCGGAAGAATTCGCCATTGTGCCCGCCAAGCCGCTGGAAACACCCGAAAGCTTTGCCGCGCTGCCGACCCCGACACCGGGCGGCAACAATCGCACAGACCTGACACCCGAAGCAGATGCGGTCGCCGCCCTGGGCGGAGACGGCAATCGCGCCACCCCGCGCGGTGCTGGGGTTGGTGCAGGGGACGGCGCATTGGTGACCTATGCCTCGCGTCAGGGTGTGAACACCGGCATTCGGGCGCAACTGGCCGCCGAGGATCTGGAATTCCGCAAACGGGCGTCGCTTTTCACCTGGCAGATCATGCGTGAGGATCAATATTACGACGCCTACCGTCGTCAGGCGATTGATCCCTATCTGGTGCTACGTGCCTATCGCCGCGCCGGTGCGCGCACGCCGTCCGCGGTGCCACCCGGTTCCAATTGATTGCATGGCTGAAGGGATAGACCTTTCAGCAGCATGCAGTTGTGTTTCGGGGCGCTGCGTTTCCGGGGCTTGCGGCAGCTAGGCCGCTTTGGATTGAGCGGCGTTTCGCAATGCTGCCATCAAATCACCCAAAGACTTTTCTGTCCGTTCGTTGATCAAACGCCCGGACTCGTCGAATTGCTGACGGCCCTGCGCCAACAGAACCTCTGGTCCCTGCAAGATCCTTGGCCGAAACGCCACCATGCAAGACCGCAGCATGGTCTGCGTGCGTTCGCCGCCGGATCGACCGCTGGCTGACGACATGATGGCCACAGGCTTGTCCGCCCAGGGCGCGCCCTCGGTTCGGCTGACCCAATCCAGGGCGTTTTTCAACACGCCGGAAATACCTTTGTTATACTCTGGCCCGGAAATCACCACCGCATCCGCCGCGGCGATTTGGGTGGCCAGGCGCTGCACTTCGGCTGGAATACCCCGGTCTTCCACATCGCCATCATACAGCGGCAGATGCAGATCCGCTTCGATGAAGTCGCAGTCACCGAACAGGCGCGCCGCTTCTAACATCAATTTCCGGTTGGAGGATTCTGCCCGCAACGCCCCGGATATTCCCAATAGCTTCATCGGCATATCGCCCCCTTTTCTGACAGTGCAAAGTTGGATGTGATTGCACCACATGGCAAGGGGCATGGGCACATATCCACTGTGCGCCATCAAGCATCGCCAAAAATGAAAAGCCCCGGTTCGCGATAACCGCGCCGGGGCTTTTGCTATTCAAAAGACTGCTGATTTAGGCGTTGGGCAGGATCACAATCTCTACCCGACGGTTGCGGGCCTTGCCCTCTGGCGTCAGGTTATCCGAAATCGGCTGATCTTCGCCGCGACCGATGGTTTGAATCCGGCCCGACGACACGCCAGAAGCGGTCAGCACATTGGCCACCGATTGTGCGCGACGCTGCGACAGCGCCAAGTTGTAGCCGGCATCCCCATCGCTGTCGGTGTGGCCGACGATTTGCACTGTGGAATTCGGATAGGCCTGAAGGTTGCCCGCCATGGCGCGCAGATCGCGTTGCAGGTCAGGACGCACAGTCGCGTCATCCACAGCGAACAAAATGTCGTTCGGCAGTGTGACGATCAGACGGTCGCCGGTGTTGTTGATGGTGACATTGCCATTTTGCAGGCTGGCACGAAGGTCTTCTTCCTGTTGGTCCAGCTTGTTGCCGATCACCGCGCCAGCGCCAGCGCCCAGAACCGCGCCACCGATGATCCGGTTGCGTTTTTCTACCTCATTGCCGCCGGCAATCAGACCCGCTGCCGCACCGGCCAGACCACCAATAACCGCGCCTTGGCGGGCTTTCTGGTTCTGGTTCGGACCGTCGGTTGTGCAAGCTGCCAATGCGACGGTTGCCGCGGACACCAAAAGAAGGGATTTGTTCAGTCGAAGAATCATGTTTTGCCTCATAAGATACACGGTCTTTGCGTCGCGTTGTTCTATATATCAGGCGGGACTCTGCGCATGTTCAAACCTTCGTGCAAGGGGGAATCGGCGGAAGGTCGCTGCAGGGCGGAATTACGCCTCTGCCCGCGCGGATTCATAGGCCAGCAGCGCGCGTTTGACCGGCAAGCCCCAGTGATAGCCGCCCAAGCCGCCGGATTTGCGCAAGGCCCGGTGACAGGGGATCAGCCAGGAAATCGGATTGCGCCCGACCGCCGTGCCGACCGCGCGCACCGCACGCGGATTGCCGATGGACTGGGCAATTTCGGAATAGGTGGTGACATGACCCGACGGGATGGCCAACAGCGCCTCCCACACCTTGATCTGAAACGGCGCACCAATCAGATAGAGCGGCGTTTCTGCGCCGGCCACCTCGCCAAATGCGGCGCGCACCCACGGGACCAGCCGCTCCGGCGATTCGACAAATTCCGCCGTCGGCCAGCGGCCACAGAGATCGCGCATGCATTCGCCGTCGCCGGTTTCCGCCGCGAACCCCAATCCGCAGATCCCCTTGTCGCTGCCCATCACCAGGGCACGACCAAAGGGGCTGTCAAACCAACCCCAATAAAGCGTCAGCCCCGCGCCGCCATTGGCGTATTCGCCTGGGCTCATCGCCTCCCACCGCAGGAACAGGTCGTGCAATCGCCCACCACCGGACAGGCCCGCACCATTCGCGGCCTCCAACGTGGTAAACCGCTCGCGCAACAAGGACTTGGCATGGCCCAGCGCCAGATATTGCTGATACCGTTTGGGGGACACCCCCACCCATTTGGAAAACAGCCGCTGAAAATGGGCCGGGCTCATATGCATTTCGCCCGCCAAAGCATCCAGCGTCAGGGGTGTGTCGCTGGCGTCGATCAGGTCAATCGCACGGCGCATGATGTGATAGTGGTATCCGTCTTGCTGGTCCGTCATGGGGCTGATCTCCTTTGCCCGTAATCTAGACATCTGGCCCCGCCACCGCGACCCGAATGTTGCGCATAGCGTCCACCTGGGCCATAGAGCGCATATGGCAAAACAGCTTGATTATCATACGATCCGCGCGATCTTTGAACGGTTCCAAACCGCCGAGGCCGTGCCAAAGGGCGAATTGGACCACGTCAACGCCTATACGCTGGTGGTGGCCGTGGCGCTTTCGGCGCAGGCCACCGATGTGGGGGTCAACAGGGCCACCAAAGAGCTGTTCAAAATCGCCGACACGCCGCAGAAGATGCTGGATCTCGGCGAAGAGGCCTTGATCGAGCATATCAAGACCATCGGGCTGTACCGCAACAAGGCCAAGAACGTCATCAAGCTGTCGCGCATTCTGGTCGAAGACTACGGCGGCGAGGTGCCCAACAGCCGCGCCGCGCTGATCTCGCTGCCCGGCGTCGGGCGCAAGACGGCGAATGTGGTGCTGAACATGTGGTGGCAGTATCCGGCACAGGCCGTCGATACCCATATCTTTCGCGTTGGCAACCGGTCGGGCATTTGCCCGGGCAAGGATGTCGACGCCGTCGAACGCGCCATCGAGGATAATATCCCGGTGGATTTCCAACAACATGCGCATCACTGGCTGATTTTGCATGGGCGGTATCATTGCAAGGCGCGCAAGCCACAATGTGGCACCTGCCTGATCCGCGATCTCTGTGAATTTGAGGACAAGAACCTATGAAAACCTATCAGGTTGTCGGTATCGGCAACGCCGTGGTCGATGTGATCACCCAGGCCGACGACAGCTTTCTCGATCACATGGGCATCCAGAAGGGCATCATGCAGCTGATCGAAAAGGATCGCGCGGAAATGCTTTATGGTGCGATGGGTGAACGCAAACAGGCGGCAGGCGGATCGGTCGCCAATACGCTGGCGGGCATCGGCAATCTGGGGCTGCGCACGGCATTTGTCGGCCGGGTGCATGACGATGCGCTGGGGCGGTTCTATGCCGATGCGATGGAAAAGGCCGGCACGGCCTATGTCAACGCGCCGGTGCCGGGCGGCGATCTGCCGACCTCGCGCAGCATGATCTTTGTCTCGCCGGATGGCGAGCGGTCGATGAACACCTATCTGGGGATCTCTGCCGATCTGGGCCCGGATGACGTCGACGAAAACGTCGCGCGCAATGCCGAGGTGGTGTTTCTCGAAGGTTATCTGTTCGACAAGGACAAAAGCAAACAGGCGTTCATCCGCATGGCGCGCGCCTGTAGTGCCGCGGGTGGCAAATCGGGCATTGCGATTTCCGATCCCTTCTGTGTGGATCGCCACCGCGCCGATTTCCTGAACCTGATCGAACACGAACTGGATTACGTGATCGGCAACGCCGCTGAAATCAAATCCCTATATGAGACTGACGATCTGGATGCCGCGCTGGATAAGGTGGCGGCCATCTGTCCCCTGGTGGCCTGTACCCGGTCAGGTGACGGGGTCACGATCATTGCCGATGGCGTGCGCACGGATGTTGGCGTGCAAAAGATCACGCCGGTCGATGCCACGGGCGCGGGTGACGGGTTTGCGGCCGGCTTTCTCTATGGTCTGGTGACCGGGCAGGATATGGAAACGGCCGGGCGCATGGGCTGTACCGTCGCAGGCGAAGTGATCCGCCACATCGGGCCACGCGCGGAGACCGAATTGAAGCAGGTGTTCGAAGCAGCCGGCCTCGGCGAAGCAGGCTGATATCGCCAGCTGCGAACAGCAAGCCCCGGACATGATCCGGGGCCTCCTGGTCGACAAAATTGATATGAGGTCCCGGATCAGATCCGGGACTGCGACGGATATGCATCGGCGGGCTGTGGGATCAGGCGCTATTCCCCCAGCTTCGCATGCACCTCGTCAAGGTCGATCTCATCCACCGGCTGTTTGTTTGCCGGGTTGGCGACATCATATTTAAAGAGATCGAAATCCCGTTTGTACATTTCATAGACCAGATGCATCGACAGATCGTCGAAATAATCCTCGACCGGATGCAGCCGCTTTGGTCCGTGACCTTCGGATTCGTTGAAACGTGGAATGTCATCCAGTTTTATCGCATGCGGCGTTTCGATCGCATCCAGCACCTGGCTCATGCCCTCGTTGAATTTTTCGGTCCAGATGATCCGATCATACCGGCCACCGTTGGCGATAAAGGTCGACACATGGCCCGAGGTGGCGGACCAATGGATGTCGGGATCCATCGGTTGGCGCCAGCGAATCGTATCCCGGGCAAACAAAAGGAAGCGGCGGAAGCTGGCGATCTGGTCGAATTCGCCTTTGCCATCGTCGCCGCCAACCTCGATCCCGTATTTCTGAATCAGCATCGGCACCAAATTGCCGCGATACCGGTTGCCGTTGCGTTGGATGCCGCAGATCTTGTCAAAGAACGACGACAGGATGCGGGTATAAGGGTTGCGCACACAGGTAAAGGCATAGGCCTGATGCATCTTGACGTTGGCGTTGATCACCTGCTGGCTTTCTTCGCGCGCCCATTTATGCAGCCCCTGCGTCGCATCATGGATGTCGCCATCATAAAACGCGCCATGGTCGGAATAATACAGGATCTGACCGATGGTCGAGCAGGCACATTTCGGCACCACGCGGTACACCACGCTCTCACTTTCTGTCATCCAAGTGCCTGGAAAGCCCACTGTGTTCTGCCTCCTGCCGGTTTTTGCTTTTCAGCGACTATACGCTGGATTGAATTTCGTAATAAAGCCTGTTTATTCAATGGAAATTCAGCCTTAACCTGATACTGCGGCATAATCGTGGGGGAAATCACACAAAGTAATGGCCAAAATCGCCTTCATATTGCTGTGTCACAAGGATCCGGAGGCCATAATCAAACAGGCCCAGCGGCTGACCGCACGCGGCGATTATCTGTCGGTGCATTTTGATGCCCGCGCCCCAAAAGCATATTATGACCAGATCCGTGCCGCTTTGGATGGAAATGAACATGTCACCTTTGCGAAGCGGCGGCTCAAATGCGGTTGGGGGGAATGGAGCCTGGTGCAGGCCACCCTTTACGCCATCGAAGCGGCGGTCGAAGCGTTTCCCGAAGCGACGCATTTCTACATGCTGTCCGGCGATTGCATGCCGATCAAATCGGCCGAGTATGTGCATGAATTTCTTGATGAAAACGACGCCGACTTTATCGAAAGTTTTGATTTTTTCGAAAGCGACTGGATCAAGACCGGAATCCAGGCAGAGCGGCTGATCTACCGCCATTACTTCAACGAACGGCAAAACAAAACGCTGTTTTACGCGGCAATGAACCTGCAAAAGAAGCTGGGGCTGGAGCGTGAGATTCCGGCGGATCTGCAGATCATGATCGGCAGCCAATGGTGGTGCCTGCGCCGTCGCACAATCGAATTGATATTGGATTTTACCCGGGAACGCCGGGATGTGATGCGATTTTTCGCCACCACCTGGATTCCGGACGAGACATTTTTTCAAACCCTGGTGCGCCATCTGGTGCCGGAAGAAGAAATTCGCAGCCGCACGCTGACGTTTCTGATATTCTCCGACTACGGCATGCCGGTCAATTTTCACAATGACCATTATGACCTGTTGCTCAGCCAGGATTTTCTGTTCGCCCGCAAGATCAGCGCCGATGCGCATGAATTGAAGCGGCGGCTTGGGGTGCTTTACTCTTCGGATGGGGCAGAATTTCAGATCTCGAACGAGGGGCGCGGGCTCTATCATTTTCTGGCGGGGCGGGGCCGCGATGGCCGCCGTTTCGCACCACGCTTCTGGGAAAATGAAGGCTCGCTTGGGCGAAACCGCGAAATGCTGATTGTGGTGTGCAAGAAATGGCATGTGGCCAAACGTCTGGTGTCCCGCATTCAGCAGCTGACGAATATTCCCGCGGTCGAATATTTGTTCAACGAAAACAGCTGCCCGCTGCCGGATCTGGGCGGTATTCAGACCACAATGGACAAACGTCACCGCCACCGACGGGCCTTGCTGCGCATGTTGTTCGACAATTTCGATACCAACCGTTTGGTCATCTGCCTCGACCCCGCAAATGTCGATTTGTTGCAGGATTTTTACGGGGACCGGTCTGTGACCCGTATGCTGGAGGTCGAATGCGACTTTTCCGACAGCTACCTTGTGGGCCATGCCCAGCGCGTGGGTCTGGCCGGAGAGCGCACAAAACCCGATGCCTTGAAACGGCTGTTGCCGACAATTCGCAACGATCTGGCGTTTGAAAGCAACCAGATCCGCGATGCCGGATTTGTAAATCACAGCATGATGCGCGAAAGCGACCCGCCAGAGGTCAAGGCCCTGGCGCTTGCAGAATTTCTTCAGGCGACGCCAGAAACGTCACTGGAAATCGCCCTAACCGACAAACTTTTTGCTGATTGAGGACTGCCATGGCATATGCCTATGACGACCAGAACATTTTTGCCCGTATCCTGCGGGGCGAAATTCCCAGTGAACCGGTATTTGAATCCGAGCATTCACTCGCGTTCAAGGATATCACCCCCCAGGCGCCGACACATGTTCTGGTGATCCCGAAAGGCGCCTATGTCAGCTTTGACCACTTTGCGACGGAGGCCAGTGAAGCCGAAATCACCGATTACGTCCGCAGCATTGGGGCGGTCGCCAAGATCTGTGGTGTTTCGCTGGATCAGGGCGGCGGATTTCGCATGATCGCCAATGCCGGTCGTGACGGTGTCCAAGAGGTGCCACATCTTCATGTCCACATTCTGGGCGGGCGGTCGTTGGGCCGGATGCTGAACCCGGCATAACGGCAAAAGGCGGGAACACTCCCGCCTTTCCAATACCTTACTTGATTTGACTTACCATTCTGTCGGGCCTTTGTCGGCAAAGGAATGCACCAGAAAGTCGATAAAGGCACGCACCTTGGGCTGGGTGAACCGGCCCGGCGGGTAGACCGCGTAGATGCCTTGGGTCTCGTTTGGCAGGTCGGGAATTGCATCCATGACCAGACCCTGCGCCATTGCATCCGCATACAGGTAGGACGGAAGATACGCGATGCCCAGCCCGGCAACAGCGGCGTTCAGAAGCGATTGCCCGTCATTGACGCTCAGCCACCCGGCGGTACGCACCTGACGTTTTTCGCCAGAGGGGGCCGTGACCTTCCAGACATTGCCGCTGGATTGGTTGGAATAATGCAGCAGCTTGTGTTCGTTCAGATCGTCAATCCGTTGCGGGCGGCCATATTTTTCGAAATAGGCCGGGCTGGCGATCATGCGCTTGGTGGTCTCGGTCAGCTTGCGGGCGCGAAGCGTGCTGTCTTCCAGCTCTCCGATACGCACGGCCATGTCGAAACCTTCGGAAATCAGTTCGACATAACGATTGTTCAGAACCATGTTGACGGTGATGTCGGGGAATTCAGACAGGAAATCGCCCAAAATCGGTGACATGTGATTGACCCCGAAATCGGTCGCGACAGAAATGCGCAGCAATCCCGAAGGCGCCGATTGCATCGACGTGACAAGCGCATCTGCCTCGCCTGCGTCGTTCAGCACACGCCGCGCCCGGTCATAATAGGCCAGGCCAATTTCGGTGGGGCTGACGCGGCGGGTGGTGCGATTCAACAGCCGCGCACCCAAACGCGCTTCGAGCGAGGATACATGTTTGGACACAGCGGATTTCGAAATCCCCATCTTTCGCGCCGCATCGGTGAACCCGCCTTGATCGACCACTGTGGCAAACGCTTCCATTTCTGTCAGACGGTCCATAAAATATTCCTCGATATAAAAGTTACTCCACAGATCGTTTATGGATTTGAATTCGGGCAGCATCTGGGCCGAGGACTGACAATAAGGCGGTATTTGGTTAACTGTGCGAAAACAAGAAACAAGCCGCCGCACAGAAACCGGCCTTGCCCGGATGGGCCGACGTCATGCCCAAGCCCCTTGTTTTCATGAGGAAAACCCCGGCTTTCCGACGGAAATAATCCCTGAATGACCCAGGGTAAAGCGGTAAGCTTTATTAATTATTCTATAATCTGAGGTAAGTTGGATGGAAAAAGTAACTGGAATTGGCGGGGTCTTTATTCGGTCTTCAGATCCGGATGCATTGGCGGCCTGGTACACGACACATCTTGGCATCGACACCGGCATGTCGGTCTGGGCGCAACCCGCCGGACCAACGGTGTTTGCCCCCTTTCGCAAGGAAAGCGACTACTTTCCGACGTCGCAGCAGGTCATGTTGAACCTGCGCGTTGCAGATATGGATGCGATGACCGCCCAACTGAGGGCGGCGGGCATCGCGGTGGAAACCCGCTCCGAATGGGATGAGCCGGAAATCGGTCGGTTTGCCCGCATTCACGACCCCGACGGGAATGCCATCGAATTGTGGGAACCGGCCTAGGGTCACTAAGGCGGGGAATTTGGTGCGCGCGCCCAAGGTAGGCGCGCTGCACCGGAGATGCCTGCCTTATAGGTCCGCCGCCAGCCGCGTGCCTTGGTTTATCGCGCGTTTTGCATCCAGTTCCGCCGCGACATCCGCGCCGCCAATCACATGTGCGGTGATCCCGCGAGCCGCCAGATCATCGACCAGCGATCGTTCCGGCACCTGACCGGCGCACATCACGATGGTGTCCACTTCCAGAAGCTCCGGGTTTTCGCGTGCTTCGCCGCGCGACACCCAAAGGCCAGCATCGGTGATCCGCTCATAGTTCACCCCGGCCCGCATCTCGACCTGTTTCATCTTTAACGTCGCGCGGTGAATCCAGCCGGTGGTCTTGCCCAACCGCTTGCCCGGGCGTTCCGCCTTGCGCTGCAACAATGTCACCTGCCGTTGCGGTGCCTCGGGCTGTGGTCCTGCGGCCGCCAGCCCGCCCGGTGTCAACGCCGGGTCACCAACACCCCATTGCCGTTTCCATTCCTCTGTATCTTCGGTTGGCGATGGCAGCGCCTCGACCAGATATTCCGCGACATCAAAGCCAATGCCACCGGCCCCAATGATCGCCACCCGCGGGCCAACCACAGCCCCACCGCGCAGCACATCAATATAGCTGAGGACATTGGGCCCATCCTGCCCTGCGATGCCCGGATCACGGGGCGCGACGCCGGTGGCCAGAATGACCTCGTCAAACCCCGCCAGATCGTCGCCGGTCACCCGCGCACCCAACCGCAGGGTAACTGAGGATTGCGCCAGCATGGTCTTGTACCAGTCGACCAACCCGACAAATTCCTCTTTGCCGGGGATACGTTTCGCCATGTTGAGCTGGCCGCCGATCTCATCCGCTTGATCGAACAGGGTCACCGCATGTCCGCGATCCGCCGCCGTCAGCGCCGCCGACAGTCCAGCCGGACCAGCACCCACAACCGCCAGCGATTTTGCCGTTTCCGCAGGGGCGATCACCAGTTCAGTTTCATGGCAGGCGCGCGGGTTGACCAGACAGCTCGAAATCTTGCCGCTGAATGTATGGTCCAAACAGGCCTGGTTGCAGGCAATGCAGGGCGCAATGCGATCCCCCTGCCCCGCCGCCGCCTTGGCGACAAAATCCGCATCCGCCAGGAATGGCCGCGCCATCGACACCATATCCGCACATCCGGATTCAAGAACCTCTTCCGCCACCGCAGGCGTGTTGATCCGGTTCGAGGTGATGATCGGAATTCCAACCTTGCCCATCAGTTTCTTGGTGACCCAGGCAAAGGCCGCACGCGGAACAGAGGTGGCGATGGTCGGGATCCGCGCCTCATGCCAGCCGATACCGGTGTTAAGGATGTCGGCACCAGCGGCCTCGATCTCTTGGGCGAGTTGCACAACCTCGTCATGGGTCGACCCATTGGGCACCAGGTCGATCATCGACAGCCGGTAGATCACGATGAAATCCGCCCCAACGGCGGCGCGCACGCGTTTCACCACCTCGATCGGCAACCGCATCCGGTTTTCATAGCTGCCGCCCCAACTGTCCGTCCGTTTGTTGGTATGGGCGACCAGAAACTGGTTGATGAAATAGCCTTCGCTGCCCATCACCTCGACCCCGTCATAGTCGGCCTCGCGGGCGCGGGCGGCGGCGGTGGCAATGTCGGCGATCTGTTTTTCGATACCGTCTTCGTCCAGCTCCTTGGGGGGAAGGGCGAGATCGGCGATTTGATCGCACTGGGCGCGACACATTCGGGACCATAGGCATAACGTCCGGCGTGCAGGATCTGCATCGCAATCTTGCCCCCCGCGTCATGTACCCGGTCGGTGACACTGCGGTGATTGGCAATATCGTCCGGCGTGAACAACCCCGCCGCGCCGGGGAAAACCCCACCTTCGCGGTTCGGGGCCATGCCGCCGGTGACCATCAACCCAACCCCACCACGCGCCCGCGCCGCATAAAACTCGGCCACCCGTTTCCAGTCCTTGGTTTCTTCCAACCCGGTGTGCATCGACCCCATCAGCACGCGGTTTTTCAACACCGTATGCCCAAGGTCGAGCGGGCGGAACATATTGGGGTAGCTGGTCATATCTGGCGGCCTCCTCTTGCTGGTGCGAGGTCACCCGATGGCCGTGGAATTGTCACGCGGAACGTTGGGTCACAGCGCGCCGATAGAATTGCTGGTGGTGTCTCTGGCTCATGACGCCACAGCACCCTCAATCGGCGGCGTTCAGCACCGATGACACTGCGGATTTGCTAGCCAGGTCCGGTTTTGCCATCAATTGCATCGCCTTTGGGCACCTGCCCCCGCCCCGTAACCCAGGCACGAACAGGTGTCCGAAGATCCGGTCCCGGGCGGCCCACTTGCCGATCCCGGGGCGGAAACGCAGCATGAAATCAAACCTGTGGCCTTTTGTGGTGGGGGGGCTTACCCCGCCTCGCGGCAATGACTGCGAAACGCGCGTTTCAGCAAATCCAGCTCCGCCCGCAAGAGATCCACCTCGGTGCGGATGTCATCGCCCAGCGCCTCTCCCGCCATAAGCGAGAAACTTTCCAGCACATCACCGTTCCCGGCATCGGTAAAAACGATAGTATGGCTGCCCTCGCTCAGAAGTGCCGGAGGTATCCGAAACCGCACCTGCCACGTGCCGGTTTCGCCCTCTTTGCTGAGCTTGATGCCATCCAGCGCGCGATCCCCGTACATTACCTTGATCGACGGGTCGCCCGCGCCGGGCGCGCGGTCACGCAGCACCCCTTCCCAAACACCTTCGAAAAACCGGGTCTTGGTCAGCGTCAGTTCAGACATGGCACATTCCTTATATCTGGGCTCGCAGCCGGCGACTGAACGTCAGATCGCGCATCACCACCTGGTTCATCTGCGGCCCTTCGAAAATCAGGTCGATCCAGGCCTTGTCGATACGTTTTTCGTTCATCTTGGAATAGGCCAGATCAAATTCCACATGCCGATCACCGGATGTCAGCGGCAATTCCCGCACGATCTTTTCCGTATTCGGCCCGCTTTTGATGTTCAGCCGGGCAAAAATTTCCAACGGGCGTTCCATTTCAATCAAGAACTCCATGCGGATCACATGGGCCCGCGTCAGCCCGTCAACCGCCTGTTCCGGAAGATCCAGCGCTACCGACAGGTAAGAGCCGTCAAACCGGAACACATCCATGCGCACGCCAAACGGTGCGAGGTCAGATTTACGCGTATTGCGCAGCTGCCGCAGTGTCAGTTCGGATTCGGCGCAATCGTGGAACACGGTCAATTCCGCGCCCATTTGCGCGCCGGTTTCCACCGAAACCAGCCCCGGTATCGGCAAGGGCCCACGCCACAATTCCGGACGCCAGATCCAATCGCTGTCATGGGGGGCGGAAATCGCATTGCTGTCGATGGCGGGCAGGGCCAGACGATTTTCCGCGATATACAACAATTCATTCAGGTGATGGCGCAAGCGCCGGGCCTGTTTGCGTTGTTTTCGAAGGCGGGGCAAATCGGCTTCGGCCGCGCCCAGGACCGCCGCACGCCAGCGTTTCAATGTCGAGCGATGCCCGATCCGTTCCAAGATACTGCCTGACCGCCGTGCCATGACCCCTGCCTGTCCACCCGCTATGCAATTCCACGCTGAGATGACGCAGTCTTGCTGAAATTCCTTACAATTCTACAAACACCCGAATGTCTACAAACGCCTGAATGCCCCAGCCGGGTCAAGCGCTGTTGCGTCAGAGGTCACCGGAATTGCCCCCCGCGCCACTTTGCGCCGTGCGAATGCCCGCGGCCAGACCCGCCAGCAACATGCTGCCGCCCCGGCTGGCGATCTCGCCATTTTTGGGACCAAAGGCTGCCAGCGACACCATGTGACCGCCATGCACGAACACCGCCCGCCAATGCGGCTCGCCCAGGTCCGTCTCGGTTGCGGCCTGCCCCGATTGCATGCGCATCAACACAACACCGTTGTGCATTTGCTGCTCCAGGATCACCGCATCCGGGATTATGGCACGCAGGGCGTCGGTGGCAATCACCTCGCCCGCCGGGCGGCGGGGCCAGACCGTGACGCTTAACGCGCCCGGCGGCACGAAGGGCCCGGATTTGCCTTCGGTCAGCGCCCGACAGCCCGCCAAAAGCGCAAAACCGCCGCGCCCGCGCGCTTTCAGCGACTTTGGCTCGATGCACCACCCAGCGGGTGCATCGACGATAACGTCGCCATTTGCCAGCGCGACCTTTGTTTGCAGCGCAATGGTCTTTGTCCCGGATTTGGGCGCGTTCAGCGCCGCCAAGAACCCGAGCCCGCCGCCAGCATTGGACTGCGGCCTTGCAGCTGACGCAGACCCCGGCTGCGGCGCATCCTCTGGGATGTCCAAACCACACCCCGCCAGGGTGACGCCCGCGATCAGGCCGACCAGCGCGTATTTCCCCCAACCGGGACGCCCTGACCGAATTCCCTGGCGAAATCGCGTCCCGGACCAAAATTCTGAGTTATGCCGCATCCGTCGCAAAACCGGCTGGCCCGCACAATGGCCAGCGCCTCTCCCTTGGTGATGTCGGCCAAAACACCTTTTCCAAGGGGCAGGCCGACGCATTCGCGCGATTTTGACCGGACAGACCGGGGTCCGCAAGTCCCGTTAACCATCCGTTTTTTGTTTTCACCCCAAGGGTTTCATTCACAACACATCCCGCCCCATCGCCCACCCTATCGGCCACCCCATCCCTCCGGCCATCCCTCTGGCCCACTGGATTTGCAAAATCCGGCCGCGCCGGTCATCCAGCGTTCATCTATCGCTCATCCCTGCAAAGGGTTTGATTGCATTTCCCCGCCACGGGTCTTATTTCAGGCTGAAACCGCCTGCATCAGGCCAAAACACAGGTCGGACATGAACTGGATCACCAACTATGTGCGCCCGCACATCAACTCGATCTTCTCGCGCCGCGAGGTGCCGGAAAATCTCTGGACCAAATGTAGCGAATGCGGAACCATGCTGTTCCACCGCGAGCTTGCCGATAATCTGAATGTCTGCACCTCCTGTGGCCATCACATGGCGATCACGCCGCGCGACCGCTTTGCCGCGCTGTTCGATGGCGGCGTGTTTCACGAGGTTGACGTGCCAGAGGTGCTGGCCGATCCGCTGCAGTTCCGCGACCAGAAACGCTATCCGGACCGGATGAAGGCGGCGCAGAAGAAAACCGGTGAAAAAGACGCGATGCTGGTCGCCCAGGGCGAAATCGGCCGCACGCCAATCGTGGCTGCCGGGCAGGATTTTTCGTTCATGGGCGGGTCGATGGGCATGTATGTCGGCAATGCGATCATTGCGGCGGCCCAACGGGCAGTGGCCCAGAAATGCCCGCTGATCCTGTTTTCCGCAGCGGGCGGCGCGCGGATGCAAGAGGGCATTCTCAGCCTGATGCAGATGCCGCGCACCACCGTGGCGGTGCAGATGCTGAAAGAGGCCGGTCTGCCCTATATCGTGGTGCTGACCCATCCGACCACCGGCGGCGTAACCGCGTCTTATGCGATGTTGGGCGATGTCCAGATTGCCGAACCCAATGCGTTGATCGGCTTTGCCGGACAGCGGGTGATCGAACAAACCATCCGTGAAAAGCTGCCCGAAGGATTTCAGCGCGCTGAATATCTGTTGGAACACGGCATGTTGGACCGGGTGACACGACGCAAGGACATGCGCGACGAGCTGATCACCATCACCCGCATGCTGATGCAATTGCCGCCAGAGATCAAAGGCGATCTGCCCGCACCCGCCGAAGGGGACGACACCGGGGCGCTGACGCCGGACACGGCGGAAAAGCCTGCCACCCCGGAATGAGCGCGACCAAATCTGACGCCATCCTCGACCGGATGATGGCGCTGCACCCCAAGGTGATTGACCTGACGCTGGACCGGATGTGGCGGCTTTTGGCGGCCTTGGGCCATCCAGAGCGCGATCTGCCGCCGGTGATCCACATCGCCGGCACCAATGGCAAAGGCTCGACCCAGGCGATGATCCGCGCCGGGCTCGAGGCTGCGGGCAAACATGTGCACGCCTATACGTCGCCGCATCTGGCGCGGTTTCACGAACGCATTCGCCTGGCGGGTACGCTGATCACCGAAGATGCGCTCACCGCCCATCTGGATGAATGTTACGTCGCCAACGCGGGCGACACGATCACCTATTTCGAAATCACCACCTGTGCTGCGCTTTTGGCCATGGCGCGCACCCCGGCGGATTTTACCCTGCTGGAAGTCGGGCTTGGCGGGCGGCTGGACGCCACCAATGTGATCGACCGGCCGGCATTGACCGTGATCACCCCGGTCTCGATCGACCACGAACAATTCCTTGGCAATACACTGGCCAAGATCGCCGCCGAAAAGGCTGGCATCCTGAAACGCGGTGTCCCCTGTGTCGTTGGCCCGCAACCGGACGAGGCGATGGAGGTGATCGAGGCCACCGCCGCCAAACTTGGCGCGCCCCTGATCGCCCATGGCCAGCATTGGCATGCCTTCGAAGAACGCGGGCGCATGGTGTATCAGGATGAAAGCGGCCTGCTGGACCTGCCTTTGCCCAATCTGCCCGGCGCGCATCAGATCGACAATGGCGGCGCGGCGCTGGCGGCCTTGCGCCATCTTGGCTTTGCCGAACCCGCCTGCGAGGCGGCGGTCACGAACGCGGTCTGGCCTGCGCGCATGCAACATCTGACCTCTGGGCCATTGGTCGATCTGGTGCCCAATGCCCAACTGTGGCTCGACGGGGGGCACAACGCCGCTGCCGGCCAGGCGCTGGCGGCGCATCTGACACGGCTGCCGAAACGGCCAACCCATCTGATTTGCGGCATGTTGAACACCAAGGACATCGCCAACTACCTGCGCCCGCTTGCCGCGGTTGCCGACAGCCTGACCGCTGTGTCCATCCCCGGCGAGGCCAACACATTGCCCGCAGAAACCACCGCCGCCGCCGCGACATCCGTCGGATTGCCCGCACACACAGCCGCCTCGGTGGCCGGCGCCCTGCGCATGTTGTCCCGAAACAGCCCCGCCGACGGTGTGGGCCCGCGTATCTTGATCTGTGGATCGCTTTATCTTGCGGGTTCGGTCTTGCGCGAAAACGGCTAAGCCCTTGGCCCATCAGGATTTGCCGGATCAGAGCGCATCAGCCCCCGGCACTCATCAGCGAATCGCAAAAACGAATCAGGTAATCGTTGACTGATTCGGCGTCTTTTTGCTATATATGGCACAAGCTTTCGATACTGCGACAATATCTCCGCTAAATCTCCAAATCTGGCGGGGCATCCGCAAGGGGCGCATATTCTGCGCGGCCGGGCAATGTGCAGCTGTACCCAAATGGGGGTATCGCCGCGTGTTCGACCCCGGACGTGCACCCGGACGACCGAATACTCAGATAACGTTCAGACCTGTTCACACGACCAACAAGAAACAGGCCAAGAACCACGAGCAGCAGTCACTGGGGCCCTTCGGGGCCCCATTTTTCGTCAAGATCGGCTATTCGATCACCCGCGCTTCATCCACCAGCATCACCGGAATGCCGTTGCGGATCGGAAAGGCCAGCCCCGCCTTCTTCGAGACCAATTCCTGACGCTCGGCATCAAAACTCAACGGTTCCTGGGTGCGCGGGCACACCAGCGCCTCCAGCATCCGGCGGTCAAAGGTATCGGTCTTGGCAGGCGTGTCATTCATTGCATCAAATCCTCGGATGCGCCGCCCCGCAGGGCAAATTCAATCAGCGTGACAAGCGTTTCCCGCCGGGTCGCAAGCGAAGGCGCCTCCAGCAGCGCCTGTTTGTCCTCTGGCGACAGGTCAAGCAGCATGGAGAGCGAGTTGATCAACAGCTCCTCATCCGCATCACGCATGGTTTCCCAATCCGCCTCAAGCGAACGGGCCTCGAAAAACCGGTTCAGCAGCGTCATGAACTGCGCCCGATCCAGACCGGCATCATGTTCTGCATGACCCAGATCGCGGTCAAAGCCGCTCCAATCCACATCACAGCGCCGATAGGCCGAAAACCCGTCGACCTCGCGCTTGATCCGAAACCGCGAAATCCCGGTCAGGGTGATCATATATCGCCCGTCCTCGGTTTCGGAAAACTGGGTCAATCGCCCGGCACAGCCAATGGAATGCAGGCGGCCGTCCTTGCTTTCCGGGCCGGGATTCGGCTGCACCATCGCAATCAGCCGCTGCGGCGTTTTCATGCAATCCTCGATCATCGCAAGGTATCGCGGTTCAAAAATATGCAGCGGCAATCGCGACCGGGGCAACAAAAGCGCCCCGGGCAATGGAAACACCGGGAGAGTATCGGGGAGGTCGGCAGCTTTGATCATACCCCTAACCTAGCCCCCAAAAACGATCAGGCAAATATCATCGAGCTCAATTTGCGGCGACCGTTCAAAACAACCGGATCATTTGGCTTCAATGCGTCGAAAATCGTGAACATCTGCGTCTTGGCGGCGCCGTCGTTCCATTCACGATCCCGGCGGAACATTTCCAGCAATTCGGCAACCGCGCCTTCGGCATCACCCGCGGCATAGATCGCCTGGGCCAGATCAAGCCGCGCCTGCATGTCATCGGGATTGGCCGCCACGGCCGCGCGCAGATCGTCCAGCGGGCCGGCACCTGCCGCCTGTTTCGCCAGCTCCAGCTGGGCAAAGGCCGCCTCCAGTTCTGGCGCTTTGGAAATCTCGGCCGGGGCGCCGTTCAGGATCGCCTCGGCCTGTTCCAGATCGTCCAGCGCGATATGCGAACGCACCAAGCCGCTATAGGCTTTGGCATTGGTCGGCTCTTCGCCAAGGATTGCGGAAAACGTCTGGGCCGCATCAACCGCCGCGCCCTGTTCCAGCATTTCCTCGGCCGCCTCCAGCGCCTTATCCAATCCGCCGCTGGCATCGCCACCACCGGCCGCGACCACCCGTTCCACAAAAGCCTGAATTTCGGATTCCGGCACCGCGCCCTGGAAACCGTCAATCGGCTGGCCCTGCCAAAACGCATAGACCGTCGGGATGGATTGCACCCGCAACTGGCCGGCGATGGACTGTGCCTCATCCACATTGACCTTGGCCATCTGCACCGCGCCTTTGGCTTTGGTCACCGCAGCCTCCAGCATCGGGCCAAGCGTCTTGCACGGGCCGCACCATGGCGCCCAGAAATCGACGATCACCGGCACTTTCATCGAGGCTTCGACAACCTCGGCCATGAAGTCCGCTTCTGTGACGTCTTTGATCAACGCACCGCCCGCGGGGGCATTGTTCTGGGCTTGGCCGAATTCCAGCATGATCCGCTCCTTCAAATGGGTTTCGCCTGATATGGGCGTTGCCGCGGCGCATACAACGCAAAACGGCGGTTTACCTGTGGTTGGCGGCTATCTAGCATTGGCGGCGAGGATATTGAAAGGGCAAGAGATGACGCGCACCGTGATGACCTACGGCGATTCCAACACCCATGGAACCAAACCGATTGTCACGACCGGCGAATCCCGTCGGTTCAAACCGACCATCCGCTGGCCCCGGGTGATGGCATCGGCATTGGGCCCGCGATGGGCGCTGATCGAAGAAGGCCTGCCGGGGCGGACGACAGCGATTTCAGATCCGATCATGGGCCCGCATATGAACGGCGCTCTGGGGTTGAAAATCGCGCTGGCGTCTCACAAGCCTGTGGATGTGTTGACCATCATGTTGGGCACCAACGATCTGAAAACCCGGTTTTTTCCCAGCGGCCCGCGCATTGCGGCCGGTATTGCCGGGCTGCTGGATCATGCGCTGCACCGCGACGTGAGCCCCCATCACCCCAACATGAAAATTCTGTTGATCTGCCCGCCCGCGGTCAAGGAAGTTGGCCCGCTCCGGGGGGAATTCATCGGCGCCGCAGCGCATGGCCCGACCCTCGCCCCGGCGCTGGCCGAATTGGCCAAGGCGCGTGGCGTGGGGTTTTTCGACGCCGGATCAGTGATCGAAACCAGCGATGTCGACGGCGTGCATTTCGAAGCCGATGCCCATCAGCTGCTTGGGAACGCACTGGCCAAGGTGATTGCTGATCTGACCTGAGGGTCAGAGGTCGAAACTGGCAAAAACCGGGGCGTGATCGCTGGGCTTTTCCCAGCCACGCACCGCGCGCAGCACCCGGCTGTCATGACCCGCATTGGCGATATCCGGCGTTGCCCAAACATGATCAAGCCGCCGGCCCTTGTCCGCATTGTCCCAATCGGGCGAGCGATAGGACCACCAGCTATAGAGATTGCCGGTCGGAATATCCTTGCGGGTGATGTCCACCCAACCGCCAGCCTCCTGGGTCTGGGCAAGATGTTCGACCTCGATCGGGGTGTGCGACACCACTTTCAGCAGTTTCTTGTGGTCCCAAACGTCATCTTCGCGCGGCGCAATGTTCAGATCCCCGACTAGGATCGCCTTTTCGGGTGTCTCGGCATGAAACCAATCGCGCATCTCTGTCAGGTAGTCCAGTTTCTGACCGAATTTCTCGTTCACCGCGCGGTCAGGTTTGTCACCACCCGCGGGCACATAGAAATTGTGAATGGTCACCCCGTTTTCCAACTGCCCCGCCACATGGCGGGCATGGCCCAGCGCCGCAAAATCCCGGCCGCCGACATCGGTGATCGGCAGTTTCGACAGGATTGCCACACCGTTATAGCCCTTCTGGCCGCGCGCAACCATATAAGCATAACCCAGTTCCTGAAAGACATCGACCGGGATCTTGTCGACCGGGCTTTTGCATTCCTGCAAGCACAGCACATCCGGCGCCTCTTCGCCCAGCAAACGCGCCACAAGCGGGGCGCGCAGTCGCACGGAGTTGATGTTCCAGGTGGCAAGGGAAAAAGACATGCGCAGCGGCTCCGGCTGGGGAATGGATCGGGCGCGACAATGCCCCCGGCCCCTTCAGGATACAAGCCATTGGCCGCAAAACGGACCCGAAACCGGCGGTTTCCTTTGGTCAGCCTGTTTGCAGACCCCTGTTATTCCGCCCCTTCGACAATCACGAAACTCCCCTCGGCAGAAGCGCGGCGGATCTCTGCGACCGCCTGATATTCCGGGTCATCCCAGGCCGCCAGCGCGGCGGCATAGCTTGGGAATTCCAACACCACATGGCGTTCCTGGCTGTCGCCTTCGACCACCTTGGACTGACCGCCGCGCACGATGAAACGCCCGCCAGAGGCCGCCAATATGGGGGTGTCCCGGCGGATATACTCCTTGTAGGTTTCCGGGTCATGCACCGTGATATGTGCAATGATATAGCCTTTGGGCATTGGTCAGTTCCTTTGGTTGTGCGGGCCTGTCATTCGGCCAGCCAGGCCGCAAACCGATCATTCAGATCCAGAGAATGCCGCGCCCAGAAGTCGTAATTGTAGACAAAGGCATTGCGCATATTCGCCGGGGCAGTGGGGATATGGGCGGCCATGTCGACCCCCAGATCGGCATGAAAGCCCACGAATTCGGCCGAAGACGCACGCGCGGGGCCATAGGGAATGTATTTTGCCTGATCCGCCAAACGTTGGGTATCCGTGGCAAACCACAGGAAATCGCGCACCCGCGCCAGACGTTCCGCGGACAAACCGGTTGGAATGACCCAGACATCCAAATCCAACACCTGGGCATCCCACAACATGGCAACCGGTTGCTTTTGCTCTTCGATCAGCGAAAAGAACCGCCCATTCCAGCTGGACCCCATGACCACCTCGCCATCGGCCAAAAGCTGCGGCGTCTCGGCCCCGGCCTGCCACCAGATCACATGATCCTTGATCGTGTCGAGTTTCGCCAGCGCCCGCCGCTGTCCGGCATTGGTGGCCAGCACATCATAAATGTCGCTATGTGGCACGCCATCACACAGCAGCGCCCATTCCAGATTGTTGTTCGGACGCTTCTCCAACGCGCGTTTGCCGGGATAGCCGTCCAGATCAAACAACGCACAGATGTCACGCGGGGGCCGGTTGCCCACCAGATCGGTGCGATAGGCCACAACAGAGGAATAGACGATCTGTGGAATCGCACAGTCCGAAACCAGGAAGGGCCCAAAATCGCTGGAGGCAGAATTGCCATCCGGGGCGGGCGCGAGGAATGCATCCGGGTTGATGTCCATCACCAATCCCTTGTCGCACAGCCGAATGGCATCGGTGGCCACCACATCCACCAAATCCCACCCAAGGTCATTTCCTGCGGCCCTGGCCTTTGACAACAGTGACACGGCCTCAAACGAATTTTCGTGCCAAGTGATCGAAAGACCGGCATTTTTATCAGCATAAGGGGTGGTGTATGCTCTTTGCTGAGACCGTTGATAGGCGCCCCCCCAGCTGACCAGGTTCAGCGATTTCGACATCGTGACGTCGGACGTCGGTGGTGTGACCACGGCCTTTGGCTGCGGCTCTGGCTGCACTTTGGGCGGGGCGACGGCGGCAACCTGAACTTGGCAATTGCGTTTCAGATAAGCCTCGGCATTGCCGCGAAAGGGATGTGTGCCGCAGCTTTGCAAATAACCGTCAAAGGCAAAACAACTTGGGGCGCCTTTGGCCTCGGCGTAGAGCAAATCACAAAGTGAATCGGGCTCTGGTTGCACCACCGCCGCAGTGACTGTGCCGCAATCCTCGGTCAGGCAGGTATATCCCAAAGTCTGGTCGTAATAAGCGGGATGTTGCAGGTGGCCATCGAAATCCAGCGCCAGCCGGGCGGTTTCCACCTGGGCCTTGGCAATGGCGTCTTCAAGGAAAATACCGCGTTTCAGTTGCGGCAGGAACGTGCGAGTGAACACCGACATCTGCGCGCCCGGCGGATCGCTGGGCAAACGGTCCAGCGCCTCTTGCCCCTCCCCGGCGGAAAAGATCACAAAGGTGCCGGTGGCCGCCTTGACCGGGGCCAGACCACGGGTCATGCCGATACTCTTGCGCCCGGCCGGCGGTTCAAACGGATTGTTGCGACAGGCGTCAATAATCGCCACCGTCAGCGAAGCGCCGGCGGCCTCGACCTCGTCCAGAATGCCGTTCAAGCCATTTTTCAATGCGATGGACCGACGTTCCAACACCCGGTCACTGCCCTGGCGCGGCGCGTCTGTCGGGATCAGGTAATTGGTGGCCCCGTCGCTCCAGCCATGGCCGGAATAGACGATGACAACCTCATCCCCGAGGGAGATCCGGTTGAGAAAGCTGTCGAGCGCATCAATCGTATCGCCAAGGTCAAGATCCTGGTGATAGGAAACGGCATAGCCCAGATCGCCAAAAGCCTCGCTATAGGCGCGGGCATCTTCATGCGCATTGCGAAGATCGCTGAGCTGGCCATAATTTTCGTTGCCCAGCACAAAGGCCAACTTTGCCGCCTGTACCGGCATTGCAAATGCCAATAATCCGAACACAAATATCCAAAACCGCATGCCGCGCCCCGTTTTTCAATCCGCCGAGATGGGGGAACCCTAACCCGGCAGGGCAGCCTGATCAAAGCCCGAAGATTGGGGCGCGGGGTGGCAAATGGGGGCTCTGCCCCCGGCCTTTGGCCTCCCCCGGGATATTTTTTTAACAGAAGAAGGATTGGACGGGATCAATCCAGGCGATCGCGGCTGAAGAGATAGGGCAGCATTCCCGCCAGCGTCAGCGCGGCAAAGACCGCAAAGACCGGGGCATAGCTTTCGGCGATTGTGCCGGTTTGAGTTGCGATCTCCTGCACCCGGCCCGTCACCACCTGAGACAGGCCCACCCCGGCAATGCCAAACAGGTTCAGCAAGCTCACCCCCCGCCCGGCCAGATGCGGCGGCACGTAGCTGCGCCCATGGGCGAGGATCATCGGAAAGGCCATGCCGAAGAAGCCAACGACACAGAACAAGGCCACCGACAGTACCATCGTCGGCTGTGGCCAAAGCCAAAGCGTCACGGTCCCGCACAGCCCGAGGGCGCTGCCCGCGAGCACCACCCATTTCCGGCTGCCCAGCCAGCGGTCCAACGGACCATAGGCAAACGTGCCGGCAATCATCGCAACCCCCATGATCAGCGTGGCAATGCCAATCGCCCCCGCCGTCAAACCATGAACATCCCGCAAATACGGGCCGATCCACAGGGCGCGCAGCCCCCCGGCGGCGGCATAATTGACGAACATCATCGGAAAGATCAGCCAAAGGGCCGGGATGCGCAGCAGATCCAGCACCGACCCTTTCCTGGTGGTTTCCACCCGGGGTGGGTCCTGGACTGTGAAATGCAATCCCACCGCAATGGCCCCGGCCAGGGCCGCAAGCGCCCAGAGGGTTTCCCGCCAACCGATGGCTTCGACCAGCAGCGTCAGCGGCACGGTGCCCGCCAGATTGCCCAGGGTGCCCACCCCCAAGACCAGGGCCGCAAGCGACGCAAAGATCTCTGGGCGGTAATTGCGCGCAAAGATGTAGTAAGACGCCATCAACACCGGGGAGCACCCCATGCCGATCAATCCCATGGACAACATCACATGCAGCGGCGTTTGGGCCAGCGCAAAGGCCGCCGCCCCACCAGCCCCGCCGATCAGAAACAGGACCGCCGATGTCCGCCGGGGACCAAACCGGTCCAGAGCGGCCCCGACCGGGATCTGCATCGCCGCAAAGACCAAAAACCAGATGCCCGACGCCGTCGCGAGATCATCCGGCCGCGCCCCGATATCACGTTCCAGCACATCGGCCATCACCGCCAGAAACGACCGAAAAAACTGGCTGAAGACATAACTCAGCGTCAACAGGATCAAACCGGTATTCATGACACATCCCCCAATTCCGGTGATGCATTACATGGTGGTGGACCCGTGGCAAGCCGCCGCGTGCCGTGCTGCGGCCTGTCCGGCCCAGCGGCCACTCGCCAAACAGGCGGTCAAGAGATAGCCGCCTGTCGGGGCCTCCCAGTCCAGCATTTCGCCGGCCACAAACACCCCCGGCCTTGCGCGCAATTCCAACGCCGGTGACAAAGCGTCAAAGGTCACGCCGCCGCCGGTCGAGATCGCCTCGTCCATCGGGCGCGGCCCGGCGTGAATGACCGGCAAGGATTTGAGAAGCCTGGCCAAAGCCACCGGATCAGCGGGCAAGGGGCGGGCAAATTCCATCAGCAGCGCCTGTTGAACGCCATCGAGGCGCGCGGCCTTGCGACGGAAATTGGCGGCTGACATTTTGCCGCGCGGTCTGGCCAACCGATCGGCCAGCACATCCTGCGCCACATCCGGCGCCAGATCGACCGTCAGGCGCGCGCCATCGCGCACTGCGGCGGCAACGGCATAAATCCCGCCGCCCTCCAACCCGCGTTGGGAAATCACCGCTTCGCCCCGGCTGACACACGCGCCGGCATGCCAGGCCACGCCCTTGACCGGCATGCCGAACCGGGTGGCCATATGCGGCGACCAATCCACGCTCAACCCCATGTTGGCAGGTTTGAACGGCGCGACGCTCACCCCCTCGGCCTGTAATATCCCGGCCCAGGCACCATCCGATCCCAGCCGCGCCCAACTCGCCCCGCCCAGCGCAAGAACGGTGACATCCGCCGTAACCTCGACCCGCCCTTCGGGTGTTTCGAACAGCGCCACCGCGCCGTCCCAGCCCAGCCAATGCCAACGCGTGCGGCGGTCCACCCCCATGTCCTGGAGGCGCGCCAACCAGTTGCGCAGCAGAGGCGAGGCTTTCATGACCTGCGGAAACACCCGACCGGTTGGCCCGGTGAACAGCGTCTGATCCAGACCTTTGGCCCAGGCCATCACATCAGACGGGCCAAATTCATCCAGCATCGGGCGCAGCGCCGCGGCCCCTGTGCCATAGGCCGCAAGAAACGCCGCAAACGGCTGATCACGGGTCAGATTCAACCCGGACTTGCCCGCCATCAGGAATTTGCGCCCCAGTGACGGCTTGGCCTCTGCCAATAAAACGCCAATCCCCGCCTCGGCCAGCATCTCTGCTGCCATCAATCCGGCGGGGCCGCCGCCAATCACCAGCGCCGGAACTCTCATACCTTTCGGGTCACAGCCTTGGGCTTCTTGGGCCTGGCGCGTTCGGGCTTGGCGGCTGGCGCGAGGGCGCCCAAATCCCCCTTCACCTCGATCACACGATGCGGATAGGGGATTTCAATTCCGTTGTCCTTCAACGCGTTCCAAATCAGGAACAGCACATCGCTGGTGAATTTGTTCGGCCCGTCGTCCAGCCCGTTGACCCAGAATTCCACTGCAAAATCAATGCCACTGTCGCCAAACCCACGCAATTCGCAATCCGCCGGATAGGGCTCATCCAGCACGCGGGGGTGGGTCGATACGGCCTTTTCAATAATATCGGGCACCAGATTGATATCGGTATCATAGCTGACGGAAAACGGCGCCTCATAGCGGTTTGCGCTGCCCTGATCGGAATAATTCACCACGCGGGTGACAATGAAATCTTCGTTCGGAACAACAATCCAGCGGCCATCAAAGCTTTCCAGAATGGCGGCGCGGGCGGTCATCTTGATGATGGTGCCAGCCTCACCACCGTCCAGTTCGACGTAATCGCCCACGGTCGCCTGCCCTTCGAGCAGAAGGATCACGCCAGATATGAAATTCGACGCAATCTTTTGCAGACCAAACCCGATCCCGACACCCAGCGCCCCCGTTAGCACCGCGAGCGAGGTCAGCGGAATGCCCATGATATTCATAAAGACAAGGAACGCGACGCCGAAAATTGCGATTTCCGCGGCCTTTTCAGCCAGCTGCCGGGTGGCGGGGCGCATGTCCTCTTGTTTGTGGATCAGAGCCGCCGATTGATCTTTGGACCAGCGGCCAAACCAGAAAATGATGCCGCCCACGATGACAAATTGCACCAGCGACAACACCGAAAACGACAGATTGCCCAGGGGCACGACGGTATCCGCCAGCTTGGCCTGCACCAGATCCAGCAGACCCAGCACATAAAGCCCGGCAACCGGCAACAATACATATTTGCCCAGCATCTTGAACAGCGGATCCGCAATGATGTCACGCACCAGAATGCGCACCGCCAGGAACAGGAACAGACGCTTGCCAAAGGCGATGACCGCACCGCTGTCAAAGATCGACCGCACCACGCTTTCGCCGATCCCGGTGAACCCATAGGCCAGAAGCGGCAGCAAAAGCGGCAGGAATTGCAGAACAAAAAGCCGCGCCTTGGTCAAAAAGCCCAAATGACCTTCGGGTGGCGTCAACCAGCGCTGCAACAGCGGCTGCAACTTCTTGTTGGCATAGCGGGCCGCAAACCAGGCCACCAAAAGCAAGGCAAATTGCGACCAGGCCTCTGGGCTCAACAGCCAGGACATCGCCAGATCCCACCCCTGAAGCGCATAGCCCGCAGCCTGCTGTACTATCTCCGGCTGATTTGCGAGATCAAATTCCATTCACCAACTCCACGTCCCTAGGCCCCAGCCACAGATATTGCTCTGTGATGCCCCGCCCCGTTCACGGAAGCAAGTGATCCAGCCCTGCAAATGCGCGCAGCGCGGCGGTAACGGCAAACCGCACCCGATCAGGTCCCGATCCGACTTTCTTCTTGGGGTAAATATCCCGGGGGCTTGGGGGCTGGCCCCCAATTGAATCTTCCGCTTGGGGGCTGACCCCAATTGATCCTGCGACTTGGGGGACGATCCCGCCCCCGGTATCATGGCGTCGGCCACAACCTGTTACACCCCGGCACAGATCCGTTTTATGCCTTTGGCAATTTCGGGTTTGGCTGCCAGGGTATCGGCGGCCAGGCTCCGCACCTTATCCATCAAACTCTCGGGCGCGACGATACGATCCACCAGCCCGATGGCCAGTGCCTCATCAGACGAAACCCTGGCCCCGCCCATCAGGATCAGCTTGGCCCGCGACGGCCCGACCAATGCCGCCAAACGGCCCGGATCCGACGGTTGTGGCAGATAGCCCAGTTTCATCACCGGGTAAAAGAACCGCGCGCCGGGCACGGCAATCCGCAGATCACAGGCCAGCGCCATGCCAAAACTGCCCCCCGCCAGGGTGCCGTTCAACGCTGCAATCGTCAGCCCCGGCAATGCCGCAACCGCGCCGGACAGCCGTTCCCAGTCATCGGACACCGCCAGCCCGGCCTTGGCCGCGTCAAGGTCCGCCCCGGCGGAAAACACCTTGCCCGCGCCCGTCAGGACAAACACCTTCGCCTCAGCCGCGCTTTCGGCGATTTTGACCAGATCCTCCAACATCTCGGGTGTCAGTGAATTGGCCTTGTCGGGCCGGTTGATCGTCACCAGCCAGAAACCACCGTCGCGCGTGATCTCAATCACGCAATCAGCCCCAACTGACGCCGCCAAGCTTCGTCCCGCAGCTTCAACTCATCCCCAAGATGCGCATCTGCTTCGGGAAGACACATCCAGAGCAAAGCCTTGGCCACCCATTCCGGCGGGATATGATCGGACCAGTCCAATTCGCTGACCGCATTGATCCCGCTTGTCTTGATGTCGCGCTGCATCTGCGTCGCCACCGTGCCCGGAGACAGCCCAATGGCGCGAATGCCGTGATCGCGGCCTTCCATATCGGCGCTGCGGGTCAACATCGCCGCCCCGGCCTTGGACGCGCAATAGTGGCTCCACCCCTCCATCGGGGCATGCGCCGCACCGGAAGACACCGTCAGGATCGTGCCGCCGCCCGCCGCAATCATCACCGGCATCGCCGCGCGCATACCGTGGTAGACCCCCTTCAGGTTGATGTCGATCGCGTGGCTCCAGCCCTCTGGATCGGACTCGGACAGCAGCGAAATCGGTTCGATCACCCCGGCATTGCCGATCAGCACATCCAACCGGCCAAAGGTTTCCACCGCCGCGCGCACTGCGGCCTCGACCTCCCAGTAGCGGCTGACATCACAAGGCACGGCCAGGGCATCGGGGCCAATTTCCCCCGCCAGATCAGCAACGCTTTCCTCGCTCCGCGCGACCAAAACCACCTTTGCCCCGGCACCCGCAAATTCGCGTGCGGCGGCGGCACCGATGCCCCGGCTTGCTCCGGTGATCATCACGCATTTCCCACTCATCACTTGCGTCATATCGAACCTCTTGCCAAATCTCGTTTGACACTTACCTAGCCCCAAGGGTGGAACAGGTCCAGCAACGTCCGGCCGCGCGGGAAAACGCCGACACCCCAACAAAGGTAAGGAATGCCCCCCTTGACCAATAAATCCACGCAAGTGAAGTTGCGGCAGTCATTCACATGAAAGGTCCATTGATTATGTCATCTTGGAAAAAACTAACCGGAACAACGGCACTGGCCACTTTGGCCCTGGTGCAGTCCGCCGCCGCAGATGTGACCCCTGATCAGGTTTGGGCCGATCTCAAAGGCTATATGGAAGGCTATGGTTATACCGTGACCGCCACCGAAAACACGTCGGGCGACACGCTGACCCTATCAGAAATCGTGATGTCGATCCCCATTCCAGAGGCGAACACATCCGCCACCGTCAAGATGCCGGAAATCACCCTGACCCAGGATGGCGGCGCGGTCGATGTGGCCTGGCCTGCGGATATGAATGTGGTGCTGGATGTCGACAATTACGCCGACCCGGTGACCGCCACAATCCGCTATGAAACCGACGGTCTGGACATGACGGTGTCCGGTGCCCCCAATGACACGACCTGGGTCTATTCCGCGACCTCGACCAAGGTGTCTTTGGCCGAATTGATTGCCGATGGTGACAATGTCCCGGCCGAGGTGTTCCGCGGCGCGCTGGTCCTGACCGGGCTGAGCGGGCAATCGGCGATCAAAACCGACGAGATGCGCGACATCGCCCAAACCATGTCCATTGATAGCGTGAGCTATGATTTTGCCGGACGCGACCCCGACAATGCCGAAAACACAATGCTGTTCAAGGGCGGGCTGGAGGGGCTGAGCTATGGCAGCACAGGCAAATTGCCGCTGGAAATTGATCCCGAAGACCCCACAGCGCTGTTGCAGGTCATGGATATCGACGGTGAATTTTCTTACGACAGCGGCAATACGCAGTTCAACTTTGTCGAACATGGCGACGCGGTCAACTTTGCCTCATCTTCGGCGGGCGGCGTGTTCAACATGGCAATGACGCCACAGGCCTGGTCCTATGACTTCCTGGTCGATGATTATGACGTGCAGATGCAGGGCGGCGACATCCCCTTTCCCATCGCGTTGAAGGCTGACGAACTGGGCGGCAACCTTGCCCTGCCGGTTTCCAAAAGCGACGAACCCGCCGATGTGGCCGCGGGCATCACCCTCGGCAACTTTGTGATGAATGATCTGATCTGGAACATCTTTGATTCCGGCGCACAATTGCCGCGTGATCCCGCCACCATCAAGATCGACCTGACCGGCAAGGCGCGGATGTTGTTTGACCTGTTTGACCCTGATCAAGCCGAAGAAATGGCTATGTCGGACATGCCGGCCGAATTGCACGAGCTGACGCTGAATTCCTTGGTGATTGACGCGGTTGGCGCAGTTCTGACCGGATCGGGGGCCTTCACCTTTGACAATTCCGATCTGCAAACCTTTGGTGGCATGCCGCGCCCGCTGGGCGAGGTGAACGCAGAGCTGACCGGCGCAAATGCGCTGATCGACAAGCTGGTCACCATGGGCATCGTGCCCGAGGAGCAGGCCATGGGCGCACGGATGATGATGGGCATGTTTGCGGTGTCTGCCGGGGATGACGTGTTGAAGTCCAAAATCGAAGTGAACGAACAGGGCCATGTCCTGGCCAATGGTCAGCGCATTCAATAAGCGCGCCCCATTTTCGACACCAACATTCAGGGCGCGCCGCAAGGGGCGCCCTTTTTCGGGGTCCGCCAAGTTTTGACACGCGCGCTTAGGTCCCGACCGGCACGCCGCTCAGATATCCGGTGACCGAACGATCGACCCGTGCCATCAGCGCATCTGCGTCGGCCTCGCCTGCGGCAATCGCCGCGCTGCTCATGCCATCCCCAATCGCCAGCACATCCCGCGCCACGGTTTCGGGGTCGTCGACGTAATGTTCCGCCAAAACCGCCACGATCAGCGCCTGTTCCCGGGTCTTTTGTTGCCGCAAGGCCGGATCGGGCGGCAATTCCGCTTCGGCCCGTTCCAGCGCCGCAGCCAGAGCCGGGCGATCAAACCCATGCCGCAGGCGCACTGCCGTCATGGCGCGAATGATCTCTGCCAGCCCCGCGCCCTCCTGCGCTTGCGCGACCCTGTCCATATCATCAAACACCGCCTGCCGCCGGTCGCCGATCAGGGCGACAACGATGGACTGCTTGTTGGGAAAGTATTGATAAAGCGAGCCTATCGACACCCCGGCCTTTTGCGCCACGTGATTGGTGTTCAATCCGCGCTGGCCGGATTTGGCCAGAATCTCTGCGGCGGCGCGCAATATCGCATCACAGGTCTTGCGGCTGCGGGCCTGGCGCGGGGTCTTGCGGGGGTCCAGTTGTGGATCTTGCATCCATGGAATCCTAACGGCCGACCCGGCGCTGTGCAATACGCTGTTGACCCCCGCCACACCCCGTACCCGGTCAATCTCGGCCCTTGCCACTGCGGCGCGCTGCGCCATTGTGGTCACGACATAACCCAAGGGGGGCGCCCAATGGCCAAACACCATGATTTCACCACCGCCATTTCCTGGACCGGCAACCGCGGCAGCGGCACCAGCGCTTACCGCGCCTATGACCGGACCTGGGACATCGCAGTGCCGGGCAAACCGGTGGTGCATTGTTCCAACGACCCGATGCTGGGCGGCGATCCGACCCTGATGAACCCCGAAGATTTGATGCTGTCCGCGCTCTCGGCCTGTCACATGCTGTGGTATCTGCACCTGGCATCCGAGGCCGGGATCGCGGTTCAGGCCTATACCGACACGCCAATCGGACAGGGGGAAAGCACGCCCGACGGCGCCGGTCGTTTTATTCGGGCCACCCTGCACCCCCGGATCAAGGTGCCGATCGGCACAGATCTGGCCCGGGCCGAGGCGATCCATCATGAGATCCACAAGGTCTGTTTCATCGCCCGCTCGGTGAATTTCCCGGTCGATTACGCCCCGCAATTCATCGAAGTCTGATCCCGGGACGTGAAATCAGTTGCAGGCCGGCCTATGGCATGGCCTTGCACAGGCGGTCGCGGCACTTTACCTCTGCCGTCCAAGGAGACTGACATGCCGCAATCGTTGCAAGACCTGACCGAGGCGCTGCTTGCCGCCGCACGCGCCGCCGGCGCCGACACCGCTGATGCCATCGCCATGACCGGCACCTCGCTGAATGTCGACGTGCGCAGCGGCGCATTGGAACAGGCCGAACGGGCCGAAGGCACCGATATCGGCCTGCGGGTTCTGCTGGGGCAGCGACAGGCCAATGTCTCGTCCTCGGACACCCGGCCGGAAACTCTGGCCGCGATGGCGGAACGGGCGGTCGCCATGGCGCGTGAAGCGCCGGAAGACCCCTTTATCGGGCTGGCCGATCCCGCCCAATTGGCACACTCCACCGATGCCGGCGCGCTGGAATTACATGACCCCGCAGCAGAACCCGATCCGGCGATGCTGCAAGCGCGTGCCGAAGAAGCCGAAGCGGCGGCCATGGCGGTTGCCGGCGTGACACAGGTGCAATCCGCCTCTGCCGCCTATTCCGCCACTGCGGTGCATCTGGCCGCCAGCAACGGATTTTCCGCCGGGTATCGCCGCAGCGGATCTTCCCTGTCTTGTGTTGCCATCGCGGGCGAAGGCCTCACGATGGAGCGTGATTACGACGGCGACAGCCGGACCTTTGCAGCCGACCTGCGCGCCGCAGAGGATATTGGCCGCAGCGCCGGACAGCGCGCGGTTGAACGGATGGCCCCGCGCAAACCACCCACCGGCAGCTATCCGGTGCTGTTTGACGAACGCATTTCGGCCTCGATCATCGGCCATTTGATGTCTGCGGTGTCCGGCAGTGCGGTTGCACGTGGCGCATCCTTCCTGCGCGACGCGCTGGGCACACAGGTGCTGCCCGACACGCTGAGCCTGATCGAAGACCCGCACCGCCCCCGCGCCACCGCGTCACGCCCGTTCGATGCCGAAGGTCTGGCCACCCAGCGCCGCGCAATCATCGACAAGGGCGTGTTGACCGGCTGGACGCTGGATCTTGGCAATGCCCGCAAGCTGGGGATGCAAAGCACCGCCAATGCAGCGCGCGGCACCTCTGGTCCGCCGCATCCGACAAACTGGAACCTGGCACTGACCCAAGGCACGCAAAGCCGCGCCGATCTGATTGCCGACATGGGCACCGGGTTGATTGTTACCTCGCTGATCGGGTCGACCATCAATCCCAACACCGGCGATTATTCCCGTGGCGCCTCTGGTGTCTGGGTCGAAAACGGCCAGATCACCCATGCGGTGAACGAGGTGACGATTGCCAGCAATCTGCGCGACATGTTCGCCCGCCTGATCCCCGCCAATGATGCCCGCCCGCATCTGTCGCGGGTGGTGCCGTCCCTTTTGATCGAAGGCATGACACTTGCCGGGGCCTGAACGCCAGGAAACCGATCTCGCCCTTCTGCTGCGCGCCGCCCGCGCCGCAGGCGAGGTTGCGCTGACCTTCACCGGTCCCGAGGCGCGGGTCTGGGACAAGCCCGGCCTTGGTCCCGTCACCGAAGCCGATTTTGCGGTCAACGATGTGTTGCATGATATCCTGCGCAGCGCGCGGCCCGGTTATGGCTGGCTGAGCGAGGAAACCCCGGACGACAAATCCCGGCTGAATTGTGACGATGTGTTCATCATTGATCCGATCGACGGCACCCGCAGCTTTATCGAAGGCTCTGGCACTTGGGCGCATTCCATTGCGATTGCCCACCACGGAAAGGTGACCGCCGCAGTGATCCATCTGCCCGCGCGCGACCGGATCTTTGCCGCCGAGCAAGGTGGCGGAGCAACCCTGAACGGCAGCCCGATCCACACCGGCCAACGCAGCGCATTGACCGGCGCCCATATGATGGCGCCCAAACCCAATTTTGAACCCCGCCACTGGAAGGTCGCCCCGCCAGAGGTGCGCCGCGCCTTTCGCCCGTCTCTGGCCTATCGCATGGCGCTGATTGCGCAGGGGCGGTTTGATGCCATGCTGACCCTGCGCGCAACCTGGCATTGGGATATCGCGGCGGGCACATTGATTGCCGAAGAAGCCGGGGCCAAGGCCACCGCCGCCGATGGCAGTGAATTGGTGTTCAACACCGACACCCCGCAAAGCCCCGGCGTGCTGACCGCCAATCCCACATTGCATGCGGCGGTGCGGGCAGAATTAGCCTAGGCCAATAACGCCGACCTCACATCAAAACCGGATCAGCCATGATTGTGACGGGATGATCCCGGTGGAAACCGCAGGCACACGCCAGGGTCAGGGCGCTAGTCACCAATCAGCCGCGGATATTCGATTTTCGGGCATCGGTTCATGATCACGTCCACCCCGCGGCTTTGCAGCGTTGCGGCGGCGGCAGCATGCTCTACCCCGATCTGCATCCAGAAGGTTTTCAGGTTCGGCAGATGCGCCAAAGCCGCATCGGCAATCGCTGGCACGGCATCAGACCGGCGAAAGACGTCGACCATATCGACCTCTTTTGGCACCTGAGACAGATCGCTGCGGATCTCTTCGCCAAACAATTCCCGACCGGCATGTCCGGGATTGACCGGGATCACCCGATACCCCTTGAGCGCCAGGTAACGCGCCACATAGTGGCTGGGCCGCTCCGGGTTGAGCGACACCCCCACCACGGCAATCACGCGGGTGCGTTCCAATATGTGTTTAAGATCGTCGTCAGCATAGGTCATGGACATACTTCTATATCGACCGGGGCACAGAAAAAAGCGCCCAGCTAAATAACTGGGCGCAAGTGCGGAACGAGGGACAGTGAGGTCTCGCAAGGGTTCCGGCCTTGCGTCTCATGATGAACACGTAAGACACAGTTGAAAAAAAGAAAAGAAAAGCTCACCGACTTGTGAGTTTCCCGCGATCAGAGGTTACGGCGCATCACGGCAGAGGTCATTTCGCGCGACACCGCCATCAGACGGGCGAAATTGCCTTCGGCGCGGTCAAGATGGTCCTGCAACGTCGGGTGCAGCCGTTCCGACGGGTCGGTCATCCGCCGTCGCCCGGTGCGAAACACAAACAATTTGCTCCAGCCCCGCCACCCCCCGGTCGAGGGCGCATTGGGATCGGTCGGGAACCGGGCGCGCCAGCCATCAGGCAGCATCAGGCCGCAGCCCTCGGCCTTGCCCAGCATCCAGACCAGCGGGATATTGGACAGGGGCCGGGCGGCTTCGAACCCGCCAAGCTGGCCGCCGATGTCGCCGTGACTGCCGCGAAACCAGATCTGTTCAACCCCACCGGTCCAGCCTTCTGGTACGGTCCACAACACCGGCGCATAGGCCGCACGACGCTCATCATACGCCAGCGCGTGAAAGCCATGCCGCACCGTCGCGCCAAGATGGTGGTTGTGGAACGCGTGGCGATCCCCCGACATCCGCCAGAACACCGGAAAGCGCAGGCCCAGTGCCTTGACCGTGTCAAAGACCCCAACCATTTCGATCGGCGCGGTGTCGTGACAATAGGCGGCGCGAAATGCCCGGGCGGTGTCGCTTTCGGGGGCGGTTTCATAGTGGCGCCAGGCCTGGGATACATTGCGTTCCAACGAATGACGCGCGGTGACCAGCCCGACCCGGTCAATCAGCCCGGCCAGCGACCGCACCGCATAGGCCCCCCGCGAATACCCGATCAAAAAGATCCGGTCGCCGGGGCGATAGCGCGATGCAAGATAGCCATAGGCCCGCCGGATCTGGCGGTTGATCCCCTTGCCGGTCATCACGGCATAGGCCGCCCGCCAGTCGGGGAATTGCACGCCGGGTTCATAATACAGCGACAGATCACCCGGCGCGTCACAGAGCAGCTTGTAAATCAGGCCGATATTGGTTTCCTGTCCGTCACGCAGCGACGACATCGTGCCATCCAGCAGGATCACATGGGTCCGCTGGCCACGGCGCGGTCCGGTCCGGGTCTGCTTGAACCGAAGCTTGCGCGCCAGCCAGCCAGCGACCTGTTTATGCAGCCGTCTCAGACGCATCCTTTAGCATACTCCACACACGCATCGGCGTGAACGGCATGTCTGCCTGTCGCACACCACGGTCCCAAAGCGCATCCTGCACCGCATTGCCCATCGCGGCCATCGCGCCCACTGTTCCGGCTTCGCCACAGCCCTTCATCCCCATGGGATTGGCGGTCGAGGGCACCGGTTCCGTATCAAACCCAATCATGGGAAGATTATCCGCACGCGGCATGCCGTAATCCATGAACGTTGCCGTGAGCAACTGGCCCTCTTCATCGAAAACCACCCGTTCGGTGATCGCCTGACCGATGCCCTGGGCCACGCCGCCATGCACCTGGCCCTCTGCCAGCATCGGGTTGATCAGATTTCCGAAATCATCGACCACCGTATATCTGTCGACCGAAATCGCACCGGTTTCGGGATCGACCTCGACCTCGGCCACATGGGCGCCATTGGGATAGGACCGCCCCGGCAGTTTCGAACGCGCCGCATGGGTCAAAAGATCCTCGCGCCCGGCCTCCCGCGCCAATGCGGCGGCCTCCAGCAGGGTGGGTGTCATATTCGACCCCTCAGCCCGAAAGGTTTCATCATCGAAGGTCACTTTGCTCTCCTCGACGCCCATGGTATCCGCCAAAAACGGCGTGAATGCGGCCACGATATTGCTGACGGCGGTCAGCGTGACATTGGCCTGCGTCGTCACCGAACGTGACCCTCCGGTGCCGCCGCCCCGCGCAATCAGATCGCTGTCGCCCTGGATCACACGAATGCGGTCGGCGGGAATGCCGGTCTGATCGGAAAGGAATTTGGCGTAAACCGTTTCATGTCCCTGGCCGTTGGATTGTGTGCCGACATACATCGAAACGCTGCCATCCTCTTCGAACGCGACTTTCACGTCTTCCGAAGGATCGCCCAGAATGCTTTCGATATAGTAACAAAGCCCCATGCCCCGCAGTTTGCCTGCGGCTTCGGATTGCGCACGCCGCGCAAGGAATCCCGCCCGGTCCGCGGTGGTTTCCACCCGCGACAGCACGCGATTGAAATCGCCGACGTCGTATAATTCACCGGTCACCGACTGATAGGGGAACTTCTCGGGCGCGATGAAGTTCTTGCGGCGCAGCTCCCAGCCGTCCACATTCAGTTCCCGCGCCGCCCGGTCCATCAACCGTTCCAGCACGTAGATCGCCTCGGGTCGGCCCGCGCCGCGATAGGCATCGACCTGGGTGGTATTGGTATAATAGCCGCGCACCCCCATGAAGGCGGTCTGCACATCATAGACCCCCATCATGACCTTGGCGAAAAGCTCGGACTGGATTGGCTGGCCATAGCCGGAATTATACGCCCCGAGGTTGTTCCGGGTGTGGATGCGATAGGCCAAAATCCGGTGGTCGTCGTCAAAGGCCATCTCGGCCAGAGTGGTCAGATCCCGGCCGCCATTGTCGCTCAGCATCGCTTCGGTCCGCTCTGACATCCAGCGCACCGGCCGACCCAGCGCACGTGCGGCAAAGGCACAGACCACATGTTCGGGGTAATCCATGCCCTTCATGCCAAATCCGCCGCCGACATCCGGGTTGGTGATCCGCACCTGTTCCGGCGCCATCGCCATGGCCTTGGCGATCGAGGCCTTGGCGCCCCAGACCCCTTGTCCATTGATCGCCACATGCAGCCGCTCGCCCTCGACCTCGGCGTAACATCCGCGTGGCTCAAGCGAATTGACGATAATGCGGTTGTCGTCGATCTGTAGCGAGACCACTTTTGCCGCCGCATCAAAGGCCGCATTGGTCGCCGCTTCATCCCCGAGGCCATAATCATAGGCCAGATTGCCCGGCGCTTCGGGATGAATGTCATGCGCGCCTGTGTCCAGAGCCAGCGACACCGGAAGATCATCATAATCCAGCTCGATCAGCTCGGCGGCATCTTTGGCCTGTTGCAAGGTCTCGGCAAAGATCATTGCAATCGCTTCGCCGACAAACCGCAGCCGCCCCCGTGCCAGCACCGGGCGTTCCGGGCTGGCGCCGCGCGTCCCGTCGCGGTTGGGCACCGTGGCCCCCGCCATGCCCACATGCACGCCGGCCGCCTCCAGATCATCCAGTGTCACCACCAGATGCACCCCGTCGGCGTCACGCGCGTCGTCCACATTCAGCGTCGTGATCGCGCCATGCGCCACAGGCGAGCGAAATACAAACCCATGCAGCGCATTCTCGGGGGCGATATCATCAACATATCGACCCTGCCCTGTCAGAAACCGCGCATCCTCAACCCGTTTGACTGGTTGGCTCTTGCCGAACTTATCCATTTCCCGCTCCGTCGATGTTTGTCCCGACACTAGGGGTTTCCGCGCGACTGTCCAGCGGGCCGGGGGGCGAATTTCCAAAGCAGACCGCCGGTTGGCAACAGGAAAACACCCGCGCAAATTCGCCGCAATTGCGCGCGATGCAGGCCGCAATCCGACTGTACACACATTGAACCAACATGGGAGAGAAACAATGCAGACCACCGAGATCGACACGCTTCTGGCGCTTCTGGAACAGGAACGCATCAAGGCGCTCAGCGCACGGGAATGGGAACATCGTCTGGCCGGCTATGGCTATGCCATCAAGCGCACCGACCATGGCGATATGGTCACCGCCCTGCCCCATGGGCGCGAAATCTGTGCTTTGCCCGCGCAATCGGCGGCCTGACCCAGATTTCGCAACCAGATTGAGCGGGGGGGGTTTAACGCCCCGGCAGCCCGTCACGCAGGCCAGCGGCTTTCCAATTCCCGATCAGATCCGCCGCCTCCTGCGCCGTTTCAACAAACCGGAAAAGCTCAAGATCTTCTGCCGCAATGGTGCCAGCATCGGCCAATGCGTCCCAATTGATGATCTTTTCCCAGAATTCGCGCCCGAACAACAGAAACGGCACACGTTCCATGCGCCCGGTCTGAATCAGCGTCAGAGCCTCAAACATTTCATCCATCGTGCCGAACCCGCCCGGGAACACACAGATCGCCTTGGCCCGCATCAGGAAATGCATCTTGCGAATGGCGAAATAGTGGAAATTGAAACACAGCCCCGGCGTCACATATTCGTTTGGCGCCTGCTCATGCGGCAAAACGATATTCAAGCCGATGGATTGGCCCCCGGCCTCCATCGCGCCGCGATTTCCCGCCTCCATCACGCCCGGCCCGCCGCCGGTGACAACGACGTTTTCACGCCCGCCTGATTGCGCCGAAATCTCGGTCATGATCCGCGCGAAATCCCGTGCTTCTTCATAAAACCGCGACAGATCCGCCAGCGTCTTGGTGCGGGCGTTCTGCTTTTTCGCGGGTTCGGGAATGCGCGCACCGCCAAACAGAACGATGGTGCTTTCAACACCGGCCTCGGTCATCATCAGTTCCGGTTTCAACAACTCCAGCTGCAACCGGACCGGGCGCAATTCATCGCGGCACAGGAAATCATCATCCGCAAAGGCCAACCGATAGGCCGCGCACGTGTCTGGGGCGTATCCGGAATATCCCCCGCCGTTTCCCGGTCTTCATGGGCGTCGCGAAACGGGCTGTGGCGCTGTTCGGTCATGTGCGTCTCCTGTAGCGATGCGTTGCAATCGCCGTTGTAAGATGTTCAAAAAACACCTGTTATTGTCTAAGGCGATTAAATGGTGCCAACCATCGGGATGCAATGCTGCTTCGGCAAAATAAGCTTGGGAGAAATCATGAACCGTTTGAAACTTACGTTGTCCGCTTTGATTTTCTGTCTGGCTTGGCCATTTTCGGCCCTCGCGGCCACATTTGAGGTCCGCGATGATCTTGCGCCGCGCCTCTCGCAACTGACCCCGCTTTATTCTGCATATGTCGACCTGCCGGCGAACCGTGCAGACCTGCGCCGCCCGACGCGACCCGTACGGTCCGACGCGCCTTGGGTGATCAAAATGTCAGGCGTGATTGAAAAGGGCGACACAGACAAGCTTTGGGCGCTGGTCGAACGGATGCATGACCAAAAAAAGGGCTGGGGTTGGAGACTGGTGCTGGAAAGCCCGGGCGGCAATTTCCTTGAAGGGATCGCATTGGGCAGAAGCCTGGGGGCGCGGCTTGGCTCGCAGGATCCGGATTTCGTTGGCGTTTATGTCCTTGCGAATACCGAATGCCTGTCTGCCTGTGCCTTGGCGTTTTCGCTGGCGTCCGAGCGCCGCACATTGGACGATTTTGACAGCTACCGCTTTATCGAAGTTGGCGGGCGCATCGGCTTTCACATGGGCGCATTGCCCGATGGTCAGGCGTTTCAACAGGCCCAGGTCAAGGCCGTGATGGATCTGACCTATGACATCATGGCCGCCTATATGACGATCGTGACCGGCGAGTTGAACAAACCAGAGCTGATTGCCGAGGCGCTGAAACATCGATCCGCCGATAGTTTCTTTTACGTCGGGGCCAGTGACCGCGCCTATGATCTGGGTTTTATACCCGTGTCCACCGATCCGCTGTCCGAGCCGCTGCACTCCGCCGCGCTCAGCATGGCGCAGGTCTATCACCTCTGCACCAAACTGCGCGACATTTCACAGATCCCATTGACCACCGTCACTGAAATGGTTGGTGATCTGTTCCCAATTCCCAATGGCACCGTTTCCGATTTCTTCAAATCGCATCGCGGCACCGCGTTTCGCGGCAGTTTCCGGTCGGGCGAACACTGCCTGATGGCGCGCACCAGCGAGGGCAATCTCTTTCTTGATGTCACGCGCGATCCCCCCGAATGCATTGATAGCGAAAACGGATATGACGCATGGTGTGCCATTGACACCAGGGTCCAACGCCTCGCCACCAACGCCTTGCTGGCCGACATTAGCGCCTGCCACATGGGCCAGCTGCACCCCATGATCGATCCGGCATCAAATGTCCTGTCAGACGATGCGCCGTGGCGCCAAAGGTTTGGGCAGGCCGCGATCATGACGTCGGTCAATATGCGCGCCACCCCGTCGCTCAAGGCAGCGCGACTTGGCGAAGTCCCCGAAGGCACAAGGTTCCGGGTCCGCGGCTGTCAGGTGACAACGGACAATCAAGCGGTATGGCTAAAGCTCGATCACGCTGGGCGGACCGGTTGGATCAGCGCGCGCTTTGCCAACATTTTTGCCAGCACAAGCCTAAATAGTGACGACAGGTTCGACTAGGCCGTCTGTGCCGTGGTTGCCCCGCATCCGATTTTCCTATCTAAAGCGGCGCAGCATTGATCACAGCCCAACTGATGGAGATTCCCCATGTCCAACGCCCAACTTGAAACCGCCATCGAGGCGGCATGGGACGCCCGCGACACAATCACCCCCACCACCGGCGGTGAAACCCGCGAAGCCATCGAAGACACGCTGAACGCGCTGGATTCCGGCAAACTGCGCGTGGCAGAGCGCCAGGAAAACGGCGACTGGCATGTCAATCAATGGGCAAAGAAAGCCGTTCTTCTGGGCTTCCGCATCAAGGACATGGAACTGCAGGACAACGGCCCGCAAGGCTCTGGCTGGTGGGACAAGGTCGACAGCAAGTTCAAAGGCTGGGGCGACAACCAATGGCGCGCGGCCGGGTTCCGGGCCGTGCCAAACTGTGTTGTCCGCAAATCCGCCTATATCGCGCCCGGCGTGGTGCTGATGCCGTCGTTCGTGAACCTTGGCGCCTATGTCGACGAGGGCACCATGGTTGATACATGGGCCACGGTCGGCTCCTGTGCCCAGATCGGCAAGAACGTCCACCTTTCGGGCGGCGTCGGGATCGGCGGCGTGCTGGAACCCATGCAGGCCGGCCCGACCATCATCGAGGACAATTGCTTCATCGGCGCGCGTTCCGAAGTGGTCGAAGGCTGCATCGTGCGCGAAGGTTCGGTCCTTGGCATGGGGGTCTTCATCGGCCAGTCGACCAAGATCGTCGACCGCGAAACCGGCGAAGTGATGTACGGCGAAGTGCCGCCCTATTCCGTCGTTGTGGCAGGCTCGATGCCGTCCAAGAACAACGTCAACCTCTATTGCGCGGTGATCGTCAAACGCGTTGACGAGCGCACCCGCTCCAAAACCGGGATCAACGAACTTTTGCGCGACTGAGACCGCGTCGGGGCCGCGCCACACGCGACGCGGCTCCGCATTTCATCTGGCCAAAAATATCCCCGCCGGAGGCTCCCTCCCGCTGCCAAAAGCGCCAAAGGTTCACTATGACCAAACCGCCGAAAAAACCGCATCACGTCTACACCCTTGTTGTTCAGGTCGGCCGCAAATCCGGCGATGGCCTGCCCGAGGGCGCCACCGGTGCGGGGCTGATCTGCTATGCCTCTGGCGTGGATGAAGCCGAAGCCGTCCGCGAAACCGTCGCCATCCTGAAACAAGCCGACCTCGCGCCGCTGGACGTGACCGGCCATGGCACGCTGGACGAGCGGCGGCAAACCGGCGAAGACATCGACAAGACCGAAGCCGATCTGATGCAACGTGCTCTGGATAAGAATTCGGTGATCGTGGCGCAGATCACTCCGTTTTACGAACCGTTGACGGATCAAGACGCCCACTGAACCATCCCCCCCAAACACACTGGGCGGCGGCGGTCCGCAAATCCCTTCTCTGAATTTGGCACAGACCAACCCACCCTATGGCCGTTACCATTCCCGGCGGGCGGCCTAGCCCCGTCCGGCCCATTCTGCTAAGCGATACGGATCCAGAGCGCCAAGCCACTGCAATCAGGTCACAATCCCATGCCATCGGAGCCAGCCATGCCCGCTGAAAATCCCCCCCTCACATCCGCTGTTGATCCGGCAGATCTGACGGCCGCGCTGGTTCGCTGCCGCTCTGTCACCCCTGATGAAGGGGGCGCATTGGTCTTGCTGCAGGACATGCTGTCGTCCGCCGGGTTCGAATGCACAAGGGTGGATCAGGGCGGGATCAGCAATCTGTTTGCCCGCTGGGGCGCCAAGGGTCATGAAAAGACGTTTGGCTTCAATGGCCATACCGACGTGGTGCCGATCGGCAACCCCGATGACTGGACCCATGATCCCTTTGGTGCCGAGATCGTCGATGGTGTGCTTTACGGGCGCGGCAGCACCGATATGAAGTCCGGCGTCGCAGCCTTTGTTGCCGCCGCGATTGATCTGGTACGCGACGCCCCCCCCGAGGGCGCCTTGATCCTGGCCATCACCGGCGATGAAGAGGGCGACGCCGACCACGGCACCATCGAACTCTTGCAGCATATGGACCAACACGGCGAACAGATGTCCGTATGTCTGGTGGGAGAGCCGACCTGCCCCGACCACATGGGCCAGATGATGAAGATCGGGCGGCGCGGTTCGTTGAATGCATGGTTCACCGTGACCGGCGTGCAGGGGCATGCCGCCTATCCCCATCGCGCCAAAAATCCGCTTCCCGCTTTGGCGCGTCTGATGGATCAGCTGTCATCCCATGAATTGGACCGGGGCACCGCGCATTTTGATGCCTCCACTTTGGCGGTTGTCACCATCGACACCGGCAACCCGGCCACAAATGTCATCCCCGGCAGCTGCACCGCGACCGTCAACATCCGCTTCAACGATGCCCATACAGGCAAAGCGCTGCAAAACTGGCTTCAGTCCAGGGCAGACGCCGTCGCGGCCGAGTTTGGGGTGAAAATCGACCTGCGCGTCAAGATATCGGGAGAGAGTTTCGTGACCCCGCCGGGGCCCCTGTCCGATCTGGTGGCCGGTGCGGTCAAGGCCGAAACCGGTGTTGAGCCGGAACTCAGCACCACCGGCGGCACGTCTGATGCGCGGTTCGTCAAGGATCACTGCCCGGTGGTGGAATTCGGCCTTGTCGGCCGCAGCATGCATCAGGTTGATGAACATGTGGCCGTGGATCAGATCCATCAGTTGAAGGCGATTTATGCGCGTATCCTGAAGGATTATTTTGCAAAATGAATGCCACCATCACCCGCACCGACGATCTGGAAACCTGTCTGAAACTGCGATTTGCGGTGTTTGTCGACGAACAGGGCGTGCCCGCAGACATCGAACGCGACGCATATGACGCCACCGCCCTGCATCTTCTGGCGGTGCAGGATGGCACGCCGCTGGGCACCGCCCGCATTCTGCGCCATGGCACCACCGGCAAGATAGGCCGGGTCTGTGTGGTGAAACAGGCCCGTGGCACCGGATTGGGCGCGGCATTGATTGCGGCGGCACTGGACGAAATGCGCCTAGAAGGCGGATTTACCCGCGCCGCACTTGGTTCGCAGCTGCATGCGATCCCGTTCTATGAAAAACTGGGTTTTACCACCTATGGCGATGACTTCGACGACGCAGGCATTCCCCACCGGATGATGGAAAAGCCGCTTTGACCCGACATCTGATCTTGATGTTGAAGGAACCCCGCCCCGGTCGGGTCAAAACCCGGCTGGGCCGCGACATTGGCATGACCACCGCGGCGTGGTGGTTTCGCCATCAAACCGCGCGGTTGATCCGGCGTCTTGACGATCCGCGGTGGCAGTTGGTTTTGGCGGTATCGCCGGACCGTGACGGGATCGCCAGCCGGATCTGGCCCGCACATTTGCCCCGCGTGGCACAAGGCCGCGGCTCCCTGGGCGATCGCATGGCCCGGCTGATGCGCGCCATGCCCCCCGGTCCGGCCTGTATCATTGGCGGCGATATTCCCGGTATCACCCCGCCACATGTGGCACGTGCCTTTGCCTGCCTTGGCCACAACGATGCGGTTTTCGGCCCTGCGCCGGATGGCGGTTATTGGCTGGTCGGGCTGCGCCACCCAGGTCGTGCGCCCGCCGGTTTTCTGAAAGGTGTGCGCTGGTCCGGCCCCAATGCATTGGCCGACAGCCGCGCCACATTGCCCGGGGCACGCATTGCGCAAATTGACACGCTGGCGGATGTCGACACGGTGGACGATTTGCAAGGACTTGGTCAGACGGTCCAGTCTGTTCCCTAATGCAGTGAGGGGCACAAGGGGGCTCTGCCCCCGGCCTTTGGCCTCCCCCGGGATATTTTTGAACAGAAGAAGCCCGGGACTTTCGCGGTGACGATCCCCCGCGCACATGCTACGGCTTTGCACATGAGCCAATTGCCCACAAAATCCCAGATCCTTGACTGGATCGCCGCCAATCCGACGCTGACAGCCAAACGCGATATCGCCAAGGCCTTTGGCATCAAAGGCGCAGCCCGCATCGACCTCAAACGCCTGTTGAAGGAGTTGGAGGCCGAGGGCCATCTGGAAAAACGCAAGAAGACCTATCGCGATCCCGACCGGCTTCCGCCGGTGTCGGTCTTGCAGGTCAAAGCGCCGAATGCCGATGGCGATCTTTTTGCCAAACCGCTGGAATGGCACGGCGAAGGGGTGGAACCGATTGTGCTGGTGGTGCCGCGCGCGAGCGATCCGGCACTGGGCGAAGGCGACCGCATTCTGGCCCGCCTGCAAGTGGTGCAGGAAGAGGATCACAATTACGAGGCCCGCCTGATCCGTCGGATCGGCACCAACCCGCGCCGCATTCTGGGCGTCTTTGCCAAACGCACCGAAGGCGGGCGGATCAAACCGGTCGACAAAGGCGCGGACAAGGAATGGCAGGTCGCGGCCAACGATGTGCATGGGGCGAAAGACGGCGAATTGGTCGAGGCCGAATTGGCCGGCCCCAAGGGCCGCATGGGCCTGCCCCGCGCCCGTATTGTTGAACGGCTGGGCGATCCGACCGCGCCGCGCGCTGTATCGTTGATTGCGATCCACCAGCACGGCATTCCCGACGATTTCCCGGACGAGGTGATTGCCGAGGCCGACGCGATGAAGCCCGCCGGTCTGTCCGGGCGCGAAGACCTGCGCGATATGCCCCTTATCACCATTGATCCGGCGGATGCGCGCGATCACGATGATGCCTGTTACGCCCATGCCGACGACGATCCCAAGAACCCGGGCGGTCACATCGTCTGGGTCGCGATTGCCGATGTGGCCTGTTATGTGCGCCCCGGCTCTGCGCTGGACCACGAGGCCCGCAAGCGCGGCAATTCCAGCTATTTCCCCGATCGGGTGGTGCCAATGCTGCCCGACCGCTTGTCCGGCGATCTCTGCTCGCTGCACGAGGGTGTGCCGCGTGCCTGTATCGCGGTACGGATGCAGATTTCGGCGCGTGGCGAGAAACTCTCGCACCGGTTTGTCCGCGGTTTGATGCGTTCGCCTGCCTCGCTGCATTATCAGGAAGTGCAGGACGGCATGGATGGCCGCCCGAACGATAATGTGGCCGAACTGATGGACCCGGTGATCCGGCCACTTTATGCCGCATATGCTGCGCTTACAAAGGCCCGGGCCGACCGCCAGCCGCTTGATCTTGACCTGCCAGAGCGGCGCGTGGAGCTATCGGAAGAGGGCAAAGTCACCTCGATCAACTTCAAGGATCGGCTGGACGCGCATAAACTGATCGAGGAATTCATGATCCTCGCCAATGTGGCCGCCGCCGAAACCCTGATCGCCAAGAAGACCCCGCTTCTGTTCCGTGTGCACGAAGAACCGCCGCCCGAAAAGCTCAACTCCTTGCGTGAAACCGCTGAAAGCGCCGGGCTGACACTGGCCAAGGGCCAGGTTTTGAAGACCGCGCATCTGAACGGCCTGCTGCACGCCGCAGCGGGCACCGAGGAAAGCGAGTTGATCAATATCGCCACCCTGCGCTCCATGACCCAGGCCTATTACAGCCCGAAGAATTTCGGCCATTTCGGCCTGGCGCTGCAAAATTACGCGCATTTCACCTCGCCCATCCGGCGGTATTCCGACCTGATCGTGCATCGCGGGTTGATCTCGGCGCATGGCTGGGGGGACGACGGGCTGTCACATGTCGATATCGACAAGCTGGAGCCGACGGCCACCCATATCTCTGACACCGAACGCCGGTCGATGATTGCCGAACGCGACACCACGGATCGTTATCTGGCGGCCTTTTTGTCCGAACGCGTGGGCGAGGAATTCTCTGGCCGGGTTTCCGGTATTGCCCGCTTTGGCGCCTTTGTGAAACTGGATGAAACCGGGGCGGATGGGCTGATCCCGATGCGCAATCTGGGCCGCGAATATTTCCACTTTGATGCCAATACCGCCACGCTGATGGGGTCCGACACCGGGCTGACCATCACCATCGGCATGCGCGTCACCGTGCGGCTGACCGAAGCCGCGCCGGTCACGGGTGGCATCGCGCTGGAGTTGCTGGAAATCAACGGCGAGAAACCCCCTCAGGGCCACAGGAATGGCGGCGGCCCGCGCGGTCGCGGCGGGCCAAGGGGGCGCAGTGGGCCGTCGAAACGCAAACTTGTCAAATCCAAGAAAAAAGCCGCAAAAGTCAGCCGCAAGCGACGGTAATCGACACAAATGAACGCGATCTGAGGTGCAGGCGGCATCGCCGCTTGCACAACCGAACCGCAGGCGCAAAACTAGGCGCATGCACGATATTCAGACCCAATTGCGAAGCGAAATTACCGCCCGGCGCGACGACCTTGTGGCGCTGACCCAGGATTTGATCCGCATCCCGACGTTGAACCCGCCGGGCGACAAGTACCGCGAAATCTGTGATTTTCTGTCGGCGCGATTGCAGGCGCGCAACTTCGAAATTCAGATGATCCGCGCCATTGACGCCCCCGGCGACAGCGACCGCTATCCGCGCTGGAACATGATTGCACGACGCGACGGGACATGTGCGGGTGAATGTGTGCATTTCAACAGCCACACCGATGTGGTCGAGGTCGGCAAAGGCTGGACCGTCGATCCATTTGGCGGCGAGGTGCGCAATGGACGGGTCTATGGCCGGGGGGCCTGTGACATGAAGGGCGGGTTGGCCGCGTCGATTATCGCGGCCGAAGTGTTTGTGGATCTCTGCCCGGATTTTGCCGGCGCGGTGGAAATCAGCGCCACGGCGGACGAGGAATCAGGCGGGTACGGCGGTGTTGCCTATCTCGCGGAGCAGGGATTTTTCGCGCCCTCGCGCGTACAGCATGTGATCATTCCGGAACCGCTCAACAAGGATCGGATCTGCCTTGGCCACCGGGGCGCGTGGTGGGCGGAAATCGAAACCCTGGGGGAGATTGCCCATGGCGCGATGCCGTTTTTGGGCGATTGCGCGGTGCGCCACATGAGCGCGGTGATCGACCGTTTCGAAACCGATCTTTTCCCGGCCATGGCTGCACGACATACCGACATGCCGGTGGTGCCCGATGGCGCCAAAGCATCCACCATGAACATCAACTCCATCCACGGCGGCGAAAACGAGCAAGCGGCGGATTACACCGGCCTGCCGGCCTATTGCGTACCGGATTCCTGTCGCATGGTGATCGACCGCCGCTATCTGGCAGAAGAAAGCCATGCAAGCGTATCAGGCGAGGTGCGCGCGCTGCTGGAAGAGCTGAAAGCAACGCGGCCAAAATTTGACTACAGGCTGGAAGAAATCAACCATGTGGCCCCGTCGATGACAGACCAGGCCGCACCAATCGTCACAACAGTGGCCGGGGCAATTGAGACGGTGATGGGCCGCGCCCCCGATTACGTGGCATCGCCCGGAACCTACGATCAAAAACATATCGACCGGATCGGGCGGTTGAAGAATTGTATTGCCTATGGGCCGGGGGTTCTGGAGCTGGCGCATAAGCCAGACGAATGGGTTGGCATCGACGACATGATTGACAGTGCGCAGGTCATGGCCCTGTCCTTGGCGGACCTGTGTTTGCCGAAATCCCGGTAATGCGTATTTTTAAAGAGAAGAAGCACAATTTGATTTAAATTTTCGGCTTCTTCTCTTTCTTAAATACGCAAATCCCGTTGTCAGCTGATCTGCGGCACGTCGATGTTGTCAATCAACCGCACCCCGGCCAGATGCGCAGCCGCCAGCAAACGCGCGGGTTCGCTTGGCCGGTCCAGAAGCGAAAGCGTGTCACAATCGCGCAGTTCCAGATAGTCGACCGACAGGAAATCCGCCTTTTCCAAGGTCGCCAGCGCAGGCGGCACCAGGTCCGACATCGATTGCCCCGCCGCCAAGCCCGCCGCGATATCCTTCATCACCCGATACAATTGGGGTGCCTTGACCCGCGCACGATCAGACAAAAGCAGATTGCGCGAAGACATTGCCAGACCATCCATTTCCCGAATGGTCGGACAGCCGACAATCTCTGTCCCGAGGTTCAGATCACGGGACAGACGGCGCACGACCTGAAGCTGCTGGAAATCCTTTTCACCGAAAAACGCCAGATCGGCGGCGGTTTGGGTGAACAATTTGGTCACCACCGTGGTCACGCCATCGAAATGGCCGGGGCGATATGCGCCACACAAGACATCGGTCAACCCGGCCACAGAGACCCCGGTCGCGAACCCTGATGGATACATCGTATCCCCATCTGGTGCCCAGATGGCATCCACTGCAAACCGTTCCAGTTTGCGGGCGTCATCCTGTTCGGTGCGGGGGTAATTCTTTAGATCATCGGGGTTGTTGAATTGCTTTGGATTGACAAAGATCGTCACGATCACCCGGTCGGCGCGCTCTTTGGCGGCGGCAACCAGGCTGAGATGACCATCGTGCAATGCCCCCATCGTTGGCACCACGCCAATCACCTCTCCCGCCATGTGCCATGAACGGGTCAGGGCCCGCAGGGCATCAAGATCGCGAAGGATCGGAACGCTCACGCTTTTGTCTCCGTGGTCTTGGGCTGTGGGGCTTCATCGGCAAACACATGTTCCGGGCCGGGAAATTCGCGGGCGCGCACCTCTGCGGCAAAGGTCGCAATCGCGGCTTCGCCCTGTTCCCTCAGATTGGCATAACGTTTGACAAATTTCGGTTTGAACGCCGTGAACATCCCCAACATGTCATCCACCACCAGAATCTGGCCATCACATCCCGCCGAAGCACCGATGCCAATTGTCGGAATCCCGATCTTGAGCGTCAGGGCCTTGGCCAAGGTGTCCGGCACTTTTTCCAGCACAACGGCAAAAGCCCCTAAATCCGCAACCGCAATTGCATCATCGGTCAATTGCTTGGCACCATCGCCCCGGCCCTGCACCTTGTAGCCGCCAAGCGTGTTGATGGCCTGTGGTGTCAGGCCGATATGCGCCATCACCGGAATACCGCGTTTGGTCAGAAAGGCGATCGTTTCCGCCATCTCGACACCGCCCTCAAGCTTGACCGCGCCCGCGCCGGTTTCCGCCATCACGCGGGCGGCATTGCGAAACGCCTGCTGTGGGCTTTCTTCATAGCTCCCAAAAGGCAGGTCGACGACCATCATCGCCTGTTTCAACCCACGCGCCACGGCCTTGCCATGCAGAATCATCATGTCCAAAGTGGCATGCACAGTGGAGGACAGACCATGCAACACCATCGCCAGGCTGTCGCCAACCAGGACAAAGTCGCAATGCGCATCCATCATTTCGGCCATTGGCGTGGTATAGGCGGTGAGGGACACAATCGGTGTACCCCCTTTGCGTGCGCGGATATCATCCGGCATCGGGGCAGTTTTGCGGGCGGTCGCGCTCATTTGCGGGCCTCCGGTTGCTTCATTCTGACCCGATGTAGCAGCGCAACTCTGGGGAATCCAGATGTCTTGGCATTTTGCCACGCAAGATCACATCCCCCTCAGGCCCACTGGCGCAATGATAATTCCCCGCTTGCGATCAGAATGCGCCTGTTCGATGGTATACCAAAACCGGAGGTGCCCCAAGATGTTGCCTGAATTGCCGTTTGATCCGTCGCTGATCCTGATAGATGGCCAATGGCGCCCGGCGGAGGACCGCGCAACTCTGGCACTGTTAAACCCTTCGGACACCACCACTTTGGCACAGATTGCGCGCGGCAGTGCGGCCGATATTGATGCCGGTGTCGCGGCGGCACGGGGCGCATTGGATGGCGATTGGGGGCGGATGGCACCGGTGGAACGTGGCCAATCCTGACCCGGCTGGGCGATTTGGTGCGCGCACGACTGGATTGGCTTGCCGAGCTGGAGGCGCTGGATGTCGGCAAACCGCTGACCCAGGCGCGCAACGATGCCGTGGCCCTGGCGCGGTACTGTGAATTTTATGGCGGCGCGGCGGACAAGGTACATGGCCAGACCATTCCCTATCTTGACGGCTATACCGTCTATACCCTGCGGCAACCGCATGGGGTGACCGGCCATATCATCCCATGGAACTATCCCATGCAGATCATTGGCCGCTCGGTTGGTGCGGCCTTGGCGATGGGCAATGCCTGTGTGCTGAAACCCGCCGAGGAGGCCTGCATGACCGCGCTCGCCTTTGCCTGGCTGGCAGAGCAGGCCGGCTTGCCGCCCGGCGCGCTGAATGTCGTGCCCGGCCTGGGGGCCGAGGCCGGTGCCGCATTGGCCGGACATCCCGGCATCCAGCACGTCAGCTTCACCGGCTCTGTTGCCACCGGCAGCACGGTGCAGACCCTGGCCGCGCGCAATGTGGTGCCCGTGACGTTGGAGCTGGGCGGAAAATCCCCGCAAGTGGTGTTTGACGATGCCGACCTCGACGCCGCGTTGCCATTCCTGGTCAATGCCGGCATCCAGAACGCCGGTCAGACCTGTTCGGCCTCGTCCCGCGTGTTGGTGCACCGTGACCTGCACGAAACATTGCGCGACCGAATGGCAGAGCGTTACGCCGCTCTTCAGGTCGGCCCGGCCATGGCGGATCTTGACGTCGGGCCGATGATTTCCGCCCGGCAACAGGGGATTGTCAGCGGGTTTCTGACCCAGGCCGGCGACCTGACCATCGCGGCACAGGCCAGGATCCCCGATGGCCCCGGGCATTACGCCCCGCCAACGCTTCTGGACAATGTGCCGCCCGACCACCCGTTGGCGCAGCAGGAAATCTTTGGCCCGGTTCAGGCGATCATCCCGTTTGACAGCGAAGAAGAGGCACTCCGCATCGCCAATGGCACCGATTACGGATTGGTGGCCGGGGTCTGGACCCGCGATGGCGCACGCCAGATGCGCATGGCACGCGCTTTGCACTCTGGGCAGGTCTATATCAACAACTACGGTGCCGGCGGCGGGGTCGAACTGCCTTTTGGCGGCATCGGAAAATCCGGCCACGGCCGGGAAAAAGGCTTTGAGGCACTTTACGGGTTTTCGTCTTTGAAAACCGTTGCGGCCTATCACGGCTAGGACCACCAACACTCTGAGGGGAGGCAAAACATGAGATTGCAGGGCAAAACCGCCATCGTCACCGGCGCAGGATCGGGATTTGGCGCCGGAATCGCACATAAATTCCTGATCGAGGGCGCGCAGGTCATGCTGGCCGACATCAACTATGAAGCGGCACGCAACGTCGCCGAAGAATACGGCGGCGTGGGGCAACGTGTTGATGTGGCCGACGGCGCCAGCGTCCAGCATATGATCGACAAGGCCACCGAACTGATGGGCGACATCGACATTCTAGTCAACAATGCCGGCGTCACCCATTTGCCCGCCCCGATGGAAGACGTCAGCGAAGACGATTTCGACCGGGTCTTCGCCGTGAATTGCAAATCTGTCTATTACACCGCCAAATCGGTGCTGCCCCTGATGAAGGCGCGCGGCACCGGCGCAATCCTCAACATCGCCTCAACCGCAGGCGTCTCTCCCCGTCCTAATCTGAATTGGTACAATTCTTCAAAGGGCTGGATGAACACCGCGACCAAGGCGATGGCCATCGAACTGGCCCCGCATGGCATTCGCGTCAATGCGGTCAATCCGGTCGCGGGCGACACGCCGCTGCTGGCGTCATTTCTGGGGGAAGACACCCCGGAACGGCGTGATGCCTTTTTGTCGACCATTCCCTTGGGGCGGTTTTCCATGCCCGAAGACATCGCAAATGCCGCCTGCTACCTCTGCTCGGACGAGGCCAGTCTGGTCACCGGGGTTTGTATGGAAGTGGACGGGGGCCGATGCATATGAAGACCATCAATCTGGCCGAAAAGCTGGCAATGTTCGACCGCCACTGGGCCCCGCATGTTGTCGGATACTACAACGGCAACGATGTGATGGTGGTGAAATTTCAGGGCGAATTTCCCTTTCACCTGCATGAAGATACCGATGATTTCTTTCTGGTCCTCGAAGGGGAAATGGTGATGGATCTTGATCGGACATCCCATCCGGTCAAGGCCGGCGAATTGTTCATCGTGCCACGCGGCGTCACCCATCGGCCCCGCGCCGAACAGGAATGCAAGGTTCTGCTGATCGAACCCAAGGGCGAGCCGAACACCGGCGATCCCGCCACCGCCGCACCGAAACCACATATCTAGACTTCTTCTCTTTTCAAATACGCAATCCTCCCCCCGCCACAGGAACCAGCGATGCAGATGACCCCCGGCCCCCGAAACCTCATCACCGATATCGCGGGGCTGCGTGTCGGCAACGCCAGCGATGCGGGGCTGAAATCCGGTTGCACCGTGCTGGTCGGCGACGCGCCCTTTGTGACCTCGGTCGCGGTGATGGGCGGCGCCCCCGGCACGCGTGAGACCGACCTCCTCGCGCCAGATAAAATGGCCCCTGCGGTCGATGCATTGGTCTTGTCCGGCGGCTCGGCCTTTGGTCTGGCCGCGGCACAGGGCGTGATGGACACGCTCGCCGAACAGGGTCGCGGTTTTGCGGTCGGCCCGGCACGGGTGCCCCTGGTGCCCGCCGCGATCCTGTTTGACCTGCTGAATGGCGGCAATAAAGCCTGGGCCAGCAATCCCTATCCGGACCTCGGAAAAACGGCCCTACTGGCGGCCACGCATGACTTCCCCCTTGGCACCACCGGTGCAGGCACCGGCGCCAGCACCGCAATGCTAAAAGGCGGATTGGGCTCGGCCAGTGTCCTGCTCGACGACGGCATCACCGTCGGCGCATTGGTCGCCGCAAATCCCGTGGGCTGTGTCACGACACCCGGCGAACGCCATTTCTGGGCATCTCCGTTTGAAATCGATGGTGAATTCGGCCAGCTCGGCCCCGACCCCGCGCCAACACACCGCGACCTGCGCCACAGCCGCAAACTCGCGGCGATGGCGGCGCAGGGCAATACCACCATCGCCATTGTCGCCACCGATGCACAGCTGACCAAGGCCCAGGCCCAGCGCATGGCCACCGCCGCCCATGACGGCATCGCCCGCGCCATCGTGCCCGCGCATACCCCAATGGATGGAGACCTGATCTTTGCCGCCAGCACCGGCGCCCAGGACCTGACAGCACCGGACTGGCAGATGCTCAACATTTGCCATGCCGCCGCCTGTTGCCTGTCACGCGCCATTGCCCGCGCCGTCTACCATGCCGCGCCCGCCCCCGACGATCGCATGCCCTGTTGGTCTGCGGCAAATTCGACCGGCTAACTGGACCTCTGTGCCGCAAATCCATATGACACAGGCAAACCGCTGCAGGAGCCTGCCACATGTCCTTTGACCGTTCCGTCAAAATCGCCCCCTCGATCCTCTCCGCCGACTTTGCCAACTTCGGCCAGGAAATCCGCGCCATCGAAGACCAGGGCGCCGATTGGGTACATGTCGACGTGATGGATGGCCATTTCGTGCCAAACCTGACCTTCGGCCCTCCGGCGGTCAAGGCGTTCCGCCCGCATGTGAAAACTTTCATGGACGTCCACCTGATGATCGCGCCGGTCGACCCCTATATCGACGCCTATGCCGAAGCAGGCACCGATATGCTGACCGCCCATGTCGAGGCCGGCCCGCACATCCACCGCACGCTTCAGGCGATCCGCGCCGCAGGCATGAAATCCGGTGTCGCGCTCAACCCCGGCACCCCGGCCGAGGCAGTCACCGAATTGCTCGATCTGGCCGACATGGTGCTGGTGATGACGGTGAACCCCGGCTTTGGCGGCCAGAAATTCATCGACATGACCGCCAAGATCCGCAAAATCCGTGCCGCCATCGGCGACCGCGACATCCATATCCAGGTCGACGGCGGCGTTGATCCCAAAACCGCCCCCCTGGTGGTCGAGGCCGGTGCCGATGTGCTGGTTGCCGGCTCCTGCCGTGTTCCGGGGCGGCTCCGTCGACAAACCCGAAATCTATGGCGACAACATGCGCGCCATCCGGGACAGCCTGACATGAGCCTGACAATCGCCTTTGACCTCGACGGCACTCTGATCGACAGCGTGCCGCAAATCGCCGCTTCGGTGAACACCGGACTGGCAAAATTCGATATCCCCGCATTGGCGGAACCCACGGTAAAGGGCTTCGTCGGGCGGGGCTTTCCCAAACTGATCGAACAGGTCATCGCCCACCTTGACCTGCCGGCCGACCACTATGCCCCGCTGCACGACACCATCCTGCAGGAATATGTCACCGTGCCAACCCCGCCTTCGGTGATCTACCCCGGCGCGCTTGGGGCGCTGAACACGCTGCGTGCAGACGGCCACAGCCTGACGATCTGCACCAACAAACCCTATGACGCGACGGTGAAATGCCTCGACGATACCGGCCTCGCGCCCCTGTTTGACCGGGTGATCGGCGGCGACAGCCTGCCAACACGCAAACCCGACCCCGCCATGCTTTTCGCCGCCCTCGATGGTGCGGAAAAACCGCTCTACATCGGCGACAGCGAAACCGACGCCGAAACCGCCGTGGCGGCAAACATCACCTTCCTGCTTTATACCGAAGGCTATCGCAAAACCCCGGTCGCGGATCTGCCGCACAGCGCCGCGTTTTCGCATTTCGACGCGCTCCCGGATCTTGTCCGGTCCCAGGCTTCTTCTGTTTGAAAGTATCCCGGGGTGTTTGAGGGGCAGCGCCCCTCAAGGCCTGCGTGGCCTGAACGCAAAGCAACCTGCGCGCGCCCGCGCACCGTTTGAAAACGCCTAACCGGCCTCGTGAAAAAACGCATAGATTTTTTCGGCCAGCGCCTCTGACACACCATCCACGGCCCGAAGATCCGCCAGATTGGCGCGGCTCACCGCCTTGGCAGATCCGAAATGCGCCAAGAGCGCGCGTTTGCGTGCGGCCCCCACGCCCGGCACCTCGTCCAGCGGCGTTGCGCCGACCGCCTTGGACCGTTTTGCACGATGGGTGCCGATGGCGAACCGATGCGCCTCATCCCGCATCCGCTGAATGAAATACAGCACCGGATCATTGCGTCGTAGCGCCATCGGGCGCGTGCCAATGCGGTGAAATTCCTCTTTGCCCTGATCACGATCAACACCTTTGGCGACGCCGACCATCGGAATATCTTCGACCCCGTATTCCCGCATGATCTCGGCCACGGCAGACACCTGACCCGCGCCGCCGTCAATCAGCAAGAGGTCCGGCCACATGCCCTTTACCCGTTCCGGGTCTTCCTTTTGCAGCCGCTTGAACCGCCGGGTCAGCACCTCTTTCATCATGCCGAAATCATCACCCGGAGTCAGGTCATCACCCTTGATGTTGAACTTGCGGTACTGGTTTTTCAAAAACCCTTCCGGTCCAGCGACAATCATCGCCCCAACCGCATGCGCGCCCTGGATGTGGCTGTTGTCATAGGTTTCGATCCGCTGCGGCGTTTTTTCCAACCCAAACGCCTCGGCCACGCCGCGCAGCAGCTTCGCCTGGGTCGCGGTCTCGGCCATCTTGCGGCCCAGACTTTCGCGTGCATTGCGCACCGCCGATTTAATCAACTCGGCCTTTTCACCGCGCTGAGGCACCAAAAGCGTCACCTTGCGCCCCGCCTTCTGGCTCAGCGCATCAGCCATCAGATCGTCATTCTCGATCCCATGGCTCAGGATCAATTGTTTCGGCGGCTCCTTGCTGTCGTAGAACTGGCCGATAAAGGCCTCCAACACCTCCGCCGCATCCACATCTTCGCCCACCCGGGGATAGAAATCGCGATTGCCCCAGTTTTGATTGGCGCGAATGAAAAACACCTGCACGCAGGCCTGTCCGTCCTCCAGATGCAGTGCAATCAGATCGGCCTCTTCCACCGTGCGAGGGTTGATGCCCTGCGCCGTCTGCACCTGGGTCAGCGCGCGAATACGGTCGCGCAACGCGGCGGCGCGTTCGAATTCCATCGCATCAGACGCCTCCTGCATTTCTCCTGCCAGCTTTTCCTGCACATGGGTCGACCGCCCCGACAGGAACCGCTGGGCGTCCGCCACGCTTTCCCCATAATCCGCTTCGGAGATCTTGCCGACACAGGGCGCGCTGCAACGTTTGATCTGATACAGCAGACAGGGCCGCGTGCGCCCCTCAAACATCGAATCCGAACAATTTCGAAGCTGAAACACCTTTTGCAGCTGGTTCAAGGTCCGGTTCACCGCCCCGGCACTGGCAAAGGGGCCGTAATAGGCGCCCTTGTCCTTTTTCGCGCCGCGATGCTTGTGGATCATCGGAAATCCGTGATCCGTCACATGAATATTGGGAAAGCTTTTGTCGTCGCGCAGCAGCACGTTGTACTTTGGCTTCAACTGCTTGATCAGGTTCTGTTCCAGCAGCAGCGCCTCGGTTTCGGTGCGCGTGGTCAGGAACATCATCGAGTGCGTATCGCGGATCATCCGCGCGATGCGCGGGCTGTGCCCAGCGGGACGGGCATAATTCGACACCCGCGCCCGCAGGTTACGCGCCTTGCCGACATAGAGCACAGCGTTCTTCGCATCCAGCATACGATAGACCCCCGGCGCACTGCCGAGTGTCTTCAGATAGGCCGCAATACAGGCGTGGCCGGTGGGTTGGGGCGGGATCTTGTCTTCAGGCGCATCGGTCATGGCGGCAACCTATGATTCCCGGCGGGGCGCTGCAACGGCACCATGCCCAAGGCAAGCAAGATAAACCCCCAAGGGCTGTGGATAAGTCTGGGCACAAATTGCGCCCCCAGGGCAAAACCCGTTGGGTTTCAAATAGTTTATATAAAATGCTCGGAATTGGGCCGACGGGTTTAACATACTGATTATTTACCCTTTATTGCCGCAACTTTCATCAAAATGGTTAACAGGATGTGGATTTTGCGGCGACGTGAAAGGGCCATTGATCTGCCGGTGGATGAAATTAAAACCCTGCGTCAAAACCGCAAGATGTCATCCAGAGCCGGTTCAAATTTCTTTGCTCCGTTGAAGACGCAAGAAAAAGTCGGATTTCGCCGCCGCAACGCCAAATTTTCGATTCCCCGACACCCGAGATTTCGAACTCTACAGCAAGGCAAAACAAATCCACCGTTTCTGTGGATAACTACGGGGACTAGTTTAGATGACGGGGAATTTTCTCTGTTATTCAGGCGGGTTGATCAATTTGCCTAATTTTTAGGCTTCACCGCAACATCCTGACATCAAAGGGAAATTTTTATTTCCCTTGATAAATATCTGAAAACATTAACAATTTGTAACAATTCGACAGATCGTTTTTGGCCGGTGCACAACTTCCGTCGGGTCAAGGCCAAAAGCGACCCAATCGAGGTTTATTCAACCCCCAGCACATCCGGCGTTTGCCAGCCAAGATGTTGACCGCCGTCCACGCAAATCAACTGCCCCGTGACCGCCGGAGCGTCCAGAAGATACCCAAGGGCCGCAGTGATATCGGCGGCATTTGCCCCACGTCCCAATACCGTCGCGGCCCGCTGGCGGGCAAAATGGTCTGCGCTTTGCCGACCGCCCTGCAATGTCGGGCCGGGGCCAATGGCATTGACCCGCACATCCGGGGCCAGCCCCTGTGCTGCGGTCTGGGTCAAGGCCCATAACCCCATCTTGGCCAGCGTATAGGTCATGAATTCCGGTGTCAGCTTGCGCACCCTCTGGTCGATCATATTGACCACCAAGGCCTGTGCCATCGGTTCCCCATTGTCGTCGGCCACCGCCGGAGGCACCTGTGCCGCCAAAGCCTGGGTCAGGACAAAGGGCGCCCGCAGATTGCTCTCCATATGGCGATCCCAGGAGGAGCGCGTCGCACTCTGCAACGTGTCGTATTCAAAGATGGATGCATTGTTGACCAGCACGGTTATCGGGCCGCCCAGTTCAATGGCAGCCTGTGGCAGAAGCGCCTGTGTCGCGCCCTCGTCCAGCAGATCGGCCTGCAATGTGACGGCTTTACGCCCCATGGCGCGGATCTCTGCCGCGGCGCTGTCCGCCGCATCGGCAGAGCTGGCGTAGTGCAACGCCACGTCAAATCCCCGCCCGGCCAGATAGATCGCCATAGCGCGACCCAACCGTTTGCCCGCCCCTGTCACCAATGCCCGCATCATGCCCTCGTCGATTAGATGATCACTATGGTGACATAAGCGAGATAAAGAATGGTCAACACCGCCCCCCAAATCCGCGAAATATTCCAACGCAGCAGGACAAAAGGCGCAAGCAACAGCGACGCCCCGAGCATCACCCAAAGATCAAACCGCAAGAAGGTCGGATCAACCGGGATCGGACCAATCAACGCCGCAACACCGATAATTGCCAGCAGATTGAACATGTTCGACCCGATCACATTGCCCAGCGCCACATCGGCCTGACGGCGCAACGCCGCCATCACCGTGGTGGCCAACTCAGGCAGCGACGTGCCCAGAGCAACCAGCGTCAAGCCAATCACCGTGTCCGAAACCCCATACATCCGCGCAATATGCGATGCATTGTCGACCAGAATATCCGCGCCCAAAGGCAGACCAATCAACCCCAGAAGCAGGAACATCCAGATCTTCCACCAGGGCATATTCGGATCGGCCCCTTCCAGATCCTCCAACTCCGCCTCCTCTGAGGCGACCCTGGTTTCGCGGCGGTGGGCCAGCGCGTCTTTGGTGGCAATCCAAAGCATGACGGCAAGTGCCGCCAAAAGCACCAGCGCTGACACCCAGGTAAAGCTGCCACAAAAGGCCAGCGCGATGAACAACGCCGTGGCGGCGAGCATCTGAAAGTAGGATTTTCGCGTGTCACAATCCGACGTGTGCAAGGTCGCCAAAATCGCCGGAATACCCAACACCATCAGGATATTGGCGGTGTTTGACCCGACCACATTGCCAAGGGCAAGCCCCGGCGCACCTTCGTGCACCGCCGCAATCGCGATCAGAAGTTCAGGCGCCGAAGTGCCAAAGGCAACGATTGTCAGGCTGACGATCAGCGCCGGAATGCCAACCCGCAACGACAGGTTCACCGCCCCCTTGACCAAGGCATCGCCAGCCAAAAGCAAGATCACCAGCCCCAGCACACAGAGCAGCCACACTATCATCCACGTTTTCCCTTGTTTCCACCACAGGGACATTTGCCCTTGCCGATACGATACCGCCCACAGGACCGGCATTTGTCTGATCCAAGGTATTTGCCGCCAAGTTTGCGCACATTGGGCAGCCGCAGCTTGCCGAACATCGCCAGCACACCCATACCAATCAGAAATAAAGTGACTATCTTGACGATCACATCACAGCCCGAACCGGGCATAGGCCGCCCGTTCTTCGATCTGTCCCAGCGCATCTTCGACCAATGACAGCCCCAAGCGTTGCGCCAAGGACCGGCTGCGACCGTAGCGGCGGAATTTCACCTTGTCGCCAAAGCGCTCTTTCATCACCGCATCCAGATGTCCGATGCCGTCGATCAGCCCCACCTGCTGGGCACGTTCGCCGATCCAGACCTCACCCGTGAACAAATCCGGATGATCGGCCAGCTTGTCACCGCGCCGCTCCTTGATTTGATGGATAAAATTGACGTGCAATTGATCCAGAAGCCGCCGCAAGCGGGTCACATCCTCTTCCTTTTCCGGTTGGAACGGATCGAGGAAGCTTTTGGAGGTGCCAGCGGTATGCACCCGACGCTCAAGCCCTTGTCGGGCCAAGAACACATTCGCCCCGAACCCTGCAGAGATCACACCGATCGAGCCAAGGATCGAGGAATGATCGGCAAAAATCTCATCCGCGGCACTGGCCAGCCAATAGCCGCCCGAAGCGGCCACATCTTCGACGAAGGCGAACACGGGAATGTCTTTTTCCGCGGCCAATCGGCGAATGCGGGCGGCAATCAACGAAGATTGCACCGGCGAGCCACCAGGAGAGTTGATTTCAAGCGCAACTGCGTCTGGTTTGCCGCGTTTGAATGCCTTTTCCAGCAAGGGCGCCAGCCCGCTGTCGGTCAATGAACCCCGCCCGCCGGTGCCGATGGCGCCGCTCAGACGGATGACGGCCACGTTCGGCCCGGATTTCACGAATGGAAGCCAATGTTTCATGTTTGGGCATGTAGACAGGCCCACGCCGACAAACAAGGTTCGCGCGGGGCAAACTTTTGGTCACGCCAAGTTCACCCCGCCGCAGCGTTGCAAGAAAGTCACGATGGCCCGTCGACCGGGGCCGGGCCGGTCAGGACCGAATGCGCCAGCCGGTTCGGAAAATCCACCACACAATCCCCAGACAGAGCGCGGTAAACCCGGCAATCGCCAGCAAACTCAGACCGATCGGCACATCCGATGTGCCAAAGAACGACCAGCGAAAGCCGGAAATAAGATAGACCACCGGGTTGAAAAACGAAATCGTCTGCCAGATCGGCGGCAACATCGAAATCGAATAGAACGACCCGCCAAGGAACACCAAGGGCGTGACCACCAGCAACGGGATCAATTGCAGCTGCTCGAAATTCTTGGCCCAGATGCCAATAATGAATCCGAACAACGCGAAGGACACGCAGGTCAGCACCAGAAATGCCAGCATGGCAAAGGGATGCATGATGGTGATGTCGACAAACAACGCGGATGTCGCAAGGATCACCAAACCGATGAACATCGCCTTGGTCGCCGCCGCACCCGCAAATCCGATCACGATTTCCAGAAAATTCACCGGGGCAGACAGAAGTTCAAAAATCGTCCCGATGAATTTCGGGAAATAGATCCCGAAAGAGGCGTTGGAAATGCCTTGGGTCATCACCGTCAGCATGATCAACCCCGGCACAATGAACGCGCCATAGCTGATGCCCTCGACCTGGTCGATGCGGCTGCCGATGGCGGTGCCAAAGACCACAAAGTACAGCGAGGTTGAAATCACCGGCGAAATGAAGCTCTGCGCGAGGGTGCGAAAGAACCGCGCCATTTCAACCATATAAATGGATTTTACCGCCTGCAGGTTCATGCTGCATCCTCCTGATCTGTCTCGGACACGAGATCGACGAAAATTTCTTCGAGACTGGATTGCCGGGTTAGCAGATCCCGCATTTGCAGGCCCGCCGCCGCTAGATCCGCCAGCAATTTGGTAATCCCGGTGCGGTCGCCTTTGGTGTCATAGCTATAGCGCAGGGTCTGGCCATCACTGATCAAGTCCAGATCATACCCCGCCAGAACGGCAGGCAATTCCACCACCGGCGCGGTCAATTCAATATCCAGCGTCTTTTTGCCCATACGCGCCATCAGCGCCGCCTTTTCCTCCAGCAAGAGCAATTCGCCCTTGGCGATCACCCCCACGCGGTCGGCGATTGCCTCGGCTTCTTCGATGTAATGGGTGGTCAGGATGATGGTGACCCCGGACGCCTTCAGATCCGCCACCACGTTCCACATATCCTTGCGCAGCTCTACATCGACCCCGGCGGTCGGTTCATCAAGGAACAGCACGCGGGGTTCGTGGCTTAGCGCCTTGGCGATCAACACCCGGCGCTTCATGCCGCCGGACAGTTCCATCGTCTTGGATTTCCGTTTGTCCCACAGCGACAATTGCCGCAGCACCGTTTCGATATGCGCATCGTCGCGCGGCAAGCCGAACAAACCACGGGAATACCGCACAGTGTTCCAGACGGTTTCAAATGGTTCGAGGTGAATTTCCTGCGGCACCAGACCGATCATCGCCCGCGCCGCACGAAAATCCCGCTGAATGTCATGGCCGCCGACCGTGACACTGCCGGAGCTGGGGTTAACGATGCCGCAAACCGTTGAAATCAGTGTCGTCTTTCCCGCCCCATTCGGACCGAGCAGAGCAAGGATCTCGCCCTCTTCAATGGCAAGCGTGACACCTTTGAGCGCCTCGAACCCGCCATCATAGACCTTTTTCAGGTCCAGAATATCCACAATTGACATGATCGCCCCTTCCCTGACTGCGAGGGGCTAATTTAATCACGCGCAGATGTGACACAACGTGCAAATCGCAATGCAGGGTGCCTTGCGCATTGACGCACAGTCGACGAATTTCGTCAGGTGTTTCGCACCGTATCAATCATCAATTGTACGTTTTCCGGGTCCGCATCCGGCGTAATCCCGTGACCAAGATTGAAAATATGCGGCCCGTTGCGCAATGCAGCGACGATTTGGCGGGTGTCCTCGACCAGCGCCGAACCACCGGTCACCATGTGACGTGAGGCCAGATTGCCCTGCACACAGCCATCGACCTGCACATGCGTCGCGGCCCATGCGGCATCCACCGAATTGTCCAGCGCCACGCAATCGGCCCCTGTCGCCTTGTGGAACCCGATGTATTTTTCACCGGCCTCACGCGGAAAGGCGATGACCGGCGTATTGGGGTGCTTTGCCTTCAACGCAGAAATGATCCGCTTGGCCGGCTCCAATGCATAGCGTTGAAAATCATCACCTTTCAGCGACCCAGCCCAGCTATCAAACAGTTTGACCACCTCGGCCCCGGCATCAATCTGCATGGAAAGATAATCAATTGTCGCCTCGGTGATCCGATCCAAAAGCGCCTCGAACAGGGGGCGGTTTTCATCTTTCAACGCATGGGCCGGCCCCTGATCCGGGGTGCCACGCCCGGCAATCATATAGGTCGCCACGGTCCAGGGCGCACCGGCAAAACCGATCAGCGTGGTCTCTGGCGGCAATTCCCCGGTCAAAATGCGCAGGGTTTCGTAAATCGGCGCCAGTGTGTCGTGAATGTCTGTTGCCGGTTTCAGCGCATCGAAGTCGCGCTGTTCGGTCACCGTCGACAGACGCGGGCCTTCGCCGGTGACAAACCAAAGATCCGCGCCAAGCGCCTGGGGCACCAGCAAAATATCGGCAAACAGGATCGCCGCATCAAAGCCATATCGCCGGATCGGCTGCAATGTGACCTCCGCCGCCAGATCAGAGTTGTAGCACAGCGACAGAAAATCACCGGCCTGGGCACGTGTCGCGCGATACTCGGGCAGATACCGCCCCGCCTGCCGCATCATCCAGATCGGCGGGGTTGGCAGGGTCTCACCGGCAAGGGCGCGCAGGATGGGTTTGGTCGCTTTGGTCATGCCGGTCTCCGCAATTTGTTTTCCGGTTGGTCCCCCGCCACTGCGGCGATGTCAAGGCGGGCGCTTGTCACCCCTCTGGGCCGGGGCTAGACAGTGGAGCATGACGCACACCCTGCCCTCGCCCGCCTCTCCGCTGAAAATCGGCACCCGTGGATCGCCTTTGGCCCTGGCCCAAGCACATGAGACCCGCGACAGAATCGCTGCGGCCTTTGATCTGCCTGCCGAGGCGTTTCGCATCGTGGTGATCAAAACCACCGGCGACGACCGCGCGCTGATTGCCAGCGACACCCCGCTCAAGGAATTGGGCGGCAAGGGGCTGTTTACCCGCGAAATCGAAGCGGCGCTGCTGGAGGGCGGCATCGATATTGCGGTGCATTCGATGAAAGACATGCCCGTGGACCAGCCTGCCGGATTGGTGCTGGATTGTTTCCTGCCGCGCGAGGACGTGCGCGATGCCTTTGTCTCACCGCAGTTCCGCGGCATCGCCGAATTGCCCGAAGGCGCGATTGTCGGCACCTCCTCACTGCGGCGACGGGCGCAATTGTTGCACCAGCGGCCCGATCTGACGGTCGTTCAATTTCGTGGCAACGTACAGACAAGGCTGAAAAAACTGTCTGATGGCGTGGCCACATGCACGTTTCTGGCTATGGCGGGCCTGACCCGATTGGGCATGTTGACCGATGTCCCGGCACAGGCGATTTCCGCAAATGACATGTTGCCCGCCGTCGCCCAGGGCGCAATTGGCATCGAACGGCGCATCCATGACACAAACACCGCCGCTCTGCTGGAACCGATCCACCATCCGGAAACCGCACAGCGGCTGGCGGCAGAGCGTGCTTTTCTCGCGGCTTTGGACGGATCTTGTGAAACACCGATTGCCGGGTTGGCGGAATTGGATGGCGGCACGCTCCATCTGCGCGGCGAGGTTCTGCGCCCCGATGGAACCGAGGTTCTGTGTGATGCTGCCAGCGCCCCCATCACCGATGGCGCCGCGCTGGGCCATGACATGGGGCGGCGGCTTTTGGCGCAGGTCGGGCCGGGTTTCTTTGACTGGCGCGCATGACACCAAAGAAACGCCGCGTCCTTTAGCGCCAACAGGCGATTTTGACCTGTTGCGCAACAATATGACCGATTATCAACGCCCAGAAGAATTATCAATCCGAGTCGCACAGCCCGTGCGAGAACCACAAGGAGAGTTACGCAGATGAAGGTTCTAGTCCCCGTCAAACGCGTGATCGATTATAATGTGAAGGTTCGTGTGAAAGCGGACGGGAGCGGTGTCGATCTTGCAAACGTGAAGATGTCGATGAACCCGTTTGACGAGATCGCAGTGGAAGAGGCGATTCGCCTGAAAGAAGCTGGCAAGGTCGAAGAGATCGTCGCGGTGTCCATTGGGGTCAAACAGGCGCAGGAAACCCTTCGTACTGCGCTGGCGATGGGTGCGGACCGGGCGATCCTGGTGGTGGCTGCGGACGACGTGCACAACGATATCGAACCTTTGGCCGTGGCCAAGATCCTGGCCAAGATCACCGAAGAAGAGGCCCCCGGCCTTGTGCTTTGTGGCAAACAGGCAATCGACAACGACATGAACGCCACCGGCCAGATGACCGCGGCGCTGCTTGGCTGGTCGCAGGCGACCTTTGCCAGCGAAGTCGACATCGACGGCGACACCGCAAAAGTCACGCGTGAGGTCGACGGCGGCCTGCAAACCATCAGCGTCAAGATGCCGGCGGTTGTGACCGTCGATCTGCGCCTGAACGAACCGCGCTACGCCAGCCTGCCCAACATCATGAAGGCCAAGAAGAAGCCGCTGGACGAAAAAACACCGGCTGATTACGGCGTTGATGTCACGCCGCGTCTGGAAATTGTGAAAACCGAAGAGCCCGCCGCCCGCCAGGCCGGTGAAATCGTCGGGTCTGTTGATGATTTGATCGCGAAACTCAAAGCTGCGGGGGCTGTGTAAATGGCTGTACTCCTTCTTGCCGAAGTCAATGATGGCGCTCTGAACCTTGACGCAACTGCCAAGGCCGTGACCGCGGTTGCCGCACTTGGCGACGTGCATGTGCTTTGCGCCGGCGGATCTGCCGCCGATGCCGGGGCCGATGCCGCGAAAATTGCGGGCGTGGCCAAGGTTTTGGTGGCCGAAGATGCCTCTCTGGGCCATCGGCTGGCGGAATCCACCGCCGCATTGATCGTCAGCCTGGCCGGCGATTATGAACATATCGTTGCCCCGGCCACGACCGACGCAAAGAACGTGTTGCCACGGGTTGCGGCACTTCTGGATGTGATGGTGATTTCGGATGTTTCCGGCGTGGTGGATGGCGCGACATTCGAACGCCCGATCTATGCGGGCAATGCGATCCAGACCGTAAAATCCAGCGATTTCCAAAAAGGTGGTGTCGATCCGCACCTCGACCTTTGACGCCGCAGGCGCACAGGACGCGGCCCCGGTCGATACCGTTTCCGCCGCTGCAGATCCCGGTCTTTCGACCTGGGTCGAGGACAAACTGGCCGCCAGCGACCGCCCGGAACTGACCTCGGCGGGTGTTGTTGTGTCCGGTGGGCGCGGCGTCGGCTCGGAAGAGGACTTCAAGATCATCGAAGCCCTGGCTGACAAGCTTGGCGCGGCGGTTGGCGCGTCGCGCGCGGCGGTCGACAGCGGCTTTGCGCCCAACGATTGGCAGGTCGGCCAAACCGGCAAGGTCGTGGCGCCGGATCTCTATATCGCGGTTGGTATTTCCGGGGCAATTCAACACCTTGCCGGGATGAAAGACAGCAAGATCATCGTCGCGATCAACAAGGACGAAGAGGCCCCGATCTTCCAGGTCGCGGACTATGGCCTGGTCGCGGACCTGTTCACAGCCGTTCCGGAACTGACCGAAAAGCTCTGAAACCGGGGCGCACACGGTGCACTCGAAACGTTAAAGACCCGCCAATTTGGCGGGTCTTTTTGTGCGGGCAATCTGCCATCAGCCAAGGTGTGTCGCGCTATCAAACGCCGGGCACCTCAGGCACGACGCGAAACGTCCTAGTGACGGTGGTGCAAAATTCCGGCCAATTCTGCGGTCAGCGCATTTGCCGCTTCTTCATGGGCGATCGGCCCCATCATTTCGCGCGCGGCCCCCTCTTCGACCGGGCTGAACATCATGCCCTCTGTGCCCTGCCGCAAGGCCCGGTCACTGGCCGTCACCTCGACAACGCCCGATACTTTGTCGCTCAGCTCGTTGACCATATCGGCCGTGACAAACAAGGGATCAGAGAAGCTGTCCTCTTCGTTTGACGGCGCGTGATCGGCGAACCACAACAGCACAACCGGGCCTTTGATCTGGTTCAGCAACAGCGACATGCGCGCGCTCCAGGCGGTCTGAAGCTCTTGCCGCACCATATTGAACCTCTCTGGGCCAAGTTTTTCCAGCTCGACCAACAGATGCCGCGTGAAATGAAACTCGGTGAAATCCACCTCTCGGTAGATCGCCTTGAGCATCGCAGTTGCCTTGACAAACCGGTCGTTGCGGCGCGGATGCACCGTATACAACCGATTGGACATATTCTGTGCGCCCATGATCTGAATCACCGTGGCGCTGGACTGGTTTGCGGCCCCCAACAAGGCAGCATCATTTACAAATGCATCTATGCCGGCGTTGACACAGCCGAAATTCACACAAGGCAGATTAAGCGTGTCTTCCGTCAGGGACGGGAACGGTGCTTCGATAAATTTGCCATAGGTTTCCGTACCGCCGAAAAAAGCGACATAATCGCCCTTTAGCTTGCGGCGTGGCCCGCGAAATACAAGCCGCGACGTGCCATACCGGCACGGCAGATAGTCGGGGGTCGATCCCCCCGGAAGTTCATAGGTCATCTCACCCACCTAGTTTTAATACTCACCCAAAGCCAACATGAGGTGATTCGATTTCCAAAAGGCTAAATGGCGGATTTAAGGCGATGTTTAGTGAATTCGCCGCAGATGCATGGTCTTGCCCTTGCCATGCGAAGCCGCCTATTGTCGGATGAACGACATAGGGGCAGGGCATGGATATTCATTCAATCGGCGTGATCGGCGCGGGCCAGATGGGCAATGGCATTGCCCATGTGATGGCTGTGGCGGGCTATGATGTCGTGATGAACGATGTTTCAGAAGATGCCTTGCTGGCCGCGGTGGCGCGTATCGACAAGAATATCGGGCGCCAGGTGTCCAAAGGCACGCTGTCCGCCGATGACAAGGCCGCCGCAATGGCGCGGATTTCCACCAGCCTGGAACTGGCCGAACTGGGCCAAACCGATCTGGTGATCGAAGCGGCCACGGAACGCGAAACAGTCAAACAGCAGATTTTCGATAACCTGCTGCCGCATTTGAAACCCAACACCATCCTGACGTCGAATACATCGTCGATTTCAATCACACGTCTGGCCAGCCGGACCGACCGCCCAGAGAAATTCATGGGGTTCCATTTCATGAACCCGGTGCCGGTCATGCAATTGGTCGAATTGATCCGTGGCATTGCCACCGATCAGGACACCTATCAATCCTGCTTGGCAGTTGTGCAAAAGCTGGGCAAGACCGCAGCATCCGCCGAAGATTTCCCGGCCTTCATCGTCAATCGCATCCTGATGCCGATGATCAACGAGGCGGTCTATACGCTCTACGAAGGCGTGGGCAATGTCACCTCGATTGATCAGGCCATGAAGCTGGGGACAAACCACCCGATGGGTCCGCTGGAGCTAGCGGATTTCATTGGTCTGGATACCTGTCTGGCGATCATGAATGTGTTGCATGATGGGCTGGCGGACACAAAATACCGCCCCTGCCCGCTTCTGACAAAATATGTCGAGGCTGGCTGGCTGGGCCGCAAGACCAAACGCGGCTTTTACGATTACCGGGGCGACGCACCAATCCCGACGCGCTAATTCCGGAACGGGGCCGACAGGCTGTCAGCCCCTGACCGCAGGCCAGCGCGCCAACGGCGGCCCGTCCGGGTCACCCGTGACGGGGCTTAACGCCCAAGGCTGAGCGTATGTTCCCGCAGCCACTTCATCATTTGACGTGGCTTGCCGTCCCAGGTGCGGATTTCTTCTGGTGTGATTGGCGTCCCGATGATCGGCGATTGCGGCCGATTGCAGGAATGCATCACCTCATGAATCAATAGCCCCTGCCGGATTGTCGCCGAAATCTTGTTGGCGATCTGATAGGCACGGGAATTCTGGCCCGGGAAATGGATCGGCACCACCGTCGCGCCGGACCGCACGATCATCTTGGCGGTAAAGGGGTTCCAGACCGCTTCGACAGCCTCGCCAAAAAAGGTTTCAGAGGCCGCAACAACACCAGACGGGAACAGCACCACAACACCACCGGATTTCAGGTGATCCATCGTCTTCTGCCGCATTTCCAGACTTTCAATGCGGGCATTTTCTTCGTGCGGAAAGGGCACGGGGATCATGAATTGCTCGATCTCCTTGACCCCGGACAAGAGGCTTCTGGTCAGGATACGGTAATCGGTACGCACCCGCCCGATCAATTCCGCCATCACCATGCCATCCACCAAACCATGCGGATGGTTGGCCACAACGATCACCGGGCCAGTGGCGGGGATCTGGTCGATTTGTTCCTGCGGCGTCAGCAGGTCGATTTTCATCAACCCAAGCGCCTGGCCAAAAAACGCGTGCCCTTCAGCCGGGCCCATCCGCTCAAATCGACGCACCAGACGCAAGAGCGGCAACTTACCGGTCAGCCATTCCAGCGCGCGGATGGTTGTCGCCTTCCACGGATTTGTAAACGTATTGGCATATGACAGCTTACGCTTGTCATAAGGCACTTGCTGGCCCGCCGTCGGCGTCTTGCGCCCGGCTGCGGATTGCGCGGTGTCCACCATTTTGCCGTCCAGCGTCCTTCCCAGCGGGCCTATACCGGCCCTAGCAGTCTTCTCCAAACCGGTCCGCGACCAGCGCTTCGACAGCATCGGCCAGCGCCTGGGCGTCGGGGCCCGAAGTCTGGACCTCAATAGTGGTTCCTTTGGACGCTGCCAACATCAAAAGCCCCATGATGGAATCGCCCCCGGCGCTCATCCCGTCACGCGCAACTTCGGCTGAGGCATCGAAACCTTCGACCACCTCCACCAGTTTTGCCGAGGCGCGGGCGTGCAACCCTTTTTCATTGACGATCTTCAAGGCACGGGTCACGGTCTCTGTCATATATTTTGATCCGATGAAATGTTCTGGCTATCCATATACTTGCGTCCGGCCTCTGTCGCCTGGCGAACGGCATCTGCCACCCCAAGATCGCGGCTTTTCGCCAATTTGATCAACATGGGCAAATTCGCGCCGTACAGGATGCGCCTATTGGACGGGGCGCAGGCCCGCAATGACAGATTGGACGGCGATCCGCCAAACATATCGGTCACAATCACAACGCCGCCGCCCTGATCCACAAATCAGCGGCGACACAGATTTCTTCCTGCTTGTCCGCGCGCACGTGGTCAGGTTCGATTGAGATCGCAAAGATTCCCGGCTGTTTCCCGACCACATGTTCAATTGCCGCCAGGTATTCCCTGGCCAGCCCGCCATGTGCCACGATCACGATTCCGATCAAATTCGACGGTCTCCCACTCATTTTTCCGACATCCTTATGCCGGATCCGGGGACGCCAACGTGCGCCGCTCCAGTTCTCGATGTCTAATTGACACTCGCCAGCCCGCTTGTGCAAGCCCATGCGCTACGCTTTCCGTTAAGGCAACGGAACGATGTTTGCCCCCCGTACAGCCCAAAGCTGCAGAGAAGTGCGCCTTACCCTCTTCGCGTGCAGCGGGCAGTTGAAACAGCAATAGGTCGAGCACCTTTTCCTGAAACGGGGCACATCGCGGATCGGTGGCAATGTGATCAACGACACGGCGATCCTGCCCCGTCAGCGGGCGCAATTCGGGTTGCCAATGCGGGTTGATCAGGAACCGGCAATCAAACACCACGTCGGCCGCACGTGGCAGGCCGCGCTTGTAGGAAAACGATTGGATCGACACCGCAAGATCGTGGCTGCTGTCGACACCGAAGAGGCGATACATCTCAGCGCGCAATTCATGCGGTGACAGCGTCGAGGTGTCGATTAAAATGCTTGCCTGATCGCGCAGGGGGGCCAGAATTTCGAATTCACGGGCAATCCCGGCCTCTGGCGTGCCATCAGGGGCCATCGGGTGGCGGCGGCGGGTTTCCGAATACCGATTGACCAGCACATTGGCACTCGCATCCAGAAACAACAGATCGGCGGCCTGCCCCGTTTGGGCAGCAATATCGGCCAACAACCCAAACAGCGCCGCGGGCGAAAAATCCCGCGTGCGCACATCCAGCCCCAGCGCCATATCGCGGCTCTGCCCGCCTTCCAACAGGCGCGGGGCCAGGGACAGGGGCAGGTTGTCGATGGTCTCATACCCCAGATCCTCCAACGCATTCAGCGCGGTAGAGCGCCCGGCGCCAGAAGGGCCGGTCAACAGGACAAGGCGGGGTGTGATCGGAAGTTCCATCTCTATTGGTTCCTGTTGTACCGGTCTGTTACACGGGCAGCGGCAAAGCCCCCTATCAACCCTGCAGAAGGTATTGTCGAATTGCCGCAGGAAAATACCCCTGCGCGACTTTGTGAAGCATCGGGATTTGCACCCCGGCATAGGACCAGTGGCGAACCGGCGGCAAACGCTGTGATTCTATGCGATCCAAATTAACGGCAAGTGACAATGGCACCGCCCCCTGGAACGGCACCGTCAGGATGCCAACGAACCGCGCCTCGATCTGGCCCTGGATTGCCGCCGGACAATCAGCGATCAGCGCAGCCCCGCGGCGGGTGACAATCGTGCGGTCATCCGCCACCAAAACGCCGCCCAGCGCCAAAAGCTCCAAGGCCAGGGCCGATTTTCCGCTGCCCGAAGCCCCAAGGATGATCACGCCGCGATCTGCAAATGCCACCGTACTGGCATGAACCGGCGTGTCAGCCGCGACGGCCATCACGCATCAAACCGGCAGACCAACGACGAAACGTGCGCCCAGCGGCTCCGAGGTAATGTCCGCCTCTGTCGGGCGAATGTTCTCGGCCCAGATCACACCATCATGGGCCTCGACAATCTGTTTCGAAATCGCCAGCCCAAGACCCGAGTTATTGCCGAAATCTGCCTCTGGCCGATGGGAATAAAACCGCTTGAAGATCTTGCCCAGCGCCTCTTCCGGGATGCCGGGACCGGTGTCTTCGACAACCACAAGCACCCGGTTTTCCCGTTGCCGCGCCCAGACCCGAATGGCATCGCCGTCTTCGCAGAAACTGATCGCATTGGTGATCAGATTGACAAAGACCTGGGCCAATCGCGCCTCCAGCCCATGCACCAAAATCGGATCGGCGGGCAGATCGGTGATGAATTCAACCCCTTTGCCATGCGCATCCTTGCCCAAGTGGTCGCTCAAACTTCCAAGCAATGCCAGCAGGTTAAACTGGGCCTGATCTTCCTTGACCAATTCGCTGTCCAACCGCGAGGCATCCGAAATATCGCTGACCAGGCGGTCCAACCTGCGCACGTCATGCTCAATCACGCCCAGAAGCTTGTCGCGATGATCCTCGCGTTTGACCATGCGCAATGATCCAACAGCGGACCGCAACGAGGCGAGCGGATTTTTGATTTCATGTGCAACGTCGGCGGCAAATTGTTCGTTGGCATCAATCCGATCATAAAGAGCGGTGACCATGCCACGCAATGCGCCCGACAGGCGGCCGATTTCATCCGGGCGCGCGGTCAGATCGGGAATGCGAATCCGGCCCGTCAGCTCCTTGCGGCGGTCGCGGTCGCGGCCCAGCTCTGCCGCTTCGGCAAGATCCGAGATCGGATTGGAAATGGTCGACGCCAACACCAGCGACAGACCGATAGAGACCAATGTGGCCACCAGAAACATCTGCAACACGCGCTCGCGTTCGGTGCGCACCAGCCGGTCAATCTCGCCCGCGGCCGAGACCAACACAACCGCACCAATCGGGCGGCCATTTTGTTCAATCGGGCTGCCGACGGTAAAGACCGAGCCGCCATCGTGGGATTCCGTGGTGCGCACTGTGGTCTGACCGGCCAGCGCCGGTTCCGCCAATGCGATCAAATGTTCTTCGAAAGCTGCAATGCGATCTTCTTCGGAATCGGTGACCAGCCCGGCCACCGCATCCCAGATAGACGCCAGAAGATCGGTGATCAGGGTCCGGCCTTCTGCTTCGGTTTCAACGTCACCAATGGTCGATGCGGACCGTCCGACAATGTTTTGCCCCTGATCGAAGACAAAAACCTCTGCCCCGCGCCGCAGCGCGATCCCCTCCAGCGTGGCGCCGACATCCAGCCCATCGCCAGAGGCGAGGTTGACCGGGGCGGTGCCGGGCAGCAACACCTCGAACACGTCGGCGATCAGCTCTGCTTCACCGACAAGCCCCTGGGCGCGCTGCGCGGCAAGGCCATCGCGCGACGAATTGAGGTACAGAATACCGCCAACCAGCACATTCAACGCAATCAGGTTGAACATGATGATCTTGCGGGTCAGTGGCGAGGTGCGCAGTGAAAAGAAGCCGCGCCGCGCCCGCCGATCCTGCAATTCCTGTTCGACGGTGCCGTCCGGGGCGACCCAATCGTCGCCAAGAACCACATCACCGCGCCGCTTGGAGCCTGCGTTGGGCACAGCCATCTCCTCGACCAGCGCCATTATTCTTCGTTGTACCGGTAACCGATACCGTAAAGCGTTTCGATGGCCGAAAAGTCGTCATCAACAGAGCGCATCTTCTTGCGCAGACGTTTGATGTGGCTGTCGATGGTGCGGTCATCGACATAAACCTGATCGTCATAGGCCACATCCATCAGCTGATCGCGCGATTTCACGAAACCCGGACGCTGGGCCAGGGCCTGCAGCAACAGGAATTCGGTCACCGTCAACGCCACATCCTTGCCCTTCCAGGCCACAGCGTGACGCAGTGGATCCATGCGCAGATCACCGCGATCCATCACCTTGGTTTCTTCGGTGTCGCCTACAATATCATTGTCCATCGCATCCTGGCGCCGCAGCAATGCGCGAATACGTTCGACCAGAAGCCGCTGGGAAAACGGTTTTTTCACATAGTCATCCGCGCCCATGCGCAGACCCAGCACTTCGTCAATCTCGTCGTCTTTGGAGGTCAGAAAAATCACCGGCATGGTGGTTTTCTGGCGCAGCCGCTGCAACAAATCCATGCCGTCCATACGCGGCATCTTGATATCCAGCACAGCCATGTCCGGAAGACGTTTATTGAATGCATCCAATGCGGATTGGCCATCATTATATGTTTCGACCTCAAAGCCTTCGGCCTCAAGCGTCATGGAAACGGATGTCAGAATATTCCTGTCATCGTCCACAAGGGCGATTTTAGACATTTGTTTGTCCTTATACTGCTCGGCTGCCTTAATTTTTCCCCATTATGCCTTGATTTGCGGCGCGCAATCAATCCTTAACTGCGAAATCGGGCAACCGACCTGCCCCAAGCAGACCCGAAAAGTACAAACGAATGACTAAATTGTCGCATTGATTGCTGGATTTCGTGCCCACATCGACACGGCCACGAAATATGATTGCGCTAAATGGCAATTTGATTGCGCTAACTTGCGCATGCCTCCTGTTCACGAGCCAAAAAGCCATGTTACACCGAATTCACCGGAGCCAATGCCTTGGCTGCGGGGACGGCGCTTTTGCCGCCAAAACCACGACTTCCGCCATTTCTGCGGATACATGGAGAGACAAGATGACATTAGGACGGGTCAACCCGCAGTTCCGGCTAGAAGATCAGGGGATCGAAGGACTGGGCAATGTCTATTATAACTTTATGAAGCAGGCGCTGATCGAAGCCGCCCTGCAACGTAAAGAGGGCCAGCTCGGCAAAGGCGGCGCATTCCTTGTCTCGACCGGAAAATTCACCGGTCGCTCCCCCAAGGACAAACATGTCGTCAAAACAGACACGGTCGCTGACACGATCTGGTGGGAAAACAACGCCGCCATGTCGCCCGAAGGTTTTGACAATCTTTACAACGACATGCTGGCCCACATGAAGGGCCGCGACTATTTTGTGCAGGATCTGGTCGGCGGGGCGGACCCGGCACATTCGATCGACGTGCGCATGGTCACGGAACTGGCCTGGCACGGGCTGTTCATCCGCCACATGCTGCGGCGGCCTGATCGTGAGGATCTGAACGAATTCGTGGCGGATTTCACCGTCATCAATTGCCCCAGCTTCAAGGCAGACCCGGAACGGCACAATTGCCGGTCCGATACCGTGATCGCGATGAATTTCGACCGCAAGCTGATCCTGATCGGCGGCACCGAATATGCGGGCGAAAACAAGAAATCTGTCTTTACCCTGCTGAACTATCTGCTGCCGGAAAAAGGCATCATGCCGATGCACTGCTCGGCCAATCATGCGGTGGGCAATCCGGTGGACACGGCTGTGTTCTTTGGCCTGTCCGGCACCGGCAAAACCACGCTGTCGGCCGATCCTTCGCGTATTCTGATCGGGGATGACGAACACGGCTGGTCCGATCGCGGCACCTTCAATTTCGAAGGCGGCTGCTATGCCAAGACCATCAACCTCAGCGCGACGGCAGAGCCGGAAATCTATGCCACCACGTCGAAATTCGCGACGGTGATCGAAAACATGGTCTTTGACGAAGAGACCAAGGAACTCGATTTCGAAGACGACAGCCTGACCGCAAACATGCGCTGCGCCTATCCGTTGGAATACATCTCCAATGCCTCGTCCAGCGCGCTGGGGGGGCACCCCAAGAATATCATCATGCTGACCTGTGATGCCTTTGGTGTGCTGCCCCCGATTGCCCGGTTGACCCCGGCGCAGGCGATGTATCACTTCCTGTCCGGCTTCACCTCCAAGGTGGCGGGCACCGAACGTGGCGTGACAGAGCCAGAGCCGACCTTTTCGACCTGTTTCGGGGCGCCCTTCATGCCGCGCCGTCCAGAAGCCTATGGCAATCTGCTGCGCGAAAAGATCGCCAAGCACGGCGCAACCTGCTGGCTGGTGAACACCGGCTGGACCGGTGGCGCCTATGGAACCGGCAGCCGGATGCCGATCAAGGCAACCCGCGCCTTGTTGACGGCGGCGCTGGACGGATCGCTGGCCGATGCCGAGTTCCGCAAAGACCCGAACTTTGGCTTTGACGTGCCCACCGACGTACCCGGCGTGCCCGAGGTTCTGCTGGATCCGCGCCGCACCTGGGGTGCCAAGGACGCTTATGACGCCCAGGCGGCCAAGCTGGTCCAGATGTTCGCCGACAACTTTGCGCAATACGTCCCGTTCATTGACGATGACGTCAAGGCCGCGGCTATCGGCTAAACCATTGGGCGGGCCCGACCTTGCCCGTCATGCTAAAATTGATCCATCCCATTCCGGGGTGGATCACAAAAACAGCCGATCCAAGGCCGCGACAAGTGCCGCATCGTCGTCAATTGTCAGACGGACCGGCAGGGTCAGCACCTTTTGGCGAAAGCCCGTCGGCAGACGCACGGCGTCTTTCTCGGTACAGACCATCTGCGCCCCCAAACTTTCCGCTTCTTTTTGCAACCGGGCCATGATGGCGGGCGTCAAGGGCTGGTGATCCTCCAGCGCCTCGCCGCGAATGACCTCGGCCCCAAGCGCACGCAGGGTGGCAAAGAATTTCTCTGGATGGCCGATACCGGCAAAGGCCAGCACCCGCAGCCCCGCCCAATCCATCCCGGTTTGCAGCGGTTGCAACTGGCCGCGCAGATGCGGCAGGGTGATGTGCCCGGCCCATTGCGTCGAAAACGCGTCGTGAGCAGCCTTGCCGCCAATCGACAAGATCAGATCCGCACGCTTCATCCCCACGGCAACCGGTTCGCGCAAAGGACCGGCCGGCAAACAGCGGCCATTGCCAAACCCTTTGGCCGCATCGACAACAATCAACGACAGGTCACGGGCCAGTCCGGGGTTTTGCAATCCGTCGTCCATCACCAGAACATCGGCCCCAGCCGCCATTGCATGGCGTGCACCGGCCGCACGGTCCCGCGCGACAACCACCGGCGCAAAGGCCGCCAGCAATAACGGCTCGTCGCCGACGTCGCCCGCGCCATGCCGACGGGCGTCCACCGTGACCGGGCCGGTCAACTGTCCACCATGCCCCCGCGACAGCACAAAAGGCTGACGCCCACGCGCAATCAGCCGGGTAACAATGTCGATCACCGTCGGGGTTTTACCCGTGCCGCCGGCATTCAGGTTCCCCACACAGATCACCGGCACATCCGCCCGCAGATCTGGGGCCCTGGCCACCCGTTGCGCCGTGGCCCGCGCGGTCAGCGCCGCCAAGGGTGCCAACAGGCGCGCCGCAATTGCGGGCCGGGCGGGCGATGTGAACCAAAAATCAGGAGCGCGCATCAAATGACCTCGGCCAGATCAAGGGTGTCATGGATCAGATCCATGATCCGATCCGTCACCTGTGCGCCCTCGGACACGATTTCCCAGGCGGCCAGCGACATCGCCGCCGCCCGGTCCGGCGCAATCAGCTGTTTCAGCGCATTGGTCAGCGTATCGGTATCACGCACGATGCGCGCGGCACCGGCCTCTGCCAGGCGCGAATAGGCGTGCAGATGTCGCCCGATATTGGGGCCATACAAGATCGCAGATCCCAGCGCCGCAGGTTCGAACGGATCACATCCACCATGACCCGCCACCAATGACGATGCCATGAAAGACGCCGGAGACAGCCGATACCACAGCCCCATTTCGCCATAGGTGTCGGCCAACAAGACCTCGGTCCCGTCATCCGGGAATTCGCCATCCGACCAGCGGACATAGGACATGCCGCCGCGTTGCATCCTTTCGGCCATTTCATCGCCCATTTCCGGGCGGTCCGGCACCAGAACCAACATCAGCCGATGCGCCCAGCGCGACACGGCGCGATGCGCCCGCAGGATGGTGGCAAGCTCCTCGGGTTGTACCATCGCCGCCAGCCAGACCGGCCGGGTGCCAATCGCCTCTCGCAGAGCGTCCAGATCGGACTGGTTACAGGGGATGGCGGCACTGCCCTCTTGCAGCGGTCCGGTGATGGTCAGATCATCTTCGGCCAATCCCAATTTCCGCAACCGACGCGCCGCATTGGCATCGCTGGCCATGATCATGGTGAAATAGCCTAGCGCGGCGGGCGTCGGATCCGGAAGATAGGGCACAGGCCGGGTGTTGAATCCGGTTTCGCTGGCATCCACCAGATAAAGCGGCACCCCCTCTTCGGCGGCGGTGACAATATGGGACACCACCAGATCGCCGCAGGTCCACAAACAGAGTTCCGGGCGCCAATGATCAAGAAAGGCCATGACATCCTCGGGATGCAATCCCGGCGCATCCGCCAAAATGATATTGCGTTTCAACCGCTTTGGTCCGGTCACGCCGGGGGCCAGCGTCACCAGCACAAATGCATTCTGCCGCTGGGACACCAGCCGCGCCGACAATTGCATGATGGCAGAAATGCGCTGGCCACGCGTTGCATGCACCCAGACAACCACCCCATTCGGACGCGGCGGGTATTGCACCGGCTCACGTTCGCGGCGGCGCGCCCATGTCATATGGGCCTGCACCGAAAGAACGCGTTGGGGAATGACTGGGGTCTTGGTCAGCTGTCGGCCTCTTTGGCGGCGGCGGCCTTGTCCTCACCCTCTAACATCCGATGCAGATGCGAGATGAAATAACGCATGTGGGCATTGTCCACCGTACGCTGGGCCGCGTCTTTCCATGCGTCATAAGCGCTTTCGTAATCCGGGTAAATCCCGACAACATGAATGTCATCGACATCCTTGAATGTATTTTCCGACGGGTCGACAAGTTCGCCACCGAAAACCAGATGCAGGCGCTGGGTCATGTCAGGCACTCCAGGGGTTGGATTGAATTTGCCCTGACCCTACAGCGGCGTGGCACGGGGTCAAGTTCGCGCAGCCGCCGTTGCCCCCAGATCACCCAAGGTGCCCACACCGCGCACCACATTGGCGACATCGGCCAATTCCTGGGCCAGTGGCGAAGATTTGCGCCAGACCATGCCAATTGTGCGGCTGGGTCGGGGGGCGGCGAATTGTGCCACCGCCACATCCGCCGATCGGGTTTCTACCGGCACCGCCATTTCCGGGATCAATGTCACGCCGATACCGGCCGCAACCATCTGAACCAATGTCGAAAGCGAGGAGCTGTCCAGCCCATCCCGCGACAGGGCCGAACGGATATTGCAGAAGCTGAGCGCCTGATCACGAAAACAATGGCCCTCTTCCAACAGAAGCAAGCGCATTTCGCGCAGCTGGTCGCGGTCGGGCACCGGGCGGTCGGCATCCGCCGAAGGCCGCACCAGAACGAAATCTTCGGTAAACAACGCCACTTCCGTCAACCAATGCTCGGAAATCGGCAGCGCCAGAATGGCCGCGTCCAACCGCCCCTCGCCCAGCTCATGGATCAGGGTCTCGGTACGGGATTCGCGCACCTGGAGGTCGATACCGGGATAGCCCAGCGACAAAGCCCCGATCAGCCGCGGCAGAAGATACGGGGCAATCGTCGGGATGATGCCGATGCGCAACCGCCCAACCAACCGCCCCCGCGCCGCGCGGGCCAGATCGCCCAGCTCGTCCACAGAGCGCAGGATCGCGCGGGTCCGCTCGGCAAAGGTTTCGCCAAATCCGGTCAGGCGCGCCTGCCGTGTGCCGCGTTCGAACAACACGGCACCCAGAGTGGTCTCCAACTCCTTGATCTGAACCGACAAGGCCGGTTGCGACACCGAACAGGCCGCAGCGGCACGCCCAAAATGACCGTGGCGGGCCAGAGAACTCAAAATAACGAAGCTGTCGCAGCGTGATATTTTCCATAGGATTTTCTTATCAGACTTATCCAGAAATACAATTTTCTTGTATCGCATTCCTTTGTTACCGTCACCTCAGGATCAAGAGGGAGGATTCGTCACACACAGCCGCTGCCCGTATCGCGGGACGGCACCCTGTCGCGTCTGCGACCCTCTTGGCGACACTGAAACACCCCACCACATCCAACATCGGAGATGTAGACATGGACGGAAACGACACACCCACCGGCGGCAAATGCCCGGTCATGCACGGCGGCATGACCTCTTCCGGCACATCAGTCATGGACTGGTGGCCGAATGCGCTGAACCTCAGCATTCTGCACCAACACGACACCAAAACCGACCCGATGGGCCGCGACTTCAACTATCGTGAGGCGCTGAAATCGCTGGACGTCGAGGCGCTGAAATCCGATCTGCGCGCTTTGATGCACGACAGCCAGGACTGGTGGCCCGCCGATTGGGGCAGCTATGTCGGCATGTTCGCGCGTGTCGCATGGCATGCGGCGGGATCTTATCGTCTGGCCGATGGCCGTGGCGGCGGCGGCACAGGCAACCAACGGTTTGCGCCGCTGAATTCCTGGCCGGACAACGTCAACACCGACAAGGGCCGCCGCCTTCTTTGGCCAATCAAGAAGAAATACGGCAACAAGATCTCCTGGGCGGATCTGATCATCCTGTCCGGCACCATTGCCTATGAAGAAGCCGGGCTCAAAACCTATGGTTTTGCCTTTGGCCGCGAAGACATCTGGCACCCCGAAGAAGACGTCTATTGGGGTTCGGAAAAAGAGTGGCTGGCGCCGTCCGATGGCCGCTATGGCGACGTTGAAAAGCCCGAGACAATGGAAAACCCACTGTCTGCGGTGCAAATGGGCCTGATCTACGTCAACCCAGAGGGCGTGAACGGCCAACCCGACCCGATGAAAACCGCCGCTCAGGTGCGCGAAACATTCGCGCGCATGGCGATGAACGACGAAGAAACCGCCGCCCTGACCGCCGGGGGTCACACCATCGGCAAAAGCCACGGCAATGGCTCTGCCGATGATCTTTCGGCGGACCCGGAAGCGGCGGATGTGGAATATCAGGGCATCGGCTGGATGAACACCAAGGGCCGTGGCGTGGGCCGCGACACCGTTGTGTCCGGCATCGAAGGCGCCTGGACCGCCAACCCGACCAAATGGGATATGGGCTGGTTCGAGATGCTGTTCGGCCACGAATGGGAATTGCGGAAATCGCCCGCAGGCGCATGGCAATGGGAACCGGTGGACATCAAGGAAGAAGACATGCCGGTCGATGTCGAAGATCCGTCGATCCGCTGCATGCCGATCATGACCGACGCCGACATGGCGATGAAGGTCGACCCGGCCTATAATGCCATCTGCCAGAAGTTTGCCGCTGATCCGGCTTATTTCTCGGACACATTTGCCCGCGCATGGTTCAAACTGACCCACCGCGATATGGGCCCTAAAGTGCGTTACATCGGCCCGGATGTCCCATCCGAAGATCTGATCTGGCAAGATCCGATCCCGGCAGGTGCTACCGATTATGATGTCGATGCGGTCAAGGCAAAGATCGCCGCAAGCGGCCTGAGCCTGGCCGAAATGGTCTGCACCGCATGGGACAGCGCCCGCACCTATCGCGGATCGGACATGCGCGGTGGGGCCAATGGTGCCCGTATCCGGCTGGCGCCGCAAAAGGATTGGGTCGGCAACGAACCCGAACGTCTGGCCAAGGTGCTGGCGGTGCTGGAACCAATTGCCGCCGCATCCGGCGCATCGCTTGCCGACGTGATTGTGCTGGCCGGCAATGTCGGGATCGAACAGGCGCTGAAGGCCGCGGTCACGACATCGCCGTGCCGTTTGCCCCCGGTCGTGGGGATGCATCGGAGGAGATGACCGATGCCGACAGCTTTGATGCTCTGGAACCGCTGGCCGATGGCTATCGCAACTTCCTGAAAGAGCATTATGCCGTCAGCGCCGAGGAAATGCTGCTGGACCGGACACAATTGATGGGCCTGACGGCGCATGAAATGACCGTTCTGGTTGGCGGCATGCGGGTGATGGGCACCAACTTTGGCGGGACAAGCCATGGCGTGTTCACCGACCGTGTCGGCGCGTTGACCAATGACTTCTTTGTCAACCTGACCGACATGGGCAATTCGTGGAAACCCACCGGCCGCACCACCTATGACATTGCGGATCGCAAGACCGGTGATGTGAAATGGACGGCGACACGCGCCGATCTGGTGTTCGGGTCGAATTCCATCCTGCGCGCCTATGCCGAGGTCTATGCCCAGGACGACAACGCCGAAAAGTTTGCCCGCGATTTTGTCGCCGCATGGACCAAGGTGATGAATGCCGACCGGTTTGATCTGACCGCCTAGGCCAGCCAAGTCTGACATCTGATCCCGCCCGGACATTGGTTCGGGCGGGATTTCTATTTCAGGACCAACTGCACGGCACAGGGATCACAGATCCAGATCGTGAAAGAAGTGCAGGATATTGCCGTCACCATCCCGCGCGGTGAATTGGCGCAATCCCCAAGGCCGGTCCGCAAGCGGGTCGACAATCTCGGCGCCCCGCTGGATGAGATCGGCATGAACGGCCACAACATCCTCTGCAAAGATCCAGACAACAGCCGGTGCGCCAGCGCCTGCGCCTGCGCGCAGAAACAACGCGCATTCCCCATGTGACACCGCGCCGATCCGACCCTCAGGATTATGCCATCGGATGTCGAATCCGAAACGGTCACGATAATGGATTTGCGCGGATATCACATCGCGCACCGGCAGTTCCGGGGTGGCGGGGGCAAGTTTCATGAGGCGTTTCCCAGATCGCGGCTGACGTCAATTCCCCAAGGCTAACACATAGGTCGCGGGCGATGCAGCCGCCTGCATTTGTCCGACTAAAAAAGTCAGCATTGACATTTCCAACAGATAAAGTCAGGTATTTGGCAACCCGTCCGGCACTCGGAAATTCACGTGTAGGCATCCGGACATTCCAAGACGCAAAGGACACCCCGATATGAAATCCCTGACGATTGCGATGGCATTGACCGCCACAACCGCGCTGCCCGCCTTTGCAGGCAAAGCCGAGGTGCTGAACACCTATGCCGATATCGCCCAAGCCGGATATGAAGACAGCCTGACCACCGCGCGCACCCTGCAGACCGCAGTCGAGGCGCTGATTGCCGAGCCATCCGCCGAGGCGCTGCAAACCGCCCGCGCCGCATGGCTTGCTGCGCGCGTTCCCTATCAACAGACCGAGGTGTTCCGCTTTGGTAACGCCATCGTTGATGACTGGGAAGGCAAGGTAAACGCCTGGCCGCTGGATGAGGGTTTGATTGACTATGTTGACGCGGCCTATGGCGGCGCAACTGATGAAAACGAATATGCGGTTCTGAACGTGGTGGCGAACCCGGAATTCACCCTGTCTGGCACCGACATCGACGCCTCTGACATCACCCCCGAACTGATCTCCGAGACGCTGCACGAGGCCGATGAAGTCGAATCAAACGTCGCATCCGGCTATCACGCGATTGAATTCCTGCTCTGGGGGCAGGATCTGAACGGGACCGAACATGGCGCGGGCAACCGTCCCTGGACCGATTTCGGCACTGGTGACGACTGCACCAACAACAATTGCGACCGTCGGGGCGCATATCTTCAGGCTGCGACCGATCTTTTGGTGGCGGATCTGGAATGGATGGCCGCACAATGGGCCGAAGGCGGCGAAGGTCGCACCGCCGTGACCGCCGACGAAGACGCCGGCATCGTGGCAATCCTGACCGGCATGGGATCGCTGTCTTATGGCGAACAAGCGGGCGAGCGGATGAAACTGGGCGTGATGCTGAACGACCCGGAAGAAGAGCATGACTGCTTCTCGGACAACACCCACAACAGCCATTACTATGACGGATTGGGCGTGCAGAACGTCTATCTTGGCGAATATGTCCGGGTGGATGGCACGGTTGTGTCCGGTGAAAGCCTGTCGTCGCTGGTCGCCGCCGCAGATGCCGCCACCGACGCCGCCCTGCGCACGGCCCTCAGCCATACAATGATGGAACTGGGCCAGATCAAGACCGCCGCCGAGGCGGGCTTCTCTTATGACCAGATGCTGGAACGCGGCAACGAAGCCGGTGAAGCGTTGATCATGGGGGCGGTTGACGGTCTGGTTGCCCAGACCCGCGAAATCGAACGCGCGGTCAGCGCGCTGGAGCTGGATCAAATCGGCTTTGAAGGCTCCGACAGCCTCGACAATCCCAACGCGGTTTTCCAGTAAATCCGACCGACTTCCAATAAGCCAATTGCCGGGGCGCGCCTTTGCCCCGGCCCTTTGCCCAAGGGGAACATCATGATTGTCTGCCATTGCCAAAACATCCGCGACACCGACATCCACGCCGCCATGGATTGGATGCGGGCCGCCGACAGTGACACGATCATCACCCCCGGCAAAATCTATCGCGCATTGGGCAAGCGCGCCGATTGTGGCGGATGTTTGCCACTGTTTCTGGACACGATGGCAAATAGCCCCAGTATTGAAGTTCCAGCCAACCTGCAAAACCTGCGGGATCGCAAGAAAAGGAGTACGTCACGATGAAGGGCGACAAAAAAGTCATCGAATATCTGAACGCCGCATTGCGGTCGGAATTGACCGCAGTCAGCCAATATTGGCTGCATTACCGGCTGCAAGAAGACTGGGGTTTTGGTCATCTGGCGGATAAATCCCGCGCCGAAAGCATCGAAGAGATGCACCATGCTGACAAGTTGATTCAGCGCATCCTGTTTCTTGAGGGCCATCCGAACCTGCAAAAACTGGACCCGCTGCGCATTGGCGAAAACGTCAAGGAAACGCTGGAGGCCGATCTGGCCGGCGAACATGACGCTCGCACGCTTTATATCGAGGCCCGCGAACATTGCGACAAGGTCGGCGACTATGTGTCCAAGAACCTGTTCGAGGCATTGATCACCGACGAAGAAGGTCACATCGACTTTCTTGAAACCCAGATCGACCTTTATGGCACTTTGGGCGACGCCAAGTATGGACAGCTTCAGGCCAAACCGGCAAACGAAGCGGAATAATCCCATTTCGGCGCGCCGCACCGGTGGCGCGCCAGTAAGGTTTGGCACGATGCGATGTTCACTGATGGTCCTCGCCCTGCTGGGCGCGGCAATGGCGGCGGATGCCGAGACAGTTACGCTGGATGATTTGCATCTGAACATCATCGCGCGATCCGACGCCGAAGCGGACCGTATTGCCGGTGTCGTCGCGCCGACCACAGATTTCACCAAAGCAGAAGCCTTTGAAACCAATCCGGGCGGGGCCGCCACGGTGCGGGCGCGCAGTGATGCGGATGCCTATTCGCAGCCCTCGGCCAATATTGGCTTTGACGGCGAATTGGACTTCAAGCTTGGCAATGGCCTGTTTCGCAAGCTCTGGGTGTCTTCGCCCTCGTCTACGCTGGCCTCTGATGGATTGGGTCCGCTGTACAATGCCCGGTCGTGTCAGCGATGCCATCTAAAGGACGGGCGCGGCCATACACCCGAAGGCGAAGCGGATTCGCGGGTGTCCATGTTCCTGCGCCTGTCGGTACCCGCCCCGGCGGATGCCCCGGCCACCCGGTTGGAACGTTATCTGGCCGGTATCGGCGTCGACACCCCCCGCACCCGACCAGAGCCCACCTACGGCGGGCAGCTTCAGGATCTGGCGATGCAGGGTCACGCCGCCGAAGCGCAGATGGTGGTACAGTACAATGACGTCGCCCTGCCGCTGTCTGGCGGCGAAATCGCGATGCTGCGGGTCCCGGAATATGACCTGCGCGATCCCGGCTATGGCCCGCTGGCCGACAATGTCCAACTGTCGCCCCGCGTTGCCCCGCCAATGATCGGCCTCGGGCTGATCGAGGCAATTCCGGCGGCGGATATTCTGGCACAGGCCGACCCGGACGACCGCGACGGCGACGGCATTTCCGGGCGCGCCGCAATCAATTGGTCGCTGGTGCATGATGCGCCGATGCTGGGCCGGTTCGGCTGGAAAGGCGGCAAGCCGACGGTCGAAGAACAAAGCGCCGCCGCCTTTGCCGGTGACATCGGGATTTCCAGCCCGCTGTTTCCTGCGGGGGGCGGCGATTGCACCCCGGCGCAATCCGCCTGTCAGAATGCGCCACATGGCGACGGCGACGACCGGGTGTTCGAGATTGACCAGATCGGCATGGATCTCGTCGCCTTTTACTCGCGCAATCTTGGTGTCCCGGCGCGGCGCGATGTCGACGATCCGGTGGTGCTGCGCGGCAAACAGATCTTTTACGACACCGGCTGCGCCGCCTGTCACACGCCGAAATACGTCACCCATCGGCTGGTCGACCGCGACCCCCAGTCGTTTCAGCTGATCTGGCCCTATTCGGACTTCCTGTTGCACGACATGGGCGATGCCCTGGCCGACAATCGCCCCGAAAGCGTGGCAACGGGGCGGGAATGGCGCACCCCGCCGCTTTGGGGGATCGGCCTGAGCCAACAGGTCAGCGGTCACAGTCAATTCCTGCATGACGGTCGCGCGCGGTCCTTGCTTGAGGCCGTGTTGTGGCACGGCGGCGAGGCCGAGACCGCCAAGACCCAAGTGGTCGACATGCCACCCCAAGACCGCGCCGCCCTGATCCGTTTCCTGGAGAGCCTGTGATGAAGTCCCTGATTGCCGCCGTTGCGGTTTGCGTCGCCACCACGGCCCATGCCGATCTGCCCCACGTGCTGGACGACCATATTCGCCCAGCCATTGCGAATTTCGCCAACGCCAGTGCGGCGCTCCATGAGGTCGCGGTTCAGGATTGTTCGGCACCGGCGGTGATCCCGGCCTATCACCAAGCGTTCGATGCCTGGCTGGGCGCCAGCCATTTGACCTTTGGTCCGATTGAACGCGACGGGCGGGCGCTGGCGATTGCATTCTGGCCAGACAGCCGCGGCGCCTGCCCAAAGGCGCTGGCGCAATTGATCGCCGACGCCGATCCCGTCGTGGATGATCCGGTGGAATTTGCCGAAGTCTCGGTTGCCGCGCGCGGCTTCTTTGGCCTGGAACATCTGCTGTATGGCGACAGTTTCACCGCGCAGGATTACACCTGTCGGCTGGTGATCGCCATCGCCGCCGATCTGGAACGGATGGCCGGGGACATCGCAACCGATTGGGCGGATTACGCCCAGGTGATGACCAGCGCCGGCGCAGAGGACAACACCACCTATCTTGCCCCGCGCGAAGTCGATCAGACGCTTTACACCGCGCTGCTGACGGGGGTGGAGTTCACCAAAGATCAACGCCTTGGCCGTCCCTTGGGCACATTTGACCGCCCGCGCCCAACCCGTGCCGAGGCGCGGCGCTCCGAACGTTCGCTGCGCAATGTGGTGCTGTCGCTAACGGCGCTGCGCAATCTGGCCCGCGCCATGGCGGATGCGCCGATTCCGGCATCCGAAGCGGCCTTTGACGCCGCCTTTGATACGGCGGCGGCGCTGGACGACCCGATTTTTGCCGGGGTCTCCAACCCCACTGGCCGCTTGCGGGTCGAGATCCTGCAACAAAAGGTGGCCTATGTGCGCGATGCGCTGGCGGCGGAAATTGGCGGGGGCATGGGGCTGAGCCAGGGGTTCAACTCTGCCGACGGGGACTAGCCCATGCAACGGCGTGCGTTTCTTGCGGCCCTTCTGGCCGGCGCGTCGCTGCCTGGCGCGACATGGGCAGATGCCAACAATCCGTCATTCCTTGCGGCCGCAAGAGAGGGCGACGGCGGCTATACCTTGTTTGGGCTGGATGACAGGGGCCATGACCTGTTTCGCATTGCGCTTCCCGGTCGCGGCCATGCGGCCACCGCCCACCCCACCGCGCCAGAGGCCGTGGCATTTGCCCGTCGCCCCGGCGATTTCGCGCTGGTCATTGACTGTATGCGCGGCACAATCAGCCATCGTCTGACCACCCCCAAAGGGCGGCATTTTTACGGCCACGGCGCATTCATTGCCGGGGGTCGCGTGCTGGTCACCACTGAAAACGACATTGCCAGCGGTCAGGGGCTTCTTGGGCTGTGGGCGCGCGATGACGGCTATGCCCGCATCGGCGAAATCACCTCAGGCGGGATCGGCCCGCATGAGGTTCTGGCGCTGCCCGGGGATGTCCTTGCGGTCGCCAATGGCGGCATTCGCACCCATCCCGACCATGGGCGCGACAAGCTGAACCTGGACACCATGCGCCCGAACCTCAGCTACCTGACGGCCGAGGGCGCGTTGCTGGAACAGGTGACCCTGCCCGCAGCGCTGCACCATGCTTCGATCCGGCACATCGCCTGGGACGCGGGCGTGCTGGCCTTTGCGATGCAATGGCAGGGTGCGCTGCCGGATGCGGTGCCGCTTCTGGGCCTGCACCAGCGTGGAGCACCGCCCGTGCTCTGCACCGCCCCCGAGGCCGAGCAATTGGCGATGCAGGGCTATGCCGGCAGCGTGGCAATCGCCGGGGAGACGGTTGGCATTACCTCGCCGCGTGGCGGGCGAGTGCATCTGTTTGATCGCAACGGCGCATTTCAGCAAAGCCATTTGCGGGCGGATGTCTGTGGGCTGGCGGCGGGGACCGCCGGGCTTGTCGCAACCGATGGATTGGGCGGCATTCTGGCGGTGCGGGACCGGCTGAAACCGCTGTCCCATGCGACACGCGCCTGGGACAATCATCTGGTGCCGGTTGGGTGATGGCCGCCTGAGGGGTCACTCCTCTTTGTCGAGCGGCGCCTGGTGTTCCCAGTTGAAAAAGAAATGATAACCGCACCAGGCCACCGCCGCACCAAAGAGCAGCCCCCAGACATAATTGCCATTGATCAGCTCAAACACCGTCCATCCACCGGTGACCCCGACCAGCGCAATGCGCCGCCACAGCGGGTTGAACATCGGATGACGCACGTCCAATTGCTGGCTAAGCGATTTTGTCATGTCCGGCCCCCTATCGTCTTCATCCACCCCAAAGTGGCATCGGTGTCCCCGCCCGGTTTGTATTCCGCCCCCAGCGCCGCGCCATAGCCCAGCCCCGACAAGACCCCGAAAATATAGGCATAATTGATCTCGCCATGGTCCGGTGCGCCGCGATCCGGGACCGATGCAAACTGAATATGGCCAATCCACGGCATCAAGGCTTCGATCCTGTTGCTCAGATCGCCCTCCATCAATTGCACATGGTAGCAATCAAACATCAGTTTCAGATTGTCCGCCCCCACCGCATCAATCAGATCCAGCGCCTGTTCCGTCCTGCTAAGGAAATAGCCCGGCGCGTCGTATTTGTTGAGCGGCTCAATCAGGATGGTAAACCCCTGCTGCGCCGCCCGTTTGCAGGCATATTTCAGGTTGCCGACAAAGGTGCGTTGCGCCGCGGCACCGCTGGTAAAACCGGCCATCACATGGATATTGGCGGCACCGATGATCCGGGCATAATCCAGCGCGACATCAATCGCGGCACGCGCCTCGGCCTCGCGTCCGGGCAGCGCGCTAAGACCGTTTTCACCCGCCGCCAGATTGCCCCGGCTTGTGTTCAAACCCAGCATGGACAGGCCGGTTTCGTCCAGCGCCGCGCGCACCTCTTCCGCCGGGATGTCATAAGGCCAATGGCATTCCACCGCATCAAAACCTGCGGCTTTGGCGGCGCGAATGGCATCTGGCAGCGGGCGGTCATTCCACAGAAATCCCAGATTGGCAGAAAACTTCATCCGTCCCACTCCACATTAAATTTCGTCACCAGTTTCTGCACCATATCCGGGCCGATTTCGCGCGGGTTCAGACCACGGGTCATCATTGCCAGACGCGCGGTATCCTCCAGCTCTTCGATGGCGTTGCAGGCGGCCTCGATATCCTTGCCCGCCACAACCGGCCCATGATTGGCCAGCATGACGGCACTGCGTTTACCCGCCAGACCGCGCACGGCCTCGCCCATCTCTGGGTCGCCGGGCAGGAAGAACGGCAACAGCTTGACCCGGCCCAGTTTCATGATGCCATAAGGCGTGAGCGGTGGCAGGAAATTATCCTCATCCGCATCCGGCATCATCGACAGCGCAACCGAGTGGCAGGAATGCAGATGCACCACCGCGCCCGCCGTGCTGCGGGTGTCATAAAACGCCGAATGCAGCGGCATTTCCTTGGTCGGTTTGTCACCGCTGATATGTGTGCCATTGGCGTCAAAGCGGCTGAGCCGTCCGGGATCGAGCCGCCCGAAACTGGTGCCGGTGGGGCTGACCAACAGCCCGCCATCTTCGGTCCGGGCCGAGATATTGCCGGTGCTGCCGCCGGTCAGGCCACGGTCGAACATGGATTTCGCCAGCAGGCAGATCTGTTCGCGCAAGCGGGCCTCGACGCTCATGACGCCAGTCTTTCCTGTGCATCGGTAAAGAAGGTCTCGGAGCCGAAATTGCCGGATTTCAGGGTCAGCGCGATCTGCTGACCGCCCGATTGGCAATAGGTCCAGGGCACGCCACTGCGGGCCAAGAGCCCAGCCAAATCGGTCGCGCCGGTGAAATCATCCGCGATACAGCCCAATACGGTTGTCATCCCGCCCCCCTCTTTGCATCCTGCAAGCCCCCAGTTGGCACATCTCTGCCAGCAGAGCTTGCCGCAATGTCATGTCAATTTCAGGTGAATACAACCAAAACTGTTAGCGGGTGACAGGAATGACCGGGTTGGCGGCCACTTCTGCCTGCACCCCCTCGCTTTTTGGCAATCAATTGCTATCGTGCCGCCAAAGGGAGGATGCCATCATGAAAAAGCTTCAGGTTCAGGGCGTGCACCACATCACGCTGACCGGTGCCGATCGCCAAACCAGCCTTGATTTCTGGGAAGGTGTGCTGGGCATGCCGTTCATTTTCGATCAACCCAATCTGGACAACCCGGACGAGGGCCATCTGTATTTCGACCCCGGCGATGGGCGGCTCATCACCATATTCACCAATGAAAAGCGCCAGGCGACGCATAAAACGACCCCCGCCGATCCGGGCTGTGTGCATCATCTGGCGTTCAATGTCTCCAGGGCGACGTTCAGCCAATGCGCCGACCGGCTTGATGCGCGCGGGATCACCCATTCCGGCATCAAGGATCGCGGCTTCATGGATTCGATCTATTTCCGCGAGCCGCTGGGCCTGTTGATTGAACTTGCCTGTTACCGATTTGAGCCGCCGATGGGCTGTACCCATGCCGATGTGATGATCGAAGCGCATCGCATCCGAACGGCGGCGGGCGACTATAATATCGCCGAGGTACATCTGGCAGATGCGATCGAGCGTCTGGTAACCCGGCGGCAACAATCGCTGAGCGACGACCGCAGCCCCAAAGACCCCTATGTCAAAGGATAGACCATGTCATTGACCACAATCGACGGCACACCGATCAGCCGCTTTGCCTTTGGCGCGATGCAGTTCGGCGGCAAAGCCGATGAGGCCGCTTCACGCGCAATGTTTGACGCATGTCGCGCAGCGGGCATCAATCATTTCGACACCGCACATGCCTATAACAACGGCCAATCCGAAGAGATTTTGGGCGGATGCATCACCGACCGCGATCAGGTGTTCATTGCCACCAAGGCAAATTACTCTGGCGGATCTGCCCCCGACAACATCCGCAAAAGCTTTGACGAAAGCAGCCGGCGATTGGGGCTGGAAACGGTCGATCTGTTTTACATGCACCGTTGGGACGACCGCACCCCGCTGGAAGAAACCTTCAAGGCACTGGCCGAATTGCAGCATCAAAAGCGCATTCGCTATATCGGCGTGTCGAACTATGCCGCCTGGCAGGTCATGAAGGCCCAAGCGGTTGCGGCGGAATTTGGCACCGAAATTGATGCCATCCAGCCGATGTATAATCTGGTAAAACGTCAGGCAGAGGTCGAACTCCTGCCGATGTGTGCCAGCGAATATATCACGGCCTTTCCCTATTCGCCGCTGGGCGGTGGATTGCTGACCGGGAAATACGCCAATGGCCAGGCCGGGCGGCTGGCCGAAGACACGAAATATGCACAACGGTATGGCCCGGACTGGATGCAGGATGCCGCTGCCGGGCTGACCGATATCGCGCGCGAGCTGGGCACACATCCCGCTACGCTGGCGGTGGCCTGGGCGGCACGCCATTCGGCTGCGCCACATCCAATCATTTCGGCCCGCTCGGTGGCGCAATTGCAACCGTCGCTGGACGCGCTTGCATTCGGCATGGATGATGCGCTGTACCAACGTCTGACCGATCTGACGCCGACACCGCCCCCCGCCACCGATCGGCTGGAGGAGGCGTGACAGATATCGTGATCATCGGCGGCGGCATTGCGGGCGTCTCTGCCGCCGCGCGGCTGGCCGCCCATGGCACCGTCACCCTGCTCGAGGCCGAGGACCATCTTGCCTATCATGCTTCTGGTCGCTCAGCGGCCATGTTCCTTGACAGCTATGGCAACGCGGTGGTGCAGGCCCTGAACCGCGCCAGCGCGCCCTATCTGCATCAAAGCGACGGCGGCGTCCTGCGCCCGCGCAACATGCTGCTGGTGGCCGGCCCGGATCAGGCGGCACAATTCTCTCACGACGCGGCGGAACTTGCATTGACCGAAATCCCGATGGCCGACGCCCGGGCCCAGGTGCCGATCCTGAACCCGGCCACCTGCGGCTTTGCCGCGTCGGGGCCGGTGTTCGACCTCGACACGGATCTATTGCTGCAAAACTTCCGCAGAAGGGCACTGGCGGACGGCGCCACACTGCTGACCGGATCGCGCGTCACCGCCCTGACGCGGCGCGGCGGGCGCTGGCATCTCGACACCCAAAGCGGGGCGCATACGGCTGATATCGTGATCAATGCCGCAGGGGCCTGGGCGGATAAGATTGCGGGTCTGGCCGGGGCGCCACGGATCGGCCTGCAACCCATGCGCCGCTCGATGGCCCGCATCCCGGCCCCCGGCGGGCAGGACGTCCGCGACTGGCCTTTCCTGCTGGCCGCCGGCGACGCATGGTATGCCAAACCAGAGGCTGGCAGCCTTCTGATCTCTCCTGCGGACGAAGATCCGCTGCCGCCACAGGACGCCTGGGCCGATGACATGGTCCTGGCCGAAGGTCTGGCACGATACGAGGCGATGGTCACCGAACCCGTGACCCGCGTCACGGCGAACTGGGCCGGGCTGCGCACCTTCGCGCCGGACAGAACGCTGGTGGTCGGGGCCTGCCCAACCACACCCGGCTTTTTCTGGCTGGCGGGCCAGGGCGGCTATGGGTTTCAAACCGCGGTCGCGACATCGCAACTCATCGCCGATTTCACGCTTGAACGGGCTCCTGCCCTGGCACCACATGTGGTCGCCGCACTCGACCCTGGGCGTTTCGCCTGACATTCATCTGACCAGAAATATCCCGGGTGTCGCAGGATAAATCCGCACAGCAAACTTAGGTCTCGGACACAAAATCCGATTTTGCATAGCCCTGCAAATACAGCAGGGCGGTCAAATCGCCATGATTCACCCGAATATCGCATTCCGCCGCCACCGAAGGCTTGGCATGTAGCGCAACCCCCGCGCCGGCACGACCCAACATGCCAAGATCATTGGCCCCATCGCCCACCGCGATCACATCCGCCTCCGCCAGATCCAGACGTGCGGTGATCTGCTCCAGCGCCTCGACCTTGGCCTGACGGCCCAGAATCGGAAGACCGACCTCGCCGGTCAGAACACCATCAGCGATGATCAGCGTGTTTGCACGGTTTTCGTGAAACCCCAGCCGCTCGGCCACGCGCGCGGTAAAGGCGGTAAAGCCGCCCGACACAAGGGCGCAATAGGCACCATTTGCCGTCATCGTCGCCAGCAACACCTTGCCGCCCGGCATCAGCGTGATCCGGTTTTCCAGCACCTGACCGATGATGGCCTCCGGCAGGCCCTTCAACAAACCAACCCGTTCACGCAGCGCACCGTCAAAATCCAATTCACCGTTCATCGCCCGCGCCGTGATCTCCTTCACCCGCGCGCCGACCCCGGCCTCTTCGGCCAGCTCATCAATGCATTCCTGCTGGATCATCGTACTGTCCATATCAGCCAGAAGCATCTTTTTGCGCCGCCCCTGTGCCGGTTGCACACTCAGGTCGACACCCAGTGCCTGCATATCCTGCCAAACCTGCCAGCGATTGTCCGGCATCACATCAAGCGGGAATTCTGCCGCTTCATCCGCGGCCAGCCAGATCAGATCCCCCCCGCCCCAGGCATTGCGCAGCGCTTCGGTTGCTGCGGGTGTCAGGTCACCGGGTTTGGCAATCAGGGTGCAAATATACATCGGTCGCGGCCTTTCTCTGTCCGGCCTGCCCCTACCGCACCGGCCGCAAAAATACCACTGCCAGATTGAGGTCGGCATGGCGTTTCCTATCGGAACGGCCTGCGCCTGTCTTTCTGACCCTATGGTTCCCCCCGCGACGTTTTTGCTGTTGTGCAAATCGCAAAGCCCAATATTGCGGCAAGCGGGACACCCTTCCCCAACGAAGGGCGCTTATCTGGAAGGATAGCTACATGGCTATGCAAATACCGGCCACTCGGCCGACGAATCCGCGTTTCTCCTCTGGCCCCTGTGCCAAAATCCCCACATTCGAATTGTCAAAGCTGTCGGACGCCGCCCTTGGCCGGTCGCACCGCGCTGCCGTGGGCAAGGCCAAGCTGAAAGCGGCCATCGAGGAAACCCGCGAGATCCTGAACATCCCCGCCGACTATAAAATCGGTATTGTGCCTGCCTCCGACACCGGTGCGGTGGAAATGGCGATGTGGTCGCTGCTGGGCGAACGCAAGGTCACCATGTGCGCCTGGGAAAGCTTTGGCGCGGGCTGGGTCACCGATGTGGTCAAACAGCTGAAACTGGATGCCGAGATCAAGACCGCCGACTATGGCGAAATCGTTGACATGGCCGCAGTCGATTACGCGACCGACGTCGTGTTCACCTGGAACGGCACCACGTCGGGCGTGCGCATGCCGAATGGCGATGCCATCCCCGCCGACCGGGACGGGCTGACCATCTGCGACGCCACCTCGGCCGCTTTCGCGATGGACCTGCCTTGGGACAAGCTGGATGTGACCACTTTCTCCTGGCAGAAGGTGCTGGGCGGCGAAGCGGCACATGGCATGCTGATCCTGAGCCCGCGCGCGGTGGAACGGCTGGAAAGCTATACCCCGGCATGGCCCCTGCCCAAGATTTTCCGCCTGACCAAAGGCGGCAAGCTGATCGAAGGTATCTTCAAGGGTGAAACCATCAACACGCCCTCGATGCTGGCGGTTGAAGATTACCTTGTGTCACTGGACTGGGCACGCTCGGTTGGTGGGCTGCAAGGGCTGATCGCACGCGCCAACGCCAATGCCGGTGCCATTCAGGCGTTTTGTGAGGCCAATGACTGGATTACCAATCTCGCCGTCGATGCGGCGACACAATCCAACACCAGCGTCTGCCTGAAATTCACCGATGATCGCATCACCGATGGCGCTGTTTTTGCCAAAGCGGTCGCCAAACGGCTTGAAGCCGAAGGCGTGGCACTGGATGTCGGCGCCTATCGCGATGCACCTGCCGGTCTGCGGATCTGGTGCGGTGGCACGGTGGAAACCGCAGACGTCGAAGCGATGTTGCCTTGGCTGGCATGGGCGTTTGACGCCGAAATCGCGGCGCTGTCCGAAGCCGCCTGACACAGAGCTAACAGTGTCCCGGACTTGATCCGGGACCTCACTCCAAACACCCTTATCAGGAGGCCCCGGATCACGTCCGGGGCATGTATCGCAATGACCGCACCCAGAGTTCTCATTTCCGACAAACTGTCCGAAGCCGCCGTTCAGATTTTCCGCGACCGTGGCATCGACGTTGATTTCCAGCCCGACCTTGGCAAAGACAAGGACAAGCTGGCCGAAGTGATTGGCCAATACGATGGTCTGGCCATCCGTTCGGCGACCAAAGTCACCGAAAAGATCCTTGAAAACGCCACCAACCTCAAGGTGATCGGCCGCGCCGGTATCGGCACCGACAACATCGACAAGCCCGCCGCGTCGAAAAAAGGCGTGATCGTGATGAACACGCCCTTTGGCAACATGATCACCACTGCCGAACACGCGATTGCCATGATGTTCGCCGTTGCACGGCAAATCCCCGAGGCCAGCGCCTCGACCCATGCCGGCAAATGGGAAAAGTCGAAATTCATGGGGGTCGAACTGACCAACAAGACGCTTGGCGTGATCGGTGCCGGCAACATCGGTGGCATCGTCTGCGACCGGGCGCAGGGCCTGAAAATGAAGGTCGTGGCCTATGACCCCTATCTGAGCCAGGACAAGGCCGACAAGATCGGTGTGGAAAAGGTTGAACTGGACGAGCTTCTGGCCCGCGCCGATTTCATCACTTTGCACGTGCCGCTGACCGACAGCACCCGCAACATCCTGAGCCGGGAAAACATCGCCAAAACCAAAAAGGGCGTGCGGATCATCAACTGTGCCCGTGGCGGTCTGGTCGACGAAGAAGCCCTGGCAGATGCCTTGAAATCCGGCCATGTGGCGGGCGCGGCGTTTGACGTGTTCACCGAAGAACCGGCCAAGGAAAACCCGCTGTTCAACCTGCCCAACGTTGTCTGCACCCCGCATTTGGGCGCGGCCACCACCGAAGCCCAGGAAAACGTGGCGCTGCAAGTGGCAGAGCAGATGTCGAACTATCTGCTGACCGGCGCGGTGGAAAACGCGCTGAACATGCCATCGGTCACCGCCGAAGAAGCCAAGGTCATGGGCCCATGGGTCAAACTGGCCGGTCATCTTGGGGCCTTCATCGGCCAGATGACCGATGATCCGATCAAGGCGATCAACATCCTGTATGACGGTTCCGTTGCCGAAATGAACCTCGCGGCGCTGAACTGTGCCGCCATTGCCGGGATCATCAAACCGTCCAACGCCGAGGTCAACATGGTCTCTGCCCCGGTTGTCGCCGAAGAACGCGGCATCAAGATCTCGACCACCAACCAGCATAAATCCGGGGCCTTTGACGGCTATGTCAAGGTGACCGTGGTCACCGAAACCCGCGAACGGTCGATTGCCGGCACGGTGTTTTCGGATGGCAAACCGCGTTTCATCCAGATCAAAGGCATCAATATCGACGCCGAAATCGGGTCGCATATGCTCTACACCACCAACGAGGACATGCCGGGCATCATCGGCACCCTGGGCAAGACTCTGGGCGAAAACAGCGTCAACATCGCCAACTTTACCCTGGGTCGTCACGACAAAGGCGGCGAGGCGATTGCCCTGCTGTATGTCGACGATGTGGTTCCCGCACCGGTGCTGAACAAGCTGAAGGAAACCGGCATGTTCCGTCAGGTCAAGCCGCTGCAATTCGAAGTGGCCTAAAGGTCGCTTAGAACGGCTGCCGATCTGAATTGGCTGAAATCACAACGGGCGTCGCGACATCGCGGCGCCCGTTTTTTTGATCGCATCTCCGGTCGATTTTGCAGGCGGTTTTTTCGACGGATTTTTAGTGATCGCTTTGTTTCAGGCAGTTTTGCGCCCGGTGCGCACCAGAACAAACAAAAACAGCAGCATCGAGACGACCGCAACAACCGAGCCAAGTTTGGCCAATATGTCGCCTTTGCCCTGAATGGCCAGGACAATGCCCGGCACCAAAAGACCAAGCGCCACCACCGCAGCCGCGAAATGCAGCTTTGGCAAAAGCCCCTGTTCGGCCCCCGGAACCAATTGATAATAAAACGCAAAAATTGCCATACTGACCCACCCCAAGAGGTTAAGATGGGCATGCGCCGGTGCCAGGGTGTGATCCCCGGTTGCCGACATTTGAATCCCCAAAGCATGCCCAGGATCACCGCAACGGTCCCGACCAAGAGGAATGAATAGGAAATCGGTTTCATAATGTCCCTCACTTTTGTCATGGAATTCATGCGTCAGCTTAGTCACCGCCCCCACGTCCGGCAAAGGATTTAAAAAGTCTGATGCCGGGGCAACCAGGGGTGCAACTGTCACAGTGAGATGATAACCGGGGCGCAAAAGCAGGATGTGACCGATGAAACCAACCTATGCCATTGGCGATATACACGGCCAGTACGACATGTTGTGCAATGTTCTGGACTGGATCGAAACTGACGGCGGCCCGGATGCCAATGTGGTGTTTTTGGGCGATTTGGTGGATCGCGGGCCAAATTCGCGCGGCGTGATCGAACATCTGATCCAAGGCTTGGCCGAGGGCCGCAACTGGACGGTTTTGATGGGCAATCATGACCGGATGTTCCGCCGCTTTGTCGACGATGGCACCCAGCATGACCCGCGTATCCTGTCGGGTATTGGCTGGCTCAACCCGCGTTTGGGCGGGCCGATGACGCTGGCCTCTTATGGTGTGGAAGATGCGGAAAACCGCGAGGTCACCGACCTGATGCAGGCGGCGCAGGCCGCAGTGCCCGCCGCACATCGCAGCTTTCTCGCGGGATTGCCGACATCGCATCGGGAACCCGGCCTGATATTTGTCCACGCCGGCATCCGCCCCGGTGTCCCGCTGGAGGATCAGGACGAAGACGATCTGGTCTGGATTCGCGAACCTTTCCTGAGCGAAACCAATCCCTTTGAGGCCTTGATCGTGCATGGGCACACCGCGCTTGACGCGCCAATGTTTTATGGCAACCGCGTCAATCTCGACAGTGGCGCAGGATATGGTCGACCGCTGTCGGTCGGGGTGTTTGAAGCGGGCAAGGTCTATTCACTGACCGAATTGGGCCGGTCGCTTTTGTCCTGAATGCGCGGCGGCCTTTGGGCCGCCGAAGCCGCTATTGGCGCGCCGCGTCTTAGCTGTGATCAATCACCGCAAGATGCTGCACCAACTGGGCGATTTCGCCCATCCATCTTTGGCGAAGCTTCGGTTCCGACGGCGCGGCTTGCACACCGGGCGAGAAGTCTCCGGCCAGCGCAGTTTCAACGGCCAAGGCCACCGGAACCGACACCAACCGCGCCATCGCACTGCCGCGCGCATCGCCCCAGGCATCCATCACATGGGTCTTGTGCCAGACCACGCCGCTGCTGTCCGAGGCTGACAGCGACACACACATCACCACCCGGTCCGGTTCGCCGTCGCCATAGGCGTTTTCCCCCAGAACACGTCCGACATTTCACGCAGGCGCAGATCGCTGGCGGTTTCGACCTCGGCAAACACGTCTTTCCACGCCTCCGCCCAGCCGTTCAACCGCAGGGTGCCCCGCACAAAGGTTTCGATGCGCCAGGTCGGATCAAAGCGATATTCCTCGACAAAGGGCAGGCTGTCGCGGTTTGGATAGACCTCAAAACTTTCCGGCGCCGGCAGCGGCGCGGTGTAATGGCCAAGCGCGTCCCAGGGCCGTTCCGCCACAAAAGGCATGAAGTTTCGAATGGATTTCGACGGGCTTTTCAGCGCCTTCAACACCCCCAGCGGCGACCAGGAAAATTTGTATTTGAACGGGTTTGGGTGTTTCGGCACGCCGCCGCAATAGGACAGGAAATTCAATGCGTTGGATGCATCGCATCTTGGGCTGGACCGATAATCCGCCACCAGCGCATGCGCCATCAGATGATCAATCCCCGGGTCGAGACCAACCTCGTTCACCAGACTGACGCCTTTGATCTGGGCCTTGGCATGCAGGGCGCGCATTTCGGGGCTGATATAGCTGGACGACACAAAATCCGCCGATTTGACAATCGCCAATTCCGCCAGACGGACATGCCAGTCAGCAGGCAACATCGAAACCACAACATCCTTTGGCTGCAACTCTGCAGCCAGCGCATCAATGTCGAACACCTTGATCCGATTGGTCAGATCCCCCACGGCATCCCGCGCCTTGTCCAGCGTCCGGTTCCACACCGTGACCTCATGGCCGGCCTCGATCAACCGCCGCAGGCCGGGAACCGCAGAAAGCCCGGTGCCGCACCAATGGATTGTCATATGTTCATACCCCGCTGATATGTCGGTCAATCTGCCTTGGCACGCCCCCACACACCAGAAGATATGTCACCCAGTGTCAAAAGCGAGGGCAGGAGCTGAGCCGCATAATCCTGCGAGCTTTCGACCGGCAGCATCGAGGGCAGATTGTCGATCGCGGTCACATCCAATGGCGGCAGATCCTGCACCCGCAGGGCGGGACTGTCCCATGTTGTGGTGCGATCATAGACCTTGATCGGGGAAAAATCACTGTCAGGATCACAGGCGATATCGCCGATGACGGTCAATTTGCGCGGCGATGTCTTGGCCGATGCCGGTACAAACACCGGCGTGCCGGGACGCGCCAGAATGCAGTTGAAGAAGATGTCATGCTGCAACACCTCCGGGAATGGCCCGCCAGAGGCGGTTTCGGCCATGTCCCATTTGCATACATCCACCCCCATCGCATCACAAAGATCCGCCGCCCCGGTGCCAACCCGGCCCAATGCCCCGATCACCAGCGCCGTCGGGCGCGGTTTGCCGGTAAGCGACAGAAGATCTTCCAATTCCTCGGTCAAATGCGCCGCCGAGGGA
>NZ_JBVVRZ010000002.1:0-728766 GCF_055808435.1 Marinovum sp. J2-8 | reverse complement strand
GTGGTTTCCGCCGCGGCCGCCAAGGCGTCGCAGGTCCGCACCGCGTCATGGTGCGGGCCTTCCGCCATACCTTCGGCCGCGCGCAAGGGGGGCGCGAAAAGCAGACATAACACAAGACCCAGACAAAGAGACCACATGGCATCAGTCATGGCAGCCGTGCGATTCAAGTCAACCGGCCCTTTTCCTTGTGACGACAAAGTTATAGGTCAAGATCAAAGGAGATGCCTGCCCATGTCGTTATTCGGGAAGCTGAAAGATCGGTTGTTCAAATCCTCGTCCAAGCTGGACGAAGGGCTGGAGGCAATTGTTGGCGACGGTGGAGAGGTTTCGGCGGAGGTGCCGAACGACACCTCTGGGCGCGCAACTGGCGTCGCTCTGGCAAGCCCAACACCGGAAAGCCCACCACCGGCAAGCTCTGCACCCACAAGCCCCGAACCAACAAGCCCGGAACCGGCCCCAGAGCGCGCCGCGCCAGAGGAGCTGCCGGAAAAAGCGCCAGAGGAACTGCCGTCAGAGACCCAATCGGAAATTCCGATGGCGACACCAATCGAAGTGCCGCAAAGCGTGACGCCGGTGGAAATCCCGGTCCCTGCCGCGACCCCCGCCACAACGCCCAGTGCCCCCGCTGACCGCAAGGCCCCCGCTGACCGCAAGCCCGGATTGATCGGGCGCATGTTGGGGCGCGGCAGTTCCCCCGAGGTGCTGCGCCGGACGCTTGATGATGACATGCTGGAACAGCTCGAAGAGCTGCTGATCGCATCGGACATGGGCGTCGATACCGCGCTGCGCGTGACCGCCAATATGGCCGAAGGCCGGTTTGGCCGCAAACTCTCGGTTCAGGAAATCAAGGAGCTGCTGGCACAGGAAATCACGCGGGTGATGGACCCGGTGGCAAAACCCCTGCCGCTTTATGCCAAAAAGCCCCAGGTCGTTCTGGTGGTGGGCGTGAATGGGTCGGGCAAGACCACAACCATCGGCAAACTCGCCAGCCAGTTCCGCGCCGCAGGCAAAAACGTGGTGATTGCGGCGGGCGATACCTTTCGCGCTGCCGCCGTCGAACAGCTCCAGGTCTGGGGGATCGTGCTGGCGTGCCGGTCCTGACCGCGCCCGAAGGTTCCGATCCTGCCAGCCTGGCCTTTGACGCCATGGAACAGGCGCGCGGGATGGCGCGGATCTTTTGCTGATCGACACGGCCGGTCGCCTGCAGAACCGCAAGGATCTGATGGAAGAACTGTCCAAGATCGTGCGGGTAATCCGCAAGAAAGACCCCGATGCGCCGCATAACACCCTGTTGGTGCTGGATGCCACAACCGGACAAAACGCATTGTCGCAGGTCAAAACCTTTCAGGAACTGGCCAATGTCACCGGCCTGGTGATGACCAAACTCGACGGCACCGCCAAGGGCGGCGTTCTGGTGGCGCTGGCCGACAAATTCGGCTTGCCGATCCACGCCATTGGCGTCGGCGAAAAGATCGACGACCTCGCGCCCTTCGATCCCGAAGATTTCGCCGCCGCCCTGACCGGATTGGATCGCTGAGCGGATGCGGGGCGCCGGTCCTTCTTCTGTTCAAAAATATCCCGGGGGAGACGCCAAAGGCGTCGGGGGCAGCGCCCCCATTGTCGTGAGATCTGAATGAGCGCCTGGCTGATCTCCCTTGAAGGGACCGAAATGGGCCAGCAACTGGCGCTGGGTCTGGCGGTGCTGGCGGCGTTTTTGCATGCGGTGTTTGGCGCGCTGCAAAAGGGGCAGCATGACCCCTGGCTCAGCCGCGGGGCGATTGATGCCTCTTACGGGCTGATGGCCGGCGCCCTTTGCGCTGTTTGTCGTGCCCTGGCCAGAGCCGCATATGTGGCTGATTTTCCTCGGCGCCTTCCTGATCCACATGGTCTACAAAATCCTTCAGGCCATGGCCTATAGCAAGGGTGCCTATACGGTTGTCTATCCGGTGGTGCGCGGCATGGGGCCGTTGTTCACGGTGATTGGCGCTGGCGTCCTGTTCGGCGAGGTATTTACCGCCGCGCAATGGATCGGGGTTCTGGTCTTGTTGGCGGGGATTTTCGGGTTGGCGATCTACAATCTGATGTTCCTCGAAACGGCGCGCGATACCCTGCCGCTGGCGCTGGGGCTGGCGATGATCACCGGATTGTTTGTTGCGCTTTATACCACCTATGACGCCTATGGCATTCGCGCCACGGCGGATCCGTTCACCTTTCTGGCGTGGTTTTTCATGATCGACGGTCTGGGCATGCCCATTCTGGCGGCCCTGCATTGGCGCAAATTGCCGGTGACGCCAAAGGTGGCCCCGCTTATGTTGCGCGGCTGGATTGGCGGCATGGTGGCCTTTGGCAGTTTTGGCTCGATCATGGTGGCCACCCGTTTGGGGCAGGTCGGCGAAGCGGCGGTCTTGCGCGAAACCTCGACGGTGTTTGCGGCCTTGATCGGCTGGTTGATATTGCGCGAAACGGTGGGACCACGCCGCATTGCGCTGATGACGTTGATTGCGGCCGGGGCCGTGATCGTGGAACTAGGGGGCTAAGCCATTATGGCAGACAAGAAGCAGATCAATCCATTGGTGAAACAGGTGCTGGAACTGGGCCCGCCGTTGGCGTTCTTTGGCCTGTACCTCTGGATGAAGGAAGATGTCTTTACGATTGGCGGCACCGAATATTCCGGGTTCATCCTGGCGACGGTGTTGTTTGTGCCCATCATGTTGGCCGCCATGGGCGCGCTTTGGTATCTCACCGGAGAGCTGAGTCGCATGCAGGTCTTTACCGCGATCATGGTGATTTTCTTTGGCGGGCTGACCGCCTGGTTCAATGATGAACGTTTCTTCAAGATGAAGACCACCCTGGTTTATGGCTTCTTTGCGCTGCTGTTGGGCATCGGCCTGGCGCGGGGGAAATCCTATCTGGCCTATGTGTTGTCCGATGCCATCGACATGCAGGAAGAAGGCTGGATGATCCTGACCCGGCGGCTGTGTCTGGCGTTTCTGGGCTTGGCGGTGGCCAATGAAATCGTCTGGCGCACGATGAGCACCGATCTCTGGGTCAAGATCGAGACCTTCGGCTTTCCGATTCTGCTGTTTGTCTTCATCTGGTCGCAGTTTGCGGTGCTGCAAAAGTATATGGAGCTTGGCGAAGACTGACGCGCTGGCGCGTATTGTGGCCTGATCCGACGGTGTGCGACGTTCGTGTCGCGGGTCAGGTTGGCGCCTTTGAGGCGAAGGGCAGGCTGGGCAGGCCGATGCGGCGCGGCAAGATCCGGGTCCAGCGGCGATCTTCGCTGACCGGCAGACAATGGTCCAGCGCCTGGGGTGTCAACGTACCGGTCAGGAGCGCCCGATACAGGGCAAAGACGCCCGGGCGCAGATAGGGCGACCAATGGCAAATCAACCGGGATGGCGGCGCGATGCGGTATCCGATGCGGGCCAATGCGGCCAGCGCCGCCGGATCGTCCAACAGCACCGGGCGCAGGTTTGCGGCGGAAATGGTGCCAAGCGCGCGATCACCGCGCCTCGGCGCGGGCACCAACCATTCCAGCAGACAATCATAAAGATCGTTTTCCCGGCTGGTGACATGCACCACCTGCGCCGTTTGCCCGGCCGGGGTGGCCAGCGCCGCGGTCGCCGTGCTTCGGTATTCTGCGGCGGACATCAGGATCAACCGCGACAGATCCTTTGGACCCAGATGTTGCAGCGCACAAAGCGCCACCCGCGCGCCCAGCGAATGCGCCAGCACATGCACCTCGCGGCTGCGATCAATGGCCCGGATCTGACGCACCAGCTTTGCCATTGCGCGCCCGGCGCGGGCGGCTTCGCGGTACGCGCGGCGAATGGTGCCACGTCCGTCCCAGCCAAAGGCAATCGCAAATCCCGCCTGACCCAGCCCCGCCTGACCCAGCCCGGCCTGACCCAGTCCCGCCTCACCCAATCCCGCCTGACGTTGATCCACGCCAAATCCCAGATGACGCGGCCAGCTGACAATGCGGTTCGATCCGCCGGTAGGGCGCATCGCATACAACAGATCATGTGGGCAATGTCCGGCCCGGCCGGGCCCATAGCGATACCCATGCAACATCAGGACAACGGGGCCGGGGCGTTCCAGTGCGGTGCGCAGAAGGGAGTCCAGCGATGGGCCTTCCGGGCCGCCATGCGGCTGGGGGTTGTCCCCACATGCATTCACCCTCAGAAGCGCCATCTGCGTGCCTCCACTACATCTTGTAGCCTGCCGATAAAGGAATGCTATGACGCCGGAATGAAGGCTGGGTTACAGCACCGTGACGGTCTTGACCCGAATGGCGCAACACCGTAATAGGATCGCGTGGCGATTTGTTACCGGATTGCGGGCCACGTTAAACAATTCCGCTAAAAGGTCAGGACGAAAGCCCCCGTTCGCTTGGCCGCGCTCGGGGGCTTTTGTATTTGAAGGAAAGAACATGACGAACGACGACACGCAGTCCAAAGGCTGGAACAGCCGCACCAAGCTTGTGCATGGCGGTATCCGCAGGTCGCAATACAACGAAGTCAGCGAATTGATTTTCCTGACCCAGGGGTTTGTCTACGACAGCGCCGAACAGGCCGAAGCCCGGTTCATCGAGGCCTGCCCAGATGAATTCATCTATGCCCGCTACGGCAACCCCACGGTGAAGATGTTCGAAGAACGCATCGCCCTGCTGGAAGGGGCGGAAGACGCGTTTGCCTGTGCCAGCGGCATGGCGGCGGTGCAGGGCGTGCTGTTGGCGCTGTTGAAGGCCGGCGATCACGTGGTTGCGGCGCGGGCGCTGTTTGGCTCTTGTCTTTACGTGCTGGAAAACGTGCTGACCAAATTCGGCGTGACCCTGACCCTGGTTGATGGCACCGATCTGGACGCCTGGCGCGCGGCGATGCGCCCGGAAACCAAGATCTGTTTCTTCGAATCCATGAGCAACCCGACGCTCGAAGTCATCGACATCGAGGCCGTGGCCGAGATCGCGCATGCGGGCGGCGCGTTGGTGGTGTCGGACAATGTGTTTTCCACCCCGATCTATTCCGATGCCATCGCCCAAGGGGCGGACATCGTGACCTATTCCGCCACCAAACATATGGATGGCCAGGGCCGGGTGCTGGGCGGGGTGATCCTTGGCACGCGGGACATGATCCGCGGAACCATCGAACCCTTCATGAAGCACACGGGCGGTGCGCTTTCGCCGTTCAACGCCTGGGTGCTGCTCAAGGGGTTGGAAACCATGGATTTGCGGGTGCGGGCACAGACCGCGACCGCGCTGAAACTGGCCGAAGCGCTGGAGGCCGACGACCGCATCAATCGGGTCAGCTATCCCGGTCTGGCCAGCCACCCGCACCATGCCTTGGCCATGCGGCAGCTGGGGGCTGGCGGCACGGTGGTCAGTTTTGAGATCAAAGGCGGGCGCGAGGCGGCGTTTGCCTTCCTCAATGCTTTGGAAATTGCGATCATTTCCAACAACCTCGGCGATGCAAAATCCATCGCCACGCCACCGGCCTTTACCACGCACCAGCGGTTGCCGGACGATCAAAAGGCCACGCTGGGAATCACCCCTGGATTAATTCGGTTCAGCTGTGGGTTGGAAGACCCTGACGATTTGCTGGCAGACATTCAGCAAGCGCTTAAAAAATCAGCAGATCAGGCGGGCTGATAGCAAAACGGCAAAGCTGCGCCTGTTTTGTGCAGGTGCAGCATTTTGGGCTGGAAATACCAATGCAAACGCGGCATTAAGAAGGCAGATTAAATTACCGGGCTTTTCATGACCAAGTTTCTGCTCTCTGCTGCGTTCATTGCATCTGTTGTTTTGCCCGCTTTGGCCGAGCAGGTCAGCGCCCTGTCCGAGAAATCCGAGCCGTTTGTCGCAACCGCAGATGAAACCACGGCATTGGCTGTTCTTGGCGGCACCGCAGCACTGACACTGTTGGTCGCTTCGGATTCTGAACCGTCCCGCGTTACCAGAACCGCCCTCAACTTCTAAGATCCCTTTTGGGCGGATTTGTGGCGCGTTCCAGGATAGATTAAGGTCAAATTTTCCGGAAACGGATGATTTTGCACGATATATTTTAACCTGATGTGGCCACCCTTTACCTTTTATTAGGCGGACAATGGAATTTTGCGCCAAGAGCGCCTACATTGTCGCTTGCTCGCGTTGAAAGGGGTCGTGCATGAACGTCCAGACACCAAAGATTAATCGCTTGCCCAGCCGGGACGAGGCCGAGGCGGCGCTCGACCTGTTGCGGCGATATGCGAGCGGGACCGGACAATCGGACCTGACCTATCCGGTAATGCATCGGGATTATCCCGCTGATTTTTCGGTGGATGCGGCCTATAAGGCCAGCTTGCCAGATCTGCAGAACGGCCCTGCATCGCTCATTCGCGGTGCAAATGAACCGATCCAGCATGTCGGGATTTCCAACTTTCGTTTGCCGATCCGCTATCTCACGCGGGGGCAGGGCGATCTCAATCTGGAAACCTCGGTCACCGGTTCGGTAAGTCTTGAGGCCGACAAAAAAGGCATCAATATGAGCCGCATCATGCGGTCGTTTTATGAGCATGCGGACAAGACATTCAGCTTTGAGGTCATGGAGGCCGCGCTGGATGATTACAAAACCGATCTGGAAAGCTTTGACGCGCGCATCCAGATGCGGTTTTCCTTTCCCATGCGCCGCGACAGCCTGCGATCCGGGCTGAGTGGATATCAATATTACGACATCGCGCTGGAGTTGATCGAACAGGACGGTGCGCGCCATCGGATCATCCATCTGGATTACGTCTATTCCTCGACATGTCCATGTTCATTGGAGTTGAGCGAACACGCGCGACGCGAGCGGGGGCAATTGGCAACGCCACATTCCCAACGATCGGTCGCGCGCATTTCGGTCAAGGTGCAGGGCGAAAAATGCCTTTGGTTCGAAGATCTTATTGACCTGTGCCGCCGGGCCGTTCCGACCGAAACCCAGGTGATGGTCAAACGCGAAGACGAACAGGCATTCGCAGAATTGAACGCTGCAAATCCGATCTTTGTCGAAGATGCGGCGCGACTGTTTTGTGGTGAGCTACAGGTGGACTCGCGGGTTGGCGATTTCCGGGTGGCCGCCAGTCATCAGGAAAGCCTGCATTCGCATGATGCGATTTCGGTCCTGACCTCTGGCCCGACGTTCGAAAGTGCCAGCATTGACCCGCGATTTTTCGCGTCGCTGTTTCACGTCGGCTAGGCGCCTCGGCGGCCGTCGGCGATCAATGTCGTCTGTCACTTGCGATGCGCGGCTTCGATTGCCGCGCATTTTTCGGCCACGTCGCCACGACGAACGCCGCGCGTTCAGATCGTGCATCGCCCCAAAATCGCAGCCAAATCTAGGGACATTTTCCCACAGTGGGCGCTACATTCGTTTGCTTGTCTTGACACCCCGGCAAGCGGGGTCCAACGCTTTGCCGCATGTTTGATATTCGCCCCGTCGGATACGTGATCGGATTGTTGGTGGCCTGTCTTGGCGCCACGATGTTTCTGCCTTTCCTGGTCGATCTGGCCGAGGGGCGGGGCCATTGGCCTGTTTTTGTCGAAAGCGGCGTGGTGACAATATTGTCCGGCGGCCTGATGGCTTTGGCCTGCTCCAATGGGGTCAAGTCGGGACTTTCGATCCAACAGACGTTTTTGTTGACCACCGGTGTCTGGTTGGCGCTGCCGGTGTTTGGCGCATTGCCCTTCATGATCGGCGCGACAGAAGCACGCTATGTCGATGCATTTTTCGAGGCGATGTCGGGGCTGACGACAACCGGCTCTACCGTTTTCACCGGATTGGATACCCTGCCCAAGGGGCTGTTGTTGTGGCGGGGGCTGCTGCAGTGGTTGGGCGGGATCGGCATCATTGTGGTTGCCATGGTTTTCCTGCCGGAGTTGCGGGTCGGCGGCATGCAGATCTTTCGCGCCGAAAGCTTTGACACAATGGGCAAAATCCTGCCCCGCGCGACGCAGATCGCCAGCCAGATCTCGGTGATCTACGTCAGCCTGACATTGGCCTGCGCGCTGCTGTATATCCTGTTTGGCATGGATCCGTTTGATGCATCCGTCCATGCGTTGACCACGATTTCCACAGGCGGTTTTTCGACCTATGACGCCTCTTTTGGGGCCTTTACCGGGCCGATGGAATATGTCGCTTCGGTGTTCATGATCCTCGCCGCTTTGCCGTTTGTACGGTACGTGCAGCTGGTCAACGGATCTGCCCGGCCATTGTTTCGCGACAGCCAGGTTCGGGTCTTCTTGCTGACCATCGCGGTGCTGGTCGTGTTTTCGACCGCCGTGCTGTTGATGGTCTTTCCGCATCACCCGGAACAGGCATTCCGCGAAGCCTTGTTCAATATCTCGTCGATCATATCGGGCACCGGCTATGCAAGTGTCGATTACATGGGCTGGGGCCCGTTGATGATTTCCCTATTCTTCTTCATCGGGCTTATCGGGGGCTGCGCGGGATCCACCGCCTGTTCCGTCAAAATCTTCCGCTACCAGCTGCTGTTTGCCTCGATCCGGGTACAGTTGAAGCGCATCCGCTCACCGAATGGTATCTTCACCACACGTTTCGAAGGGCGCGCCGTGGGGGAGGATGTTCTCAGCTCGGTGATGTCGTTTTTCATGTTCTTCGTGGTGTCTTTGGGTGTTTTGGCGGTGCTTCTGTCTGCGACGGGCCTCGACTTTGTCACGTCGATTTCCGGTGCTGCGACGGCCCTCGGCAACATCGGCCCCGGACTTGGTTCCGTCATTGGTCCGGCGGGCAATTTTGCCACCTTGAACGATACCGCGAAATGGCTGTTGTCGGCGGGGATGCTGGTCGGGCGACTGGAATTGCTTGCGGTCTTTGCCATCCTGACCGTGAACTTCTGGCGGGCGTAAAGAGGTTCATGCCTCCGGCGGGGATATTTCCGGTCAGATGAAACGGTTCCTTAACCATAACGGCCGACATTTGGATCTGCGGTACAGGCTGGGAAGCCGATGACCGCGTCAGGTGAAAGCCCCCGGTTGCTTGAGCGTTGATGCATCTCGCCTCGGTGTCTTGAACACTGGGGCCTGAGCTTTCATCTGACTGAAAATATCCCGGGGGGCCCAAAGGGCGGGGGCAGAGCCCCCTCTTGCCTTGAAACAGGATTCGACGTGAACAGAAGGCGAACAGGCTTTTCAGGGCCGGCCGAAGTGTCTATGTTCGCCCCCATGAGCAATTTTGACGATATTGATGCATTCGAAGCGGCCTCCAGTCTGTCGCAACGTGCCATGGCGGCGCGGCCCGCGCCCTATCTGGATGGCTTGAACCCGGCGCAACGCACCGCGGTTGAGGCACTGGATGGTCCGGTCCTGATGCTTGCAGGCGCGGGGACCGGCAAGACCAAGGCGCTGACCACCCGGATTGCCCATTTGCTGAACACCGGTCGGGCCCGGCCAAATGAAATTTTGGCGGTGACCTTTACCAACAAGGCGGCGCGCGAAATGAAAGTGCGGGTCGGACGGTTGCTGGGGCAGGTGGTCGAGGGGCTGCCGTGGATGGGCACCTTTCACGCGATTGGTGTCAAATTGTTGCGCCGTCATGCGGAACTGGTGGGGTTGAAATCCAACTTTACCATTCTGGATACGGATGATCAGATCCGGTTGTTGAAGCAACTTCTGTCGGCTGCCAACATCGACGACAAACGTTGGCCGCGCGCCAGTTGTCGCATATCATTGATGGTTGGAAAAACCGGGCCTGGACACCGGAAAATATCCCCGCGGCAGAGGCCGGGGCGTTTAACAATCGCGGTGTCGAGCTTTACGCCCAGTATCAACTGCGGCTGCGGGAATTGAACGCCACCGATTTTGGCGATCTGCTGCTGCATTGCGTCACGATCTTTCAGAAACATGACGACGTTCTGGCGCAATATCAGCGCTGGTTCCGATACATTCTGGTCGACGAGTATCAGGATACCAACGTCGCCCAATACCTCTGGCTGCGGTTGTTGGCGGGGGGGCACAAGAACATCTGTTGTGTCGGCGATGATGATCAGTCGATCTATGGCTGGCGCGGGGCCGAGGTCGGCAATATCCTGCGGTTTGAAAAGGATTTTCCCGGCGCCACGGTGGTGCGGCTGGAGCAGAACTATCGCTCGACGCCGCATATTCTGGCGGCGGCTGGGGGGGTGATTGCCGGCAATCAGGGCCGGTTGGGCAAGGAATTGTGGACCGAGGCCGAGGCGGGCGAAAAGGTGCGTCTGATTGGCCATTGGGATGGCGAAGAAGAGGCGCGCTGGATCGGCGAAGAGATCGAGGCGATGCAGGGCGGCACCCGTGGCATGCGTGGTTTCAGCCTGGATGACATGGCGATTCTGGTGCGGGCATCCCATCAAATGCGCGCGTTTGAAGACCGGTTTCTGACCATAGGTTTGCCTTACCGGGTCATTGGCGGCCCACGCTTTTACGAACGTTTGGAAATTCGCGATGCGATGGCCTATTTCCGGGTAGTGGTCAGCCCCGAGGATGATTTGGCGTTTGAGCGTATTGTGAATACGCCGAAACGGGGGCTGGGCGATAAGGCACAGCAAACCATTCAGCGTCTGGCGCGTGAAAACAATGTGCCACTGGTTGCCGGGGCCCGGATCGCCGTTGATTCTGGTGCGATCAAGGGCAAGGGCGGCAACGCCTTGGCGGGGCTGATTGACGGCTTGGCGCGCTGGGGGCGCATGACCGGCGACAAGGATCTGAGCCATGTGGAATTGGCACAGATCATTCTGGATGAAAGCGGCTACACCGCGCATTGGCAAAACGACAAGACGCCAGAGGCGCCGGGGCGGCTGGAGAACCTCAAGGAATTGGTCAAGGCGCTTGAGGCCTTTGAAAACCTGCAAGGGTTTTTGGAACATGTCAGTCTGATCATGGACAACGAAAGCGAAGAGGCCGACGCAAAAGTGTCGATCATGACCTTGCATGCGGCCAAGGGGCTGGAATTTCCGGCGGTCTTTCTGCCGGGGTGGGAAGACGGGCTTTTCCCGTCCCAGCGCAGCATGGATGAAAGCGGCCTCAAGGGCCTCGAAGAGGAACGCAGGCTGGCCTATGTCGGCATTACGCGGGCCGAAGAGGTTTGTACCATCTCCTTTGCCGCCAATCGGCGGGTGTTTGGCCAGTGGCAATCGCAATTACCGTCGCGATTCGTGGACGAATTGCCAGAGGAACATGTCGATGTCCTGACCCCGTCGGGCCTGTATAGCGGGGGCGGTGGCGGCAGGGGCGCGCAAAGCTATGGCTCTGGGATTGAAACACGTGTCGCCGAGGCGAATGTCTATAATTCACCGGGTTGGAAACGCTTGCAGGATCGGCAGAATCAACGCCCGATGTCGCAGCCGCGCGAAACCCGGAATACGGTGATCGATGCCACCGCAATCTCAAGCCATACGGTGGGCGAACGGGTGTTTCACCAGAAATTCGGCTATGGCAGCGTGATCGGGATCGAGGGTGACAAGCTGGAAATTCAGTTTGAAAAAGCCGGAACCAAGAAGGTGGTCGCAAGATTGTCACCGGGTCCGACGATGTGCCGTTCTGATGGCGGATTGGGTGGCATTGATTGGGCGATCGGGCCAGTCACCCATAAAAAGATGTCGATGGCGGATTTGCGCGGCGCGGTTTCGGCCCGTGGCCTGGATGATGTGCGCACGGTTCTGGCCACGGGGAACCTGCTGTTTCGCTCTGATGCCCCCGGCGATACCCCTGGCGATGCCTTGCAAGCCTTGATCGAAGAGGTTTTGATCGGTTTTGGTCTGTCGCTGCCGGGGAACTCCGTGGTTGTGATGACCCGCGCGGAGCTGGGTCAGATCATGTCCGAAACGCCATTTGTGACAGAAACGACCACGCGACCGGCGCGGGTTCTGTATGTGGCCACGGCACGGGCGTTGGATGATGCCGCACGACAGCGCGTCGCTGATTGGGATCTGGGGCCAGAGCGGCTGGTCCCGGTCAGCCGCGGGCTGTTTGTCGACTATGTTGATGGTGTCGGTATGTCGAAATTGACACCGGTGCGGCTGGACAAGCTGATTGGTCAACCGGGGACGGGGCGCAATTGGAACACTTTGGGAAAATTGCTGAAGTCGCCCACCGCGCAATAGACCGCTGGGCGGGCATTATTGCCGCTCATGGCGTTCGCGACCGATGTCGCAATTTGGCACTGAAATTCAGACCCCCGAAATAAAGAACGGCGGCACGGGAGGATGTGCCGCCGTCTTTATTTACCAGCGCCTCAGAATGGGAGGAGACGAAGCACCGGCGATGTTTGGACCCTTGGCAATGGGAGGAGAGCCTTGGGTCCGGTATTTCCACGCACAATGGGAGGAGAGAGCGCGGAAATCTCTGGTTGGGCGTTCAGGCCCAGTTGTAAAAATGCGGCGACATCAGGGAGGAGGAGAGATGCCGCCGCAAAGACACAGAAGACTCAGGGAGGAGGAGAGAGCCTTCTGATTCCTTATTAGTGGTATGCCGCTTCGTATGCGACGCGACGAATTTCGGACTGGCTTACGCCCAGGTCATTCAATTCCCGGACCGACAACATTTGCAGTTCATGCAATGTGTCGCGGTACACGCGGTATTGGGCGACGCGGGTGCCAAAAGCGCGCAACATTGTTTGTACGCGTGCCACCGGTCCGGTAAGGACGGGGCTGGTGTTTGTGATGTCTGCCATGGCGCTGTTGCCTCTGTGACTGTGTTTCTTGTTGTATTCAATTTAGCATTATGCTGCGGCTGCACAATACACGGTTGGACAATGCTGCTATGCAGAAATTGCATGAGTTAACGGGTGTTAAGGAAGTGTGAATGCGACCAAGGTCGCAAAAATTCGCGAAATGGTTGCGGTAACGGTTTGGGATGCGTTGCTATGGTGCAGCGACGCCAAGGAAATGGGCAGAGAAATGACAGAGAAACTTATTCAAGAAAAACTGGCAGAGCTTGCCCTGCCGGACGGGGGCGACCTGATTTCGCGCGATTTGATTCGTGCTTTGCGGTTTCAGGACGGTTTGGCGTCTTTTGTGATCGAAGCGCCGTCACCGGAAATCGCCCGCCAGATGGAACCATTGCGCCAGGCGGCAGAGCGGGCGGTGGCCACCGTGCCCGGCGTGCAAAAAGTACAAGCTATGCTGACAGCGCATGGCCCTGCCGCAGCGTCGGCCAAACCCGCGCCCAATCTCAAGATCGGCGGCCACCCAAAACCACAGGCCGGGCCGATGAAACCGGCGGGGGTGAAGCGCATCATCGCCATCGGCTCGGGCAAGGGCGGGGTGGGCAAATCCACCGTGTCATCGAACCTTGCCGTGGCGCTGACCCGGGCCGGTAAACGCGTCGGCCTGTTGGATGCGGATATCTATGGCCCCAGCCAGCCGCGGATGATGGGGGTGAGCAAACGACCCGCCAGCCCGGATGGCAAGACCATCGAACCGCTGGTGGCACATGGGGTGACCATGATGTCGATCGGGTTGATGATGGACCCGAACAAGGCTGTGGTGTGGCGCGGGCCGATGTTGATGGGGGCGTTGCAACAGATGTTGGGGCAGGTGGCTTGGGGCGAATTGGATGTGCTGTTGGTCGACCTGCCGCCGGGGACGGGGGATGTGCAACTGACCCTGTGTCAGAAATCCGATCTGTCCGGTGCCATTGTTGTGTCCACACCCCAGGACGTGGCGCTGCTGGATGCGCGCAAGGCGATAGATATGTTTGGAACGTTGAAGACCCCGATCCTGGGCCTGATCGAAAACATGTCGACCTTTCACTGCCCGAACTGTGGGCATGAGGCGCATATCTTTGGCCATGGCGGCGTCGCGACCGAGGCGCAGCAAATGGGGGTGCCGCTTCTGGCGCAGTTGCCGATTGATCTCGACACCCGTTTGGCGGGCGATGGCGGCACGCCGGTGGCGGCGGGTGATGGCCCGATGGCCGAGGCCTATGCACAGCTTGCGGCCGGGTTGATCAAGGGCGGCTTGATTTGAACATGGCGGCGTGAGCCGCGGCTGTCAGCGCAGATATTCCAGCGGTTGAAAGATCGGGCCATCCGGGCCGGTCTGGTAATACGCCCGCAGGGCAAAGACCTCGGCCAGACGGGCCGGGGTCAGCACCTCGGCGGGCGGGCCATCGGCGACCAATTGGCCGTGGTCCAGCATAAGGATGCGGGTGCAGTGGCGCGCTGCAAGACCCAGATCGTGCAAAGAGACGACCACCGCCTTGCCTTCGGCCGCGATTTGGCCAAACACCTGCATCGTGGCAATCTGTGCCGCCGGATCCAGCCCGGCGATGGGTTCATCGGCCATCAACAGCGGCGTTTCCTGGGCCAATGCGCGGGCAATCAACACGCGTGCCTGCTCGCCCCCGGACAGCTGATTGGCGGCGCGACGGCGATAGGGGGCAAGGTCCATATGTGACAGCGCACGTTCGACAGCGGCACGGTCGTCGGGACGCAAACTGCCGCCGCGCGGCAACCAGGGCGTGCGCCCAAGGGCAATCACCGCTTCGACATCAATCGGCCAGGCAATCTCGCGCGTTTGGGGCATCCAGGCGGCATGGCGCGCCCGCGTACCGATCGCCAGATCGGAAATGTTGCTGCGGCCCTGATGTGGCAAAAGGCCAAGCGCAGCCCGCAGAAGCGTGGTCTTGCCCGCGCCATTCGGACCGATCAGCCCGACACATTCGCCGGGACCGATGGCAAAGGACAGGTTGCTGACAACCGGGTGGTCGCCGCGCAGGACCGTCAGACCGGAAACCTCCAAAAGCGGCATCATGCGAATTCCTTGCGGGTCTTGTAAATCAAATGCAGGAAAAGCGGCGCACCGATCAGCGCCATCACAACCCCCAGCTTCAGATCCCGATCCGGCAGGATCAAGCGCACGGCAATATCCGCCGCCAGGACCAGTGCCGCCCCGCCAAGACCCGAGGCAAAGACCAACCGCGAGGGCCGGGCGCCGACAAATGGCCGCAGGATATGCGGCACGACCAACCCGACAAAACCTATGGCCCCGGCCACCGCCGTGGCCGCGCCGACCACACAGGCCGTGCCAACCACCAATGTCAGCCGCAGGCGGGGCAGGCGTATGCCAAGCGCGCCAGCCGCGTCTTCGCCCAGGGTCAGCGCATCAAGCCCCCGGCCCAAGGACCCGAGCAAGATCCAGCCAAACAGCGACAATGGCAGCGCCAGCCAGACATGTACCATCGACCGATCCGCCAGCGATCCCATCATCCAGAATACGATTTCCGATGTGGCAAAGGGGTTGGGCGACAAGTTCAGCACCAGCGACAGAAGCGCACCGGCCAGCGCTGAAATCGCAATCCCCGCCAGGATCAGCGTCAACGACGCCCCGCGCGGCCCCGCCAGCACCATCACCAGCATCACACCGATCAAGGCCGTGCCAAGCGCGGCAAGCGGCAATGCCAGGGTAAAGGCCGCCGCCGCACCGGTTTGCAGGGCAATCACCGCCCCCAAAGCCGCCGAGGATGACACCCCGATCAACCCCGGCTCGGCCAATGGGTTGCGCAGATAGCCCTGCATGGCGGCGCCGCTCATGCCCAGCGATGCGCCGGTGATCACGGCCAGCACCGCGCGCGGCAGGCGGATTTCCCGCATCACCAGCGTCATCGGTTCGCCCGTATCGGTGAACAACGCCCGCAGGCTGTCGCCCACCCCGACCGGGGCCGGGCCGATCAGCATCGACGCCGAAAACAGCGCCAGCACCCCCAGGGTCAGCAGAAGCATGAGGCGGGTCATGGCCGGGTTTCCAATTCGCGGCGCAGGGGCAACAGACCTTCGATTGCGCGCAGCACATGCGGCGTACCACAGACCCAATCGCTGTTGGTCAGACTGGCGCCCTTGGACGCGCGGCGCAGGGAATGCACCACCGGATGATCCATGATCGCCTCGGCCCGGCTGGCACCGGGGTAGGGTTGCCCGGTGATGATGGCCTCTGGTCCGGTCAATGCCAGGATCTCCAACGGCATCGCGCCGCCGTTTTCATAGCCTGCTTCGATGGCGATATTGTCAAACCCGGCGGCGGTCAGGATGTGATGCGCCAGCGAACCCCGCCCCGACGTGAAGCCGTTGGAATAATAAAGGGCGGCACGCGGGCGGCGTGTGACCTCGGCCTGAAAAGCCGCCAGTTGCCTGTCAAAATCGCGCAGCATTTCCTGGGCCTTTTCCGATTGGCCCAGAACCGCGCCCATCTGGATCAGATTGGTGCGCACATCCATCATGTTGTTGGCGATGTCGAACGTCACAACCGCAATCCCCAGGTTTTGCAGGATGTCCACCGTCGCACGGGCGGTATAGCGGCCTGCAAGGACCAGATCTGGTTGCATCAGATAGATTTCTTCGGCCCGGCCATGGGTGATCGGGTATTGCATCGCGTCTTCGGCCATGGCCGAACTGCGGCTGTCCCGTGCCAGAAACGACACCGCGTGCAATTGGCCGGGGGCGGCCAGCAGCATGGCAAGTTGATCGGTGCACAGGTTGATCGACACAACCTTTTGCGGGGCGTCCCCCGCCGCCGCACCCACCGCTGCCGCCGCGCCAAACATCAGCGCGGCGGACAGGGTCAGTGCCTTACAAAGACGCACGGATTCCAAAATACGCCGCGCGGTCCGATGTGCCATAGCCCGGTGCGGTTTGGTATTCCTCGTCAAAGACGTTTTCGATCCTCAGGTAGATTTCCGCGTTGTCCATCACCTTGTATGTCAGGGTCGAATTCAACACGCCATAGGGGTCAAGCCCCTCTGCGCGATCCCCAGCCCAAAGACCGGTGACGGCCAGGCTGGTCTGGCTGCCGAAATCTGCGGTCACAGTGGCAGCGGCCTGATGGCCGGGAACTGCGGCGGACCAGCTCGAGCTATCCAGATCGGCATCGGCAAAGCTGTCGGTCCAGGTGTAAGAGCCGTCAAGCCGCACGCCCTGCCACAGCTCTGTGCCGCCAGCCAATTCGATGCCCTGCCGGGTCGAGGTTCCAGAGGCCTGCACATAGGTGCCAGCGGTAAAGGAATAGTCGATGATGTCCTCTGCCTCGATATGAAAGGCCGTGGCACGGATGTAGCCCCGGTCGCCAAAGCGTTTCTCGACACCAAGGTCGAAACTCTTGGATGTTTCGGGATCAAGATCCGAATTGCCGGCAAAGCCATCATAAAGCTCATACCCCGACGGGGCGCGGAACCCGGTTGCGGCATTGGCCCGGAAGATCAGATCCTCTGTCGGGCGATAGACCGCCGACAGCCGCCCGGTGGTGAAGCCGCCAAATTCGGAATGTTCGTCATAACGCAGCGCCGCCGACAGGTTCCAATCCGTGCTGGGCGCGGCTGTCACCTCGGCAAAGAGACCGGTGACCGACGTGTCATGGCTTTGCCCATCGGTATAAAGCCCAAAGATCGAGTGATCGAGCGTCAGGGAGGTGTCGAATTCCTCGACCGTGTGGTCGGCGCCGAACACCAAACGGGTGGTGTCGGTCAGATCAACGCCGCCCTGATAGCGGTATTCCATCCGCGTGCCGGTATAGTCGAATTGATCATCGGACACGCCGCCAAAGCTGGCAGCGGAGCCGGTCAGGGTGCGATCAATACGGAAATAAGAGGCCGAGACCGTGTGATCAAAGCCACCGGTGACGAAATCCAGCGCGATGCGCAGGCCGTCCTGTTGTTTCTCGGTGACCTCATCCGAACTGCCATCCAATGGCACACCGCCGGAGGTTTCATCGTAATCATAGGTCGATTCTTCGCTGAACGCCGACAGATGCAGGACCGTGTCGGGGCTGCCCAGATCATAGCTGCCGGCAAAGCTCAGGCGCTTGGCGTTGAAACCGTCGGCCTCGTCGTTGCCATCGTTTTCGTCGGCGGCGGAAAATCCGTCGCTGTTGGCATAGGACAGGGTCAGCGCGCTTTCGTGGCCTTCGCCCTTGTTGGCAAAGGTGACCGACGACCGCAGGCTTTCATAGGCGCCATATTCCGCCGCCATCTGAACGCTCAGCCCGTCGCGGGTGGCGCGTTTGGTGGTGATATTGATCACCCCGCCCAGGGCTTCGGATCCATAAAGCGCCGATTGCGAACCGCGCAGGATTTCAATCCGCGAGATGTCAGAGGTCATCAAGCCGCCAAAATCATAAGCCACCTGTGGGCCGGACGGGTCAGAGACGTCGATGCCATCGACGCGCACCGCGATATTGTTCTGGTTCACGCCGCGAATGAATACACCGGCTGTGGTGCCCAATGGGCCGGTGGTGCGCAGGGTGACGCCGGGTTGGCGGGCCAGGAAATCAATGGCTCGGGTCTCGCCGGTGGCCTCCAGCTCTTCTTCTGTGATGACATCCACGGCAACGCCGGTTTCGTCTTCGGCCACGGCCTCGTATCCGGCGGACAGGATCAGGACGCCCAGATCATAGGGATCGTCCTGTGCAAAGGCCGGTGCGGACAACAATGCGGGCAGGGCCGCGGTTGTCAGAAGTTGTGTTCGGGTCATGTCTGTCCCTCCGATTGGCCCCGTGAGTGCAAAGGGCCGATTGTTAATCAAACCGGAGGTCACCCCCCGTCTCAGTGAAATCACCGCAACGGGGTTGCCGTTATCCATCGCACGCCCCGCGCCCGGATAGGGTGATCGCCTGGCAGGTCTCCTGACTTCGCGGGTCGTCACATCCCCGGGCCTTCCCGCAGCCCAAAAGGGGGCCACAGTGGCAATTTCCGGGTTTGCTCGCCGCTCACAGTTGCGGGGGCAGTCGCGGGTTTGCACCGCGTTCCCTTTTCACGGACCTCTTGCGAGGCCCGAACCAAAGCGTGCTTTCGTCTAGTCACGCAAATGCATTGTGACAAGCGGCCATTTTGACCCATCCGGCGTCAAATCCGCGCGTTGTGGCCCCGGGTCTACAGGATCGAAGGCTTTTGAATGGGCCAGCAGGGGCAAACGGGGGCAATGCCGGGCAGGACAACGGGAATGGATGGGAAATACGGGAATTCGTGGGACGATCTTGGGAAATGCGGTTTTCGACCGCCAATTGCCCCTCAAGACGAATCAAATTTGACCACTCTCGCGTGATTCTGCGGGCTGAAACCGGGCCGCGCCGCTATTTTGGGCGTCTCGTTGCAATTTTTTTGGGAAATCATGGGCCGTTGGGCGCGTTCCAGTGCCTTACCACATATAGTGTTGGGCCGGGATCTCTTTCGCTAGAAATTCCACGCTAGACCGCGATTTCGCCGCAATATTTAGTTTTCCACAGCCCCTGTGAACAAACTGTAGGGGAGATTTCCCATAAAGAGCAGTTGATTTCCATGATTTCCCATGGCATCCCTAGTATCACGATGAGGGACGGAACAAGGGGCAACAAAGACCCCGCACCGAATACTCAAAAACAATAAAAATGGTTTCATACAGGCACCGTCTTTCATCGTGAACAGAATCCGGCGCGCGGGCGAGCAGACATCCCCCCAGGTGGCGCGCGCAGCTGGACTTCCCGCCAAGCGGGACATGGGCGGCGGGTTGATCAGTGGCAGCAGATCAACCCGCCGTTTTCCATTTCAAATTGGGGAAAACACGGGGCGCGAGGCAAAGGACGGCAAGGACAGTGAGCCGCAGGTTCAGAGGCGAAAGCCATCACAAGGTGGATGCAAAGGGCAGGGTGTCGATCCCGGCCGGCTTTCGCCGTGTGATCGAGGCCGCTGATCCCAACTGGAAAGTCGGAGAAAACCCGGAGCTTGTGATTGTCTACGGCAACAAGAAGCTCAACTGCCTTGAATGTTACACCATGGAAGCCATCGAAGAGGTCGACAAGAAAATCGACGCTCTGCCGCGTGCATCCATGGAACGGAAAATGTTGCAGCATATGTTCCACGGGCAATCCTTCCCCACCAATGTGGACGAGACCGGCCGACTGGTCCTGCCTGCGAAACTGCGCAACAGAATCAATCTTGAGAAAGAGGCCTTCTTCATTGCGGCCGGCGATACGTTCCAGATCTGGAACCCCGAGACCTATGAAAATGAAGAACTGGCCAAGACCGAAGCATGGCTGGAAGAACTGCCGGAAGACTTCGATCCCATGTCATTCCTTGATGGACCGGTCGGAGGCGTTTGAAAAATGGCCGCAGCCCCACATAAACCCGACGCCGCGCCGCATGTTCCCGTCCTTATCCGCCCATTGATCAAGGCGGTGTCGCCGGTCACGGGCACCTGGATCGACGGCACATTCGGGGCCGGCGGCTATACCCGCGCATTATTAGAGGCCGGGGCGGATAAGGTGGTCGCAATTGACCGCGATCCGCTGGCCTTCGAAATGGCGGCAGATTGGCTCGGGGACTATGGCGCGCGCGTGCGCCCGGAAAAAACCGTGTTCTCGGCAATGGACGAAGTCGCCGATCAGGTGGACGGCGTGGTGCTTGATCTGGGTGTGTCTTCGATGCAGCTGGACCGCGCCGAACGCGGATTTTCCTTCATGCGGGACGGGCCGTTGGACATGCGGATGAGCCAACAGGGCGTCAGCGCCGCCGATCTGGTCAACAATCTGAGCGAAGAAGAATTGGCCGCAATCCTGTTCACCTATGGGGAAGAGCGTGCCTCGCGGCGCATTGCCAAGAATATTGCACGGGTGCGGGCGGACACCCCGTTTGAAACCACGTTGCAATTGGCCGGGGTGATCGAACGGTCCCTGCCACGGTCGAAACCCGGCCAAAGCCACCCCGCAACCCGCAGCTTTCAGGCGCTGCGCATCGCGGTCAACGACGAATACAAGGAATTGTTTCAGGGGCTTATGGCCGCCGAACGGGTGTTGAAACCCGGTGGTCTTCTGGCGGTTGTGACCTTTCATTCGATCGAGGACCGCATGGTCAAACGGTTCTTTACCGCCCGTGCCGGCCATTCCGGCAATACCAATCGCTATGCGCCGCAAACCGCCGTGGTGCCCGCCCAATTCGATATTCTCACACGCAAGGCCGTGGGCCCGGATGATCAGGAGCTGGAGGAAAACCCAAGGTCGCGGTCATCGCGGCTTCGGGTGGCGCGGCGCACGGATATGCCCGCGGGGGCGGTCGATCCCAGCGCAATTGCCATGCCGCAGCTGAAGGGGAAAAGGTAATGCGGTCGTTCTTGTATATCCTGACATCTTTGGCGGTGATCGGTTTGGCGTTCTGGGCCTATCATGAAAATTACCGAACTCAGGAAGCAATTGAAAAATCGGCACAATTGCAGCGTGACATTGGCACGGCGCGGTCGCGGCTTTCGGTGTTGCGGGCGGAATGGGCCTATTTGAACCGGCCAGACCGGCTGCGCGATCTGGCAGAGCTGAACTTTGACCGTCTTGGGCTTTTGCCGCTGCGCCCCCATCATTTTGCCAATATCGACCAGGTGACTTTCCCGATGCCGGACTTTGATAATATGGAGCCGATCACCAATCCGGTGGCTGTGTCATCACAAGGTGAGGAGCAAGAGCCATGATCCGCACGCCGCTGCGCCCGCTGGCCCGTATTCTGGAGGCCCGCCAAAAAGGTGAAAATCCCGACGCCATCGAACGGGAAAACATCCGGTTGCGGCACGAGGATATGCGCGACCGTTTGCGGGTGCGCGCCGAACAGCGCCTGCTGCTGATGGGGATCATGTATTTCTGCGCCTTTTTGGTGATTGGCGCGCGGATGGGGCTGCTTGCGGCGTCTGAACCGGCGGAACCACGCGGTGCCAGCAATGGGGCCAGCATCGTGGCGCAACGGGCGGATATCGTGGATCGCAAGGGGCGGCTTCTGGCCACCAACATGGAGACCCATTCGCTTTATGCCCATCCGCAACAGATGGTTGATCCGGTGCGGGCGGCGGCGGAACTGGGCAAGATCTTTCCTGATCTGGATGTTGAGGATCTGACCAAGCGGTTCACCTCGGACCGCAAATTCATGTGGATTCGCAAGAAGCTCAGCCCGGAACAGAAGCAGGCGGTGCATGATATCGGCGAGCCGGGTCTGTTGTTCGGACCGCGCGAGATGCGGCTTTATCCCAATGGCGCGTTGGCGTCGCATGTGCTGGGCGGTTATGGATTTGGCCGCGAAGGCGTGCATTCGGCCGAGGTCATCGGCACCGCCGGTATCGAGAAGTTCCATGACGACCTGCTGCGCGACCCCGCGCGTGAGGGCGCGCCGCTGGAATTGTCGCTTGATCTGACGCTGCAGGCGGCGGCGGAAAAGGTGCTTTATGGCGGCATGAAGATCATGAATGCCAAAGGTGCGGCGACGATCCTGATGGATGTGCACAGCGGCGAGGTTCTGGCGCTGGCCAGTCTGCCGGATTTTGACCCCAACGACCGACCTTTGCCTGCGCTTGGCGACGACCCCTCGATCAGCCCGCTGTTCAACCGCGCGGTGCAGGGGGTGTATGAGCTTGGCTCGACCTTCAAGATCTTTGCCGCTGCTCAGGCAATGGACATCGGCCTGGTCAATCCGTCGACCCCGGTCGATATTCGCGGCCCGCTGAAGTGGGGCAAACACCGCATTCGCGATTTCCACAATTACGGCAAGGAATTGTCGGTCACCAAGGTCATTGTGAAATCATCGAACATCGGGACCGCCCGTCTGGCCCAGATGATCGGTGTGCCGCGGCAAAAGGAATTCCTGCAAAAGCTTGGCTTCTTTGACGTCAAGGATATCGAGCTGCAAGAGGCCAAGGCCGCGCGCCCGTTGCTGCCGCCGCATTGGTCAGAACTGTCGACCATGACGATTTCCTACGGTCACGGGCTGTCGGCCTCGCCGCTGCATCTGGCCTCGGCCTATGCGACGGTGGCCAATGGCGGCTACAAGATCACCCCAACCCTGCTGCGCCAAAACGGGGCGAATTATGGGGAGCGGGTGATGTCGGCCAGCGCCTCGGCGGCGTCGCGGGCGATGTTGCGTTTGGTGGTCAGCCACCCGGATGGCACCGCCAGCTTTGGCGATGTCAAAGGCTATGCCGTGGGCGGCAAGACCGGCACCGCCGACAAGCCAAAGCCCAAGGGCGGCTATTACGATGACAAGGTGATTGCGACCTTTGCCTCGATCTTTCCGATCGACAAGCCGAAATATGTGCTGATCGTCACCCTGGATGAGCCGGAAATTCATGCGGCGGGCCAATTGCGCCGTACCGCTGGCTGGACGGCGGTTCCGGTGGCCGCCGAAATGATTGAACGGCTTGCGCCGCTGCTTGGATTGCGGCCAACGATTGAACCCGCGGAACTCGCTGGTATAAGTTTGATCAACCATTGAAAGGCGCATGACCGGTCCATGATCGGGCCAGTACCGGGGGACGCATGACATCCAAAACCTTGGCCGATCTTGGCCTGAATGCTCGCGGCGGGGCCGAAGCCGAGATTACCGGCATCACGGTAGACAGCCGCGAGGTGAAGCCCGGTTTTCTGTTTGCCGCTCTGCCGGGCAGTCAGGTCCATGGCGGCGAGTTCATTCAATATGCCCTGCGCATGGGCGCGTCGGCGATCCTGACCGATGCCAAGGGCGCGCGCATTGCAGCCGATGTTCTGGATGCGTCGCATGCGGCGTTGATCGTCGCCCAGGATCCGCGTCAGGTGCTGGCATTCACATCGGCGCTTTGGTTTGGTGTACAGCCGCGCCACATGGTGGCGGTGACCGGCACAAACGGCAAAACCTCGGTGTCGACCTTCTGTCGCCAGATCTGGAATCTTCTGGACCTGCCCGCAGTCAACCTTGGCACCACCGGGGTTGAAGGCAGTTGGCAGGCCCCTCTGGCCCATACAACACCGGAACCGGTGACTTTGCACCGGGCGCTGGCGGCGGCCGCCGAAAACGGCATCACCCATGCCGCGATGGAGGCCTCTTCCCATGGGCTTGACCAACGGCGGTTGGACGGGGTGCATTTGCGGGCGGCGGGTTTCACCAACTTTACCCAGGATCATCTGGACTATCACAAGACCTTTGACGCCTATCTGGCGGCCAAATCCGGTCTGTTTACCCGCGTTCTGCCCGAAGACGGCGTTGCGGTTCTGAACATGGATGACGATGTGATTGCGCAGCTGGAGCCGGTGGTCACCGTGCGCGGGCAACAGGTTCTGCGGGTGGGGCATGGCCCGGAATGCGATCTGCGTCTGGTGGCGCAACGGTTTGACACCACCGGTCAGGATCTGCGGTTTGAATGGCAGGGCCAACCCCATCAGGCGCGGTTGAATCTGATCGGCGGATTTCAGGCTGACAACGTTCTGATGGCTGCGGCGCTGGTGATTGCGGCAGGGGCCGAGGCCACACAGGTGTTCGACACCTTCAATGATCTTGAAAACGTGCGCGGCCGGATGCAACTGGCGGCGACGCGCGGCAATGGTGCGGCGGTTTTTGTCGATTACGCCCATACGCCGGATGCAGTGAAAACCGCGCTGACGGCTTTGCGCCCGCATGTGATGGGCCGCTTGATCGCCATTGTGGGGGCCGGCGGCGATCGCGACACCGGCAAACGCCCGCTGATGGGCGAAGCGGCGCGCGATGCGGCGGATCTGGTGATTGTGACCGATGACAATCCCCGCAGCGAAGACCCCGGCGACATTCGTGCCGCCGTCCTGCAGGGCGCCGGACCCGAGGCAACAGAGGTGGGCGACCGCGCCGAGGCGATCTTGCGCGGGGTGGATATGCTGGGCGCGGGCGACGCGCTTTTGATATGTGGCAAGGGCCATGAAAGCGGCCAGGTGGTCGGAGATACGGTCTATCCGTTTGACGATGTCGAGCAGGCCAGCGTGGCGGTCGCGGCGCTGGACGGGGTGCAACCATGACGCTTTGGCACGCACAGGATGCGGCGCGGGCGACGGGTGGACAGGCCATTGGCCCCTGGCAGGCGACAGGCGTGTCCATCGACACCCGCACCCTGCAAACCGGTGATCTGTTTGTGGCGCTGAAAGCGGCGCGGGACGGCCATGAATTTGTGGCGCAGGCCTTGGCCAAGGGCGCAGCGGCGGCCATGGTCACCCATATCCCCGAAGGCGTGGCCGCGGATGCGCCGTTGCTGATTGTCGATGACGTGTTGACCGGGTTAGAGGCGCTGGGCCGTGCCGCACGTGCGCGCACCGACGCCCGCGTTGTTGCGGTCACCGGCTCGGTCGGCAAGACCTCGACCAAGGAAATGTTGCGTAAGGTCCTGTCGGCCTTTGGCCGCACCCATGCGTCGGTGGCCAGTTACAACAACCATTGGGGCGTGCCGCTGACCTTGGCGCGCATGCCCGCCGATACCGAATTTGCCGTGATCGAAATCGGCATGAACCATCCCGGCGAAATTGCACCGCTGTCGCGCATGGCACGGCCACATGTGGCAATGATCACCATTGTCGCCCCGGCCCATCTTGCGGCCTTTGGTGACATCGCTGGCATCGCCGCGGAAAAGGCCGCGATCCTTGCCGGGTTGGAAAACCGTGGCGTCGCCGTCTTTAACGCCGAGGTCGAGACCGCCGCCATTCTGCGCGAAGCGGCGGAACGCGCCGGCGCGCAATATGTTGGGTTTGGCGGCGTCCCCGAGGCCGATCATCAGCTTTTGCAGGTTCAACTGACCGATGGCACGACACTGGCGACGGCACGTGATGCCTATAGTGAAATGACCTATCAGATTGCCGCCACCGGGCGACATTTTGCGATGAACGGTCTTGGGGTGCTGGCGGTCTGTGATGTGCTGGGGCTGGATCGGGCGGTGGCCATGGCCGCGCTGGGCGAATGGCATCCGGTGCAGGGCAGGGGCGAGCGGCAAAAGGTTTCGCTGGACGATGCCAGGACCATTGAATTGATCGACGACAGTTATAATGCCAACCCGGCCTCGATGGCGGCGTCGCTGGCGGTGCTGTCGGCAACATCCCCCGACCGTGGCGGTCGGCGCATCGCCTGGCTTGGCGATATGGGCGAGCTGGGCGAGGCCGCCCCGACGCTTCACGCCGCGCTTGCCAATCAGATGGATGACATCGACCTCGTGCATTGCATCGGCCCACTTTGCAGACATCTCTGGTCTGCCTTGCCACAGGAAAAACGCGGCGCATGGTGCGACACCATCGGCGGGTTGGATCTGGATCTGGCGGGGGCGTTTCAGGATGGCGATGTCGTCTTGGTCAAAGGATCAAACTTTGTCGGCCTGTCGGCGCTGGTTGACGAAATTCGCAAAATGGGCCACAGCAGCCCACAATAAGTGGTAGAAAAGGGGCGAACATGCTCTATTGGTTGACAGGCCTGTCAGATGGCGGAGATTTCTTTAATCTTTTCCGCTACATCACCTTCCGGGCGGGCGGGGCCTTTATGACGGCGCTCATCTTTGGCTTTTTGTTTGGTCCGCCGTTGATCAACGTTTTGCGCCGCCGTCAGGGCAAAGGTCAGCCAATTCGTGATGATGGCCCCGAGGGTCATCTGGCCAAGGCAGGCACCCCCACCATGGGCGGGCTGTTGATTGTGGGGGCCTTGGTGACATCGACCCTGCTCTGGGCGCGGCTCGACAATCCTTACGTCTGGATGGTTCTGTTTGTGACGCTGTCCTTTGGTCTGATCGGATTTGCCGATGATTATGCCAAGGTGTCCAAACAAAACACCAAGGGCGTGCCGGGGCGCGTGCGGCTGTTGCTGGGGTTCCTGATCGCGGGCATTGCCGCCTATTGGGCCACGCTCTATCACCCCGAAGAATTGCAATATCGTCTGGCGCTGCCGGTGTTGAAAGACACGCTGTTGAACATGTCGGTGCTGTTCATCCCCTTTGCGATGTTTGTCATTGTCGGGGCGGCCAATGCGGTCAACTTGACCGATGGGTTGGATGGATTGGCCATCATGCCGGTGATGATCGCCGGCGGCACGCTGGGCGTGATTGCCTATGCGGTGGGGCGGGTCGATTTCACCGAATATCTTGATGTGCATTACGTGCCGGGCACGGGCGAGATCCTGATTTTCACCGCCGGGTTGTTCGGCGGCGGTCTCGGGTTTCTGTGGTATAATGCGCCGCCTGCGGCGGTCTTCATGGGCGACACCGGTTCACTTGCACTGGGCGGCGCGCTGGGGGCGATTGCCGTCGCCACCAAACACGAGATCGTGCTGGGCATCGTCGGCGGTCTTTTCGTGGTCGAGGCGCTGTCGGTCATCATTCAGGTGCTCTATTTCAAACGCACCGGCAAACGCGTGTTCCTGATGGCCCCGATCCACCACCATTACGAGAAGAAGGGCTGGGCCGAGCCAACCATCGTGATCCGGTTCTGGATCATTTCGCTGATCCTGGCGATCATCGGGCTGGCCACATTGAAAGTACGGTAATTTCCGGCAAAGGGGTTTGGGCATGAAGACTATTGTTTGCAGCTGTATGATGGCGGCCGTGTCTGCCCTGACCATGGCCCTGCCTCTGACCTTGGCCCCGGCGATGGCCGATGCGCAGCCCAAATCGGTGATCATTTCCCTGTGTCAGGCGGGTTTGGGCGCGGGCACCGAAACCGAGCTTGCCGAATTTCTGGCCGGTCCCTGGCAGATGACCGCACCCGGCACAGGCTTTACCACCGGCACCAATCAAATGGTTGTCGATCTGGCGGTTGATCCGGCGACCGGTGGATTGCGCATGGGCGGTGGCGGTATGTCCGTGCCGCTGGTGCCGCTGAATGCCGCGCTTGAAGCGGGCAATATGGATTGGCCAGAGCCCCCGATCGACATGTCGGTTGCGGCCCTGACCCCCGGCGGATTGACGCAACAGGATGTCGAGGTGCTGACCGGCTGCGCAGATCCGCTGCGCTATTGGTGGCAATTCGGCAAGGGCGACCGCCGCAGCTGGGGGGCGCTGATGTTTTTCGGCAATGATGATGCGGTGGGATATATGGCCAACAGCGCCGGCGGCACGCGACAGGTGCAATTGCATCGGGCCGCCGCCAACTGAGCGGTTGCGGGGTCTTTCCTATTCGCGATCAATCCGCTAGCGCTGGATCAACGCAAAAAGGGTGGCGAAGATGATCCCAGTGACCGGGTATGAAAATCACAATGTGGCGGTGCTTGGGCTTGGGCGCTCTGGTCTTGCGGCGGCACGCGCGCTGGCGGCGGGTGGGGCCGTGCCGGTCTGTTGGGATGACAATCCGGGCGCGCGTGATCGCGCCGAGGCAGAGGGCTTTGCCTGTGCCGACCTGACGAAACAGGGGGCGTTCGACGCGATTGCTGCGCTGATCGTCTCTCCCGGCATTCCGCATCTCTACCCGAGCCCAAATCCGGTTGTCGCTGCCGCGCTTGACGCCGGCGTGCCGGTCGACAATGACATTGGATTGTTTTTCCGCTCGCTGGCCAATGATGGCTGGCACAGCTACGACACCGCGCCGCGCGTGGTGGCGGTGACCGGATCAAACGGCAAATCCACCACATCGGCCTTGATCCATCACATTCTGGAAACCACGGGGCGCGACGTGCAACTGGCCTGCAATATTGGCCGGGGGGTGCTGGATATTGACCCGCCGGGGGATGGCGGCGTTGTGGTGCTGGAACTCAGCTCGTATCAAACCGAATTGGCGCGGGCGCTGACGCCGGATGTTGCGGTCTTTACCAACCTCAGCCCCGATCATCTGGACCGGCACGGCGGCTTTGGCGGATATTTCGCGGCCAAACGCCTCTTTGCCGAGGGCGGACCGGACCGCGCGATCATTGGCGTCGACGAGGCCGAGGGCAAATTCCTTGCCGGGCAGATGGCCGAAGGCCCGGGCGACGACCGGGTGATCCGGGTCTCTTCCGGCAGCAAATTGACGGGATCAGGTTGGAATGTCTTCGCCCGCAAAGGTTATCTTGCGGAGTTTCGCAAAGGCCGTCAGGCCGGGTCGATCGACCTGCGCACGATCAAGGGCCTGCCGGGGGCACATAACCACCAAAACGCCTGCGCGGCCTATGCTGCATGTCGCACGCTGGGGCTTGCGCCACGGGTGATCGAACAGGCCTTTCACAGCTTCAAGGGTCTGCCGCATCGCAGCCAGATCATCGCCGAAGCGGGCGGGGTGGTTTATGTCAATGACAGCAAGGCCACCAATGTCGACAGCGCGGCCAAGGCATTGGCCGCTTTCAAAAGCATTCGCTGGATCTGTGGCGGCCTGCAAAAAGAAGGTGGTCTTGACGGGCTGGGCGCGGCATTGGGAAATGTGGTCAAGGCCTATGTGATCGGACGCGAGGCCGCCGGATTTGCCATGGGCATGCCGGGGGTCGAGGCCGAGGTCTGTACCGATATGAGCACCGCCGTCGCACGTGCAATGCAAGACGCGCAAGAGGGGGAAACGGTCCTGTTGGCCCCCGCCGCGGCAAGCTTTGATCAATATGACAATTTCGAACAGCGCGGCACGGATTTCACCCAGAATGTATTGGCCTTGCTCGACACCAAATAGGCGCGGCCAATCGGCAACCGGGGCGGCCTAGGCTGCGAAACACCCTCTGGCACGGCGTGCTGGGGGGTTAGTTTTCCCGCGACGTCCCCGAGGCATCGCCAAAGATCGACTGACGCAACCGTTGCAGATGGCCCCGTGCCACAGCGTCGAGATGCACCACGCCGGGCTGGACCGGAATTTCCGGCAGGTTGAGGATGCGCGCAATGGCAAACCGATGTTCGCCGCCGCCGCTGCGGATTGCGCGGCCATTTCGGTCGATATGAACGAAAATTCCGCCATGTTCGCGCCGGAACCGGTCTGGAAGGGTGCTGCGCGGGCGCAATTGACCGGCGCGTTTCACGGTTTCAAACAGCGCATCAATGCGGTCATACCGCCGCTTCAGATCGTCAAGCGTGCGGCATTCATCCGATTGGCCGTTCTTGGCGATAATCTTCAGATGTCGTTCGAACAACCCCGTGTCCTGCCACGCCACGCCGTCGACGAAATGCGCCCGGCAAGCGAGGTATTTGGCGCTGTCCACAAGCGGCGTGATCGACAGATCCCAATCGCCGCCCTCGACATGGCCACTGTATTGGCGGCGAAATTTCGGGGCGCCTTGTGCCGGGTTTGGGACATAGGTGGCATGCACATCTGCCAAAGGCACAAAAAGGGGTTCATCGCTAAGCGGGGCATGGGTGCCAAACCGCATCCGGTTGGCCATATCGCGCGCAAATTTGCGCGGCACTTTTGCTTCGAGCGAGCGAAAGATATTGGTCGGTCGTAGCGGCGGATATTCGATAAATGCCATGCGGCCACCTGTTTATTGCAACAGGTATGTAACAGCCAGATGTAGGCTTTGTAAATATACTGGGACTGGTCTTGGGCTTAGGCTTGGGATCGGATCGCGCTGCCGGCGGCCCAGCCCGACGACCAGGCCCATTGAAAGTTATATCCCCCCAGCCATCCGGTGACATCCACCGCTTCGCCAATCGCAAAGAGACCGGGCAGGGATTTGGCCATCATGTCGCGCGAATTCAGCTCGTCGGTGTCAATGCCGCCGATCGTGACCTCGGCGGTGCGATAGCCCTCTGATCCTGTGGGTTTTTGCCGCCAATCGGCAAGCCCGTCACAGATCTCGCGCAACCGCGCATCGCTTTGATCCGCAAGGTTCCCGGCCAGCCGGAGGTCACCCGCCAGAAAATCCACAAGCCGCGATGGAAGATGCCGCGCCAGGGCCGTGGTCAGGTTCACACGTCCGGCGTTTTGGCGTGCGTCGCGCAAGGCCGCGAAAAGACCGGCAGGGGCCAGGTTCACGCTGATTTCATCTCCTTCGCGCCAGTAGGACGAGATTTGCAGGATCGCCGGGCCGGACAAGCCGCGGTGCGTGAACAGCATTGCCTCGTCAAAACCCGCCGTATTGGCGCGCGCGGTGACCGGCAATGACAGCCCCGACAAGCTGGCAAACCTTTGGTCGGAAAAGGTCAGCGGCACCAATGCCGGCCGTGTCTCTGTGATCTTCAGGCCGAATTTGGTGGCAATCTCATAGGACAGACCGGTCGCGCCCATCGCCGGGATGGATTTGCCGCCGGTGGCCAACACCAGGTTGCGGGTCCGCACTTCGGTTTTCTGGCCTTCGCGTTCGAGCAATACATGAAAATGCGTGCCATCATGGCGCAGCCCCTTGACCGAGGTCTTGAGCCAGAGATCCGCACCGGCCTCGCGCAGTTCCTGTACCAGCATGTTGACGATCTGGGTCGATTTGCCGTCACAGAACAATTGGCCCAGGGTTTTCTCATGCCAGGCGATGCCATGCCGGTCGACCAGGGAAATGAAATCCCATTGGGTATACCGCTTTAGCGCCGATTTGCAGAAATGCGGATTTTGCGACAGGAAATTATCCGGCCCGGCGTGCGTATTGGTGAAATTGCACCGCCCGCCGCCGGAAATCCGGATCTTTTCACCCGGCGCCTTGGCGTGATCAATCACAAGCGTGCCCGGCCCGGCATGGGCGGCGCACATCATGCCAGCGGCGCCAGCCCCGATAATCAACGTCTTTATGTCCATGTGGCAGCGGTGCCCCGATCCCGCGCAAAAGGCAAGGGGCGGCGGTGGAAACCCTCTGTCCTGGCGACGTGGTTGGGGCGGAAATTCTGTCTTTTTTCGGATTTTACCGCCTTCGGGTGCCGAACCTGACCTGCCAATGGCCCGAATTGGGCCTGACAATGCGCAAGGGGTGTCGCGCTTTCTTCTGGCCGGATAGGCAAAAAATCGGTACACTCCCGCTCAGACCCCGAAAACGGGGCGATTGAGGCAGTTTGAGTGGCAGGTTCCCATGACGGAAATGGTCTATGGCGCGGCACCCGTACGGGATGTCGAGCCGGTGCTCCCAAAATGGTGGCGCACAATCGACAAGATGTCGATGTCGTTTATCCTTATCCTTTTTGTGATCGGCATCCTGTTGGGATTGGCGGCTTCGCCCCCCTTGGCCGCCAAAAACGGATTTGAGCCTTTTCACTATGTGACCCGTCAGGCGGTGTTTGGCGGTGCGGCGCTGGTGGCGATGCTCTTGACCTCGATGATGTCGCCGGTGGTCGTGCGCCGATTGGCGGTGATGGGCTTTGCCGTGGCTTTTGTGGCGCTGGCGCTTCTGCCGGCCCTCGGCACCGATTTCGGCAAGGGCGCAGTGCGGTGGTACAGCCTGGGCTTTGCCAGTGTGCAGCCGTCCGAATTCCTCAAACCCGGATTTGTTGTGGTTGCGGCCTGGATGATGGCCGCCAATCAGGAAATCAACGGCCCGCCGGGGCGGATGTGGTCCTTTGGTCTGTGCATCACCATCGTGCTGATGTTGGCGCTTCAGCCTGACTTTGGTCAGGCGTGTCTTGTCATGTTTGGCTGGGGGGTGATGTATTTCGTGGCGGGTGCGCCGATGCTGTTGCTGGTGGCGATTGCGGGCTGTGTGGTGCTGGCGGGGACCGTGGCCTATTCCAGTTCTGAACATTTCGCCCGCCGGATCGACGGCTTTTTGACGGCGGATGTCGATCCCACCACCCAGCTGGGCTATGCCACCAATGCCATCCGCGAAGGCGGTTTTGTCGGTGTGGGCGTCGGTGAGGGCCAGGTGAAATGGTCGCTGCCGGATGCCCATACGGATTTCATCATTGCGGTTGCCGCCGAGGAATACGGCCTGGTGCTTGTGCTGGCGATTATCGCGCTATATGCGGGCGTCGTTCTTTTCTCGTTGGGGCGACTGATGCGCGAGCGCGATCCATTTATTCGGCTGGCCGGCACGGGACTGGCCTGTATGTTCGGGGTTCAGGCCATGATCAACATGGGGGTTGCCGTGCGGCTGTTGCCGGCGAAGGGCATGACCTTGCCTTTTGTCAGCTATGGCGGCTCGTCCCTGATTGCCACCGGCATCGCGGTTGGCATGTTGCTGTCCTTTACCCGGACCCGGCCACAGGGCGAAATCGGCGATATTCTGCGGGGACGGGTCAGGTGATCCCGACACTTCCATACTGCGCAATGCCCCGGTCTGACGTTGGGCGCATGGCATGAGCAAACGCACCAAGCTTCTGGTTATCGCGGCGGGCGGCACCGGCGGACATATGTTCCCGGCGCAATCCCTGGCCGAAGAGATGCTGGCGCGCGGCTGGCGGGTCAAACTGTCAACCGATGCGCGCGGCGCGCGATACACCCAGAACTTTCCGCATATGGTCGAGATTGATCAAATCTCTTCCGCAACCTTTGCCCGTGGCGGTATTCTGGCCAAGGGGCTGGTGCCGCTGCGCATTCTGGGCGGTGTTGCGTCGGCGGCCTTTGCGATGCTGCGCGACCGGCCTGCGGCGGTTGTGGGGTTTGGCGGCTATCCGTCGATCCCGGCGCTGTCGGCGGCCTGGATGCTGCGCCTGCCACGTATGATCCATGAACAAAACGGCATTCTGGGCAAGGTGAACCGGGTGTTTGCCAAACGCGTCGATGCGATGGCCTGTGGCACCTGGCCGACCGTCCTGCCCGAGGGTGTGACGGGCGCGCATACCGGCAACCCGGTGCGTGCCGCGATACTGGAGCGGGCCTGCGCCAGCTATATCCCGCCCGGCGACTACCCGATGTCGATCCTCGTGATGGGCGGCAGCCAGGGCGCAAGGGTTCTGTCCGATGTGGTGCCGCCTGCCATTGCCGGTCTGCCGATGGAGATGCTGCAAAACATCCGCGTCAGCCATCAGGCCCGGGGCGAAGACCACGAAAGGGTCACCCAGTTTTATCGCGACCATAATATTGACGCCGATGTACAGCCCTTCTTTCATGATGTGCCGCGCCGCATGACCGAGGCGCAATTGGTGATCAGCCGGGCCGGTGCGTCCTCTATCGCGGATCTGACCGTGATTGGCCGCCCTGCGATTCTGGTGCCCTATGCGGCCGCCACCGGCGATCACCAAAGCGCCAATGCCCGCGGCATGTCCGAAGCCGGGGCCGCCGTCGTGATCCCCGAAAGTGAATTGAACGTCGACCCGCTGACCGCGTCCATACATCAGATCCTGAACCAACCAGAGGGCGCATTGCATATGGCGCAATCGGCGCTTGGTCTGGGAAAGACCGGTGCTGCGCAGGATCTGGCCGCGATGGTCGAAGCTCTGGCCGAGGGTCAGACACCCACAGTGCGAAAGGATGCAGAATGAACGCAGCCGCCACCAAACTGCCCACGGATGTCGGGCCGATCCACTTTGTCGGCATCGGCGGCATCGGCATGTCCGGGATTGCAGAGGTGCTTTTGAACCTTGGCTATCAGGTGCAGGGCAGTGATCTGAAAACGTCCAAGATCACCGAGCGGCTCGAAGGTCTTGGCGCGCGGGTCTTTGTGGGGCAGAAGGCCGAAAATCTGGACGGGGCCGAGGTGGTTGTCATTTCGTCGGCAATCAAACCCGGCAATCCAGAGCTGGATGAAGCCCGCGCCAACGGTCTGCCTGTGGTGCGCCGGGCCGAAATGCTGGCCGAGCTGATGCGGCTCAAATCCAACATCGCCATCGCCGGAACGCATGGCAAGACCACGACCACCACCATGATGGCCGAGCTTATGGTCGCCGGCGGTTTTGATCCGACGGTGGTCAATGGCGGGATCATTCACGCCTATGGTTCGAACGCCCGGATGGGGCAGGGCGAATGGATGGTGGTCGAGGCCGATGAAAGCGACGGCACCTTCAACCGGCTGCCCGCGACAATCGGTGTTGTCACCAATATCGACCCCGAGCATATGGAGCATTGGGGTGATTTCGACAGCCTGCGTCAGGGGTTCCTGGATTTCGTGTCGAACATTCCCTTCTATGGTCTTGCGGTGTGTTGCACCGATCATGAAGAGGTACAGCGCCTGGTTGGCAAGGTCACGGACCGGCGCATTGTGACCTATGGCTTCAATTCGCAGGCCGATGTGCGGGCCGTTAACCTGCATTACGTCGGCGGCGTGGCGAAATTCGATATCGCACTTCAGGCCGAGGGCATGATGATCGAAGATTGCGCTCTGCCGATGCCCGGTGATCACAATGTTCTGAATGCCTTGTCTGCGGTGGCTGTCTGCCGCCATCTGGGCATGAAAACCAGTGAAATCCGCGACGCTTTGGCGAAGTTTGGCGGTGTTAACCGGCGTTTTACCAAAGTGGGCGAAGTTGATGGCGTGACCATCATCGACGATTACGGACATCACCCGGTTGAAATCGCTGCTGTGCTGAAAGCGGCGCGCCAGGCCTGTGAGGGGCGGGTGATCGCGGTGCACCAACCGCATCGCTATTCACGGTTGGAAAACCTGTTTGAAGATTTCTGTGCCTGTTTCAATGAGGCCGATGTGGTGGCGATTGCCGATGTCTTTGCCGCCGGTGAAGACCCGATTGCGGGCGCGTCGCGCGATGATCTGGTGGCGGGGTTGCGCCGTCATGGTCACCGCCATGCCAGTGCGCTGGCCGGGGCGGATGATCTGGCCGGATTTGTCCGTGCAAACGCCGGGCCGGGGGACATGGTGGTCTGTCTTGGCGCGGGCACGATCAGCGCCTGGGCCAATGCCCTGCCGGATCAATTGAAAGCGGCGGGTTGATGTCCCTGTCGCTGGTGCTTGCATGTCTTTGGGTCTTGGTCGCCAATCTGGCGGCGGCCTTGCCGTCGAATGACAACCATTGGCGCCGTGCCTATGCGCTGATTGCTGTGGGTGTGCCTTTGCTTGGGTTTGTCACCTATCAAAACGGCCCTTGGATCGGCCTGTTGACGCTGCTGGCCGGGATGAGCGTTCTGCGCTGGCCTGTGATCTATCTTGGCCGCTGGATGCGGCGCATGGCCGGGGGCGGCGCGCGTTAAGACCGCAGCGGCGGATCAGACCAAATAACCGGACAGGGTAAGGAATACCTCAGTTGCCGCAAGGGCATCTTCGCGACTAGGCTTTGTCAAACAAGTCGGGAGCGGAGATATGGAACCGGATCAGATCAAATATGCCCTTTTCATCGCGGGATTGGCGATGGTGGCCGGTTTGTTGGGGCATCAATTGGTGCGGCGCGGCTCTGTGTGTGAATATTTCTGCCTGCTGGGAATGGTGATCATCGCTGGTGCGGTGACCTTTTCCATGGCGCAGTCTGCGGTGGGCTGGGATGCATTGGCCTATTTCCTGATTGTGGCGTTTCTTGCACTGCCGGCTCTGGCGGGATTGAGCCTTGGTGGGCTTGTCGCCTGGTGGCGAGCACGGCGCGACAATGCCAGCGCCCACGAAGATGTGCGGCCCGACGCCAGAGCAGAGGTTGGGGCTGAGGTCTGAGCAGAGGTTCGGGCAGAGGCCTAGCTGAAGACCGGTTGACGGGGCTTTTCCTGCGCTGCAAACCGCCTTATGACCGAAGCGTTTCGGAAAGGGCGGGTAATGAACAATTCTGTACAGATGCCAGAGGTGCGCGGACGGCTGACCCAGGATCGGGCGCTTGCCGATCTGACATGGTTGCGGGTTGGCGGACCGGCGGATTGGCTGTTTCAGCCCGCAGATACCGATGATCTGGCGGGGTTTCTGCGCGCGCTGGACCCGGCGGTGTCGGTCTTTCCCATGGGGGTTGGATCGAACCTGATTGTGCGCGACGGTGGTCTGCGGGCCGTGGTGGTGCGCATGGGGCGGGGGTTCAACGCGATTTCCGTTGATGGCACCCGGGTGACGGTGGGCGCCGCCGCATTGGATGCCCATGTTGCCAAACGGGCGGCAGAGGCCGGGGTCGATCTGACCTTTCTGCGTACCATTCCCGGTGCGATAGGCGGCGCGGTGCGGATGAATGCCGGGTGCTACGGGTCGTATGTCGCGGATCATTTTGTCGAAGCCACTGCCGTGACCCGCGAGGGCACGATTGTGACGCTCACCGCCGATGACCTCAACTTTCGCTACCGACAGACCGATCTGCCCGATGGCTGGGTTCTGACACAGGCCGTTTTGCAGGGCGCGCGCGGGGATGCGCAGGAACTTGCCCAAAAAATGGACGATCAGCTGGCCAAACGCGACGCCACCCAACCCACCAAGGACCGCACAGCCGGATCGACCTTTCGCAATCCGGCCGGATTTTCCAGCACCGGGCGGGCGGACGATAGCCATGAATTGAAGGCCTGGAAGGTGATTGACGACGCTGGAATGCGTGGCGCAACCATTGGTGGTGCGCAGATGAGCGAGAAACACTCTAATTTTCTGATCAACACCGGCAGCGCCACCGCAGCAGATCTGGAAGATCTGGGCGAAGAAGTGCGAAAAAAGGTTTTTCAAACCAGCGGAATAGCGTTACACTGGGAAATCATGCGGGTTGGCGAAAAGCTTTGACCCGCCAAGGTCGAAAAACGGCCAGATACTGAACCATATGGTTCGACATAATAAACGAACCGGCAGGTTCGATAAAATTAGGGCCCGAGCAGGTCCAGAAAAGTTGAGGCGATGTGAGCATGTCGAGCAGGGCAGGCTCCCGAGTTGCGGTGTTGATGGGTGGCCCCTCTGCGGAGCGTGAGGTGTCGCTGTCTTCGGGGCGCGAATGCGCTGTGGCGCTCAGGGGCGAAGGCTTTGAGGTTATAGAGATCGACGCCGGGCAGGATCTGCCCGCGCAGCTTGCCACAGCTGCGCCTGATGTTGTGTTCAACGCCCTGCATGGTCGTTGGGGCGAAGATGGCTGTGTGCAGGGCATGTTGGAATGGCTGGGTCTGCCCTATACGCATTCCGGCGTGCTGGCCTCGGCGCTGGCAATGGACAAGCAACGCAGCAAACAGGTTTTTCGCGACGCTGGATTGCCGGTGGTCGAAAGCGTGATTGCCGCTGCCGCCGATGTGCGCGCGGGCCATGTGTTGACGCCGCCCTATGTGGTCAAACCCAACAACGAAGGCTCGTCCGTTGGTGTCTATCTGGTCGAGGCCGAAAACAACGGCCCGCCGCAATTGTCCGATGACATGCCGGAATTCGTCATGGTCGAAACCTTTGCGCCGGGACGTGAATTGACAACCACGGTGATGGGCACGGGCGAAAATGATCCCGGGGCGCTGACCGTGACCGATATCATCACCACCGGGTGGTACGATTACGACGCCAAATACAAAGAGGGCGGATCGCGCCATGTGGTGCCGGCCGATATTCCACAGGACATTTTTGCCGCCTGCCTCGACTATGCGACGCGGGCGCATGTTGCGCTTGGCTGTCGCGGTGTCAGCCGCACCGATTTCCGCTGGGATGCGGCGCGCGGTCTGGATGGGTTGATCCTGTTGGAAACCAATACCCAACCGGGAATGACCCCCACATCGCTGGCACCGGAACAGGCCGCGACACAGGGCATCAGCTTTGGCCAACTTTGCGCCTGGATGGTGGAGGAGGCCTCATGTCATCGCTGAGTGATCCCCCCGCCAAAGGCCGGATTTTCCGCGCCTATCACCCGGCACATGGCGGGCCGACGCCGCCGGTTCAAACACCCCAAGCCAGACCCAACGCCCCCCGGCCCAATTCCCCGCGGCCCAAGGCCGATCCGGCACCGTCGCGTTGGTCCTATCGGATGCAGCGGTTGATGCTGACGCCGATGTTTCGCCATATGCTGCGCATCGGGGTGCCGCTGGCGGTGACCTTGTTGATTGGCACCATCTGGTTGTCCGATGAGACCCGGCGCGAGGCATTGAACAGCAAGCTGGTGGATATGCGTGTCGCGATCGAACAGCGCGATGAATTCATGGTGCACATGATGCGGGTCGATGGCGCCGGTCTTGGCGTGTCCGAGGACATCCGCGAGATCCTGGCCGTCGATTTTCCGGTGTCGTCCTTTCATCTCGATCTGGATCAGATCCGCGAAACGATTGCCGGTCTGGACGCGGTGGAACGGATCAGTCTGCGGATCAAGCCGGGCGGCGTGCTTCAGGTCAATGTGGTTGAACGGGTGCCGGCGGTGGTCTGGCGGTCGGGGCAGGGGCTGGAACTTCTGGATGCCCAGGGGTTCCGGGTGTCGGCCTTGGCCCATCGCTCAGAGCGCCCCGATCTGGCGGTGATTGCCGGCGACGGTGCTGAAACCGAGGTCGAAGAGGCGCTGGCGATTTTGGCGGCCGCGACCCCCCTGAACGCGCGTTTGCGCGGATTGGTTCGGGTGGGCGAACGGCGCTGGGATCTGGTGCTGAACCGGGGCCAGCGAATTCAGCTGCCTGCAAATCAACCGGTGCCGGCATTGGAACGCGTGCTGGCGTTGGACAAGATCACGCCGCACGGCATGTTGGATCGTGATCTGGCGGTGGTCGACATGCGGTTGCCGGACCGGCCAACGATACGAATGAATGACAACGCAGTCACAGAATTGCGGAAAATCAAGGCGGAAGAGCTTGGAGTTAGGGCAAAATGATCGAGTTGTATGAATCCCAGCGGGCCATGCGCAACATGCGCAAGGCGGCAATGCAACGCGGCGTGATTGCCATTCTGGACGTGGGCAGCGCCAAGATCGCTTGTCTGGTCCTGCGATTTGATGGCACGGAAAAAAGCGTCGATACCGGGGTTGGCTCGCTTGCGGGGCAATCCGGGTTTCGGGTGATTGGCGCTGCGACCACCCGGTCGCGCGGCGTGCGGTTTGGCGAAATCTCGGCGATGGGCGAAACCGAACGCGCCATTCGCACCTCTTTGCAATCGGCCCAGAAGATGGCCGGCATTCGGGTGGATCACGTGATTGCCTGTTTCTCCGGTGGCGGCCCGCGCTCTTATGGTTTGGCGGGCGAGGTCGAGGTCCATGGCCAGACGGTCGATGAGCAGGATGTGGCACGGGTGCTGTCGTCTTGTGATGTGCCGGACTTTGGCGCCGGGCGCGAGGTGCTGCATGCACAACCGGTGAATTTTGCGCTGGATCATCGTTCCGGGTTGGACGACCCGCGCGGTCAGATCGGCAACAACCTGTCCACTGACATGCATATGTTGACGGTAGATGCACAGGCGATCCAGAATCTGGCGCATTGCGTCAAACGCTGTGATCTGGAGTTGGCCGGGCTGGCCAGTTCCGCATATGTCGCGGGCAATGCGGCGCTGGTCGAGGACGAGCAACAGCTGGGCGCGGCCTGTATCGACATGGGCGGCGGGGCGACCGGTATCTCGATCTTCATGAAGAAACACATGATCTATTCCGATGCGGTGCGGATGGGCGGCGATCACGTCACCAGCGACATTTCCATGGGGCTACAGGTGCCGATGGCGATGGCCGAGCGGATCAAAACCGTGCACGGCGGCCTTGTCGCGACCGGCATGGATGACCGCGAGATGATCGGCATTGGCGGCGAGACCGGCGATTGGGAACATGATCGCCGCACCGCCAGCCGGGCCGAATTGATTGGCATCATGCGTCCACGGGTCGAAGAAATTCTGGAAGAGGTGCGCGTGCGCCTTGACGCGGCAGGGTTTGAGCATCTGCCAAGCCAGCAAATCGTGTTGACCGGCGGCGCGAGCCAGATCCCGGGACTTGATGCGTTGGCGTCTCGTATTCTGGGCCATCAGGTCCGGTTGGGTCGGCCGCTGCGGGTGCATGGTCTGCCGCAGGCGGTCACCGGCCCCGGTTTTTCGGCGGCTGTGGGGCTTTGCCTGTTTGCCGCCCACCCCCAGGACGAATGGTGGGACTTTGACCTGCCGGTCGATCGGTATCCGGCGCGTTCATTGAAGCGGGCGGTCAAATGGTTTCGTGACAATTGGTAGCAACCTGAGCCGTTGAATGCGGCTGCACCTGTGGATAACATTGTGGATAAACCGGCCATTTGACCGGGTTACCTTGTGTCATGACCACAATACTTCCGCCATATTTGGGAAATTCGCCGGCATCCGGCAGAAATGGGCATCTTTTTGCCCATATTTTGCGGTTTATTCATGTTTTTTACGTGACGCCGGCCTGCCATTTCGGCATAATGTAGGGTAATAGGCAGGAAAATGCCCGGTCAGGGTATAAAGCAGGCGGACAAGGCGGACAGTTATGACATTGAATTTTCAGTACCCGGACACGACGAACTGCGGCCCCGCATCACGGTTTTCGGCGTGGGCGGTGCAGGCGGAAACGCGGTCAACAACATGATTGAAAAGGCGCTTGAAGGCGTCGAATTTGTTGTCGCGAACACCGATGCACAGGCGCTGCAACAATCCAATGCTGCCAGCCGGGTGCAGCTGGGCGTCAAAGTGACCGAAGGTCTGGGCGCGGGCGCCAAGGCGACGATCGGCGCCGCTGCTGCGGAAGAAAGCATTGAAGAGATTGTCGACCATCTGGCGGGGGCACATATGTGTTTCATCACCGCCGGGATGGGCGGCGGCACCGGCACCGGCGCGGCCCCGATCATTGCGCAAGCGGCGCGGGAACTTGGGGTTCTGACGGTTGGTGTTGTGACCAAACCGTTCCAGTTCGAGGGCGCGAAGCGGATGCGTCAGGCCGAAGATGGCGTTGAGGCGCTGCAAAAGGTCGTGGATACGCTGATCATCATTCCCAACCAGAACCTGTTCCGGCTGGCGAATGAAAAAACCACATTTACCGAAGCTTTCAGCCTGGCAGACGATGTGCTCTATCAGGGTGTGAAGGGTGTGACGGACCTTATGGTGCGTCCGGGCCTGATCAACCTCGACTTTGCTGACGTGCGCGCCGTGATGGACGAAATGGGCAAGGCGATGATGGGCACAGGCGAGGCCGATGGCGAAGATCGCGCAATCCAGGCGGCGGAAAAGGCGATTGCCAACCCGCTGCTGGACGAGATTTCGCTGCGCGGCGCCAAGGGCGTGCTGATCAACATCACCGGCGGCACCGATCTGACGCTGTTCGAACTCGACGAAGCGGCCAACCGCATTCGCGAAGAGGTGGACGCAGACGCCAATATCATCGTCGGCTCGACCCTGGACGAGGCGATGGGCGGTCAGATGCGCGTCAGCGTTGTGGCCACAGGTATTGATGCCTCCGACGTGCAAATGGATATTCCGGTGCCGCGTCGTTCGCTGGCAGAACCTCTGAAACAGGTGCCCGCTGCGGCCCCCGCCGCTGTCGAAGCACCGGCCCCGGCCGAACCTGCGCCCGCACCAGTGGCGGCCACCCAGGCCGAAGAACATCAACCGGTGGCCTTTGAACAGGCCGCGCCCGAGGCAGCTGAAGCGCCAGAAGAACCTTCGTTGTTCAACGGGTTTGAGCAGCGCACGGATGTTGCGGCGGATGATGATCTTCCGCCCCCGGCCTATCAGCCGGACGTGCCGCAATTCGAACCCAGCCATGCACGCTACGAAGAAGACGAGACCGAGTCCTTTGTCGCGCCCAAGGCCCCGACACCCGGCACCCCATCGCCCGAAGCATTGGCCCGTTTGCAGGCTGCGGCACATCGTGCCGGTGGCGGCGCACCGCGCGGCGCAGAGCCACGTCAGGACGGCGCAGAGCCGGACCGCCCGCGGTTTGGTATCAACTCGCTGATCGGTCGGATGACCGGCCATGGTCAGGAAGGCGGGCATGCTCAGCAGCCGCGCCGTCAACCGCCAATGCAAACCCCGGCAGCAAGCCATGCGCCCGAGCCTCAGGCCGACCCTGAGCAGGAGCGGATTGAAATCCCCGCCTTCCTGCGTCGTCAAGCCAACTGAGGCACCGCAGCCCAAGATTGAAAAGGGTCCCTTCGGGGGCCCTTTTTTGTTGTGCGGCTGGTGCGGAGGGAATGTCTTGCGCCACCGCGGCGGTGGAGTGCCGGCGAAAACTGGCGAAAAACGGCGGAACCCCGGCACGCAAAATGCAACAAACCGCGCCAGAAACGCCCGGTTTGTGGTCACGATTAAGGGTTTGCACCATAATCATGCAATATGAATTCAGACATGAATTCAATGACTTGACCCTAATATGCAAGTTGTCGCCGATGGATTCGGCCATATGTTTCAACACGTTGCATTACGTTATTTGAGAAGATGCGGCACAATTCGTATCTCTGCCTCATCACCGATCCGCAGTGATGTCTTTTGGTGGCACCGGGCCTGAAACCGGGTTCCACCACGTCGACCGCCCAGGGCGGGAATTTTGCGGAAATGCTGCCGGGACCCTCAAAGGCCCCCATGCGGCAAGGGAAGAAGACAAGAGGTAGCAACGTGCAGGCAACGCTTAAATCCAAGATCCGCTTTGACGGTGTCGGCCTGCACTCTGGCCGCCCGGTACGCATGATCATTTCTCCGGCTTCGGCGGGATATGGCATCTGGTTCAAACGGACGGATCTTCATTTCGGCGACACCATGATCCCGGCGCGCTGGGATTCTGTTGTGCGCTCGCCGCTGTGCACGCGTATCGTCAATGGTGCCGGTGTCGAAGTGTCGACCATCGAACATGTCATGGCCGCACTTGCGGGCTGTGGTGTGCATAATGCGCTGATCGAAATCAACGGACCCGAGGTGCCGATCCTTGATGGTTCCGCCGCGCCATTCGTGGATGCAATTCTGGCCCGTGGCGTGCGGGAGCTGGACATGCCGGTCGCCGCGCTGAAGGTTGAAAAAACCGTCACCGTCGAAACCGACAGCGGCTGGGCACGGTTGTCGCCTGCGGACACGCTGTCGATGTCGTTCCATATCGACTTTGAAGATGCCGCCATCGGCAGCCAGGACAAGCAGATGACCCTGTCCAACGGGGCCTTTGTGCGCGAGCTGTGCGATAGCCGCACATTCTGCCGCAAGTCGGATGTCGATTATATGCACGCCAATGGCCTGGCGCTTGGGGGCACGTTGGACAATGCCGTTGTGGTTGACGGTGACAAGGTCCTCAGCCCCGGCGGCATGCGCCACAGCGACGAGCCTGTGCGCCACAAGATGCTGGATGCGCTTGGCGATCTGTCGCTGGCGGGGGCACCCATTCTGGGCCATTACACCGGTTATCGCGCCGGGCATTCGATGACCAACATGTTGTTGCATGCGCTTTTCAACACACCGGGTGCGGTGCGGTTTGTGGAATGTGATCGTGCCAGTGCCGCGCGTCTGCCCGGGGCGGGCGTGATGCGTCACGATATTCCCGCCGCTGTCGCCTGATTCCCAGGTGAACGGGGCGTCTGCATTGATCCGCCCCGCAAATTTTGCCCAGCTTTCCAAGGCATCACCTTCTTTTGCGCCTGTCGATGGTCGGCAGGCGTTTCCATTTTTGGGGAACTGTCGTATGCCCTTTAAGAGATTGCTGGCTTTGTGCTAGGACGGGTTAACCGGGCCAAACAGGCGTTGACGTTTGAACGCCGGGCTGGAACAAAGCCCGACATTCGGGCCGGACTATTGGGTGAGGGTTGATCAGGCATGACAGGCGGCAGACCACTTTTTGGTGTGACATCGCGGGCCATCCTTGTGGCGCTGGTGCTGGCTATGCCCCTGGCGGGGTGTGGCGAGTCGTATCGTAACGCGCGGGGCAATATCGGGGCATCGAACACCCCGATCGAGGCCTATACCGCCGAACAGATTTTCGAGCGTGGCGAATATGAAGTCGACCGCCGGAAATATTCCGAAGGGGCGCGTTTCTTTTCCGAGATCGAGCGGCTGTATCCCTATTCCGAATGGGCCAAGCGTGCATTGATCATGCAGGCCTTTGCCCATCACAAGGACAAGGAATACGAAAGCGCCCGGTCCGCGGCACAGCGTTATATTGATTTCTACCCGGCAGACGAAGATGCGGCCTATGCGCAATATCTGTTGGCGCTGTCGTATTATGACCAAATCGACGATGTTGGTCGCGATCAGGGGCTGACCTTTCAGGCATTGCAGGCGCTGCGCACCGTTATCGAAGTCTATCCAGACAGCGAATATGCCCGCTCGTCGATTCTGAAATTCGACCTCGCCTTTGATCACCTTGCTGCCAAGGAGATGGAGATCGGGCGGTATTATCTGAAACGTCAGCACTATACCTCGGCGATCAATCGGTTCCGGGTGGTGGTCGAAGATTTCCAAACCACAACCCACACCGCAGAGGCCCTGCATCGTCTGGTTGAAAGCTATCTGTCGCTGGGCCTGACCCAAGAGGCACAGACCGCCGGCGCAATCCTGGGATACAACTATCAATCCACCGAATGGTACGAAGACAGCTATCGTCTTTTGACCGGGCAGGGGCTTGAGCCGAAGTATTTCCAAGGCAGCTGGCTGGGGGCAATCTATCGCCAGATGATCAAGGGTGAATGGCTGTAACAGGGCGGCGGGCAACAGACCCGGCCCAAGGGGCGTAAATGCTGCGCGCGCTTGATATTCGCGATATGCTGATCATTGATCACCTCGAGCTGGCCTTCCAGCCGGGGTTGAACGTGTTGACCGGGGAAACCGGTGCGGGCAAGTCGATCCTGCTGGATTCGCTGGGCTTTGTGCTGGGCTGGCGCGGGCGGGCCGAATTGGTGCGGTCCGGTGCCAAACAGGGCGAGGTCGTGGCCGAATTCGATCTGTCCCCGGATCATGCTGCCTTTGCCGTGTTGGAAAAGGCCGGTCTGCCGACGGGGGATGAGCTTATTCTGCGTCGGGTGAATTCGGCGGATGGGCGTAAAACGGCCTGGGTCAACGACCGGCGCTGTTCCGGCGAGGTGCTGCGGCAATTGTCGGAAACATTGGTTGAATTGCACGGCCAACATGATGATCGCGGTCTGTTGAACCCACGCGGGCATCGCCGGATTCTGGATTCCTTTGCCGGGGTCGAGGCACAGTTGCGCGCCACCAGTGCCGCCTGGCGCAGCCTGTCTGCTGCCTGCAAGACGCTGTCCGAGGCAGAGGCGGCCATGACCGCCATGCGCGAAGAAGAAGATTTCCTGCGCCATGCGGTGGCCGAAGTTGACGCGCTTGATCCGCAACCGGGCGAGGACAGCGAACTGGACGCCAAGCGTCGGCTGATGCAGGGGGCGGAACGCATTCGCGAAGATATTTCCCGCGCGGGCGACGCACTTGGCAATGATGGCGCCGAAGGATCAATGGGCGAGGCGATGCGCTGGCTTGACGGGGTGGCGGACCGGGCTGACGGTCGGCTGGACGCCCCGCTGGCGGCGCTGTCCCGCGCGCTGGAAGAGCTGGACACAGCCGTGCGTGGGATCGAGGAAACGCTGGATGTACTGGCCTTCAACCCACATGAATTGGAAGATTGCGAAGAGCGGCTGTTTGCCCTGCGCGCCCTGGCACGCAAGCACAATGTCGGGGCCGAGGCCCTGCCGGAACTGGCCGAGAGCCTGCGCGCGCGGCTGACCAAATTGGACCAGGGGGATGCGGGCCTTGCGGAATTGCGCAGCGCAGCAGATGCAGCGCAGGCTGAATATGACGCCGCCGCCGCCGCCCTGAGCGCCGCACGCCACGCCGCCGCGGGCAAATTGGACGCCGCTGTCACCGCAGAACTTGCGCCATTGAAAATGGAGCGCGCGGTGTTTTCCACCGAGATCACGGATGACACGCCGGGCCCTGAGGGGCGCGATGCGGTGGCCTTCACCGTGGCGACCAACCCCGGCGCACCGGCCGCCCGATTGGCAAGATTGCGTCGGGTGGCGAGCTCAGCCGGTTCTTGCTGGCGCTCAAGGTCTGTCTGGCCGAGGGCAATGACGGCGTAACGATGATCTTTGACGAAATTGACCGGGGTGTCGGCGGGGCCACGGCGGATGCGGTCGGGCGCCGGTTGGCGGCACTGGCCGAGGCCGGTCAGGTGCTGGTGGTGACGCATTCGCCCCAGGTTGCGGCGCTGGGTGCGCATCATTGGCGGGTGGAAAAACGGGTGACCGGCGAGCAGACGCTGTCGCAGGTGGTGCCATTGGATGCCGGCGACCGGATTGACGAAATCGCCCGCATGGTGGCGGGCGACACCATTACGGACGAGGCGCGTGCCGCGGCGCGATCCTTGCTGGCGGGCTGAAGATCAGCCGCGCGCCAGCCGTATCACCCCCATCAAACCGAACAGAAAGACAAAACCGGTGACGATTGTGCGGGCGATATTATAGACCTGCCAGGTGCTGGAATAGGCCTGCCAGATCACCTGCGCGGCCTCCGGATCCTCGGGGATTGTCACGGTCATCAGCGCCTCGTTCATGGGGACATTGACCGCCATTGTCACGGCGAAAGCCCCGACAATATACAGCAACGCCGCGGTCCCGAACCAAAGCGCCGCCGCGCGATTGCGCCAGGCCAACACGGCAGTCAGGGCAAGCACCAGAGGGGTGCCAAAAAACGCCGGGGCAAAGACCGCATTGCGCACGCTGGCATTCATGCCGTTCATCGCCGCAATCGAAATGCGCGGGTCGATGGCATCCAGCCCCCACATGGTCGAACAGACCCAAGCGAAGAAAAATCCAAAGATGGCGGCGCTCAACAGCATGGCGAGACAGGTGCTGATAAACAAAAATGGTGCACGGGCGAAGGTCATGAAAATTCCTTGGTTGGGTTTATGACGGATACCGCCGGGCCGTGACCCGGATGTGACAAGGCGGCGCAATCGCTGCCGCGCGGGGGGCTAAAACTGATTGCCGGGCGGCACCATCTTGCCGGGGTTCAAAATATTCTTGGGATCAAGCGCGCGTTTGATTTCTCCCATGACGCCCCAGGCGGGGCCATGTTCGGCGGCCATGAAATCCAGCTTTCCCATGCCGATCCCGTGTTCGCCGGTGGATGTCCCCCCCAGCGCCAGGGCACGTTCCACCATCCGCGCCGACAGGGCCTTGGCGGCGGCAATTTCCGCCGGATTGCTGTCATCCACCAAAAGGATCGCGTGGAAATTGCCGTCTCCGACATGGCCCAGGATCGGGCCGGGGATTGGGCTGGCGGCGATATCGGCCTGGGTTTCCTCCACCGCCTGTGCCAAATGCGACACCGGTACGCAGATGTCGGTAACCACACCACGCGCGCCCTTGCGCGAGGCGAGGATCGCGTAATAGGCATTGTGCCGCATGGTCCAGAGCGCGCTGCGGTCTTCGGCGTTCTGTGACCATTCAAACCCCAGCGCACCATGATCGGCGACGATTTCACCGAACTGTCGCGATTGTTCGGCCACGCCCGCATCGCTGCCGTGAAACTCTACCAAAAGATGCGGCAAAAGCGGGAATTCCATGCCGGAATAGGCGTTGACCGCCGCCGCCGTGGCCGCATCGACAAATTCGATCCGCGCCATCGGCAGGCCAAGTTGCACCGTATCGGTCACCGCAGCCACCGCGCGGGCCATGTCGGGAAAGGCACAGACCCCGGCGCTGATCGCCTCGGGCTGGCCATGCAGCCGCAGGGTCAATTCGGTAATCAATCCCAATGTGCCTTCGCTGCCCACCAACAGCGCGGTGAGGTCATAGCCGGCGGATGATTTGCGCGCCCGCGTGCCGGTGCGTATGATTTCGCCATCGGCCAGCACCGCCTCCAGCCCCAGAACATTGTCGCGCATCGTGCCATAGCGCACCGCAGTGGTGCCGCTGGCGCGGGTGGCCGCCATGCCGCCAAGCGCGGCATTGGCACCGGGATCAACCGGAAAAAACAGCCCCGTGGCACGCAGCTCTTGGTTCAGCACCTCGCGCGTCAGGCCGGGCTGAACACTGACATCCATATCGCCGGGGCGCACATCCAGCACCCGCGTCATACGGGAAAAATCCACCACGACCCCTCCCTCGACAGCCAGCGAATGCCCCTCAAGCGAGGTTCCGGTGCCCCAGGCCACCACCGGCACATCGAAGCCTGCACAAATCTTCACCAGGGCCGAAACTTCTTCTGTGGTTTCAGGATAGGCGACCGCATCCGGGGGGATTGGGGCAAAATAGCTCTCGGATCGGCCATGCTGGTCCAAATCGGACTTGGACGTCGTCAACCTCTGGCCTAACAAGGACTTAAGCGCCTCAATGGTTTCCTCTATCCGCGCCCCTGGTCTGGTCATGTCTGCCCCGTCTGATCACCGAAATCGCGCATTCTTACCGTAGCGGCAGAAGCGCGCAAAGATGTGATCGAGTGTAATGACAAATAACAACCAAAACCTTGCCCGACGCCAGATTTGTGAAATGGCCAATGTCTTTGCCCGTGGGTGGCAATTGCTGCGACATCGCGGGCCCAGTCAGGTGCAATTCTGGTTCATCGCATTGCTGATTGGCATTGCGGCGGGTTTTGCGGCGCTGCTGTTTCGCCGCGCGATTGATTGGTTGCAGGCCAGTGTTTACGGCACCGAAGATCTGAGCCAATTGCACAGTTTTGCCGGTACGCTGGATTGGTTCTGGGCGTTGATCATTCCGATGGGCGGCGGCATTGCGGTGGGGGTCATCCTGTATCTGTTCACGACCGATGGCCGGGTCCGGTCGGTGGCGGATGTGATCGAAGGCGCCGCACTTCACGATGGGCGGGTCGAACGCAAGGAGGGGCTGGCCTCGGCGGCCTCCTCCCTGATCACGCTGTCCACCGGCGGATCGACCGGCCGGGAAGGCCCGGTTGTGCATATTGCGGCGATGATTTCCAGCTGGGTATCCAATGTGTTGCATGCGGATGGCATCACCGGGCGTGATCTGTTGGGCTGTGCTGTGGCGGCGGCGGTTTCGGCCAGCTTCAATGCGCCGATTGCCGGGGCGCTGTTCGCGCTTGAGGTGGTGCTGCGCCATTTTGCGCTGCATTCCTTTGCGCCCATTGTGGTGGCCAGCGCGGCGGGCACGGTGATCAACCGGCTGGCTTTTGGCGATGTGACCGAATTTACGCTTCCCGGCACCACGGCCCTGGAATTCTATCTTGAACTGCCGGCATTTTTGATCCTTGGGATGGTGTGTGGGCTGGTGGCTGTGGTGATGATCCGGGCCATATTCTGGGCCGATGATCTGGAAAGCCGGATCCAAAGCCGCATTGGCATGCCCTATTGGATTCGCCCGATGTTGGCGGGGGCGCTGTTGGGCGCGATGGCGATCTTTTTCCCGCATATCATTGGCGTCGGATACGAGACGACTTCGCTGGCGCTGACCGGGCAACTGCTTTTGTGGCAAGCCATTGTTTATGCCATGCTCAAGGTGCTGGCCGTGGCCATCACCATGGCGGGGCGGATGGGCGGCGGGGTGTTTTCGCCGGCCTTGATGGTGGGGGCGTTGACCGGGTTGGCCTTTGGTCTGATCGCGACCGGCCTGTTTCCCAACCATTCCGGCGCCTTCACGCTGTATGCCTTGGCGGGGATGGGCGCGGTTGCGGCGGCGGTGCTGGGCGCGCCGATTTCGACCACGTTGATCGTGTTCGAACTGACCGGTGACTGGCAGACCGGATTGGCGGTGATGGTGACAGTGTCGATTTCAACGGCGGTGTCATCGCGATTGGTGGATCGGTCGTTCTTCCTGACCCAGCTGGAGCGGCGCGGTGTGCATCTGGCCGCTGGGCCACAGGCCTATTTGCTGGCGATGTTTCGGGTCAGTCAGGTAATGCGCCCTTGGGACGCCGAGACCGCCGCGTCCGAGGATGCCTGTTGGAAACTGGTCGAAGAAGGGGTGTATCTGAACGCGAATGCCACCCTGGAAACCGCGATGCCGATGTTTGACACATCGGGTTTGACGTTTGTGCCCGTCGTCGCATTACGCGGCGAGGGCCAGCCACCGGAATTGCGGGGGGCATTGTTTCACGTTGATGCGCTCAAGGCCTATAACCGGGCTTTGGCGGCGACGGCAGAAGAAGAACACAGCTGACTGACAGGCGCGTCGGAACAAAGGAATGACCATGCAGATCGAGTTTATCAATCACGCCTCAATCCTGATCACCGAGGGCGAGGTCGCGCTACTGACCGACCCCTGGTATTCGGGCCCGGCCTTTCACAAGGGCTGGCAGCTTCTGGTCGAAACCCCGGATGCGGCGGTTGACGCGCTGCTGGACCGGGTGACACATATCTGGCTCAGCCACGAACACCCCGATCATTTCTCGATCGCATTCTTCAAGACCCATGGGGCCAAGCTGCGCGCACGTGGCATTGCCATCTGGTTTCAGAAAATTGGCGATCAGCGGGTGGCCGAATTCATTCGCGGCCAGGGGATCGACCTGTGTGAAATGACCTTTGGCCGCGCCTATGACATCGGTGGGATGCAATTGATGTGCCTCAAGGATGATTGGTACGATTCACTTGTGTCGATCAAAACCGCGACGCATCACATTTTGAACCTCAATGACTGCCACATCGACAACCCGAAACGCGCGCGTCAGATCCTGTCGCAGGCGGGGCCATGTGACGTGCTGCTGACCCAGTTTTCTTATGCTGCATGGAAGGGCGGGCCGGACAACACCGCCTGGCGGCAAGAGGCGGCCCAGGCCAAGCTCGACAATATCGCGGTCCAGGCAGAACTGTTGAACCCCCGCGTCGTCATCCCCTTTGCCAGTTACGTGGCCTTTGCCAATACCCGCAATGTCTATCTGAACGATGCTGCAAACGGGCCACAGGATGTGCTGGACCGCTTTGGCGATGCGGATTTCGACATTCAGGTGATGAAACCGGGCGATGTATTCCGGGGCGAGGTCAGCGACGGGATGACCCGCGATGCGGTGGCGTTCTGGAACGCAGCGCGGGATCGGGCGGTTACCGGCCCCTTGATGGAATTCACCAGCAAAACCCCAGCCGAGCTTGAGGCCGTGTTCGCCAAATTCATTGATCGCGTTCATCGCAACAACAGCGTCATGGCCATGCGTCTGGCGCAAAAATACAGCCCGATCCGGTTGTTTCAGCCAGTGGTCATCGAATGCGATGATCTGAGGAAACGGTATGAAATTGATGTCCCCAACGGACAATTCGACGAAACGACCGCCGCGCCACATCTGAAAATGCATTCAGAATCGCTCTGGTTTCTGTTCCAGAATACGTTTGGTTTTGACACGCTGACGGTGAATGGCTGTCTTGAGGAAATGCAGGCGGGCGGATTTTCCCGCGCAGCGAAATCAATTTCGATCGAGACGCTGAACAACCTGTCGATCCGCTTTGGCCTGGGGCTGATATTCGAACCCCGGTTGATTGCGGTCACGCTTGGCCGGCTCTATGCGGCGGGCAAGAAATTGCGGGGTGGGGCGGCCTAGATCCGCCCCGGCCCTTGCTTGCGGGTTTGACCTCAGACTTCTTCGACCTGAAGATATGCGCCCGGTTGAAACGCCAGATACCCTTTGATCTCTGCGACTTCGGGTTTGGGATCTTCATAGCTCCAGACCACATCCTGAAGCGTCCGGTTTTTGGCATCAATCGAGAAATAGCTGGCTTCGCCTTTGTGCGGGCAGGTGGTTTTCTTGTCCGACGCGTCCAGAAAGGCCATCGCAATATCGCCACGCGGGAAATAGATCACCGGCTTGTGGCCATCTTCGATCAGTTCCAATGCATTGCTGCTTTCACCCAATACGGCGCCACCTGCACGGACAACCCAATTGCCCTCGGCTTTTACGATCCTGATTGTCATTTTCTATCTCCCCACGACACGTCCTTGTACATGCCCCGTGGCATGTAACCGTTTGATGTCAGATTTCTGCAGTTGCGGCATCCAACCACAGTGCGGCCCGATTGCCCAGTCTGTCGCGCAGCAATTGACGACATGTCGCATGATATTCATTCAACCAGCGCCGCTCATCTGCGGTTAACATGTCGGGCGCTATCAGGCGCCGGTCAATCGGGACAAAGGTCAGGGTTTCCCATTCCAGCATCCCGTCAACCGTGCCCCCAGGCAGGGCCGGGGCCGCGCGCACCGTCAAAAGGTTCTCGATCCGGATGCCAAAAGCGCCTTCGCGGTAAAACCCCGGTTCATTCGACAGGACCATGCCCGCCAACAGCGGCTCTGTGCCGGTGCGGGCCAGCCGCGCCGGACCTTCATGCACCGACAGATAGGCCCCAACCCCATGCCCGGTGCCATGGCCGTAATCCTGTCCGGCCTGCCAAAGCGGCATCCGCGCCAGCACGTCGAGATCCCGCCCCGCCAGCCCCTTGGGCCAGCGCGCACAGGACATGGCGATCATGCCCCGCAACACACGGGTAAAGGCCGCCACGGCCTCGGGCGGGGGGGTGCCAACGGCCATGGTGCGGGTGATGTCGGTGGTGCCATCGGCATATTGCCCACCACTGTCCACCAGCAACAATTCCCCATCGGCCAGCTTGCGGTTGGTTTCCTCGTTCACCCGGTAATGCACAATCGCGCCATTCGGGCCAGAGCCGCTGATCGTCTCAAAGGAAATATCTCGCAGCTGATTGCTCTCGCGCCGAAATCCCTCCAGCGCGGTCACCACATCAATTTCCGTCAGATCCCCCGGCGCTTCATCGTCCAGCCAGGCGAGGAACTCGCACATGGCGACGCCGTCCCGCAGATGCGCGGCGCGCATGCCGTCCAACTCGGCCTCGGTTTTGCAGGCTTTCGGCAAAACACATGGATCGCGGCCCTCGACCACCTCGGCCGTGATCGCATCAACCACCGCCAACGGCACAGTTTCAGGATCCACCAGAACCGGCCCATCCAGTTTGGCCAAAGCCGCCGAAAAATCATCCGGCGCATGCTGGCGCACATCCGGCCCCAGATCGACATCCCCCAGCTTGGCCGCTGCCATGAACAGATCAACCGTGCCATCGACATGCACCAAGGCAAAGCCATGGGCGACCGGATTGCGCGGAATGTCGGTGCCGCGGATATTGAGCAACCAGCAGAGCGAATCCGGCAAGGTGATGACCGCGACCGCGGCCCCCAGCGTTTTCAACCCGGCGGCCAGCTCGGCACGTTTTTCGGCCGACGTACGTCCGGCCAAGGCGTCGGGATGCAGATGAACCGGCTCCATCGGTGGCGCAGGCTGATCTTCCCAGATGGTGTCAATCAGATTGCCACAGCGGGTCAGCACAATCCCCGAACCGTTCAGCCCACGTTCCAGATCACGGTATTGCCGTAGGCTGTGCAACCAGGGATCAAACCCCAGATCGCTCTCCGACAGCCGCGGCCTGACCCAATCCGCCAATTGCACCTCGGGCCAATCCACCGGCGTAAAATCCTCTGCCACCTGGGATTTGACCTGCACCCGGTAGCGCCCATCGACAAACACCCCGGCCTGATCGTCCAACACCACGGCAAACCCCGCCGATCCGGTAAAACCGGTCAACCAGGCCAGCCGGTCATCGCGTGGCGCAACATATTCGCCCTGGTGCACATCTGCTTTCGGCACAATGAAACCGGCCAGGCCGTGCCGCGCCATCTCCGCGCGCAATTGTGCCAGTCGTGGCGGCCCTTGCTCGGGTCGTGCAGTGACGTCGAAGGTCTGAAACATATCGCAGGCCCGTCCTTCTTCTGTTCAAAAATATCCCGGGGGTGAGGCCGCAGGCCGAGGGGGCTGGCCCCCTTCTGATCGCCCGCAACACCCAGCTTTCGGCCTATCCGGTCTTGCGCATCCCCATCACCCGCGCGCGTGCACGTGGGTCTGTGTCAAACAAGGCCGCCAATTGCTCGGTCATGGCCCCCGCCAATTGTTCCACATCGGTGATGGTCACTGCGCGGTCGTAATAGCGCGTCACATCATGGCCGATCCCAATCGCCAGCAGTTCCACCGCCCGCCGCCGTTCCACCATGGCAATCACGTCACGCAGGTGTTTTTCCAGAAAATTCGCCGGATTGACCGACAGAGTGCTGTCATCGACCGGCGCGCCATCGGAAATCACCATCAGGATCTTGCGCGCTTCGGCAGGCCCACCATGCGGCGGTGCGCCCATTCCAGCGCCTCGCCGTCGATGTTTTCCTTCAACAGGCCTTCTTTCATCATCAGCCCCAGATTGGGCCGCGCCCGACGCCAGGGCGCATCGGCACGTTTATAGATGATGTGGCGCAGATCGTTAAGCCGTCCGGGCTGCTGTATCCGGCCTTCGCCCAGCCATTTTTCCCGTGAAAGCCCGCCTTTCCAGGCGCGTGTGGTAAAGCCGAGGATCTCGACCTTGACCGAGCACCGTTCCAGCGTCCGGGCCAGAACATCGGCACAGATCGCGGCAATGGAAATCGGCCGCCCCCGCATCGAGCCGGAATTATCCAACAGCAATGTCACCACGGTATCGCGGAATTCGGTGTCTTTTTCGACCTTGAACGACAGGGGCGTGGTCGGATTGGCCACCACCCGCGCCAGACGTCCGGCATCCAGAATGCCTTCTTCCAGGTCAAATTCCCAGGATCGGTTTTGCTGCGCCTGCAGACGGCGCTGCAACTTGTTGGCCAGACGCGACACCGCGCCCTTCAAAGGTTCCAATTGTTGGTCCAGATAGTCGCGCAACCGTTCCAGTTCTGCGGGATCGGCCAGATCTTCGGCGGCGATTTCTTCGTCGTATTCGGTGGCAAAGACCGTGTAATCCGGGTCGGCATCCGACACCGGCGCGGGCGCTGGCGGCTCCAGCGGGGCCTCGCCTTCGGGCAGTTCGGTTTCCTCGCCGCTTTCCTGATCGGCCATGTCATCCATGGTGACCTGGGCTTCGCTTGGGTCTTGTTGTTCTTCCTGGCCTTGTTCCGGGTTGGCCTCGGCCTGATCGTCCTGTTCGTCGTCCTGACCGGTCGAATCCGGATCTTGATCCTCGTCCTGACTGTCTTCGGCCTGATCTTCCGACTCGTCGTCGAGATCATCCGGGTCTTCGCCCAGCTGATCGCCATAGCCGAGATCCTGAATGATCCGCCGGGCAAATTTGGCAAACTGGCTCTGATCGGCCAGCAATTCCTGAAGATCCTCCATCTGGCCACCGGCCTGATCTTCGATGAAGCCGCGCCACAGATCCATGACATTGGCCGCCGCCGGTGGCAGATCACGACCCGTTGCCAGATGCCGGATCAGATAGCCCGCCGCCACTGGCAATGGCGCATCCGAGGCTTTGCTGATCTGGTCATAGCCGCGTTTCAGCGCATCTGCGTTGATCTTGGCGTCGATGTTGCCGGCGGTGCCGGGCATGTCGCGTGCGCCGACGGCCTCGCAGCGGGCGGTTTCCATCGAACTCGTACAGATCGCGGGCGATGTCACCGGGCGGGGCATAACGCGCGTGGGTCTTGGCGTCGTGATACTTGTGTTTCAAGGCCAGCGCATCCGCTGTGCCACGCGCCAACAGAACCTCGTCGCGGCTCATCCGGCGGCTGACTTGGGGCAGGCGCATGGCATCGCCGGACACCCCGGACGGGTCCACCGAATAGCTGACGGTCAATTCAGGATCGTCCGCCATCACCTTGGTGGCTTCGGCCAGGGCTTTCTTGAACGGATCTGCGGGGTTGTCGGTCTGCGCCATGGAATGCCTGCGGAAGTGGTTTTCAACGGCGTCACCCTAGTGATGCAGGCGGGCAATGGCCAGAGAGCGGATGCGTTTTCCTGACTGCAATTTCTGCGCTCAGCTACCCGCCAAGGATCATGCGACGGCAGGTGTTGATGCGGGACGCCATGCGCGCCGCTGCCATGTCACGCCGCCGCGCGGTGTCGCCATATTGGTGCCGCGCCAGAAGATGGGCCATTTGCACCCAACCATCGGTGCGCCATCGCTGTGCCTGTCGGTTGTTTTCCGCGTCACCAATCACCGCATCCAACAGCATATCGAAATCGGACCGCATGCGCCGGGTGGTTTCATGCGCGGGATCGCCCACCGCCGCCTGTTGCACCGACAGCGCCCAGAGCCTGCCGGCGCAGACCGCAAACGCCTCTGCTCTGTCGCCCGCAGGGGGCGGAGATGCAAAGGCGGCGGACAGGGTCAACGCATTCAGAAGAGCCGCCGCCGCAAGAGGGCGAAGCTTCCGTACCATGTAACGAATTTACGACACGGGTATAGTTCAGGTCAATACAAAGTATATACGAAGTGGTTGGGGAAGGCCGCATAGGGCGGCGGTGCCCGGAATTTCAGCACATCAACTCAGCAACAAGCCGGTGCATTCCGAAAGCCTGATCTGAACCATTTTACTGGCCCGTCGGGCTTCGCGGGTATCGTCGGAAAATGTGGCGCGGGTCAGCAGACTGGCGAGGGCCATTTTGGCATCTATCCTGAGATGCAGGATTTCGCGCCCTTTGCCGGGCGGGGTGACCGCGCCAAGCAGCCCCATCATCTGCTCCCGTTGGCGTGCTGTGTGCTCTGATCCTGGCCCATCAAACATCCATTGATGTTCCATCCAGGCCGACAACCGCCCAGTACAGGTCGCAAACAGATGGGCCGGACCTGGCGCCGTTGTCGGCTGCGCTGGCAGAGAGGTTGAGGTCACCACCAGCGCAACGAAACTCATTAAAGTTTTCACACCGCTCATAATTGAAGCATATCACAAGATTAATGCGTCAAGAATTGGGCGTTATGAAAACTTTTGCCGTTGTTGTGGTTTCAGCACGGCTGCACATGCAGAAACAGCGCCCATTGGGCGCTGCTCATTCAGTCCCTTGCGGGCTGTCTTCGCGATGCGGGCCCGCAAGGGCCCAAAGAGCGGTCAGCCCAATGCGAGGCTCGCGGCGCTCTCTGGCAGTTCCTCGTCAAAGCAGCGCTGATAGAATTCCGCCACGGTCTGGCGTTCCAGCTCGTCACATTTGTTGAGGAACGACACCCGGAAGGCATAGCCGACATTGCGGAAGATCTCGGCGTTTTGCGCCCAGGCAATCACGGTCCGTGGCGACATCACCGTCGACAGATCCCCGTTCATGAAGGCGGTACGCGAAAGGTCCGCTACAGTGACCATCTGTTTGACGGTCTTGCGGCCTTTTTCGGTGTTGTAATGCGGGCATTTCGCCAGAATGATCGCGCATTCCGCATCAATCGACAGATAGTTCAGCGTCGCCACCAGCGACCAGCGGTCCATCTGGCCTTGGTTGATCTGTTGCGTCCCGTGATACAGCCCGGTGGTATCGCCGAGACCCACGGTGTTGGACGTGGCAAAGATACGGAAATAGGGGTGCGGGTTGATCACCTGGTTCTGGTCGAGCAGCGTCAGCTTGCCGTCAACCTCCAGCACGCGCTGGATCACGAACATCACATCGGCGCGGCCGGCATCATATTCGTCGAACACAATCGCGGTCGGGTTGCGCAGCGCCCAGGGCAGGATACCTTCCTGAAACTCGGTGACCTGCACGCCGTCCTTCAACTTGATCGCATCCTTGCCGATCAGGTCGATCCGGGAAATGTGACTGTCGAGGTTGACGCGCACCGCAGGCCAGTTCAGCCGTGCGGCGACCTGTTCGATGTGGGTCGATTTGCCCGTCCCGTGATAGCCTTGGATCATCACCCGGCGATTGTGGGAAAACCCGGCCAGGATCGCCAATGTGGTATCGGGATCAAACTTGTAGGTCTGGTCCACATCCGGCACGCGATCGCTGCGCTCGGCAAAGCCCTTGACCATCATGTCAGTGTCGATGCCGAACACATCGCGCACCGAGATCTCTTCAGAGGGTCTCATATTTGGGTCCATCGTGCCGTCCGCCATGGCCGCGTCCTTTTCGGTCTCAACTCGTGTTTTGCGTCACGGTTCGTGCACCATATTCGCAGCAGTGGCAAGAGCGGGGACCAGAATTGCCGGGTTGGTTTCGAAACGGGCCTTGCCACCACCGCATCGCGCTCTATCGTCAGGCTCAATCAGACACCGGGGGCATCACCGTGACGACGCAGGACCTTGATGATTTGTTGGCGCGGGTCTCCATGGCCGACCGCAAAGCATTTTCCGCACTTTATTCTGCAACATCCGCGAAACTTTTTGGACTCTGCCTGCGTATCTTACGGGACAGGGCACAGGCAGAGGACGCGTTGCAGGAGGTCTATGTCAAGATCTGGCAGCGCGCCGAGGCCTATCAACCCGGTCGCGTGCGGCCGATGACCTGGCTGATCACCGTGGCGCGCAACCATGCCATTGACGTGTTGCGGCGCAATCGCGCCGGAGAAGGGCGGGCCGATGGCGACGAAAGCCTGATCGACCGTCTGGAATCGCCCGACCCCGGCCCGGCCGAGCAGCTTGCCCAAAAGGGCGAGCGCGCCCGGATCGAAGCCTGCCTTGACGAACTGGCCGCCGAAAAATCCGCGGCGGTCCGGTTGGCCTATCTTGAAGGGGCCAGCTATGCTGAATTGGCAGCGCAGTTTGCGGTGCCGCTGAATACCATGCGAACCTGGCTGCGCCGCAGTCTGCAATCTTTGAAGGCTTGTCTGAGTTAATGAGTGACGCAACCGACATACCCGATAACGATTCCGTTCTTGCAGCGGAATACGTGCTTGGCCTGTTGTCCGAGGATGCCGCGCGCGACGTGGCCCGGCGGATGGTGCGGGAACCGGCATTGCGCGATCTCTGCGACACCTGGACAGAGCATTTTGCCGAGCTGGCCGCCGATCTCGACCCGGTGCCTGCGCCGGACGGGATCTGGACCTCGGTTGAAACCCGATTGTTCGGTGCGCGCAAACCGCTGTGGCGACGTCTTGGGGCGGGGCTTGGACTGGGGCAGGCGGTTTTGGGCGGCGCTTTGGCCGCTGGCCTGGCGCTGGCCGTGGTGCAATTTGGCTGGCTGGAACCGGACAGCGCGCCCTATACGGCTGCGCTGACCACAGAGGCCGCTGAAAATGTGGCCCGGATCGAGCTTGATGCAGACAGCGGCGCATTGACGGCGGAATTGATCGGAGCCTTCCCGGAGGATGGCCGCGCGCGCGAGCTTTGGTTGATCCAGGGCGACAATGCACCGGTGTCGCTGGGTCTGCTCAGCCCCGGCGTTGTTGTGGCCCTTGCGGTGCCTGATCCGCTGCGGGGCGCGCTGGATGGCGCTGTTCTGGCGATTTCGGACGAGCCCGCCGGCGGCTCACCCACTGGCCTGCCCACTGGCGCGGTGCTGGCCACCGGGGTCATCACGGCGACGTGATGTCTTTGTGATCGGTGGCGCGAAACTTTTGCGCCACCGCCTGCGTCTCTACTCCTGAGCGTGGCCACAACGGCCTCGCAAGACTGACAGGAGTTACCATGACTTTCGCCAAAACCACTCTGACCGCCGTGGCCCTTGCTGTGACCACCACCTTTGCTTTCGCCGAAAGCCATGCGGAAACCGGCAATCCAATGGTGGGCGGCGCGGCCATGTTCGCGGACAAGAACATCGTCGAAAACGCGGTGAACTCTGCGGATCACACCACGCTTGTCGCCGCAGTCAAGGCGGCCGGTCTGGTCGACACATTGATGGGCGAAGGCCCGTTCACGGTCTTTGCCCCGACCAATGCCGCATTCGACAAATTGGCAGGCGGGACCGTGGAAACCCTGCTGAAGCCGGAAAACAAGGATCAGCTGACCAAGATCCTGACCTGCCATGTGGTGTCGGCGGATGCGATGTCGATGGCGATCAAAGGTATGATCGACGACGACAACGGCAAACATCCGGTGCCAACGGTGGGCGGCTGCACGTTGCAGGCGACCTATTCCGGTGATGAAATCACGCTCGAAGACGAACGCGGCCGTATGGCCAAGGTGACAATCGCCGACGTCAAACAATCCAATGGCGTAATCCATGTGATCGACACGGTTCTGCTGCCTGCGATGTAAACCACGCTGGTTGCCGAAACATTGGATCGCGCCGCGCACACACACCCGGATAACGCGATTCAATGCCCGCCTCGGCGCATCTGTGCCGGGGCGGGACATGAATACTGGCCCACCCAAGCCAAACATCGCCACAATCTGTCAGAGGAGCCCGACATGACATTCTCAAGACGCCGATTTCTGACCGCCTCCGCCGCGACCGCCACATTGGCTGTCGGCGGATCGCCCCTTGCCTTGCAAGCCGCGACAGGCAGCTTCGAAATCACCCGCACCGATGCGGAATGGCGCGCAATGCTCAGCGATGCGCAATATGCCGTGATGCGACAGGAAGACACCGAACGCGCCTTTTCCTCGCCGTTGCATGACCGGAAAACCAAAGGCACCTACCTGTGCCGTGGCTGCGACCTGGAAATCTATGCCTCAGCCCACAAATTCGACAGCGGCACCGGCTGGCCCAGCTTCTGGCAATCTCTGCCCGATGCAATTGGCACAAAAGAAGACCGGTCGCTGTTTGCCACCCGCACGGAATGCCATTGCCGCCGCTGCGGATCGCATCTGGGGCATATCTTTGACGATGGCCCGAAACCAACCGGCATGCGCCATTGCCTGAATGGCGTCTCCCTGAAATTCCGCGCAGCCTAGCCCCGGGGGCGGATCACCCCAAGGCTTCTTCTGTTCAAAAATATCCCGGGGGGGTCGCCTTGGCGACGGGGGCAGAGCCCCCATTCACCTGGATCGGCGCAGATTACTTGTCAGCGAAGTTCCGGCTGTCCTTGACCTGTTCCCAGGCCCACATCACTTCGTTCAGCTGTTCTTCCTGCGATCGGTCCCCGCCGTTCATGTCGGGGTGCAGCACCTTGATCAGCGCCTTGTAGGATTTGCGGATCTGAACCTTGGTCCAGCTTTCACGGGCCTCAAGAATTTCGATCGCACGCCGTTCGGTGGGCGGCAAACGTCGGCTTGGGGTGCTGGGGTTGCGTCCGGGATTGCGGGTGGCATTTTCACCCAGAACCTGATGCGGGTCTTCAATGCCCAGCCGCGCCCAGGCCTTGGCCTCGGGGTCGCGGAAATCCTTGGTCTTGCGCTCCCACACCTTGTCGGATGTTTCCTGCGCATTCATCTCGGCTTCTGTCTTGCCCTCAAAGAAGCTCCACCGCGCGTTATATTCGCGAATGTGTTCCTTGCAGAACCAGAAATAATCATCCAGCACATCGGGCGCCTTGGGCGCACGATAGAGCCCGCGCTCTTCGCAGCCATCAAGATCGCAGACCCGCTGCGAGGTCTCGGATGCCCCGGACATACCACGCCGACCACGTGGATTTTTCTTCTTGGCGGATGATACGGACATATCGAATCCGAATGGGTCTGATTTACTCATAGCGCGCACCTTTTCGACTCGGACGTGGCAGTTTAGACCATTGAGGACCAGAGGGAAGGGGCCCGGAAAAATTTCATGAAACGTTCAGAAGAAATCCGCCAACGCCTTGATACGGTCTTTGCGCCGGTCGAATTGAGTGTTGAAGACGAAAGCGAGGCGCATCGTGGGCACGCCGGATACCAAGAGGGTGGCCAGAGCCATTTTCGTGTCCGCCTGCGCAGTGCCGCCTTTGAGGGGCAGTCGCGTATCGCCCGGCATCGCGCGGTGCATTCTGCCTTGGGGGCAGAGCTTGTCGGCGCGATCCATGCGCTGACGCTGGACCTCGATGTGCCCTAGATCCTGATCCTTGAGCGTCCTGACCCTTAGGGGCGCAACACCAAAGACAGGTCCAAAGCCGGGTCCAAAGACAGTGCCAAAACCGGATCAGTCTTTGGCCGGACCTTCGGGGCGCGTCGCGTCGCCGGGGGCCACGGCATCAGGGGCGGGCGGGCTGCTCGGCTCTGGCGTGTCCGGCTGCGCTGCGGTCTCTGGCGTTTTCTCTTCGGCCAGAATGCGCGCGGCATCCAGAACGGGGATGTCTTTTGGCAGCTCCTGCCGTGGCGTATCCTGGGGTGGGTCCAGAAGCCGGGGTTCAAAATCCGCCAGATCGGCGTCCCGCGCGCGGCGAAACACCAGAACATTGCGGAAAACCGTGGCCTTGCCCGAGAGGCCCTGACGTTCCTCGCTGGGCAGGGTCTCGGCGCGCTGATATTCCCAACCTTCGGCCGCAAGTTCGTTCAATGCATCTTCCAGCGCATGGGCAAACCGCCCATCTGCACCTTTTACACCCCGTGCCTTGCGCCCCCGGTCAGGGGCCGGCACCACCTTGTACTCATATGTCGTCATGTCGGGTCCAAAATCATAAATGCCGTTAAAGCGCAACATCGCCACAGCGCTGGACAAAAATCTTCAGGGATTTTTGCAAATTCCGATCACGGAATTTGGTCCCCGGACCTTGCACCAATGCGCAAAGTCCAAGGAATGGGCGTTTTGATGAAACGCCTGTTACTGTGCCAGTTTGGCGGCCACGATTTCGTTCACGGCCTTGGGGTTGGCCTTGCCGCCGGTGGCTTTCATCACCTGACCCACAAACCAGCCTGCCAGCTTCGGATTGGCACGTGCCTTTTCCACCTGAGCGGGGTTGGCGGCGATCACCTCATCCACGGCGGCCTCGATTGCTCCGGTGTCGGTCACCTGCTTCATGCCACGGGCTTCGACGATCTCGGCCGGGTCACCGCCTTCGGTATAGACGATTTCGAACAGATCCTTGGCGATCTTGCCGCTGATGTCACCCTTTTGGATCAGGGTGATGATACCGCCCAATTGGTCCGGCGTGACCGGGCAATCCGCCAGATCGCGGTCATCCTTTTTCAGGCGACCAAACAATTCATTGATCACCCAGTTCGCGGCCATCTTGCCATCGCGGCCATCCGCCACTTTTTCAAAATAGTTCGCGGATACGGTTTCGGCGGTCAACACGCTGGCGTCATAGTCGGACAGGCCAAAGTCCTTGATGAACCGTGCCTTTTTGGCGTCCGGCAGTTCCGGCAGGGTGGCCGCAATGTCATCAACCCAGCCCTGTTCGATTTCCAGCGGCAGCAGATCGGGATCGGGGAAGTAGCGGTAATCATGCGCCTCTTCCTTGGACCGCATCGACCGGGTTTCACCCTTGTCCGCATCATAAAGCCGGGTTTCCTGATCCACGGTGCCGCCACTTTCCAGCAGGGCAATCTGGCGCTTGGCCTCAAAGTCGATCGCGGCCTGAATGAACCGCATCGAGTTCATGTTCTTGATCTCGCAGCGGGTGCCGAGGTGGCTGAAATCCTGCGTCGCCTGATATTTCTCGTATTGGCCGGGCAGACAGACAGACACGTTGACATCGGCGCGCATGCTGCCGTTTTGCATGTTGCCGTCACAGGTGCCCAGATATTGCAGGATCTGGCGCAGCTTGACGACATAGGCCGCGGCCTCTTCGGGGCCACGAATGTCGGGGCGGCTGACGATTTCCATCAGCGCCACACCGGTGCGGTTGAGATCGACAAAGGACATGTTGGGGTCCATGTCGTGGATGGATTTGCCGGCGTCCTGTTCCATGTGGATGCGTTCGATCCGCACCAGCCGCGCGATGCCGTCGCCCAATTCCACCAGAACCTCGCCTTCACCCACCAGCGGTTCATACAGCTGCGAGATCTGATAGCCCTGCGGCAGATCCGGGTAGAAGTAATTCTTGCGGTCAAAGGCCGACTTCAGGTTGATTTCCGCCTTCAGGCCCAAACCGGTGCGCACCGCCTGTTCAACGCAATATTCGTTGATCACCGGCAACATGCCGGGCATCGCCGCGTCAACAAAGGCCACATTGGCGTTTGGTTCGGCCCCGAATTGCGTTGATGCGCCAGAGAACAGCTTGGCGTTGGACGAGATCTGGGCATGGACCTCCATGCCGATCACCAGTTCCCAGTCATGCTTGGCCCCGGCAATAACCTTGGGCTTCGGTGCGTCATATGTCAGGTCAAGCATCCCTGTCTCCTGCGGTTGGAACGTCTGGTAAGAACATCTGGGTTCTAGGGCAGGGACAAAAGCGGGGCAAGGGGCAAGACAGGCCCATTATGCGCCGGGCAGTGGGGAAAGTTGCGGACCTATTGCGCGGGTTGCGCACCGGAATGCAGGCGGCGCAGGTCGCGCGACAGGGCGGTGCTGATTGCGGCCCAGGCCTGACCCAGCCCGGCATCGGCTGTGGTCTGCGTCAGATGGTCCGCGCCGGGGGTGCCATACCCGGTGTCCAATATGGACCAGACCCAGGAATGGGTTTCGGTCATTTCGTCACGGATCAACCGGTCGCGATGGCGGGTCAGGGCGCGGCGCTGGCTGCTGTCCGGTCCGGCGGTGCCGCTTTGCAGCAGCATATGCGACAGATAGGCGGCCAGCAGGTTGGTCATATGCTGGCATCCTGTGGCCTGATGAATGTCGGTCAGACCTTCGAGAAAGAAGTCGATGTCAAGAAAGGCAAAGGTCGCCGGATCCTGCAACAAGGCGTCCATATAGACCCAGGCATAGCCGCCCGCGCCCCATTTCGGCTGGGTCTGGGCGGCGATTTGGCGGGCCTCGACCTCCAGCTTGGCATAGCTGCCGAACCAGCGCGGCAAAAGGTGCAGACCATAGGCCCGCATATGTCCGGGCATTTGCGGTGCAAGCGCGATCAGGGCGCGAAAATCCTCGCTGACCCGGCGATCTGCATCGGCAATTCCGGCCAAAAGGCCGCAGCGGGCAGAGGCCAGAAAAGGCGAATCTTCCATTGCGGGCGAGAAGGGCGCCAGATTTTGCGCCGCGCGCGAGAAGGAATGTTGAAAGGCGGCGACATGTTGTTCGGGCAGGCCGCGTTGCCAGCCCTGCTTGTACCAGGCCCAACCGGCATCCATATGGGCCAGGGCCAGAAGCGCCGCGCAGGTTGCGGTGTCACGGTGTTCGCCCAGGCTGTGGTCAAGGGCCTCCAGCCCGGCCAGCATGGGGTGATTGGGGGACAATGCCCCGGCTTCGGACACGCTGAGCAAGGCCCGGCTCAGGTCAGACCGTGCGCCAACCGCCAGAATTTCACTGATCGGGGCCCCGGATGGGGTGGTGGCGCGGGCGCGGTCATTGGCGGCGATCAGATTTGCCAGCCCGGCCCAATCTTCCTGACGCGCCAGATTGCGTCCGCGGTTGAACAGCGACTGACAGATGTCGCGCTCGGCGCTTTGGGTCTGCAAGGGGCGACCCAGTTGCGCCAGAAGATCCGGCGAAACGGCCAATGCCCGCTGCGCGTCGGGGGTGCCTGCGCCGGTCTTTTTCTGCCCAAAGCCAGAGGAACTGCCCAGACCAGACCGAGCAGAGCCTGACGTCCGGGCGGTGGATTTCGCGGATGTTGCACAGGGCGTCGCGCCAGGCCGAACGCTGCAAAACAGCGCCGACGTGTTTGGAAATGGGTTTCAGCAATGCGAACATCTGGATAAGTTTCTCTGGTTGGACTTAGTGGTTGGGTCAACTTGGCGGGTATTTGGGGCATTGCCGTGGCGGTTTGGCGAAAGAGAATGGCAGAAACAGTGTGTTCCCATGGGATTTGCGGCAAAGGTTTGTCGAAACGGCCCGGTTCGGGCAAATTTCGGCGATTTCGCCTTGGTCTCTGCATGTTTCTTGTGCTTTTTCCGCTGCCACATATTGCGCTGAGCCAGTCTGACGCGGTGACACGGCCACCCGCAGGGCCGGTTTCCACCCCGAATATGGCAGCAAATGTGACTGTTGGGGCAAGTGCGCGCGCCCCAAAGACCAGCCCGCGCCCGAAGATCCGAAAAATGGTTTTGCCGGCCACGCGCTGGCGGTCCCGCCCCGAATCGGCGGCTTGGACGGCCAGCATGCTGAGCGCGCTCCGGGGCCATGCCAGCCCGCTGGTCGATGTGGTGCCCCGCGATATTGCCGAATGGTGCCCGGCCTATCGCGACAATTCCCCCGAACGACGTGCCGCATTCTGGGCCGGGTTTGCCTCGGCTTTGGCGAAACACGAAAGCACCTATCGCCCCGATGCGGTGGGCGGTGGCGGGCGGTGGTATGGGCTGTTGCAGATTCTGCCCGGTACGGCGCAACATTTCGGCTGTCGCGCGCGCAGTGGTGTGGCGCTGACCGATGGTGCGGCCAATCTCTCCTGTGCGTTGCGGATCATGGCCCGCACGGTGACCCGTGATCAGGCGATTTCCATCCGCGACAGCCGCTGGCGCGGTGTGGCGGCGGATTGGGGGCCGATGCGCTCGGCTGCGAAACGGCGGGATATGTCCCAATGGCTGCGTCAGCAAAGCTACTGCGTGCCCATCGGTGTGACCCGGCCCCGGCTGCGCCCGGTGCCATGGCCGCCGCAGACCCAGCCCTAGGCAGAGCCAAATCTAGCGGGTTTCAGATACTGAATTTCGGGCGTTGAATTTCAAACGCTGGCGAGTTGCGGGCTGCGCTGTCCCGTGGCCCAGGCGCGCACCGCATCGCCAAAGGCGGTAAACAGCGGGCGCGAGACCGGATCATTCGCCGCATCCCATTCGGGATGCCATTGCACCGACAGCGTAAAGCCCGGCGCATCAGCGATATAGGCGGCCTCGGGCGTGTCATCCGGCGCGCGGCCATCAATCACAAACCGTTTTCCAGCCTGCATCACACCCTGACCATGCAATGTATTTGTCATCACCTCCTGCGCGCCCATCAGACGGTGAAACCGGCCATCCTGGGTAAAGCGCACCACATGGCGCAGGGCAAATTTTTCTTCCATGGTGCCATCGGGCGGCATGCGGTGGTTCATCCGGCCCGGAATATCGCGAATTTCAGGGTGCAGAGTGCTGCCCATGGCAACCGCCACTTCCTGATAGCCACGACAAATCCCAAGGAAGGGCTGCCCACGCTCGACGCAGGCCCGTACCAGGGGCAGGGTGATTGCATCGCGCGCCCGGTCAAAAGCGCCATGCGCCTCGGTCGCGTCCTCGCCATATTCTGCCGGATGGACATTGGGCCGCCCGCCGGTCAGCAGAAAACCGTCACAGGTTTCCATCAATTCGGCTACCGAAACCAGCGTTGGATCTGCGGGGATCAGCAGCGGGATGCAATCGGACACCCGCGCAATCGCCTCGGAATTCATCGTCCCACCGGCATGGGCGGGATATTGATCGTTGATCAGGTGCTGGTTGCTGATAATGCCGACGATGGGGCGGGCCATTTGCGTCCTCTTTGCGGGTGTCACGTCAATATAAGGCGCGTCTGGCGGCATTGACAACGGCCCCGATCGCAGAGCGGCTGTGCATTTCTGTGCTTTGGCCAAAAGCAAAAAAGAGATGCGCAAAAAATGCGCATCTCTCTATTCCGGTCAAACGACGACGTTCCGGTCAAACGACGACAGGTTCGGGACTTATCCCTGTTGCGCGGCCTTTAGTTCAAGCCTGCGGGCGTGCAGCACCGGTTCGGTATAGCCCGAGGGTTGTTCGCGCCCCAGGAACACCAGATCACAGGCCGCCCGATAGGCGATGCCGTCGAACCCCGGCGCCATCGCGGTATAGGCCGGATCGCCTGCGTTCTGGCCATCGACCACGGCGGCCATCTTCTCCATCGCGGCGCGCACCTGGGCCTCGCTGACGATGCCATGGTGCAGCCAGTTGGCGATATGCTGGGCAGAGATGCGACAGGTGGCGCGGTCTTCCATCAATGCGACATCATTGATGTCCGGCACCTTGGAACAGCCGACGCCCTGATCAATCCAGCGCACCACATAGCCCAGAATGCCTTGGGCGTTGTTTTCCACTTCGCGTGCGATCTGATCCTCGCCCCACATTCGGTAGCTGGCCAGAGGAATGTCCAGAATGGTTTCGACAAAGCCGCGACGGCCGCCTGCCTTCAGCTTGTTCTGAACCGCCATCACATCGACCGCATGGTAATGCAGCGCATGCAATGTTGCCGCCGTGGGCGAGGGCACCCAGGCGCAGTTTGCCCCGGATTTCGGGTGTTCGATCTTGGCCTCCAGCATCGCCGCCATGGCATCGGGCATCGCCCACATGCCTTTGCCGATCTGCGCCTTGCCTTGCAGCCCGCATTCCAACCCGACATCGACGTTCTGGTTTTCGTACCCGCCGATCCAGCCCTTGCGCTTGATGAAATCCTTGCGCGAAAACGGCCCGGCCTCCATCGAGGTGTGGATTTCATCGCCGGTGCGATCCAGAAAGCCAGTGTTGATAAAGGCGACCCGCGATTTCGCCGCGCGAATGCATTCCTTGAGGTTGACGGTGGTGCGACGTTCTTCGTCCATGATGCCGATCTTGACGGTATTGGTCGGCAGATCCAGCGCCTGTTCGACCCGGCCAAAGATTTCATTGGCAAAGGCCACTTCTTCGGGGCCGTGCATCTTGGGCTTTACGATATAGACCGAGCCATGCACCGAATTGCCGCTGTCGCGCGCCAGATCATGTTTGGCAATCAGCACGGTGATCATGGCATCCATCAGACCTTCATAGATCTCATTGCCGTCGCGGGTCAGAATGGCGGGGTTGGTCATCAGATGGCCGACGTTGCGCACCCAAAGCAGGGCGCGGCCCTTGATCGTCAGATCCGATCCGTCCGGCGCGGTATAGGTCCGGTCTTCGTTCAGCTTGCGGGTATGTGTCTTGCCGCCTTTCTGAAACCGCGCCTCCAGATCGCCGCGCATCAGGCCCAGCCAATTGGCATAGGCCGTGACCTTGTCTTCGCCATCCACACAGGCAACGCTGTCTTCGCAGTCCATGATCGCCGACATTGCGCTTTCGATCACCAGATCGGCCAGACCGGCCTGATCGCGGGCCCCGATCACGTGGGTGCGGTCAAATACCAATTCGACATGCAGACCGTGATTGCACAGCAAAACGGCATCCGGCGCTTGCGGGTGGCCGCGATAGCCGGCGAATTTCGACGGATCCGCCAGGGGCAGGTCATCGACCAACAACGCGCCATCCTGCACATGATAACGCCGCGCATCCGCATGGCTGGCGCCCGTGATCGGGAACGCCTGATCCAGAAACACCCGCGCGCGGGCGACAACCCGTGCGCCGTGACCTTTGTCGTAGCCACCTTTGGGTGGCAGCGTGCCCATGGCGTCGGTGCCGTAAAAAGCATCATAAAGCGAGCCCCAGCGCGCATTTGCAGCATTCAGCGCAAAGCGGGCATTGGTGATTGGCACCACCAGCTGCGGGCCGGGGACCAGCGCGATCTCGGGATCGACATTGGTGGTGTCGATTTCAAATGCCTCGCCCTCGGGCAGGAGATAGCCGATCTGTTCCAGAAACGCCTTGTACGCTTTGGCATTATGCGGCTGGTTGGCCCGGCCTTTGTGCCAGGCGTCGATCTGGTCCTGAAGATCGGCGCGTTTGTCCAGCAGGGCACGGTTTTTCGGGCCCAGATCATGCGCCAGCTCCGACAGGCCGGTCCAGAAGCTGTCCGCATCAATCCCGGTGCCGGGCAGGGCCTGTGCCTCGATGAAATCTGCCAGAATCTTGTCCACGGCCAATCCGGCCCGGTCCACTCTTGTCGTCATGGTTGTCCCCTTTGATACGGTGCCGTGACCGTGCGCGATGGTATACCACTTTCCTAAGCCAATTGCGGGCAGGCGGGCAAGCGGCGTGGCACTGGCGGCAGAGAGATGCACCTTTCGGTTTTTACGAAGAATGCAGTTGTATTCGGCTGATGTTACCCGGGAATGAGTAGGGTCCAGAAGGTTAGGGGAGTCGCTAAGTTTTCTTGACGTGCGCGGAAAGGAGGCTAATACTTAGGGATATGGCTAAGCATGATCCATCCCTCGATGCGCTTTTCACCGCGCTGGGCGAACCGACCCGGCGCGATATCCTGACCCGGCTTGCACGGGGGCCGGCCAGCGTGGGTGAATTGCATGGCCATCACGACATGGCGCTGCCGTCCTTCATGGCGCATATCACCCGGCTGGAAAGCGCCGGATTGATTGCGACCCATAAGGAGGGCCGCAGCCGGATCTGCGAAATGCAGGGCGCGGCGATCACCCCGGCGCTTCATTGGCTGGAGGCGCAGCGCGCGGTCTGGGCCGGGCGGCTGGATCGTTTTGACGATTATGTTTTGACCCTTATGGAGGAACGCGAGAATGATCCTTGACCCCGATACCGACCTGACCTTCACCCGGACCTTGCCGGTGCCTGTGGCGCTGATCTGGGAATGTTGGACCACGCCCGAACATATCAAACACTTCTTTGTGCCACGTCCGCACAAGGTCACGGGATGCGAGATTGATTTGCGGGTTGGCGGGCGGTTCAACACCAGATTTGAGGTCGAGGGCAATGAAATGGCCAACACGGGCGTGTTTCTGGAAATTGTCCCCGAACGGCGATTGGTGTTTACCGATGGCTATTCCGAAGGCTGGAAACCTGCGCCGGACCCGTTCATGACCGCGATCCTTGATCTTGAGGCGTCCTCGGATGGCGGCACGATCTATACCGCCACTGCCCGGCACCGCAATCCGGAAAAGGCGCGTGTGCATGAAAGCATGGGCTTCTATGACGGCTGGGGCACGGTGGTGGATCAATTGGTCACCTATGCCCAGGGATTGAAATAGAGGGATCCGCGCCGCTTGATTGGGGGCGGGCGGGCCCAACGCGCGCCCGAAGCCGTGGGGGATCAAACGCTTGGCAAATTGGCGGCAATTGTCGAAACCGATTGAGCGCCGCTGGTTGTGGCGGGCGTGACGACGCCCTAGGTTGCTGAGGAACCCCCCCAGGCAACAGGCATCCGATGAACGACGCATCCCCCACAACCATCTACCTCAAAGATTACACCCCTTTCGGTTTCACGGTCGAAAGCGTCGATCTGACGTTTCGTCTGGCGCCGCATGCCACCCGCGTGCTGTCGAAGATCCGGTTTGTGCCCAACCCGGATGCGACAGACCGGACATTTTTCCTGCATGGCGAGGAGCTGAAGCTGATTTCCGCCGGGATCAATGGCACGGCCGTTTCGCCGGAAGTGACGGACAAGGGGCTGACCTGTCCCGTGCCGGATGGGCCGTTCACCTGGGAGGCCGAGGTCGAGATTGACCCCGGCAACAACACTGCGCTTGAAGGTTTGTATATGTCGGGCGGCATGTATTGCACCCAATGCGAGGCCGAGGGCTTTCGCAAGATCACCTTCTACCCCGACCGGCCCGACGTGATGTCGGTCTTTACCGTCCGGGTCGAAGGCGATGTGCCGGTGATGCTGTCCAATGGCAACAAGGGCGCGTCCGGCGCGGGTTTTGCCGAATGGCATGATCCCTGGCCCAAGCTGGCCTATCTTTTTGCGCTGGTTGCGGGCGATTTGGTCAACCACCCGGATCATTTCACCACCATGAATGGCCGCGAGGTCGAGCTGAACATCTGGGTGCGCGCTGATGACATCAACAAATGCGCCTTCGGCATGGAGGCGCTGAAAAAGTCGATGAAATGGGACGAGGATGTCTATGGTCGCGAATATGATCTCGACATTTTCAACATTGTGGCGGTCGATGATTTCAACATGGGCGCGATGGAGAACAAGGGGCTGAACGTCTTCAACTCCTCCGCCGTTCTGGCCAGCCCGGAAACCGCGACCGACATGAACTTCGAGCGCATCGAAGCGATCATCGCGCATGAGTATTTCCACAACTGGACCGGCAACCGCATCACCTGTCGCGATTGGTTTCAGCTTTGCCTGAAAGAGGGGCTGACGGTGTTCCGCGATGCACAGTTCACGTCTGACATGCGCTCTGCGCCGGTCAAGCGGATCGACGACGCAAAGGATCTGCGCGCCCGCCAGTTCCCCGAGGACAACGGTCCGCTGTCGCACCCGGTGCGCCCGGAAAGCTTTCAGGAGATCAACAACTTCTATACCGCCACGGTCTATGAAAAAGGGGCCGAGGTGATCGGCATGTTGAAGCGTCTGGTGGGGGATGCGGCCTATTACAAGGCAGTGGACCTCTATTTCGACCGGCATGACGGCGAGGCCTGTACCATCGAGGACTGGTTGAAGGTCTTTGAAGACACCACCGGACGGGATCTGTCGCAGTTCAAGCGATGGTATTCGCAATCGGGCACACCGCGGTTGACCGTGACCGAAGCCTGGACCGAAGCCGGAACGCCCGGTGAGACCCCGGATCTGGGCCCGGATCTGGCCCCGGATCTGGACCAGCGCGGCACAGGCACCTATACGCTGACCTTCCGCCAGGACACCCGCCCGACACCGGGGCAGGCGACCAAGCTGCCGCAGGTCATTCCGATTGCCGTCGGTCTTTTGGGAGCAAACGGCGACGAGGTGCGCAAAACGCAGGTTCTGGAAATGACCGAAGCGGAGCAGGTCTTCTCTTTTGACGGTCTGGCGGCCAAACCGGTGCCCTCGATCCTGCGGGATTTTTCCGCGCCGGTGATCCTTGATCGCGTGCTGCCCAACGCCGAAAACGCCTTTCTTCTGGCGCATGACACCGACCCGTTCAACCGATGGGAGGCGGGGCGAAATCTGAGCCGCGCGACGCTTCTGGATATGGTGACGGGGGACAAACAGCCGGATTCCGACTTCCTTGACGGGATCAAGGCGGTGCTGCGCGACCGGGATCTTGACCCGTCGTTGCGTGCGCAGATCATGACCTTGCCCGGCCAGTCCGAGATTGCGCAGGCGGTCCATGATCAGGGCATCACGCCGGACCCAGAGGCGATTTACCAGGCGCATGAGGCGCTGAAACTGCGGCTGGCCGAGCATTTGCAGGATCTGCTGCCCGTGATCTATGCGGAAAATCAGGTGGATGCGCCGTATAGTCCCGATTTTGCCCAGGTCGGCAAACGTGATCTGGCGAGCGCCGTTCTGGGACTGCTCAGCCGGATTGATGGCGGGGCCCAGGCGGGCGAACAATATGGTCGCGCCGACAATATGACATTGCAGCTTTCGGCGCTGTCCAGCCTGTTGATTGCGGGCAAGGGCGAGGCAGAGTTGCAGGCGTTTTACGATCAATGGCGCAATGACCGCCTGGTGATGGACAAATGGTTTGGTCTTCAGGTCGCCCATGCCGCCCCGGACAAGGCTGCGGATGTCGCCCGCGCGCTGAGCGAACATGCCGATTTCACCCTGACCAATCCCAACCGCTTCCGGGCGGTGATGGGGGCCTTGGGCATGAACCATGCCGGGTTCCACCATGGATCGGGCCGGGGGTATGCGCTGATGGCGGACAAGCTGATTGAACTGGATGCCCGCAATCCGCAGACCACGGCGCGGATGTGTGCGCTGTTCCAGACATGGCGGCGGTATGATGATGCGCACCAGACCCATGCGCGCGCGGCATTGGAACGGATCGCCGCGACCAAAGGGTTGAGCCGCGATACAACCGAAATGGTGACCCGCATGCTTGCGCCGGCGTAACACCCGGCTCGGGCGCATCACTTCGACAGGGCCGCCGCAAACGGGGCGGCCTTGATCGGCCCACTTCGGCGTACCCATCCCTGGCAAACTGTCGGCGGATCTTGGCCGCTTTTTGGGGACTGCGGGCAAGGTTGCGCCGGGTTTCCGCCAATCCCCCGTCCATCCCCCACACTGGCGCCAAGTTTTTGGTGCCAGTGTCATAATCCTGTTGCTGATCATGTGGCGACTAGCGGGAATGAGAGACCGCATTGACCCGCTGATTCAAGAACGCGCAAATTGGCTGTTTGAGGACCGTATCGCGGCCCGACTGGCCCGTCCTCTTTTGGACCGGCTGCTCAGCTATGACGCGACCGTGGCCCTGGCCACCAAAATGGCCGATCTGCCGTCAGAGCAGATCATGGATCATGTTGGTCGGCTTTTGGCGAAAAAGGTCGAGGTCACCGGGCTGGACAATCTGCCCGCCAGTGGCGCGGCGCTTATCGTGGCAAATCACCCGACGGGAATTGCCGATGGAATCGTGTTGCACAGGATTTTGGCAACTCGGCGCTCGGATACCTACTTTTTTGCCAATCAGGACATTTTGCGGGTGTTGCCCCAGATGGAGGATATGATTGCCCCGGTCGAATGGCGGCTGGAAAAACGCAGTCACGCAAAGACCCGCGCGACGATGGCCTATACCCGCAAAGCGGTCGAAGCCGGGCGTCTTGGGGTGATCTTTCCGTCCGGTCGCCTGGCCAAACGGCGGAGTTTTCGCCTGTATGAACGGCCCTGGATGTCGTCTTCGGTGACGATTGCGCGCAAGTTCGACTTGCCGGTGATCCCGATCCGAATGGAGGCACGCAATTCGGCGCTGTTCTATCTGTTTGACGCCATTCATCCGACACTGCGCGATATTACGCTGTTTCATGAGACACTTAACAAGGCCGATCAACGGTTCCGCATTCATGTCGGCGCGCCGATTGCAGCGGCGGATATTCCCGCCCGACCAGAGCACGGTATTGCGATGCTGCGCGACGCCTGTCTGTCGCTGGCGGGGGGGCAAAGCGATTATGAAAGGGCCTTGCCTCTGGTGCGCAAACCGGCGTTCCCTTGAACGGTCCGACGCGGCATATGCCAAACCGCTGTTGTTTCCCGCATGGGAAACATGAAATAACCGAGACGAGAATTAGTCCGAAAACGCCCTGTGATGTTATTGCCGTGCCGCAATGGACATGCCGCAGCGCTGCATTTACCAAGTGACCTGGGGAATCTCCGCCAATTTTTCGAACGCAGCTGTAGAGATGCGTTGAAATAATCTTGCGCAAACGTTAGTGCGCATTGCAATGACGTAACCGACGAAGGAAACGCAAACGTGAAAATCGGGACGCCGAGGGAATTATTTGAGGGTGAGGCGCGTGTCGCCATGACGCCGGAGTCTGCGAAGCAATTGCAGAAGCTTGGGTATGACTGTGTGGTTAAATCCGGGGCCGGTGCGAAGGCCGGTTTTTCGGATGCGACCTATGAAGCTGCGGGGGTGTCGGTTGTTTCTGACGCGGCTGCGCTTTGGGAACAGTCGGATATCATCGCCAAGGTGCGCCAGCCGGATACCACGGAATTGGGTTATCTGACGGCGGACAAGACCTTGATTTCCTTCTTCAACCCTGCGGGGAACGAAGAGGGGATGGCCCAGGCGAAAGCCAAGGGTGCCAGCGTGATTGCCATGGAAATGGTGCCCCGGATTTCGCGTGCGCAGAAGATGGATGCGCTGTCGTCGATGGCCAATATCGCGGGCTACCGTGCGGTGATCGAGGCGGGCAACAACTTTGGCCGTTTCTTCACCGGCCAGATCACGGCGGCGGGCAAGGTGCCCCCGGCCAAGGTTCTGGTGGTGGGCGCGGGCGTGGCCGGTTTGGCCGCGATCGGCACATCGACCTCGCTTGGTGCGATCACCTATGCCTTTGACGTGCGTCCCGAAGTGGCCGAACAGGTCGAATCGATGGGGGCAGAGTTTGTCTACCTCGATTTCGAGGAAGAGCAGCAGGACGGCGCCGCCACCGGCGGCTATGCCTCTGTGTCCAGCCCCGAATTCCGCGAAGCGCAGCTGGCCAAGTTCCGTGAATTGGCCCCCGAGATCGACATCGTGATCACCACGGCGCTGATCCCCAACCGCGAAGCGCCCGAGCTTTGGACCGAGGACATGGTCAAGGCCATGAAACCGGGCAGCGTGATCGTCGACCTCGCGGCGGAAAAAGGCGGCAACTGCAAGTTGACCGTGGCAGATGAAAAGATCGTCACCGACAACGGCGTCACCATCATCGGCTATACCGATTTCCCCTCGCGCATGGCGGCGCAGGCCTCGACGCTTTATGCCACCAACATCCGTCACATGATGACCGATCTGACGCCGGAAAAGGACGGTCAGGTCAACCACAACATGGAAGACGATGTGATCCGCGGCGCGACCGTGACCCACGCGGGCGAAATCACGTTCCCGCCGCCACCGCCCAAGGTCAAAGCGATTGCCGCACAGACCAAGGAAAAGCCCAAAGAACTGACCCCAGAAGAAAAACGCGCCGCAGAAGTGGCTGAATTCAAAGCGCAAACCAAACAACAGGTCACATTGTTGGCGGTGGGCGCTGTGTTGCTTCTGGCGGTTGGCCTTGTGGCGCCGGCCAGCTTCATGCAGCACTTCATCGTTTTTGTCTTGTCGGTCTTTGTCGGCTTCCAGGTGATCTGGGGCGTGGCGCATTCGCTGCACACGCCGCTGATGGCCGTGACCAATGCGATCTCGTCGATCATCATTCTGGGGGCCTTGATGCAGATCGGATCAAGCTCCTTCCTGGTGATCCTGCTTGGGGCGCTTTCGGTGTTCATGGCCGGGATCAACATCTTTGGCGGCTTCCTCGTCACACGGCGCATGCTTGCCATGTTCCAGAAATCTTAAGGAGGGGTTGAAGCTATGGAATTCGGTTTCACCACTGCCGCCTATGTTGTTGCGGCTGTTCTCTTCATCCTGTCTTTGGGTGGTCTGTCCAATCAGGAAAGCGCCAAGCGCGCGGTCTGGTACGGGATTGTCGGCATGGGGCTGGCGGTTGCCGCCACGCTGATTGGCCCCGGTTCGGGTCTGTGGCTGTTGTCGCTGATCCTGATTTCCGCGGGCGGGATCATCGGGTTTTATGTCGCCAAGCGCGTACAGATGACCGAGATGCCCCAGCTGGTCGCGGCGATGCACAGCCTCGTTGGTCTGGCAGCGGTTTTTGTTGGCTTCAACGCGCATTTCGAACTGGCCAATGTGCTGGGCATGGGCGAAGAGGCGCGTCATGGTCTTGAAGGGTTTGCTGCGCTGCTGGCGCATAAATCTGCCGTTGAAATCAACATCCTGCGGGTTGAATTGTTCCTTGGGGTGTTCATCGGTGCGGTGACCTTTACCGGGTCGGTGATTGCCTATGGCAAGCTGGCGGGCAAGGTCAGCTCGGTGGCGACCAAACTGCCGGGCGGTCATATCCTGAACGCGGCGGCGGCGGGTTTGTCGCTGATCTGTCTGATCTGGTACTTCAACACCGGTGGCTTCCTGCCGCTGTTCGTGATGACGCTGGCGGCGCTGTTCATCGGCTATCACCTGATCATGGGCATCGGCGGCGCCGACATGCCGGTGGTTGTGTCGATGCTGAACAGCTATTCCGGCTGGGCGGCGGCGGCGATCGGCTTCAGCCTCGGCAACGATCTTCTGATCGTGGTTGGTGCGCTGGTCGGTTCGTCCGGTGCGATCCTGTCCTACATCATGTGCAAGGCGATGAACCGTCACTTCGTGTCGGTCATCCTGGGTGGCTTTGGCGGCCCGGCGGGCGAGCAGATGGCCGTGGAAGGCGAGCAGATTGCGATTGACGCTGATGGCGTGGCAACCGCACTGAACGAGGCCGACAGCGTGATCATCATCCCAGGCTACGGCATGGCGGTGGCCCAGGCGCAGAACGCGGTCAGCGAGCTGGTGACCAAGCTGCGCGCCAAGGGCAAGAACGTGCGTTTCGCCATTCACCCGGTCGCCGGGCGTCTGCCGGGGCACATGAACGTGCTGCTGGCCGAGGCCAAGGTGCCCTATGACATCGTGATGGAGATGGACGAGATCAACGAGGACTTCCCCGAAACGGACGTCGCCATCGTGATCGGGTCGAACGACATCGTGAACCCCGCCGCCCAGGACGACCCCAACAGCCCCATCGCCGGCATGCCGGTTCTGGAATGCTGGAAGGCGAAACAGGTCTTTGTGTCGAAACGCGGCCAGGGCACAGGATACTCCGGCATCGAGAACCCGCTGTTCTTCAAAGAGAACACCCGCATGTTCTATGGCGACGCCAAAGACAGCCTCAACAAACTGCTGCCAATGATCGAGTGAGATTGACGGCGGCACATACGCCGCTGTTGACAGTCACAATGGCCTTCCCGGAGCAATTCGGGGAGGCTTCTTCTTGCGCAGGTCAAACGGGGGCGCTGCCCCCAATTGTGGCAGGCCACAATTTCCCCCGGGATATTTTTGAACAGAAGAAGCAGGGCACCCGGTTGCAGGCGGTGGTTGGCTTTGTTGCATTCCTGACACGAAAGCGACCTGGCGCGCGAAATTCGCCGAGGCGGCAAACCCGGTGTTTTTGTTTCTTCTTGCGGGGTTAGCGGACGGGGCGCGCGATGTCGGTGAATGGTATGCAATTGTATTCCTGTAACGTATTGAAAGAAATTGAATTTTTTGGTTTATCCTGTGTTGGATCAGGATAAGTTGCGGCAAAATACAAGGCCGCATTCATGACCCAGTTCTCTGACCATCCTTTGCGCTATCAGCTGTCAAACGAGCTGCATGCACGGCCCTTTCCGACGGTGGGCACCCCGGGGCGGGCGGTTTATCTGGTTGTGCGCAAAGAAGATCACGCGGCATCGCGGGATAAATCCGAAGATCTGGCCCATCTGATTGATTTGTTGAACCGCTATGGCGCGCCGCATCCCCAGCCGGGGGCGACGCATTATTCGGCGCAGATCGGCAAGCACAATCTGAAATGGGAAAGCCATACCGAGGTGGTGACCTATTCGGTGTTCATGGATGGCGCGGGCGAGCGACCGTTTGACCCGGCGGATTTTGACGTGTTTCCGCAAGATTGGCTGGCGCGTGCGCCGGGGCAGCGGGTGACATCGGCGATGATCCGGATTGGCGCGCAGCCCGATCAGGCCCGTCTGGCCGAGGATCTGGTCAGTTGGTTTGTGCCGGAAAGCCTGGCGGTCAGCCATGTTCTGGAAGAGGCGGCGATTGTGGCCGGTGATTTCCGTATTGATCCGGCGGGACATGTGCGGTTCGCGGTGTTTCCGGCCGATGGCACCGGCGAAAGCCGGGTGGGGCGTATCCTGCAACGGATCTGCGAAATCGAGTTGTACAAATCGCTTTCGATGCTCGGGTTTTCCAAGTCCGGCGAGCTGGGGCCGGTCCTGGGGGCGCTGGATGATCAGCTGACCGATTTGATGACCCGGATGACGGATGAAAAACAACAGGCCGAGGAAACGCTTCAGGCCCTGTTGGCGATATCGGCGGAGCTTGAGGCGCAATCGGCCAAATCGTCGTTTCGGTTCGGTGCGACCGGTGCCTATGAGGCGATTGTGCTGCAACGGATCGAGATGCTGCGCGAAAGCCATTTCAACGGTCGGCAAAGCTGGCATGAATTCATGGTCCGCCGGTATGATCCGGCGATGCGCACGGTGAAATCAACCGAGCGGCGACTGGCCACCATGGCGGAGCGGGCGATGCGGGCCAGTGAGCTTTTGCGCACCCGGATCGAGGTCGAGCGCTCTGCCCAAAACCAGTCGCAGCTGGAGGCGATGAACCGACGGGCGGAATTGCAACTGCGTCTGCAAGAGACGGTTGAGGGGCTGTCGGTTGTGGCGATCAGCTATTACGCGGTGTCGCTGGCGGGGTATCTCGCCTATCCCTTTGGCAAGGCCGTGGGGATAAGCAAGGAATGGGTGCTGGCGGGATTGACGCTGCCGGTTGTCGGGGTCGTGGCCTGGTTCCTGCACCGAATGAAGAAGCGGCTTAGCGCGAAACCTTAGTCAGGGCATGTGTGGTCAGCCCGCCGATCGCCATGAAGCAAAGCGCCAGCAACGCCGCGACCGAAAGGGTGGGAATGCCGCCCAGCCCTGCGCCAACGGTGCAGCCGCCCGCCAGGACGCCGCCAACGCCCATCAGCGCCGCGCCGAACATGTAGCGCCCGGTTTCGCGCGGGCTGGTAAAGCTCTGCCAGCGGAAGGTCTTGCAAATGAGCGAGGCCAGCAGCGCCCCGGCCAGGACGCCGCCAAACAGGCCAACGCCAAACCCCGGGGTGATCGCGGTGCTGGCGATGGCCCAGAACAGGGTTTCGGTGGCCGGCGCGGTGAAGGACAGGCTTTCCATTGTGATCGGGTCGAAGTCGTCGAACAACACAAAGCCGGTTCCAACCCAGGCCGCAGGCACAAGCAGGCCCAGCAGGGCGGCCATGACCAAATGCCGGATCGTGTTGCCAGAGCGCACAGCCAGGAACAGCGCCAGCAAGGCAATCACCGCGGTCCACAGCAATGCGCCGCCGGGCAGGGCCGCCAGCGAGATATGCTCGCCCAATGGCATGCTCACGCTGGCCAGCGCGGTGCGGGGGGCGGCCAAGACGCCCTTGAGCGTGGCATGGGCGACAACCGAGAACACAAGAATGACGGTCAAGGCGCGCAGATTTCCCGTACCGCCCAGCACCGCCAGCCGCGACACGCATCCACGTGTCAGCACCATGCCAGCGCCAAACAGCGCCCCGCCCAGGCCAATTGCGAGCCAGGCCAGATCCGGCGTCATGAAACGGTGGCCGTCAAAGTCGATCCAGCCTGCGGCCACTGCGCCCTGGGTGCCAAGCACCGCTGTGGCCAATGCCATGGCCCAAATGCCCGCCGCCTGTTTGCGATCATCGCCGACCAACGCGCGCCGAAAACAGAATTTTGTCCGCTCGGCCAGCACGCCGAACAGCATGCCAAGGATCAGGGCCATTATGACACTGGCCTGTTTTGCACTGGTGTCTTCAAAGCTGAAATATTCGAACATGGCCGCCTCGTTGGTTCTGTTTGAACTCACATGCAGGCTATTTGCAGAGCGATCAAGGGGCAGGTGGCGGATTTGCGGCCCGGCGGCCCCGGCGGGTATTGACGTTGCGGTGCTGTGGGGCCACCTGTTGATGCAAAGGCCGGGGATCGGTCGCGTCAGGGGCACATATGTCCGCTGCGCCAGACCAGTCTACAGATCATCAGACGTTCAAGGAGTTTCGCCATGCCCGTGAAGAACCGATTTGCCGAATTGCAGGGGGAAATCACCGCTTGGCGGCGGGATCTGCATGAGAACCCCGAAATCCTGTTTGATACCCATCGCACGGCGGGGATCGTGGCGGACCGGCTGCGGGACTTTGGCTGTGACGAGGTGGTGACCGGGCTGGGGCGCACCGGCGTTGTCGGGGTGATCAAGGGAAAATCTTCGGACAGCGGCAAGGTGATTGGCCTGCGCGCCGATATGGATGCGCTGCCGATCCTTGAACAGACCGGGGTGGAATATGCCTCGAAAACCGATGGCGCCATGCACGCCTGCGGCCATGATGGTCATACGGCGATGTTGTTGGGGGCGGCAAAATACCTGAGTGAAACCCGGAATTTCGACGGCACGGTTGTGGTGATCTTTCAACCGGCAGAAGAGGGCGGCGGCGGTGGCCGTGAGATGTGCGAAGATGGTCTGATGGATCGTTGGGGCATCCAGGAGGTCTATGGCATGCACAATTGGCCCGGTTTGCCATTGGGGTCTTTTGCCATTCGCCCCGGTGCGTTTTTCGCCGCCACCGATCAATTCGAGATCACCTTTGAAGGTTTGGGGGGCCATGCCGCCATGCCACATTTGGGCGTCGATACCGTGGTGATGGCTGCTCATGCGGTGACGGCGCTACAGACGATTGCCAGCCGCAACGCCAATCCGGCAGATCAGATCGTGGTTTCTGTCACCTCGTTTGAGACCTCTTCCAATGCGTTCAACGTCATCCCGGCGAAAGTCGAGCTGAAGGGCACGGTGCGCACCATGAGCGCCGAATTGCGTGCCCAGGCCGAAACGCGGGTAAAGGCAATCTGTGACGGGATCGCGGCCAGTTTTGGCGGGTCGGCGGATGTGACCTATCATCATGGCTACCCGTGCATGGTCAACCAAGAGGAACAGACCGCCTTTGCGGCGGAGGTCGCCACAAAGGTCGCCGGCGCATGTGATCTGGCCCAGATTACCATGGGCGGCGAAGATTTTGCCTATATGCTAGAGGAACGGCCCGGCGCCTATATCCTTGTTGGCAATGGCGACAGCGCCGATCTGCATCACCCGAAATACAATTTCAACGACGAGGCGATCCCCGCCGGCTGTTCCTGGTGGGCCGAGATTGTCGAAAACCGGATGCCTGCGGCCTAGCGGGCGCGTGAGCTGGGGTGCGCAGGTCACGCGCACCCCGTTTTTGATCGAAGCATTTGGCCCATGCAACGCGACCCCAGATCAAAGATCAGGCGCGGTTGACGGGGGCGGGCACATCAAGCGAACCCTTACTCGCGTTCGATGTCGCGCTTGTGCCGGCCTTTGGCCTGTGCGCCCTTGATCGACTTGGCAAAGGCCTTGCCCCGGGCGCGCGATTGCGCCAGCGTTTCGGAATTGTGCCGGTCTTCGCGCAACAGTTTTTGCCAACGGGCAATCCGCTCGCGGTCGACCTGACCCGATTTGATTGCCGCCGTGATGGCACAGCCCGGTTCGCTGTCATGGCCGCAGTTGTTGAACCGGCATTGGGTTGCCAATTGCTCAAGGTCATCAAAGACCGCGCCGATGCCATCCGCCGCATCTTTCAATTGCAGTTCCCGCATGCCGGGGGTGTCGATCAACCAGCCCCCCGCAAGGGTTGGCCGCAGGGCGCGAAAGGTCGTGGTGTGGCGGCCGCGCGCATCATCGTCGCGAATATCACGGGTTTCGGCGTTTTCCCCGGTCAAAGCATTGCGCAGGGTGGTTTTGCCCACACCGGAAGATCCAATCAGCGCAAGCGTTTGGTTCTTCGAGCACCACGGCGCGAGGCGATTGGCCTCTTCCGGGTCTTTGGCGTTGACCGTCAGCGCGGTGACCAGCGGCGACAAACGTTCGGCCTGACGCAGATAGTCATGGGGGGTGTCCGCCATGTCGGATTTGGTCAACACAACCAATGGCAAACAACCGGCCGAAGACACCAGCGCCAAATAACGTTCCAGTCGCGCGACGTTGAAATCGTCATTGCAGCTGGTGACAATCGCAATGGTGTCGATATTCGCCGCAATGCGTTGGGCTGCGACGCCGGGACCTGCGGCGCGCCGGGTCAGGTCGGTGACCGGGTCCAGACGGCGCAGGGCCGAAACGCCGTCGGACAAGATCCAATCGCCCACCGCATAGGCGCCGCTGGCCTCGCGCGGGTGAAGATCGAACATACCGTCGGGGGTCAGGGCAACAAGCCGGTCACGGTGGATTTCCGCCACGCGGGCAGGGGGGAGATGTGCGTCGGCCTCTTCAATTTGCCGCGCGAAATGATCTGACCATCCGAGGTCAGGCAAGGTTTTAACTGTCAATGGTTTTGTCCCGTATCAGGAAGATCGAATGCTTGGGGTTCAAGCATGATTTCGGCCCGGACAGCGGATCAGACCGCCACCCGCAGGGTGCACACAATTTCCATGATGCCCTCCTGCGCTGAATTGGGTTCGTGCTAGATTAGTCCGACGCGCGCGCCGGATCAAGGGGGTGGTGAACGGCAAATCGCGCCGTTCACCCGGAAGATGTCAGCCTTTTGCGGCGGTTGGCTTGGCGGCGGCTTTCGGGGCTGCTTTTGCCGGTGTTTTTGCCTGTGTTTTTGCGGGCGCTTTGGTTGTGGCCTTGGCCGAAGTTTTGGCTGGAGTTTTCGCTGGGGCTTTGGCTGTGGTTTTTGCCGCTGCTTTTGCCGGGGTCTTCACAGCGGTCTTTGTCGCGGCTTTGGCCGGTGCTTCGGTTTTGGCGGCAGCTTTAGGGGCAGCAGATTTGGGGGCGGTTTTTGCAGCCGCAGATTTCGCCGGTGCGCGGCGCTTTTTCGGCGCGGCTTTGGGCGCGCGCAAAGCGGCCTCTGCGCGAAGCCAATGATCCTGTTCGCATCCATGCGGCTGGCCATCGTTCAGCCAGATGTAAAACGCAGCTTCGGCAATGGCGGCGGTGTCGACGGTTTGGTTTGTATTCTGGGCTGTGGTCATGGTGATTTCCCCCTTCGTCACAGTATAAGTTAGCGCTAACGAACGTAGCAGGATTTCTGCACCTGCACAATAAATGCTGCTGTGCAGAAATGTCGCGCCCGACTGGTATGCAGCGGCAATACGCGCTAAGTCGCAGGCAACAGAAAAAGGAGTCGCCCGTGGTCGCCAATATCATGTGCATCAAATGGGGCACCTTGTTCGGGCCGGAATATGTCAATCGGCTGTACTCTGGGGTGCGGCGCAATATCGACGCCCCGGTGCGGTTTTTCTGCATGACCGAGGAAACCGACGGCTTGCACCCGGATATCGAAGTGCTCGACCTGCCGGTTGAACCCTTTTCGGAGCCGATGAATGCTGCGCTGGCGGTGGCCAACCGGCAGGGTGCAATGCGCAAGGTGTCGCTGTTTCGCCCCGATCTGGTGCCTGATCTGGAAGGGCCGGTGCTTGGGTTTGATCTGGACGTGGTGATCACCGGCGATCTGACGCCGATCTGGCAGATGTCACCGGGCAAGATTGCCATGCGCCATGACTGGACAGAAAAGCGCAAAGGTCGCCCCACCGGCCATGGATCGGTGTTTCGGTTTGATCCGGGCGAGCATGGATTTCTGTACCGCGATCTGGCGGCCAACCCATATGACGAGGTGGAAAAGGCCCGCGGGTCAGAGCAGCGCTATACCTCGCACAAGGCGATGGACAACGGGGTGTTTGACTATATCCCCGGCGAATGGGTGGTGAGCTATAAGTATGATTGCAACCCGTTTCCGCGCAATTACCTGATGTCACCGCGGCTGCCGGATAAGGCGCGGGTGGTGTGTTTTCATGGCCGCCCCAAGATGCCGGATGCGGTGGATGGCTATACCGGCCAGTTCATTCGCTATTCCAAACCCTGTGGCTGGTTGCGGGACCATTGGATTGATCGCGCGCGTGCGGATTTGGGGCCGGACTGGGCCTGATCTAATAAAACCGGGCCTGACCAAAGATGCCCCCGCGCCGGAGCCCAAAGAAAACGCAGAACACTGGCTCTGGTCCTGGTTCGGGGGTCGGATTTGCGTATTTTAAAAAGAGAAGAAGACCGGGGTCTGGGCAGGGTCCGGGCGGGGCCCCGGGTTTCCGGTCAGCGGCGCCGCGACGGATCAGCCGCCTGTGTGGCTCATGTGGCGGCTGACCTGACCATCGGCGCGTTGGCGGGAATAGTCGAAATCATGGCCCTTGGGCTTGAGCGAGATTGCATCGCGGATCGCGGCCTCTAGCGGCACATTGCTGTCGGGATGGTTGCGCAGGGCGGCGCGCAGATCGGCGTTGTCCTCCTGGCCAAGACACATGAACAATTCCCCGGTGCAGGTCAGCCGCACGCGATTGCAGCTTTCACAGAAATTATGGGTCAGGGGCGTGATAAAGCCGATTTTCTGGCCGCTTTCCTGAAGCTGCACGTAACGTGCCGGGCCGCCGGTGCGCTCGGGCAGGTCGATCAGGGTGTAGTTCTGGGCCAGTTGGCCGCGCAGATCGTCAAGCGACCAATATTGGCCGATGCGGTCTTCATTGCCGAGATCCCCCATTGGCATGACCTCGATAAACGTCAGGTCAATGTCGCGGCTGGCACACCATTCCGTCAGGGTGAACAGCTCATCCTCGTTGAACCCTTTTAGGGCCACGGCGTTGATTTTCAACCGCAGCCCCGCAGCCTGGGCCGCATCAATGCCGCGCAACACCTGGGGCAGGCGGCCCCAGCGGGTGACGCGGGCAAATTTGTCTTCGTCCAGCGTGTCCAGCGACACGTTCACCCGGCGGACACCGGCGTCAAACAGCTGATCGGCAAATCGTTCCAGCTGGCTGCCATTGGTTGTCAGGGTCAGTTCCTGCAACGCGCCACTGTCGAGATGGCGGGTCATGGCGCGGAAAAACGTCATGATGTCGCGGCGCACCAGCGGTTCACCGCCGGTGATGCGCAGTTTCTCGACCCCGAGGCCGATGAAGGTGCTGCACATGCGGTCCAGCTCCTCCAGCGTCAACAATTCCTTTTTCGGCAGGAATGTCATGTTCTCGGCCATGCAATAGACACAGCGGAAATCGCAGCGGTCGGTGACCGAGACCCTGAGATAGGAAATCGGGCGTTGAAACGGGTCGATGAGTTTGACTGTCATGACCGGTAAGGTAGGGTGCGGCACCCCGCCGAACAAGGGGAATGTGGCGTTGACGGGGGCGACCAAAGGCGTATGGATGGGGCCATGACAAAACGTTTGATCCTCGGCGCGGTGGCGCTTTTATTGGTGTCTGCCTGCGGTGACAAAGGCGGGTTTGGTGGGATGTTGCAGCCGCGCGATCGCGATACGGCCGCTGTGGAAGAGGCCGACACCCAGGATCCGTCGCGCAGTATTGCCCCCGCCACACGGCCGCCGGAAGATGCGGTTTCTGCCGAAGATTTTGACACGACCACGGCGCAAGACCGTGAAAAGGCCGCGGAAGTGCCTGCCAGCGGTGGCGAGACGGCGCTTGGGTCCACGGTGGCGTCACTTGGTGATCCGGCGCGGCCGGGGTTCTGGCTGGAAACGCCCTTGGTGACTGCCGCGACCAAGGGCCGGGTGGAATTTCCCGGCTCTGGCAAATCTGCGCAGGTCGATCTGATACCGATTGACGGGCCGGCCATGGCTGGCAGCCGGATTTCGCTGGCGGCCATGCGGTTGATCGAAGCGCCGCTGACCGGGCTGCCAGAGATTTTGGTCTTCAGGAACTGAGGTATTTGCCCGCTTCACGGCGGGCGAATGGCTTCATCCGGTCCCCATGCAGGGCAAGAAAGGCCTCTGTGGCGTCGGGCGCATGTTTCGACAGATCGCGCAGCCACCAGGCCACGGCCTTTTGAATGAACCAATCCTTGTCTTCCACATAGCTCGCGGCCCAGCCAAGGATGCGGTCGCGTCGGGCAATGTCATCCGGTTTGGGGTGGCGCAGTTTTGTCCAGGGCAGGGTGGCCACCAACGCCGCGCGCCGGGTCCACATGTGATCGGATCTTGTCCAGGTTTCGATCCGATCCAGTCGGGATGGATCGGCGGTCAGGCGTCTTTGCGCCGCCATACAGGCGTGATCGGCAATGGCCCAGGCGTCAAAATCCGCCACCCACGACAGGATCAGATCCCAAACCGCATCATCGGGGCGGATGCGCGCCTGGGTCAGAAGTTTTGCCGCCGCAATGCGGGCTTCGTGAATGTCGGTTTTCCACAAGGCATCCGCCAGCGCCACACGTTCGGCCAGCGTCAACGTCCTGCGCCAAGCGGTGGTCAACTCGTTCAAAGCCGGGTTTGGCACGCCCAGATACGCTCGCGGCACCTTGTGATATGCGGCGGACCCTTCGGCGCGGCCCGGTTCGATATGGGCCTTCATCGCGTCCAGCGCGGCCTCAGGCGTCATTGTAAATTCGCATCAATGCCGGTGGGCAGGCCATCAATGGTTTCGCGATTATACGTGTCCCAGTAATCGCGCATGCCCTCCGCGCCCTTGGATGTGTTGGACCGCGTCAGCGTGTCCCGTTCGCCGGCAAAATCCATGAAGGGCACCGCATAGCCACAGGAGGTCTGGATCATCTCGACCGACAGGTCGAAGATCTGGCGGGCGTCGATCCGGTCGCCGAAATGGGCAATCAATTCCGGCCAATCGGCATCATTGCGATGTACGCTGCGCGCGGTGCCATAGGTGCGCAGGATCTGCGGTCGTTTGTCAAAGGAACACCACATCAGCGTCATGCGCGGCACTTCGGCCAGATGCCCGGCGGTTTCATTGCCCGATCCGGTCAGGTTCAACCAAATGATCCGGTTCGGCCCCAGAACCCGCAGGCTGTCCATGCCCTTGGGGGACAGGTTGACCCGGCCCGTCGTCGCCGCAGTGGCGCAGAAAAAGACATGCTGCGCCTCGATCATGGTTTGATGTGCCGCCTCAATCGCCGGAAATTGTTTGGCCATGGATCATTCCACCGTGACAGATTTTGCAAGGTTACGAGGCTGGTCGACATCCGTGCCTTTGGCAATAGCGGTGTGATAGGCAAGCAGCTGTGCCGGGATGGCATAGAGGATCGGGGTCAACAGATCCGGCACGGTTGGCAGGGTCAGGTTGTGCCAGACATCGCCGCTGCCGCGCGCCGCACCCCGGGCATCGGTGATCAGAACCACCTTGCCGCCACGGGCGATGACCTCTTGCATGTTGGACACGGTTTTGTCGAACAGCGCGTCACAGGGCGCCATCACCACCACCGGCACCATCGGATCAACAAGGGCAATGGGGCCGTGCTTCAGCTCGCCTGATGCATAAGCTTCGGCGTGTATATAGCTGATTTCCTTTAGCTTCAGCGCGCCTTCAAGCGCCATGGGATACATAAGGCCCCGGCCAAGGAACAGGATATCCTTGGCTTTGGACAGATCATAGGCAATGTCGCGCAACGCGTCGCTTTGGGTCAGGGCGTCATTGATCTGGCCGGGCAACGCACGCAGCTGCGACAGCCGGTCCTGAAGCTGCGGGGTGTCCATCGTGCCGCGGTCATGGGCGGCCTTGAGTGCCATCAAAAGCAGCACGGTCAATTGACAGGTAAAGGCCTTGGTCGAGGCGACGCCGATTTCGACACCGGCGTGGATGGGCAGGGCCACATCGCTTTCCCGCGCGATCGAGCTTTCGGGAACATTGACCACCGACATCACATGATCGGCTTTGCCACGTACATATCGCAGCGCGGCAAGCGTATCGGCGGTTTCGCCCGATTGGCTGACAAACAGGGCGGCGGTGCCTTTTGGGATCGGCGGTTCGCGATACCGGAATTCCGAGGCCACATCGACCTCGACCGGCAGGCGCGCGATCTGTTCGAACCAGTATTTCGCGGTCAGACAGGCGTAAAACGCCGTGCCACAGGCCACCATGGTGATGCGGTCGATTTTGGAAAAGTCGGGGAGGTTGTCCGGCCAGACCAGCGCGCTTCCATCGGCGGTCAGATATTCGGCCAGGGCATTTTGGATCACTGCCGGCTGTTCGGCGATTTCCTTGGCCATGTAGTGTTTATAGCCCGCCTTGTCGACTTTGGCGGCATCCAGTTTCACCGTCTTGACCGGACGGTTGACCAGTTGCCCGTCGGCGTCGCGGATTTCCAGGCTGGTGCGGGTGACAATCGCCCTGTCACCTTCGTCGAGATAGGTGATGCGGTCGGTCAGCGGCGCAAGCGCAATCGCGTCAGAGCCGACATACATCTCGCCGTCACCATGGCCAATCGCCAGCGGCGATCCTTTGCGCGCCGCCACCAGAAGATCGGCCTCGCCGTCAAACAGGAACGCGAGCGCAAAGGCCCCTTCCAGCCGGTCTAGCGTGGCAAAGGCGGCCTCGACCGGGGATTTGCCCTGATCCATGTAAAACCGCGTCAGCAATGCGATGGTTTCGGTGTCGGTGTCGGTGGCAAAGCTAAGCCCGGCTGCGGCCAGTTCCTCGCGCAGGGCGCGATAGTTTTCGATGATGCCGTTATGCACAACGGCAACCTTGCCGGCATTATGGGGGTGTGCGTTGGCCTCGGTCGGGGCGCCATGGGTGGCCCAGCGGGTGTGCCCGATCCCGGAGCGCCCCGCCAGAGGTTCATGCACCAGCCGATCCGACAGGTTGACCAGCTTGCCCACCGCGCGCCGCCGATCCAACCGACCCTGATGCACCGTTGCGATCCCGGCGCTGTCATAGCCGCGATATTCCAGCCGTTTTAGCGCATCAACCAGGATTGGGGCGGCTTCATGCCCGCCAAGATACCCGACAATACCACACATTACTCGGTGCCTCCGGCCTGTTTGGCCTTTTTGGATTTTAACATTTCGAACAATTTACGTGCCAGGCCCGGTTTGTTGACCTGTTCCGGGCGGGCGATGGCCATGGCGGCATCGGGCACGTCCTTGGTCACCACGGTGCCGCTTGCGGTCATCGCCTCGTTGCCGATTTTGACCGGGGCAACCAGCATGGTGTTCGACCCGATGAAGGCCCGTGCACCGATCTCTGTTCGGTGCTTGAAAACCCCGTCATAGTTGCAGGTGATCGTGCCCGCGCCGATGTTGGTTTTTTCGCCGACATGTGCGTCGCCGATATATGACAGGTGATTGACCTTGGCCCCAGCGTCCAGCGTCGCATTCTTGATCTCGACAAAGTTGCCGACCCGCACATCTTCGGCCAGTTCGGCACCGGGGCGCAGGCGGGCGTAAGGGCCAACAATTGCGCCGCGCGACACATGGCACCCCTCAAGATGTGAAAAGGCGCGGATCTGTGCGCCGTTTTCAATCGTCACACCGGGGCCAAACACCACGTTCGGTTCGATTTCGGTATCCGGGCCGATGTAGGTGTCAAAGGCGAAATAGACCGTGGCAGGCGCCGCAAGGGACACGCCATTTTCCAGCGCCTCTGCGCGGGCGCGGGTTTGAAACGCGGCTTCGGCCACGGCCAGATCGGCGCGGGAATTCACGCCCATTGTCTCGCTCTCGTCACAGGCGACCGCAGTGGCGCTCAGCCCGGCAGCACGGGCGAGGGCGACAATATCCGTCAGATAATATTCGCCAGAGGCGTTGTCGTTGCCAACCTGATCAAGCAGGGTGAACATCGTCTCGGCGTCGGCGGAAATCACCCCGGAATTGCAGAAATCAATCGCGCGTTCGCGCATGCCCGCGTCTTTGAATTCGACGATCTGTTGCAGCGCGTCGCCATCCATGACCAACCGGCCATATTTGCCCGGATCAGCCGCCTGAAATCCCAGCACAACCACGTCATGGGTTTTCCGTGCCTCGGCCATGGCGGCAAGCGTTTCGGGGCCAATGAACGGCGTGTCGCCATAAAGCACAATCACATCGCCGGAAAACCCGGCCAGCGCGTCGCGCGCCTGAAGCACGGCATGGCCGGTGCCCAGTTGTTCCGATTGCACGACACAGGTTGCTGTTTCGTCGATGTCCCGCGCGGCGGTTTCCACCAAATCCGCGCCGTGACCGGTCACGATCACTGTGCGGTCGGGTTCCAGCGCGGCACCGGACTGCATGGCGTGGGCCAGAAGGGGCGCGCCGGCAACCTTGTGCAGAACTTTTGGCAGGTCGGAACGCATCCGGGTGCCTTTACCGGCGGCCAGAATGACAAGTGCGATGCTCATTGCGCTTTCTCTTTGTAATTGCCTCGCCCCCGTTTTATCCGCTGAATTGAAACTCGCAAGGTGGCGATCCTCACGTTGGATTGCGGTTTGTGTCAGGAAGGGTGCCCTATGCGGACAGTGATTTTCGATCTTGACGGAACTTTGGCGGATACCAGTGGTGATTTGATCGCGGCGGCGAATGCCTGTTTTCGGGACATGGGCGCGGGGGACGTGCTGGACCCTGTGCGCGATGCGGGTACGGCGCTGCGCGGCGGGCGGGCGATGCTGACGCTGGGGCTGGCGCGGATGGGCCGGGGGGATGACGCGGCGGCGGTGGCGCAATGGTATCCGCGTCTTCTGTCGGAATATGATCGCGCGCTGGACCATCAGACGGTGCTTTATCCCGGCGCAATTGCCGCGATCAAGGCGCTGTTGGCTGATGGATTCCGGGTGGGGGTCTGTACCAACAAACCCGAAGCGATGGCCGATAAATTGCTTGTGTCGCTTGGGGTGCGGGATCTGTTTGGGTCGCTTGTCGGGGCGGATACCCTGCCGGTGCGCAAACCCGATGCTGCGCCTTATGTCGCGGCGGTAGAGCGTGCCGGGGGCAAGGTGGCGCAATCGGTGTTGATTGGCGACAGTGACACCGACCGCGAAACCGCGCGGGCGGCGGGCGTGCCTTGTGTGCTGGTCACTTTCGGTCCGTCGGGCGAAGATATGGCTGCCTTGCAGCCCGAGGCATTACTGCATGACTATGATGATTTGCATCAAATTGTCTGCGGCTTGATAAAAGACGATATGTAATGAAGCGGCCGGGCGGCATGGCTGGCCTGACGTTTGGTGGAGTGCGAAGCTAGACCATGAGTGAGCGATTTACCGGCAATTTCACCCAGCAAGAGCCGATCCCGGAAGAGGGGATCGAAGCGGCGATTGAGGTTCTGCGCAGCGGGCGTTTGCATCGCTATAACCTTGTCGGCGATGAACCGGGCGCGGTGTCGCGTCTGGAGCAGGAATTTGCGGATCTGACCGGTGCGAAATACTGCCTTGCGGTGGCGTCCGGCGGATATGCGCTGGCCTGTGCGCTGCGCGCGGTGGGGGTGATGCCGGGTGATCGCGTGTTGACCAATGCCTTTACGCTGGCGCCGGTGCCGGGGGCGATTGCGTCCATCGGCGCGGTGCCGGTCTTTGTCGGCGTGACCGAGGGGCTGGTGATTGATCTTGATGATCTGGCTGCCAAGCTGGATCAGGCCAAGGTGCTGCTGCTCAGCCATATGCGCGGCCATATCTGCGACATGGATCGGCTGATGGCGCTATGCGACGCGGCGGATGTAACCGTGATCGAGGATTGCGCCCATACCATGGGGGCGACCTGGCGCGGCGTGCCGTCGGGGCGGCATGGCGTTGTGGGCTGTTATTCCTGCCAAACCTATAAACACATCAATGCCGGCGAAGGCGGGTTTTTGGTGTCTGATGATGATATGGTCATGGCCCGGGCGGTGATGCTGTCGGGGTCATATATGCTGTATGACCGCCACCTTGCCGCGCCCGCGCCAGAGGTGTTTGAACAAATCAAATATGACACGCCAAATGTGTCGGGCCGGATGGATCATCTGCGCGCGGCTATTTTGCGCCCGCAATTGGCGCGGCTGCCGGAACAGGTTGATCGCTGGAACGAACGCTATCGCGTGGTCGAGGCCGGTCTGCGCGACACGCCGGGGTTGACGCGGGTGGCGCGGCGCGCGGGCGAGGGATTTGTCGGCTCGTCGATCCAGTTCCTGCTGCTGGATTGGTCCGAGGCCGCAATCGCCGAGGTGCTGCGCCGCTGTGGCGCGCGTGGCGTCGAGCTGAAATGGTTTGGCGGGGCAGAGCCGGTGGCCTTCACCTCGCGCTACGACTCTTGGCGGTATGCCGCGTCAGAGCCGATGCCGACCAGCGACCGGGTCTTGCGCGGTATCGTCGATATGCGCCTGCCGCTGACCTTCTCGACAGAGGATTGTGCCCTGATTGCGCGGATCATCCGGGCAGAGGTGGCGGCGGTTTTTCAGGCCGGGTGACGCGATCCGCATTTGGCCGCACGATCCTGCGGCCAAATGGTTTGGGCGATCACCGGCGGGCCAGATGCCGCAGGGGCGTGTCAGCCGAAAAATAGGACAAGGCCGAAAACCGCCCCGTGACATGCCGTGGCAGCTCAGCCTCATATTTTGGCAGACCGTTTTGCGGTGTGATCCGGTAGAGGCATTCCAATTCCTGCATCTCGCCATAAAGCACGGCGGTGCGCCCGTCCGGCTTCTTGCTGATATATAGCGGGTTGTCATAGCTGTAGACCGTGTCAAAGGCGCTTCGGTCCTGGGCCCATTGCACGGATTGAATACAGGACCGGGTCAGGGTCTTGTCGCTGACGGCGGGAAGATCGCGTATGGGCCCGACATCAATGCTCCATTGTCCGGCCCGGTCCACGGTATCGACATACAACATCGTGCTGGCCGGGGTGCGCAAGAGCGCCGACAGGAGCGAAGGTTTGAGATAAGGTTCGGTGCCTTCGCTTTGCGAGGTAAGTTGCTCGTTTATCATGGCGATGGCCTCCAGCGCCAATTGAAACGCTTTTTCCACGTTGTCCTGGCTGTATTGCCCGGCAGCAATGTCGAGCGCGGGACTGTGGAACCCAAGCCGCCCCAATGGATGCAACACCCGCATGACGGCAACGCCACTTTCGGAATATCCTTGGGTGCCACCCATAAAGGCCAGCGCACAGGCGGATTCACAGACGGCATCGGCTTCGATCTTGGTTGGGATATGCTGATCCTTGAACAGCGCGGCCAGGTTCACACCTTCGGTCAGGACGCCGCCGGGGCTGTCGAGACAGACAAAGAAATCCAGATCTTGCGCGTAGGTTTCAAAGAGGCTGCGATCAATGCCCAATTCCGTCAGGATGTAATCCGGCACTTTCTGGCGCGATGTGACAAGCACGATCACCAGCGCCTCGAGCGGGGCCATGAGATCCAGATTGCGTTCGCGGTATCCGATGAACCGCCGCAACCCATCCTGTGTCCCCGAACCTGCTACGCCGTCAATGGCCCCGGAATAAAACCCGTTCTGGGCCAGGGCGCTTTGCAGCAATTTGGTTTCGTCACGGCTCAGATCCCGGGCCATTGGTGTGCCGGCATCCGGTGGGATTCGCGGAACAAGTGCCAGTTGTAGCCCGCCCGTCACATAGAATTTGGTCGTCTGCTCAATGTCGGCCTGAATCAGCGCGCTATCGCCCTTTTCGATTTGCCCGCTCAGCCGATGGGTGCAGGCCGATGATTCAGTTAGGGAATATCCATCAGACGACTCTCCGTTCGGGCCCAGAAACCGCCATTCGGCGGCAGAGGCCGCGCCGGTCATCAACAGGCTCGCGATGGCGGCAAAGAAAAAGTCCCGCATGTCTTTGGTCCTTAAATGATTACGTGCAATCCTTTCATTGTCGGGTGCTCCCGACGGTCCGTCAACAGCGACGGCTGCAGGGGCTGCGTGGTCCAGCCGGGCGACGGGGATTGACGCAGGGCAGCCGATGTGGCATTTATTGAACAGTTGTTCATTTACTGGGAGGCAAGCACGATGTTCAACGCGGTGATGGCGTTCGACCTGGGCGAAGATGTGAATGCGTTGCGTGATATGGTGCACCGATGGGCGCAGGATCGGGTGCGCCCGATGGCGGCGGAAATTGACGCCAACAATGCATTCCCGAATGAGCTGTGGCGCGAAATGGGCGAATTGGGCCTGTTGGGCGTAACCGTGTCAGAGGAATTCGGCGGCGCGGGCATGTCGTATCTGGCGCATGTGATCGCGGTCGAGGAAATTGCACGGGCCTCGGCCAGCGTGTCCCTGTCTTATGGCGCGCATTCCAACCTGTGCGTCAATCAGATCAAGCTGAACGGCAGCGATGCGCAGCGGGCGAAATACCTGCCGCGTTTGCTGTCGGGCGAACATATCGGTGCGCTCGCGATGAGCGAGGCCGGGGCCGGATCGGATGTGGTCTCGATGAGCCTGCGGGCCGAAAAGCGCAATGATCGCTATGTGTTGAATGGCAACAAGTTCTGGATCACCAATGGCCCGGACGCCGATACGCTGGTGGTCTATGCCAAAACCGACCCGGATGCGGGATCAAAGGGGATCACCGCCTTCATCGTCGAAAAAGAGATGAAGGGGTTCAGCACCTCTGCCCATTTTGACAAGCTGGGGATGCGCGGGTCCAACACCGCTGAACTGATCTTCGAAGATGTCGAAGTGCCGTTCGAAAATGTTCTGGGCGAGGAGGGGCGCGGCGTGCGCGTTCTTATGTCCGGTCTGGATTACGAACGCGTGGTGCTGGCCGGGATCGGCACCGGCATCATGGCCTCCTGTCTGGATGAGGTCATGCCCTATCTGGCCGAGCGCAAGCAATTCGGCCAGCCGATCGGGTCGTTCCAGCTTATGCAGGGCAAGATCGCCGATATGTACACCAAGATGAATTCGGCACGCGCCTATGTCTATGAGGTCGCCAAGGCCTGTGATCGCGGTCAGGTGACCCGTCAGGATGCGGCGGCTTGCTGTCTTTATGCCAGCGAAGAGGCGATGGTGGTGGCGCATCAGGCGGTGCAGGCCATGGGCGGCGCCGGTTTCATGAACGAAACCCCGGTGGCGCGCATCTTCCGCGATGCCAAATTGATGGAAATCGGGGCTGGCACATCGGAAATTCGGCGTATGCTGATCGGGCGCGAAATGATGGGTGCGATGCGCTGATGTTGCCCACGGCGAAATCATATGAGGTCATGTACGGCGGATTCCATTGGGATCTGCCGGAACGGCTGAACATGGCAGAGCAGATCCTGGCCCGGTCGGATGAGACCCTGGCCATTATCGACCTGTCGGATGGTGTGCGCCGTGATGTGACTTTTGGCGCGTTGCGCGATATAGTGGCCCGGGTGGCGGGCCATCTGGAGGGGCGCGTGGCACCGGGCGACCGGGTTGGCGTCTTGCTGGGGCAGGATCCCTGGTGCGCGGCGGCGCATCTGGCGATCTGGGCCATAGGCGCGATTTCGGTGCCGCTGTTCAAATTGTTCAAACAGGATGCATTGGCCAGCCGGATTGGCAATGCCGGTCTGTCCTTGGTGGTGACGGATGCACCGGGGGCGGCGTTGCTTGGGGATTTGGCGGTGCCGGTTCTGGTCGATGCGCTGCCCGCGTCTGCGACCGCGCCGGTGGCGTTTGCCGCGACCGGACCGGAGACGCCTGCGGTGTTGATCTATACCTCCGGCACCACGGGCAAGCCCAAGGGCGCTTTGCATGGACATCGGGTGCTGCGCGGACATCTGCCCGGTGTAGAGATGAGCCATGATTTTCTGGGTCAACCGGATGATGGGCGGGGCGATTGTCTTTGGACGCCTGCGGATTGGGCCTGGATCGGCGGGTTGTTCGATGTGCTGATGCCGGGGCTGGCGCTGGGCGTGCCGGTGGTGGCCTGCCGTATGGCCAAATTCACCCCCGAAGAGGCGCTGCGCATTTGCCAGGAGGGCGGGGTGCGCAACGTGTTCTTTCCGCCAACGGCCTTGCGCATGTTGAAGGCGGCGGATGTCGCGATCCCGGGATTGCGCAGTGTCGCTTCGGGTGGCGAGCCGCTGGGCGCAGAGATGCTGGCCTGGGGGCAGGGGGCCTTTGGCCTGACGATAAACGAATTCTACGGCCAGACCGAATGCAACATGGTGGTGTCCTCTTGCGGGCGCCTTTTCCACCCGGTGCCGGGTGTCATCGGCAGGGCCGTGCCGGGCTGTGAGGTTGCGGTTGTTGATGCGGCTGGCGCGCCAACCGCAGGCGAAGGTGACATTGCCGTGCGCCGGGGGGCGGCGTCGATGATGCTGCGCTATTGGAACAACCCGCAAGCAACGGCGGAAAAGTTTCGCGGCGACTGGATGTTGACCGGCGACCGCGGGCAGATCGAAGGCGACTACATCCGCTTTGTCGGGCGTGAGGATGATGTGATCTCTTCGGGCGGCTACCGCATTGGTCCGGCCGAGATCGAGGATTGTCTGATGACCCATCCCGGCGTTGCCACCTGTGGTGTGGTCGGCAAGCCCGATGCGATCCGGCATGAGATCGTCAAAGCCTATGTGGTGTTGAAACCGGGCGTGACGACAGAGCCGGGCGCATTGCAGCAATGGGTCAAGGATCGGCTGGCCAGCTATTCCTATCCCAGGGAACTGTCGCTGGTCGCCGCCTTGCCGATGACGGTCACCGGCAAGGTCATTCGCAAGGAGCTCAAGGCCTGGGCCACGGCGGAGGTGGCGGATGAGGCTTAGGGTTCGGACGTTTCTGACCGCCGCGTTTTGCGCAGTGATCGCCACAGGCAGCACCGCGCAAGAGCGTGACCGCCTGCCAGATTTTGCCACCTGTATGGATATCGAAATCGCGCGCTTTGAACGCGCGTTGACCTGGCTGCACCGACGCGAAGGCGGCGCGGAAGAGTTTTCGATCGCCGGGGTGCAGGGGGTCTATTACTGCGGATCGGTTGGCATTGTGTCCTGTGATCGGTCCGAAGCCCCGATCCCCTGTCAGAAGCAACTGGTCGACAGGCAGGACAATCTGAGCGTCGCGGTGCTGAACCATTTGCCGAAACCGGACGCCGTGGCGTTCGACACAGATGTTTGGGACGGTCATTGGGCGGTGCCGTTTTATGCGCGGGCATTTGCCCTGGCGCGGGGCACATCGGCGGGACCGGATTGCGCCGGGTCGACCGAGGTTTTGCAGGTGTGGTGCGAGGCCCGCGAGGCGAACACGCGGTTGCAAAACGCGGTTCTGGCCTGGGAAGTGGCGCGATATCTGGATCTGGTGGCCCCGGCGGTCGAGATCGGCTGGGTCAACCCACCGCCGCCTGTGCGGCCCCGGCTGCGGCCCGAACAATGAGTTGGCCCAGGAATTCAGTCGGCCCAAAAATCAATCGGCCAGAAATGACAAGTGACCCCAATAGCCGCGTAGCGACACCTGAGAGGGACGGAAAATGAAACTGCAAACGACGTATGTTGCCGGGTCCGATGTGGCCAAGACAAACCGGGCCGCGCATCTGGAGAGCCTTGATATCGTCAGGCAAGCGGCAGAAGCCGCGATGGCGGGCGGCGGTGAAAAATCGCGCCAGCGCCATCTTGACCGGGGGAAGATGTTGCCGCGCGACCGGGTGGCAAACCTGCTTGATCCCGGTTCGCCGTTTCTTGAGGTCGGGGCCACGGCTGCGCATGGCATGTACGGTGGTGCCGCGCCGGGTGGCGGGGCGATTGCCGGCATTGGCCGGGTCATGGGCCGTCAGGTCATGGTGGTCTGCAATGATGCCACGGTGAAGGGCGGCACCTATTATCCGATGACGGTCAAGAAGCACCTGCGTGCCCAGGAGATCGCCGAGGAAAACCATCTGCCCTGCATCTATCTGGTCGACAGCGGCGGCGCGAACCTGCCCAATCAGGACGAGGTGTTCCCGGATCGCGACCATTTCGGGCGGATTTTCTATAATCAGGCGCGGATGTCGGCCAAGGGGATCGCCCAGATTGCGGTTGTCATGGGGTCCTGTACCGCTGGTGGTGCCTATGTGCCGGCGATGTCGGATGTGACCATCATTGTGCGCGAACAGGGTACGATCTTTCTGGCGGGTCCGCCATTGGTCAAGGCCGCCACGGGCGAGGTGGTGAGCGCCGAGGATCTGGGCGGTGGTGATGTGCATACGCGCCTGTCGGGGGTGGCGGATTATCTGGCCGAGGACGATTCCCATGCGCTGGCGCTGGCGCGGCGTGCGGTGGGATCGTTGGGCGGTGCCCGGAACCAATGCAGCCTGACCTTGGAGACCAGCGAAGAACCGGCCTATGACCCGGAAGAAATCCTTGGCGTGGTGTCGGCGGATCTGCGCACACCCTATGACATCCGCGAAGTGATTGCCCGGCTGGTCGATGGATCCCGCTTTGATGAATTCAAACCCCGGTTTGGCGAAACGCTGGTGACCGGGTTTGCCCATGTGCGCGGCTGCCCGGTGGGCATCATCGCCAACAATGGCGTGCTGTTTTCCGAAGCCGCCCAAAAGGGCGCGCATTTCATCGAATTGTGCTCGCAGCGGAAAACGCCACTGGTGTTCCTGCAAAACATCACCGGCTTCATGGTCGGGCGGAAATATGAAAACGAGGGCATCGCCCGGCATGGCGCCAAGATGGTGACGGCGGTGGCCAGCACCTCGGTGCCCAAGATCACCATGTTGGTTGGTGGCTCCTTTGGTGCGGGCAATTACGGTATGGCGGGGCGGGCCTATCAGCCGCGGTTCCTGTGGACCTGGCCCAACAGCCGGATTTCGGTGATGGGCGGACCGCAGGCGGCGGGCGTGCTGGCGACGGTGAAACGCGACGCGATCGAGCGCTCCGGCGGGAGCTGGAGCGAAGCGGAAGAGGCCGCGTTCAAGCAACCGACGATCGACATGTTCGAGGAACAGAGCCATCCGCTTTATGCCAGCGCACGGCTTTGGGATGACGGGATCATTGACCCGCGCAAATCACGCGACGTGCTGGCACTCAGCCTGAATGCGGCCTTGAACGCCCCGATCGAGGAGACACGTTTTGGCGTGTTCCGGATGTAAGAAATTGGGGGCTCTGCCCCCGTCGCCGGGGCGACTCCCCCGGGATATTTTTGAACAGAAGAAGACCTGCGGATTGGGAAGGAATAAGCGATGTTTGACACGATCCTGATTGCGAACCGGGGCGAGATTGCCTGTCGTGTGATGCGCACGGCGCAGGGGCTGGGTGTGCGGTGCGTGGCGGTCTATTCCGAGGCGGATGCCGGGGCGGCGCATGTGGCGATGGCGGATGAGGCGCATTGCATTGGCGGCGCGGCGGTGGCCGACAGTTACCTGCGCAGTGACCGGATCATCGAGGTGGCCCTGGCCAGCGGCGCGCAGGCCATTCATCCCGGATACGGTTTCCTGTCCGAGAACCCGGAATTCGTTGATGCGGTCGTGGCGGCGGGATTGGTGTTTATTGGCCCCTCGGCGGAGGCAATCCGGGCGATGGGGCTGAAAGATGCGGCCAAGGCGCTGATGGAGAAGGCCGGTGTGCCGGTGGTGCCGGGCTATCACGGGGCGGATCAGACCGGGTTGCAGGCGCGGGCCGAGGAGATCGGCTATCCGGTGTTGATCAAGGCGGTGGCGGGCGGCGGCGGCAAGGGGATGCGGCTGGTCGAGGCTGCGTCGGACTTTGACCGGGCGTTGGAGAGCGCGCGGGCCGAGGCGCGTACCGCCTTTGGCAATGATGCGGTGCTGATCGAAAAGTTTGTCACCAAGCCGCGCCATATCGAGGTGCAGGTGTTTGGCGATGGCACGCGCGCTGTGCATCTGTTTGAGCGCGATTGTTCCTTGCAGCGCCGTCATCAGAAGGTGATCGAAGAAGCCCCGGCGCCGGGCATGACCGAAGAGATGCGCGCCGCGATGGGCACTGCGGCGGTGCGCGCGGCGGAGGCCATTGGGTACAGTGGTGCCGGCACGGTGGAATTCATTGTCGATGGCTCGGACGGGCTGCGCGCCGATGGGTTTTGGTTCATGGAGATGAACACGCGTTTGCAGGTGGAACATCCCGTGACCGAGATGATCACCGGTGTGGACCTGGTGGAATGGCAATTGCGGGTGGCAGCGGGCGAGCCGCTGGATACCCGGCAGGAAGATCTGGCGATCAACGGTCATGCTTTCGAGGCCCGGCTCTATGCCGAGGATGTGCCAGCCGGGTTCCTGCCTGCCACCGGCACGCTGACGCATCTGGGGTTTCCGGCGGGCGCGCGGGCCGATACCGGCGTGCGTTCGGGTGACGAGATCAGCCCCTGGTATGATCCGATGATTGCCAAGCTGATCACCCATGGCCCGACGCGTGAGATTGCGCTGAAACGGCTGCGGCAGGCGCTGGCGCGGACGGAAGTGGCGGGATCGGTGACCAACCTTGCGTTTCTGGGCGCCTTGGCGGGGCATGCGGGCTTTGGCCGGGGGGAGGTCGACACCGGGCTGATCGGGCGCGAGATTGACGCGCTGACCGCAGTTCCGGCAGAGAACCGCAGTGCGTTGGCGCAGGCCGCCCTGATCGAGGCCGGGTTGTGGCAGAGCGACGGTTGGGACACCGGGTTCCACCTGTGGCAGCCGCTTTGGCGGGTCATGGTGCTGGACGAGGGCGAGACGCGTCATCAGCTGCGCTTGATGGTGCGGGGTCCGGGGGATTGTCTGGTTGAGATTGACGGCCACCTGGTGGAATGCCTGCGCGCACCGGGCGGCTGGACATTGAATGGCAGCCGCGCCTGGCCCTTTGCGGTGGCGGGGGACGTGGTGACGGTGTTTGCCGATTACGGGCGCGCATACCGTGTGATCCGCGCGCTGGATCGGGCAGCGGCGGCGGGCAGCGATGCGTCCGTTATCGAAGCGCCGATGCCGGGATTGGTGCAGCGGGTCGAGGTTGCAGCAGGGGCCAAGGTCAGCGCCGGTGACCGTCTGGCCGTGCTGGAGGCGATGAAGATGGAGCATGCGCTGACCGCGCCGCGCGATGGTGTGGTGGCAGAGGTGCTGGTCGCCGCCGGGGATCAGGTGACCGCAGGTGCCGCGCTTATCCGGTTGGAGGAAGAAGACGACGAGGCAGCCGCATGATCCGGTTGCATCATGTGCCGCTCGCGCGGTCGTTGCGGGTGATGTGGATGCTGGAGGAATTGGCGCTGGACTATGACGTCGCCTATTACTCGATCCGTGACGGGTCGTTGCGAACACCGGAGTTTCTGGCAATTTCACCTGCCGGGCGCGTGCCGGCGTTGGAATATAAGGGCGAGGTGTTTTTCGAAAGCGCGGCGATCCTTCAGATCCTGACCGAGCTTCACCCAGAGGCGGGGTTGCAGCCGCTGCCCGGGCATGCAGAGCGGGCGCAATACCTGGAGATGATGGCCTATTCTGAGACGATCGGCTGTCTTGTCGAAAATCTGAACCTGAACCGCGTGTTTCTGCGCGACCCGGCTCAGGCCTCGCCCGTGGTGATCAAGCTGTTGACCGCACGGCTGCGCGCGGCGCTGGGCGCGCTGGAGGGGCGGATCGCGGGTGATTTTCTGTTGGCGTCGGGGTTTTCGACCGCAGACATCATGTGCGCCTATACCTTTGAGTTGGCGCAATATTACGCACGGATTGACGAATTTCCGGGGCTCTTGGCCTATTGGGATCGGCTGAAGGCGCGTTCCGCCTATCAGCGGGCCAAGGCGCGGGATGGAACACAGGACTTTTTTGCGCAGGATTTCTATCCTGTGCCGGATGTATGACATGGCTGACACTGTAGAAATTTTCGAAGTCGGGCCGCGTGACGGTCTTCAGAACGAAAAAAGCCGGATCGCGACAGCGGACAAGATCGCGCTGGTGGATTGCCTGAGCAGGGCGGGGTTCCGCCGCATTGAATGCGCCAGCTTCGTCAGCCCGAAATGGGTGCCGCAGATGGCGGACAGCGCCGATGTGCTGGCGGGGATCAGGCGGGCGCCGGGGGTGTCCTATGCGGCGCTGACGCCAAACATGCGCGGTCTTGAGGGCGCGATTGCCGCGCAGGCGGATGAGGTGGCGATTTTCGGCTCGGCCTCGGAAGGGTTTTCCAAAGCCAATATCAACGCCACCATTGCCGAGAGTCTGTTGCGTTTCGCGCCGGTGGCCGAAGCCGCCCGGGCGGCGGGATTGCCGGTGCGCGGCTATGTGTCCTGCGTCGTGGAATGCCCCTATGACGGGCCGACGGCGCCGGATCAGGTGGCGCGTGTGGTCAAGGCCTTGCTTGAGGTGGGCTGTTACGAGATTTCGCTGGGTGACACGATCGGGCGCGCCACGCCGGACAAGGTGGCGGCGATGCTGGATGCGGTTCTCGCGGTGGTGCCGGCCGCGAAACTGGCCGGGCATTTCCACGATACCGGCGGCCAGGCATTGGCCAACATCGAGGTCTCGCTGGACAAGGGGCTACGGGTCTTTGATGCGGCGGTCGGCGGGCTTGGCGGGTGCCCCTATGCGCCGGGGGCGGCGGGCAATGTCGCGACCGAATCCGTGGCAAGGCGGCTGGCGGATCTGGGCTGGGAGACCGGGCTTGATCACGAGGTGATTGCAAGGGCTGCGGATTTGGCACGCGGGTTGCGGAATGCGGGGCAATAATCTGCACGGATCATTGCAATGCCTTGCACGGATTTTGGCGCACGACGAAAGGGAACGGGCATGTATCAGACATTGAAAATCGAGAGCGATGCGCGCGGGGTTGCCACGCTCTGGCTGGCACGTAGCGAAAAACACAATGCGATGTCGGCCGAGATGCTGGACGAGCTTGTCCATGCTGCCCAGACGTTGGGCGCGGACGACACGGTGCGTGTTGTTGTGCTGGCCGCCGAGGGCAAGACATTCTGCGCCGGGGGCGATCTGGCCTGGATGCGGGCGCAATTTGATATGGACAGCGACACCCGCCGACGCGAGAGCGCCAAGCTTTCGATCATGCTGCAAGCGCTCGACCGGCTGCCAAAGCCGGTGATTGGCCGGGTGCAGGGCAATGCCTTTGGCGGTGGCATGGGGTTGATGTCGGTCTGTGACGTGGTGGTCGCGGCGCAGGGCCTGCGGTTTGGATTTACCGAAACCCGGTTGGGACTGATTCCGGCCAATATCGGCCCGTTTGTACTGCGCCGCATGGGTGCGGCGATGGCGCGGCGGGTGTTCATGTCGGCGCGGCTGTTTGACAGCGAAGAGGCGGTGACACTGGGATTGGTGGCCAAGGCGGTGCAGGCCGATGAATTGGACCAGGCGGTCGAAGACCAGGTCCTGCCCTATCTGTCCTGCGCACCGGGGGCCGTTGGCGAGGCCAAGGCGTTGATTTAGGCATTGGGCGGCGGGGTCAGCCAAAGCGACATGGATTTGGCTATCGACGCGCTGGCAAACCGCTGGAACACAGACGAAGCGCAAGAGGGGATTTCGGCGTTTTTCGACAAGCGTCCGCCGCAATGGGTGTGAGCGCTATCTCACACTTCATTTCTGACAAAAAAACTAGGGCTTTTGCCGCAACTGCATCGCCTAAGATCGAAGCGGTGTGATTTTTGACCGAATTCCGGGCCTGTCGTGTCTGGAATCCGCATTGGTGTCGGTAAGTCATTGAATTAAAATATCTTTGGCAGGGATAGGATATTACATTCATAATTGTGAATGTTTCATCGACGCATTGACCCCCCTGCGGTGCAGCGATAAACCGACCAACAAGCCAAGCGAGCCAACTGAGCGCACGCCTTTTGCGCGTGTTGAAAGGAGCCTGCCCCGTGGAAGAGATGCTCAGGGAATACCTTCCCATTCTCGTCTTTCTCGCCGTCGCCATCGGACTTGGTATTGTCCTGATTCTTGCCGCCGTGATTCTGGCCGTCCGCAACCCGGACCCGGAAAAAGTGTCGGCCTATGAATGCGGGTTCAACGCCTTTGATGACGCGCGGATGAAATTTGATGTCCGGTTTTATCTGGTCTCGATCCTGTTTATTATCTTTGACCTTGAAATCGCGTTCCTTTTCCCATGGGCGGTTGCGTTCCGGGATGTGTCGATGCTCGGGTTCTGGTCGATGATGGTGTTCCTTGCCGTGCTGACCATCGGCTTTGCCTATGAATGGAAGAAAGGGGCGCTGGAATGGCAGTAAGTACCGCCGCCAATACCGCAGGCTTCGACAAAGAAGTCGCGACCCAGGCGCTGAACGCAGAGTTGCAGGATAAAGGGTTTCTGCTGACCTCGACCGAGGATATCATCAACTGGGCGCGCACCGGCTCGCTGCATTGGATGACATTCGGTCTGGCCTGCTGCGCGGTCGAGATGATGCACACCTCGATGCCGCGTTACGATGCGGAACGTTTCGGGATCGCCCCGCGTGCATCCCCGCGCCAATCCGACGTGATGATCGTTGCCGGCACCCTGACCAACAAGATGGCCCCGGCGCTGCGCAAGGTCTATGACCAGATGCCAGAGCCGCGGTATGTGATCTCGATGGGGTCCTGCGCCAATGGCGGGGGCTATTACCATTACAGCTATTCCGTGGTGCGCGGCTGTGACCGGGTTGTGCCGGTCGACATCTATGTGCCCGGATGCCCGCCCACGGCTGAGGCGCTGCTTTATGGTCTGATGCAATTGCAACGCAAAATCCGCCGCACCGGCACGATCACAAGGTAAGGGGCAGGGTCATGACCGCAGCATTGCAAGAGCTTGGCGCTCATATCGAAATCAAACGGACCGATTGCGTTCTTGGCTGGTCGGTCGACTTTGGTGAGCTGACGATTGATGTCGCCCCGGCCAATCTGCCGGGGTTGGTGGAATTCCTGCGCAGCGATCCGAACTGTCAGTTTTCAACGCTGGTCGACATTACGGCGGTGGATTACCCGGCCCGCGCCAAGCGGTTCGATGTGGTGTATCACTTCCTGTCGATGTACCAGAACCACCGCATTCGGCTGCGGCTGAGCGTGCGTGAAGAAGATATGGTGCCGTCAATTCTTGACATTCACCCCTCGGCCAATTGGTTCGAGCGTGAGGTGTTTGACATGTTCGGCATCCTATTTTCCGGCCACCCGGATTTGCGCCGCATCCTGACCGATTATGGCTTTCGCGGCTATCCGCTGCGCAAGGATTTCCCTACAACCGGCTATACCGAAGTGCGTTATGACGAGGCGCAGAAGCGCGTGGTCTATGAACCGGTGTCGCTGGTGCAGGAATACCGCCAATTCGATTTCATGTCTCCCTGGGAAGGTGCGGAATACATCCTGCCGGGGATGAGAAAACCGAAGAGGGGGCCAAGTAATGGAATTCCTCTGGTGGATCATCGTCACGGCTGTGTCGATCATTCCGATGCTGAAACTATTGCCGCATTTCGGTATTGATAAGATTTGGGCCGCCGTATGCATCGTGCCCTTTGGTGCGCTGGCCCTGTTGTGGTGGATGGCGATGAAGCTGCAAGAGTTGGAGAAGCGCTGATGGACGGTTCCAAGTTTGATGATGGCAGCACCGACGCGCTGTCGGGCGAACAGAAAATCCGCAATTTCAATATCAACTTCGGCCCGCAGCACCCTGCGGCGCACGGGGTGTTGCGTTTGGTGCTGGAGCTGGACGGCGAAATCGTAGAACGCTGCGATCCGCATATCGGCCTGCTGCACCGTGGCACCGAAAAGCTGATGGAAAGCCGGACCTACCTGCAGAACCTGCCGTATTTTGACCGGTTGGATTATGTGGCGCCGATGAATCAGGAACATGCCTGGTGTCTGGCGATTGAAAAGCTTTGCGGTGTCGAGGTTCCACGCCGTGGCAGTCTGATCCGGGTGCTCTATTCCGAGATTGGCCGCATTCTGAACCACCTGCTGAACGTTACGACCCAGGCGATGGACGTTGGCGCGCTGACCCCGCCGCTTTGGGGCTTTGAAGAGCGTGAAAAGCTGATGGTGTTTTACGAGCGCGCTTGTGGCGCCCGTCTGCACGCGGCCTATTTCCGCCCCGGCGGTGTGCATCAGGATCTGCCGCCTGATCTGATCGACGATATTGAGGAATGGGCCAAGGATTTCCCGCGTGTGCTTGCGGATATTGATGGGCTTCTGACCGAAAACCGCATTTTCAAACAGCGGAATGCCGACATTGGCATCATCACCGAAGAAGACATCCAGAATTGGGCGTTTTCGGGTGTCATGGTGCGTGGATCGGGCCTCGCCTGGGACTTGCGCCGTGCGCAACCCTATGAATGCTATGACGAATTCGATTTCCAGATCCCGGTTGGCAAGAATGGCGATTGCTATGATCGCTATCTCGTCCGCATGGAAGAGATGCGTCAATCGCTGCTGATCATCCATCAGGCCATTGAAAAGCTGCGTGCCCCCGAGGGGCAGGGCGATGTGATGGCGCGGGGCAAGCTGTCGCCGCCGAAACGCGGTGAGATGAAGCAGTCGATGGAGGCCTTGATCCATCACTTCAAGCTGTACACCGAAGGTTTCAAAGTGCCTGCGGGCGAAGTTTATGCCGCCGTTGAAGCCCCCAAAGGGGAATTCGGCGTCTATCTGGTAGCGGATGGCACCAACAAACCCTATCGCGCCAAGCTGCGCGCACCGGGTTTCCCGCATCTTCAGGCGATGGATTACGTGGCCGGTGGGCACCAGCTCGCGGATGTTGCGGCGATCATCGGCACCATGGACATCGTCTTTGGGGAGATTGACAGGTGACCGGGGTTCGTTTCGCCATTGTCCTGGGCGCGCTGGCCTCGCTGACCGCCTGTATGGAAGTGCCGCCAGAAGGCACCAACGTCGATAATCTCGCTGCTTATGACGAAGCGGTGCGCAGCATCGGCTGTACGCTTGTCAGTGATGCGGATTATGGCGCGGTGGAATTTCAGGCCGGGTTGACCCGTGAACAGACGATTGCGATCACCGAACAACGGCTGGCCCGCGAACAGGCCGTGCGGTTGCAAAGTGGTGGCGTGCGTCTGACCACAGGCGCCTGCACCCCCGAGACGGTCGCCGCCGCGACCTGAGGCACGGGCCGATACATGGGATGCACGCCGATTGCGGCGCGGATCCCCCAGAATAGAAAGTTTCGGAGCCTTCGCGCTTCGGTGAGGAACGGAAAGAACGATCATGCTGCGCCGTCTTTATCATGACCAACCGCAAAGTTTCGCCTTCACCCCGGCCAATCTCGCCTGGGCCGAGGCGCAGGTGACGAAATACCCCGAGGGCCGTCAGGCCAGCGCCGTGATTCCGCTGCTCTGGCGTGCACAGGAACAAGAAGGCTGGTTGACGCGTCCGGCGATTGAACATGTCGCTGAAATGCTGGGCATGGCCTATATGCGGGTGCTGGAAGTGGCGTCGTTCTACTTCATGTTTCAACTGCAACCGGTTGGTTCTGTGGCCCATATTCAGGTTTGCGGCACCTTGTCCTGCATGATCTGTGGCGCCGAGGATCTGATTGGCGTCTGCAAGGAAAAGATCGCCGCCAAGGCACATGAACTGTCCGCCGATGGCCGGTTTTCCTGGGAAGAAGTGGAATGTCTGGGGGCCTGTGCCAATGCGCCGATGGCCCAGATCGGCAAAGATTACTACGAGGATCTGACGACCGAACGTCTGGCGGAAATCATTGACGAAATGGCCGCAGGTGGGGTTCCGGTGCCGGGTCCGCAAAACGGGCGCTACACGTCAGAGCCGAAATCCGGCCTGACCAGCCTGAAAGACCACGCCGAGGGACGCCCCGACCACAACGGCTCTGCCCAGCTGGCGGTGGATCTTGGGGACAGCATCAAGCGGATTGATGGCACCGAAGTAGAGCTGCGCGCGCCTTGGCAGCAAGGGGCCAATCACGGTGACGCCGCGGCCCATATCGCCGCCGCCCCGGCCAGCCAACCGCGCCCGACAAAGGATGTCCCGGTTGATGAAACCGGTGTCGACAACCGCGCCGCCCAGGCCGTGACCAAGGGCAAACCGGTGACCGCCGATGCGCCGAAGACGTCGGCCACGACGGAAGAGGCCGCCGCAGAAATGGGCGAGGGTACACGCCCCGCCGCTCTGGACGGACCGCGTGAAGGTGGTGCAGACGACCTGAAAAACATCAAGGGTATCGGGCCAAAGCTGGAAATTCTCTGCAACTCGCTTGGCTTCTACCATTTCGATCAAATCGCCGCCTGGTCCGCCGCAGAAGTGGCCTGGGTCGATCAGAACCTCGAAGGGTTCAAAGGTCGGGTGACGCGGGACGAATGGGTGGCCCAGGCCAAGAAACTGGCCTCGGGCGAAGAGACTGAATTCTCATCGCGTGTGAAAAAGGGTGACGTGTATTAAGCCGAAAGGGGCGGTACGGGGTTTTGAACCATGAGTAACGGATCAGTCGCAAACTGCACCAGCAAATGCTGGGCCGCCGCCACGGTTGTGGCGGTGCTGGTCTTTCTCATGCTGAAATTCAACGGCGATTACAGCCTTCTGGCGGCAATTGTTCTGGCGGTGATCACACTGGTTCTCTTGGGGATGCTTCTGGTCTGGTTGGGCTGCACCGCGGCCACGACTGCACAGCGCGCTGACGTTCAGCCGTCCGCATCCGCGTCGCCATCGACGGAAATGACGACGGCCACCGCCGCCGCCGCTTTGGCCAGCACCGCCGCCGCACCGGCTGCGGCCACCGTTACCCCGACGCCGCCGACCATTGCGCCAGACCCCGAGCCAGTCGCACCAGCCGAGGCGACGGCAACCGAGACCGCGCATGAAGAGCCTGTCGCAGCCTCGCCCGCTGATACGGATGGGGCCGCGACATTGGTCAAACCATCAGCCCCGCTCGCGGGCGAGAGTGATTTGGCCGGGCGCAAGGGCGCGTGGAAATACGGTCCGGTGACGAAGGACGGCACAGTAAAAGCTGTGGAAGATAAAGACGAAGATCAGCCTGGATCAGACGAAGGTTCAGACGCGGTTGCGAAACCGCAAACTCTCGATGCGGCCCGCGATGGCGGTCCCGACGATCTGAAGGAAATAAAGGGCGTCGGGCCGAAGTTGGAAAAGCTTCTGCATTCGATGGGGTTTTATCATTTCGACCAGGTCGCGGCGTGGTCGGCGCAGGAAGTGGCTTGGGTTGATGCCAATCTTGCGGGCTTCAAAGGCCGGGTCAGCCGCGATGATTGGGTCGCTCAGGCCAAAATCCTTGCTGATGGCGGGGTGACTGAATTCTCGAAACGCGCGCGCGACGGCGACGTGTATTAACGGGGACACAAAAGGATGGGACAAGACAAGGATCAAGCGATTGCACGGCAAGGGCGTCTGACGGCGCTGGTGATTGCCGGGGCGATGCTGATCTGGATCGCGGCCCAGTTCATCGGGCCTAGGATCGGTCTGGCAGGGCGCTATGCGCTGCTGATTGATCTCTTTGCTCTGGCGGCGTTCATCTGGGCGTTTGTCAATATCTATCAGATCTGGCGCAAGCGTCAGGACAATTAAAAGGGTGGCATCGCACATGCTGCAGGACCAGGACCGGATCTTTACGAACATCTACGGGATGCATGATCGCACGCTCGAAGGCGCCAAGAAACGTGGCCATTGGGATGGCACGTCGGGCATCATCGAAAAAGGCCGCGACTGGATCATCGACCAGATGAAGGCCAGTGGCCTGCGTGGTCGCGGCGGCGCGGGGTTCCCGACCGGTTTGAAGTGGTCCTTCATGCCCAAGGAAAGCGATGGCCGACCGTCCTATCTGGTGGTCAATGCCGATGAATCAGAGCCGGGCACCTGTAAAGACCGCGAAATCATGCGTCATGATCCGCATACGCTGGTCGAGGGGTGTCTGATTGCCAGCTTCGCGATGCAGGCGCATGCCTGTTACATCTATATTCGGGGTGAATACATCCGCGAGCGTGAAGCGCTGCAAAACGCCATTGACGAAGCTTATGACGCTGGTCTGGTGGGCAAGAATGCTGCCGGGTCCGGTTGGGATTTCGACATCTATCTGCACCACGGGGCAGGGGCCTATATCTGTGGTGAGGAAACCGCGCTGCTCGAAAGCCTTGAGGGCAAAAAGGGCATGCCGCGCATGAAGCCGCCGTTCCCGGCCGGCTCTGGTCTTTATGGGTGCCCGACCACGGTCAACAATGTGGAATCGATTGCGGTTGTGCCAACGATCCTGCGGCGTGGGCCGGAATGGTTTGCCGGGTTTGGCCGTCCGAACAACGCAGGCACAAAGCTGTTTGCGGTGTCGGGCCATGTCAACAACCCCTGTGTCGTCGAAGAAGCCATGTCGATCAGCTTTGAAGAGCTGATCGAGACCCATTGCGGCGGCATTCGCGGCGGTTGGGACAATCTTCTGGCGGTGATCCCGGGCGGGTCTTCGGTGCCTTGTGTGCGCGGCGAAAACATGCGCGATGCGATCATGGATTTCGATTACCTGCGCGGAGAGCTGGGGTCTGGCCTTGGCACCGCGGCGGTGATCGTGATGGACAAGAACACCGACATCATCAAGGCGATCTGGCGGCTGTCCAAATTCTACAAACACGAAAGCTGTGGCCAGTGCACCCCCTGCCGCGAAGGCACCGGTTGGATGATGCGGGTTGTGGAACGTCTTGTGCGTGGCGAGGCCGAGGTCGAAGAAATCGACATGTTGTTCGATGTGACCAAACAGGTCGAGGGCCACACCATTTGTGCGCTTGGCGATGCGGCGGCCTGGCCGATCCAGGGGTTGATCCGCAATTTCCGCGAAGAGATCGAAGATCGTATCAAGGCCCAGAAATCGGGCCGCATGGGCGCAATGGCCGCGGAGTGATGACAGTGAAACACCTCTTTCCTGTTCTTGTGGCTCTGTCGGTGGCTGCGGCCCCGCTTGCGGCGGCGACCTACAAGAATTCGACCTATCAGGCCGTGACCCAAAGCGTCGCGGTGTCCCTGACGTCGCGCGGTTCGGGCGGCACGCGCCCGGCGAAACAGGTGTTTATAAGTGTGACCCGGCTGGACGGCGCACCGGTGCGGCAGGGTGACATGACCGCCGCCGGCGGATTTGCCAGCGTTGTGGCCTGTTCCGGTGGCAAGCCACTTGGCACGGTTGTGGCGGGCATTCGGGGCGCGGCGGCGGAATTCGAAGTGCTCTGTGTGGAAGGCTGATAAAATGCGGGCTGTGATCTTTCTTCTCTGTATGTCGCTGGGGGCGGTTGCGGCCTGTTCCCGGGATGACAGCCGTCAGATCACATTTGATGGTGAGCGTTTCCGTGGCACGGCCAAAACCGTGGACAAGGCCGATCGTCGCATTTTCATTGCGACGGCTGGTCCGGCGTCGCGGTCGCTTGATGGTGTGCGCGAAGCGGTGCGCCATCAGGGCACACGCTATTGCATCCGTTGGTTTGGCATTTCCGATATCGCCTGGGACATCGACCCGGATGCAGAGGTGCTGCCAATCGACAATGACAAGGTCGTGCTGAAAGGCCGGTGTGTGGAATGATGCGTCTGGCGCTCATATCCCTGTTTGCGATGTCGACATCGGTGGCGGCGCTGCCGCCGTTGTCCAGCGTGGCCTTCATCAATGACGGTTTGCGCAGCTTGATGATCGCCGATCAAATTCGCATTGCCTGTCCGTCGATCAGCGCGCGGATGGTGGCCGGCTGGTCCTTTGCCCGGTCGTTGCAATCGCGCGCCAGTGAAATGGGCTACAGCAAGGACGAGATTTCCGATTTCGTGGAAAGCAAAGCGCAGCGAAAACGCCTTGAGGGCGAGGCCGCAGCCTATATGCGGGCCAACGGTGTCAAGTCGGGCGAGCCAGAAACATATTGCGCCCTGGGGCGTCAAGAAGTTGCGAAAGACAGCCAGATCGGCGCCTTTCTGAGAGTGAAGTGAGAGCCATGAGCGACCTGAAAAAGATCATCATCGACGGTAACGAGATCGAAGTAGACGGGGCCATGACCCTGATCCAGGCCTGTGAACAGGCTGGGGTTGAAGTGCCGCGCTTCTGTTATCACGAACGTCTGTCGATTGCGGGCAACTGCCGGATGTGTCTGGTCGAGGTTGTGGGCGGCCCGCCGAAACCTGCCGCTTCTTGCGCGATGCAGGTCCGCGATCTGCGTCCCGGCAAGGATGGTGAACCGCCGGTGGTCAAAACCAATTCGCCCATGGTCAAAAAGGCCCGCGAAGGCGTGATGGAATTCCTGTTGATCAACCACCCGCTGGATTGCCCGATCTGCGATCAGGGCGGCGAATGTGATCTTCAGGATCAGGCGATGGCCTATGGCGTGGATTTCAGCCGTTTCCGCGAACCAAAGCGCGCGACCGACGATCTGAACCTCGGCCCGCTGGTTGAAACCCATATGACGCGCTGCATTTCCTGCACCCGCTGTGTGCGTTTCACCACCGAAGTGGCCGGTATCACCCAGATGGGCCAGACCGGACGCGGCGAAGATGCCGAAATCACCGCCTATCTTGGTGAAACGCTCGACAGCAACATGCAGGGCAATATCATCGACCTGTGCCCGGTTGGCGCGTTGGTGTCGAAACCCTATGCCTTTACCGCCCGCCCGTGGGAGCTGACCAAGACCGAAAGCATCGACGTGATGGATGCGCTGGGCTCCAACATCCGCGTCGATACCAAGGGCCGCGAAGTCATGCGGTTCCTGCCGCGCAACCATGACGGCGTGAACGAGGAATGGATTTCCGATAAAACCCGCTTTGTGTGGGATGGTTTGCGCCGCCAACGGCTTGATAAACCTTACATCCGTGACAACGGCAAACTGCGTCCCGCCACTTGGGGCGAGGCGCTGACCAAAGCCGCCGAGGCCCTGAAAGGGGCCAAGAAGGCCACTGGTCTCGTGGGTGATCTGGCCCCGGTTGAGGCCACTTATGCGCTGAAAAACCTGATCGAAGGGTTGGGCGGCAATGTCGAATGCCGGACCGATGGCGCGAAGCTGCCTGCTGGCAACCGCTCTGGCTATGTCGGGACCGCCGCGATCGAGGATATCGACAGCGCGGACATGATCCTGTTGATCGGCACAAACCCGCGGGAAGAATCGCCGGTGCTGAACGCCCGTATCCGCAAGGCCTGGGCGCGTGGTGCCAAAGTTGCGTTGATCGGCGAAGCGGTCGATCTGACGTTTGACTATACCCATCTGGGCACGGACCGGGCCGCTTTGGCCAAGCTGGCCGAGATGGACCATTCCGACAAGGCCGACACCGCCGGGGTGATGATCATCGGCCAGGGCGCATTGCGCGAGGCCGACGGCGCCGCGGTGCTGGGCACAGCGATGAAAATGGCCGAAGCGGGCAGTTCCAAATTCATGGTGCTGCATACCGCCGCCGCGCGTGTCGGTGCGATGGATGTCGGCGCGGTGACCGAGGGTGGCATGGACGCGCTGGAAGGCACCGACGTGGTCTATAACCTTGGTGCAGATGAGATCGATATCGCCGAAGGACCTTTTGTGATCTACCAGGGGTCGCATGGCGACCGTGGCGCGCACCGCGCTGATGTGATCCTGCCGGGTGCCGCCTATACCGAGGAAAACGCGGTGTTCGTCAACACCGAGGGCCGCCCGCAACTGGCGCTGCGCGCCGGGTTTGCACCGGGTGAGGCCAAGGAAAACTGGGCCATCCTGCGTGCGCTGTCGGGCGAGTTGGACAGCAAACTGCCCTATGATTCGCTGGCGCAACTGCGGACAAGCCTGATCAAGGACGTGCCGCATCTCGGCAATATTGACGCCGTGCCGGAAAACGAATGGCAAGTGGTTGAAGCCGGAAAACTGGGCGCGGCGGATTTCCGCAATGCAATCAAGGATTACTGGCTGACCAACCCAATTGCCCGTGCCAGCCAGTTGATGGCCGAGCTGAGCGCCAATGCGAAGGCGCGCGGGGAGGCGAAGATTGCAGCGGAATGATCGACCACAAGCGGATATGGCCCCGGGCAGCAATGTTGCCCGCGATGGCGTTCGCCCTGATCGGATGCGAAATGTCTGAAGCGGCCAATGATATCCCGTTCGAGCCCGAATATCGTGGCATCGAAACCCGGCTGTTGGACGGCGATCTGGTGAATTTCCATGTGGAAATGGCCGGTGCGCGCGACGCCCAGGATGTGGCGGATTACACGGAATGTGCTGCGGCGCAGTATACGCTGATCCGTGGATACGGATTTGCGCGACATCTGCGCACGAATACGCAAGTTGAGGCTGGCCTTTGGCGGGGTGATGCGGTTTACACCATCTCGCCGTCGCTGCCCGATGGATTGAAGACGATAGATGCCGAAGTCGTGGTGGCGAACTGCCGCGAACAACGCATTCCGACTGTGTGAGGGACCATGGCTGATTTCTTTTCGACTCCACTGGGAATTGGTGTTCTCATCCTCGCGCAGTGCCTTGCGGTGCTGGGCTTTGTGATGATTTCGCTGCTGTTCCTGGTTTACGGTGACCGCAAAATCTGGGCCGCGGTCCAAATGCGGCGCGGACCAAACGTTGTGGGGGCCTTTGGGCTTTTGCAATCGGTGGCGGATGCGCTGAAATATGTGGTCAAGGAAGTGGTGGTGCCCGCAGGTGCGGACAAGCCGGTGTTCTTCCTTGCGCCGATGGCCAGCTTTGTTCTGGCGGTGATTGCCTGGGCGGTGATCCCCTTTGCCGATGGTTGGGTCCTGTCGGACATCAACGTCGCCATTCTGTATGTCTTCGCCATGTCCTCGCTTGAGGTTTACGGCGTGATCATGGGCGGCTGGGCCTCGAACTCGAAATATCCTTTCCTGGGATCGCTGCGCTCTGCGGCGCAGATGATTTCCTATGAGGTGTCGATCGGTCTGATCATCATCGGTGTGATCATCTCGACCGGGAGCATGAACTTTGGCGATATCGTCCAATCGCAGGATGGCCGCTTTGGCTTCTTCTCCTGGTATTGGCTGCCGCACTTCCCGATGGTGTTCCTGTTCTTCATCTCCTGTCTGGCCGAAACAAACCGGCCGCCGTTCGACCTTCCCGAAGCGGAATCGGAACTGGTGGCGGGCTATCAGGTGGAATATTCGGCCACGCCGTTCCTGTTGTTCATGGCCGGGGAATATATCGCCATCTTCCTGATGTGCGCCCTGACCTCGCTGCTGTTCTTTGGCGGTTGGCTGTCGCCCATTCCGGGTCTGCCGGACGGGGTGCTGTGGATGGTCGCGAAAATGGCGTTCTTCTTCTTCATCTTCGCGATGGTAAAGGCGATCACCCCGCGCTACCGCTATGACCAATTGATGCGTCTGGGCTGGAAAGTGTTCCTGCCGTTCAGCCTGGTTTGGGTGGTCTTTGTCGCCTTTGCCGCGAAATTCGGCTGGTTCTGGGGCGTCTATGCCCGCTGGGCCATTGGGGGCTGAGATGATTGATCTGAAAGCTGCCATTCTGGACGCGAAATACATCGACATGGTGTCGTTGGCTGATTTCGTGGTGCAGGATTGCGGGCTGCCGGACAGTGACGACCACGGCAACCCGCTGCCCCAACAGAACGAGGTCGCCGCCGCGATCTTTCGCTGGGCGGCGAAACAGGCCGAGACAACCAAACCAGCCGGGCCTGTCCCGGCAGACAACGACATGACGACCGGGGATACATCCAACATGATGACATCCCAATTTGAGCAAGGGAACTGACATGACCCAGATCGACTATGGCCGCGCGGCCAAATATTTCCTGCTCGCTGATTTTGTTCAGGGGTTCAAACTGGGGCTGAAGTATTTCTTTGCCCCCAAGGCGACCCTGAACTATCCGCATGAAAAAGGTCCGCTGTCGCCGCGTTTTCGTGGTGAACACGCCCTGCGCCGTTATCCCAATGGCGAAGAACGTTGCATTGCCTGCAAACTGTGCGAAGCGATTTGCCCGGCACAGGCGATTACCATTGATGCGGAACCCCGCGACGATGGCAGCCGCCGGACCACGCGGTATGATATCGACATGACCAAATGCATCTACTGCGGTTTCTGCCAGGAGGCCTGCCCGGTGGATGCGATTGTCGAAGGGCCGAATTTCGAATTCGCCACCGAGACCCGCGAAGAGCTGTTCTATGACAAGGACAAGCTGCTGGCCAATGGCGAGCGTTGGGAAGCCGAAATTGCGGCGAACCTCGAAGTGGACGCACCTTACAGATGAGCCTCGACGAACCACATAACAGCGACAGCTATGCCCGCGGCAAGACGCTTTCCGAAGCGGTCAATCCCGGTATGGAGGATGCTTTGAAGGCGCGGTATGACGCGCTGGTGCCCGGTTTGTCGCGGACCCTGGTGGATGTGGCTTATGGCCAATTCTATGCCCGCGGTGTGGTGGACGAAAAGACCCGGCTTCTGGCAACCATTGCGGCGCTTGCTGCGCTGGGTGGTCAGACCAAGCCGCAATTGAAGGTGAATATTGCCAGCGCCCGCGCGGTTGGTGCATCTCGTGAAGAGATTGCAGAAATCATCTTTCAGATGACGCTTTATGGTGGCTTTCCGGCGATGATCAACGCGCTGAACGCCGCTCTTGAGGTTTTCGAATCCGAGGAGGAAGCCACATGAGCGAAGGCAAGACACCGTTCGAATTGATGATGGAACAAGCCCAGGAAATGGCCAAGGCCTTTAACCCGGCGCTTGAGACATTTTCGCCCAAGGGGTTCGAGGCGATTTGGCCGACGATGCCCAAGGAAATGATGGAAATGGCCTTTGGCCGCGGAATTTCCAAAGAAGGGCTGGACGCCAAGACCCGGTTGTTGTTGACCCTTGCGGGTCTGACGATGCAGGGCGCACAGGCCGACACACCGTTTCGCATGACCGTGCGCCACGCCCTTGCGGCGGGTGCCACCAAAGATGAAATTGCCGAGACCATCGCACAGATGTCGATGTTCGCAGGCCTTCCCGCCATGAATCGCGCCATGGAAATGGCCCGCGATGTCATGGTCGAAAATGAGGATGACGCATAATGGCCGTGTTCGCCTTTTACCTGTTTGCACTTAGCACCATCGCCGGGGGACTGTTCACGGTGATCAGCCGCAACCCGGTGCATTCGGTGCTCTGGCTGATCCTGGCATTCCTGTCGTCCGCCGGATTGTTTGTCCTGCTGGGCGCGGAATTTGTCGCGATGCTGCTGATCATTGTCTATGTCGGCGCGGTGGCGGTGTTGTTCCTGTTTGTGGTGATGATGCTGGACATTGATTTCGCCGAGCTGAAGGCCGAAATGGCGCGCTATATGCCGTTGGCGCTGTTGATTGGTGTGATCTTGTTGATGCAATTCGCCATGGCCGTCGGGGCCTGGCAATACGCCGAAGTCGCCGAGAGCCTGCGGGCACAGGTGACACCGACGGATGTGCACAATACCCATGCTCTGGGCGTGATCCTTTATGACGATTACTTCCTGCTGTTCCAATTGTCGGGCCTGATCCTTTTGGTGGCGATGATTGGGGCGATCGTGTTGACCCTGCGCCATCGTCAGGATGTGAAGCGTCAGAATGTGCTGGCACAGATGTACCGCGATCCGGCGACGGCCATGGAACTGAAAGACGTCAAACCAGGGCAGGGGCTCTGATCATGGCGGACATGATTGCGCTGGCCCATGCCTTTTTTCTGAAGGTTGGGGTCCTCGGGTTTGCCGGGCTTTGGGTGTTGAAGGCGATGTTGGGGCTGGTGGCCCTGCGGTGGTTGCGCGCCTGGCGGCAACGGACCCCGAATTGAGATAACAACCCGTCCAACAAGGACGGGAGAGATGAAAGACCAAACGGGCAAAAGCCCAGAGGGACGACATGATCGGACTTGAACATTATCTGACGGTGGCGGCGACGCTTTTTGTCATTGGCATTTTCGGCCTCTTCCTGAACCGCAAGAACGTGATCATTCTGCTCATGTCGATTGAGCTGATGCTCTTGGCTGTGAATATCAACCTGGTCGCCTTTTCGACCCATCTTGGTGATCTGGTCGGGCAGGTGTTCACGCTGTTTGTGTTGACGGTGGCCGCAGCCGAAGCGGCGATTGGCCTTGCCATCCTCGTTTGTTTCTTCCGCAACCGCGGCACCATTGCCGTCGAAGACGTCAACGTGATGAAGGGCTGAGACCATGGAAAGCATCATTCTCTTTGCCCCGCTGGTCGGGGCGCTGATTGCCGGGTTCGGCTGGAAGCTGATCGGCGAACGCGGCGCGATGTGGATCACCACCGGCCTGCTGTTCACGGCCTGTGCCTTTTCCTGGATTGTCTTTCTGACCCATGGCCCGGAAACCCAGCATATTCAGATCCTGCGCTGGATCGAAAGCGGCTCGCTGTCGACCGATTGGTCGATCCGGTTGGACCGGCTGACCTCGATCATGTTGATTGTGGTCACCACTGTGTCCTCGCTCGTGCACCTCTACAGCTTTGGCTACATGGCGCATGATCCGCAGTGGAAAGACGGCGAAAGCTACAAACCGCGTTTCTTCGCCTATCTGTCGTTCTTCACCTTCGCCATGCTGATGCTGGTGACATCCGACAACCTGGTTCAGATGTTCTTTGGCTGGGAAGGCGTGGGCGTTGCCTCCTATCTGTTGATCGGGTTCTATTATCGCAAGCCCTCGGCCAATGCCGCGGCGATCAAGGCCTTTGTGGTCAACCGGGTTGGTGACTTTGGCTTTGCGCTCGGGATCTTTGGTCTGTTCTTCCTGACGGATTCGATCCGGTTTGATGACATCTTTGCTGCCGCGCCGTCCTTGGTGGACGTTCAGATCACCTTCCTGTGGCGCGAATGGAATGCGGCCAATCTGATTGCCTTCCTGCTGTTTGTCGGTGCGATGGGCAAATCGGCGCAGCTGTTCCTGCACACCTGGTTGCCGGACGCGATGGAAGGTCCGACACCTGTTTCGGCCTTGATCCACGCCGCGACCATGGTGACCGCGGGTGTGTTCCTTGTGTGCCGCATGTCGCCGTTGATGGAATATGCCCCGGAAACGATGGCCTTTGTCACGTTCCTTGGCGCGTCCACGGCCTTTGTCGCGGCGACCATCGGTCTGGTGCAAAACGACATCAAACGCGTGATCGCCTATTCGACCATGTCGCAGCTGGGCTATATGTTCGTGGCGGCCGGGGTCGGGGTTTATTCGGTGGCGATGTTCCACCTGTTCACCCACGCGTTTTTCAAAGCGATGTTGTTCCTTGGCGCCGGTTCGGTGATCCACGCGATGCATCACGAACAGGATATGCGCAATTACGGCAACCTGCGCAAAAAGATCCCCTATACTTTCTGGGCGATGATGATCGGCACTTTGGCGATCACCGGCGTTGGCATTCCGCTGACCCACATCGGTTTCGCCGGTTTCCTGTCGAAGGACGCGGTGATCGAAAGCGCCTATGCGGGCACTCAGGGCGGATTTGCCTTCTGGGCGCTGGTTGTAGCGGCATTGTTCACCAGCTTCTACAGCTGGCGGCTGATGTTCCTGACTTTCTATGGCAAGCAGCGTGGCGACAAACACACCCACGAACATGCGCATGAAAGCCCGATGGTCATGCTGGTGCCGCTTGGTGTGCTGGCGACGGGATCGGTGCTTGCAGGCATGATCTGGTATGGGTCTTTCTTTGGCGATCATGACCGGGTGAACAAATTCTTTGGTATTCCTGCCCATCACGCAGAGATGGATGCCGGACATGGCGAAGATACCGGTCACGGTGAAGATACGGATCACGCAGCTGCCGACGATGGCCACGCCGAAGAAGCGGCGCATGCCGCCGATGAGGCGCATGGCGACGCGGTAGATTCCGGGCATGATGTGGCCGGAGAGGCGCCGCAGGGTGCGATCTTTATCCACCCGGACAATCATGTCATGGACGACGCCCACCATGCGCCGACCTGGGTCAAAATCTCTCCCTTCATTGCGATGTTGATCGGTTTTGCCACGGCATTCTGGTTCTATATCGTCGATCCAACGGTGCCGGTCCGACTGGCCGAGCAGCAGCGGCCGCTCTACCAGTTCCTGTTGAACAAATGGTACTTCGACGAGATCTATGATTTCCTGTTCATCCAACCGGCCAAGGCCGTCGGCCGTTTCCTGTGGAAACGCGGCGATGAAAACACGATTGACGGCACCATCAATGGTGTCTCGATGGGACTTATCCCGTTCTTCACCCGTCTCGCCGCCGTTTCCAGTCCGGTTACATTTTCAGCTACGCCTTTGCCATGGTGATCGGGATTGCGATCCTTGTCACATGGATGTCGATCGGCGGAGGAGCGCACTGATGGATAACCTTCTTTCCATTGTCACTTTCATCCCGGCTTTGGGCGCGCTGATCCTTGGGGTGTTCTTGCGCGGCGAGGATGCTGCGGCCAATCGCAACGCCAAATGGTTGGCCTTGATCGCCACGGCGGCGACATTCCTGATCTCGCTGTTTATTCTGGCGCAGTTCGATCCCAGCAACACCGGCTTTCAATTCGTCGAAGAGGGCGAATGGCTGTTGGGCCTGAAGTACAAGATGGGTGTGGATGGCATTTCGGTGCTGTTCGTTTTGCTCACCACCTTCATCATGCCGCTGTGTATTGCTGCCAGCTGGAATATCAGCACGCGGGTCAAGGAATACATGATTGCCTTCCTGCTGCTGGAAACGCTGATGCTGGGCGTGTTCATGGCGCTGGATATCGTGCTGTTCTATCTGTTCTTTGAGGCCGGTCTGATCCCGATGTTCCTGATCATCGGTATCTGGGGCGGCAAGAACCGGATCTACGCCAGCTTCAAATTCTTCCTCTATACCTTCATCGGCTCGGTTCTGATGCTGGTGGCGATGGTTGTGATGTTCTATCAGGCCTGGCACCACCGACATTCCGACATTGATGCGGCATGAATTCGGGTCTGAGGATTTCTCGGTCCTGGGTATCCACATCGTCGGCGGGGCACAGACGTTGATGTTCTTGGCCTTCTTTGCCAGCTTCGCGGTCAAAATGCCGATGTGGCCGTTCCACACCTGGTTGCCCGACGCCCACGTTCAGGCCCCGACCGCTGGTTCGGTTGTTCTGGCGGCGATCCTTTTGAAAATGGGCGGCTACGGCTTCTTGCGGTTCAGCCTTCCCATGTTCCCGGTCGGGGCGGACGTCATGGCGCCGCTGGTGCTGTGGATGTCGGCGATTGCGATTGTCTATACCTCGCTGGTGGCGCTGGTGCAGGAAGACATGAAGAAGCTGATTGCCTATTCGTCGGTTGCCCACATGGGCTATGTGACTGCGGGTATCTTTGCCGCCAATCAACAGGGCATCGACGGCGCGATCTTTCAGATGGTCAGCCACGGCTTCATCTCTGGCGCGCTGTTCCTGTGTGTCGGTGTGATCTATGACCGGATGCACACGCGGGACATCGACGCCTATGGCGGGTTGGTGAACCGGATGCCGGCCTATGCGCTGATCTTCATGTTGTTCACCATGGCCAACGTCGGCCTGCCGGGCACATCGGGTTTCGTCGGTGAATTCCTGACCTTGATGGGCATTTTCCAGGTCAACACCTGGGTGGCCGCGATTGCCACATCCGGTGTGATCCTGTCGGCGGCCTATGCGCTGTGGCTCTATCGTCGGGTTGTCATGGGCGGGTTGATCAAGGAAAGCCTGCGTTCCATCACTGACATGAACAGCCGCGAACGCGCGATCTTTGCGCCGCTTGTGGTGATGACTATTCTGCTGGGGGTTTACCCGGCATTGGTCACCGACATCATCGGGCCCTCGGTCGAGGCGCTTGTTTCCAACTACCAGACGGCGCTGGCCGCATCGAGTGATGCGGTCCAGGTTGCCGGACATTAAGGGAGCCGGAGCATGATCCAGGCTGATCTGACTATCATCCTCCCCGAGATCATCATCGCGGTCTTTGCGATGTTGGCGCTGGTCCTGGCGGTTTATACCACCAAGGACAAGATGGCCGGCCTGCTGACCTGGGCCACCGCAGCCTTGTTTGTGGTTGTGGCGTTCTGGATCGGCACCTCGGGCGGCGGCACACATCTGGCCTTTGGCGGCATGTTCATCGACGATGGATTTTCCCGCTTTGCCAAGGTGACGATCCTGTTGTCCGCGGCTGCGGTCCTGGTGATGAGCCAGGGGTACATGGCGGCACGTGGGTTCCTGAAATTCGAATATCCGCTGCTGATTGCGCTGGCCACGGTTGGCATGATGATGATGGTGTCGGCAGGCGATTTGATGTCGCTTTATATGGGGTTGGAGCTTCAATCCCTTGCACTTTATGTTGTGGCCGCGCTGCGCCGCAACTCGATCAAATCGACCGAAGCCGGGTTGAAGTATTTTGTGTTGGGCGCACTGTCGTCCGGGCTTCTTCTGTATGGCGCATCGTTGACCTATGGCTTTGCGGGCACCACGCAATTTGCGGGCATCATTCAGGCCGCTTCGGGCGAAGTGTCGCTTGGGCTGTTGTTCGGTCTGGTGTTCCTGATTTCCGGTCTGGCGTTCAAAGTGTCGGCGGTGCCGTTCCACATGTGGACGCCTGACGTCTACGAAGGTTCGCCCACGCCGGTCACAGCGTTCTTTGCCACAGCCCCGAAAGTGGCGGCAATGGGCCTGTTTGCGCGGGTGTTGCATGATGCCTTTGGTGGCGTGACCAGCGACTGGCAACAGATCATCGCGCTTCTGTCGGTGCTGTCGATGTTCCTGGGCGCGGTTGCCGCGATTGGCCAGCGTAACATCAAGCGGCTGATGGCCTATTCGTCGATTGCACATATGGGTTATGCGCTGATGGGGCTGGCGTCGGGCACGGTCTTCGGCGTGCAGGCGATGCTGATCTACATGGCGATCTATGTGACGATGAATGTCGGCACCTTTGCCTTCATCATGTCGATGCAAAAAGATGGCCAGCCGGTGGTGTCGATTGACAGCCTGCATCTGTATTCGAAACGCGAACCGGGCAAGGCATTGGCCATGTTGGTTCTGTTGTTCTCGCTTGCGGGTGTGCCGCCTATGGTCGGTTTCTTTGGCAAGTTCTATGTGCTGCGCGCGGCGGTTGAGGGCGGATTGGTCTGGCTGGCGGTTGCCGGTGTGATCGCCTCGGTGATTGGTGCGTTCTATTACCTGCGGATCGTGTTCTATATGTACTTCGGCGAAGAACGGGACGAGGTTCTGGACCGTGGCGGATCGCCGATCCTGTATGGGTTCCTGATGGCGTCGGCGGCGGCGATGCTGCTGGGGGTTGTGAACCTGTTTGGTATTGAATCCGTGGCCCAGGCTGCGGCGGCGACACTTGTCAACTGATCTGGGTGACAGGTCACCATGCGGGCCGCGCGGGGGATTGACCCCCGCGCGGCCCGGTGCCGTTTCGCCACAATGCGTATTTCCAAAGAGAAGAAGGGCCGGGCATGAGCTGGCCTGAGGGATACGCCCGGCGGATCCTGCCGGAGGTCGACAGCACCAATGCCGAAGCTGCGCGGGTCGCAGCCGCCGGTCTGGCGGGGCCAGAATGGATTTTGGGGCTGCGCCAAACCGCAGGCAAGGGCCGCGCGGGCGCCCCTGGGCCGATCAGACCGGCAATTTCGCCGCGAGCCTGGTTCTTCCCGCTGCAGGCGCACCGATGCAGGCGGCTTTGCGGTCTTTTGTGACGGCACTGGCAGTTCATGATGCCTTTGTTGCGGTCACTGGGCGGGCCGAGGTTTTTGCCTTGAAATGGCCAAATGACGTGTTGCTGAATGGCGGCAAGGTGGCCGGCATCCTGTTGGAAGGATTGCCCGGCGGGGCCTTGGCCATCGGGATCGGCATCAATCTTGTGCATGCGCCATCCGCCAGCGAAGTTGAAGCCCGCGCCCTGCGGCCGGTGTCGCTTTTGTCCGAGACTGGGGCGGAAGTCAGCCCGGAAGACTATCTGACACAGCTTGCCGCCGCGTTTGCCCGGTATGAGGCCAGTTTTATGACCTTTGGTTTTGCGCCGATCCGTGAGGCCTGGTTGGCGCGGGCGGCGCGGCTGGGTGATGTCATCACCGCGCGCACCGGTCAGTCCGAGACCACGGGCACCTTTGTGGATGTCGATGGCTCTGGCAATCTGGTGCTGCAAACCGCCCGGTCGCGTGTGGCGATTCCGGCGGCGGATGTCTTTTTCTAAGAGGGGATAGCCCATGCTGTTGTGCATTGATTGCGGCAATACCAATACGGTGTTTTCGATTTGGGATGGTACGGAATTTCTGTGCACTCTGCGGACCTCGACCCATCATGCGCGCACGGCGGATGCCTATTTTACCTGGTATTCGACGCTGGTGACCCATTACGGCATCAAGGCAGAGATCACCGAGGTGATCATTTCCACCACGGTGCCGCGCGTTTTGTTCAATTTGCGGGTTTTCACCGATCGGTTTTTTAACTGCCGGCCGCTGGTGGTGGGCAAGCCAGAGTGTTTGCTGCCACATGATGCGCGTGTCGATGCCGGCACCGCCGTGGGCCCGGATCGGTTGGTCAATACCGCAGGTGCCTTTGATCGCCATGGTGGCGATCTGATCGTGGTGGATTTCGGGACTGCGACGACCTTTGATGTGGTGGCGCATGATGGCGCCTATGTCGGCGGGGTGATTGCGCCGGGGGTGAACCTCAGCCTTGAGGCGCTGCATATGGGGGCGGCGGCGCTGCCGCATGTCGATATCAGCCAGCCGGAAAAAGTGATTGGGACAAATACGGTCAATTGCATTCAATCCGGGGTGTTTTGGGGGTATGTCGGGCTGGTCAACGGGATTTGTGACCGGATTCGCGGCGAATATGCCCGACCTATGCGGATCATTGGCACTGGGGGGCTTGCGCCCTTGTTTGCGCAGGGGCAGATGCTATTTGACACCATCGAAGATGATCTGACGATGCATGGGCTGACCGTCATCCATGCCTATAACAAGGAAAACGGGAATATCCATGAGCAGTGAACGCATCATTTACCTGCCCCTCGGTGGGGCGGGCGAAATCGGCATGAACGCCTATGTCTATGGTTACGGCAAGCCGGGGCAGGAGCGTTTGATCCTTGTGGATCTTGGCGTGACCTTCCCCGACATGGATGGGTCACCCGGGGTGGATCTGATCTTTCCCGACATGACCTGGCTGATTGAACGCCGGGATCGGCTTGACGCGATTTTCATCACCCATGGCCACGAAGACCATATCGGTGCGATCCACCAGTTCTGGGAACGTCTGGGCGCGCCGGTCTATGCCCGTGCCTTTACCGCCAATTTGGCGCGGCGCAAGCTGGATGAAAAGGGATTGCCAGAGACCGTTGTGACCACCGCCAGCGCTTGGCCGGAAACCATCACAGCCGGGCCGTTTACCGTTGGGTTCCTGCCGATTTCGCATTCCATCCCGGAAAGTTCCGCTCTGGTGATCGACACGCCGCAGGGCCGCTTGGTGCATACCGGAGATTTCAAGCTGGACGAAACGCCGATCGTGGGCGAACCATTTGACCCTGAACTTTGGGCGGACGTGTCCAAAGATGGCGTCAAAGCCTTGATCTGTGACAGCACAAATGTGTTTTCGCGCCATGCCGGACGGTCCGAAGTCACCGTCGGACCGGAGATCGAAGCTTTGGTCTCTGGCGCATCGGGGTTGGTTTGTGCAACGACATTTGCGTCGAATGTGGCGCGGGTCAAGACATTGGCCGAAGCTGGCGAGCGCGCCGGGCGGTCAATTGTCCTTTTGGGTCGGGCCATGCGGCGGATGATCGAAGCTGCGATTGAAACCGGTGTGCTGAGTGATTTTCCCAAGGTGGTGCCGCCGGAGGATGCCAAGAGCATTCCGCGCGAGAACCTGATGCTGTTGGTGACCGGATCGCAGGGCGAACGGCGTGCCGCCAGTGCGCAACTGGCGCGCGGCAAATACAATGGCATCGAGCTGAAAGAGGGGGATCTGTTCCTGTTTTCGTCCAAGACCATTCCGGGCAACGAAAAGGGTGTGATCCGTATCATCAACCAGCTGAGTGAAAAAGGCGTGGATGTGGTCGACGATTCGAACGGCCATTACCACGTGTCGGGCCATGCCAACCGCCCCGACCTGGAGCGGATGCAGGATCTGGTGCAGCCGCAGATGGTGATTCCGATGCATGGTGAACACCGCCACCTGCGCGAACATGTAAAGCTGAGCCAGCAAAAGGGCCGTGCCGCCGCTTTGGCGATCAATGGTACGATGTTGAACCTGTCGGGAAATCGCCCGGAGGTGGTTGATTTCATTGAAACAGGCCGGGTGTACCTGGACGGCGCGATTCAGATCGGCGCAATGGATGGCATCATCCGTGACCGGATTCGCATGTCGTTGAATGGTCATGTGATCGTGACCGTGATTCTGGATGATGATGACGAACCGCTGGGCAACCCCTGGTGCGAGGTCATGGGCCTGCCGGAAGTGGGGCGCAGCGACGTGCCACTGGTCGACATTCTGGAAGAAGATCTGAGCCAGTATCTTGGCCGGGCGGGGGACAAGACCCTGACCGACGATGACAAACTGGACGAGGACATGCGCCGGATCACCCGCAATTCGACGATGAACGAGATCGGCAAAAAGCCGGAAGTGACCGTGATTGTCAGCCGGCTGAGCTGACGGGGCGGATCGCAAAATAAATTTCTGCGCAAGGATGCAACTTGCGCAGAGCGCCCTATGGTTGCAGGGGGGCGGTCATGCCGGCCGGCCCTATGACCCATAGGAGATGCAACAAGATGATCAATAAATCTGGTTCAGCGGTCTGGAAAGGCGGGCTGAAAGACGGCACCGGTGTGGTGTCAACGCAATCCGGTGTGCTCTCGGACGAGCCTTATACCTTTGCCAAACGGTTTGAGGGCGAGGGCGGCACCAACCCGGAAGAGCTGATTGGGGCGGCACATGCCAGCTGCTATTCCATGGCGTTGTCGATGGTGCTGGCGGATTTCGATCTGGTGGCTGACAGCCTGGCCACAACGGCAACTGTGACCTTGGATCAGGTTGACGGCGGATTTGCTGTGACCAAGGTGCATTTGGTGTTGGAGGCAAAGATCCCCGGTGCCAGTGACGCAGATTTTCAGAAAGCGGCCAATGGCGCCAAAGAAGGCTGCCCGATTTCCAAGCTGCTGAATGCGGACATCACGCTGGACGCCAAATTGGTGTGAGCCGGAAACGGAAACCAGAAACGGACCAGAAACGGAAATGGGTGCCAGCGGCACCCATTTCATTTCGCATCAAATCCTTTCGGATAAGCTAAAGCTGTGGATCAGATCGCGCGGCGTTCGTCGAAGCTCAGCGCGATGAATTGCGGCAGGTGATCGCCCAGACCAACCACTTTGTTGTCATTGCCAGACCCGCGCGAGCCGCGATTGCGGTCCCGGCCACTGCTGCGCGAGGATGTCTTTTCCGGGCGCAGTGTGGTGGGGGTGGTCTCGGCGCGCTGGGTGTCCGCCTTGGGCGCATCGTTGCGGGGGGCGGACTGCTGCTCTGCCTCGGGTGCGGCTTTGGGTTTGGCGGTGCTGGCCCGTTTGGCCGTGCTCTCTGCCTTGGCAGGGGAGCTGGCGGCGGTCTTGGCCGCGGCTTTGGCAGGTGCCTTGACCGGGTTTTCCACCCGCGGAATTTCCTTTTGGATCAACCGCTCAATCGCATCAAAGTTTTTCTCGTCGCGGGGCGTGCAGATCATCATCGCCTTGCCGTCGCGCCCGGCGCGTCCGGTGCGGCCAATACGGTGCACATAATCCTCGGCATGGCTGGGCACGTCGAAGTTGAACACATGGCTGACCGATGGCACGTCAAGCCCACGCGCGGCCACATCAGACGCCACCAGAATGCGCAATTCGCCGTTGCGGAACCCATCCAGCGTCTTGGTGCGCTGTGATTGATCCAGGTCACCATGGATCGGCGCAGCGTCAAAGCCGTATTTCTTCAACGATTTGGCACAGATATCGACATCGGTCTTCCGGTTGCAGAAGACGATCGCATTGGTGCATTTGTCGCCTTCCGCTTCGATCAAGGACCGAAGAACCGTGCGCTTTTCGCTGGCTTCGCGGTCGCGGCGCGACCCTTTGAACATCACGACGCCCTGTTCAATCGTCTCCGAGGCTGTGGCCTGACGTGCGACTTCGATCCGCTCGGGCGCGGACAGGAAAGTGTCAGTGATCCGTTCGATTTCCTTGGCCATCGTGGCCGAAAAGAACAGGGTCTGGCGGGTGAACGGCGTCAGCGAGAAGATGCGTTCGATATCGGGAATGAACCCCATATCCAGCATCCGGTCGGCTTCGTCGACGACCATGATCTGAACCCCGGTCAAAAGCAGTTTGCCGCGTTCGAAATGATCCAGCAGACGCCCGGGCGTCGCGATCAGAACGTCGACGCCTTTGTCGATCAGAATATCTTGTTCCTTGAAGCTGACACCGCCGATCAACAGCGCCTTGGTCAGTTTCACGTGTTTGGCATAGGTATCAAAGTTTTCCGCAACCTGTGCCGCCAATTCCCGTGTCGGGCAGAGCACAAGCGACCGGGGCATCCGCGCCCGCGCACGGCCACGCGCCAAAAGGGTGATCATCGGCAGGGTGAAGCTGGCGGTTTTGCCGGTGCCGGTCTGGGCAATGCCCAAAACATCGCGGCCCTGCAATGCCGCTGGAATGGCCCCCGCCTGAATCGGCGTCGGGGTTTCATAGCCAGCTTCTTCAACGGCTTTGAGGACTTTTGGATTGAGATCCAGGTCAGAAAATTTTGTCATATGCGTCCGAAGTTTACGGACTTAACTTGGCCCGTACCAGATGTGGGAACGGCCCGTATGGCCCCGCATTGTCGCGGTCATCATCCCCGCGCGCTATCTAGCGTGCAAAAGGCGCGCGGTCAATCATGCTGCAGTGCAGCATAGTGAATCCGACGTATTTGACCGGTTTTTCCGCGGAATCGCGGCGTCATTGGTCCGGGGTGTTGGAAAAATGTCGCGCTCTGGCCGCGTCCAGCGCCAGGTCGTGGCGCCGCAACAGCCCCTCGGCCTGTAATCGGGCACAGGTGGCGGGGTGGGCGACGCAGACTTCGTCGTGAAAGGCGCGCAAACCGGCTTCGCCGCGCTCTGATTCTATCATGGCGAACAATTGATGCAGCGACAGCCCACCGGAACCGCGATTGACCTGGGGTTTCAATTCCGCGCGATAAGAGCCCTTGGTCATGCGATAGTTATAACTGCGCTGCCAATCCTCCCAGCTTTGGGCATGCATATGACAGAGTTCGGTCTCTGCCAGTGGCCGTTCGCCGGGGTTTTGCACGTCGTTGACGGTCAGATTGTGGATTTTGACCTGCAGCCCGGCAATCCCGGTGCGATAGAACAATTTGCCCGCGACATGGCTGAGGAAACCGCCAGAGAGATACTGGCCAAAGGTCGGAAAAACGTGTTCTGCCGCGCGGCGACGGTCATTGGGATCAAGGTGAAAGGCCTTGAAGGTGGTCAACGGCCCGCTGTCGGACGGGGCGGGGGCCAGGGCCTCTATCGGTCGCACGCGCGCGCAAAGGCAATCGTCGGGCAGGGCCGTCAATTGCTGATCTAACGGCGTGGCGGGCCACAGGAATTCATCGACATCAATATGGGCCAGCCAATCGACCTCGACCCGGCGGTTATAGGCGTGGCGGGCATTCACGAATTGCCGGGATTGATGTTTGTCGGGCCGCCCCTTGCGTTTGGCCCACCAAGTGTCGTCACAGGCGACAACCTTGATCTTGGGATGCGCCTTGAGCTGGTCAAAAATCATCTGTTCCGGCGCATCGAGATACAGGTATAGCCGATGCGCCCCACGATCGAGATGGTAGGCCGCAAAATTCAGGATGTCGCGGGCCGGAGCCTTGATTGTCGACACAATGCCCCAGGTGGTCATGCGACGCCCGTGGCAACAGTGTCTGGGGCAAAGATGTCCCTGACTTGTGCATCCAGATCCAGTGGATGGGTGAACAACATCCCATGCGCCGCAAGCTGGTTGCGAAGGGCCGGGTGATCGGCGCAAACCTCGTCAAAGAAGTGGCGCAAACCATCCTCGCCTTCGGTTTCCAATATGAAATCAAGCACATCGCCCAGACGCATCGCATTGTCATCTTCTGGCTTGCGATACGAACCTTTGTTCAGGCGAAACACCACCCGGTCCCGAAAATGGTCAAAGCCGGAGGTGTGGAAATGTGCCAGCTTCATCTTGGGCAACTCGGCTTCATTGCCGACAGCGGCCCCGTTCAGACGCAGACCGTGAATGCCCAATCGGGCATCTGGAATCCGGGTGCGGGCAAATACCTTGCCGCTGGTATGGCTGATGAAACCACCGGTCAGATAGGCCCCGTAATTTGGGTAGATCACCGACAGCACGCTGCGTTTTTGCCCGGCCTGACGGTGGGTATTCTTGAAATGTCGTGGCAGGCCATCGGTTGGCGGCAAAAGCTCCACCGGACGTATCCGGGCCTGGGCGCTGGCGTCGGTGACAAACCGTAAGCTGCGCGCGACGTCGCCCTCGGCAATCAGAAATTCATCGACATCCACATGCGCCAGCCAGTCATAGGGACAGGCGCGATAGGCGCGGGTGGCATTATGGGCCTGGCGCAGTTGATGCGCTTCGGGGCGGGGTTTGTCGACCGCTTGCCAATATGCCGGATCGCACCGGGTGATCTGGACCTGTGGATGGGCGGTCAACAGATCGGGCAGGGGGGCGTCGGCGACGTCGAGATAGATCTCGATCCCGGCGGCACCAAGCGCAAGGTAATGCGCCACAAACCGCAGGATATCATCCGCAGCGGCATTGGTGGTACAGACCACGCCCCAGGTTGGCATGGGCCCGCGTCGCGGCGGAACATGCGGCACCGGTGCGGTGACCTTTCGCTCTTTTGGGGTGTCTTTCTCGGCCGTTTTGGCCGTGTCGCGCCGTTCCTTGCGTTTGCGCATGGTGCGGAACCGGCGAAAAACCGTGCGCGGATCATGCACCAACAGGTTCAAAATATGTCGCGCCAGCGGGCGCAGAACGTCGTCTTCGCCCGCATCCAGCCACAACCGGCCCAGCATGTTCACATCCAGCCCACCGGCCGTCAGGTGGAAACCATCCATTTCCATCGGCAGCGGCCCGCGGTCTTTACCCTTGAGAGGAAAGGGGCGGGTCGCCGGATAACCGGAGTAGCGTCGCTCACTCTCATAGAGTTTCATCGTGCCAAACAGCACGGTCATTGCCTGGCCGATACGGCGCTGAACCTCGGTGGCGCCATGGTCGCCAAATGTCGTCAGGGCAGAGACCAGCCAGCGCTGGTCCAGATGGGTCAACAGATGATCGGGTTCCTCGGCCCACATGCGGTGGAACAGCGCGGCAGTTTGCGGCGGCTGATCGCGTTTGCGCAGATGGGCAATCAGCAGCCCGTGCAGGGCGCAGAATTCACTTTTGCCAGCCAGCTCCTCGCGGAGTTCCAGGGTCTTGCGCCGGTTAGAGGAATGCACCGGACCTTCGCGCACCGGATCGGCGGCAGGGGCGGGAATCAGCGATGCAATCCAGGGCGCGAAATCCACGTCCAACGGCGGCAGGAATTCCCCCGCGAGAATGTCAGCGGTTCGCGCCGCCCCTCCATCTGTTCCAACATGCCGTCAATTCCGCCCGGATAGGTCGGCTTGGTGTCGGATTTCGGCGCATCATTCATAAAGCAACCTTGCCGGATTTACCGGGCGCTGGCAATGAGATGGGTCATTCCACAAGTACGGCGTCGCTTAGCCGGAACAACTGTAGTGTTTCCGGGGATTCGTTAAATTCCAATTGACCGCGCAGGGTAATTTCCGCGAATTCCGTCAAATCGGGCAATGCGCGTTTCGCCATGACCTCAAGCACCGGGCCATAGCCGCCATTGCCGCAAAACGGGCAATCCGCCGGGTCTTCGACCAAAAGGAATTCGCGGATCTCGCCCTGGGCAATCACCGGGACGAAAAACCCGGTGATTTCAAAATCCTTGGCCGCCGCGCGCAGCGGATCGGGAATGGTCTTTTCCACCCGCCAGCTGTCGCCGGTAATGATTTCCTTGAACTCTGCGGTATTCAACAATTGCCATGCGGCATCCGGATCGTTGGCCCAAGCCGCAAACGGCATGGCGCAGGTCAGGGCAATTGGCAAAATTCGGCGCATGGGTCAGACCATCATTTCCTTGGTGGCACTCAATTTCACGTCCGGGTAATCCCGTTCGATCCTGTCGATATCCCACTGCAATCGGGTCAAATATACAATATCCCCATCGTTGTCATGGGCGATATGTTGCTTGTTGGCGTTGGTGAACTTGTCCAGCGCGGCGGCGGGGCCGGTGACCCAACGGGCAGAGGTGAACTGCGATTGCTCGAACCGGACGGGCAATCCGTATTCCATCTCGATCCGGCTGGCGAGCACCTCGAACTGCAAGGCGCCGACAACGCCGACGATGAAACCGGACCCGATGGAGGGTTTAAAGACCTTGGCCGCGCCTTCTTCGGCGAATTGCATCAATGCCTTTTCCAGATGTTTCGCCTTCATCGGATCACCCGCGCGCACCCCTTGAAGCAATTCGGGCGCAAAAGACGGGATGCCGGACACGCGCAGCGCCTCGCCCTCGGTCAGGGTATCGCCGATGCGCAACTGGCCGTGGTTGGGAATGCCGATGATGTCACCGGCCCAGGCCTCTTCCGCCAATTCGCGATCAGACGCCAGAAACAACACCGGATTGGCAATCGCCATCGGTTTCTTGGTGCGCACATGGGTCAGTTTCATGCCGCGTTTGAAATGCCCCGACGCCATGCGGACAAAGGCCACCCGGTCGCGGTGCTTGGGATCCATGTTCGCCTGTACCTTGAAGACAAAGCCGGAAACGTTTGCTTCTTCAGGGGAAATTTCCCGCGGGTTGGCGCGCTGCGGCTGGGGTTCAGGCCCGTATTGGCCGATGCCCTCCATCAATTCCTTCACACCGAAAGAGTTGATGGCAGACCCGAACCAGATCGGGGTCATATGCCCCTCAAGCACCGCTTGCGGGTCCAGCTTTGGCAGCAATTCGCGCGCCATTTCGACTTCTTCCAAAAACGTCTCAAGCAATTCGGCAGGGACGTGTTCCGCAAGAAGCGGGTCTTCCAGCCCTTTGATTTCAATGGATTCTGCGACCTTGTTGCGGTCGGCCCGATCCATCAATTCCAACCGGTCGTTGATCAGATCATAACAGCCGACAAAATCACGGCCCAGGCCAATCGGCCAGCTGGCCGGGGTGACGTCAATCGCCAGATTTTCCTGAATTTCGTCGATGATCTCAAACGTATCGCGGCTTTCGCGGTCCATCTTGTTACAGAAGGTCAGAATAGGAAGGTCGCGTAACCGACAGACTTCAAACAGTTTTTGCGTCTGGCTTTCCACGCCCTTCGCCCCGTCGATCACCATCACGGCCGCGTCCACCGCCGTGAGTGTGCGATAAGTATCTTCCGAAAAATCCGAGTGACCGGGAGTATCGACAAGATTGAAGCGGAAGGTTTTGTAATCAAACGACATTGCCGAGGCCGAGACCGAAATGCCGCGATCTTTTTCCATCTGCATGAAGTCCGATCGCGTGCGACGTGCCTCGCCTTTGGCGCGCACCTGTCCCGCCATCTGAATCGCGCCACCATAGAGAAGAAATTTCTCGGTCAGCGTCGTCTTGCCCGCATCCGGGTGCGAGATGATGGCAAAGGTCCGTCGCCGGGCGATTTCCGGCGGCAATTGGGGGCGGTTTGATGAAGCGTGCAGCATGTCGCGCGTATAGGCAGACAGGCGATGCTTGGCAAGCGGCGCGACGTGGCGAAGACGGCCTGTCAGGGCCGGAGAAGCCGGGTTTTACCGCGAAGAGGCGCGGCGCAAAAGGTCGACGGCATTTGGGGTGCGGGCGATGGTTTCGCTCAACTCGAAATCGGCGCGCAACCGATTGTCATGTTGCGGCAACCCCTGTTCCAGCTCGGCCTCCAGAACGTCGGGCAGCGCCGCGCGGGTGCGCGGATCGACCAACAGCGTTTCGGCGGCGATGCCTTCGGCGTAAACAATCTGGTGATCATCAAACAGAAGTTGGAAATAATCGACGAACCCGCCTTCGACCCGGCAGACTGTATCGCCATTGATCAGATGACGGGCTTTGACCATGACCTCTGAGCGCCCTGCGCCCAGATGATCGCGCCGTTGATAGACAAACAGCCGGTGATCGGGGCTGACCAGCAAATCTTCGGCATTGTGCAATGTGCCTGGCCCGGATGCGGATGGGGGCACCTTCGCCGGTCGCACGCAGGGTGGAATGCCCGACCCAGCGCAGCGGCTGTGGCCCCGCGTCACGGGTCAGCACCAGATCGCCGGTTGCAAGATCCTCAACCGCTTTTTGCGCCCCGCTGGCCATGGTGATCATGGTGCCACGGGTAAAGGACACACAGGCCACCTCGGCAAATCGCCGTTCCGGCACGTCGGAATCGATGCCGATGACACGGTAATCCGTCTTGGAATACAGCGGCCCCAGGGGCAGGCCGTAAATCGCGGCAATCAGCCCAAGCTCATCCACCTCGACCAGCACGATCAGATCAACGGTGTCGCCGTCATTGCCCATGAAGGTGATGCAGCAATCTATGTGCATCATATGTCCCGGCGTCCCAAGGCCGCAAGGGTCGGCCAATTGCAGCTCGCGCTTGCCGGTTTGTTGCACCAGAAGTTTCTGTTGTGTCGCCGAATCGCCCAGGTGATAGACGTCGTCATGCTGAAGCTCTTCGGCGTGATGCAGCACATCGCCAAGGTTCGCCCCATCGACAACTTTCAGATCTTCCGCCTGAAACACCATCAGGGTCTGGGTCAAACCGCGTGCCATGCATTTACTCCAACTGACCGCCGAGGCGGATAAAAAACTTCTCGGGCAGGGCTTACTATCCGGGCGTAATGTGGCACCACTGCGATCAGGGTCGGGCAATTTCCCGGCGGGTCCGTTCGCCGCCCATGGCGTCCCGGGGCCAGAATACGTCAGAACAGCCGTCGTGTAAAACAAGGAGAGATGTCATGGATTTGGGAATTGCCGGCAAGAAAGCAGTTGTATGTGCCGCGTCCAAGGGGCTTGGCCGTGGATGTGCCATGGCTTTGGCCGAGGCAGGGGTGAACCTTATCATCAATGCCCGTGGGGCAGAGGCGCTGGAAGAGACCGCAGCCGCCATTCGTGCCGCCCATGGCGTCGAGGTCACAGCGGTGGCCGCTGACATCACCACAGAAGAAGGCCGGGCCAAGGTTCTGGCGGCGGCCGGGGATGTTGACATTCTGGTCAACAATGCGGGCGGCCCGCCCCCCGGCATGTGGCAGGATTGGGATCGCGACGATTTCATCAAGGCGCTGGATGGCAATATGCTCAGCCCGATTGCGATGATCCAGGCCTTGGTGCCGGCCATGATGGAACGCGGCTGGGGCCGGGTGGTCAACATCACCTCACAGTCGGTCAAGGCCCCGATTCCGGTGCTGGGCCTGTCGAATTCCGCCCGTGCGGGGTTGACCGGTTTTGTCGCGGGCACGTCGCGGCAGGTGGCTGGCAGTGGCGTCACCATCAACAATATCCTGCCCGGCATCCATGCCACGGACCGCGCCAAATCCCTCGACGAAGGTGTGTCCAAACAACAGGGCATCACCCCGGATCAGGCCAAGGCACAGCGCTGCGAATCCATTCCGGTCGGACGTTATGGCACGCCCGAGGAATTCGGCGCGACCTGTGCGTTTCTCTGTTCGCAATATGCCGGGTTCATCGTCGGCCAGAACGTGCTTCTGGACGGTGGCGGCGTGAACACCACCCTATAAGGACGGCCCGATGACCGAGGCATTCTCGCTGCGCGATCATTTGTTCAATCCAGACTCCCTTGGCCATTTGGCCGGGGAGTATTCCGCCGGTCTGCCGGGGTTTGATCGCCAGATGTTTCTGGATCGGGTGCTGCCACAGCTGCCTGATCTGGAGTTGATGCAACGGCTGGAGGCGATTGCCGACGGAATCGAAGCACAGCTTGCGCCGGACTTTCCGACCATGGCGGATCAGCTGGAGGCCGCGATGCCGCCGGAGCTGGACCCGGATTTGCGCGACGATGACTTTGGCCGGTTTATCCATGCGGTGCCGGGCATTCTTGCGGTGCGTCACGGGCTGGAGGATCATCGCGACCGGGCGCTTGATCTGCTGCATGTCGCGACCAAACGCTTTTCGATGGAATTCTATATCCGACCTTTCCTGAACCGGTGGCCGGAAGAGACGCTGGCCCGCCTGCATCTTTGGGCCGGGGACGAGAATTACCATGTCCGCCGGTTGGTCAGCGAAGGCACCCGGCCGAAACTACCCTGGGCCAAGGCCATTACGCTGGACCCACTGGTGCCAATGGATCTGTTGGACCGGTTACATGCCGATCCGACGCGATATGTGACGCGGTCGGTGGCCAACCATCTGAACGACATTGCGAAAATTGCGCCTGATCCTGTGGTGGATCTGTTGGCCGACTGGCAGCGCCGGGGCCATCAGACCCCCCGCGAGCTGGATTGGATGACCCGCCATGGGCTGCGCACCCTGATCAAACAGGGGCATGTCGGGGCGCTGGGGCATCTTGGATACCGCAGCGATGTAACGATCGAGACCGAGCTGAAGCTGACCACAACAAGGATTTTCAAGGGCGATCCCCTGGGCTTTTCAGTGACGCTCTCTGCGGCAGAACCGCTGCCGGTTCTGGTGGACTACGTGATCTGGTTTCGCAAATCCGATGGCAAATTGGCACCCAAGGTGTTCAAGCTGAAACAGGCCAAGGTGACACCGGGCACGCCACTGACACTCTCCAAGATCCACAAGCTGAAATGGGATGCGACCACATTTCGGCTTTTCCCCGGCGTCCAGCGCATTGGCATTCAGGTCAATGGCAGGGTGCTGGCCGAGGCAGACTTTACCCTGTTGGGCTGACAGCAAGCTCGCGGCGCTTCACGTTCACGTAAGTGAGGTCATCGTGACTTTGGCCAGACCGAATGGGCTGCTATGGGCGGTGGATCACTCGGAGTTATAGAATGCAACCACTTGTCCTTACCGGCCTTTTTGGCCTGATTGCGCTTGGCTGTCTCGCCGTTGCGCCCCGCCGCGCAAGCGTCGAAGGCTTCTTTGGCGGCGCCGATGCCACAGGTCGGGCCCCGGGGCTTTGGGTCTTGGTCCTCAGCCAGGTGACCACCTGGATTTTTGCCCGGTCGCTGATGAATGCTGCCATCCTCGGCTATTTTTACGGAATTTGGGGGGTGCTGGCCTATACCGCCTATTACGGTTCATTCCTGACCGGCGGGTTGATCGTGGATCGGCTGCGCGGGGCTGGGCAAGGATCGGTGCAGGACTGGTTGGCGCATCAGTTCGGTGCGGTGGGGAGCTTGGGATACAACGCCGTGGTGGCGCTGCGGCTTTTGTCCGAGGTTTTCGCAAACCTGCTGGTCGTCGGCCTGATTTTCGGCGCGTTGCTGCCCGAGGTGCCCGGCGGCGGCCCCATAGCAATGGTGGCCTTGGCGCTGATCGGTCTTGCCTATAGCGCCTGGGGCGGGCTGAGCGCCGCGCTGCGCACCGATGTGTTGCAGATGCTGGTCTTTCTGGCGGTGTTTGGCGCGGCATTTCTTGCCCTGATCCTGATGCCGGGATTTGACCCGATGGCCGTGCTGACCGCGCCAGGCACCGCTGGCGGATACAACGGCAAGATCCTGCTGCTGGTGGCCTTTCTTCAGGTGTTTTCCTATCCCGCACATGACCCGGTGATGATGGATCGCGGGTTTCTGGCGGACCGCGCGACAACCAGGGCCAGTTTTCTGCACGCCTTCTGGATTTCGGCGCTTTGCATTTTTGCCTTTGGCTTGTTCGGCATTCAGGCCTCGCTGGATGGGGCCAAATACGAGGGCGAGTTGATCGGAACCTGGGCGGTGATGTTCCCGCCGTGGCTCTTTGGAGCGCTGATGCTGTCGCTGCTGATCAGCGCCCTCAGCACGCTGGATTTGGCCTTGTCCAGCGCGGCACGGCTTGTGGTTGAGGAACTGCGCCTTGCGCCGCGCAGCATGGCGGGCGGTCGGGTCGCGATGGTGGTGTTCATGGGGCTGGGGCTCTTGCTGACCTTCTGGGGCAATCAGACGCTGTTCGACGCGGTGGCGGTCAGCGGCACGGCCAGCATGTTTCTGACCCCGGTTCTGGTGGTTGGCCTGTTGATGCGCCGTGCGATTGCGCCCTGGGCATATGCTGTCAGCCTTGCCGCTGCGGTCGGTGGCGCGCTGGTGTACCTGCTGCGGGCAAGCGGCTGGGCGGCGGCGCTGCTGCCGGAGGGGCATAAATACGAACAACTGCTGGTGATCTGTGTCGCGGTGCTGGCGGTGGGGTTCGCGGCCTGCCTTGTGGGCATGCGTCGCAGGATCTGAACCTTGCGGCCCGGGACGGGGGTTGCTATCTGCCCCACATTCCGATTGTTTTGATCGGGAAAACTGCAAGAGGCCGAATTGCCCCCCGTCACTGCCCCCCCCAGGTTGGAAATCCGCAATCTTATCCGCGATTTCGATGGTCGCCGGGTGGTGGATGACGTGTCATTGCAGATTTAACCGGGGCAGGTGACCTGCCTGCTTGGCCCGTCGGGCTGCGGCAAATCCACAACCCTGCGGATGATTGCCGGGGTTGATATGCAGGACGCGGGCGAAATTTTTGTCGATGGCAAGCTGATCTGTGACACGGTTTTCCGCCTCCCGCCTGAGCGGCGCTCGATCGGGTTGATGTTTCAGGATTTCGCGCTGTTTCCGCACCTGAGTGTGGGGCGCAATGTGGCCTTTGGTCTGCGCGCAAAGGGCGCGGCGGCGCGGGCGCGGGCCGAGGAGATGCTGCAAAAGGTTGGCATGGCGCGCTTCATTGACGCCTATCCCCATGAATTGTCCGGCGGCGAGCAACAGCGCGTCGCGCTGGCCCGTGCCTTGGCGCCGCAGCCCAAGATCATGCTAATGGACGAGCCGTTTTCCGGGCTCGACAACCGGCTGCGCGATGGCATCCGGGATGAAACACTGGCCGTGTTGAAAGAAGAAGACACCGCCGTGCTTCTGGTCACCCATGAACCGGAAGAGGCCATGCGGATGGCCGATGAGATCGCTCTGATGCGTGACGGCAAAATCGTGCAACAGGGTGCGCCCTATAATATCTACCGCTCGCCTGCGGACAAAGCCGCTGTGGCGTTCTTCAGCGATGTGAATGTGATCAATAGCACGGTTCAGGGCGCGCTGGCCGACACACCCTTTGGGCAATTCCTGGCCCCCGGGCTGCCGGATGGGGCCGAGGTGGAAATCGTGTTCCGTCCCCAACATGTGGGGATTGATTTTGATCGCGCCGGCCAGGGGCCTTTGCCCACCGCTGAACGCGGTATTGCCGCGCGGGGCACGGTCGCGCGGGCGCGGTTCATGGGCAAGGAAAGCCTGGTCGAATTCCGGATGGATCATGACGGATCGACCCTGCGGGCGACGGTGCCGAATGTTTTCCTGCCAAAAATCAACACGCCGCTTTGGCTGACGATCCGGCGTGACCGGTGTTTTGTCTTCCCTAAACTGGGGTAGAGCGCGGCCCTATTGCTGGCGCAGGCGATAGTCGCCAAGGCGTTTTCCGGGTTCATCCACAAACAGACCGGGGACGGCGGTCAGGGTTTCGATCTGATCTATGCGGAAGCTGATGAAATCGTCCTGTGTTTCGCTCCAGCCGACACAGGCCCAGATCCGGCCCCAGTAGCGCAGTTCAAGCGGGCGCAGCAAATGATTGCTGCCCTCATCCAACGTGATCCGCAGTTTTTGCCGGGCCCGCACAGCGGCGCGAAAGGCGGGCATATGGCGAAAGCCGCGCGCCGCATCTTCGAATGGATAGGCGGCAAAGGCGAATTGTGCGGGCGCTGCGTGATCCTCTGGCAAGAGCGCGTCGATTTTGGCCGCAAGGGCGCGGGCGGCTTCGACCATTTCCGGCACATCGGATTGCCCGACAACCGCAAGCCCAAGATGCAGGGCCTCAAGCTCTGCATCGGTCAGATTGATCGGCGGCAGGGTGATGGCGGCCAGCGCGGAATATCCCAGGCCGCGCTCGCCGATCACCGGCACGCCGCTGTCGATCAATGTGTCCATGTCGCGATAGATCGTGCGGATCGACACCCCCAGATCCTGCGCCAGATCTTCGGCGCGATGCAACGATCCGTCTTTCAAACGCTCCATCAAACGATAGAGCCGGTCCGCCCGTTTCATAGCTGATTCGCCTTTGTGAATTGCCCGTTACTGACAATATTCCGACAACTGACAGAATACTGTCAAAATGCGGCCCGGATTGCACGGCGAATTCAGCAATATCAGGTGTTTTGTCGCTTTTCGCAGGGCGGGCAAGGCTTTATGACGGAATGTAACTTGCCTGCCCCGCCGCTGTGGGGCCGAGATCTGGAGACAAAACATGCTGAACAATATCGGCCTTCCCGGCCTTCTGCTGATTGCCGTTGTCGTGCTGGTCCTTTTTGGACGCGGCAAAATTTCTTCGCTGATGGGCGAAGTGGGCAAGGGCATCACCGCCTTCAAAAAGGGCGTCAAGGACAGCACCGAAGAAGAAAAGCTGGACGATATGACCGGCGACACGGCCAAGGACGTGACCCCGGAAGACGAAAAAGACAAGGTCTGATAGATCATGTTTGATCTTGGCTGGACCGAGCTTCTGGTCATCGGAGTTGTGGCGCTGATTGTTGTCGGCCCCAAGGATTTGCCGATGTTGTTCCGCAAGGTCGGGCAATTTGTCGGCAAGGCCAAAGGTATGGCGCGGGAATTCAGCCGGGCCATGAACGACGCCGCGGATGAGGCAGGCGTCGCAGATATCCAAAAGACCATTCGCACCGCCACCAACCCGGTGAAGTCCGCAATGGACGGCGTCAAGGACGCCACCCGCCATATCGCCGACCCGCTTGGCGATGTGAAAGACGGGCTGAAGGACGCCACCAATCTGGGCAATGGCAATGCCGATGACGCCGCAGAACGTGCCGAAAAGATCCGCAAAATTCAGGCGAGCACCGCCCGTGCCGCCGCCGAACGCAAACGTCGCGAGGCCGATGAGGCCCTGAAGGCGGCGGAAATTGCAGAGGCCGCAGTCAGCACCCCGCCCGCCGATGATGTGACGGGCACCCCGCCCGCCAAAGACACGAAAGACGCCTGATGAGCCATACGGACGACATCGAAGACAGCTCTGCTCCGCTGATCGAACATCTGGCGGAATTGCGCACGCGGCTGATCCGCTGCGTCGTCTATTTCCTGATTGGCATGGTGATCTGTTTCACCGTCGCCACGCCGATTTTCAACTTTCTGACCGATCCGCTGTGCAAGGTGCTGAGCGAACGGGGGCAGGATTGTGACCTGATCTTCATCTCGCCGCAGGAAGGTTTCTTTGTTGCGATCAAGGTGTCGTTCCTCGGCGGTTTCATCCTGTCGTTTCCGTTTATTGCCAACCAGTTGTGGCGCTTTGTTGCGCCGGGACTTTATAAACAGGAAAAAGGCGCCTTCCTGCCGTTTCTGGTGGCGTCACCCTTCATGTTCCTGCTTGGGGCGTCGTTTGCGTTCTTTGTGGTCACGCCGCTGGCCTATGACTTCTTCCTTGGGTTCCAGCAATTCGGTGCCGAGGGCGAGGCGGTTGTCGGCGAAGAGGTGAACCAGGGTCTGTCGGTGGTCTTCCAAGGCTCGGCCCAGGAATATCTGAACCTGACGATCAAATTCATTGTCGCCTTTGGCCTGTGTTTCCAATTGCCGGTGCTGCTGACCCTGATGGGCAAGGCCGGTCTGGTCAGCGCCGAAGGTCTGGGCGCGGTGCGTAAATACGCGGTGGTTGCCATTCTGGTGCTGGCCGCATTGGTCACCCCGCCGGATGTGATCACCCAGGTGATCCTGTTCGTCGTGGTCTATGGATTGTACGAAATTTCGATCTTCCTCGTCCGTCGGGTCGAGAAAAAGCGCGAAGCCAAGCTGCGCGAAGAGGGGCTCTGGTTTGAAGACGGTGAAGACGGCGACGATCTGGACGAAGATCCGCTGAAATCCGAATTCACGGACAGCGACGAAGAAGATCCCGGCAAAGCGGACAAAAGCTGATGGCGAACAAGATGTTGAAACGGATTGCCGAGGCTCTTGAACGGATGAGCCCGGCCCCACAGGAGGCCCCGGATTTCTCCGGGGCTGACGCCTTTCTCTGGCATGTCGAGCCGGATCGGCTTCAACCGGTGGCAAATGTGTCGCGGGTTGGCATTGATTTGCTGATCGGTGTGGATCGGTCGCGGGACACCTTGCTGGCCAATACATTGCAATTCGCCCGTGGTTTGCCCGCCAACAATGCCCTGCTTTGGGGCGCGCGCGGCATGGGCAAATCATCTCTGGTCAAGGCGGTCCATGCCGAGGTTCTGCGCCAGGGCACGGCGCTCAAGATCGTTGAATTGCAGCGCGAGGACCTGCCATCGGTGGGCCGTTTGCTGGGCCTGCTGCGCGACCGCAAAGAGCGGTTTGTCCTGTTCTGTGATGATCTGTCGTTCAGCCATGATGACCAGCATTACAAGTCGCTGAAAGCGGTGCTGGATGGCGGGATCGAGGGGCGACCGGACAATGTGGTGTTTTATGCCACGTCCAACCGTCGCCATCTGATGCCGCGTGACATGATTGAAAACGAACGTGCCAGCGCGATCAGCCCGTCTGAGGCGACCGAGGAGAAAGTATCTCTCTCTGACCGCTTCGGGCTATGGCTGGGCTTTCATCCCTGTACGCAGGATGACTATCTGGCGATGATCCGCGGGTATTGCGATCAATATGGTCTGGTGATTGATGACGAGACCATGCGCGCCGAAGCCGTCGAATGGCAGGCCACACGCGGCAGCCGCTCTGGCCGGGTTGCATGGCAATATTTCACGGATCTGGCCGGGCGCCGGGGTGTTCAGATCGGCTGAACCACCCCGACGGGTGTCGTGATGACAGTCTGCCGCGCGATTACAAGGTGCCGCGCGGGGGACGATCGGTTTTCTTGGTGAATACCATACCGTCCAGAAGTTCCGCCAGATCCGGGCGCGCCGATGGCCCGTTCGAGATCGAGATCAGCAGCAGGCTGCCATCTGGCCGCAGGACAAAGACCCCGGGTTCGGCAAAGGGCGTGTCGGTTTCCGCATCGGACAGCGGTTGGGTCACGTAAACGCCCAAAGCATCCATCTGGTCCCGGCTCAGGTCATAGCCAAGGTCGAACTGCCAGCCGAATTCCGCTTGATCGGCTTCGGCCTTTGCCTTGGGATCGGCCGAGACAACAGCGATGTCAAATCCGGCATCATACCAGCTCTGGCGCATCTCGTTGAGGATGTTCAGGTATTTCTTGCACCGTGGGCAATGTTTGCCGCGATAGACCACCAGAAGGGTCCAGTTTTCGCCAGTGGTGCTGTCGCCTGAGCCGCCGACAGTGATGTCACCACCGCCCAGGCGGGGAAACGACATTTGCGGCAGGATTTGACCGGCAACGGGTTTGGGTGTGGGCATTTAGAGTGACCTCGAAGGATTGATTGGGGATGCGCCACCGGCGCGGTGCTAGCGAACGTAGGGCAAGGGGTCGACGCTTTCAAACCCTTCGCGCACTTCGAAATGCACATATGCGGGATCACCAGCGGCCACTTTGCCAAGGGTCTGGCCCCGGCTGACGGTCTGGTCCTTTTTGACCGCGATATCCGACACATTGGCATAGACGGTCAGGACGTTGTTGGCGTGTTTCACCACGACAATCGGCACCTGATCGGCATTGGCGGTAATGGCGGCAACTGTGCCGGCCTCGGCGGCCTTGACCGGCGCGCCTGCGGTGGCGGCAATGTCGATGCCATCGTTGCGGCCCTTGGCATATTCACGGATCACCGACCCGGTGACGGGCATCAACATGCGTGCGGTCGATTTGGAGGCCTGTGTCTGCTCCTTGCCCAGATTGGGAGAGGTTGGCGCAGCCACCGGCGTTGCCGCGGCAACCGGGGTCTAATCCGGCAATGGCTGCGAGGCGCTTGGCGGGGTCGGGGTCGGGGACCCCTGGCCCGGTGCCGTGCCAATATCATCCGTACGGGCCAGGCTGGCGGTGGGAATCAACAGGTGCTGGCCTTCGCGGACGTTGAATTCGCGGTCCAGCCCGTTCCAATCGGCCAAGGCCCGCACCGACACATTATAAAGCCGGGCAATGGTAAAGGCGGTTTCGCCACGCTCTACCTTGTGACGGACGGGTTCGGTGCCGGTCTGCACCGGCGGAAGTTCGCTTGTTTGCACCGGCGTGGCCTCAGCCAAGTTAATGGCGCGTCCGGCCACCTCGGTTATATCGACCTGACCGGCCGGTTGGATCGTGCCCCCGGCAGGTTCATCAACCTTGTACGGCAGTGCAATGATTTCACCGGCGCGCAGGGTGTCGTCCGGTTTCATGCCGTTGAACCGGGCCAGATCAGCAACATTCATCCCGATCCGTGTGGCCAGCCCGCCCAGCGTGTCGCCGCGCTGTGCCACCGCAACCTGGTAGTTGGGATAGGAAATTATGCCACGACTGTCGGGGCTTGGTCGATTTGCCGTTGCATTGCGTGCCGCTTCGGAGGTGTCAAACCGGCTGTCGCCAATCTTGCCGCGCAGGTCGAAATCATTCGGCAATTGTTCGCAGGCAGCGATAAATGCCAGCGCAGAACCTGCCACAAACAGGTGAAACCGGGGCGGAGTAAACCACATCTCGAGATCCTCAAAATTCTTCCGGTTGCCCCGGATAGTCAGATTACCTGTTTTATACACATATCATGTGTCGCGCCCAAGCCCTTCGACCAGTGGCACAAAGCGAACGGCGCGCAATTCATCATAATGCAGCCCGTCTTCGGTGCGGCGCACACGAATCAGGTGTTGTACAGCATCGGATTGCCCGACGGGCACCACCATCACGCCGCCAATACGCAGCTGCGCCAGCAGGGGGCCGGGGGGGTCTTCGGCGGCGGCGGTGACAATGATGCGATCAAACGGCGCCTGATCCGGCAACCCGAAAGAGCCGTCAGCGGTAAACGCCGTGACATTGGCCAGGTCCAGCCGGTCGAAAATGGCACGCGCGCCCTGGACCAGCCGTTTGTGACGGTCAACGGTGTAAACCCGCCGCGCCAGATGGCTGAGGATCGCGGCCTGATAGCCGGAGCCGGTGCCAACCTCCAGCACGGTGTCACGTGGTTGGATGTCCAATGCCTGGGTCATCAAGGCCACAACCGATGGCTGGCTGATGGTCTGGCCACAGGCGATGGGCAGCGGCATGTCCTCGTAAGCGCGATCTGAAAATATGCCTTGGATGAAATCCGCGCGGTCAATGCGTTCCATCGCGGTCAGGACGCGTTTGTCGGTCACGCCCTTGGAGCGCAGCGCATATAGAAACTGCATCTTTCGTTCAGCGTCCACGCTCATGCCAATGCGCCTTTCAGCGCCGCCAGCGCATCCGGGGCCGTCAGATCGGCGCGCATCGGCGTGACAGAGGTGTAGCCGGCAAGATTGACCTCGGCGTCGCTGTCGGCGTCGGCGGCCGCATGTTGATCGCCGCCCCGTATCCATTGGAACCGGCGGCCGGTGGGTGATGTCTGTGCTTCGCAGCTAAAGACGGTGTTGTGGCGCCGCCCTTGGTGGGCCACGCGGAGCCCCTTGACCTCTGCCGCCGGGATCGCCGGAAAGTTGATGTTATAGAACAGCTTGTAGCTGGCATTATTTTCCAGATCGGCATCCAGTATTCGTCGCAGCGTTTCGGCGCCATGCTGGCGGGCGGCCTCAAACGGGTCGGCGAGATCGCGATTTCCGGGGCCATAATATTGCGACAATGCCATGGCGGGCAGGCCTTGCAATGCGGCCTCCATCGCGCCGCCCAGCGTGCCGGAATACAGGGCGTTTTCCGCCGAATTGTTGCCCCGGTTCACCCCCGACAACACAAGGTCCGGTGGGCCGTCGCACATCACGTCATGCAGGCCGACAAGCACACAATCAGCCGGGCTGCCCTCGGCGGCGAAACGGCGCTCGCTCATCTGGCTGACCATGAAGGGGCGGGAATAGGAAATGCAATGCGCCACACCGGATTGTTCAAACGCCGGTGCCACGGTCCAGACCTCGCCATCGGGGCCGGCAAGCTCTGTGGCGATCTCGTGCAGAACCTTCAGCCCCGGCGCATTGATGCCGTCGTCATTGGTGATGAGAATGCGCATGATGTCCCCTGAATGCCTAGGCTCTGCTTAGTGGAGCAGGCGCGCAGGGGCAAGCGACGCCCGGGGAATTGCCGTGGGATTGCGGCGGGTCGTGGCAGGGCGGAACCACTGATCGCCCGCCCTGCCGAAATTCTTAGCGCAGCGCCAACAGGGCCAGCACCTTGGCCGCTTCGTCATGCGGGTTGGCCAGGTCGTCGCGGTCCTGTCCCGGGAAAAACCGGGCGCGGGTGCCGCTGGCCATCTGTGCCGGTTCGACGATGTGAACCTTGGGGCCGATCTGGGTGGTTTCCGCCTGCCAGCTGCGCGCCAAGGCAATCTGGGCTGCCTTGGTCGCGCCATAGGAGGCAAAGAATTTCTGCCCGGCGCGGGGATCGTCAAAAAACACGGCCTGACCATCGGTGCCCAAAAGCGGCGCGATAAAGGGGATCAAGCGGCCCATGGCGGTCACATTGACCTCGATGCTTTTTTGCCAGTCTTTCATGTCCAGATGATTGGCCGGGGTCAGCGGCGCGGCATGGACGGCTGTGTGACACCACAGATCCAGCTTGCCCCAGCGATCATGAATGGATCGGCAGAGCTGGGCCATCGCGGCCTCTGTGGTGATGTCCATCGGCGCCAAGGTTGCGCTATGACCGGCGGCCTGAATCCGGTCGTCCAGATCCTCGAGCCCGCCAGTGGTGCGGGCCACGGCGATCACATGATGGGTCGGGGCCAATGCTTCGGCCAGTGCGGCGCCAAGCCCACGCGAGGCACCAGTGATAAGGACGGTTTTTTCTGTCATGAATGCGGTTTGCTGCGGTTCTGCGCCAAGGTCAAGCCAAGGTGCAGGTTGCAAGCGCGGATTTGCGTATTTTGAAAGAGAAGAAGCGCCGGGGTGTATGGCCGCAGCCCACCGGGGTCACGATCCGGGAATGGTCAGTTTCAACCCGCGGCCATTGCGCGACAGGAACATCTCGCCATCGCGGATTGCGGTGACTTCGCCGCCATTGATCCGGGCGCCCACCGCCACAGTATCCACGCCGCCAAAGCCGTTGCGCAGAATCGCTTTGGGGCCTTTGGGTGTGGTTATCGTGCCCAGGAGCACGGTCTCGCGCAGGGGCAAAGCGCCCTGTTGGGTTGCCGCGGCTTCTGTTTCTGGTGTGATGTCGATTGTTTGTGCCATTTGGCGGTTCCCCGGATGTCTCTGCATCGCTTGGCCTTGGTGGCCAACGGCGATGCTGCAGCGCGGCATGTACTGACATCTACGCAGGGACGTAAGGGGGGCGCGAAATCTCGGCAAAAAGGTGCTGTCTTTGCCGGGTCAACGGCAGATTGCAGCCGAATGCGGCGCTCGGTCACAGGGGAGTGGGGGGGTCGGCCACGGCGGTCGGCGGTCATCGTCGTCCGCCGAGGAGATGTGAAGGTCTGCCTATTCAGCAGCCTTCATTTCAAAGCCCTTTTCGATCATATCGGCCGGGGTCACCGGGTATTCACCCGAGAAACACGCATCGCAATATTGCGGGCTGCTGTTTTTGCGGCCTTTGGCTTCGCCGACGGCACGATACAACCCGTCGAGCGAGATGAACTTCAGGCTATCGACCGACAGATGGTCGCGCATTTCTTCTTCGCTCATGGTGGCGGCCAGCAGCTTTTCCCGTTGCGGCGTATCCACGCCATAAAAACAGGGCCAGGCTGTCGGCGGCGAGGCGATGCGGAAATGGACCTCGGCCGCACCGGCATCCAGAATCATTTCGCGGATCTTGCGCGATGTAGTGCCGCGCACCACCGAATCGTCCACCAGAATAACCCGTTTGCCTTTGATCAGCGCGCGGTTGACGTTCAGCTTCAGCCGAACCCCCATGTTGCGGATCTGTTCGGTCGGTTCAATAAAGGTCCGGCCCATATATTGGTTGCGGATGATGCCCATGCCAAAGGGAATACCGGATTCGTGGGCGAACCCGATGGCCGCTGGTGTGCCGCTGTCGGGGACCGGGCAGACGAGATCAGCCTCAACCGGGGCTTCGCGTGCCAGTTCGACACCGATCTGGCGGCGGGTTTCATAGACCGACCGCCCGCCGAGGATCGAATCAGGGCGCGAGAAATACACATGCTCAAAGACGCAGAAGCGCGATTTGGCTTGGGCGAAGGGGCGGTGCGATGTGACCTCGCCATCTTCGATGACAACCATCTCGCCCGGCTCGACCTCGCGGACCAATTCGGCACCAATGATGTCCAGCGCGCAGGTTTCCGAGCTGAGCGCATAGCCGCCATCGGCAATCTTGCCCAGCACCAGCGGGCGCACACCCAAAGGATCGCGCACGCCGATCAGCTTTGTCCGGGTCATCGCGACAATTGAAAATGCGCCTTCGACCCGCCGCAGCGCATCCTGCATCCGTTCCGGCACCCGGCGTTGCAACGACCGCGCCATCAGATGAATGATGCATTCGCTGTCAGACGAGCTTTGGAAAATCGAACCACGTTCGATCAGCTCGCGCTTCAGCGCGTCAGCGTTGGTTATATTGCCATTATGGGCAATCGCCGCGCCGCCCATCGAGAATTCGCCAAAGAATGGCTGAACATCGCGGATCGCGGTCTGACCTTTCGATCCTGACGTCGAATAGCGCACATGACCAATCGCCAGCGACCCCGGCAGGGTCTCCATCAGCGATTGTTTGGTGAAATTGTCGCGCACATAGCCGAACCGGCGGGCCGAGTTGAAACCGTGGTCGGGGTGGTGGGACACGATTCCGCCCGCCTCCTGTCCACGGTGTTGCAGGGCATGCAGGCCAAGCGCGACGAAATTGGCGGCATCGGTTACACCGACAACTCCAAAAACGCCGCATTCCTCGCGCAGTTTATCATCATCAAAAGGATGAGCAGGGGGCATCAAGGCATCAGCCAAGGGGCAGCTCCGATTCCGTGGAAGAATTGATGCCCTACTTAGTCCTTTGTGCCGGGTATGTCACGGATCTATGACATATCTTTTTGCATTGCAGCATGGTTGCAATTTTAAGGGGGCGTTTCGAAGGGGATTTATGCCTTAGATTGCGGGCCTTTGCCCGCAGCGATGATACCGCCGATGTTTGACATCAGGGCTGTCTTGCGTGCGGGCAGGGTGGGGCGCAGCGCAGGGGGGCTTTGTCGCTAGGTGCAACTCTTGCGAATATCGCGCGGTGCGGGCGTCTTTCGGCAAAAGCGCCTTCGCCATGTGATGCATCAGTATGGGGGCAGTGGCGAAGGAGGCACGCCGCATCTTGCTGCGGCATGCGCTCGAATCGGTCAATCACATCGTCTTGTCAGGGGGACCGGCCTTTGAGGTTCTGAAACCGGTGGCCGGCCTCTGGTGTGTCGGCTTATTCTGTCGGCGCGTCGCAGCTGCCAACCAGTTGCTCGTATTGCGCCGTGACCCAACCCAAAGCCTGCTCCGGGTTCTGCTCTTCGATGGAGGTTGTCATCCGGCCAAAGACCGCAGCAGAGCGGCTGTCGTCGATCATTGCGATGTCCTGGCTGGTGATCACAGTGTCATAGACAAAGAACGCGATGGCCACCAAAAGGATGCCGCGTGCGACGCCGAACAGGAACCCAAGCCCCTGATCCAGCCCGCCAAGCGCCGAGCGCTGTACAATGGACGAAAACAGCGGCGTGAACAGCGACACAATCACCAATGCCGCAGCAAAAACCGTGGCAAAGGCAGTGATCATGCTCAATTCACAGCTGTCGCGGATAAAGTCGCCAATGACCGGGATTTCCTTGACCAGGGGATCAACTTGCGGGGCAAAGATAAAGGCCAGGATCGCGGCGGCGACCCATCCGGCAATGGCCATCGCTTCGCGGACGAGCCCGCGTGAATACGCCAACAAAGCAGACAACACGATGACGATGCCGACAATCCCGTCTACCAGTGTAAAACCGTCCATGTCCTGCCCTTTACTGCCCTAGGTGGATGCCTATCCGGCACCGAATGTTTCGCCGACAAAAGCGGTCAGATCGGACATCCGGTTCAGCGTCAGCCCGGCACTCCCCGACATCTTGCCGCCTTCTGGCACGATCGCGGACGTAAAACCAAGTTTAGCCGCTTCTTTCAACCTGTTTTCGCTCTGCCCCACGGGGCGAAGCGCGCCAGACAGGCTTATTTCCCCAAAAACAACAGTTTCCGGCGGCAATGCCGCATCTTCACGCGCGGAAAGAAGGGCGGCTGCGACCGCCAGATCGGCCGCGGGTTCGGTGACTTTCATCCCGCCAGCAACGTTCAGGTACACATCGAGCCCGGCAAAGGGGATTCCACAGCGCGCTTCGAGCACCGCGAGAATCATCGCAAGACGCGATCCGTCCCAACCGACAACACTGCGGCGCGCCTGGGCATGGGGGGTGGGCGCAACCAGCGCCTGCATTTCGACCAGCACGGGCCGTGTGCCTTCGATGCCGGAAAACACCACCGATCCCGGCGCCGGTGTGCCACGTTCCGACAGGAACAGCGCCGAGGGGTTTGTGACCTCCTGAAGGCCCGCACCGGTCATTTCAAATACGCCGATTTCATCCGCCGGTCCGAACCGGTTTTTGACCGCGCGCAGAATGCGGAACTGGTGGCCGCGCTCGCCTTCGAAATAGAGTACGGTATCGACCATATGTTCGACCACGCGGGGGCCGGCGATCTGGCCATCCTTGGTGACATGGCCCACCAGAATGACCGACATGCCCTTGCGTTTAGCAAAGCTGGTAAGCTCATGCGCGGCGGCGCGCACTTGTGACACGCTGCCGGGGGCGCTGCCGACATTGTCGGCCCACATGGTTTGAATCGAATCGATAATTGCCAGCTGCGGCTTTTCCTGTTCCAGAGTTGTCAGGATATCGCGCAGATTGGTTTCGGCCCCCAATTGCACATTGGCCTGGGTCAGCCCCAGACGCCGGGCGCGCATCCGCACCTGTGCGCTGGCCTCTTCGCCGGAAATATAGACGGTTTTCAGACCGCTATCAGCAAAACGCGCGGCGGCCTGCAACAATAGCGTGGATTTGCCGATGCCGGGGTCGCCGCCGACAAGGATCGCGCTGGCGGGCACCAGCCCGCCGCCCAGTACGCGATCCAGCTCGTCCATGCCGGAATGGGTGCGTGGCGGCGGTGCCTCGTCGCTGGCCAGATCTGACAGCACCACCGCGCGACCGCGCGACTGGCCCAGCGATTTGCCCGCTGGTCCCGTGGAAATACCGGCATCTTCGGAAATCGTGTTCCATTCGCCGCATGCCTCGCATCTGCCGGACCATTTGGTCGTGACATTGCCGCAGGCCGCGCAGGAAAAATTCTTGGTTTTCGCCATGGCCCAAGCTCTGCCTGATTGTCCGCCTTTTGCCAAGCGGGGAAACCGGCTGTCGGGTGGTCAGGGCGCAGTTTATTCGGCGGCTTGCGGATAAGGCAGCCCGAATTGCGGCGGGCGCACGGGCGGCTTTTTCGAAGCGTCCATTGGTGTTGCCTTATGCTCGGCGGCGTTCATTTCCGGCAATGCATCGTCCAGCATGTCGCGCAGACGGCGGATTTCGGACCGCGCCACATCTTCCTCCAGCTCGACACGCATCGACCAATTGTGAATGTCATTGGCGATGATCTTGGCCTCTTCCAGCCGTTCCTGAAACAAGTCTATCTCTTGTTGGCGCTGGGTTAGAAATGCGCGGGCGCGATCGACCTTTTCGGTGGAATAGGTCGCGGCCATATCGCGGCTGATCACCCCCATTTGCGCGGCCACTTCCAATACATCCGGCTCTAGCGATGACAGGTCGGGGTGGTGGCGCAAATAGGCAATACGTTCGCGCACAGCATCAAATTCCGACGCCAATTTGAAGGCGCCATCGCGGTCGGCGCGATGCACGGCATCATAGGCGCGGGCAATATCTTTCATATTCACCGAAAACCGCCGGTGCGAGGTTTCGAGCGCTAGAATACGGCGGTTGGCCGGCAAAAAGACCGCCAAGCCGAAAATCAGCACCGCCATGGCGGTTTGCACCATCCAGCCGGCCTCGATCGTTGGGGCGGCACCGAATTTCAGCGGAAAGACCAACCATTCGGACCAGCCAAGGGCACAGGCCAGACAATAGGCCAGCAGCCCAACCCCAAGAATGGTAAAGAGGGTCGAATACAGAACTTGAAACACCATGGCGGCAAACCGCCAGGCAACACTCAATTGGCGCATGCAATCCCCCAGACGGATGTTTGAAAACAGCCAATAAATTATGCCCAGTGCCGCTGTTCTGACCTAGGGGAATTTAATCAGACTTTAATCTTTTCCGATTTGACGTGAGATTTGTGTCGGATCGTCACGTTTCGTGAAGATTGCGCAGGCAATTGATGCCAGAATGCAGACAGTAAACAGATAAAGACCCCATTGTGTCTCTATGCGGCCGACCCCGATTCCCTTGACCACCGTGATATAAAGCGCGATCAGGAATATATCGGCCATGGCAAGTTTGCCCAGCACCGCCAAAGCGGGCAACAGGCGGCGATCCGCCAATCCGAAATGCACCAATGCCAGGCCAATGGTTTTCACATAGGGCGCAAACAGCGCAAATACCGTCACCACCAGCGCCAGGATCACATCACTGGACCAAAGCGCCTGCAACCCTGTGATCACGCTGATCTGTTCCAGACCAAAAAGCGGCAATAACCCCGCCTGCATCAATGGCGCAAACCACGCAATCGGGAACAGGATCAATAGGGACAGGTTAAGCCAGCGCATGTCGCTCTCCGATCGGCGGGACGTGCCGGAATGGCATCAGAAATACCGCGTCCAGCCCCAAAGCCCGACCAGCGCCGCGATCAGACACATATGTGCCAGGTCCAGCCATTTCCATGCCCGCCCCGGCAAAAAGGCCGACACCAGCATGGGCAGCGACGCCGCCAGCGGCAGGGCCATACCGCCGTGATACTTGGTCACCAGGGAGGCATATTGCGGCAACGGCCCGGTATAGAGGTTCAGCACCGCCGGGCCAAAATGCGCCGCGATCCCAAGCAGGGCGATCACCGCCGACAGCCCCGCCAGAATGCGCGCGTTTGCGGGACCGGCCCAGACACGGCACACGGCGAGGGCGAACAGGATCGGCAAATACAAACCGCTTTGCAGCCCCAGCAGCGCCAGCACCGCGGGCGAGGGCTGTAGGAAGCCGCTGATCTGACCGCTTCAATCGGGCCTTCGGCGCGGCCATGAATGAATTGTTGCAGGTAAGGGTCTGATGCCGCGTCCATTTCGCCAATTGGACCTTCCCATTGGATCACCCCGTCGTGCAGCATCGCCACCCGGTCGGCGATGGTGCGCACCGATGTCATGTCATGGGTGATTGTCATGGTGGTCGCGCCCATTTCGGTCACGATCTCGCGGATCAATTCGTTGATCACCCCGGCCATGATTGGATCAAGCCCGGTGGTCGGCTCGTCAAAAAAGATGATTTCGGGGTCCGCCGCAATCGCACGCGCCAGCCCGACACGTTTCTGCATGCCGCCCGACAATTCCGATGGAAACAGATCCGCCACATCAGGTTTCAGCCCGACACGGCGCAGCTTTTCAATCGCAATATCGCGCGCCTCGGCCTTGGGGCGTTTCAATGCGCCGCGCAACAGACGAAAGGCCACGTTCTGCCAGACCGGCAGGCTGTCAAACAGCGCGCCACCCTGAAACAACATGCCGAAGCGGGCCAAAAATGCGTCGCGGTCGCCCTGATGCACATCCTGGCCGTCGACCTCGATCTGGCCTTTGTCCGGTTCCACCAGCCCCAGAACCGATTTGATTGTCACGGATTTCCCGGTGCCCGATCCGCCGATGATCACCATCGACTGGCCTTTGGGCACATGCAGGGTCACGCCGCGCAGAACCTGTTTGCGGCCAAAGGATTTATGCACGTCTGTCAGCCGGATCATGCCGCGAAAAACACCTCTGTCAGAATGTAATTTGCAGCAAATATCATCACCGATGACGCCACAACCGCGCCCTTGGTCGCGCGGCCAACACCCTGGGCACCGCGCCCGGAATGCATGCCGAAGTAACAGCCGCAAAGCGCGACGATAAAGCCGAACACAGCGCCCTTGATCAGGCCAGAGGTCACGTCCCAAAGTTCAAGAAAGTCGACCGTGTTCTTCAAATAGACCGCTGCATTGAAATCCAGCCGCGTAACCCCAACCAAATAACCGCCGAAAATGCCGATACTGTCGCCCACAGCCACAAGAAGCGGCACCGCCAACGTTGCGGCCAGTACCCGTGGCACGGTCAGATATTTCATCGGATGGGTGGACAATGTGACCAGCGCGTCGATCTGTTCGGTGACTTTCATGGTGCCGATTTCGGCCGCAATGGACGAGGCGACCCGCGCCGCCACCATCAAACCGCCCAGAACCGGGCCCAACTCGCGCACCATGCCGATAGCAACAATGGAGGGCACGGCGAATTCGGCCTGAAATCTTGCGCCGCCGGAATAGATCTGAAGCGCCAGCGCGCCGCCCGTGAACAGCGCCGTCATGCCCACCACCGGCAGGGACAGCCAGCCGATCTGGATCAGAGCCTGACCAAATTCGCGCCAATACCACGGCGGGCGAAACACATGTGTCACCGCATGGAAGGCAAAGATCGCCATTTGGCCGACCGTCGCAAGGATCGACAACACATTGCGCCCCAGCGCCGCGAGAGGGGATAAAATCAGCGTCATTCGCCGCGATACACCCGTGATAGACGCCCACCGCGCAATGCGGTCAGAACCTCGTAGCCGATCGTTTTGTCCCAATCGGCGACCGTATCAATGGATTGATGGCGACCCAGAAGTTCCAGCGTGTCGGGAACGTGACGGAGGTCCGTCACATCCACACCGATCAGGTCCATCGAAACCCGACCGACCACCGGACAGCGGATGTCGTTGGCATAAAGGCTGGCACGCGGGGCAATCGCCCGGCGGAGCCCGTCGGCGTAGCCTGCGGAAATCGTGGCAATCCGGCTGTCGCGCTCGGCGATAAACGCGTTGCCATAGCCGACGCTTTCCCCAGCGGCCACTTCGCGGACCTGAATCACCGGAATGTCCAGATTGACCACCGGCGCGGCGTCGACGAATGGCAACCCACCATAAAGCCCGATGCCGGGACGGGTCAGATCGAAATGATAGTCGGGCCCCAACAGGATACCGCCGGTTGCGGCCAGGGATCTCGGCACCTCGATGCCGTCGGTCATGTCGCGAAAGGTCTGCAATTGCTGTGCGTTCATCGGATGATCCGGGGTGTCGGAACAGGCCAGATGGCTCATCACCAGCACCGGGTTCTGGGCCAGTGCAATGTCGCGCAACGCGGCCCATTCGGCGGGCTCCATGCCCAGACGGTTCATTCCGGTGTCGAGCTGGATGCCAAATGGCGCGCCGGGCAGGGCCTCTACATGGCGCAGCATCTGGTCGATATTGTTGATCATCGGCGTCAGGGCGAGGTCATGCACCATATCGGTGTCCCCCGGCATATGGCCGGAAAAGACATAGATTTCCGGCCCCGGTCCCAGCGCTTCGCGCAGGGCGGCGCCTTCTTCTGCCAGGGCCACAAAAAACCGCCGCGCGCCTTCGCGGGCCAGGGCACGCGCCACACGCGACACGCCCAACCCATAGCCATCAGCCTTGACCACCGCAGCCGTTTCGCCCGCAGACAGTGCATTCAGGTTGCGCCAGTTGCTGCGCAACGCTTCCAAATCAATTGTCAGTTTCGCCTGTGCCATATGCGCTTAGTCATACTGACGCTGGCAGAGGTCAAGGGGGAATTGGTCGCGGTTGGTGACATCCGCGAAACCCCGCGTGTTCCATTCGGGGTCCGGCCCCGATTTACCGCTGTCTGGCGCGAAGCTGACTTGCCCTGCCGCCCCGCGCCATTGCCTGCCTCCGGCTCGATTATCGCTAGAAACTGACGCCGTCGTCCTGCTGCCAGGACTTGGCCAGATTGCCAAATCGGGTGAATTGCGCCTCAAAGCTCAGCTCGACCGTGCCGATCGGCCCGTGACGTTGCTTGCCGATGATCACCTCGGCCTTGGCATGCAGGCGCGACATCGCCTCTTGCCATTCGGCGATCTTGTCGAGCTCGTGATCGCCGGGCTTTTCACGCTCTTTGTAATATTCTTCGCGGAACACGAACATCACCACGTCGGCATCCTGTTCGATGGTGCCCGATTCCCGCAGATCCGAAAGCTGTGGCCGTTTATCATCGCGGTTTTCCACCTGACGCGACAGCTGGGACAGGGCGATCACCGGGATGTTCAATTCCTTGGCAATGGCCTTGAGACCCATCGAGATTTCGCCAATCTCCTGCACCCGGTTTTCGGCGGTGCCGCGCACCAGCTGAAGATAGTCGACGATCAAAAGATCAAGCCCATGCGTACGTTTCAGCCGCCTTGCGCGGGCCGCCAATTGCGCAATCGGAATGGCGGCGGTGTCGTCGATATAAAGCGGGCAGGCCTCCAGCGCCTTGGCCGCTTCGACAAAGCGACGGAACTCGACCTCGTCCATGTCACCCTGACGGATCTTGTGCGACGACACTTCGGATGCTTCGGCAAGGATACGGCCGGCAAGCTGCTCCGCCGACATTTCGAGCGAGAAGAAGCCCACCACGCCGCCGTCAATCGCGCCTTCGCTGCCATCCGGTTTGGTGCCGCGTTTGTATGCCTTGGCGACATTGAACGCGATGTTGGTCGCGAGCGAGGTTTTGCCCATCGACGGGCGACCGGCAAGGATCAAAAGGTCAGACGGGTGCAGCCCGCCCAGTTTCTTGTCCATATCCACCAGCCCGGTCGACACGCCGGCCAATCCACCCTCACGCTGATAGGCGGCATTGGCCACATTGACCGCATCGGTGACCGCCTTGAGAAAGGATTGAAAACCGCTGTCTGTCTGGCCCTGTTCGGCCAGTTTGTAGAGCTGTTGTTCGGCTTCGACAATTTGTTCGCGGGGTTCGTTGCTGACGTCGACCCGCGCCGCCTTGGCCGCAATGTCGCGCCCCAGTCCAATCAGATCACGGCGCACCGCCAGATCATAGATCATCTGGGCATAGTCACGCACCGCAAAGGCGCTGACCGCCGCACCGGCCAGCCGCACCAGATAGGCCGCGCCGCCAAGTTCCTGAAGACCTTCGTCGTCCTCCATGAATGCCTTGAGCGTCACCGGAGAGGCGAGGTTGTTCTTGGCAATCCGCGCGGCAGCGATTTCATAGATCCGGGCATGAACCGGGTCATAGAAATGCTGCGGCCGGATGATCGAGGCAACCCGGTCATAGATGTCATTGTTGGTCAGGATAGCACCCAGAAGCTGCTGTTCCGCCTCGATGGAATGCGGCATGGTGTCTTCGGCCTGAATTTCCACGCCTGTAGGATTGATCGCCGCGATCTCGTTCATTGCTCTGCTCTTGGTTTGTCCCGCTGAGCGTCCGTTTTAGCCAAACCAGAGGGCCCGATCCATCTGGATAACCCTGTGGATATTCCGCAGGGATAAAAGGCCAGCCCGTGCGCCGCGAGGGGTTGCTTTGGCCGATATGGTAGCCGATGGCACATCATATGCCAAATGTTGTTTGATGGCGGGATTCGTTTTCGACTTGTCCCCAGCTATCCACAGGTGGATTTATTTCTTGTTTGCTTCCTGCCACTTACGGGGATCTTTGAGGAAGGTCTCCACCTCAGCCAGGGTTTCGGGGCTGAAATTGGCCTGGGCCCGGGCCTCGGTCAGGACATCCCACCATGTGCAAAGATGGTGCAATTGCACGCCATGATCGCCAAGGGTTTTGCGGGTCTCGGGGAAGATGTCGTAATAGAAGATCACCGCCGTATGGCCACAGGTCGCGCCGGTTTCGCGGATGGCGTCGACAAAGCTGAGCTTGGAGCCGCCATCGGTGGTCAGATCTTCGACCAGAAGCACACGGTCGCCTTCGCCCATCACGCCTTCGATGCGGGCATTCCGGCCATAACCTTTGGGTTTCTTGCGCACATAGGTCATCGGCAGCGCCAGCCGTTCCGCCATCAGCGCCGCAAAGGGAATGCCCGCGGTTTCGCCGCCGGCAATATTGTCAAAAGCTTCGAAGCCTGCGTCGCGCATCACGGTCACCGCCATGAAATCCATCAGGGTGGCGCGAATACGCGGAAAGGAAATCAGCTTGCGACAGTCGATATAGCTGGGCGAGGGCAGGCCGGAGGCCAGGGTATAGGGGGTTTCCGTGTTGAAATTCACCGCACCGATTTCGAGCAGCATCCGGGCGGTCAAACGGGCGATTTCATCTTTGGCGGGATAGGTCGAGGGGATCATGGGATGTCCTTATGCGGGCGCTGTTCGAAAAGAGTTTCATGCCTCCGGCGGGGATATTTTTGGCCAGATGAAAGCCTAGCTCACCTGCCAATGCACCGGGAAACCGGGGTCGAAGACGGTCACAGGGCCATCTTCGCAGGCGATTTTTTCGGGAAAGGTCACGGGCGCGCCTTTGGTCAGGGTCAAGGTGGCCTCGTTCACCGGCAAGCCATAAAACGCAGGCCCATTGCGCGAGGCAAAGGCGTCGAGTTTGTCGAGGGCGGCGTCTTCTTCGAAGACATGGGCCAGCAGGGACATGGTGTTGGTGGCGGTGAAACAGCCGGCGCAGCCGCAGGCGTTTTCCTTGAGCGGGTCGATATGTGGTGCGCTGTCCGTGCCCAGGAAAAAGCGGGAATCGCCCGATGTGGCGGCGGCGCGCAGGGCAAGGCGGTGTTCCTCGCGTTTGGCGACGGGCAGGCAGTAGTAATGCGGTTTGATTCCACCGACCAGGATATGGTTGCGGTTGATGATCAGGTGGTGCGTGGTGATTGTCGCGCCGAGGTCGCGATCATGCGCCTTGACATAATCGACGCCGTTCGCGGTGGTGATATGTTCCATTACCACCCGCAGGCCGGGCGTTGCGCGGCGGATCGGGTCCAGCACGCGGTCGATGAACACCGCCTCGCGGTCAAAGATGTCGATGTCGGCATCGACCACTTCGCCATGGACGCAGAGCGGGCAGCCGATCTCGGCCATACGCTCCAGCACCGGGCGGACCTTGTCGAAATTGGCGACGCCGCTGGCGGAATTGGTGGTGGCGCCCGCGGGGTACAGCTTGACCGAGGTGATCAGCCCGCTGGCATGGGCGGCGGCCAGATCGTCGGGATCGGTCGCTTCGGTCAGATAAAGGGTCATCAGCGGGGTGAAGTCCGCGCCCTTTGGCAGGGCGGCAAGGATGCGATCCCGATAGGCGATTGCATCTTTGGCGGTGACCACCGGCGGCACCAGATTGGGCATGACAATGGCCCGGGCGAAGTGGCGGCTGGTTTCGGGCAGGACGGCACGCAGCATTGCGCCATCGCGCAGGTGCAGGTGCCAATCGTCGGGGCGGCGGATGGTGAGGGTCTGGGTCATGACCCCCGCTTACAACAGCGCGTGCGCCGCGACCAGAGGGCAGGCCCCTGTCGCGCCTGTCTTAACCGGCTTTTTTGCGACCTGCTTGCAATTCTTCCAATCGGCGGCGGAAACGCGGGGCGGATTGGCGGCCAACAACAAAGCGGCACAATTGTTCCGCCAGCTTGTCACGGCCATTGCGGTCCAGTGCGGACAGCAGGTTGCGCAGATAGGGCGGATGGTCGCGCCGCGCCCGCATCAGTTGATAAAATGACTGTGGGGGCAAATCCCCGGTTCCGACCAGGGTCAACAGCCGGTCCAGCACCGCCATTTCCAACAAGTCGCTTTGGATGGTGTCGCCGATGTTCGGCACCGGTAGCAGGGTGGTTTGCGGACCATGAAACAACGCGGCATGCATGGCGTCCAGATCTTCGCGCGGGTCATAGATGACAAACACCTTGTCCGCGGCCTGGCACATTTCGGGGGCGTATCCATAGCGGCTGGTGAAATCCAGCGCCCGCAGATCGGCAAACCGATCATCCCAGCCGGTCAGGCGCGGGTTCAGGGTGGCCTGGGGTTGGATCGACAGCACAGTCGCCCCCGGCGCTGCGACCGAAAACGCCGCCGCCGCATAGCCGCAAGGCCCGGCGCCGTAAAAGATCACCTGATCGAATTCGTCAAAGAACCCATCGTCGGTCAGCTCATCAAAAAAGGTATAGACCTCTTTGGCGCGGAACCATGTTTCACCATCACAGATCACCCCGAGGTGTGACCAGCCATTGCTGCGCACCATATCCCATCCCAGAGGTTGCGCGCTTTTGGACAAGGCCTGAATGCCCTGGCAGCTTTCGAAGGTGACAAGCAGGGTGTCGCCTTCTTCGACAAAACCGGCGGCGTGTTTCGGCCCAAGCGGGGCATAGAACCCTTCTTCGCGGGTGACGTGTTTCAGCGCGGAAAACCATTTTGCCTTGGGCAAATTGGTCATGGGCGTGTCGAGCGTGGTGACTGTGTCCTGCATTTCGGTATCCTCGGGTCGCACTGATACATAGCGCTTTTTTCAAAGTTAACCGGGAAATTAGGCGAAATTTGGAAGGTTGACCGAAGAATAAAGGCGATTTGCTGACGATTTCAACATTATGACCGTGGTGAGAGGGGCCGCGCCAGGGGCCGCAAACCGGGATCAGCGCCGGGCGAGACCGCGCCGGGCATGGGCGATCAGTGCGGCGGCAGTCTCTTTGCCCAGGGGGGTAGAGGACGGGGTCATCAACAAGCGGCCAAACAGGGCGCGCATGGGTTCGGCTTCGACCAGCTCCAGAAATCTCTGTTTGCGCCATGCCACCGCATCGTGATGCAGTTTTGCCAGGACCGGGTCAGCGGCCAGGGCGGCGCGTTCTTGTGCCACCTCGGGCGACACTGCGGCGATGCTGGTGTCGATGTCGGTATTGAAATTGCGTTCGGCCCAGTAATCCAGGCCCAGATCCTGTTTGGCATGTACCGCACGACCGCGCGCCGATTTCAACACATAGCTTTCCATCGCGCCAAGCGCGTAATGGTTGAGCTGCGCCAAGTCGTAATGGGATTGCCCCAAGGGCGAAAATACCCGCTTTTCATGCGTGTTGAGATCAAGTGTCCGCCCCGCACCGTCATACCAATGCACATCCTCGGCCCGATCCTCGCGGAGACCACGCGGCCGATGCACGCCCAATTGTCGAAAACAGCCATCGTTGCGGAACAACGTCTTGAACATCTGGGCGCGCCAGGGCCATTGCATGATTTCCGGCGCGGCGCGGGTGAACATTTCGGTCACCGGTGTGTCGCGATAGGCCACTTCGCCCGCATTGCCGAACAGCCGCCAGGTCAAGGTGATGGCGCTGGCCGCGGGCAGGGCGGTGATCAGATCGCCCAGCCGATGGCCGCCGACGTGAATGTTGACATATTCGTCGATGTCCAGCGCCATGAGCCAATCAGCCTGCCGCACGGCTTTGGTCTTGCCCGCCAATTTCAAACCGGCGAACTGAATGCCGCCTTTGTCATAGGGGCCGTTGTTTCGGATGTGGGTGACGCCGCCAATTTCGGCCAGACGGTCGGCCATGGTATCGGTGCCATCCGAACATCCGTTCGAACAGATCACCACATGGTCAAACCCGACCGCGCGGTGATGCGCCAACCAATCGAGCAGGAAGGCGGCCTCATCGCGAATACAAAGAACGGCTGTGGCGCGCATAGGCCCCCCCGGCATCAGGTTTCCATGTCCAGGGCCAGCGCATAAGCCGCGCGCTCGACCTCATTCAGCTTCAGCTTGATCGCCTGCTGATACAGGTCTTCGAATTCCGGGTTGGCATGAAGCTCTGCGGCCTTGGCCAAATGCCAGTCCAGCGCCGCCCGATGCTGTTGGCCCAGGACGGGATCCGCCAACAGCCGGTCATATTCGGCCCGAAGACGCGGCACATTGCGTTTGATCGTGATGTCGCGGGCATCATTCCAATCCATGCGAATCCAGTAGTTCAGCCCGATAGAGCGATCCACATGCAGCGCGCGACCCCGTTGCCGTTTGATCAGATAGCTTTCTGCCGAGCGCAGTGCATAATGGTTCAGCTGCAAAAGATCATAGCCGATGGTGCGTTTCGAATTGCGCCAGCCATTCTTCTTGACCTCGTCCCCCATCGGTTGACCCGAGCCATTGACCCAATGCACGCCCTCGGCCTTCTCTGGTATCAACTTGTTCGGGCGGTGGCAGGACAGTTTTTGATAGGCCCCGATATTGCGCACCATGGTTTTGAACCCCCAGGCGGTATGGGGTTTCGGGCAATATTTCGGGGCGCAGCTTTCGAATTGCTCGATGACAAACCGGTCGTCCAGACGGGCCACACCGTCATGGCCAAACATCCGCCATGTCATCGCGATATTGGTGGCATCCGGCACCCGGTCCAGAAAATCCTGCAATGTACCATTGCCGCAGCGGACATTGATGAACTCATCCACGTCAATATGGATGATCCAATCTGCGTTTTCGATCACCGGTTCCTTCAAGGATTGGTTCAGCGCAGATTGCTGCGGTGATTTCCCGGACCAATCGTTGTTCTTGCGGTGTTGCAGGATGCCCAGATCCTGAAGCCGGGTCAGGATTTCGTCGGTCCCGTCGGTACAATCATTGGTGTAGATCAAGAAGTTGTCGACGCCGATGGCCCTGTGATAGGCAACCCATTCCAGAATATAGGGCCCTTCGTTTTTCATGCATCCGACAATGACATTGCCACTGCTGCCGGGGGGCAAAACACGTGGCGGCACCGGGGTATAAGCAGCGGCGGCAAGGCCTTCGTCACTGCGCCCCAGACGGTTGTGCGGCGCAAAGGGGCTGCCCTGAAGGTGAATGAATTTCTCTTTCGCCAGATCGGGCATGATCCGGGCGGCCTGTTCCGACAGGCCCGGAATGTGGCCGGGAATGTGACCGGGAATATTGCCGTTGGCGGACTTGGACGTCGCTGCGCGCGCCTCGGTCGTGGCACGTTCGATGCGCGGCATCGCAGTCAACAGATACTGAGTGGCCCGATACCCGCGGCTGGTTGCGACCTCTTGCCAGGCGGGCAGGGGCGGATCAGGCGCAAATACCGCGGCAAGGTCGACCCGGTCCCTGGCCAGAAGCTGTAGATCATCGGCAAACCGTTGGGCAATGGCGGCCAAGGATCCCGGTTGATGCACCGCGCTTGGCGCGCCGGGCACACGCAATTCCCCCAGAAGTTTCTTCCACAATTGTCGCGGCACCACATGATCCTTGCGGGCCAAAAGCCGGGTCAGAACATCGTTGAACTGCCGCGCCCGCGCCAGCCATTCGGCGGAGGGTGCCTGCGGCAGCGGGATGGTCTCGGCTTTGCCAATCTGGTCATCAATGTCAAAGCAGGCGCGGATTTCATCAACGACCCCGGCGTCGGCAAAGGCCGCAACGTCCAGTGGGCGAAACTCAAAACTGCCTGCGCCAAACACCCCCTCCCAATGGGCGCGCAACCCGCGATAATCCAGCCATGGCGGCGCCATCTGGGTCTCCGGGAAAATCCCGGCCTCGGGGGTGCTTTCGGGCGCTGTGGTCAGCGCCGAGGCCCACCAATCGGGGCGCGCGGCCTGTTGCAATTCAAGCGCCAGCGGGCGCAAGCGCCCATCGCCGATTTGTGCCGCATAATGGCGCAAAAGCATCCGTGCGGGGCATTCCACATGGGCAATCACCGAAATCTGATCCGAGATCGGTGCCAACATGGCGCGCAGCCGCTCCACCTCGGATTGTCGCAAAAGCGAGGTGCCAAATTGATGCGCCGACAGGATCAGATGTTCGACCGACTGCGCCGACACCTCTTTTTGCAGGGCCAATGCGACCTCTTTGCGCAGCGCGGCCTGTTGGTCCGGCGCGCCGTACCCGCGATTGAACCGCAGCGCATCCACCCGGTCAGGATCGCTGGCTGCCATGAACAACCGGGTGTGGTTTTTCGCCCCGGGAGAGCGCGCAAACAACACGCCACGCCCCTGCAATTGCCGCCGCTTGTCATTCAACACCTGTTGAATGCGGCTGCTGGCCCAGAGGTCCGGCCCGATATGCAGGCTGATCTTCATGGGTGCAAATCCTCGACTGGTGGGTGTTTCACCGGGTTGACGTTGGTTCGGCCCCACCACGGCAATTCCCGGCCAAGGAACGCGCCGATCTGTGCCGCCGCGTCGGGGTTGGCCACATCATACAGCAGGAAGTCCGAAGCGCCGGCGAAAAACCGGTCGAGCGCCGCATAATGCCCGGTGATCCATGTCACACGTTCCTGGGTGGTCACGCCATAGCCCGCCGGCAGACCGGGAATGTCGGCTGCGGGAATGCGTTCGGTGCCCAGGTTCGACCAGCGCAACATGCTGTGGGAAATGTCCGCCGGTGCGCGCCAGGAGGCCAGGAACCGCGCACCGGGATGGTGGCCGCGGATCGCGTCAATCAAACCGAAATCAAACTGTGGCCAGATCGACTTTTCCCCGCGCAGGGCGTTGACCTCGGCAAAGGCGTCGAATTCGTCCAGCCCGGTCAGCGGATCCCCCTGAAGAAAATAGCCATCATACATCATCTGGCCGACAAACCGACCATGCAGGTCGGTGTTGTCGGTTTGGCGCGGACGAATGCGGTGGTCGGCCACATGCAGCCCCGCCTTGCGCAGGGCCCGCGCCAGCGTGGTCGTGCCGGATTTTGGCAGGCCAAGGTTGATGACACGCAACCGGCTCATAAGGGCAACACCGGGCTGTCGCCAATGGCACGGCGCAGATCGCCTTCACCCGGCGGCAGGACGGGCAATGCCCGCAATTGCGCCTGCATTTCGCGGTACTCGGGCTCAGTCAAAAGCCTGTCGCGCCGTGCCTGATGCAGCTGCACAGCAGTGTCATGCATCGCGGTAACGCCCGGTAAGGCCTTCAACGCGGCAATCTCTGCCTGAACCTTGGGCAGCATCCGCAGGATCGAGCGATCCTCCCAGGCGTCATCATTGCGTTCCCGCCAATAAGTATCGTCGAAATCGCGGTTTTCGCGGTTCACATCCCCACGGTCGTTCTTGACCAGATAACTGTCAAGCGAGCGTAGGGCATAATGGTTCAAACTGGCAAATCCCCGCGCCCCGGCAGCGGGAAATTTCCGGATCCGCCGCTTGTTTGCAGCGATCAAAAAGGCCTCGGGCACCGCGCGCCCGGCGCCATCCTTCCAAACAGGATAGGACGCGCGCGGCCGGTCCGTTTTGAAAAACGGGCGATGGGCGCCATAATATTGCAGCGGAAAATCGCGCCGGATCAGCGTCTTGACCTCGATCGCGGTTTCCGCACACCACAGATCTGGGTTGTGGCCCCGGGTGAATTGCCCAATCACCGGCGCATCAACAAATGCGTCAACGCCGTCATTGGCCATGAATTGAAAGGTGACGGAAATCGCCTGCGGATCGCCACAGGCGGCAATCAGCGCCGGAATGCTGTGATCGCCGACATGAATGTTCAAAAACTTATCCACATCCGCCACCCAAAGCCAATCCGCCGCGCGCACAATATCCTGACGACGTGCGTCTTTCAGCGCCTCCATCTGATAATTGCGCCCCTCGGCCGGGTTGGGCAAATGGCGGACAATGCCGTGATCCGCCAATAGATCCAGCAGCCGGTCGGTCGCATCCGTACAATCATTGGAATAAAACAGATGGTCGGTCACGCCGATCACCCGATTGTAGGCAATCCATTCCAATAGGAACGGGCCCTCGTTCTTGACACATGTCACAGCGGTTATGCGCATGCGGCATGGCCTCCACCCGTATCGTTTGCCCTTGTCATTTTAGCCCCGTGATCGCGATTGTCCTGCGCGATACTGCCGCCTCTTTGTTACTTTTTTCGAAAGACTTGCATTTTGCCGGGCTTGCGTCAATTGCGCCGCCACCGGCCATGGCCCTGCGACCGTGCTCGCCTGGGGGCCCGCGACCTTGGTCGCCTTGACCTTGTGGTTTTGCCCTGTAGCTTTCGACGCAATCAGGAGGATCCCCATGGCCGAGACGCCCGCAAATATCGACAGCGTTCAGACGATGCTGGCCCGCCAGAATTATGTCTGCGGCCGGGCCTTGGCCACTGTGGCCTTTCTGGCGCTGAAACTGGGCAAACCGCTTTTTCTTGAGGGCGAGCCCGGCACCGGCAAGACCGAAATCGCCAAGGCGATTGCCGCCGGTCTGGGTCGCCGTTTGATCCGCCTGCAATGTTACGAAGGTCTGGATGCCTCCTCGGCGGTCTATGAATGGAACTTCCCGGCCCAGATGGTGGCAATCCGCACCGCCGAGGCCGCAGGCCAGGCCGACCGTGACCTGCTGAAAACCGAATTGTTCGGCCCCGACTATCTGATCGAACGCCCGCTGCTCGACGCCATGCGCCCGGATGCCAGCGGCGCGCCGGTGTTGTTGATTGACGAATTGGATCGCACCGATGAACCGTTCGAGGCCTTTCTGCTCGAAGCACTGAGCGATTTTCAGGTTACAATCCCGGAAATGGGCACGATCAAGGCGCCAGAGCCCCCAATTGTCATCCTGACCTCGAACCGCACCCGCGAAGTGCATGACGCGTTGAAACGCCGCTGTCTTTACCATTGGGTGGATTACCCCGATTTCGACCGTGAGATGGACATCCTGCACGCCCGTGTCCCCGAAGCGGCCGCGACCCTCAGCCGCGAGGTCGTCGCCTTTGTGCAACGGCTGCGCACCGAAGATCTGTTCAAACGCCCTGGCGTGGCGGAAACCATCGACTGGGCCAAATGCCTTTTGGCGCTGGATGTGATCGCCCTGTCGCCCCAGGTCATCTCTGACACGCTCGGCGCATTGCTGAAATACCAGGACGATATTGCCCGCCTGCAAGGCTCCGAGGCCAAACGCATTCTGGATGAAGTCAAAGCCGTCGTAGAACCGGCCTGATGTGTTCCGGGGCCCGCCCTTCTTCTGTTCCTAAATATCCCGGGGGTCCGGGGGCAGCGCCCCCGAAATCAACATATGCCTGAATATGCGCCGCTTGATCTGCCAGACACCCCGCGCCTGACGGATAATATCACCCATTTCGCCCGCGCCCTGCGCAAGGCCGGTCTGCCCATCGGCCCGGGCCGGGTGATCGAGGCCATTCGCGCGGTCGCCGCCACCGGGTTCACCGATCGGCGCGACTTCTACTGGACGCTGCACGCCTGTTTCGTCAACAAACCGGAACAACGCGCGGTCTTTGCTCAGGTCTTCCGGCTCTATTGGCGCGACCCACAGTTTATGGAACACATGATGTCGCTGCTTCTGCCCTCCATGCGGGGTGTGCAGGAAGAACGCAGCGCCAAAGCTGCGGAAAAACGCGCCGCCGAGGCGCTTTTGGACGGTGCCGATCTGCCCAATCCTGAAGAGGACCATGGGTCCGATGAGGACCAGCAAATCGAAATTGACGCCACGCTGACCATGTCCGCCACCGAAAAACTGCGTCAGCTCGATTTCGAACAAATGAGCACTGCGGAAATGGCCCGTGCGAAACGGATGCTGGCCCGGCTCTCTTTGCCTGTGCCACCAATCAAGTCGCGCCGCAGCCGTGCCAGCCACGTCGGCCACGCCTATGACACCCGTAAGACGCTGCGCGATGCCATGCGTCAGGGCGGGCAGATTACCGACATCGCGCTGAAAAAGCCGCGCATTCGCTGGCCCAATCTGGTGGTGATCTGCGATATTTCCGGCTCGATTAGCACCTATTCCCGCACCATCCTGCATTTCCTGCATGCGGTGGCCAATGAAAAGGGCGCGGGCTGGGCCCGTGTCCATGCCTTTACCTTTGGCACCCGGCTGACCAATATCACCCGCCTGTTGGCGACCCGCGATGTGGATGCCGCCCTTGCCGCCGCGGGCGCTCAGGCCCAGGATTGGGAGGGCGGCACGCGGATCGGTCAATGCCTGCAGGATTTCAACCGCGATTGGTCGCGCCGTGTCATGGGGCAGGGGGCGGTGACGCTGTTGATCACCGATGGGCTCGACCGGGGGATCTTGCGACGCTGGACAAGGCGATGGAACGCCTGCACCTGTCTTCACGTCACCTGATATGGATCAATCCGTTGCTGCGCTGGGACGGGTTTGCCGCCAAGGCTCAGGGCATTCGCACCATGTTGCCACATGTCGATACGTTCCGCGCCGGGCACAGCATCGAAAGCCTGGAGGCGCTGGCCGATGCGATTTCCCGCCCGCATGATCCCGGCGAAAAAATCCGTCTTTTAAAAGCCAGCCAAATTTCCTAATCAATTCCCTATGCAGATCGGACGTCTAGAAAAGTTGAACATTCGGAATGTCTGGCCAAAGGAAGACTATGACTTCACTCCTTGGCTTGCACTTCCTGAAAATCTCTCCTTGCTGGCCGGTGAACTCGGCCTCGGGGAACTTGTTGAAATAACGGAAGAAGTGGCCGTCGGGTCTTTTCGGGCCGACATCGTGTGTCAGGATGCCGGCGAGCGCAAAGTCGTGATCGAGAACCAGTTCTCTGTTTCGGACCACCGGCATCTCGGCCAGATCATGACCTACCTAGTGGGGGCAGAGGCTCATACTGTTGTCTGGATCGCGGAAAGCCTGAGGGATGAACATCGCGCCGTCATCGATTGGTTGAACGAGATAACGCCTCGTGACTACGCATTTTTTGGTGTTGAGCTCGAAGTCTGGCGCATTGCCGACAGTGTCCCCGCTCCAAAATTCGAAGTTGTTGTTCGACCGAACGAGTGGTCCCGCATCCAAAAAGAACGTAATCGCGCCAATGAGATGGAAGATTACCAGCGGCGAATGGAATACTGGCAGGCCTTCCTGGACCGGTTTCCCTTTTCCGATAGCCTCTCGCCGCCATCCAGAGCTCCAAATCAGGGTTGGTTAAAGATGTCGCTTACGGGAACGGACGCTGTAAAGGACTGCGGAATATATGCCCATCGGATGCTGAACCTTAACCAGATCGGCGTGTTCCTCTCTGTAGGTCGCCATGACGCCGAAGTGTTTGCGCAATGGTTGAAAAACTCGAAACAATACCCTTCAATCGACCCGGATCAATGGAAACAGAACCGGAATGGTCTTTTTCAGAACTTCAGTACGCTGCAGGCCGATGCCTTGGAGGAATCAGACTGGTTGCGTCAACACAATTGGATGTATGAACGTGTCGAAGCGCTGCTTTGCGATTGGCGAGAAGGTTTCAAGGGTGAAGTTGAGACCTTGCTCAGATTGGGCCGGGATGAGCGTCCAGACCGAGAGTAGGCTTTGGCACCCCCTTATAACGCCAGCGCCGTTGTCGATTTGATCTCCTCCATCGACAAAAGCGCCGTTACATTGTGCACTTTCACCTCTGATATCAGCGCCTGATAAAAGGTGTCATAGGCGCGTGCATTGGTGACCCGCACCTTGAGGATATAGTCGATATCCCCTGCAAGCCGATGCGCCTCCTGCACCTCCGGGCGTTCTTGCAAGGCCTTTAAAAACGCCGCCTGCCAGCTGGCATCATGTTCCGAGGTGCGGATCAGCACAAAGAAACAAGCCTCAAATCCCAGCTTCTCTGCATCGAGCTGCACGGTCTGATTTCCGATGATCCCGGCCTCGCGCAATTTGCGAATACGGTTCCAGACCGGGGTCTTGGACGACCCGACAGCCTTGGCGATTTCGTCCAGCGACCGGCTGGCATCTTCCTGCAGGGCTTTGAGGATTTTCCGGTCCGTGTCGTCAATCCGTGCCATGCATTCGGCCTTTCCCTGAAATGTGAAACATACGTTCCTGCTTGCGTCGTTTTTAGAACGGACATCCTTATTGGCGCAAGCACCTAGCGCGAAATCGGGAAAATTTCCTATATATGACCCAAGCCAAACTGGAGCGACCGATGCAACATTTTCCGATCTTCGTGAACCTCGCCGGACAACGGGTTGTCCTGTCCGGTGGTGGCGATGCGGCGCTTGCGAAATTGCGCCTGTTGATGAAGACCGAAGCCGCGCTGGTGGTTTATGCTGCCGATGCTGCGCCGGAAATTGCCGCCTGGGCAGAAGAGGGCCGCCTCGTGTGGGTGCGCCGCGCTCTGGCGGCGGGTGACGTGGCGGGCGCGCGCCTGTTCTATGCGGCTGATGAAGATCAGGCCGAAGATGCGCGCACCGCCGCGATTGCGACCGCCGAAGGCGCGCTGGCCAATATCGTCGACAACCTGCACGACAGCCAGTTCATCACCCCCGCCATTGTGGACCGCGACCCGGTGACCGTGGCCATCGGCACCGAAGGCGCCGCCCCGGTGCTGGCCCGTGCCATCAAGGCCGATCTGGAGGCTCGTTTGCCCGTGCGTCTTGGCGCTTTGGCCCGGATTGGCAAAGCCTTCCGCAAGGTTGCCGACATTCTGCCCATGGGGCGGGTGCGGCGTGACTTCTGGGCTGATTATTATTTCGGCGCTGGCCCGCGTGCCTTTGACGAGGGTGGCGAGGCCGCAACCGAAACCGCACTCGACCATCTGTTGCGTGCCCACCTGACACGCCAGACGCGCAAGGGCCATGTGGCCTTTGTGGGGGCTGGTCCCGGTGACCCGGAATTGCTGACGCTCAAGGCCCGGCGCGCGCTGGATGAGGCGGACGTGGTGATCCACGACCGGCTGATCAGCCCGGAGATCCTGGAACTGGCCCGCCGCGAGGCCGTGCTGGTCGATGCCGGCAAAGAAGGGTTCGGGCCGTCGATGGCGCAGGGCGATATCAATGACCTGATCGTGGAACATGCCCGCCAAGGGAGCCAAGTCGTGCGGCTGAAATCCGGCGACAGTACGGTCTTTGGCCGTCTTGATGAAGAGATTGATGCGGCCGAAGAGGCCGGTATCTCGTGGAATATCGTGCCCGGCATCACCTCGGCTTCGGCCGCTGTGGCGTCGATTGGTCAAAGCCTGACCAAACGTGGCCGCAATTCTTCGGTGCGTTTCCTGACCGGGCATGACACCCGCGGCTTTGCCGATCACGACTGGCGCGCTTTGGCCCGTGCCGCGAAGTGGCCGCGATCTATATGGGCAAGAAATCCGCCCGCTTCATTCAGGGGCGTCTGTTGATGCATGGTGCTGATCCGGCGACGCCGGTGACCATCGTGGAAAACGCCTCGCGCGCGGATCAGCGCATTCTGGAAACCAGCCTTGCCGACCTTCCGACCGACCTTGCCGCTGCTGCGGTGAATGGACCGGCGCTTACCTTCTATGGTCTTGCCCCACGCGAAGCGGCGTTGCTTCAGCAGGAACAGGCCGATTTGGACCGCGCCCAACAAGAAACACATCTGACGCAGGAGCTTGCCTGATGCCCCGTGAATTCACCCCCAAAGTTGTGACCGCCAACGCCCTGATCGAAGGCGACGTGATCTATCTGACCGAAGATGACCGCTGGTCGCGCGCATTGGAAGAGGCCGAGGTGCTGACCGACGAAGCCCATGCCGAACTGCGCCTGCTGGACGCCAGCGCGCGCCAGAGCGAGATCGTCGGGGCCTATCTGGCCGACGTGAAGCTGGCCGGTGGCACTGCCGCCCCGACACATTTCCGCGAAGATTTCCGCCGCACCGGACCTTCAAATTACTTCCACGGCAAACAGGCAGAGAGCTGACCCAATCCTGCAAGGGATTTTGCAAATTTCAGGGATGAAATTTGGCGCCCACCTGATTGCCCAGCCGAAAGCAAGGGATACAACATGTACCGTTACAACGAATTCGACACCGCCTTCCTCGCCGAGCGCAACCGCCAATTCCGCGCTCAGGTCGAGCGTCGCATTGACGGCTCGCTGACCGAGGATGAATTCAAGCCGCTCCGCCTGATGAACGGCGTCTATCTGCAATTGCACGCCTATATGCTGCGGGTTGCGATCCCTTATGGCACATTGAATTCGGCCCAGATGCGGCAGCTCGCGCTGCTGGCAGAGAAGTGGGACAAGGGTTATGGCCACTTCACCACTCGCCAGAACATCCAGTACAACTGGCCGAAACTGAACGATATTCCCGATATGCTGGACGCGCTGGCAGAGGTGAACCTGCACGCGATCCAGACATCCGGCAACACCATCCGCAACGTGACGGCCGACCATTTCGCCGGTGCCGCCGCGGATGAGATCGAAGACCCGCGCCCCGTGGCCGAGCTGATCCGCCAGTGGTCCACCGACCACCCGGAATTCCAGTTCCTGCCGCGCAAGTTCAAGATCGCGGTCACCGGATCGCCCAATGACCGCGCCGTGGTCAAGGCGCATGACATCGGTCTGCGCATGATCGAACGCGACGGCAATCCGGGGTTCGAGGTCATCGTCGGGGGCGGTCTTGGCCGCACGCCGATGATCGGCAAAGTGGTGCGTGACTTCCTGCCCAAGGCGGACCTGCTGCCCTATCTTGAGGCCATTGTCAGCGTCTACAACCTGCTGGGACGTCGCGACAACAAATACAAGGCGCGGATCAAGATCACCGTGCACGAAAACGGGTTGGAGAAAATCCAGGAGCTGGTCGAAGCGCGGTTTGCCGTGCTGCGCGATCAGTTCGGCGGTGTCGATCAGGCGATGCTTGCCGATCTGGAGGCGCAGTTCGCGCCGCCGCAATTCCGTGACGCCGACACCGGTGCGTTCGAGGCCGCCTATACCAATGATCCGGTGTTCCGGTCGTGGGTCGATACCAATATCGCCACCCACCGCCGCGCCGATCATGCCATTGTGTCGATCTCGCTCAAGGCGCATGGCGCCACGCCGGGCGATGCGTCGGCCGATCAGATGCGCCTGATGGCGGATCTGGCGCAGGAATTTGCCTATGACGAATTGCGCATCAGCCACGAACAGAACGTGGTGCTGCCGCATGTCGCCAAGGATGCGCTGCCGCAGCTTTTCCAGGCCTTGAAAGCCGCCGGTCTTGGCACCGCCAATATCGGTCTTGCCAGCGACATCATTGCTTGCCCCGGCATGGATTATTGCGCGCTGGCCACCGCGCGGTCGATCCCGATTGCCCAGGAAATTGCCACCCGTTTCGAAGAGTTGAAGCTGGAGCATGAAGTGGGTGATCTGAAGATCAAGATCTCGGGCTGCATCAACGCCTGTGGTCACCACCATGTCGGTCACATCGGCATTCTCGGGCTCGACCGGGCGGGGGTGGAGAATTACCAGATCACCCTTGGCGGCGATGGCACCGAAACAGCAAGCATCGGCGAACGTGCCGGTCCGGGCTTTTCGGCAGATGACATCGTTCCGGCGATCGAACGGCTGGTGCTGGGATATCTTGATCTGCGCGCCACTGCGGATGAGACCTTCTTGCAGGCTTATCGCCGTCTGGGCGCGGCACCGTTCAAGGCCATCCTGTACCCCGAAGCGCGTGAGAAAGCGGCCTGAGAGGGTCGGAAACTTCTTCTCTTTGAAAATACGCAAAGGCGGATCTCGTGACCAAAGTCACCGACATAACGGACCTGCGCACAACCATTGACGCGCTGAATGCCGAGTACCGCCATCATGGCGCGACCTCGGTGCTTGAGGCGGCGCTGACGCGTTCGGAATTCGGGCGCATCGCGATGGTGTCCAGTTTCGGCGCGGAATTGGTTGCGCTGCTGCATTTGATTGCTGTGGTGGATCGCAACACGCCGGTGTTGTTCATCGACACGCAAATGCTGTTTGCCGAAACCCTTGTCTATCAGGCAGAGGTCGCCGAACGGCTTGGGCTGCGCAATGTCCAGATCATTCGCGCCGATCAAGCAGAGATCGCCAAACGCGATCCCTATGGCGCGCTGCACCTCAGCGACACCGACGCCTGTTGTGATCTGCGCAAGACCGAGGTGCTGGAAGGTGCGCTCAGCGGTTATGACGGCTGGATCACCGGGCGCAAACGGTTCCAATCGGGCACCCGTGCCAAGATGGAATTTTTCGAAATCGAAGATGGCACCGGTCGGATCAAGGTCAATCCGCTGGCCCATTGGGCGCCGGGTGATGTGGCGGCCTATATGGATGAAAACAGATTGCCCCGCCATCCGCTGGTGGCACAGGGCTATCCCAGCATTGGCTGTGCGCCCTGCACATCCAAGGTGGCACCGGGCGAAGACCCGCGTGCCGGACGCTGGCGCGGCGCAGATAAAGAGGAATGTGGCATCCATTTTGTGAACGGCAAAATGGTGCGGAAAGGACAAGCAGCATGAGTGAAAATGTAATCGTGCGGGACACCGGATTTGGCCAGGACGACTGGAATGCCGGGCCGGATGGCGCGGATGTCTTGGATCTGGCATCGGATGCCAATATCGACGATATCGCAGACCAGTTGCCGGAATTGCGGATGATCCGGGTGGATTTCCCCAGCTTTGCCGATGGTCGCGGCTTTACCCTTGCGCGCCTTTTGCGGCTCAATGGGTTCGAAGGCCGGTTGCGCGCCAAGGGCCATGTGTTGGCGGATCAATACGCGATGGCACGCCGTTCGGGGTTTGACGAGGTCGAAATCTCGGCCGATCTGGCGGCACGCCAACCCGAAGATCAATGGGTGTTCCGCGCCGATTGGAAGGCCAATGACTATCAGTCGCGGCTGCGCGCCCGCGCCTGAGGCCGTGAAAATCGGGCAGGGGGGCGTGCCGCGACAGCACGTCCCTTTCCGTGATCCAAATCAAAGTTTAAGACGAGGTGTCGGCTAGAAACGTCGACAATGGACATATGACAGAGTTGACCAACGTGACCGAAGCCAAAGCCATCAAAGTGCCCACCCTGCCGGACGCCCAAAAGGTGACCCAAGTCAAACATTGGACCGACCGGTTGTTTTCCTTCCGTGTGACCCGGCCCGCATCCATGCGGTTCCGCTCGGGCGAATTCGTGATGATTGGCCTGATGGGCGAACCGCACCCCGAAACCGGTAAGCAGAAACCACTGCTGCGGGCCTATTCGATTGCCTCGCCGTCCTGGGACGAAGAGCTGGAATTCTATTCGATCAAGGTGCAGGACGGTCCGCTGACCTCGCGTTTGCAACATATCCAGGTCGGGGACGAGATCATCCTGCGCCCCAAGCCCGTGGGCACGCTGGTGCATGACGCGCTTCTGCCCGGCAAACGGCTGTGGTTCTTTGCCACCGGCACCGGTTTTGCGCCCTTTGCCTCGCTCCTGCGCGAGCCGCAAACCTATGAAGATTATGATGAAATCGTCATCACCCATACCTGCCGTGAGGCGGGCGAGCTGACCTATGGCCGTGAGCTGATCGAAGGTTTGAAAGAAGACGAATTGCTGAACGAAGTGATCGGCGAAGGCTTCTGGAAAAAGATCAAGTATTACCCGACCACCACCCGCGAAGAGAGCGCCAAAATGGGCCGGATCACCGATCTGATGCGCTCGGGCGAGGCGTTTGAAGACCTCGGCGTGCCGCCGCTGAACCCGGAAAGTGACCGGGCGATGATCTGTGGCAACCTGGCGTTCAATCTGGAACTCAAGGAAATGTTCGAAGACTATGGTCTGGTCGAAGGGGCCAATTCGAACCCGCAGCATTACGTTGTGGAAAAGGCTTTCCTCGACTGATTGGGTTACCGCATCAAAATTCCGCTGGTGGAATTTGACATATCCGTTCGTGGATTTTGCCCGCGCTGGTGATGACCGGCGCGGGTCTTTCTTTGATCAGAGCACAAAGGCCAGGATCACCGGCAAGGTCAGCACCGACATCAAGGTCGACACGACCACCAACCCGGCCACGCTGTCGCTGTCGGCGCCATATTTTTCGGCCAGCATGTAGGATGTCACCGCCACCGGCGTCGCCAATTGCAGGATCAACACCCCAAGCGCCACAGGCGCCAGCCCGAACCAGATCCCGGCCGCAACCGCACAGACCACACAGATCGTGACCTTTGCCACCGCCAGGAAAAGCGGTTTTGAAAAGGCCCCGATGTGCAGCCGCGCCACCGCCACGCCCAGCGTGATCAACATCATCGGTATCGCCATCTGGCCGATCAGGGACAGGGTGTTGGTCACCACGGATGGCGTTTCCCAGCCCATCGCCATGAACAACCCACCCAGCAATGTGGCCGAGACCAGCGGTTCCTGAATGACCTTGACCAGCGATCCGCCCCCCGACACCAGCCAGATGCCATAGGTGAACTGGATGATCGCAGAGACCGCAAAGACCACTACGCCATAGCCCAGCCCCACCTCGCCAAAGGCGAAAAACGCCAGCGGCAGCCCAAGGTTGCCGGTGTTGCTGAAGATCAGCGGTGCCAGAAAGGTTCGGCTGTCCAGTTTGCCGATTCTGACCACGGCGGTCATCATCAGGATCACCAGAACATAGGCCAGAAGGCTGGCCAGGGTCAGCGCGCCCAATGCGCCCGGGTCGATCTTGGTCTGCATCAGCGACACGAAAATCAGGCAGGGAATGGCCAGTGACATGGCCAGACGGGTGACAAATTGCACCCGGTATTCAAACCCCAGTTTGACCCAGACAAAGCCGATTGCCGCAAGGGCAAACACCGGCGTGACAATTTCCATAACTTTAAAGGCAATTTCCAAAATCGACGTCCCAATCCAAAGAGCGCCGAGTATCGGCATGCAATTGCGGGTATCTTAAAATGCGAAAATCCGAGATTAAAGCGCCATATCAAACCATATCAATCTGGCCTTGCATTGGCCGGTCACGCCAAAGCCACATGCCCCAGGGGGCAGGGGCCGGTATCAGGGCGGGTAAAAGCACGGGGGCCCGCAAAAGAAAAACGCCGGGGAAAATCCCCGGCGTTTTCAAATGCACTATGGCAAATACCCAAAACGGGCAAAGCCGCATGTTTATTTCTGCGGAAGAGGACCGATCATCATGATCATCTGACGGCCTTCCATTTTGGGCATATTCTCGATCTTGCCCAATTCCTTGGTGTCCTCGGCAACACGTTCCAGCAATTCACGTCCCAGATTCTGGTGCGCCATCTCGCGGCCACGGAACCGCAGGGTCACTTTGACCTTGTCGCCATTTTCCAGGAATTTGTACACGTTGCGCATTTTCACTTCGTAGTCATGGGTGTCGGTGTTCGGACGGAACTTCACCTCTTTGACTTCGATGATCTTTTGCTTCTTGCGCGCCTCGGATTCGCGTTTTTGCTGTTCGTACTTGAACTTGCCAAAATCCATGATCTTGCAGACGGGCGGCGTGGCGTTCGGCGAAATCTCAACCAGGTCAAGGCCGGCATCGGCGGCCATTTCCATTGCGCGGGCGGGCGTTACAACGCCGACGTTTTCGCCTTCTGCGCCAATCAGGCGGATTTCAGTGGCGCGGATACGTTCGTTCACGCGGGGGCCGGTTTCACGGGTCGGCGGCGCGTTGTGGGGTCTGCGGGCTATGGGTTTGATCCTTTGTTTGTTCCGGAAATCTGAATGTGCAAGGTAGTGGGACATACCCATAGTTTCAAGCGTTAAATCGGCTGAAATGCGCCGTCACGCCAGCTTTTCCCCTTGCACATGCTGCACTTGCAGCGCAGGTCTGTTACATAGGGATGTGGCGGGTGTCCGCCTGCCCCCTGAAACCAATTCTGAGGGTTATCAAAAGATGAAAAATATCATCTGGGTTGTTGTGGCTGCTGCGGCTATCGGTGGCGGCTATTACGTGTATTCCAACCAGCAAATGTCAGAAGCGCCGGTTGCCGAAACCGGGGATGACGTGACCGCGCCGGAGGCTGTCGAAGACGCATCCGAGGCCGCAGGCGAAGCTGCCGAGGCCGAAAGCATTGAAGAGGCGGTCGAAGAGGTCATGGAAGAGGCCGAGGAAACAGTAGAAGAAGCGACCGAAGCGGCAGATGACGCAGCCGAAGCGGTTGTCGAAGAAGCCGAAGCCGCAGCCGAAGAGGCCGAGACCGTTGTCGAAGATCTGGTGAATCAGGTCGAAGACGCCGTTGACGAAGCCATCGAAGAGGTGACCGGAACCGCAGATGATGCGACCGAAACCGCCGTTGAAGATGCCGAAGCCGCTGTAGAAGACGCCGTCGAAGAGGTCGTTGAAGAGGCACAGGACGACGCTGCCGCAGCCGCAGAAGCTGTGACAGAAGACGCCGCCGCGGTCACCGAAGAAGCGGCGGAAGCCGCTGATGCGGTTGCAGAAGACGCACAAGAGGCCGCGGCCGATATGGCAGAGGCGGCTGAAGAGACCACCGAAGCCGCAGAAGACGCCGCAACCGAAGCGGCAGAAACCGTGGAAAACACCGCCGAGGCCGCCGAAGAGACTGCCGCTGAAACAGTCGAAGGCGCTGTCGAAGCCACAGAAGAAGCTGCCGCTGAAGCGGTCGAAGACACAGCAGAAGCCGCCGAAGGCGCAGCTGACGCGGTGGAAGAGACCGTGACCGAAGCAACCGAAGCCGCAGAAGAAGCCGCCACAGAGGCGACAACCGAGGCGACAACAGACGCCGCCGATGCCGTGGCAGAGGAAACAACCTCAGCGGCGGATTACCTGACCGTGGATGGCTTTGACTACGACAAGGTTGTCGAAATGATCGACAACAGCGACCTGAATGCAATTGCCAAAGCGCCGCTGAAACTCGCGCTGGAGCAAGCGCGCGACAATCCTGACCTGTTGAAAGCAGCGTTGGACCGGGTCAAAGAAGCCATCGGCATGTAAATCCCTGCCGTCCTTCATGACACGTCATGCACGCCCGATGCCTTGGTTGGTATCGGGCGTGTTTTCGTTTCCGGGGGATTTTCGCGCGAGGTGGGGTGGGGTCAGCCACCCCGGGGTTGCGGGCGGGTCGGTATTTCCTTGAGCAGCCCGCCAACCCCCATGGCCGCAATATCGTCATGGTCAATCGCGATGCCACATGCCACGCGGGACAAGACCCAGTCTGCACCGTTCAATGCCGGAGAGCGGGCACAGCCCGGCAGGCCGATCACCGGGCGTCCGGCCCTGTCCCCCAGAAACAACAGATTGCCGGGATCGACCGGCATGCCAAAGCGGATCACCCGACCGCCTGCCTGGCGCAGGGCTTCGGGCGCCACATCCGCCGGGTCAGAGGTGGCAGACCCCGTCAATATCAACACCAGATCGCTGTCCACACGGCGCAATGCCTCGGCAATGGTCTGGGTCTTGTGCGGGACCGGTACGACCTGTTCCAGCGTGACATTCAGCGCCGACAGCCGCGCGGCAATCGCCGGAACGCCTTTTTCGCCGGCCCCGCCGGGGATTTCGCTTACAATCAGGCTTGCAGTTTGAACAACCGGGCGCGCCAATCGGATGGCGGATCGGGCCCGGTCCATGGCGGCCCTCAAATCATGTTCCGGCACGGCATAGGCAATGATCTTGACGGTGCCGACCATGCCGCCGGGCGACATCTGTTGGAAATTGGGCACCGTGGCCAGGGTGATCATCGGGTTGATCCGGTTCAAGGCCACAAGCCGGTCGACGTCCAGCATCGCCACGCCCGGCCCTTCGGCGATCAGATTCACCCGGCCGGTAAAGGCCTTGGTCAGGCGCAGTCCGGCGGCGGCCGGATCCGGCACCAGCGCGCAGGCCAATTGCGCCGCCGCTTCGTTTTCGTGAATGTCGCCGGCATCAAGGCGCGCAACGATCACCTCATGTTCGCCGGCGGCTGTCAGATCGGCAATATGCTGCGCTGTCAGCGTCACGCCCTTGCGCAGCTTTCGCCCGTTGAGTTGCAGCGAATGCGCCAGAACCGCGCCAAGCGCATCGGCAACCGGCAGGGGGCCGAACCTCATCGGATCACCTTCATGCGCCTTGCCGCAGCACGCGGGTCATTTCCGCAAGGATCGACACCGCGATTTCCGCCGGGCTGGCTGCGCCGATATCAAGCCCGATCGGGCCGTGAATGCGGGCGCACTCCTGTGGCGTGAACCCAGCCTCGGCCATCCGGTCCAACCGTTTGGCATGGGTGCGTTTCGATCCCAGCGCACCGATATAAAACACGCCCGACCGCAAGGCGGCCGCGAGCGCGGGATCATCCAGTTTTGGATCATGGGTCAAAAGGCAAAGCGCCGTGCGCCCATCAAGCCCAAGATCGGCCACCGCTTCGTCGGGCCAATCGGACAACAGGCGCGTGTCGGGGAACCGGGCCGGCGCGGCAAAGCTGTCGCGCGGGTCGATCACCACCGGATCATAGCCTATATCACGTGCCATCGGCACCAGATGCTGGGCAATGTGAACCGCCCCGACAACGATCAGACGCAGCGGGGGATTGTGAATGGCGACAAAGGTTTCGCCGTCGTCCTCAAAACCCGAACGGTCCATGCGAAACCGGGTGTCGTACCCGTCGAAAGCCAACCGGCGGCTGCCCTCGCTGGGATTGATCACATAGGCAACGGGCCGCGCGCGGCGCGGGCCGTGACCAGATCTTCCAACATGGCCACGGGCAGGGCGGGCCCGACAGGTTCGACCAGAACCCGGATTGTGCCGCCGCAGGCCAGCCCAACGGCAAAGGCATCGCCATCGGAAACACCATATTCCAACAGCCGCGGTGCGCCGTCTTCCAGCGCCTCCAGCGCTTCGACCACAACCGCGCCTTCGACACATCCGCCCGAGACCGAGCCCTCCATCGCGGCATCGGCGCGGATCACCAGCTGTGCCCCCGTGCGGCGTGGCGCGCTGCCCCAGGTTTCGACCACCGTGGCCAGTGCCACGCCATGCCCCTGACGATGCCAGTCGAGCGCAATTTCCGGAATGCCTTGCATGGGAAATCCTCCTTGCGCGCAGTCTATCAGCAATTGCGCCGCTGTCTGCAACCGCGCAGTGCGACCATGGTCGCAGGCCCTTGGCCGGGCTTTGCTCGGGCTGGGTGGATGGCCGGATCGGGGTGACCCGCGATCCTTGCGCCGTTGCCGTCAATTGATTTGGGTCATTGGTTTTGGCCAAAGGCGGCTCAGCCCTCTTTGGCCTGAAACACCCTCGGCTTGCCGTTCTGGCGTGCGGTTCTGCCGGGGCCGGTGGTGGCCAGAAACCGGTCCAGTTCCGCGGTGTCGATCGGTTTGTGCAGCAGCGGCAGGCCCAGATCCCGGCAACGCTGTGCCAGATCCGCAGAGCGTTCCGCCGACAGGATACAGGCGGGGATCGGCCCGTACCGCGCGGTGATGGCGTCAAACAATTCCGTGCCGCGCAGACCGGGGCCAAGGGCCTCGTCCAGCAAAAGCGCATCGGGGATCAGGTCCAGCTCGTCCAGCAGATCCAGCGCTTCGGTTGCGCCGGCAACGTCGATCACATCGGCACCGCCGCTTTCCAGCGCCATGGTCAGGGCGCGGCGCATATTGGCGTCATTTTCCACCAGAAACACCATTCGGCCCTTGGCGGGTGCCTGACGCGGGGCAGGGCGGCGGGTGGTGTCTGACGGATCGGCAATCGGGTCCGCCAGCGCCAGTGTGACCGAAAACACCGTGCCGCGCCCGGGTTCCGACCGCAGGTCCAATTGATGGCCCAACCCGGCACAGGCGCGATCGACAATCGCCAGCCCCAGCCCCAATCCTTCGGAGGCAGAGGCCGGGGCATGCACGCGGGCAAATTCGCGAAAAATTTCGTCGCGATGTTCTTCGGCGATGCCGGGGCCGGTATCCCAGACCTCGATCCGGGCCAAAGGTCCACAGCGCCGCACGCCCATCAGGATCTTGCCGGTTTCGGTATAGCGCGCCGCATTGCCCAACAGGTTTTGCAGGATGCGGCGCAGATAGGATGGATCGGTTTCCACCTGAAGGTTGCTGTCCACCACACGCAGCACCAGCCCCTTTTGCGCCGCCAATGGTTCGACCTGCGTGCGCAGCGCCGTAAAGATCGGTGTCAGGCTGACGGTGCGCATGTCAAATTCCGCCAGCCCACTGTCCAGGCGGGAAATATCCAACAGCGCGTCAATGATGTTTTCGGCCGATCCCAACGCCATGGTCGCCTTGTCCAGCGCCTCGTTGTCCTGGGGTGACATGCCCGCACCCTGGAGCGAGCTGATAAACAGTTTCGCCGCGGACAGCGGCTGCAAGAGGTCATGGCTGGCGGCAGCGACAAACCGCGATTTCGACGCATTGGCGCGTTCGGCTGTGGCCAGTGCTGTGGCCAGTTCCGTGGTGCGTTCGGCGACCCGCACCTCTAGCCGTTCATTCATGTCCTGCAATGCGCGGGCGGCATTGCGTTCGGCGGTCACATCGGTGAAGGAAATCACAAATCCGCTGTCGGGCAAACCCTGGGCAAAGGCATCCAGCGTGCGCGCCGCGCCCTGACGGGCCTCGAACCGCAGGGCACCGTGGCGGGTGGGATGGGCGGCCCAGGTCAACAACCGCTTGCGGGACATGCCTTGGGACAGGGTGAAATCGCTGGGCATACGGTCAATCAGCGCCGCAAACCGCGCGCCCATCTGCATCCGGCTCAGCGGCAGGTTCAGCAATTCCGCCACCCGCACGTTCCAGCCCAGAAGCCGGGCCTCGCCATCAAAGATACAGACGCCTTGGTTCAAATGGTCCAGCGTCGCCGAGATCAGCCGCGCCTGTTTGTCCTGTAGACGTTCCCGTTCCTGGCGTTCCAACCGGATCAGATCGGTCACATCGGTTTGCAGCACAACCGTGCCCAGATTGGCCGTGCGCCGTTCCGACACCTGAAGCCATAGCCCCTGTTTCAGGCGCACATTGAACATGGCGTTGCGCCCTTTGTGCAGCGACTTGCGCATCGCGGCCCATCCTGCGGGGGTTTCCCCATCGGGCAGCGCAAGAAAGGCGGATCGGCTGACGATATCGACATAGCTGTCAAACGGCAGCCCGGGTTGCAGTTGGCCAGAGATATCGCGCATGTCGATGGAAAACCGGCTGTTGCTCAGCACCAACCGGTCGTGCTGGTCAAACAGGGCGAAACCTTCGTTCACCGCTTCGATCGCATCGGCGAGGTTGGCGCGGGCCGCTTCGGTATCGGCGTTGGCCTGTTCCAGCCGCAGGTTGGAATCATGCAACAACGCCAGCGCATGTTCCAGATCCCTTGTGCGGGCGCGCACCTGATCTTCCAGCAATGCGGCGCGCTCGAATTGGGCATAGGCCAGACCAGAGGGGTCCTGTTGCTGTTCCACCCGTCGCATCAGCGATTGGGTGATGCGCAACAGCTTTTCGTTCTGCCGTTCCAGGCTGTCGTTGGGATTGACAAGTGTCATTTGGGCGTGTCGCTGTCGGGGGGATAGAACGCCACGCCGGTCATGGTGTGATTGACATGCAGCGCGCCCACCTGTTCGCCATAGGTGGCAAAGCCGCGCACATTGTGACGGCGCAGCACCTCAGAGACCGCCGGGCCGATCTGATGTTGTTCGGCCTCGATCCGGCGCAGCAGACAATCACAGCCAAGGATCATTTCCGGCGCGCCATGACGCGACAAACGTGCCAGTTCGCTGTCCAGATGCGCCGCCATTTCGCCGCTGTCCGCAAGCGTCAGCACCATGCCCTCGTCGATGGCAGAGAAGAACACCAGCTCGCCATGTTCATTGACCCGCTGGATCGCGCGCACATGGTGGCGGCTGCCCAGTTGCACCACAACCGGATGTGCGGCGAAGGTGAATTGATCCAGCTGATCCGGCATTTTGCCCACGATACGGGCGTATTCGCGGGCGGCCGGTTCGGCATTGATCTGGCGCACGATCCGATTTTGCGGATCGGCCTCTGTGACCACCATCTTGGTGTCGGTCGGGGTCAGATGATCGAGGCTGAACACCCGGATCGGGCAGCGGCTGCGCACAAGGGTCACGACCGCGGCGTTTTCATGGATCTGCCCGTCCAGGGCGACAAAGGTTCGCCCGAACCGCTGGCCGTCCCCGGCGGATCCGCCAAACAGGGGCATGCCGCCCAATCCCGTGGACAGCGCGGCGGTCACCGCATCTTCGCGCCGCGACATGCCGTCAATGGTCAGAAATGCGAATTCCGCAGCATGATCCGGCGCCGCATCCGCCAGGGCCACGCGGCAGCGGATCAGGTGGTCGATCTCGTCCTGAGGTGCGATCTGGTCCAGCCGTTCCACCAGGTAACAGGAGGTGCGAAAGCTCTCTGGCATCAGCGCCATTGCCACGATCTGGTCGTCTTCATAACCTTTCTCGCCAATCTCGCCCGCAGTGGTGCAGGCGACGATATGGCGGGCCGTCAGTCGGCGATGGGCCGCAGTGACCAGAGCGTCGAAATCGGCGTCGCTGCTGATGAACAACAGAACCAATTCAAACGTGACGGCCGAAGATGAGCCCGCGCCAAGGCCAGAGACAATCGCGCCAATCGGGTCAGGATCATGTATCGACACCTGCGTGCACCGCAGGCGTTTCGCGTCCTCGCCCTCGCCCTCGCGTTTCGCGTCTTCGCCCTGGGCGGTCGTTATGCGATTGGGACCGTCCAAGAATTCCGTCTTCCGCCTCTGGTGGGTCTGTCGCGACAGGGCCAAGTTTACGCCCGTTCACGACCCTCTGACAAGATGCCCGAAAACCGCGCCTCCTGGGCGACCAATACCGCCTGGGTCCGGCTTTGCACCCCCAGTTTGCGCATGATCGCAGTGACATGTGCCTTGACCGTGGTTTCCGCGATTGTCAGATCAAAAGCAATCTGCTTGTTCAACTTGCCCTCGCAGATCAGCTGAAGAATGCGGGTTTGCTGGTTGGTCAGCGTCGTCAGCCGTTCGACGGCCTCAACCTGCGAGGTGCCCTCGGGGCTGTCGGGCAGGAAATTGTCCGGGGTATAGATGCCCCCGGCCTGAATGGTGGACAGCGCATCGTGAAAGGCTGCCTTCTGGCTGTGCTTGGGGACAAAACCGGCGGCCCCGGCGGCCAGTGCCTTGGAAATCATCCGGTTGTCGGCCATCGAAGACACCACCACGATTGGCACCTCGCGGCCCAGCGCGGTTTGCAGCCGGATCAAGCCATCCAATCCGTTGACATCCGGCAGGTTCAGATCCAGCAACACCACGTCCGGCCGCTGACCGGCGTCGATCTGTGCCAGAGCGGCGGCAAGATTGGCGGCGGTGTCGACCTGCACCCCGGTACAAATCGCCCGCAGCGTCAACACCAGCGCGTCACAAAACAGCGGGTGATCGTCAATCACCAGGGCGCTGGCAGGTCCGTCAAGCGGGGCGAGGTGGTCGATTGTCATCTGTGCGCCTGTGGTTGGGGAGGATTGGTTCGGGCTGTCGGTTCGGGGCAGTTGGTTCGGGTCGTTGGTTCTGGCCGTTGGTTCGGGGTTGTGCGTCTGCGGTGCGCGCCAGGTTACAGGATATCGCTTGCGGATCATACTACGCGTCGAGACGGCACAAGGCACTACGCCTATGGTCGCATATCGCGCCGGGTTTTCCGGACCAAACCGCAAGAAAGCGATCTCAGAACCGGAACAGGGCTGGAAAACCCGGGCCGCGACAGTCAGTCTGGACTTTGGTACAATAGCCGGGCTGCGACTGTTCCGCCTAGGCTCTGACCCAAGGAGGCAAATATTCATGCAACTCACCAATTCCCGCGAAATCGCCGCGCCGCCCGAAACCGTTTGGGCCGCGCTGCTTGATCCAGAGGTTTTGAAACAATGTGTGCCCGGATGTCAGGACATGTCCGGCACGCCAGAAGAGGGGTTTCAAGCCACGGTTGTGCAAAAGGTCGGCCCGGTCAAAGCCACCTTCAAGGGCGCGGTCACCCTGTCTGAGATGGTGGCACCGCAGAGCCTGACCATGACCGGAGAGGGCAAGGGCGGCGCTGCCGGTTTTGCCAAGGGCGGTGCCGAAGTGCGGCTGGAACCCACCGAAACCGGCACCACCTTGCATTACGAGGTCGAGGCCAAGGTCGGCGGCAAGCTGGCCCAGCTTGGCAGTCGCATCATCGACGGTTTTGCCAAAAAGATGGCCGATCAGTTCTTTGCCAATTTCCAGCAGGCGGTCGAAGGTCCCCCGGCGGAAGACAGCGCAGCAGATGCGCCCGAAGCGACAGATGAAGCGGCGGGCGAAGCCAAAAAAGGTTGGATCAAACGTCTGGTCAGCTGACCGGCGCCAGACCCACAATCAGACGACACCCAGGGAGGGATTTCATGACCAAGGTAACCATGACCGTGAACGGAAAATCCGTAAGCGGCGATGTGGCGGGCAATCGGTTGCTCGTCGAATTTCTGCGCGAGGATCTGCGCATGACCGGCACGCATGTCGGCTGTGACACCAGCCAATGCGGGGCCTGTGTGGTGCATGTGAATGGCGAAGCGGTGAAAAGCTGTACCATGTTCGCCGCCGAGGCGGATGGCGCCGATGTGGCAACCATCGAAGGCCAGGCCGCTGCGGATGGCACGTTGAACACCATCCAGCAGGCGTTTCAGGATTATCACGGGCTGCAATGCGGGTTCTGTACGCCGGGCATGGTGATGTCTGCGGCGGCATTGCTGAAGGACAACCCCAAACCGACCGAGGCCGAGGTGCGTGACTATCTGGAAGGCAATATTTGCCGCTGCACCGGGTATCACAACATCGTTCGCGCGATCATGGCCGCCTCTGGCCAGGATGTGCCAGCCGTCGCCGCCGAGTGATTTGACAGTCGCAGTGCGCATTGAACGCGCACCGACCCCAAGGGAGGAATTGAAATGCCGAAAGATCATGGCATCGGAGCCAGCACCAAGCGCCGCGAGGACGTGCGCTTTTTGACAGGTGTCGGGAATTATACCGACGACATCAATATTCACGGACAGGCCTATGTCCATTTCCTGCGCTCTGATGTGGCGCATGGACGGATCACCAACCTCGATACCGCCGCCGCCGCCGCAATGCCCGGCGTGGTGCGGATTTTCACCGGCGCCGATTTCGAAGGTGTCGGCGGTCTGCCCTGCGGGTGGGAAGTGACCGACAAACACGGCCAACCCATGAAGGAACCGGCCCACCCGGTTCTGGCCCAGGGCAAGGTGCGCCATGTCGGCGACCCGATTGCCGCGATTGTCGCCGATACGCTGGAACAGGCGCGAAATGCGGCCGAGGCGATCGAAGTCGATATCGAAGAGCTGCCCGCAGTGGTCGACATGAAGGCCGCGCTGGCCGATGGCGCAACGCTGGTGCATGACGACCTGTCGGACAACCTGTGTTACGATTGGGGCTTTGTCGAGGAAAACAAGGCCGCGGTGGACGCCGCGATTGCCAATTCCGCGCATGTGACGACATTGGAACTGGTCAACAACCGTCTGGTGGCCAACCCGATGGAGCCGCGCGTGGCGGTGGGCGACTACGCCCGCGGCACCGGCGACTCAACGCTTTATACCACATCGCAAAACCCGCATGTGATCCGGCTCTTGATGGGGGCATTTGTGCTTGGCATTCCCGAGCACAAGCTGCGCGTCGTGGCACCGGATGTCGGCGGCGGCTTTGGCACCAAGATCTTTCACTACGCGGAAGAGGCATTTTGTACCTTTGCCGCCAAGGCGATCAACCGTGCGGTCAAATGGACCTCTTCCCGGTCCGAGGCATTCATGTCCGACTGTCACGGTCGTGACCATGTGACCAAGATCGAATTGGGGCTGGATGCAGACAATAATTTCACCGCCCTGCGCTGTCTGACCTATGCCAACATGGGGGCATATCTGTCGACCTTTGCGCCCTCGGTGCCGACATGGCTGCATGGCACGCTTTTGGCCGGGAACTACAAGACGCCGCTGGTCTATACCAACGTCAAGGCGGTGTTCACGAACACCGTGCCCGTGGATGCCTATCGTGGCGCTGGGCGCCCCGAGGCGACCTATCAGCTTGAACGGGTGATCGACAAAGCGGCGCGGGAGGTGGGCGCTGATCCGGTCGAACTGCGCCGTCAGAACTTCATCACGGAATTCCCGTATCAGACGCCTGTTGCCGTTGTCTATGACACGGGCGACTATCATGCTACCATGGACAAGATGCTGGAATTGATCGACCGCGACGGCTTTGCCGCGCGCCGATCCGCATCCGAAGCCAAGGGCAAGCTGCGCGGTCTGGGCATCAATTGCTTTATCGAGGCCTGCGGCATCGCGCCGTCGAACCTTGTCGGGCAATTGGGGGCACGTGCCGGCCTGTATGAAAGCGCCACAGTGCGGGTCAATGCCACCGGCGGATTGGTGGTGATGACCGGATCGCACAGCCACGGGCAGGGGCATGAAACCGCCTTTCCCCAGGTGATTTCCGAAATGATCGGCATCCCGGAAGAACAGGTCGAAATCGTGCATGGCGACACCGCCAATACGCCGATGGGCATGGGCACCTATGGCTCGCGCTCCATCGCGGTGGGTGGGTCGGCCATGGTGCGGGCGACCGAGAAGATCATCAACAAGACCAAGAAGATCGCCGCCCATTTGATGGAGGCCTCTGAGGCCGATATCGAATTGAAGGACGGTCAGTTCACGGTGTCCGGCACGGATAAATCGGTGGCTTGGGGGGATGTCTGTCTGGCCGCCTATGTACCGCATAACTATCCACTGGAGGATATCGAACCGGGGTTGGAGGAAACCGCGTTTTACGATCCGTCGAACTTCACCTATCCGGCGGGCGCCTATGCCTGCGAGGTTGAGGTGGACCCGGAAACCGGCCATGTGAAGATCGAAAAATTCGTTTCGGCGGATGATTTCGGTAATGTCATCAATCCGATGATCGTCGAAGGTCAGGTGCATGGCGGCATCGCCCAGGGGATCGGCCAGGCCTTGCTGGAAAACTGTGTCTATGACGACAACGGTCAGCTTCTGTCGGCGTCTTACATGGATTACACCATGCCGCGCGCCGATGATCTGCCGCATATGGACAGCTACAGCGTCGACCATTCCTGCCAGACGCCTTGTACCCACAATCCATTGGGTGTGAAGGGCTGTGGCGAGGCCGGGGCGATCGGATCGCCGCCGACCGTGATCAACGCCATCCTCGACGCGCTGCAGTCTGGCGGACATAAAGTGGATCACATTGATATGCCTGCGACGCCCGCCCGTGTGTGGGCCGCAATCAACCAAGCCAGCTAAGGGAGGGCTAGGATATGTATAGCTTTGACATCGAACGGCCAACATCCGTGGCTGACGCCGTGGCCGCATTGGCAGATGAAGACGCACAGGCGCTGGGCGGCGGTCAGACGCTGATCCCGACGCTGAAACAGCGGTTGGCCATGCCGTCGAAATTGGTCAGCCTGTCCGGGATTTCCGAGATGAAGGGGATTTCGCAAGCGGGCGACAGCCTGACGATTGGCGGTGGCAGCACCCATGGCGCAGTGGCGGCGGGGGCCGGGGCCTATCCGGCGCTGGCGGCGCTGGCCGGTGGTATCGGCGACCCGGCGGTGCGCAATCGTGGCACCATTGGCGGATCTTTGGCTAACAACGATCCATCCGCCTGTTATCCGGCGGCGGCCTTGGGGTCTGGTGCAACCATCGTGACCAACGCGCGCGAGATTGCGGCAGACGATTATTTCCAGGGCATGTTCACCACCGCGCTGGACGAGGGCGAGATCGTGACTGCGGTGACTTTCCCGATCCCGGAAAAAGCCGCCTATGTGAAGTTCGAGCAACCTGCCTCGCGTTTCGCATTGGTCGGCGTGTTTGTCGCCAAATTCGCCGATGGTGTGCGGGTCGCAGTGACCGGTGCCTCTGAAGAAGGGGTGTTCCGCTGGACCGAGGCCGAAGCCGCGTTGTCGGCAGATTTTTCGGCGGATGCATTGGCCGGTCTGTCGCTGTCGGGTGACGGAATGATCGGCGACTTGCACGGCACCGGCGCTTATCGCGCGCATCTGGTGGCGGTGATGACCAAACGGGCGGTTGCCGCCGCAGGTTGAGTGTTTTTTGCCAAGAAAACAGGAAAGGGCGGCTTTGATAGGCCGCCCTTTTTGCTATGTCGGTTTGGCTTGGAGATGTCAGCCCGGGGGGCTGGCCCCCAAACCGCAGGACATATGGGGGACCAGCCCCCCAAACCGCAGGGCAGATGGGGGGCCAGCCCCCCAAACCCCCCGGGATATTTTTGAACAGAAGAAGGGGACTTAGTAGGCCTTGGCGCTTGTGTACCAGGCAACCAGCATGCGGCGTTCCTCGACTTCGATTTCGGTGATATTGGCAGGCGGCATGGCGTGGCTGACCCCAGCGTGCAGATAGATCGCACGGGCATTTTGGGCCACATCGCCGGCGGTTTCCAGAAACACGCCTTTGGGGGCCCAGCGAATACCGTCCCAGACCGGTTCACGGGCATGGCACATGGAGCAGCGACCAATCACGATGTTCTGAGCGTCTTCGAAATGCGCGGCGGATGCGAATTTCTGTTCATAGGGCGTCAGCGCGCGGGCATCGGCCTCTTCGTAGCTGCCCCAGGAGGGCGCGGTCGAAAGCCAGGCGCAGAGGATGAACAGGATAAGCGTGACCGCCCAGGTCCAGGTCGGCTCGCCTTTGCGGGCGTGGACCGAATTGAAATAATGCCGGATCGTCACGCCCATCAGGAACACCAGACAGGTGATCAGCCAGTTGTATTCCGTTGCGAACGCCAGCGGATAGTGGTTCGACAACATCAGAAAGATCACCGGCAAAGTGAGATAGTTGTTGTGGGTCGACCGCAGCTTGGCGATCTTGCCGTATTTGGGGTCCGGCGTGCGGCCATTTTGCAGATCGTCGACCACAATACGCTGGTTCGGCATGATGATGAAGAACACATTGGCGGTCATGATGGTGGCGGTGAAGGCCCCCATGTGCAAAAGCGCGGCCCGGCCGGTAAAGACCTGGGTATAGCCCCAGGACATGATCACCAGGATCACGAACAGCAACACCATCAAGAGCGTCGGTGTCTCACCCAGTTTGGATTTGCACAGGAAATCGTAACAAATCCAGCCGATTGTCAGGCTGAGGGCGGAAATCGCGATGCCCTGCCACAGGGCCAGATCGGCCTTGGCGCTGTCGATCAGATACAATTCGCCGCCGACCCAATACACAATCATCAGCATCGCCGCACCGGACAGCCAGGTCGCGTAGCTTTCCCATTTGAACCAGGTCAGATGGTCAGGCATTTCCGAAGGTGCCACCAGATATTTGCGGATATGATAAAAGCCGCCGCCGTGGACCTGCCATTCTTCGCCATGCGCGCCCGCAGGCAGATCCGGCGCCTTGCGCAGCCCAAGATCCAGAGCGATGAAATAGAACGACGATCCGATCCAGGCGATGGCGGTGATCACATGCAACCAGCGCACCGCAAAGGCCAGCCAGTCCCAGAGAATTGCAGCTTCGAACATTTTGGGGTGAACTCCTGTCTTATTGCCAGACCCGTTTTTTGCCAGACTAGCGGATGCTTGGTTGTTCGTGTATTGCAGAGAAAAACACACCTGCATCAAAAAAAGCCGAACAATGTCCTATTTCGACAATATCCGTACCTTTGTCCGTGTCTATGATCTTGGCTCTATGTCGGCGGCAGGGCGCGATTTGCGTATTTCTCCGGCAGTGACATCGGCGCGGATTTCACAACTTGAGCAACATCTGAACGTGCGGCTGTTCCAGCGCACCACCCGGTCCCTGACCCCAACCGAACAGGGGCGGGCGTTTTATGGTGGTGCGATTTCCGTGCTCGAGGCCGTCGATCATGCCGAGGCCCAGGTCAGCTCGATCACCGAAAACCCCAAAGGTGTGTTGCATATCGCAGCGCCCTTGGGCGTCGGGCGGCGGTTGATTGCCCCGGTGGTGCCGGAATTTGCCGCGGCCTATCCATTGATCGACATTCGCCTGCGGCTGACTGATCGCAATGTCGATCTCACAGCCGAGGGTCTGGATGTGGCGTTTTTCCTTGGTCAGCCCGAGGGATTCGACGCTGCGGATTCGCAAGGTGGCGGATTGCAAACGGGTGATCTGCGCCGCGCCAAGCTATATCGCCGCGCGCGGAATGCCGGAAAGCGGCGAGGCATTGGTCAAGGACAGGCACAATTGCCTGAACCTGCGCTATCCCGGTGCGCCCGAATTTCAATGGCGCTTGCAGACTGACAACGGGGTCCAGCGCTTTCGTGTCGGCGGGCGGTTCGAATCGGATGATGGCGATGTCCTGACAGATTGGGCGCTGACCGGGCAGGGCGTGGTCCTGAAACCGGTGTTCGAAGTCGCCGACCACCTCAGATCCGGGGCTCTGGTGCCGGTGGCACAGGCCAACCCACCGGAAGATATTCAAATGGCGTTTCTATTCACCCATCGCCGTCATCAGGACCCCAAGACGCGGCTTTTCATCGAATTCATGGTCGACCGTCTGGCCGCCTCGGTTCGACAAACGGAAAGCGCCGCCATTTAGCGCCGCAATGCGGGGGCGCGCGCTTTTGCCTTTCATCTGACCAGAAATATCCCGGGGGGTTTGAGGGGCTGGCCCCCCATCTTACCTGTGGTTTGGGGGGCTGGCCCCCCATCTTACCTGTGGTTTGGGGGGCTGGCCCCCATCACACCTGCGGTTTGGGGGGCTGGCCCTCCATCTGGCCGACTCATCCGCTACGGCAACCGAAGGCCCCAAGCGTCGACATCGCCCCCAACGCACAGCGGCGGATCAGCTGCCGCGATAGGTCGAATAGCCAAACGGCGACAACAGCAATGGCACATGGTAATGCGCCGCCGCGTCGTCCATGCCAAAGCGCAGCGGGATCTGATCAAGGAACAAGATCTCCTCGGTGACCTGACCGCTGTTGCGCAGGTAATCCCCGGCAAAGAACACCAATTCATAAGTGCCGGTCTTGAACTTGTCCGCCGGCAAATCGGGGCATCGGTGCGGCCATCGGCGTTGGTCACGGTCTCGGCAATTTTCTTGTGGGAATTGCCCGACACCCGGTAAAGCGCAATCTTTATGCCTTCGGCAGGACAACCGCGTGCCGTGTCAAGGATATGGGTGGTCAGATAGCCGGTCATGTGAAACTCCTGTCTGTGCTGGGCCAAGCCCGGACTGTGCAACCTTGCGCCCGTTTCTTTCTTGTGCCCGTTACTTCGGCCAAAGGAAAACCCCGAGTTCTGAACAGTGCTTCAAAAACTATTTGGTAATCTTCGGGATTGTTCTGAATTATCGTTATCTAAACTCTGGAGGCAGATGTGAATAGATACCCCCGCGACATGATTGGTTATGGCCCCCGCGCCCCCGAGGCTCAATGGCCCGGAAATGCCAAAGTGGCTGTACAATTTGTATTGAACTACGAAGAAGGCGGCGAAAACAACGTCCTGCATGGGGATGCCGCGTCAGAGGCTTTTCTGTCGGACATTCCCGGCGCCGCCATGTGGCCGGGCCAGCGCCACTGGAACATGGAATCGATTTACGAATACGGCGCACGTGCCGGGTTCTGGCGTTTGCATCGCCTGTTCACCGGCGCGGCGATCCCGGTGACCATTTATGGCGTGGCGTCGGCGCTGGCACGGTCACCGGAACAGGTGGCCGCGATGAAGTCCGCCGGATGGGAGATCGCCAGTCACGGGCTCAAATGGGTTGAGCACAAGGACATGCCCGAAGCAGAGGAACGCGCAGCGATTGCCGAAGCGATCCGCCTGCATACCGAGGTCGTGGGCGAGGCCCCGCGCGGCTGGTACACCGGTCGTTGCAGTGAAAACACCGTGCGGCTGGCGGCGGAAACCGGGCAATTCGACTATATTTCCGACACTTATGACGATGATTTGCCGTATTGGCGCGAATATGGCGACCGCGATCAATTGATCATTCCCTATACGCTGGAAGCGAACGATATGCGGTTCGCCACCGCGCCGGGCTGGGTCACGGGCGAAGATTTTGGCAGCTACCTGAAAGACGCCTTTGATACGCTTTATGCCGAAGGGCAGGCCAGGCGCGCCAAAGATGATGTCGATCGGGTTGCATTGTCGTTTGGTGGGGCGTCCGGGAAAAATTGCGGCGCTGAAGCGGTTTATTGATTATATTCAGGGCTTTGGTGATGTCTGGTGCCCGACACGGGCCGAGATCGCGGCGCATTGGATCGAAACCCATCCGCACAAGCGCTGGAACCGGCCCAGTGCAATGACGCGTGCGGATTTCGTTTCGACATTTGGTGGCGTGTTCGAACATTCGCCCTGGATCGCCGAGGGCGCTTTTGATCTGGAGCTTGGCCCGGCCCATGACACGGCGCGCGGTGTTCACAACGCCCTGTGCCGCATTTTCCGCAGCGCTGACGAAGATCTCCGCCTTGGCGTCTTGACCGCGCACCCCGATCTGGCTGGCAAACTCGCCGCGGCGGGACGGTTGACCGCTGAAAGCACCTCGGAACAGGCCGGTGCGGGGCTTGATATGCTGACCGATCAGGAACGGGAACGTTTTACCAAGTTGAATGACGATTACGTCGCCAAACACGGGTTCCCTTTCATTATCGCGGTGCGCGATCACGACAAGGCGTCGATCATGGCGGCCTTTGAGCGCCGGATCGGCAATGACCGCACCACCGAATTTGCCGAGGCCTGCCGCCAGGTTGAACGCATTGCCGAATTCCGTCTGCTGGACCTGTTGCCATGACCAAGCCGATCATGATCGAACCTTTGGGCGCGGCGGAATTCGCGCCCTATGGCGATGTGCTGGATTGTTCTGGCGCGCCGGACAAGCTGATCAATCAAGGGCTCTGCGGGCGCTTTCATGACCGTGCGCAACTGGATTTTTCGGACGGGACGGCGGGCCTCAGCCTTTTTCAGGCCGAGCTGCGCCAACTGCCGCTTGAACTGGACATGATGGAGCGGCATCCGCTGGGATCCCAAGCTTTCATTCCGATGTCAGAACACGCATTTCTTGTCATTGTCGCCAAAGATCTGGGCGGTTGCCCAGATAATCCGCGTGCCTTTCGCACGGAACCCGGTCAGGCAATCAACTTTCATCGCAACACATGGCACGGAGTCCTGACACCGATCGCAGGATCGGGGACGTTTGCCGTAGTGGATCGCATCGGCGCTGGCGAGAATCTGGAAGAGCATTGGTTCGACACCCCATACCAGGTGGTGGCGGGCTGAATATCCGGGCCGTCAGGAGGAGAAACGGCCCATCCGACAGCTATATGGGGAGAAGTTCATGGCTGATTCATCTATCGGGACCGCAGCGCAGCTGCGCGATCCCAATTACACACCGCCGCTGGCCAAAGCGGTGCCGCTGGGCATCCAACATGTGTTGGCGATGTTCGTGTCGAACGTGACGCCGGCAATTATCGTTTGCGGCGCAGCGGGGTTCGGCTTTGGCTCGAACTCGCCTGATTTTCCGCAAATGATCTACATGATTCAGATGTCGATGTTCTTTGCCGGTTTGGCGACGCTGATCCAGACCATCGGTTTTGGCCCTGTCGGGGCGAAACTGCCGATTGTACAGGGCACATCCTTTGCCTTTCTGCCGGTCATGATTCCGCTGGTCGCGGGCAAAGGTGTGGATGCGGTTGCTGTGCTGATGGGCGGTATCCTGGTCGGTGGTTTGTTCCATGCCGTATTGGGTTTGTTTATTGGCAAGATCCGTTTTGCGCTGCCGCCGCTTGTCACCGGATTGGTGGTGACAATGATCGGTCTGGCACTGGTCAAGGTGGGCATTCAATATGCGGCCGGGGGCGTGCCGGCCATTGGCACACCGGAATACGGGTCGGCGCTGAACTGGTTTGTTGCCTCGGTGGTGATCCTGGTCACTCTGGGCCTCAAGTTCTTTGCACGGGGCATGATTTCGATCTCTGCCGTGCTGCTGGGTTTGATTGCGGGCTATATCGTGGCCTGGGTGTTCGGGATGGTGAATTTTGGCAATGTCGGCAATGCCGCCAGCTTTGCGCTGCCGAACCCGCTGCATTTCGGGCTTGAATTTTCGGTGGCGGCGATTGTCGGCTTTTGCCTGATGTCCTTTGTTTCCGCAGTGGAAACAGTGGGCGACGTGTCCGGCATCACCAAAGGCGGCGCCGGACGCGAAGCCACGGACGAAGAGATCCAGGGCGCAACCTTTGCTGATGGTTTGGGAACGGCGGTTTCCGGTCTGTTTGGCGCGCTGCCCAACACATCGTTTTCGCAAAACGTCGGCCTGATCGCGATGACCGGCGTGATGAGCCGCCATGTGGTGACCATTGGTGGCATCTTCTTGATCGTCTGCGGTCTGGTGCCAAAAATCGGCGCCATCATCTCGACCGTACCGATCGAGGTGCTGGGCGGCGGTGTGATCGTGATGTTCGGCATGGTGGTCTCTGCGGGTATTTCCATGTTGTCCGATGTGCATTGGAACCGGCGCAACATGGTCATCTTTGCGATTGCCCTGTCGCTGGGCCTTGGCTTGCAGCTTGAACCGGGCGCTTTGCAGCATTTGCCGGGCACGCTCAAAATTCTGGCGACATCGGGCATCCTGCCCGCGGCATTGATTGCGATTGTTCTGAACCTCGTTCTGCCAGTGGAACTGGCGGATAAGTCTACCGAAGAGGTGTCGGGTGGTCTGTCCGGCGGTGGAAAGGGCTCCATTCCCGGTGAATGAACCAGATGAGGGTGCGCAGTAAATGCGCACCCGACATTGACCCCGGGTGCGCGTCTGCGTGCCCGGGGTTTTTGTTGAGAGACCGAGAAGAGATTTTCGCCTCCGGCGGGCGTATTTGAAAAGAGAAGAAGCCGAGGCCGAGCGAGCTTCTTCTCTTTCTAAATACGCAAAATCCGACCGTTGGATCAGCGCATCCGGCGCGCCATGTCGATCATACGGGCGGAAAAGCCCCATTCGTTGTCGTACCACCCAAAAATGCGCAGCACACCACCGAGCGAGACGGATGTTTCGCGCCCCGCCACGATCAGGCTTTCCGGTCTGCCGCGCAGATCGGTCGAAACCAGCGGCAGATCTGTATAGCCGAACAACGTCGGATCGGCGGATTGGATCATGCCGTTCAATGTCTCTGCCGTGATTGGATCGCGGGTTTGAACGGTCAGGTCGATGGCAGAGACACTGGCCGTGGGCACGCGAATGGCGCGGGCTTCGATCCGGCCCGCCAGATGCGGCAGGACAGTGCCAATCAACCGACCGGCCGAGGTTGTGGTCGGCACCATCGACAGCGCCGCCGCGCGCGAGCGCACCAGATCGCCACGCGGTGCATCCACCGTCGGCTGGGATCCAGTATAGCAATGCACGGTGGTCATATGGCCGGATTGAACGCCGGCGGCCTCGTCCAGCAGCCGCAGCAGCGGGGCGAGGGCATTGGTGGTGCAAGAGGCATTGGACAGGATTTTCTGATCGGCCAGGATGTCGTGATTGGCGCCGAGGACAATTGTGTCTTCTGCGGCGGGGGATGGCCCGGAAATCAGGATGCGCTCCGCCCCTGCGGTCAAGCCGCGCTCTGCGATCATTTGGGTTTGGGCTTTGCCGGTGCATTCGAGAACGATGTCGACGCCGGCAAGATCCAGCGTCGAAATATCCTCGGCATGGGTCATGGCAATTTTGCGGCCCGCGGCATTCAATGCGCCATCACGCCCGGTCACGCCGCCGGGGAAGGGGCCAAAGACGCTGTCATAACCAAAGAGATAGGCGCAGCTGTCCAGCGGGGCGATATCATTGATCCCGACAATGTCGATATCGGCATGTTCGGTCAGGATGATACGCGTAATTGTGCGGCCGATCCGGCCAAATCCGTTGATGAAAATGCGGAGAGTCATGGTCGCGCGCTCCTTTGGTGCTGTGCTACGAGACTTAGAACAGGAGCGCGCGGTTATGCCAGAGGTGGCAGCAGAATTCGATCAAATTTCGATTTGCTGCGCCACGCCGTGGTCCAGCGCCAGTTTGACCGCGGCCTGCGCCACTGCCAGATCCTGAAGCCCGACACCGGTGCCATCGAACAGGGTGATTTCCTCGTCCGATGTGCGCCCGGGATGGGTGCCATTGATCACCGCGCCGATTTGGGTGATGTCGCTTTCGGCAATAAGACCGGCCGCAATTGCATGTTGTGCCTCGCCGATGCTGATCGACTGGGCGATTTCATCGGTAAACACCGTGGCGCGTTGCAGCAGTTCCGGGGCGACCTCTTGTTTGCCTTTGGTGTCGGTGCCCATGCAGGCGATATGGGTGCCGGGCGCGATATGGGTCTCATTGGCGATGGCGGCAAAGCTGGAGGTGATCGAGATGATCACATCCGCCGCGCGCAGCCCGTCCAGTTCCACCGCTTCGAATGGCAGACCGGCCTCTTGCGCGACTTTTTCCAGATTGGGCAGCATTTCCGGGTGCAGGTTCCAGCCGATGACCTTCTCGAAATTGCGATGCTTCAGTGCCGTGCGCAGTTGGAATGTCGCCTGATGGCCGGCGCCGATCATGCCGATGACGCGGGCGTCGCGGCGCGCCAGATGCGCAATCGAGACCGAGGATGCGGCGGCGGTGCGCAGCGCGGTCAGCAGGTTGCCACCGACCATGGCGGTCGGCTTGCCGGTGTCGGGATCGAACAGAAAGACCGTCGACTGGTGGTTGATGATGCCATGGGTGGCGAGGTTGTTGGGCCAATAGCCACCGGCCTTCAGCCCCAGCGCCATGCCGGCACGGTCAAACCCGCCCTTGAAGCCATAAAGCGCATCTTCGTGGCCAATCGCTTCGCGCACCACGGGGAAATTATAGGCGTCATCGCGTCCCATGGCGGCAAAGACCTGTTCGACGGCGGTAAAGGCGGCTTCGGGGGTGATCAGACCGGCAATCTCGGCTTCGGGGACGATGGTGAGGGTGGTTGTCTTGGTCATGTCGAGGCTCATCAGAGTATCCTGTTTACGGGGCGCCCATCGGCCCGGTGCCGGGCACTCTTCGCGAAGAATGCCCGGAAGGGCTTGATCAGCGGGTGTGTCAGTAGGCGCGGCCGCGGGCCGAGACCGGCCAGACGCATTCAACCTTGCCGTTGCGCACACCGACGTACCAATCGTGCACATTGGCGGTCGGGTCGCAGTGGCCGGGCACCAGTTTCAGCTTTTCACCGACCGTCAGCGCGCCCGAGGGGTCCGCAATGACGCCGTGTTCATCGGAACATTTGACGTATTCCACATCCGTGCGGCCAAAGATCACCGGCAATCCGCTGTCCACCGATTGCGCTTTCAGACCGGCGTCACAGATCGCCTTGTCGGCCTTGGCGTGACTGATCACCTGGGTCAGGATGAAAAACGCGTTTTCCCATTCGCCCTGGTCGATGCGCTTGCCGTCCTTGTCGAGGATACGACCGTAATCGGCATCCATGAAGGCGTAAGAACCGCATTGCAACTCGTTGTAAACGCCGGAATTGCTTTCGAAATAATACGATCCTGTACCGCCGCCCGACACCAGATCGCAGGCGATGCCCGCGGCTTTCAGCCCCTCAACCGCATCCTTGACCTGTGCGATGGCGATGTTCAGCTTTTCCTCGCGTGCTTCATAGCTGTCGAGGTGCTGCATCGCGCCCTGATAGGCCTGTATGCCGGTGAATGTCAGCCCCGCGGCGGCGTCGATGGCCTTGGCAATCTCGACCACGGCCGGTGTGGTGGTCACGCCGCAGCGGCCCGCACCACAGTCGATCTCGACAAGGCATTCGATCTCGGTGCCATGCTTTTGCGCCGCTGCCGAAAGCTCTGATACATTGGCGAGGTCATCCACACAGACAATCGTGCGGGCCCCCAGTTTCGGCAGGCGCGCCAGACGGTCGATCTTGGCCAGGTCGCGCACCTGGTTGGACACCAGAACATCCTTGATGCCGCCACGGGCAAAGACCTCGGCCTCGGACACTTTTTGACAACAGACGCCAACCGCGCCGCCCAGGGTTTCCTGCAATTTGGCGACGTCCACCGATTTATGCATCTTGCCATGCACCCGGTGGCGCATGCCATGGGCGGTTGCGTAATCGCCCATCTTCTTGATGTTGCGTTCCAGCGCGTCGAGATCCAGCACCAGCGCCGGGGTCTGGATGTCGGCGGCGTCCATGCCGGGTTTGGCGGGGATGTCAAAGCCGACTTCGAATTGGTCGAGTTGGTCCATGTCTTTCATGTCCTTGCTCCTTTTGCGGCGGCGATCAGCCGGTAATCCATGGCAGTTTGTTCAAATCGACGTTGCCGCCGGTGACAATCACACCGATGCGTTTGCCGGTAAACCGGTCGCGGTTTTTCAGGATGGTGGCCAACGGCACGGCGCTGGACGGTTCCATCACGATTTTCATCCGCTGCCAGATCAGGCGCATCGCATCAATGATCTCTTGTTCGCTGGCGGTCAGGATGTCGCTGACGTGACTGGACACGAAATGCCATGTCAGATCCTTCAGCGGTACTTTCAGTCCATCCGCCACCGTATCGGGCGCGTCGTCGGCGATGATATGCCCGGCGTGAAAGCTGCGATAGGCATCATCGGCCTGTTCCGGTTCTGCGGCGATGATGGCGGTGTCGGGCGCCAACGTCGACAGGGTCAGACAGGTGCCCGAGATCATGCCACCCCCGCCAATGGGGGCCACCACCATATCAAGGTATCCGGTCTGGTCGATCAATTCGCGTGAACATGTGCCCTGACCGGCAATGACGCGGGGGTCATTATAGGGGTGGACGAAATTCGCGCCGGTTTCGGCCTGAACCTCGGCAAAGACCGCTTCGCGCGACGAAGTCGATGGCTCACATTCCGTGATGATGCCGCCATAGCCGCGCACGGCGGCCTTTTTGGCCTCGGGCGCGGTGCGGGGCATGACCACGTGGCAGGGAATGCCGCGACGACCGGCGGCATAGGACAGCGACAGCGCGTGATTGCCCGAGGAATGCGTGGCCACACCTTTGGCCGCTTCATCCTCGGACAGGCCGAACACCGCATTGGACGCGCCGCGCACCTTGAAGGCGCCGGCCTTTTGAAAGTTTTCGCATTTAAAGAACAGCTCGGCGCCGGTCAGCTCGTTCAGATAGGTCGAGGTCAGAACCGGCGTGCGGTGGATATGCGGCGCAATCCTATCATGCGCCGCCAACATGTCGTCGTAGGTCGGGATATACATTGTCGTATCCTTCATCACGCGGCCTTTTGCGCCGCTGCGGCGCGGTGGCTGCGGTAGTAATCCTGTGCTGCCGCAACGCCAGAGCCAAGGTTGATGTTCAGACCCAGATCCGCCATGCACATTTCCGCCGTCGCAATGCCGGACAGCGCCATGACATCGGTGAGCGATCCAAGGTGACCAATGCGGAACACCTTGCCTGCGACCTCGCCCAGACCGGTGCCAAAGGCGACGCCATAGGTATCAGCGGCATGGGTGACGATGTCGGTGGCGTTGAACCCGTCGGGCGTGCGAATGGCGCTGACGCTGTCGGAATAGAGATCCGGCGAAGCGGCGCAAAGCTCCAGCCCCCAGGCAGACACCGCGCGGCGCACGCCTTCGGCAATGCGATGATGGCGGGCAAAGACGTTTTCCAAGCCTTCATCGAGCAGCATCTTGCAGGATTTATTCAACCCGTTCAGCAGCCCGACCGGCGGCGTATAGGGAAAACCGCCGCCTGCATTGGTCTTGCCCATGTCGCGGATGTCAAAGAAGGTCCGGGGCAATCTTGCGCCTTCGACTGCCGCTAGCGCCTTGGGTGAAAAGCCGGTGATGGCCAGGCCGGGCGGCAGCATGAACCCCTTTTGCGAGCCGGTGACGGCGATATCGACGCCCCAATCGTCAAAGCGGAAATCCATCGACGCGATGGAGGACACACCATCGACAAGCAAAAGAGCGGGGTGAGACGCCGCATCAAGTGCGGCGCGGACGCCCGCGATGTCAGAGCGCACACCGGTCGCGGTCTCATTATGGGTCGCCAGAACGGCCTTGATTTCATGGCCTTTGTCGGCGGCCAGCGCGGCCTCGAACTTGTCCGTTGGAATGCCTTCGCCCCATGGGGTGTCAACGATCTGCACATCCAACCCGTGACGCTGACACATGTCGATCCAACGGTGCGAGAACATGCCATTGCGCGCGGCAAGGATCTTGTCACCGGGGCTGAGCGTATTGGTCAGCGCGGTTTCCCAACCGCCGGTGCCGGTGGAGGGGAAGATGAACACCTCGGCCTCTTGCGATTTCAGGATCTGACGCACGGCGGCACGGGCCGGGTGCAGGATGTCGCCAAACAGCGCCGACCGGTGATCGAGTGTCGGCATGTCACAGGCGCGGCGCAGATGTTCCGGCATATTGGTCGGGCCGGGAATGAAAACGGGGTTCTGGAAGCTCATCTGTCTTTCCTCCTTATCGGGTTTGGTTGGAGGTTACGTTGGGGGTCGCGAGAGCTCAATTTTTTTGAAATCGTTTTTCAAAATTCCAATTTGCAGTAAAAATTTATTATTGCCAATGCGTTGCTATTTTTCATATGCTGAATGCGTATTTCAAAAGAGAAGAAGAATGGCCGAAGAAACCCCGAGAAAACGCGGCCGCCCGCGTGGTTGGCAGGACAAGACCGAACAGAACACCATCAAATCCCTGGACCGGGCGTTGGAGGTTTTGGTCGCCTTGGGCCAGCATCAGGGGATCACGCTCAGCGTTCTGGCCGAGGAGTTGGATCAATCGCCTGCCACGCTGTACCGGGTGTTGGTGACCTTGCAGGGCCGGGGATTTGCCGAATTCGACGATGCGGCGCAAAGCTGGGCGGTGGGCGCGGGGGCCTTTTTGGCGGGGGCGGCGTTTTTGCGGCGGACGTCGCTTGCTGAACGTGCCCGTCCCATCATGCGCACCTTGATGGAGGACACCGGAGAGACGGCAAATCTTGGTATCGCACGCGGGGATCAGGTCATGTTTCTCAGCCAGGTAGAGACTCATGAGACCATTCGCGCTTTCTTTCCCCCGGGGACATTGTCGCCGCTGCATGCGTCGGGGATTGGCAAGGCGTTGCTGTCGCGCTGGTCCGATGACCGGCTCACGGCCTATCTGGAGCGTACCCGGCGCGAGGTGTTTACCGAGCATACCCTGGTCGAGGCGGCGGCGCTGCGCGCCGATCTGACCCTGTCGGCGCAGCGGGGATATGCGGTGGATGCCGAGGAAAAGGCCCTTGGAATGCGCTGTATTGCGGCGCCGGTATTTGATATTCACGGCGAGGCCGTCGCAGGCATTTCGGTGTCCGGCCCCAGCGTGCGCCTGCCGCTGGAGCGGATTGCAGAGATTGGTCACAAGGTGGCCGAAGCAGCGCTGGCCCTGTCAGAGGCCACAGGCGGCGTGCGGTTTCAAACCAGCAAGTGAGCCGGTGCCGCGGCCCAAATCCGGGGGGTGCGGCGAAATGCGGGGCGACATGGCGAAAAGGTGACTTAAAACTTCATGTGTGAGGCGCTAGGACTTCTGGTCTATGATATGGTGACCCATTGGAGGCCGCATGATCCCGGAACTTGGACAATTTGCATTGGCATTGGCAATGGCCATCGCCCTGGTGCAATCCGTCGTGCCCATGATTGGCGCGGCACGCGGCAATCTGGTGTGGATGCGCAGCGCGCAGTCGACGGCGCTGGGGCAGCTTCTGTTTGTCGGGGTGGCCTTTGGCGCGCTGATGTGGGCCTTTGTGGTCAGTGATTTCACCGTGGTGAATGTGGCCGAAAACTCCAATTCACTGAAACCGATGTTGTTCAAGGTCGCCGCGACCTGGGGGTCGCATGAGGGGTCATTGTTGCTCTGGACGCTGATCCTGACATTGTTCGGGGCGGGCGTGGCGATGTTCGGGTCGAACATTCCCCATGCGCTGCGGGCGCGGACATTGGCGGTGCAGGCGTGGATTTCGCTGGGTTTCCTCAGCTTCATGTTGTTCACATCGAACCCGTTTTTGCGGATTTCGCCGCCGCCGGTGGATGGCAATGACCTGAACCCGTTGTTGCAAGACGTCGGATTGGCGATGCATCCGCCGCTGTTGTATATCGGCTATGTCGGGTTCTCGATTGTGTTTTCCTTTGCCGTTGCGGCCCTGATCGAGGGCCGGGTTGATGCGGCCTGGGCGCGCTGGGTGCGGCCCTGGACATTGGCGGCCTGGGTGTCGTTGACCGCCGGTCTCGCACTGGGGTCCTGGTGGGCCTATTACGAGCTCGGCTGGGGCGGCTGGTGGTTTTGGGATCCGGTGGAAAACGTCGCCTTCATGCCCTGGCTGTTGGGCACAGCGCTGTTGCATTCCGCCATCGTGACCGAAAAACGCGGTGCGTTCAAAAGCTGGACCATCCTGTTGGCGATCCTGACATTTTCGCTGTCACTGCTGGGGACGTTCATCGTGCGCTCTGGTCTCTTGACCTCGGTGCATGCTTTTGCGGTCGACCCGGAGCGGGGGATTTACATCCTGGCGCTGTTGGGCGTGTCGATTGGTGGTTCCTTGACCTTGTTCGCGGCGCGGGCACCGTCGATGGAGGGCGGCGGATTGTTCGCCCCGGTCAGCCGTGAGGGTGGCTTGCTGATCAACAATCTGTTGTTGGCGACGGCCTGTGGCACGGTGCTGTTTGGCACGCTGTATCCGCTGTTTCTTGAGGCCGTGACCGGCGACAAGATCTCGGTCGGGCCGCCGTTTTTCAACGCCTCTTTTGTGCCGATCATGATGCCCTTGCTGTTGGTCATGGGCTTCGGGCCGTTCCTGACGTGGAAACGGGCCGATCTGCGGGGAATTTCCCAGCGGCTCTGGATGGTGGCGGCCGTGGCGGCGGTGGCCGCACTGGTGCTGTGGTATCTGGTGACCAAGGGGCCGGTGCTGGCGATTTTGGCTTTTGGACTTGGGATCTGGCTGTTTCTGGCCACGCTTCAGGATTGGGGCGCGCGGATCAAATTGTTTCGCGCACCATTCTCCGAGAGCCTGCGCCGGGCCCGCAACCTGCCGCGTGCCAGCCATGGCATGACCATGGCCCATCTCGGGTTGGCGGTTTGTATCTTTGGCTTTGTCGGATCTTCGGCCTGGAAAGAAGAGATTGTGACCTTTGCCGAACCGGGCACCGAGGTGCAGATTGCCGGGTTTGACATTCGCTTTGCCAAGGTCGAAAGCGTGCCGGGGCCGAATTACACCGCCTTTCGCGCAACGCTGGTGGTCAATCGTGCCGGGGCCTTTGTGCAGAATCTCTATCCCGAACGGCGGATCTATCCGGTGGCGCAATCGACCACCACCGAAAGTTCCATTCGCCACACCCTCGCCGGTGATCTTTACGCCGCGATTTCCGAACCTGCGGCCGAGACTGCCGGCGATGTCTGGACGCTTCGGGTGATCTATGAGCCGCTGGTGAATTTCATCTGGCTTGGCTCTTTCATGCTGGTGCTGGGCGGGGCTTTGTCGTTAAGCGATCGACGTCTGAGGGTCGGCGCGCCACGTCGCGCCAAAATGCCTGAAATGGCGCAACCTGCGGAGTGAAAAAGATGCAACGTGTTCTGGTGATGCTGCCGGTTGCGGTGGTGATTGTGATTGGCGGTTTCTTTCTTTGGGGGTTGAACCCGGATCGCGATCCCAATGCCATCCCGTCGGCCCTGGTATCCCATCCGGCGCCGGCCTTTGAGCTGGATGCCGTCGATGGTGTGGATGTGCCGGGTTTGAAAACCGCGGATCTGGCTGCGGCGGGCGAGCCCGTGCTGGTCAATGTCTTTGCCTCCTGGTGTGTACCTTGCCGGGCCGAGCACAAGGTGCTGACGCGGCTGGCCGCGAGTGAGGGTTTTCCGCTTTTCGGTATAAACTACAAGGACAAGCCCGAGGCCGCCCGTGATTGGCTGAACGAGCTGGGAAATCCCTATCAACGGATCGGGTCGGATCTGTCCGGGCGTGCCGGGATCGAATGGGGAATTTCCGGGGTGCCTGAAAGCTTCCTTGTGAATGCCGAAGGCACGGTGGTCTGGCGCTATGTCGGGCCGATTGCCAGCGCACAGGCCCAGGATGAATTGCGCGACGCCCTTGCTGCTGCGCGGGCGGCGGGTGCGGGATCGTGAGACAGGTTCTTGCTGTCTGTCTGATCGCATTGGCCAGTGTTGCAGCGGCGGTGGAGCCGGACGAGATCCTTGACGATCCGGCATTGGAGGCGCGCGCGCGCGACATTTCCCGCGATATCCGCTGTGTCGTTTGTCAGAACGAACCGATTGACAGTTCGAACGCCGGGGTGGCGCGCGATCTGCGCATCCTGATCCGCGAGCGGTTGGTCGCGGGGGATAGCGATGCCGAGGTGGTGCAATATCTGGTGGATCGCTACGGTGATTACGTGTTGTTCAAGCCGCCGTTCAAACCCACGACCTATGCATTATGGCTGGCGCCGTTTGCGCTTTTGGGGTTGGGGGGCATGGCTGCGGCGTCGGCGTTGCGACGTCGCAAGGCGGGCACGGCCCCCGAGGGACTTAGCCCAGAGGACGAGGCAAAAGTCGGTGAATTGATGGCGCGTTTTGACGCCGAGATGGACAAGAAAGACACCTGAGGCATGAATTTCTGGATACCCGCCGCGCTGATGGCGATTTTGGCCGGTTTGATCATCCTTTTGCCGCTGTGGCGGCGTGGCACGGCGCAGGTCGGGCACCGCGAAGGGGCCTTGGCCATCTTTGTCGACCAGTTGAAAGAGGTCGATGCGGAACGTGTGCGCGGTGTGATTTCCCCGCAGGAGGCCGAGGCCGCAGCACTGGAAATCAAACGGCGCATGTTGGCGGTGGAACGTCAGGGCGGCGATGGTGGCAAGATCAGAACCGGCGGCACGGCGGCGCTTTTTGTGATGGCCGTCATGGTGCCGTTGCTGGCGGGGGGCGTTTATCTGGCGACAGGCGCGCCCGGTATTTCCAGCCAACCGTTTGCCGAACGTGCGGCGGAACGGGGCGAGGATCAAAAGATTGTCGAACTTGCAGAGCGTCTGAAAGCCCGCCTTCAAGCCGATGAAAGTGGCGGGCCGATCGAGGGCTGGGAGCTTTTGGCCCAGACCTATATGCAGATGGGCCGGTATCAGGACGCGGTTGCGGCGCTGGCGGAAATCCTTGATCGCCCTGACACCCGTGCAGGCCATGTGACGCAATACGCCGAAGCCTTGATTGCGGCGGCTGATGGCATTGTGACGCAATCGGCGGCGGCAGCGATTGACCGCGCGCTGGACATGGATGTGCTGAACCCGGCGGCGATTTTCTATAAGGCGCAATGGCTGGAACAGGACGGTCAGGTGACAGAGGCGCGTGCGCTGTTGGTGTTGCGGTTGTCCCAGGAGGAAACCGCGCAGCCCTGGATGGAATATTTCATCCGCGAGATCAACCGCATCAGCACCACCACCGGAGACGCGGCGGTAGCAATGTCTGACTTTGTGACAGTACGGGGTCCAAGCGCCGACGACGTGGCCGCCGCAGCAGAGATGACAGCCGATGATCGGGCGGATTTCATCCAATCGATGGTGGCCGGTTTGGCAGAGCGCTTGCAGGAGACGCCGGAGGATCTTGACGGCTGGCTACAGCTTGGGCGGGCCTATGGCGTGCTGGGGCAATCTGACAAGGCGCTGGAGGCTTATCGCGCCGCAGAGGGTCTGTTGTCGACCCTGGCGGCGGAGGATCCCCGCCATGCGATCGTGGCGCAGGGTTTGGCAGCAAACGGCGGCTGAAGCGATTGTTGTCGGGGCGGGAATGAGGGGCCAGCCCCTCACACTCCCCGGGATATTTGATCCAGGAGAAAGACTGGTCAAGCGAAAGACTGGTCAGGAGAAAGACAGGTCAGGCGAATGACAAAAGACGTCAACCGCCGGCTTTTTCGATGGCTTGGAATATCGCCTTGGCGCTGAGGAGTTCCGGCAGGGCGATCCCGGTCGGCGCGGCGGGGCCGTAGACCGCGTTGAACGGGATGCCGTAGCGGTTGAACTCAGCCAGATATTCGGAAATCGCCGGGTCAGGGCGGGTCCAGTCTGCCTGCATGGCGATGATGTCGCCAGAGGTCAGCAGGCTGGCGACCTCGCCCCGTTCCAGGACCAGTGATTTGTTGGCCTTGCAGGTCAGGCACCAATCCGCAGTCACGTCGACAAAGACGATCTTGCCATTTGCGATATGGTCACGGATATCGGCGGTGTCGAAGGGCGCCCAGTTGGCTGCGGTCGGGGTGTCGGATTGCGGCGCGGCGGGGCGCAGAGCAGGCAGGCCAACGGCGATCACAGCCAGGGCCGCGACCCAAACGGCCCGCCGGGGCAGGCGGATGGGCAGGATCAGAATTGCCAGGATCATTGCCACCAACAGCGCGGTGATGGCCGCATTGGCCAGCCCGGCGACATTGGCCAGCACCAGGAACAGCCAGGCCGCCGTCAGGGCCAGCAATCCCGCCATCACGGCCTTGACCACCAGCATCCAGCGCCCCGGTTTGGGCAGGACAGCCACACAGCCGGGCATTGCCGCGACCGCGAGGTAAGGCAGGGCAAGACCGATGCCAAGCGCGGTAAAGATCACCGCAATATCCAACCCGCCGCCCGCCATGGCAAAAGCCACGGCAGTGCCGAGAAACGGCGCGGAACAGGGGGTTGCCAGCACCGCAGCAAAGGCACCGGTGGCGAAATCGCCCAAGTGGCCATGGCCCCCGACACTGGCCAAATGGGTTTGCAGCCCCGAAGGCAGGCTCAGGGTGAACGCGCCAAACAGTTTGGCGGAAAACAGCACCAGAATGACAATCATCAATGTCAGGAATACCGGGCTTTGAAATTGCAGACCCCAGCCGACGGCATGGCCCATGGATTGCAGACCCCAGGTCGCCGCCGCCAGAGCCCAGAAAAAGGTCAGCACGCCAAACGCCGCCCAGAGAAAGCCTGCCCGGATCTGTGCCGGGGAGATCGGATTTGCCAATCGCAGCCGCCAGTTTCAGCGACAGAACCGGCAAGACGCAGGGCATGACATTCAGGATCAGACCGCCCAGAACCGCGATCAACGCCATGGCCCAGAGACCCCGTCCAGCCTGGGGGGCGGCGGGCAGCGTGTCGGTCAGCGGGGCGGGCAGAGTCCCGGCAAAGCGACCGTCGGTCACGGTCAGGGTCAGCTCGGCATTCGGGTCCGCCGCATATAGCAGTGGGATTTCCGCCCAGAGCCGGGTTTGATCGGCATCGAGCCGGACAATGGGTTTGCCGAAAACCGCGCCTTCCAATTCCGGAAAGACATCCGGCGTGCGAAAGCCGAGATCACGGTGCAGGGCCACCGTCAGATGGGTCTGCGACAGATGGGCCGCTTCGAGGGACATGTTGGTGGCTGCGCCCTCTGCCGGGACTTTGCTCAGGGCTGCGGCAATCGTTTCAGCGGCCTCGGCGTCAATTCCGGTGTCGTTTGGCAGGGTCAGGGTCAGGGTGAAATCTTCGGGAATGCAGATCTCTTTGCAGACCAGCAAGCGCACGCGGGAGGTTAAGGTGGCGGGGGCCCCGGGACGATCCAGCGTGATGCGAATGGGGAAAACGACCTGATCGCCGTAGCCAAAGTTTTCGATATCAAATGCGGTAAAACGCGTCGGAGCCGGGAATTGTAATTCAGCTGTGGCCAGATTTTGCGCCTGATCCCAGTCAAGTTCCGGTGGCAGGCCGACCTCGCCCGGTGAGCGCCAGTAGGTCTTCCACCCGTCTTGCATTTTCACAACCAGACCGGCGGACAGCGTCCCGGCATCCGGGGCGACGCCCTGTTCGGCGGTGATCAACTGTGCGGTCAGGGCTGGGGCCTCGTAGATGTCGGATTGTGCGGCCCGTGCCGTCACCGGCAGGGCAAGCAAAAGCACAGCGATCAAAAGGCGTAAAAGCTGCATTTGGGCTCCTTCCCGACGGGGTGCCGGGGTGTGCTCTGTATGCGCTTTTCACCGGGTCAGGTCGAGAGGGGCAGGCCGTCACATTGGCGCGAGGGGGCTGTGTTCTGTGTCCCGTGCGACGCAGAGCCGCGGGGGGGCAGGCCCGTCAGCCGCGCGGCATGCGCAACACCACGTTGCGCCCGCTTTTGACGTAGTTCAACCGATCTTCATCAATGGCAGAGACGCGACCACCGTCAATCCGGTCGCCGACCTTGACCTTTTGGTAGCGACCATTGGACAGGCGGATCAACGCCCGGCGGCTTGACGGTTTGCCGTATACGCCGATCAGGTTGACGTTGCGCAGATTGATCGCGTTCTTTTGCGTTGCGGCGGTGGCGACGGTGGTTTTCGACGGGATGCGCGGCGTCACGGTGCGCGGGGCAACGGCGGCCGGGGCGGCGGCGGCCACCACCGAATTTGCGGCGTTCTGGGCCGCGCGGTCGACAAGGGTCGCCATGTTGGTCGGTCGGCGGTTGGGTTTGAGAGAGCTTGCCACCGCCAGTTCGCTGGCTTCGATGTCTTTTTCGGCCTCGGTTTTGGCCGGGTCTTGCGCCGGACGCAGTTTCGGACGTTTCTGGCGCAGTTCCTCAAGGCTGATACCGCCCAGATTGGCGCGTTCATTCTGTTCGATCAAATCACCGGGGCGTGGCCGTGGGCGCAGCCCGGCAAGGCTGGGATCTGCTGCGGTTGTTGGCGCGGATGTGTCGGGGGCCGGAGTGGCGCCTGGAATGGGCACCGGCACCGCAGCCGAGGCGGCGGCAATCGCAGCCGCAAGGGCGGCGTTTTCGTCGTCAGAGGCTGGATCGGAGGATTGCGGGTCTTGGCCGGCTTCTGGTGCGGGCAGGGCCGCGGGCGTCACGGATTCCACCCCCGGTCGCAACGGGGCTTTTAACGGCGGCGGCCCAAGCACCAGGGTGAACCCGGCGGGATGCAAGACCCCCTGCGCGGTCGGCTGGATCAAGCCATTGTCGTCAAAGGTAAATCCAGAATCCGCCGGATAGGGATTGATTTGCGTTGGCGGGATCTGATCGGTGTCGGCCTCGCGCTGGGTTGGGATGGCAATGGCATCGCCGACCGCCACATCGGGGTCGATGGAGGCCACGTAAAGTTCGCCAACCAAGGCCTGCTCTGGCTCGTTGGGCGGCATGGGCGCGCGTTGCCAGATGCCGGTCGCCGCATAGCGGGCCTCGGCTTGTTCCGGTGTCAGGGCCTCGGATTCGAAGGGCACCGAGAGGCCATCCACCTGCTCTTCGACAAGATCGCGGCTGAGGCTTGGCAGGCCTTCGCTCAGCGAGGCAATGTTGATGTCAGTCGGGTCTTCGGGGTCAATTTCGCGGGGGAGGTCCGGCAGGGCAAGCGCGGTTGGCGGGATCGCTTCGGGCGGTGCGGCGGCGCTGTCGGGGTCGGTGGTGTCAAGCGCGCTGTCGCGCACGGCGGGCGCGGTGGCGGAGGCCACTGCCGGGCCTTCGACATTGCGCCGGAACAAGGAAGCGAGACCATCGTCCAGAAACAGCGAGGCCCAGGCACTGACCGCGAGTAGGGCCAGGATCAGGGCGGCTGTCAGCATCAGGCCAAGGAACCGGGGTTTGCCGCCGATCTTTTGCTGGCCGCGCGCGCCAAAAACCGTCATTCGGTCGCCTTCGTCCAGCGCGGCGGCGGCTGCGGCGGTCTCTGCCGCTTTCGCGTCGCCGGGCTTGACCTTGGACAGTCGCGCTTTGCGGCTGGGTTTGGCGGGTTTGCCAGGTTTGCCCGGGCTTTGCGCCGCGCCGGTGCGGCGGCTGGCAAAGCCGATGTTTTTGCCAATCCCGGCAGAGGCGCGGGCGATTATCCCGCTGGCGGTGGATGGGGTGGCCTCTGCGGTCGGGGCGGTGGCGGTTGGTGCCGTCGCGGCGATCTGGTCGCTGATGTTGTCGCTGTCGTTATCCCCGTCGTTGTCGGCTTTGGGTTTCGGGCGCATCGTAAACGACGCCCGTGCGCTTGCCGCGATCTCATCCGCCACATCGCGGGGTTTAGGGGGCGATACCGGCGTGTCAGATGCCGGACCGCGCAGGTTTTCGGGCCGCGCTGTCAGATTTTTGCTGGCGCGTGGCGCTGGTGCGTCGCGGTTGGCCCGAATGCTGCTGAATCCCGGCGTTGCAGGTTCCGGCGGCATGGCCGAGACACTTGGTGGCACCTTTGGGCCGGGCGGGGGTGGGGCATTGGGATTGGCAACCGGCACAGCGGGCGGATCTTTGCGGTTGCCTGCGTCTTCCACAGGGCCGGGGCGCTGTTTCTTCTTGAATGAAGGCAGAGGCGGGACGTCTGCCTCGGGCTTGAGCGCCGGGGGGGCTGCTTTGACTTCGGGTGTCTTGGGCGATGTGTCGGTGTCCCGCGCGGCATCAGGTTTCGGCGCTGCGGGTGTCTTGCCTGCGGCCTGACCCTCTGGTTGCGGAGGGGTCTTTGCGGTTGGTGCGCTGGCGGGTTTCGGCGTTGCGGGCTGTGGCGCGGGCGCAGCTGTCTTGGCGTCCGGCTTTGCCTTTACCGGGCGTTCCTCTGTCGGGCGCTCTTTTGGCGCGGCGGGCGCGGCTTTGGCTTTTGGCGGCGCAGGCGTATCTGACTTGGGCGCACTGGCCTCGGGCTTTGCCCGGGGAGTTTCTGGCGCAGGTTTTTCTTGCGCTTGGGGGGCTTGCACCGGGGGGACCGGTTCCGCCAGATCGTCCAGAATGGCAACCGGGGTATCATCCCCCTGGACCGTCATGCCGGGGGTCAGGGTGGTCAGCGCCTTTTGCGTCGGGCCAAAAAACGGCTCGCGCTGGAAACCGGCGTCTTTTGCCACATCCGAGACAAAACCAAGGGGCAGGAAACCATGCAGGATGGCAAATTGCTCTGCCTCGTCAAGTGTTTCCCGCGCCACCGCCGCCACATGGATATGGTCGCCGTCGCGGTGGAAATCATAGACCAAATCGTCAATGGCATAGGGCGTCGCGCCATCAAGCGCGGCTTCGACGGCCTCTGGATTGGAAATCCCCGGCGCAGGTGCGACAATGTCCAGAAACTTCACCTGCTCGGTCGGCAGGATCAATTTGACTTCGCAATCGCCCTTGGTCACGCGTTCGCGCAGGGCGATCAGGGTTTCAGACAAATCCGGCAATTCGGGCGAAACAACACCCAATTGACGCCAGCCATCGCCTGGCCGCGCCATCAGCCGAGGCGCGCCGCAACAGAGCAATCCCGTCAAAGGAAAGCAACAGAGCAAAATCTGGTTTCATCTCTCCGGCTTTCGCACTCCTTCATGGGTCACGCAAGTCTGACCCGTCTTCCACCCATTTTACAGCAGCTTCCTGCCGAGAAAAAGCCGCGACACCATAATGTTACGAACCAGAGGTTGTGCGCCTTCCTGGTCACGCGCATCTTTGTCGCGAATATCGCTTTCATAACATAAAGGCAGTGCTGATGTTGAGACATTTGAGTGTAAGGGCTTTTGTCATCACCTTGATGATTCCCCTGGGGCTGTCGGGGGCGGCCATGGCCGATGATCGTGCACCCCATGTCACAGTGACCGGCGAGGGGCGCGCCACGGCGGTGCCGGACATGGCGACGGTGCATCTTGGCGTGGCACATGAGGCGCGCGAAGCACGTGATGCAATGGCGCAGGTCAACGAAGACATTCAGAAGCTTTTTGCCGCCCTGACCGAGATGGGCATCGCCCCGCGGGATGTTCAGACAAGTTCGCTGCGGCTTGACCCGGTCTGGCGCGACCGCAGCCGGTCCACCCCGCCGGAAACACCGGTGATTGACGGCTTTGTTGCCCAGAATGATCTGACCATTCGGGTGTCGGATATGGCCCGGTTGGGGGATGTGCTTGCGGTGATGCTGGACAGCGGGTCAAACCGGTTTTCCGGCATTTCCTTTGGGCTGCGCGATCCCGGTCCGGTCTTGGATGAGGCCCGCCGTCTTGCGGTGGCGGATGCCCGTGCACGGGCGCAACTTTACGCCGATGCTGCCGGTGTGACGCTGGGCGACATAAGTGAGATTTTCGAGCCCGGCACAGGATCCGCCCCGGGGCCGGTCTTTGCCCGGGCCGAGGCGATGATGGTTGGGGACGGCATGCCGGTTGCGGCGGGAGAGCTGAATTTCAACGCCCAGATCACCATCGTTTATGGTCTTGAAAACTAATCTGGTTCTGAAAACTAAATACGGCCCCGCCTGAAAGGGCGGGACCGTTTTCGCACTCACGAAATGTGCATTGTTCAGGCGGAGGCTTTGGCCAATGCCTGATCAAGATCGGCGATCAGATCTGCGGCATCTTCGATCCCGATGGACAGACGCACCACATCGGGCCCGGCCCCTGCGGCGGTTTGCTGTTCCGCTGTCAGCTGGCGGTGGGTGGTCGATGCGGAATGGATCACCAGGCTGCGGGTGTCCCCAAGATTGGCGACATGGCTGAAAATTTCCAGCGAATCCACGAATTTGACACAGGCGTCATAGCCATCTTTCAACGCAATGGTGAACAGACCGCCGGCGCCCTTGGGGCAAAGCCGCGCTTTGCGCTCGGCATAGGGCGACGTCGGCAGACCGGCATAGGTCACAGCCGCAACCGCGTCGTGGCCTTCCAGCCATGCGGCGATCTTTTCCGCGTTTTGCACATGGCGTTCCATCCGCAACGACAGCGTTTCAATGCCCATCAGCGTGTAATGCGCCGCCTGTGGATTGAGCGTCATGCCCAGATCGCGCAACCCGATGGCAATGCCGTGGAAGGTGAAGGCCAGCGGGCCAAAGGTTTCCGCAAAGGTCAGCCCGTGATAGGCGGGCTCCGGTGCGCTGAGAGACGGGAATTTGTCGGATGCGGACCAGTCGAATTTGCCTGAATCCACGACCACGCCGCCGGTCACAGTGCCGTTGCCGGTCAGATATTTGGTCATCGAATGCACGACAAGCGTCGCGCCATGGTCGATCGGCTTGCACAGATAGGGCGTGGCCGATGTGTTGTCGACGATCAGCGGAATGCCCGCCGCATCGGCCACTTTGGCCGCCGCTGCAATGTCGGTGATATAGCCGCCGGGGTTGGCCACGGATTTACAGAACACCGCGCGGGTGTCGTCATCAATCGCTGCTGCAACCGCATCCATATCGTCGAAATCGACAAATTTCGCCGACCAGCCAAAGCGTTTGATTGTCTGGCTGAACTGGGTGATCGAACCGCCATAAAGCCGGGTCGACACCACCACATTCAAACCGGGCCCCATCAGCGGAAACAGCGCCATGATCTGGGCCGCGTGCCCCGACGAACAGCAGACGGCACCCACACCACCTTCGAGCGTGGCAAGACGTTCCTGAAGGGCGGCCACAGTCGGGTTGGTCAGGCGGGAATAGATATATCCGACTTCCTGAAGGTTAAACAGCGCCGCCGCATGTTCCGCATCGCGGAACACATAGGCCGTTGTTTGGTAAATCGGTATCTGACGTGCGCCGGTGGCGGGGTCGGGGCGGGCACCGGCGTGGATTTGCAGCGTGTCAAAGCCGTATTGCGGGGCGTCGGTCATGGGATCCTCCTTCGGGAATTTTGCCGGAGGGTATGCAGAGGCGGCACCATTTTCCAGCCCTGGAATCAGCTATCTGATGTTTTTCCGCTGCTAAAATATGCAGTTCACCCTTTGCCTGCCCGGATTGCCGCCAATTTCGCGAGCGCGCCGATCAGGATGCTTTGGCGAGGATGACGTCCAGCACCGGTTTCCACTGGTCCTGCATTACCCGAAATGGTTTCTGGGTCCGGTCAAAGACCGACAGGCCCTGACGCGCCAAATCACCATAGATCGTGCGGTCGGAAATACAGGCCAGCGGCGGTTGCTCCATCGAGTTACAAAACCGCATGAGGTCGCGGCGGCTGCGCGAGAAGCTGCGCAATCGGTTGGCGATCACCTCAATTCGTGCCTTGCCCTTGCGGATGCGTTTGAGGTCACGCAGGGATTTCAGGAACCGCTTGGTCGCATCTTCGTCAATCCAGGACGCGGTCAGGGGCACAAGGATCAAATCCGCCATCTTGACCAGATCAGCGGCGTCTGCCGGATCAATGCTGCCGGGGGCATCAACAATAAGGTATTCGGCGGTTTTCGGCGCAGTGCCAAGTTCGCGCGCATTGGTCCAGTCGCGTCGTTTGATTGGCGGATTGCCCAGGTTGCGCCGTTTCAGCCAGTTAAACGACGACTTTTGAACATCCGCATCCGCCAATGCCACCCGCCGCCCCAGATTGGCCAGCGCGCCCGCCAGGGTGATCGAGGTGATCGTTTTGCCTGTGCCGCCTTTTGGGTTCACGACGAGAATGGTTTTCAACCTTACAGCTCCTTGGTTTCCAAAGTGGGCTATGTATATTTAATGTATATACTTGTTCAACCCGAAAATTGCCCTAGCGCATCCAGAAACCTTCGCGCCGGATCTTGTTGCGGATTGCCTGTTCCCGTTTGGGCAGATCGTTCTGATCAAACAGATCGCGCACCTTTTGGCCGCGCCCCTGATAGATCATCCGCAGGGCGGGTTCATATTCCTTCAGCCGTTTTTTGACCTTATGCGGTCCGGTGATAATGTCGATCGTGTCAAGAACATGTTGGCCCTCGCGGGCGTAAAGCATTGGCAGAAAACGATAATGACACGAATGGCTGCCATCCAGCATTCCCGCAGGAAGGGTGTCGCGCCCGCCGCCAAAGGAATGAATGACCAGCGGCAGCGCCACCTGATCCAGCCAGGGGTCCATGGTCTGGCACACCAGTTCCGCCGGGGGATCGTCGCGGATGGTCAGCGCATATTCCAGAAACCGCTCGCCAAACAATTTTGGGCATTTGTAAAAGAAGAAACCGGCGTTGAAATAGAGATAGCGTTGCCAATATTCATCCGGTTGCCCCAGGTCGAGCGAGCTTTGGAAATCCAGACCAAAGCGGTCATAAAGCGATTTCCAGATCGCCGAATAGCCGGGGCCATAGAGTTCGATTTTCGGCCAGGTGCCTTCGCGGCGCATGGATGCGGTCGGGCGGTCAAAGTCGAACGGCACCTCACGCAGATCGCCGGTGATCAGGGTGTCGGTGTCGAAAAACACAAACGGCTCACCCTCGGGCAGGGCGGCAAGGGCCTCGATCTTGTTGCCATAGGGGTAGTCATGGCCGAAATGCCGGTTCTCGAACGGAAGGAATTCGACACCAAATTCGACCAACAGGTTGCGAAGGTCTTCGTTCTTGATGCGTGGGTTGTTGGGCCAGAGCGGACCGGGTTGCGGTTCGGCGAGGAAAAGCCGCCCGCGAAAGCCGCGGTTGTAGTAGCGAAACGAGGCCGCGAACAACAGCGCCTCATATTGCAGACGGCCGGATTGGCCGACGATTACGATGTTGAACGGCGTATCTGCGATAGGTTGCATTGTCATTGCCTGGCTGCCCCTGGTTGCTTTTGGGTCTTTTGTTGTCGACTATAGGCGGGAATGGCGCGGGTCTAAAGGCGCTTGGTCACAGGTTGGTGCCGAGTTTGACCTGTGCAGTCTGCATTCCTGTCGAATGGGTCGCAATGCCATAGTGGTTTCAATAATTCGGGGGAAAAGACATGCATTTCATTCTGGTCTTGATTGCACTGCTGGCCAATGGCGGTTCCGGGCCGGGGGCGGGTGACACTCCGGGGGCTGACGCGGATGGCGGAAACCGGGTGGACCCGGCCGAAAGCGCCGCGATCATAGCCCCGGAACCTGTGGCCGAACCGCAGGAACCCACCGGGCGCTTTACCACCGCAACAGAGGTGCGGCCGATCCTGAACGCGACAAAGGCCAATTGGGTTGCGGTGCGCGAATATGAGGGGCGCGATCTGGTGTATTTCACCCATCTGCTCAGCTGGCGTTGCGGGTTGATTGGTCTGGAATATGCGATCAACGATGGCCCGGTTGAGGCGTTTTCGCTGCCCGATTGCCATGAGGATACCGGCGCGCCGAACGCGTTGTTGCCGGCGGATGGTCTGCCGTATGTGTCCTTTGGTTTGCAAACTGTGGACAAGATCCGCATTCACATCACCTATGACGACCTCGCCCGCGATACGATTGTGGTGGCGCGCAACGGCGTGCTTATTCCGTAATTGGCTGTGTTTCGCCGGGCGCGGTCGTGTCGTCCGGTGCCGGTGTGACAGCAACTGGGCCGATCGGGTCAACGGCGCGGCGCAGGTTCGGGACCGCCCCAAACCAGACGTCGCGATTTGGCGGCGCAATGTTGGTGGGGGCAATGTTGGCAGAGGCAATGCAGGACGGGGCGATGCAGGATGGCGCAATGTCGGGCGCGCGCCAGACCCAGCGGCCCTGCGCCATGGTGGCGGCGATGCGGCGGCTGGCGCGGTGCAGCACCACCAGATCGGCCCGCGCCCCAGGTACAAGAACCCCGCGATCCAGTAATCCCATGGTCTGGGCCGGGCGGGCTGAAATCAGGGACCAGGCCCCGGCCAAAGGCAGGGTGCCGGTGTCCCACAGATGCAGCGCGGCGCGGTGCATCGTCTCGGGGGCGCCGTCTGAAATCAATGCATCACACATGCCGCCGGTGATCATGTCACGTGCCACTGGCGCGCCCGGCTGGTCCGGGCCGTTCATCACGCCGCGTGCCGGCATCAGCACCGGATCGCCCCAGGCCCGTGCCACCGCCGCCGCGCCCACCGCCTCTGGCGCGGCGCAAATCTTGGCGCCCATCATCGCCAGCCGCTCGCGGCTCTGGCCGTCGCGGTCGCCGTAGCTGCCGGAGCGGACGTTCAGCACGTCAAAAGCATGCGCCAGATTGCACAGGTGGCGATGCACCTCATCGCCGCGGGCGCGCAAACCTTCGGCAATGCGGCGCAATTCATCGTCCGACGGCAGGGCCGGGGTGTTGACGTGATCGACAAACAGCACAGCATCAATGTCATACTGGCGCAGCAGCGTCAGGAACCGGTGTTCGCTGTCCATCATATGGATGTCACTGCGCAACATGATGCGAAGATCAGAGGTCATGCGCGCCTGATAGGATGCCATCCCCAACAGCAGGGCCTCGGCGAAATCCGGGCTTTTGGCCCCGCCTTGCCAGCCCCAGTCCTGTGCCAGCCACCCGGTGGTGACCCCCCGGGACAGAAGGTCATGTTCGACTTCTGGCAGATTGGGCAGGCTGTTGGACACCGGCGCGCGGGCGTGAAGGTCGACAATCCCCGGCAGAATATCATACCCGGTCATGTCGATCTCACGCGCGGGGCCATTGCTGATGTGTCCATCGGCAATGGTCAGGGCATGATCTTCCAACCCTGAGTTATGTAAGATACGGGCGCCGGTAAGACGCACGGGAAAAGAAAGAACGGACATGGACCTGCTCGCGGTTCCTGGTAGACCCGAAGCTAGGAGCGCATTGTTTCGGCAAGGTGACAGATTGTCGGAAATTGCGTGAATTTAGGTTAATTTCCATGGACTTCACGCGGAATTATGTGCTGCGGCGCGGCGTTGACCTTTTATCCTGTCAATTGCGCACGCCGGATCATGTGAAACCGCCCTGTTTCGCGGTCACCGCCAAGCAGCGACAGCGCGTCAATCTGAAACGGCGCAGTCAGATGCGGGGTCAGATGGGCGGTCAGGGCCGCTGTAGTTGTGTCGATCTTATCCCGCCGCAGGGGGCCGGTCAACGTGATATGAAAGCGGAAATCATCCATCACATAGGGGTATCCCCATGTGTCGAGATTGCTTTCCTGGGTCGGGCTGAGCCGGGCTTGCCGACGGCGGGCCAGTTCGTCGGCATTGGGTGGCGCGCGAAAGCCGTCAAAGTGGCGCACGCAATCTGCGGCCAGATCTGACAGGGCGGCGGTGTCGCCCACGGGGGTCAGCGCCAGAAAGCTGCCAATGCGGGTGATCGCCAACCCGTCGAGGGCAACAGGCGCCCGGGTGGCCGCGAAGGCCGCGACTGCGGCTTCCAGCGCCTCGGCGTCCTGGGCATCTGGACCGGTGGCCAAATGAAACGGCGGTTTGAGCGTGGCATGCGCGCCGTATTTGCGCGGACGTTCGGTCAGCTCTGCCGCCGGGCGCGGCAGGTTCGCCAGATCCGGGTGGCTGCGCGCGGTGCCGGTGATGGGATCCCAGCCCAACCAATCGGCCAAAACCTCGGCCAGGGGACCGGTCGGGGTGAAGTAGAGCGCATAGCGGGCAAACATCAAATGCTCCTGTCAGGTTTGGTCAAATTCGTCGCCGGACGCCAGACGCGCCCGCAAATGCCGTTCCAATGTGTCCCAGACCAATCGAATGCGGCGGGATGATTGCACTTCGCGGTGGGCCACCAACCATACTGGATAGGTGATCGGGCCAAAGCCCGGCAGAAGCCGCTCCATCCCCGGTGTCGATTGGCCAAGGAAATCCGGCGCAATGCCAATCGCCACGCCCTGGGTCGCCAATTGCCAATGCACCAGATGGTTGTCGCTGCGAATGGTCAGCATCTCGCGCGTCAGGTGGATGTCAAATCCGGCAAAGGCTGCAATCATCTGATCCGCCGTATCCATTGCCACGAAATCATGCCCGGCCAGATCGTCCAGACCCTGTGGCGTGCCGCGCCGTGCCAGATAGGCGTCGGAGGCATAAAACCAACCGGTGTCATTGGCGATCCGTTTCCCGATCAGAACCGGATCTTCTGGTTCGGTGTTGCGAATGGCGACATCCGCCTCGCGGCGGCGCAGATCGGTCACGGCATTGGTTGCGGAAATTTCGATGTCCAGACCCGGCGCGGTGTCGCGCAATTCGGCAATCACCGGCGGCAGAAGATAGGCGGCATAGATCTCGGATGCGGTGATGGTGACCTGACCGGCGATCACCTGGCTTTGGCCCGAGGCCGCCAGCGACACCTGGGTCGCGGCGTCGCCCATCGCGCGGACGTGGTCGATCAATTCCAACCCCGAGGGCGTCAGCTCCAATCCGCGCCCGGTGCGTTCGAACAGCGCGACGCCAAGCTCGTCTTCCAGCGCGTTGACCTGCCGCCCCAATGTCGGCTGAGCCATGCCAAGGGCGCGGGCCGCAGCCGAAAGCGACCCTTCCTCGGCGGTGACAAGGAACGCCCGCGCGCGGTTCCAATCGAATTTGATGCTGCGCCAATCCATGCGAAACCGCATAACAGCCCTGCTGGATTGGTCAATTCCTATGATGCCGACCCAGGGCTATCTTTGCCGCAATCAGAGGGTTTGAAACAGGAGGCCGGCGATGAAAGCGGCAGTGTATTTTGAATACGGTGACAGCAATGTGGTCAGCATCGCGGATCGCCCGCGCCCCGCGCCCGGCCCGGGTGAAATTTTGGTGAAAGTGGCCCATGGCAGCGTAACAACCGCGGATTGGCGGCTGCGCGCGGCGGCCTTTCCCGGTGTTCTGGCGGTGCCGGGGCGGTTGATGTTTGGGCTGCGCCGCCCGCGCCAGCCGGTGCTGGGCAGCGAATTTGCCGCCATGTCGTGGCGCTGGGCGAGGGCGTGAGCGATTTCGGAGAAGGTCAGGCGGTGTTCGGGTTTGTCATGTCCGGCGCCCATGCGGAATATCTGGTGGTGCGTGCCGATGGCGCGGTCCTGCCGGTGCCAAAGGGGCTGGAGCTGCGCGATGCGGCGGCCCTGCCGTTTGGGGGAGTGTCGGCGCTGGTGTTCCTGCGCGATTATGCCCGGGTCAAGCCGGGGCAAAAGGTGCTGATCATCGGCGCTTCGGGCGGTGTGGGGGCCTATGCGGTGCAGATCGCCCGGATCATGGGGGCAGAGGTGACCGGCGTTGCCTCTGGCGGGAACGAAGCATTGGTGCGCGATCTGGGGGCGGTGGAATTTGTCGATTACCGTCAACAGGATCTGGGCGCTTTGGCGACACGGTTTGACAGTGTGATTGATACCGTGGGCGTGGTCCGTTTTGGCCAAATCAAACATCTGCTGACAGCCAATGGCGTCTTTGTGCCGTTGAACTTTGGCCTGCGTGAAATCCGCCAGGCGCTTGTCAGTGCGCTGTTCGGCGGGCGGCGGGTGCGCATCGGGGTCAGTGGTGACACCAAAGCGGATCTTGCGGTTCTGGGCCGCTGGGTCACGGACGGGCAATTGCGCCCGGTGGTCGACCGTCGCTTTGCGCTTAGCGATATTCGCGCCGCCCATGCGCATGTAGAGGGGCGGCATCGCAAGGGCGCGGTGCTTCTGGATATGGTGGCGTGATGGGGCTCAGGCGCTGGACCGCGGGATGAGCTGGCCGGTAAAGGCCTGAAGCGCCAGATCGCCGCGCTGGTTCTGCACCACCTGGACCAGCGCCTCGGCCATTTCGGTCATGGGCTGGCGATAGGTGGTCAGGTCATAGATTGGCGTGCCCGCCAAGGGCACATCGTCAAAGCCGGTGATCGCAATGTCCCCCGGCACCGACAGGCCCAATTCATGGCGCACCGCATCCATTGCGCCAATCGCCATCGCGTCGTTTTCGGCGACAATCACATCCGGCAGGGTCGGGCGTGGCCGCGATCGCAGGGTCTCGGTCACAACCTGATAGGCGCGTGTCGGATCATAAGATCCGACATCGGCCACTTCGGGCGCCGTACCAAAACGTTCCTGCCACAGCGCGACAAAGGTTTCCTTGCGGAACACATGCGCTGATCCGGTGTTGGGCCCGGCCAGAAACAAGGGCCGCCGATAGCCGCGCGAAATCACGTAATCGGTGATGCTGCGCATGGCGACCACATCATCAACACAGATCGAAATGGTATCGGCATTGCCCGAGGCACGGGCAAACAGGATCAGTTTCTTGACCCGGCGTGCGCCAAGCGCGGTGTGCAGGATCGTGTCATCAAAATTCACCCCGATCAGCACCGCCGCATCGACCCGCCGCTGGCTGGCATTCAGCAGGGCGGTGGGCGCGTCTTCGGTGCCAAGCGTATTGACCAGAAGCGTGTCGATCCCGGCCCGGCGCATTACGGCGGTCAGCCGTTCCAGCATCACCAGCTTGTGCGGATTGTTGAAATCATCCACCAGAACCGCCACCAGGTTGGACCGTTCCGACGCCAGGGACGAGGCCAGAAGATCGGGCACATACCCCAGTTGCTCGGCCGCCTTCATCACCTTGGCGCGGGTCTTTTCCGACACGGATGCATTCATCTTGAAGGCGCGGGTCACGGTCCAGCGCGACACGCCTGCGATCTCGGCAACATCATCGGCCGTCACCGGTCCATTGGGGTTCACACGTCTGTTTGGCACCCGGGCGGCGGCGTCACTTGTTGGGGGATCAGATTTGTGCGGCACGCTGCGTTCCTTGGGTTGCGGGCATAGGTAACCACATTCTGCACGCGCGTGCAACTTAACCTTGCACGCGCGTGCAGGGTTTGCCATCTTGCCGCCAGTCACGTCAGAATTCGCAGGGAGAGCAGGATGTTGAAAGTCGGTCTTTTGGGGGCGGGGCGGATTGGCAATGTGCATGCGCGCGCCATTACGGCGCATGGCGGCAGCACCCTTGTTGCGGTGTCGGATGTATTCACGGAAAACGCCGACAGGCTGGCGGCGGAATTTAACTGTGATGCGCGCAGTTCCGAGGAGATCATTGCAGATCCGGCGATTGAAGCCGTTTTGATCGCCACCTCGACCGACACCCATTCCGACCTGATCGAAGCGGCCACAGCGGCGGGCAAGGCGGTGTTGTGCGAAAAGCCGGTCGATCTTTCGCTGGCGCGTGCGCAGGCCTGTCTGGCGGCCACCAGGGACAGCGGTAGGCCGGTAATGATCGGGTTCAACCGGCGGTTCGATCCCAACTTTGGCGCGTTGAAAACCGCATTGGACGCGGGCGAGATTGGCAAGGCCGAGCTGTTGTCGATCACCTCTTTCGATCCGGCGCCGCCGCCGGTCAGCTATATCAAGGTGTCCGGTGGGCTGTTCCGCGACATGATGATCCATGATTTCGACATGGCGAATTTCCTGATGGGCGATGCGCCGGTCACCATCAGCGCGGTTGGCACGTCAGTTGTCGATCCGGCGATTGGTGCGGCGGGGGATGTCGATACGGCCGTTGTCACCCTGACCTATGGTGATGGGCGCATCGCGGTGATCAAGAATTCCCGGCGTGCGGTCTATGGCTATGATCAGCGGGTTGAATTGTTGGGCTCGGACGGTTTGCTACAGGCGCAGAACATGCTGGAAAATACCGTGGTGAAATCGACCACGGCGGGCGTGACCGGGGCCAAACCCACCTATTTCTTTCTGGAACGCTACATGCCGGCCTATGTGGCGGAATGGGATGCTTTTGTGACGGCGGTGACAACCGGCGGTGCGCTGCCGGTTGATCTGGCGGACGGGGTTGCCGCGCTGGCCATGGCCGAGGCCGCAACCAAATCCAGGGCAATTGGCGTTCCGGTGGCTTTGGCCGAAATACTGGGGGCGGCGCAATGACCAAGGCGCTGGACCTGATCACCATTGGGCGGTCGTCGGTCGATCTGTACGGTGCCCAGATCGGCGGGCGGCTGGAGGACATGCGGTCGTTTGACAAATACATCGGCGGCTCGCCCACCAATATCGCGGCTGGCACGGCGCGGTTGGGCCTGAAATCGGCGCTGATCACCGGGGTGGGCGACGAACATATGGGGCGCTTCATTCGCGAAGAGCTGGTGCGCGAAGGCGTCGATGTACGGGGCGTGAAAACCGACCCGGAGCGGCTGACCGCGCTGGTGCTGCTGGGCATTCGCGATCAGGAACAATTTCCGCTGATCTTCTACCGCGAAAACTGTGCTGACATGGGCCTGACCGAGGCTGACATCGACCCGGATTTCATCCGCGAGGCGCGCGCCGTTGTGTCGACCGGCACGCATCTCAGCAACCCTCAGGTCGAGGCCGCGACGCTCAAGGCGCTGAACATCGCCCGCGATGCGGGGATGCAGACCGCGTTGGATATTGATTACCGCCCGAACCTTTGGGGGGTGGCGGGCCATGGCGATGGCGAGAGCCGCTTTGTCGAAAGCGCCGCTGTCACGGCCAAGCTGCAATCGACATTGCATCTGTTTGACCTGATCGTCGGGACCGAGGAAGAATTCCATATCGCGGGCGGCACCACCGATACCATTGCCGCGCTGCGGGCGGTGCGTGCGGTTTCGGGCGCGACGCTGGTGTGTAAACGTGGCGCTGCGGGGGCGGTGGCCTTTACCGGTGATATTCCCGACAATCTCGATGATGGCGAGGCCGGTCCCGGCTTTCCGATCGAGGTGTTCAATGTGCTGGGGGCCGGCGATGGTTTCATGTCCGGTCTGCTCAAGGGGTGGCTGGACGGTGAAAACTGGCCCACTGCGCTGAAATACGCCAATGCCTGTGGCGCCTTTGCGGTGTCGCGCCATGGCTGTACCCCGGCCTATCCCAGTTGGGAGGAGATGCAGTTCTTCTTTGATCGCGGCATTGATAACCCGGCATTGCGTCATGATGCCGAGCTGGAGCAAGTGCATTGGGCCACCAACCGCAAGGCCGATTGGTCCAATATCCGCATCTTTGCCTATGATCACCGCATGCAGCTGGAGGATCTGGACGGCGCGACCAAGGACAAGATCGGGCAGTTCAAGCAGCTCTGTCTTGCAGCCACCCAAAAGGTGGCGGGCGATCAGCCGGGCTATGGTCTGCTCTGCGATGGCCGTCTGGGGCGGGATGCGCTCTATCAAACCGCCGGAACCGGGCTTTGGGTTGGGCGTCCGGTTGAATGGCCGGGGTCGCGTCCGCTTGTTCTGGAACCGGAAATCGGGCCGGATTTTGGCGGGTTGGTCGAATGGCCGCGTGATCAGGTGGTCAAGGTTCTGTGCTTTGCCCATCCCGACGATGATGACGCGATGTGGGCCAGCCACGAACAAACCGTGCTGCGCCTGTTCCATGCCTGTCGCCGCAATGATCTGGAGTTTCTGCTCGAGGTGATCCCGTCGAAATGCGGCCCCGTAGAAGACGACACAACCGCGCGGGTGATCCAGCGATTCTATGACCTTGGGATCTATCCCGATTGGTGGAAGCTGGAGCCGATGCTGACGCCGGAGGCCTGGACCATCACCTGTGATACCATTGTGAAAAACGACGCCAACACGCGGGGGATCGTGATTCTGGGGCTTGGCGAAAGCGAAGACAAACTGGCGGCCAGTTTCCGGATCGCGGCGCAATATCCGCTGGTCAAAGGCTTCGCCGTCGGGCGGACGATCTTTGCCGAAAGTGCCGCAAAATGGATGAAAGGCGCGCTTGGCGATGCCGATGCCGTCAACACCATGGCGGATAATTTCGCGCGGCTCTGTGACCATTGGGACAACGCCAAGAAAAGCGCGCGCAGCTGACGCGGGCAGGGGAGGACATGACATGACCGGAACAATCAGACTGACCGCCGCGCAGGCGATGGTGCGCTATATCGAGGCTCAGATGACTGAAGCTGCGCCCTCAAGCAGCGAAGCGGTAGGGCAAAAACCCGAACGGTTTATCGAAGGCTGCTGGGCAATTTTCGGCCATGGCAATGTGGCGGGCATCGGTGAGGCGCTGCAAGGTGCCAAAGACCGCTTTCCCACATGGCGCGGCCACAATGAACAGACTATGGCCCATGCGGCGATCGCCTATGCCAAGCAGAGCGGGCGCAGAAAGGCGATGGCGGTCACCTCCTCTATTGGTCCGGGAGCGGCCAATATGGTGACGGCGGCCGCATTGGCGCATGTGAACCGCATTCCCGTGCTGCTGATCCCCGGCGATGTCTTTGCCAACCGCGGCCCCGATCCGGTCTTGCAACAGATCGAGGATTGGGGTGACGGCACTGTCACGGTCAACGACACCTTCAAACCGGTCAGCCGCTATTTCGACCGCATCACCAGACCTGAGCATTTGCTCACAGCATTGCCGCGCGCCTTTCGCACCATGACCGACCCGGCAGAATGCGGGCCTGTCACGCTGGCCTTTTGTCAGGATGTTCAGGCCGAGGCATTCGATTATCCCGAAAGCTTCTTTGCGCCCAAGATCTGGCGGCAACGCCGGATTTGCCCGGATGCGCATGAATTGGCCGAGGTTGCAGAGATCATTCGCGCCGCGCGCCGCCCGGTGATCGTCGCGGGCGGGGGTGTACATTATTCCGATGCCACCGAGGCGCTGGCAGACTTTGCCACCACGCATCATATCCCGGTGGTCGAAACGCAGGCCGGGAAATCCGCCCTGCCATGGGATCACCAGCTGAACCTTGGCCCGATTGGTGTCACGGGGGGCACAGCGGCCAATACCGTCTGCGCCGAGGCGGATGTCGTCATTGGCGTTGGCACAAGGTTTCAGGATTTCACCACCGGGTCCTGGGGCTTGTTCGCCAACCCGCACCGCAGGCTGATCTCGCTCAACGTTGCGGCCTATGATGCGATGAAACACGGGGCCGCGCCGCTTCAGTCCGATGCGCGTGTCGGCCTTGTGGAATTGGGGGCGCAGCTGGCGGGCCACAAATCGCCGGGTCGCATCGAAGGGCTGAAAGAAGATTGGTTCGCCTTGGTCGACCCGTTGACCGCTGCGCCAGATACCCCCTCAAGCAGCGAAGCGGTCGGGGTACACAACAACAGGAACGCGCTGGCCACGGATATGCAGGTCGTCGGCGCAGTGCAACGCGCCGCCACGGATGAGACCGTCGTGATGTGCGCCGCCGGTACCATGCCGGGTGAGCTGCACAAATTGTGGAAATCGGGAAAACCCGGCTCTTATCACATGGAATACGGCTTTAGCTGTATGGGCTACGAGATTGCCGGCGCCATGGGCATCAAAATGGCCCAGCCCGAACGCGATGTGGTCTGCTTTACCGGGGACGGCACCTATATGATGGCGAATTCGGAAATGGCCACCGCCGCGATGATGGGGATCAGCTTTACCGTTGTGATCACCGACAACCGCGGATTTGGCTGTATCAACCGGCTGCAAATGGGCACAGGCGGGGCAGAGTTCAACAATCTTCTGCAACACACGATTCAGGCGCAACCCTCTGCCATCGACTTTGCCGCCCATGCGGCGTCGATGGGGGCCACATCGGTCAAGGTCGGCTCGATTGACGAGCTGGAAAGCGCATTGGCCAAACGTCATGCGGTGAAAGGGCCCTATGTGATCGTGATCGACACCGACCCCTATCCCAGCACCGAACATGGCGGCACCTGGTGGGAGGTCGGCGTGCCGGAAGTGTCTGAACGCGACGCGGTCAATGCGGCGCGTGCCAGCTTTGACATTCAGAAGAAAACCCAACGGGCGGATTAAGCGATGAGCATCAAAATCGGGATTTCCCCCATTGCCTGGCAGAACGACGACCTGCCGGATCTGACCGCTGATTTCACCATGGAACAGGCGCTGCGCGAGTTGCGCGAAATCGGCTATACCGGCGTCGAACGGGGCCGACGCATGCCGCAGGACACCGACGGTCTGCGCAGCTATCTGGAGGCCAATGACATCGCGCTTTGCGGCGGTTGGTGCAGCGGCAATCTGATGGTCAATTCCGTGGAGGAGGAGATCGCGGCGATCAAGGCGCAGGTTGCTCAGTTCGTGGCACTGGATTCGCCCTGTCTGGTCTATGCGGAATGTTCGAATACGGTACAGGGCGACATCGCCACCCCGGTGAACAACCGCCCCAAGCTTGGCCGGGACGAGGTCATGGCCTATGGCGCGAAGCTCAGCGAAGTGGCGAAATGGATGGCGGATCAGGGCATGGTCCTGGCCTATCACCACCATATGGGCAGCATGATCGAAGATCAGGACGACATTGATGCGCTGATGCAGGGATCATCGCCCGAGGTCACATTGCTGTACGACACCGGGCATTTGCATTTTGGCGGTGCGGATGTCCTCGGCACGCTCGACAGATGGGGTGACCGGGTGAAACATGTGCATTTCAAGGATGTGCGCGATCCCGTGGCTCGCGCGATCCGCGCCGGTAACAAAAGCTTTCTCGATGGGGTGATTGCCGGGGCGTTCACCGTGCCGGGCGACCCTGAAGGCTGTCTTGATTTTCAATCCGTGACCAACAGGCTGGCGGCGATGGATTACGATGGCTGGATTGTGGTCGAGGCCGAACAAGATCCGGCCAAGGCCAACCCGAAAGATTATTCCAAACTGGGATATGACACGATTGTTGCGACCTGCGCCAAGGCCGGGTTGGAGATCGTCGGGCGGGGCTGAGGATCTGCGGATATTGGGAGGTATCGCATGAAACACAGGGTCTATTTCGACGCAAGCGACTGTAATATCGACGATTTTGCGCAGCTGACGGGCCGGGTGTTGCCGCCGGAAGATGTGCCGCAGGCCGCCGATATTGTGTCAAATGTTCCGATCTACGACATGGCCGTTTTGGGCGCGGCGCTGGGCGATCCTGAGGGGCGGTTGGCGCTAAAGGGCGAATGGGCACATGTGTTGGGGGCGCTGTCCGGTGTGCTTGTCTTGCGCGGGGCCTATGCGGACAGCGCGCCAATTGATGCCGCGACCAAGGTCTATGAAGCAATCATTGCCGAGGAACGGGCCGCCAGCGGTGGCAAATCCGATCATTTTGCCGCCAAGGGCGCGAATGACCGGATCTGGAATTCGCTGCAAAAGCTGTGTCAGGCCGCACCAGAGGTCTTTGCCCGCTACTTTGGTAATGACGCAATTGCGGCGGTCTGCGAGGCCTGGTTGGGTGCCGGATACCAGATGTCGGCGCAGGTCAATCTGGTCCGTCCCGGCGGCGGCGCACAAACGGCGCATCGCGACTATCACCTCGGGTTCCAGACCGGGGATGTGGCCCTGCAATACCCCGCCCATATGCATGATCTTTCCCCGGTACTGACATTGCAGGGGGCCGTGGCACATTGCGACATGCCGGTGGACAGCGGGCCGACGAAATTGCTGCCGTTTTCGCAATTGTACCGCCCCGGATACCTCGCTTATCGCCAACCGGCCTTCAGCGAATTCTTTGAACAACATTATGTGCAACTGCCGCTGGCAAAGGGGGATGCGCTGTTCTTCAACCCGGCATTGTTCCATGGGGCCGGGCAAAACCGCAGCACGGATATTCACCGCATGGCCAATCTGTTGCAGATCTCGTCGCCCTTTGGTCGCGCGATGGAGGTGATCGACCGCGATGGCATGTGCCGCGCGCTTTATCCGGTGGTTCAGAATTTGCGCGCGACAGGGGCGTTAAGCGACGTGGAAAGCTCGGCGGCGATTGCGGCTGCGGCCGAGGGCTATTCCTTTCCCACCAATCTCGACAGTGATCCGCCAACCGGCGGGCTGGCACCGGAAACCATGGCGGCGCTGTTTGCCCGCGCCCTTGCCGATGGGACGGGGCCTGCGGATTTCAAGGCGGCACTGGATAGACATGCGGCGCGTCGGCGCGCCTGAAACCAAAAGAGGATACGACATGCCCGAACTTCTGCGCAAACCCTTTGGCACCCACGGCAAGGTACATGACATCACCCCGGCAAATGCCGGTTGGCGCTATGTCGGCTTCGCGCTCTATCACCTGCGCGCGGGCGAAACCGCGGCAGAGGCGACGGGCGACACCGAGGTGATCCTTGTCATGGTCGAAGGCAAGGCCGCGATCACCGCTGCGGGGCAGGACTGGGGTGTGCTGGGCGAGCGGATGAATGTGTTTGAGAAAACCCCGCCGCATTGTCTCTATGTGCCGAATGATCAGGAGTGGTCATTGGTGGCCGAAACCGATTGCACCGTGGCGGTCTGTGCCGCGCCGGGCAAGGGCGGGCATGCAGCGCGCCGCATCGGGCCGGACGGCATCACCCTGACCCAGCGGGGCAAGGGCAACAACACCCGCCACATCAACAACATCGCGATGGAAGGCGAAGATTACTGCGACAGCCTTTTGGTGACCGAGGTCTTTACACCCGATGGCAATTGGTCGTCTTATCCCAGCCACCGCCATGACGTCGACGATTATCCCGATATCACCTATCTCGAAGAGACCTATTATCACCGGCTGAACCCGGCGAACGGCTTTGGCATCCAGCGGGTCTATACCGAGGATGGCACCCTGGACGAGACGATGGCGGTCAAGGATGGTGACGTGGTGCTGGTGCCGCGCGGGCATCACCCCTGCGGCGCGCCCTATGGGTTTGAGATGTATTACCTCAACGTCATGGCCGGCCCGTTGCGCAAATGGCGGTTTCAGGCCGATCCAGCGGTGCAATGGATCATGGACCGCGACGCATAAGGTCCGGGTGGTCTAGCCCTGGGGCAACAGCGGGTCGGCAATGGGCCGAAGCGCGGCGTAAAGCACCGAATGTATCGGGGTTGGCACGCCGTGCTTTTCGCCCAATCGCACCAGATCGCCGCTCAGATATTCATGTTCCAGCGGTTTGCCGTTGCGCAGGTCATCCAGCATCGAGGCATGCATCGTGTCCGGCAATTGCGCCACAAACCCCCGCATGGTGTCGAGGGCCCCATCCGGCATGTCCGGGCGCACGGCCTTGGCCACGTCAAAGGCCTCTTGCACGGCGGCCTGAAACAGCGCCCAGGAGGCTGGATTGTCGCGCAAGGGGCCAATGTCCAGCCGGGTTAACGTGGTCATCGAGGCCAGGGTGGATTGGCTGCAAAATTTCATCCAGAGATCGGTCAGAATATTGTCATGCAGCACAGGCGAGGTCCCGGCCTCGGCCAGTGCTTCATGCAGATTTTCACACCGGCGCGTCGTGCCGCCCTCGGGCTCGCCAAAGGTCAGAATATCCAGCGGGGCGGAATGGGAGATGACCCCCGGCGCGGTGATCGCACCGGGAATGCGGGCGACGCCGGGCACGACATGTTGCTTGCCGATAATGGCCGCCAGCCGCTCCCATGCGGTGATGCCGTTCTGGCAGGTGACCACCATGGTGTCGGCCGCGATCATCGGCTTGATCGCGGTTGCGGCGGTTTCCACGTCGATGTTCTTGACCATGAACAGGATCACATCGACCTGACCGACGTCGCCGGGTGTCGCGGTCGCGCGGATGTCTTTCAGATGCGCATCGCCCTTGGGGCTGTTGATGATCAATCCATTGTCGCGCAGCGCCGCCAGATGCGCCCCGCGTGCAATCAGGGTGACGTCATGCCCGGCCTGCGCCAATCGCCCGCCGAAATATCCCCCAGCGCACCTGCGCCCATCACTGCAATTTTCATCTTTCATCCTCCTTGCCGGACCAATGAAAGTATTGCGGTTTGTCGATGGCAAGGAAAGGGGGCTGTCATTGGCGCCCCACCGATCCACGCTCGACCAGCGCAGGTGCGCTGGTCAAGTTGTTGCGGGTCAGGACCCTAAGACGCCCATTCTGCGGCACGTGCCGCCGCACCTTGGCGCAGTGTAATACCATCCACATCCACCGCAATGAACTGGCTGCCGGCTTCGGCGGCCTCTCGCAGCAATGGTTGATCCAAGGACAGGATGCCGGGGGGCAGGCCCGCGGCCTTGATCCGGCGTGTCGCATCCAGGATGGCGGCCTTGACCTCTGGGTGGGACGGCTCGCCCAGATACCCCATGGAGGCGGCGAGATCGGCCTGCCGATGAAGATACCGTCAACACCCTCGACCGCTGCAATGGCTTCGATCTGTTCCAGCGCCTCTTGGGTTTCGCATTGCACCAACAGGCAAATTTCCTCATGCGCGTGTTTGGCATAGTCTTTGACCGCGCCATAACGGGTGGCACGGGTGGCGCCCGCCACGCCGCGAATGCCTTCGGGCGGATAGCGCACAGCGGCCACGGCGGCGCGTGCCTCTTCTGCGTTCTGCACATATGGGATCAACAGGCTTTGCGCGCCGCAATCCAGCAGCTTCTTGATCTCGACCGGGTTGTTCCAGCCGGGGCGCACGATTGTCGTGACCGGATAGGCCGACGCCGCCTGCATCAGGGACACTGTATCCTCTGGCCCCATGGCCGAATGTTCGGTGTCGATCAGGATCCAGTCATAGCCGCACCCGGCAAGCAATTCGACAACCCCGTTGTTGGGAATTGTGTTCCAGATCCCGATCTGGCGTCGCCCCTCTTTCAATGCGGCCTTGAAGGCATTTTTGGGCAAATTCATTGGCGCTCTCCTCTGCGTCGTTTGATGGGCGGGATTGTGGCGGCGGTTGGCCGGTGGGCTTATGCGGCCGGGCTGAAATCCAGCTGGCAGACACGGCGCACCGCAGCGGCATAGCCCTCGGTGCCCAATCCGGCGATCACCGCGTCGGCGCGCAGCGAGACATAGGAATGATGGCGGAACGACTCGCGTTTATGGACCTGGCTGATATGCACTTCGATCACCGGCGGATCATAGGTGTTCAACGCATCCAGGATCGCCACCGACGTATGGGTGAAAGCGCCGGGATTGATCACGATGCCGGCGGTGGTTTCGCGGGCCTGATAATCCAGTCGATGATCTGACCTTCGTGATTGGATTGGAACAATTGCACGTCAAAGCCTTCGGCACAGGCAGAGGTGCAAAGTTTCAACACATCGTCCAGCGTTTCATGGCCATAAATCTGTGGCTGGCGTTTGCCCAGAAGGTTCAGGTTGGGGCCGTTGAGAAGATAAATCGTTTTCACGTGACTGCCTGTTGTCAAAGTTTGGGGGCGTCTTTGGGGCGCACGGGGCGCAGACCAAAGACGGGGGCGGAATGCAGTTTGGTCCATCGACCATCGTATGGCGCTATTTGGCAGGGGCAGGCGGGGTTGGGCAAGCGGCAATCCGACTTTTCCGACGATGGCGGCATGGTCCCCGCAGGCCCCCGGCCTCAGGTGGCAACAATCGCCCCTTTTGCGCCAATGACCTTGCTCGCCAGATCATGGCCGGATTGCATGGACCGGATCAGATCGCCCCCAGACAGGCGTGCGGCCAGAAAACCGGCATTGAAACTGTCGCCTGCGGCGGTGGTGTCGACAACGGAGGTCGCGGGTTCAAACCGTGGCGGGATGACAGAGGGATCAAGGCTGGCCGGTCCTTCGGCACCGCGTTTCAATGCGCCATCCTCACAACCATAGCTGCGCAACCGTGTCAGCACCGCCTCTGGTGTGGCATCGCCGAAAATTGCCATTTCGTCATCCACCGACGGCAGGGCAATATCGGTCCGTTGCCACATGTCCCGGTTGATTTGGCGCGCGGTGTCCTGACTGTCCCACAGGGCGGGGCGGTAGTTGCTGTCATAGACCAGACGCACGCCATTTGTGCGCAGATCATCGAGCGCCGAGATCAACCGCGCCCGGCTGTCCGGCGGCAGGATCGCCATGGAAATTCCGGTCACAAGGATCACATCCATCGCCGCCAGCCGATCCAGCCCAACGACACATGGTTCGGTAAAGAGCGTGCGCGCCGCGCTGTCCGAGCGCCAATAGGTAAAGCTGCGTTCGCCGCTGGCATCGGTTTCAATCGCATAGAGACCCGGCGATTTGTCGTCGCGCCGTTCGATCAGGCCGGTGCCAACGCCATGCGCCTGCATATGGTCGACAATGCGATCAGAGAACCGATCCGTGCCCAAAGCCGTGACAAAAGAGACCTCTGCCTCGGGCAACATCCGCGCCAGATAGACGGCGGTGTTATAGCTGTCACCTGCGACATTGATCGCCGCGCGGTCGACGCCTTCGGCGACAAGTTCAATCATCACTTCGCCAATACAGGCAATCTTCAGCGGTTGGGCAGGCATCTTTGGTCTCCGAAAGTGGGGGTCATAGGGCGTTTTGGATCGCTTGGGCGGGTGTCGGTGCCAGTGTGGTGGCAGCGGCTGACCTTGCCCGAAATGCCATCGTGGCCGCATTGATCATGCGTGCAGCCCCCGATCAGGGGGGTGGATCGTGGCAAGGGGGTGGGTCACAGGCTGTCCAATTTGGTCATACCAAAGCCCCATACAAGAAATGAAGCGGGGGGTACAATACCCGCGCCCCACCAGCACCCCACCAGCACCCCACCAGCGCCCGACCAGTACCCGACCAGCGCCCCGGAATTTGGAATGCCGACATGTCGGCGGACGGGCCGATAGGGGGATGAACTGGAGGGGTAAACAGGGGGGATAAACTAGGGGGGAACAAACTGGGCGTAACAACAGCGGTCAGAACTGGCCGCGTGTTTTGCCGGTTGGCTGGGCCTGCCACGGGGCAGACCCATAATGCATATCGGACCGCTAGGCGCTGGCGGTCTCTGACCGGTCAAAGACATACCGCACCTGATGGTGATAGCGCTCACCCGGGCGCAGGATCGTGTCGGGATAGGTGGGCCGGTTTGGCGCATCGGGCCAGCTTTGGGTTTCCAATGCCAACCCGGCGTGCGGGCCATAGCGCCGCCCGTCAAACCCGCTCAGACCTGCGGCGGGAAAGGTCGCCGCGCCATAGACCTGTAATCCCGGTTCGGTGGTTTCCACCCGCATCTTCACGCCGGATGTCGCGCCGGTCAAATTGGCAACCGGCTGACAGGTGCGCCGGGCCGTGGCCAGACAGAAATTATGGTCAACCTGGCTGTGGCCAAGCGCCCGTGCCGCGCGGAAATCAAACGCGGTTCCGGCCAATGTATCGGGCGCGCCCAGCGGGATCATTTCGGCGTCGACCGGCAGATAGGTCTCTGCCGCGACCTGCAACAGATGGTCCGCGATGTCGACGCTGCCATCCAGATTGAAATAGCCATGATGGGCAAAGGAACAGGGCGTCGCGGCATCACTCGTCGCGCGGATATCCATCGCCAGGACACCATCACCGGGCAGGGCGATTGTCGCCATCACCTGCATCGCGCCGGGAAATCCCATCTCGCCATCAGCCAGATCCAGACGCAATTCAACTGCATCTTCCTTGAGCGCAGCCACCTCCCACACCCGCGATGCGGTGCCGTCACTGCCGCCATGCAGGCAATGTTTGCCAAGGAAATTGCGATCCACCTGATGGGGTGTGCCGTCGATCACAAAGGCCCCACCGGCGATCCGATTGGCAAACCGGCCGACGATGGCACCGAAATAGAGCATGTCATCCAGATAAGGGGCAAAATCCGAACTGCCCAGAACCAGCGGATGGGCCACCCCGTCCAGCCGCAGATCCTGAATTCGCGCGCCATGGGTCAAGACCCGGGCCGTCAGCCCGCCGCCGCGCAGAGTGATCTGCGCGACGGGGGTGCCATCCGGCATATTGGCGAAATGCGCGGCGTTGGTCATCCTTTGGTCGCGTCATAGGCCGCGACGATTTCCTCTGCTTTTGCGCGCACATCGGATGCGGTGAACCCTGGCTTGTACACGCCAGAGCCGATACCGAAGCCGGTGACACCCGCCGCAAACCACTCTGCGAAACTGTCAGGTCCGGCACCGCCAACGGCATAGGTTTTGGTCCCTGTGGGCAGCACGGCCGAAATGGCCGCAAGGCCCGCAGGCTGCACCAGAAAGGCCGGGAAGAATTTCAATCCATCTGCACCATGGCGCAGTGCGGTGAAACATTCCGTCGGGCTGATCACGCCGGGATAGGACAACATGCCAAGCGCCTTGGTCCGGTCGATCACATCCGGGTTGCAATCGGGCGAGACCACCAATGTGCCGCCGACGCCATGGATTTGATCCACCTGTTCCGGTTTCAGAACGGTGCCGGCACCCACGGTGGCCTGACCGGCCAGCTCTTTGGCCAGAATCCCGATCGAGGTGATCGGATCGGGTGAATTCAGCGGCACTTCGATGCGGTCGATGCCCGCGTCAACCAATGCGCGGCCAATGTCGAGAACTTCGTCCGGGGTGACACCCCGTAGAATGGCGATAATTTCGCGGCTCATGTGTCAGACTCCTTAAATGCGGCTTTCAATCCGGCAAGCGCGATATCGTCGCCCACCAATTCGCGGGCAGGGGCGCCCGCCATGTCGAGTGCCGCGCGATAGAGCGCGGTCAGTTTCGGGTCGCCGACAATCGCGATGTCACGGCCCAGCCAATAGGCGCGTGAACCCGCCAGTTCCAATCCCAGCAACATGCCGGAAAGGCGCGCCCGCGAGACGTCTGCGGGGGTTTCATTGACCAATGTGCAGGCCCGCAGCGAGAACAACCAGGTGGTCAGGTTTTGCGGCGACGACAATGCGTCGTTCACGCCGTCACGAAACGCCGCATCGTCCCAGCCGTCACCGCCGACCGAGAAGCGCAGCACGGAATGGCGCGACAACAGGGCAAAAAGTTCGCCGGTCATGAAGGTGCGGAAACTGACGATCTCGCGCGCGCTGACATGCACCCATTTGGTATGGGTGCCGGGCAGGCACAGAACACCGTCGAAATCCGGGTTGTCCGCCAGGAAACCGGCGATCTGGGTCTCTTCGCCGCGCATCACATCCGGCGGGTCCATCTGTTTCACACCCGGCAGGATGCGCACATCCAGACGGGGATCGCTGACCTCCGGGCGTGCCGCTTCGGCCAGGCCGGGGGCGGTGCAGGGGGTCGCCACATAGGGTGCTTCGATCCAGCCCTGACGCGCGCCGACCATGCCGCAGGCAATGACCGGCACCTTGCCGGATTGCGGCAGGTAAGAGCCGACCAGATCCAGCAGCGCCGGTTCAAATCCTTCGCGGCTCAGGACACCCATCCCCTGATCAGAGGTCGGTGTTGCGATCACAGTGTCGTCCGGCCCGATCACCCAGGCACGCATATTCGAGGTGCCCCAATCGACCGCGATCCAGCTAGCTATGTCTGTCAATTGGTAATTCCCCTTTGCCTAATATGACCTGAAAACCTGGCGTTCTAGTATCCCGGTTTTCGCGTTCGCCTGTCCAATCTTTGGCGGCGTTTGTCGGACAGATCCCCGGTGGTGGCAAGGGCGCACAAAGCAATTTGTCGCAGAGTGTGTCGTCGCCTATGCGGTGGCTTTGGGGGTGTAGTGGTCGTTGGCGTGCGCGTTGACAATGGGGCGGCGACCAAGCCCTATTTGTGCCGACCCAAAGAAGCCCCCCGCCGACACGGCGCAATACGAAAGCCGCATCCATGCCCGATCTTGCCACCAACAAGGCCAATGTCATCGCGTTCTATGAAATGATGTTCAACGATTGCCGCCCGCGTGAGGCCATCGAAACCTATGCCGGGGCAGAGTACATTCAACACAATCCGCATGTCGCCAACGGCGCCGCAGGCTTCATCGCATATTTCGAACGTATGGCTGCGGAATACCCCGGCAAACGGGTTGAGGTGAAGCGCGCCTTTGCCGAGGGCGACCACGTGATCCTGCATTGCCATCAGATCTGGCCAGAGGGATTGGAATACGCCGGAATTGATATTTTCCGGTTGGACGAAAACGGCAAGGTGGTGGAACACTGGGATGTGCTTCAGGAACTGCCGAAGACCAGCGCACATGACAACGGCATGTTCTGAAGAGGGCATGTTCTGAAAAGGCGTGTTCTGAAAGGCGTGCAGTTTCACCGGTCTGAAGGGCAAAACGTACAGAAGATTTGGCAATCGGGCGATCACGTTCTGCAATCGCCCGATTGTCCTGGTTTCTTACAGCGCGGTCCAGGCCGCATCATTGGCCGATGACGCGACGCAGGCGGCAATGAAACGCATGCCTTTTACCCCGTCGGCGATGTTGGGGGTATGAACCTCTTTGGGGGCCGCTGTCCCGGACTGGGCGGCGCGTATCAGGCTGGCCGCTTCGGTATAGATCGTGGCAAACCCTTCGAGATAGCCTTCGGGATGGCCGGGCGGCACGCGCACGTTTCGCTGACCTGCTGCGGTGGCGCCTGAACCGGCGCGGGTCATGATCTGTTTTGGTTCGCCAAAGCGGGTAAAGGTCATGGTATTGGGGTTTTCCTGCGCCCATTCGATGCCGCCCTTGGAGCCATGGATGCGCAGCCGCAGCGCGTTTTCGTTGCCCACAGCCACCTGCGACGCCCAAAGCATTCCCTTGGCGCCGCCCTCATAGCGCAGCATCACATGCGCATTGTCGTCAATCTGACGGCCGGGAACAAATGCGACAAGGTCCGCAGACAGGGATTTGACCTCTAGCCCGCTGATGTAATTGGCAAGGTTAAAGGCATGGGTGCCGATATCGGCGATGCCGCCGCCTGCGCCATTGCGGGCGGGATCGGCGCGCCAATCCGCCTGTTTGTTGTGGACCTCTTCCGCCAGCCAATCCTGAACATATTCGACGTTGATCACGCGAATGTCGCCCAGATCGCCACGCTGGACCATTTCGCGCGCTTGCCGCACCAAAGGATAGCCGGTGTAGTTGTGGGTCAAAATGAACTGTTTGCCGGTCTCGGCCACGGCGGCAGCGACGGCTTCGCCATCCTCGACCGAAAAGCTCAGCGGTTTGTCACAGATCACATGAATCCCGGCACGCAGGAACGCGATGGCAGGGCCGGCATGCAGATGGTTGGGCGTGACGATGGCCACGGCGTCAATACCGTCCGCGCGCGCGGATTCCGCCGCTGCCATTTCGTTGTAATCTGCATAGCTGCGGTCCGGCGCGATGCCGATTTCCGCCGCAGACGCATGGGCGCGATCGGCGTCAGAGCTAAGCGCGCCAGCCACCAGATCCCATTGACCGTCAATCCGCGATGCAATGCGATGCACGCCGCCGATAAAGGCCCCCTGGCCGCCACCGACCATTCCCAGACGAAGCTTTTTCATTCTTCTACTCCCAGCATACGGCGCAATTGTGCGCGGTCGGTTTCGCCACCGGCAAAATCGTCAAATGCCTTGTCGGTGACTTCGATGATGTGTTTGGCGATGAACGGCGCACCTTCGGCGGCGCCCTGTTCCGGTGATTTCAGGCAGCATTCCCATTCCAGCACGGCCCAGCTGTCATAGCCATGTTGCGCCATTTTGGAAAAGATCCCGCCAAAATCAACCTGGCCATCGCCAAGGCTGCGGAAACGGCCCGCACGCCCCAGCCAACCCTGATAGCCGGAATAAACCCCCTGACGGCCATCGGGATTGAACTCTGCGTCCTTGACGTGAAAGGCGCAGATCCGTTCGTGATAGATGTCGATGAAGGATAGGTAATCCATCTGCTGCAACAGAAAGTGGCTGGGGTCATAGTTGATCTGGCAGCGCGGGTGGTTGTTCGCGGCCTCCAGAAACATTTCGAATGTGACGCCGTCAAAGACATCCTCGCCGGGGTGGATTTCGAACCCGATATCAACGCCCTGATCCTCGTAAGCGTCAAAGATCGGCGTCCAGCGGCGGGCCAATTCGCCAAAGGCCTCCTCGATCAATCCGGCGGGGCGCTGCGGCCAGGGGTAGAGATAGGGGAAGGCCAGCGAACCGGTAAAGCTGACCGTGGTATCCAGCCCCAGCTTGCGGGCGACCACGGCGGTCTTTTTCATCTGATCCACGGCCCAGGCCTGACGCGCTTTGGGGTTTTTATGCACCGAAGGCGGCGCAAAGGCGTCAAAGGCTTCGTCATAGGCCGGATGCACGGCGACAAGCTGGCCCTGCAAATGGGTCGAAAGCTCGGTGATCTCGACACCGGCATCGGCGCAGATGCCCTTGACCTCGTCGCAATAGGCGTCGCTTTCGAAAGCCTTGTCGAGATCAAACAATCGGGCGTCAAAGGTCGGGATCTGCACACCCTTGTAGCCAAGGCCAGCGGCCCATTTGGTGATGTTTTCAAGGCTGTTGAACGGGGCTTCGTCCCCGGCAAACTGGGCCAGAAACAGGGCAGGACCTTTGATCAATCCGGGCATGTCATTTCTCCGATCATTGGGGGGTTTTGGTGTAACGTACAAAGGCGAATTGGCGGCTGTCCGGGGACCAGTTCGGCACGTTGATCGTGCCCTGGCCGCCATAGAATTTCAGCAAGGTTTTGGACGCGCCACCGGCGGCGGGCATCAGGCGCAATTCGACGTCACAGCCAAAGGGGTGGCCTTCGGTGCCGGGCGGATAAGCGAGATAGCAGACATGTGCGCCATCCGGTGAAGGATGGGGAAACCAGTCGACAGTGTCGTCTGTCGTCATCTGTTCCGCGTCGCTGCCATCCGGGCGCATCCGCCACAACGCCATGTCGCCGCTGCGGTCGGAATTGAACCAGATCCAATTGCCATCCGGGGTGTAATCCGGCCCGTCATAATGGTGCGGGCTGGTGATCAGAACCTGTTCGTCGCTGCCATCCACGGCACAGGTGGCAATGCCAAAGTGGTCTTCGCGCACACAGGTATAGGTGTGGCGCGCACCGTCCGGTGACCAGCCGTGCCACCAGCTGGGGGTCTTGGCGGTGATGCGTTTGGGGGCGCCGCCGGATGCGGGCAACGTATAGATGCAGGATCCGGTTGTGTCGGTCTTGTCGCTGATGGCCAAGGTCTGGCCATCCGGCGACACCCCGTGATCATTGTTCAGCTTTTGATGTTTGCCGGTGTCGATGATGTGCAGTTGCGGATCGGCCAGTGGCAGGCGGAACAATTGCCCCGCCGCATTGACGATCAACGCGGTGCCATCCGGTGTCCAGTTGGGGGCTTCGACATGGCGGTCGGTGTCCAGCACGACCTTGGTTGTGCCGCTGGCAAGGTCATAGATTTCGACGCTGGCAAACATCAACATCCCTCCGGCACATAATCGAAACGGGTGAAATCAGCGGTTTTGCCCTGACCGGTGATGTCAAACGCCAACATGCCGACAAAGGCCCCGGTGAACGAGCCATGTGCGCCACGCCCGCCTTCGTCGGAAATGACCGATGCGTCCAGCTCTGGCCCAAGCTTTTGCCAATCGCCGCTCTGGCGCCAGAAAAATTGCTGCGTTGCATGATCAACCGAGACCGCCAGATGCACCGGACCGGGATCAACCGCCACCGGCGTGCCGGGAAATTCCATCCGCCCCTCGGGGAAATTGCCGGGACAGGACATCAGCACCAGCGCCCGGCCCAGATCGCGGTGACAGGTGAGACCGGCAAAGTGGAACTTGAACCGGTTGTAATAGGTCGTGAGGCCGGCAGCCTCCTGGTAGGTCACAGGATCGAAATTAGTCAGGGTGGTTTCCGCGCGATAGGTGAAATGTTCCTGTCGCCGCGCCACCAGCGCCTGTTCAAACCAGCTGCCGACGCTTTCGCGCCCCGTCAGCCGCAGTGCATCACCGGTCAGGGTGAAAATCCGCTCTGGTTCCGGGGTGCGCAGCCATTGGAACTCCGGCGGCAATGTTGTGCTGTCGAATACGCGGCGTGAGGCGCTGATCGCGCGCGGTGCAACGTCAACCGGCGAAGCGACATCCACCTGCGGCAGCACATCGCCATCCGCCAGATAGAGCCAGCCATCGTCGCGCCAGTCGCATTTCTGGAGCGCGGTTTCCCGGCCCATTGGCGAAAACCGACCGGGCAGGGGGCGGGAACACAGCAGGGTGTGATAGGTCTCGCCATCCGGGGTTTCCACGATCTGGCCATGGCCTGCCCGTTGCAGCGGCCAGTCCGGGGCGTCTTTGGTGGTGATCAGATGGGTGTTAGGGTGGACCTCATATGGTCCCCAAATGTCACGGCTGCGCGCCATGGTGACGGCGTGATCATAGCCGGTGCCGCCCTCGGCCACCGTCAGATAGTACCAGCCATCGCGTTTGTACAAATGCGGCCCTTCGGTCAGGCCCAGATCGGACCCGGCAAAGATCTTCTTGATTGGTCCGGTCAGCCCATGTTCGGGATGCCATTCCTGAAGCAGGATACCGTCAAACGCGGCGGTACGCGGCGCGCCACCAATGGAATTGGACGCATGGTTCCATTGCAGCACCAAAATATATTTGCGCCCGTCTGTGTCGTGAAACAGCGACGGGTCAAACCCATGTGATGACACATAGATCGGATCGCTCCACGGGCCTTCGATATCGGGCGCGGTGACGATGTAGTTATGCGCATCCTTGAAGTTGCCATCGTAGCGTTTCACATCGGTGTAAAACAGCCAGAACTGCCCATCGGCATAAGACAGGCAGGGCGCCCAGATGCCGCAGCTGTCGGGGTTGCCGCGCATGTCCAACTGGCTGGCGCGGCTCAGGGGCCGCACCGCCAGATCCCAGTTTACCAGATCACGGGAATGATGGATCTGGACACCGGGAAACCATTCGAATGTCGAAGTGGCAATGTAATAATCGTCACCCGCCCGGCAAATCGACGGGTCGGGATTAAAGCCGGGCAGGATCGGATTACGGATCATGGGCGTTTGGGGCCTTCGCGCTCTGCCGAAGCCGCCCACAGGTTGATGTTGGCGTCTTTGGCATGCTGGTCGATGCGGGCCAGCTCGTCCTCGGTAAAGTCGAGGTTGTCGACCGCGCCGACGCAATCAATCACTTGTTGCGGCTTGGACGCGCCGATCAATGCCGTGGTCACCCGACCACCGCGCAGGACCCAGGCCAGGGCCATCTGTGCCAGCGTCTGGCCGCGTTCCTCGGCAATGGCGTTCAGCGCACGCACGTTTTCCAATGCCTCTTCGTTCAGGAAACCGTCCAACAGGCTTTTGCCCTGGGTGGCACGGCTGCCTTCGGGCACACCTTTGAGGTATTTATTGGTCAACATGCCCTGCGCCAGCGGCGAGAACACGATGGAACCGATGCCGGTTTCGTCCAACGCATCCAGCAGGCCATCTTCTTCGACCCAGCGGTTCAGCATCGAATAGCTCGGCTGATGGATCAGACAGGGCGTGCCAAGTTCCTTTAGAATTGCCGCTGCTTCGCGGGTGCGCTGGGCGTTATAGGACGAGATCCCGGCATAAAGCGCACGCCCCGACCGCACGATGTGATCCAGCGCCATCATGGTTTCTTCCAGCGGCGTTTCGGGATCGAACCGGTGCGAATAGAAGATATCGACGTAATCCAGCCCCATGCGTTTCAGCGACTGATCGCAAGAGGAAATCAGATATTTCCGGCTGCCGAATTCGCCATAGGGGCCGGGCCACATCAGATAGCCCGCCTTGGAGGAAATGATCATCTCGTCGCGGTGGGCGGCGAAATCTTCGCGCAGCAATTGGCCAAAAGCCAATTCCGCCGATCCCGGTTTCGGGCCATAGTTGTTGGCCAGATCGAAATGGGTGATGCCATGATCAAACGCAGTGCGGGTGATCGCCTGTTTGGTTTCATGCGGGGTGTCGTCGCCGAAATTGTGCCACAGCCCCAGGGAAATCGCCGGCAGTTTCAGCCCCGATTTCCCGCACCGGCGGTATTGCATATTGTCGTATCGTGTGTCGGACGCGGTCCAGACCATATGTATTCTCCTATGCCAGCAGCGCCTTCGCCGCGTCGGGGCCCAGGGCCTCGGGGCGGTCACAGGTGGTGCCGAGCTCGATTGTGGTTTTCGTTTCTCCTGAGTGCAGGATTGCGGTCATAACGTCCACCACATGCAGAGAAAATTCCAGACTACAGCGGTGGGCACGCCCCTCGATGATGCCCATTGCCATGTCCGCCAGACCGGCGCAGCGGTAATTGGCGCGGCCATTGTCATTGGCAACCGAGAAGGGGTGCGGCCAGTTTTCCGAGACAGTCACAAAGCTGGATTTTTCGGTCATCCGCAGCTCGCCGCCGAAAAAGTTTGGGTCGGGCACATGCAATGTGCCGCTTTGGCCATAAAGTTCCATATTGGAATGGCCATGTTGCCAGACATCCCAGCTGGCGACATAGGTCACCTGTGCGCCGCTGGCAAATTGCATGACGGCGTGGATTGTGGTCGGGGTTTCGACCTTGATCTTTTCGCCATTGCGCGGCTCTGACGTGATGGTGCGATACTCTGATGCGCTGGACGACAGCGCCGTGACCCGCGCCACCGGCCCCAGCATCTGCACCAGGTTCGAGATGTAGTAGGGACCAAGATCCAGGATCGGGCCGCCGCCGGGCTGAAAGAAGAAATCGGGATTGGGATGCCACATCTCCATGCCCGGACTTTGCACGAAACAGGTGCCGGACGTGATCTTGCCCACCGCGCCCGTGTCGACCAGATGGCGGGCCAGCTGATGCGTGCCACCAAGGAATGTATCGGGGGCCGATCCGACGCGCAGCCCCTTGGCCTCCGCCAATGTCTTGAGCGCCTGACCTTCTTCGACCGACAGCACAAAAGGTTTTTCCGAATAAACGTTTTTGCCCGCCTCCAGAATACGTTTCGAAACCTCGAAATGCGCATTCGGCACGGTCAGGTTGACGATGATGTCGATGTCATCGGCGGCCAGAAGGTCGTCGATACTGTCTGCACGCAGGCCGAATTCCTCTGCCCGGGCCTTGGCGGCCTCGGGGTTCAGATCGGCGCAGGCCCGGACCTCGATGCCATTGAACAGCGGCCCAAGCCGCATGTAGGCGGCGGAAATATTACCACATCCAAGGATGCCGATACCAAGTTTCTTGCTCATGTCAGTCTCTTACAAATTGCGGAAGGTTTCGATGGACCGGGTGGCAAAACGCTTCACATCGGAAGGTTTGTCATGCTCCATCACAAAAAGATCGACCCCCGCACCGCGCAGCGCGGCCATCAATCCGGCCCAATCCAGCGTGCCATGGCCCACATCCGCCCAGCCGTCTTCGTCCGTACATTCGCCCTCTGGCGCGATATCCTTGACGTGGGCTGCGGTGATCCGGTCCTTGTGGTTTTCGATCCAGACCATCGGGTCCGACCCGCCGCGCACAACCCAGGCCACATCCATTTCCCATTCAATGCTGGGCGCATGTTCAAGGATCAGCGACATCGGAATTTCACCGGTGGGCAGCGCCATGAATTCCCAATGGTGGTTGTGCCAGCCAAAGCGCAGGCCAGCGTCCTGAACCCGTTTTGCCGCTACTTCCAACCGCTGCGCCAGCGCGATCCACGCCGCGGCATCGGCACCATTGCGCAAATCATCCTCTGGTGCGGGGCAGTAAAGTTGCTGCATTCCCAGTACTTTGGCAGTTGCGATTGTGGTGACGAAAGCATCTTCGAAATTGCCGATCGGAAAGAAATGCCCCGAAGGCATGGTCAGGCCGTTGGCCTCAAGCAAGGCCTTGGTCTCGCCGGGATCGGCGTAGTTGCCACCAAAGCCCTCGACCTGAGTATAGCCCAGACCGGCCAGCAGTTCGAAAGTGTCTTTCCACGAGGTATACTCGCGGGCTGAGTAAAGTTGGAACGACGTATCCATGTCTTTGATCCTGTATGTCTGATGTGTTCGGGGAGGGCCGGTCAGATCCGGTCCTCGGTGTTTTTGTCAAAGAGGTTGGCGCGGGCGGCGCTGAAACCGATGTTGAGCGTGTCGCCCGCCGCAATGTCGGCCTGACCGTCCAGCCGCACCCAAAGCACCTGATCACCAACCCGCACCCGGGCATGGGTGTCAGAGCCCAGCGGTTCCACCAACATGACGGTCGACGCCAGTTGGATTTCCTTGTCGGCCACATCGTCGCCGGTGGCGATATGTTCGGGGCGAATGCCAAACCATGCGGGGCCAGGCCTTGGGCCTGCTTCGGTGAATTCGTAACTGGTCAGCGGGAAATCCCCGGTCGGGCAGGAAAACACCGGCACCTCACCGGTCGACACCGTGCCCTCAAAGAAATTCATCGCGGGCGAGCCGATGAAATCGGCGACGTATTTATTGGCCGGGCGGTTGTAGATTTCGTTCGGGCTGGCCAGTTGCAGGATCAAACCGCCCCGCATGATGGCAATTCGATCGGCCAGGGTCATCGCTTCGATCTGGTCATGGGTGACATAGATCATCGTGTTGGCCAGTGTCTGGTGCAATTCCTTGATTTCGGCCCTGAGATCGGTGCGCAGCTTGGCATCCAGGTTCGACAGCGGTTCATCGAACAGAAACACATCGACATCGCGCACCAGCGCCCGGCCAATGGCGACCCGCTGACGCTGGCCCCCGGACAAAGCGCCGGGTTTGCGTTTCAACAGCGGCTCGATTTGCAGGATCTTGGCGGCGCGGGCCACACGTTCGGCGACCTCGGTCTTGGCCATGCCGGCGTTTTTCAAACCAAAGCTCAGATTGCCCTCAACCGTCATTTGCGGATAAAGCGCATAGGATTGAAACACCATGCCAATGCCGCGTTTTGAGGGCTCTTCCCAGGTGACATTGCGGCCCTGAATATGGATCTGGCCGTCGGTCACATCCAGAAGACCGGCAATGCAGTTCAGCAAGGTGGATTTGCCACAGCCGGACGAGCCAAGCAGAACCAGAAATTCACCTTTGCCGATCTCGAGGTTCAGGTTTTTCAGAACTTCGACCGCGCCAAAGCTGAGATCGAGGTTCCGGATCGAGATATTGGGTTCCATGAGTGTCTGACCTCAGCCTTTGACCGCGCCGGCCGCAATGCCGCGCACGAAGAGTTTTCCGGAAACGAAGTAGATGACCAGCGGCACAAGCCCGGTCAGCAGGGTTGCCGCCATGTTGACGTTGTATTCCTTGACCCCCTGAACCGAGTTGACGATATTGTTCAACTGCACGGTCATCGGGTAAAGATCCGGCTTGGTATAGACCACGCCAAACAGGAAATCATTCCAGATTCCAGTGACTTGCAGGATCATTGCGACGACAAAGATCGGCAGCGACATCGGCAGCATGATCTGGAAATAGATCTGCCAGAACCCGGCACCGTCGACGCGGGCGGCCTTGAACAATTCTTCCGGCAACGAGGTGAAGTAGTTGCGGAACAACAGCGTCAGGATCGGCATGCCAAAGATCGAATGCACCATGATCAACCCGGTGAGCGAGCCATAAAGCCCCATTTCCCGCAACAGGATCACGATGGGATAAAGCATCACCTGATAGGGGATGAAGGCGCCAAAGATCAGGATGGTGAAAAACGCATCCGCCCCTTTGAACCGCCAATTGGCCAGGGCATAGCCGTTTACCGATGCAATCGCGATCGAGGCCAGAACCGACGGCACGGTGATCCGCACCGAGTTCCAGAACCCGCGCGACAGCCCGTCACAATTCAACCCGGTACAGGCCTCGGCCCAGGCCTTGACCCAGGGTTCAAAGGTGATCTCGACCGGTGGGGCGAAGATATTGCCAAGCCGGATTTCCGGCATGCCCTTCAACGAGGTCACAATCATCACATAGAGCGGCAGCAGATAATACAGCGCCACGACGATCAGCGTGCCATAGATGAAAATGTTGCGGCGCGAAAAGCGGCGGCGGGGTTTCGGGCCGCGCGGGCCGGTCATGGCATCCCCCGATACCGGCGGCGCAGATGACAACAGGGCAGTATCAGACATGTTTCTTGCCTCCGAATTCGAGATAGGCCCAGGGGATCACCACCACCAGAACCGCCAGCAGCATCATGGTTGACGCGGCAAAACCCTGGCCCAGGTTCTGGCCCTGAAACATGTAATCATAGACGTATTTGGCGGGCACATCCGATGCGATGCCGGGGCCGCCGCCGGTCTGTGCCACGATCAGATCGTAAAGCCGCACGATGCCGCTGGCGATGATCACCAATGTGGTGATGAACACCGGGCGCATCATCGGAATGACGATGAAGATATAGGTTTTCCAGGACGGGATGCCGTCAACGCGGGCGGCCTTCCAGATGTCCTGATCAATGCCACGCAATCCGGCCAGCATCAGGCACATCACCAATCCGGTGCCCTGCCAGAGACCGGCAATCAACACGCCGAAGATCACGATATCCGCATTGTAGAGCGGGTCGAAATTGAAACTGGTCCAACCCATGCGGTGGATGACGCTCTGGATGCCGAAATCCGGGTTCAGCAACCATTGCCACACCAGCCCGGTCACGATGAACGACAGCGCAAAAGGATAGAGAAGAATGGTGCGAAAGGTGTTTTCGAACCGGATCTTCTGATCCAGCAAGGCCGCCAGAACAAACCCCAGAACAAGGCTCAGCACCATCATGCAGATGCCATAGATCAACAGGTTTTCAAGCGAGACAAGCCACCGTGGCGTGTTCCACAGCCGTTCATATTGGTCGAGACCGACGAATTTTGCCTTTGGCAACAGTTTCGACGAGGTAAAAGAATAGGTCACCGTCCAGGCTGTACCGCCGACGAACACCACCATGGCGGTGAGGATCATCGGGATCGCAGCGATCTTGGCGGAGATGTTCCGGAACAACCGGATTGGGCGGGTCGCAGCCATAAGACATGCCTCGCACATGGGAAAATACGGAAAACAGACCGGACCGCGACGCGCGCGATCCGGCCCAAAGCCTAGCGGGGCTTAGTCTTTGCTGGCGACGATATCGACGAAACGCGCCTGGGCGTCATCGGCGCTGATCGACGGATCCTGAAAGAATTGCACAAACAGGTCATTCAGCTGATTGTTGGTGTCTTCGGTGTTCAGCATGTTCACGTCGGGCATGATCGCACCAGAGCCAAGGATTTCGAGACCCTTTTTCATACAATCATTTGCGGTCTCAAGATCGACATCCGAACGCACAGGCAGCGAGCCTTTTTTCAGGTTGAAGGCCACCTGGGTATTGGGCTTCAGCAGGGTTGCGGCCAGCGCATCCTGGGCGGCCTCGGTTTCGGCATCGCCGGTTTCCGGGAAATAAAACGCATCGCCGCCGGTCGAAATCACCTCGATCACGCCCAATCCGGGCAGACAGGTGTAATCGGTGCCCGCAACTTCGCCTGCGACGGCAAATTCACCCTGTGCCCAATCGCCCATGATCTGGCCGCCGGCCTGATCGGTGATCACAAGGTTGGTCGCCTGGTTCCAATCCTGAACATTCGATCCCTGCACCATTTCGCGCATGTTGGATGCGGCCTGGAACACGCGGGTCATCTTGTCACCCGCGGCCATTTCCGCGTCGCCATCGCCATAGATCTGTTGCAGCACATCCGGCCCCGCCAGCGTCGCCATCAAAACGTTGAATGCGCCAGAGCTCTGCCAGGGTTGGCCGCCAAGTGCCATCGGTGTGATCCCGGCCTCACGCAGGGCAGGGGCGGCCGCCACAAATTCATCCCAATTGGTCGGAACCGCCTGATTGGTTTTTTCAAACGCCGCATTCGAGAGCCACAGCCATTGCCACGAATGGATATTGACTGGCGCGCAATAGATTTTGCCGTCTACGGTACAGGCGTCCAGCAGCGACGGCGGGTTGACGATGTCCTTCCACCCTTCGGCTTCGGCCACATGGGTCATGTCGCGCAGCAGTCCGGCCTCGATCAATTCTTCGGCCTGCCGACCATGGTTGAACTGAAAGGCGCCCATGGGATCGCCACCAATGATCCGGCTGACCATGACCGGGCGCGCGGTGCCGCCACCGCCGGCAATTGCGCCGTCGACCCATGTGTTGTCGGTCTGTGCTTCGAATTCACGGGCGAATTCCGCAACCGCCGCGGCCTCGCCACCCGAGGTCCACCAATGGGTCACTTCCAGATCAGCAGCATAGACCGACCCGGCGGCGCAAAGCGCAGTTGTCGCCGTTAATACAGTACGAATAGATTTCATTTTATCCTCCCAGATATTCCACCCTGTGGGCCGCTGGTCGCAACCCGGTCGTTCCGCCAAAAGTCGCTGTTGTCGCGAATCTTTTGGCTTTGAAATCGTTTACATTTACAGGTAATCGTATTTCTGGACGTTTGTAAACGATTACATGTACCATTGGACGCAGAGAGATTCGTGTCAACCCGTTGCATAAGGGCACATCAAACGGCGGTCAGGAGCAAATGAACAAAGCGGCCAGAATTCAGGATGTAGCGGAGGCGGCGGGGGTATCCACCGCCACCGTCAGCCGAGCTTTGTCCAATCCGGACCTGGTGACGGAAACCACCCGCAAGGCCGTGTTTGAGGCGGTCCGCACGACGGGCTACCGGGTCAATCGCGCGGCGCAGAATCTGCGAAAACAGCGGGCGGGGGCGGTTTTGGTATTGGTGCCCAATCTGGGAAACCCGTTCTTTTCGCAAATCCTTGCCGGGATCAGCGCGGGTTTTTCGGGGACAGATTACTCGGTTCTGATCGCGGATACCTGGGACGAAGAAGGCCGTGAAAAGGTTTTGGTGGATTATTTCCGCGACAGCCGGATTGACGGCATGATCTCACTTGATGGCAACCTGACCAAAAGCGATCTTGCGCTTTTTGCACGGGAGGGTGTCGAGGACAGGATCGTTTTTGCCTGTGAATGGGTGCAAGGCGCGCCTTATCCTTCGGTGCGCAGCGACAATGAGAAGGGCGCGCGTCTGGCGGTGCGGCACCTTTATGACCTTGGCCACCGGGATATTGCACATGTGACCGGACCCAAGGGCAACATGCTGACGCGCATGCGCCGCCAAGGCATGATGGTCGAGCGCGAAGAACTTGGATTGGCGGTGCGGGATGAATGGGTGATCCGCGGCGATTTCTCGTTGCATTCAGGTCATCGTGCTGCGGAAAGCATCCTGTCCATGAGCAACCGTCCCACGGCAGTTTTTTGCGCGTCCGATATGGTGGCCTTTGGCATGATCGCCGGACTCACCAGCGGCGGGCTGTCGGTGCCAAATGACATATCGGTGGTCGGTTTCGACGATATTCAAATGTCGGAGTTTTATGTGCCTGCGCTGACGACGATCCGTCAACATAGACGTGAGATAGGGTCAAGAGCGGCGGGAAACTTATTGAAACGGCTGGAAAAAGCAGAAAGCTCCGGCGATGTCTCACCGGAGCTTGTCGATGTTGAATTGGTGGTGCGCGCCAGCACGTCAGTGCCGCCGCGCTAGCCGCCTCAGGTCATGACATCGGGCGCGTCGCGTCCGGTGCGGGCCTGCAATTCGCTGACTTCGCCAATGGCATCGGCAATAACCTTGAGCGCGGCTTGCGTTTCGATTTCCAGATCGCCATCGGCAGGCATGTACCGTTCCAGATAAACCCGGATTGTCGCGCCTTCGGTGCCGGTGCCGGACAGGCGGATCACACCGCGACTGCCACCTTCGAACAGGATGCGAATGCCCTGATTCTTGCTGACAGAGCCGTCAACCGGATCGTGATAGGCGAATTGATCGGCGGCAGAGATGGTCAAACCATTCAGCGCGGTTCCCGGCAAATCAGCCAATTTCGCCTCAAGATCGGCCATCAGGCCGTTGGCCTTGTCGGAATCCACCGCCTCATAGTCGTGGCGGGAATAATAGTTGCGGCCATAGGTCTGCCAGTGATCCATCAGGATGTCGGCCACCGAAACCTTGCGCGCCGCCAGCACGTTCAGCCAGAGCAGCACGGCCCAAAGCCCGTCTTTTTCGCGCACATGGTCCGACCCGGTGCCGGCACTTTCCTCGCCACACAGCGTCGCGCGGCCCGCGTCCAGCAGGTTGCCAAAGAATTTCCAGCCTGTCGGGGTCTCAAAGCATTCGATCCCCAGCTTTTCCGCCACCCGGTCACAGGCCTGCGATGTCGGCATCGACCGCGCGACCCCGGCCAGACCACGGGCATAACCCGGCGCCAGATGGGCGTTGGCGGCCAATACCGCAAGGCTGTCAGAGGGCGTCACATAGATGCCGCGCCCCAGGATCATGTTGCGGTCGCCGTCGCCATCGGATGCGGCGGCAAAATCGGGGCCCGCGTCGGACATCACCAGATCGACCAGCGGCTTGGCCCAGATCGGGTTGGGGTCGGGGTGGCCCTTGCCGAAATCCACCTGCGGCACCGCATTGATCACCGATCCCTTGGGCGCGCCCAATGTGTCTTCGAGGATTGCGGTTGCATAGGGTCCAGTCACCGCATGCATCGCGTCGAATTTCAGGGTGAAACCACCGGCAAACAGCGCGCGGATCGCGTCGAAATCAAAGAGCTCGCCCATCAGCGCGGCGTAATCCGTCACCGGATCGACAATCTCGACCGCCATGTCGCCGACTGTGGTCTCGCCGATGGACCCAAGGTCGATGTCGGCGGTATCCAGCGTGTGATACTCTGACATTGTCTTGGTTTCTTCGAACATCGCTGCGGTGACTTTTTCCGGGGCAGGACCACCGTTCGAGATATTGAATTTCAGCCCGAAATCTTCGTCGATGCCGCCGGGGTTATGGCTGGCCGACAGGATAAGCCCGCCGTCGGTGCCCCGTTTGCGGATCAGATGTGACGCAGCCGGGGTCGACAACAGCCCGTTTTGGCCAACAATCGCCCGCGCGGCACCATTGGCAGCAGCCATGCGCAGGATGGTCTGAATGGCCTCGGCGTTGAAATACCGACCATCACCGCCCACAACAAATGTCTTGCCGGATGCGCCGCCGATGGCGTTGAAAATCGCCTGAACAAAGCATTCCAGATAATTGGGCTGCATGAACACGCGGGTTTTCTTGCGCAGGCCGGATGTGCCGGGCTTCTGGCCCTCAAAGGCTGTGCAGGCGTGGGTTGTGCGGGACATGTGACGGTCCTTTGTCTGGGGAAATTTGAGGCTGATTTGGCAATTGATCGGATGTTGAAACTGCGGGCTGACGGTCGCCCGCGCGCATGGTTACGCCAATGCGCTCAAATTCGGAAGAGCTTTTGAAATCAGCGACATCCATTGGTGTACGGCGACGCCAGTTTGGATGTTCATCCACCGTCCCCGGCAGGTTTGGCGCATCCGTAACCCCAAGAATATCGTCAAGCTGCACTGCGCTCATGGCGGCGGGGGACCGGGACAGCGTGCCGTGGATGGCATCCGCCACATCCGCCGGGCCGGCATCATGGGCAATGCCGCAATGGCGGCGCAGGCTTTCGCGTTGGTGGGCGCGGGTGCCGTGGCGGTGGCCAACGGTTTCGCCGCCGATCCAGCCCATCTGCTCCCACAGGGAAATATCCGTGCCATGCCAGAACCCGCTGAGTGTCGGGGTGTCATGGGTGGAAAAACACGCCAGCGCATAGGGCCGCAGATCGCCGGGATCGCGCAGCCAGCCATCGTCATAGGTCTCATACTGCCAGACCGCATAGGAATATAGACCAGAGGCATTCATCTTTTCGCGGAACCCGGCCGGGACAAGACCCAGATCCTCGCCCACAACGACGCAATTTGCCAGATGCGCTTCGATGGCGATAACGGCCAGAAGCGAGTCAAACGGCTGGGTAATATAGGCGCCGGGGCTGCCGTCATCCGGCAACCAATAGCTGCGCATCAGGCCCAGCGCATGATCAATCCGGATCAGCCCGCATTTGCGCATCAACTTGCGCAGCATGGCGCGCATCGGCGCATAGCGTGCCGTGGCCAGACGCCCGGGCGCATGGGCGACCAGCGCCCAGGATTGCCCTTCGGGGCTAAGCTGATCGGGCGGTGCCCCGATCGACACGCCGCGCGCGATTGTATCACCATGCATCCAGGCCTCGGCACCGCCGGGACGCGCGCCAACCGCCAGATCAAGGTATAGCCCCAGCGACATGCCCGCGTCGCGGCTTGCGGTTTGGGCGGCGTCGATCCCGGTTTCCGCCCGCCATTGCAGCCAGCGATGAAAATCGGCACGGCGACCGGCGGCTTTGACAGCGGCCGGTCCGGGCGATTGCAATTCTTCGGGCCAGCGGGCGCTGTCACCGCCATATGTTTCGCTGATCGCCTCGTAACAGGCGAAAGCCTCCAGCGCGGGCCCGCCTTGGCGGCAAAACGCGGTGAACGCCGCCGATGGGGCCATGGCGGCAAACTCCGCCTCCAGCTTCGGGCGCTGCTGCTGGCGGAACGCGCCATAGTCGATCAGCGCATCATCGGGGCAGGGGCCAAGGCCATCCACTGCAATATGATCGGTATTGAAAAAGCCGCGATGGGTGGGGGAATAGGGGCTTATCACCTCTTGCGAGGCCCAGCCGAGCGCATGCAGCGGATTGACCCCAAGGAATTGCGCCCCGTGATGGGCAAGGGCGCGGGCGGTGGTGGCCAGATCGTCATAATTGCCCAAGCCGCCATTGCGGTCAGATCGCAGACCATAGAGCGCGGCGGTCACGCCCCAGCTGCGGTCAAACCCGGTGGCATTGGCCAGTTTCGGCGCATGTTTGGGCCGGGCCAAAAGAAAACTGTCTTCACGCCAATCCGGGCCAGAGAGATGCAGGGCATAATACCCCACACGCAGTGCCGGCAAGGCCAGCGCTGTGGTGGCATGGCCGCTGTGCAACTCCTGATCGTCCTCGTCCAGCAAGGACCAATCGCAGGCGCCAGCAATCGGAAGCGATACCGCCTCGCCTGCGGGGAGGATCATTTCCTCTGGCAAATGGCGATCATTCTGTTCGGCTTGCAGGGCCGCCAGCGCCGCGGTGACCGCCGCGTCATTTTCCGCCTCGACCCCAAGCGCCGCCAACAGCGCCCGCAGGGTGGGCGGTGGCGTTTCCTGGCGCTGGCCGGACAGGTCATGAAACTCAAGATGAACGCCACTTGCCTGGGCAAGCTGGCGCAGCGCGTCGTCTGAATTCATTCGGGCGCCCCTTCGCGCAGAACAAAGGCGGCCACCGATTGTGCCGCAACACGGGTGCGGCGCACCGGCATGACCACAGCGGATTGCGCCGCCTGAGAGGTGTCGATCTCGCGCACCCAATGGCCGTCGCCGGGATCAGGCAGGACAAGCACATCGGTCCGGTTTTCGCGGTTGAAGGCCAGAAGAACCGTATCGCGCGAGGCATTGCCAGCCGTATCCTCGGCGCAGCCCCGCAGGACAAGACCAAGGCTGGACAGGCCCGGATCGCGCCAGTTCAGCGCCGACCCATCAAAGGCCCGCCATTCGACATCGCGCCCACCGCCTTCGCTGCGGACCGCGCCATGCAGGAAAGAATGCTGGCGCAAGGTCATGTGATCCTTGCGGAATTTCGACAGCGCGGCGGTGAATTCGATCTGGTCAGGGTCCAGTTTGTCCCAGTCGATCCAGGTGGTGTCATTGTCCTGGCAATAGGCATTGTTGTTGCCGTTCTGGCTGTGGCCGCCTTCGTCACCGGCCAAGATCATCGGCGTACCCTGCGAGAGCAGGACCGTGGCCAGCACGTTGCGCGCCCGCCGTTTGCGCCCGGCAAGGATGATCGGATCGCTGGTCTCGCCCTCGACGCCGAAATTGTCGCTGTAGTTGCTGTGGTGGCCATCGTGGTTGTGTTCGCCGTTGGCCTCGTTGTGGCGTTCAACATAGGCGGTGCTGTCCGCCAGGGTGAACCCGTCGTGCGCCGCAGCGAAATTCACCGAGGCCCAGGCGCGCCGCCCACGGCGGTCAAATTGATCCGCCGAGCCAAGAAGCGCCGACCCCAGATCCTGCGCACTATGGCCATCCCCGCGCCAGAACCGCCGCACGGTGTCGCGATACCGGTCGTTCCATTCCGCAAAGAGCGGTGGAAATTGACCGAGTTGATAGCCGCCGGGACCAATGTCCCAGGGTTCGGCAATCATCTTGATCGCCGAAAGCACCGGATCCTGCCGCAAGGTGGTCAGGAACGGGCCGCCAAAGTCAAACCCATGCCGCCCGCGACACAATGTGGTGGCCAGATCAAAGCGGAAACCGTCGATGCCCATCGCCTGGACCCAGAACCGCAAACTGTCCATGATCATGCGCAAGACAAACGGATGGCCGGCATTCAATGTATTGCCGCAGCCGGTGTCATTCACGTAATACCGTGGCTGTCCATCCAGAAGCCGGTAATAGGCCGCATTGTCGAGGCCCCGAAAGCTCAGGGTTTGGCCCATATGATCGCCTTCGGCCGAGTGGTTGTAGACCACATCCAGGATCACCTCGATCCCGGCAGCATGAAAGCGTTCGACCATGGCGCGAAAGCCGCGCACACCCGCCGGGCCGAAATAACGCGGCTCCGGCGCAAAGAAGCCGATGGTATTGTACCCCCAGTAATTGGTCAGCGATTTCGCGCCCAGCATCGGTTCGGATTTCAACGCCTGCACCGGCAGGATTTCCACCGCATCCACACCCAGCCGGGTCAGATGGTCGAGCATCGCATCAGAGGCAAACCCGTCATAGGTGCCACGCAGGTCTTCGGGCACGCCGGGATGTCGCTTGGTGGCGCCTTTGACATGGGCCTCATAGATCAGGCCGCCGTCGTGACCTTGCGACAATGTGCGGGCATCCAACGGGAAATCATTCGGGTCTGACACCACCGATTTCGGCACATGTGGCGCGCTGTCCTCGGTCGAGAAATGCAGATCGCCATTGGCGGCCTCTGGGTCATAGCCATAGGTCGCGGCGTGGTTGGTGAATTGCCCGGCGATTTCACGGGTATAGGGATCAAGCAGCAGCTTGTTGGAATTGAAGCGATGGCCGCGTTCGGGGGCGAATTGCCCATCCACACGATAGCCATAAAGCGCGCCGGGGCGCACGCCGGGCACATAGCCATGCCAGACCGCACCGGTCCGCTCTGGCAGATCAAGTCGGAATTCTTCGCGTTTTCCATCCGGGGAAAACAGACACAGGGTCACGCGTGCGGCATTTTCCGAAAACACCGCGAAATTGGTGCCTTCGCCGTCGAAATGCGCCCCCAGTTTATGCGGGCGCCCCGACCGGATCTCTGCCGTGATCGGCGTGTTTGTGGTCATTCAGCAAGAACCTCTTTGTACATATCGGCATAGGCCTGAGCCGAGATATCCCAGCCCACCGCCTGTTTCATGGCGGCCTTTTGCAATGATTTCCAGTCGGTGTCATTGGCATATGCCCGGAACACCCGGTCCAGAACATCCGTCACGCCCAAGCGGGTGACATCATCGAATTGAAATCCGGTGGCGGCCCCGGCGCGCAGGGCGGCGACATTGGCGTCAATCACCGTATCGGCCAGCCCGCCGGTGCGCGCGACAACCGGCACCGTGCCATACCGCAGCCCATAAAGCTGGGTCAGGCCACAGGGTTCAAATCGCGACGGGATCAGGATCGCATCGCTGCCACCTTGTAGCAGGTGCGAAAACCCTTCGTCGTATCCGATATGCACGCCAACCTTGCCCGGAAAGGCCTTGGCCGCATCAAGATAGGCTTTTTCCAGATCCGGCGCACCAGAGCCAAGCAAGGCCAGCTGACCGCCGCCCGCCACCAGATGCGGCAGCGCCTCGGCCAGGGCATCCAGCCCCTTTTGTTCGGTCAATCGGCTGATGACACAGAACAGCGGGCCGTCATGATCGACGTCCAGCCCCAGCCGGGCGCAAATCGCGGCGCGGTTTTCCGCCTTGCGCGTGATCGAACGGCCATCATAGGTCCGGGGCAATGCGCTGTCGGTGTTCGGGTTCCAGATGTCGGTGTCGATCCCGTTCAGAATCCCGGACAGCGCGCCGGACCGGGCCTGCAACACGCCCTCCAGCCCCATGCCGAACTCTGGCGTCAGGATTTCGCGGGCATAGGTCGGGCTGACCGTGGTGATGCGGTCGGCGTAAACCAGCCCGGATTTCAAAAACGACAGATCGCCATGAAATTCCATGCCATCGGGGGTGAACCAATCCCAGCGCAGGCCCAGCTCCTGGCCCTCAAACGGCGCAACCCGCCCCTGAAAGGCGATGTTGTGGATAGTCATGATGGATTTCGGCACCGGCACGCCCGGTTGTTTCAGATAGACCGGGGCGAGACCCGCCTGCCAGTCATGTGCATGCAGGATGTCAGGTTTCCAATCGGCCAAACCATCAAAACAGATCCGCGCCGCCGCCTGCGCAAGCGAGGCAAAGCGGCGGTGATTGTCGTTCCAGTCCTGGCCGGTTGGGTCGGCATAGGGGCCGCCGGGACGATCGAACAACTGTGGTGCGTCCAGCAGCAGAAGGGTGATGCCCTCAGCCTCCACCTGGACCAATCGACCGGCCCCACCGGGGAGGTCGCCAAATGTGGCGACCTCGGTGCCTTTGGCCAGATACGGCATCAGCGCCGGATAGGCCGGCAGCATGGTGCGGCATTCAATGCCCAGGGGTTTCAATGCGCCGGGCAGGGCGCCCGCCACATCCGCCAGCCCACCGGTCTTGATGAACGGCGCGCATTCCGAGGTGACCATCAGCACATTCATGTCAGCTATCCAATGCGTCGATCATGTCCTGGGTGATCAGGCAAACACCCCCTTCGGAGCGGCGGAATCTTTTGGCGTCCAACGCCGCATCTTCGCCCACGATCAGCCCCTCGGGAATTTTCACCCCGCGGTCAATGATGACATTTTTCAGATGTGCGCGCCGACCGACCTCGCAATAAGGCAGGGCAACAACGCCCTCGAGCTGGGAATAGGAATGGGTGCGCACGCCGGTAAACATCAAACAGCGGTAAAGCGACGAACCGGAAATGATGCATCCGCCCGCCACCATCGACGACACCGCCTGACCGCGGCGGCCTTCTTCGTTGTGGATGAATTTCGCTGGTGGCACCAATTCGGAATAGGTCCAGATCGGCCATTCGCTGGCATAGATATCCAGTTCCGGTTTGAAATCGGTCAGGTCGATATTGGCCTGCCAATAGGCGTCAATCGTACCGACATCACGCCAATAGGGTTTGTCCTCCAGCCCGGATTGCACGCAAGAGCGGCCAAAGGGATGGGCATAGGCCCCGCCCTCGGCGACGATGCCGGGGATGATGTCATGGCCAAAATCATTGGTCGAGTCCGGGTTCTGTGCGTCTTTTTCCAACAGGTCGTACAGATAATCTGCTTCGAACACATAGATCCCCATGCTGGCCAGTGAGCGGCTCTCGTCGCCGGGCATTGCGGGGGGATCGGCGGGTTTTTCGACGAATTCCAGGATCTTGTCGGTCTCATCCACGTCCATCACGCCAAAGGCCTTGGCCTCTTCGCGCGGCACTTCGATACAGCCGACCGTGACCTTGGCGCCGGATTTCACATGCTGTTCGACCATGAAGGAATAGTCTTGTTTGTAGATATGGTCGCCCGCCAGAATGAGGATGTATTTCGGGGCATAGCCGCGCAGAACCGAGATGTTCTGGGTCACGGCATCGGCCGTGCCCTTGTACCAATTGTCTTCGTTGATCTGTTGCGAGGCCGGCAAAATATCCAGGCTTTCGTTGCGCTCGGCGCGAAAAAGCTCCAGCCGCGTTGCAGGTGGCGGATCAGGCTGTGGGCCTTGTATTGCGTCGCCACCCCGATCCGGCGCATGCCGGAATTCACCGCATTGGACAGGGCAAAGTCGATAATCCGTGTCTTGCCGCCGAAATAGACCGCCGGTTTCGCCCGGATATCAGTCATTTCTTTCAACCGACTGCCGCGCCCCCCGGCCAGCACATAGGCCATGGTCTGTTGTGCAAGAATATGTCTCGGTTCTGTCATCGGGTCCCCCCCTTGGAACAAAATATCGCGGCTCAGGCCGTTTTTAATTTTAGGAACATGGTCGCCAGCGGCGGAATCGTCAGGTTCAGCGACTGCTCACATCCATGCGCGCCTTGCGGATCTGTCGACAGGTCACCGGCATTGATTTGATTGCTGCCGCCATAGCTGTCCGCATCGGAGTTCAGCAGTTCCTGCCAGACGCCCGCGTTCGGCACGCCAATCCGGTATCCGCTGCGTGTCACCGGCGTGAAATTCGACACCACCAGCACCGGATCGCTGCCGTCCTTGCCCAGACGCAGCCAGGCAAAGATCGAATCCTCGGCATTGCCACCGTCGATCCAGCGGAACCCTTCGGGTTTGCTGTCCAATTCATGCAGCGCTGGCGTGGCGCGGTACAGCGCGTTCAGATCGCGCACCAGCGATTGCATGCCCTTGTGCGGCCCATATTCCAGCAAATGCCAATCGAGGCTGGATTCATTATTCCATTCCTCGTGCTGGGCAAATTCACAGCCCATGAACAACAGCTTCTTGCCCGGGTGTCCCCACATGAAGCCGTAATAGGCCCGAAGATTGGCAAACCGCTGCCAATCGTCACCCGGCATTTTGCGCAGCATCGACCCTTTGCCATGCACGACCTCGTCATGGCTGATCGGCAGGACAAAGTTTTCGCTAAAGGCGTAATGCAGGCCAAAGGTCATCTTGTCGTGGTGGTATTTCCGGTTCACCGGATCTTCGGCCATGTAGCTCAGGGTGTCGTTCATCCAGCCCATGTTCCATTTGAACCCGAACCCCAGGCCGCCGCTGTCGGTCGGCGCGCTGACACCGGGAAAGGCGGTGGATTCCTCGGCAATGGTCATGATGTCGGGTTGGTCGGCATAGACGGCTTCGTTCATGCGCTGCATGAAACTGATCGCTTCCAGGTTCTCGCGCCCGCCGTGGATATTGGGTACCCATTCGCCCTCTTTGCGGGAATAGTCACGATAGAGCATCGACGCCACCGCATCGACGCGCAGCCCGTCGATGTGAAATTCCTGAACCCAGAATTTCGCGTTGGCAATCAGGTAATTGGCGACCTCGGACCGGCCATAGTTGTAAACCAGCGTGTTCCAGTCCGGGTGATAACCCTCTTTCGGGTCGGCATGTTCATAAAGCGCCGTGCCGTCAAACTGACCCAGCCCATGGCTGTCGGTCGGGAAGTGCCCGGGCACCCAGTCGATGATGACGCCCAGTCCCGCCTGATGGCAGGCATCGACAAAGTAGCGGAAATCGTCCGGCGTGCCGAACCGCGATGTCGGCGCAAAAAGACCCACCGGCTGATAGCCCCAGGAGCCGCCAAAGGGATATTCGCTGATCGGTGTGGTCTCGACATGGGTGAAGCCCATATCGACGACATAATCCACCAGCTGGTCAGCCATTTCACGATAGGTCAGCGACCGGTTTTCATCTTCGGGGACGCGCCGCCAGCTTTCCAGATGGACCTCGTAGACCGAAATCGGCCGGTCGATGCGATGTTCGCCGCCGCGGGTCTTCAGCCATTTGGCGTCCTGCCAGTCATAGCCGGTCAGGTCGCGCACCACGGATGCGGTGCGGGGTGGCAGCTCTGCGCCGAATCCAACCGGATCGGCCTTGAGCGGGATCAGGTTGCCGCCGGCATCCTGAATTTCATATTTATAAGACGCGCCATCGCAGATACCGGGCAGAAAGATTTCGCAAACGCCCGTGGCCCCACGCCGCCGCATCACATGGCGCCGCCCATCCCAGCCGTTGAAATCCCCGACAACGGAAACGCGTTTCGCATTTGGTGCCCAGACCGCGAAATGCGTGCCGGACACATTTTCGTGGGTCATGACATGCGCGCCCAGGGCACGCCACAGATGGCCGTGGGTGCCTTCGCCCAACAGATATTCGTCAATCTCGCCCATCACCGGGCCAAGCGCATAGGCATCGACCTCTTCCCAGATCACGCCGCCGCGTGTCATGCGAAGCTGATAGTCGAACCGCGTCTTGCGACGCGGCACGATTGCACAAAATACACCATCCCCCCCTTCAGCCGGTTCGAGATCGACAATCTTCTTGCCGGTCTTGGCGTCCAGAACCTCGACACTGTCGGCCTCTGGCCGAAAGGCGCGGATCACAAGGTTGCCGTCAAACGCGTGCAAACCCAGCACGGCAAATGGATTGCCATGCGCGCCATTGGCCAGGCTGGCGGCCTCGTCCGGGTGTATCAGGGGGGCTGTTGTCATCCACTTTTCTCCAGATTGTCGGTGCCTGCCGGGCCCGCGTGCCAAATGTCGCGCGCGTAACCACGGATCGTACGGTCGGAGGAGAACCAGCCCATGCTGGCCGTATTGCGAAGCGCCATGGAGGACCAATTGACCTGATTGCGATAAGCTTGGTCGACATCGCGTTGCGTGTCAAAGTAACTGTCGAAATCGCAGGTCACGAGGAAATAGTCGTGGTCGTAAAGATTGCCGACCAATTCATGGTATCGCGAGGCTTCGTCCGGCGAAAACACACCGTCAACGATCTGGCCCAGAACACGCCCAAGACGCGGGCTGGCCTCGATCGCATTGCGGGCAAAGCCGGGATGGCTGCGCCGTTCCTGGACTTCGGCGGTGGTCAGACCGAACAAGAAGAAGTTCTCTGCCCCGACATGTTCGCGGATTTCCACATTCGCGCCGTCCAGCGTGCCGATGGTCAGCGCACCGTTCAGGGCGAATTTCATGTTGCCGGTGCCCGATGCCTCCTTGCCCGCGGTCGAGATCTGTTCCGACAGATCCGACGCCGGGATCAGCATTTCCGCCATGGTGACATTGTAGTTCGATGGATAGACCACCTTCAGCAGATCCTTGGTCACCGGGTCATTGTTGATCCGGGCGGCCACGTCATTGATCAGATGGATGATCTGCTTGGCCACGTGATAGCCGGGTGCTGCCTTGCCGCCAAAAATCTTGACGCGCGGGGTCCAATCGCCACCGGGATTGTCCCGGATGTCATTCCACAGCGCGATGGTTTCCAGAATGTTCATCAACTGGCGTTTGTATTCGTGGATGCGCTTGATCTGCACATCGAACATTGCGTCCGGGTCGACCTGAACACCACAGGTTTCGGCGATCCACTTGGCAAGTTTGACCTTGTTGACGCGTTTGGCCGCACGGAAATCGGCAAGGAATGCGGTGTCCTCGGCCTTGGCATTCAGCTTTTGCAACTGCTCCAGATCGGCGACCCAATCGCTGCCGATCTCACGCGTGATCAGATCGCTGAGCGGCGCATTGCTGGTATAAAGCCAGCGGCGCGGCGTGATGCCGTTGGTCTGGTTGATAATCCGTGTCGGGTGGATCTTGTGCAGATCGGCAAACACGGTTTCCTTGACCAATTCGCTGTGCAGCGCCGACACACCATTGACCTTATGCGCCATGATGAAGGCCAGTTCGCCCATATGCACATGGTCATGATTGATGATGCGCGGGCTGCCGGGGTGGTGGGCCTGATGGTTGTTGTCGATGGCGCGGATGATTTCCAGATGCCGCGGCAGCACATAGGCCATGAGCCCCTCGTGCCATTTTTCCAACGCTTCGGGCAATAGCGTGTGGTTGGTATAGCTGAGGCAGCTGCGCGCCAGTTCGATGGCTTTGTCCATCTCCAGCCCGTGATCATCCACCAGAATGCGCACCAGTTCGGGACCGGCAATGGCGGGGTGGGTGTCGTTCAACTGGATCGCCACGTGATCGGGCAGGGCGGTGATGTCGTCATGGTCGGTCAGGAACCGGCGGATCAGATCCATCAGCGAAGCGGCGGTGAAGAAATATTCCTGTTTCAGCCGCAGCTGCTTGCCCGCATCGGTGGTGTCGTCGGGGTACAGCACGCGCGAAATCGTGCGCGCCAGCGCCTCGGACCGCCCGGCGGCAAGGTAATCACCACGGTTGAAACTTTCGAGGTCAAAGGCCCCCGCAGCCTTGGCCGCCCAAAGCCGCAGCGTGTTGCCCCATGTGCCCTTCCAGCCAATGACCGGCGTATCATAGGCGGTGGCAAAGACGCTTTCCGACGCATGCCAGATGGCCTTGCCCTCGTGGTGATCCACGTGGCCGCCAAACCGGATTTTGTGCCGCACTTCGGGGCGTTCGAATTCCCAGGCATGCCGCTGTGACAGCCAGGTTTCGGCGGTCTCTACCTGTTTGCCGTCAGAAAACTTCTGTTCAAACAGGCCATGTTCGTAGCGGATGCCATAGCCATAGGCGGGGATGCCAAGGGTTGCGAGGGAATCCATGAAACAGGCGGCCAACCGGCCCAGCCCGCCATTTCCCAGCGCCGCGTCAGGTTCGTCATGCACAATGACATCATAGTCCTGACCCAGTTCCTCGATCGCGCTGCGCGCTTCCTTGTCCAGCCCCAGATTGGCGGCCATGTCTTCGACCAGACGGCCCATCAGGAATTCCAGCGACAGGTAATAGACCCGCTTCGCGCCGGTTTCATAGGTTTCGCGCGTGCTGCGCACCCAGTGATCGACCATGCGATCCCGCAGCGCCAATGACAGCGCGATACGCCAATCATAAACCGACGAATGGGCCGCATCCTTGCCCAAAGAATAACTGATGTGGTGGAGAATTCGTTTTTCATATTACCTGCTCACAGCATTGGTTTTAAGGACTGTTAGCGCTAAACTTGGGGAAAATCCACCAACTTCATTCGAACCATCTAAAATGCCGCACCTGCAAAGTAGTACCGTAGTGGGGCCCTCCGTCGAAAAAGAATGCATAATGCGCCGAGTTGGCGCAAGGGGCGTGATCCGCCGTCGCCGTGCCAGCCGGATCAGGGCAGGGCGCGGCGGGTATCTTTTTTGGTGCTCGCCGGAGCATGGGGTGATTGGATAGGGTGATTGGCCTGCGTCCGCTTTTTGCCGTCACATGCGATGGGTGCCCGGTGGGGCGCCGTGCGATTTTGCTAGCAGCACTGTGCGACATTGCCGACAGCATCGTGCGGCATTGCCGACAAAGGTGCCGACCGGCATTCCTTTGCGCGGCGGCTGGCGCTAAGCTGGCGGGATGAAAGCCAAGTTCTCTTCCCCACGCGCTCTTGCGGTGTTGTATGTTGTGGTGATTGTCATGGTCAGCGCCGCCGTTTGGCAGACCGGATTCCGCCAGGGGTTGGACCAATTGGCGCGCCGGGGCGAGGCGGATTTGTCGTTGGCTGCGGACCGGCTGACTGCGCAATTGCAACATAATGCCGAGGTCGCGGTGCTGACCGCGACTGATCCGGTTCTGGCGGCGCTGCATGACGGCGGTGACCGTGCCCGCGCCGAGGCGCTGCTGTTGGATGTGGCCGACAAAACCGCGGCGCTGACGATGATTTATGTCGATGCGACCGGCGCGGTGCTGGCGTCCTCGACCGAGGATGTGCCGGAAAACCTGACCGAAAGCCGCTATTTCAAGCGGGCCTTGCAGGGGGCTTTGGGCTCGGACCATGTGGTCAGTACCGTCTATGGCGTGCGCAGCTGGTTCTTTGCCACACCGACCTTTGCCGCCGATGGCGTGGTGCGCGGGGCCTTGGTGTTGGGGGTGGACATTGACCGGCTGGAGGAAAACTGGCGCGGCGATCGCCCGACGATCTATTTTCTGGACCGTGACGGGCTGGTGTTCATATCCAACCGCTCCGAGGTGCTGTTGTGGCAGCGACGGGCAGGCGATATCGGGCCGTCCGCCCCGGGGGGCAAGGCCCCTGGCGCGCGGCGTTTGGGCGGGCATGACATCTGGCAGGTGGATTGGTCGCCCTATGTGCCGCGTCGCGCGCTGCATCTGACGCAGGACCTGCCGTTGATTGATTTGCGCGCCGAGGCGTTGATTGACACGGGCCCGGCACTGCGGCTGGCGCTTTGGCAATCGGCGGCGGTGGCGGCGTTGTTGGCGACCTTTGGCGCCTTGCTGTTTCTGGCGGGCGCACGGCGGCGCGCGCTGGCGCTGGCCAATCGGCGGCTGGAATTGCGGGTTGCCAGCCGCACCCGTGAGCTTTCGGATACCAATACCGCCCTGCGCCATGAGGTGCGCGAACGCGAAGAGGCCGAGGCCGCCCTGAAACGCGCCCAGGCGGATCTGGTGCAGGCGGGTAAATTGTCGGCATTGGGCCAGATGTCCGCCGGCATCAGTCATGAGTTGAACCAGCCGTTGATGGCAATCCAGCAATATGCCGAAAACGCCCAGGCCTTTCTGGATCGGGACCGGCCGGAAACCGCCCGCGACAACCTTGGCCGGATTGCCGCCATGGCCCGGCGCATGGCGCGTATCATCAAGAACCTGCGCGCCTTTGCCCGCAATGAAAGCGAGCCGATGGGCCGGGTCGACATCGTGGCGGTGATCGACAGCGCGGTCGAACTGGCGGAAACCCGATTGCATCATGGCAATGTGACCCTGCACTGGCAGCGTCCGTCGGTGCCGATCTGGGTCTGGGGCGGCGAGGTGCGGTTGGGGCAGGTGTTCCTCAACCTCGTGTCCAACGCCGTTGACGCGATGGAGCGGAGCGAGACCCGCAATCTGACCATCACCCTGACCGATGGCGACCGCCCGCGCGTGACAATGGCCGACAGCGGCCCCGGCATCGCAGATCCAGATCGGATGTTCGATCCGTTTTATTCGACAAAACAGGTTGGCGGCCCGGATGGCATGGGGCTGGGGCTGTCGATCTCTTATGGGTTGGTGCAAAGCTTCGGCGGCACGATCCGTGGCGCCAATGCGCCCGGCGGCGGCGCGGTGTTCACCGTCGAGCTGGAGCGGTGGCGCGAAACAGATGCGGGGGCAGGGGGCGAAGCGGCATGAAACAGGTTTTGTTGGTCGATGATGATGCCGGGTTGCGTGACGCGCTGTGCCAATCGCTGGACCTTGCGGGGTTTTCTGCGGTGCCGGCGGCGTCGTTTGTCGTCGCCAAGGATCACATCCGTGCGGATTTTCCCGGTGTCATCCTGTCTGACATCCGCATGCCGGGGCGGGACGGGTTTCACCTGCTTGATTTCGCACAAGAGGTCGATGCAGAGCTGCCAGTGATCCTGCTGACCGGCGAGGGGGATGTGCCCATGGCGGTGCGTGCGCTGGGGGCCGGGGCCTTTGCCTTTCTCGAAAAGCCTTGCCAGACCGAGGAATTGCTCAAGGTGCTGGAGCGGGCGATTTCGATGCGCACCATGGTGTTGGAAAATCGCCGGTTCAAAAACCAGTTAGAGGCCGGGGACGCCGCCGCGCGGCTGTTGTTCGGCGCATCCGAACGGTCCGAGGCCCTGCGCGCCCAGGTGCGGCAGGTGGCGCATTCCACGGCCGAGGCGCTGGTGACCGGACCGCAGGGGTCGGGCATTTCCAAGGTTGCCGAGGTGATCCATCTCTGCTCGCCCCGCGCCAAGGGACCGTTTGAAAAGCGGGCCGCGCGGATCATGACGCCCGACGATCTGGTCACCGCCTTTGGCATGGCCAAGGGGGGCGCGCTGTTTCTGGATGGCATTGCCGATATGCCCGCCGACAGCCAGCTTGTTCTGCTTGATCTGCTCGACAGCCAACGCGAGGTGCGGTTCATCGCCGGGGCGGTGGGCGGATTGGACACGGCCCTGGCCGAAGGCCGGATCGATTCCGATCTGTTTTACCGTTTGAACGTGCATCCGGTGCGCATTCCCGCCCTGTCGGAACGTCCCGAAGACATTCCGGTGATGTTCCGCCACTACGTCGAACAAGCGGCGGAACAGGCCGGAATTCCTGTGCCCGAAATCAGCCATGATCATGCCGCCGCCCTGATGGCACAGAATTGGCCCGGCAATGCCCGGTCCCTGATGTCGGCGGCAATGCGATTTGTGCTTGGCATGCCGGAAGAGGTGGCGCGCAATGCCGATCTTGGTCTGGCGGAACAGATGGCCCAGGTCGAACGCTCGCTTTTGGTTGCCGCATTGGGCCGCCAGAACGGCCGCGCGTCAGAGGCCGCGAAACAACTGAAACTGCCGCGCAAAACCTTCTATGACAAGCTGACCCGCTATGGCATCAAGCCCGAGGATTTTCGCCGTTGAAATTGGCGGCTTTGGCCCGCGTCATCACATCCACCTTGGCCCGGAGCGTTTTCAGCAACGGGGGGTGTCCGGTCCATTTCACACCATACCCAAGGTTCCAGAGGTAATCGAAATCCGCATCCTGTCGCCCGGTGACGTGCTGAACCATCGTTTCGATCTTGTCCAACCCCTTGGCCCATTGCGCTTCGGCGGTTTCGCCGGCGTCGTATTCCGCCCACAGTTTCAGAATGCGATGCTTGATGTCCTCCGGCAGCCCGTCTGACAGGGCCAAAAGATCGTCACGTTCGCGGGCGGATTTGTCTACCGCAGGGTCTTGGTCGATGGCCGGGACATCGCCTGAAATCGCTTCGCCAAGGTCATGCAGAATGCAAAGCCGCAAAAGCCGAAGCATATCGACCCGGTCCATATCGTCCTCAAGCAGCAGCGCCAAAAGACACAGGGACCAGCTATGGGCCGCGACGCTTTCCAGCGCCCCGTCGCCGGTGCGCCCGGAGCGCAAGGTATCCTTGAGGCGGGCGGCGCGTTGCAGGAACGCCAGCACCCGATCAAATCGGTCTGCTTCTGCCCTGTGTTCCGGGTTTGAATGATCATCCATCCGGTCACCCTGCCGCAGATGCAAAGGATTTGCCACGCGCCCCGAGATGTGCGGATTTTCGCACTGTTTGCCGCTAACCCTGTGCGAATTTTCGCACATCTGGTTTGTGCGGGCCATGGGGGTCGAAATTTAAGATATATTTCTCAATGCATTAACCGCCTCTCATCACGCTTTTCACAAAGTCTTGAGCGGTGCGGCCACCGGATGTCTATTGGCAACGTGCCGTTCGCAAAGAACCGGACAATTATTCTCGGGAGGAGAGATTGATGAAAACATTCCTGACCACCGCCGCCACCGCAATGGCGCTGACCGTGACCGCAACCACCGGTGCCATGGCGGCCTGTGACGACGGCGAAATCGTGATCAAATTCGCCCATGTGACCAACACCGACAAACACCCAAAGGGCATTGCGGCCTCGCTGCTGGAACAGCGCGTCAATGACGAGATGAACGGCAAAGCCTGCATGGAGGTTTTCCCGAACTCGACACTTTACAACGACGATCAGGTTCTTGAGGCGATGCTGCAAGGCGACGTTCAGATGGCGGCCCCTTCGCTGTCGAAATTTGAACGGTTCACCAAGCAATTCCGCATTTTCGACCTGCCGTTCATGTTCAAGGACATCGCCGCCGTCGACACGTTCCAGAACTCGGAAACTGGTCAGGCGATGAAGGAATCCATGATGCGCCGTGGTCTTCTGGGCCTCGCATTCTGGCACAATGGCATGAAGCAGATGTCGGCCAACAAGCCGCTGATCCTGCCGACCGATGCCGAAGGTTTGAAATTCCGGGTGCAAAGCTCTGACGTGCTGGTCGCCCAGATGCAGGCGATGGGCGCTTCGCCCCAGCCGATGGCATTTTCGGAAGTTTACGGCGCGTTGCAACAGGGCGTTGTCGACGGGCAGGAAAACACCTGGTCCAACATCTATGGCCAGAAGTTCTTCGAGGTTCAGGACGGCACCACCGAAACCAACCACGGTGTGCTTGACTATCTGGTCGTGACCTCGACCGATTTCTGGGAAAGCCTGCCGGACGATACCCGTGACCAGCTGGCCACCATCATGATGGAAGTCACAGAGACCCGGAATGCGGAATCGACCAAGGTGAACGGCGAGGCCAAACAGGCCATTCTGGACGCCGGTGGTGTCGTACGCGAACTGGATGGCGATCAGCGTCAGGCCTGGGTCGATGCGATGAAGCCCGTTTGGGAACAGTTCCGCGAAGATGTCGGCCAGGAAAACATCGACGCCGCACAAGAAATCAACATGATGAACTGATCCGGCAATGGTGTTTCTGGCCTACGTTTTGTGGGCCGGAAACACCGCGCACGGATAGAGAAACCACAGCCGGGGCTTGATGCAAGGCCCGGCGCGTGACTTTCAGGATGCCAAGGCCGGATTGGGCCAGGCTCCGTCAATTCCACAAAAAAGGGGACGGGCGATGGCAGCCCATTACGAACCCACGGGCATCCTGGGCCGCTTGGTTCATGAGCTTGAAGAAACATTCATTGCGCTGATCCTTGGGGCCATGACCCTGATCACATTCATCAATGTGGTCTTGCGCTATGGCTTTAACACCGGCCTGATCTGGGGGCTTGAGGCGACGGCCTTCCTGTTTGCCTGGCTCGTGCTGTTTGGCGTGAGCTATGCGGTCAAGGTCACGGCCCATCTGGGGGTTGATGCGGTCATCAACCTGTTCGACAAACCGGTGCGCAAGGTGCTCGCGCTGGTCGCGGCGGCGGTCTGTATCATTTACGCCTTTTTGTTGCTGAAAGGGGCTTGGGATTACTGGGCCAATTTCGCCAATTTGCCGCAGACAACCGGGCGCTGGTTTCCGACCGGTTTCGAAGAGATGCGCAGCTCGTCCTATCGCGCCTGGTATGAGGTCAACGACATTCCTTTGCCGTCCTGGTTGCAGTTCCTGGAACCCTGGCTGAACGAAGGCGAAGCATATGAGAAGATCCCGCGTTTGATCCCCTATGCGATGTTGCCCTTTGGTGCGGCGCTGCTGTTGTTCCGTTTCATTCAGGCCACCGTGCGGCTGGTCAATGGCACCGCCGAGAGCCTTATTGTCAGTCACGAAGCCGAAGATGCGGTGGATGACGTCCGCCACATGAATTCCGGGGAGTAGTCGGATGGAAGTCGTATTCCTCTTTACCATGGTCATCGGCCTGATGCTGATCGGCGTGCCGATTGCGGTGTCGCTGGGCATGTCGTCGATCTTTTTCTTGCTGGTGCTCAGTGACACGTCGCTGGCCTCGATCGCCCAGACGTTTTTTCAGGCGATGGCCGGGCATTACACGCTTCTGGCGATCCCGTTCTTTGTGCTGGCGTCGTCCTTCATGTCGACCGGCGGCGTGGCGAAACGGATCATCCGGTTTTCCATCGCCCTTGTTGGCCACTTCCATGGCGGTCTGGCCATTGCGGGTGTCTTTGCCTGCATGTTGTTTGCTGCGCTTTCAGGGTCTTCGCCTGCAACCGTGGTGGCCATCGGTTCCATCGTCATCGCCGGCATGCGCGAAGTTGGCTATACTAAGGACTTTGCCGCCGGTGTCATCGCCAATGCCGGTACGCTGGGCATTCTGATCCCGCCGTCCATCGTGATGGTGGTCTATGCTTCGGCCACCGATGTGTCGGTGGGGCGGATGTTCCTGGCCGGGGTTATTCCGGGTCTGATGGCGGGCACCATGCTGATGCTGACGATCTATGCGATTGCCCGCGTCAAAGGTCTGCCAAAGGGCGAATGGAAAGGCTGGGGCGAAGTGTTCCGGTCCGGTTCCGAGGCCGGTTGGGGTCTGTTCCTGATCGTCATCATCCTTGGCGGCATCTATGGCGGGATCTTCACCCCGACCGAAGCGGCGGCGGTTGCGGCGGTCTATGCCTTCTTTATCGCGACATTTGTCTATCGTGACATGGGGCCGCTTTCCAAACCGGATGGTGAACGCAATCTGACGCTGATGCAGAAACCCATCGCATTGGTGACCGCGTTCTTTCACAAGGATACCCGCGACACCCTGTTCGAGGCTGGCAAGCTGACGGTGACGTTGATGTTCATCATCGCCAACGCGCTGATCCTGAAGCACGTTCTGACCGATCAGCAGATCCCGCAACAGATCGCATCCTCGATGCTGGCGGCCGGTTTTGGTGCGGTGATGTTCCTGGTGATCGTCAACGTGATCCTGCTGATCGGTGGTCAGTTCATGGAACCCTCGGGCCTGATCGTGATCGTCGCGCCGCTGGTCTTCCCGATTGCCATCGAGCTGGGCATCGACCCGATCCATCTGGGCATCATCATGGTGGTCAACATGGAAATCGGCATGATCACCCCGCCGGTTGGTCTGAACCTTTTCGTGACCTCGGGTGTTGCGGGCATGCCGATGATGCGGGTTGTGCGGGCGTCGCTGCCGTTCCTGGCTGTGCTGTTTGTGTTCCTGATCATGGTGACCTACATCCCGATCCTGTCCACATGGCTGCCGACGATGTTCATGGGACCAGAGATCGTGGTCAAGTAACGAGTGATCGTTTAAAGAGGAGGAAGGCGGCGCTCACTACGGGTGCCGCCTTTTTCTTTGGGGGGGGCTGGGTCTGGTGCCGGATCGGGGCGTGCGATCCCGGCGCAATGGGAGGATTTTCAGATTGGCGAACACCACAGAGGCTTGGGTCTTTCGCAACGCCGTGCCACTGGATGCACAGCGCTGCTATGAGATCGAGACATCGGCCTATGACGGCGAAGAGGCGGCCACGTTTGAGAAAATTCAGCAACGGATCATAGCGTATCCTTTGGGGTTTCTGATCCTGGAAATCGAAGGCGAAATTGTTGGCTTCATCAACAGCGGATGCGCCTATGACGTTGAAATGTCTGACGAAGATATAAAAGAGCTGGTCGGACATGATCCTGCCGCGCCCAATGTGGTGATCATGTCGGTGGTTGTTGATCCGGCCTGTCAGGGGCGCGGGTTGTCCCGGCGTCTGATGTCCGAATTTGTGGCCCGCATGATCGAAGCTGACAAGAAAACCATTCACCTGATGTGCAAAGAGCATCACCTGGCCTTGTATGAAAAGTTGGGCTTTCGCTATACAAAGCCCTCTCTCTCTGATCATGGCGGGGTCAGCTGGCATGAGATGGTGATGGAGCTGCCCGGCGTATAGGCGGCAAACGGTTTCATCCACGGCCGGGCCGAACGGCATACTGTCGGCATGACACTTTGGTCTGGAAACACACCGGACGCAAAACATACGGACCACGAAAAAGGCGGCATCCGATTGGACACCGCCTCTTGTGATTGGTTGTCGATCAAATGACCGAGATTAGTTCAGCTTCGGCACACCGTCGGGAAAGGCCTCGCTCAGCTCCTCGACGTCCTTGAACTTGATCGATTCACCACAGCCACAGGCGTCGGACACATTGGGGTTGTTGAACTTGAACCCGCTTTCCAGCAGCTCGACCGAATAGTCGATTTCCGTGCCAAACAGGAACATTTGCGCCATCGGCGCAATCATCACCCGCGCGCCGTCCTGTTCCACGACCTCATCATGATCGCCTACGTCATCAACGTAGTCCATCGTGTATTCCATGCCCGCACAGCCGCCTTTCTTGACGCCGATGCGCAGGCCCGCGTGGCCCTTTTTATCCATCAGCTTCACGATCTGGCGGATCGCGGCGGGGGTCATGGTGACGGCTTGTTTGCCGGGAATGCCAAACATTTTTGCCTCTTTCTACAGATCTACATGAATCCCAGTTCCAACCGGGCCTAATCGCTCATCATGTCCATGCCCCAGGGCGGATCCCAGGTCATTTCCACATCCACATCCTGAACCCCGTCCACCGGGCCGACCGCATCGATCAGCCATCCGGGCATCTCACCGGCCACCGGACATCCCGGCGCGGTCAGGGTCATGATGATGTTCACCTTGTTCTCGTCGCTGATCTCAATCGTGTAGACCAACCCCAGATCATAGATATTCACGGGGATTTCAGGGTCATAGACCGTACGGCACGCCTCAACCACGCTGTCATACAGCGTATGTTCGGTGCTGGACGGCTTGATCAGCGGCGCGCCTTCCATCGGCGCGGTGGCGTCATTCATCTTCGGGTGCCTCGTGTCATTTCTTAGCAAACATATAGGGATTGCTGCGCCCCGGGTCCAGAGCAGGGGAGAATTGTCTTGTGGTCATAGCTTGGGCGACGATCGGGTGCCACAAATCGGGCAATCAGAGATCTTTCCAATTGCTCAATCCGTGGCGTTTTCGGCTGCGATGGGTCAGGGTGGACAGTATCAAACCGAACAACGTGCCTGCCTTAAGGCTGGACAACAACGCCGCAGGCACCGACATGCCCCGCGCCGACCAGTCAAGGAACCACATCAAAAGCCCCCAGAAGACACTGAAAAACGCACCATAGACGAGGGCCAGTTGCCAAAACCCGATGTAATAGGGTGGCCGGGGGCGCAGCCCAAGGCGGCGCAAAAGCAAAATGATGGGCGGCGTCGCGTTCGATTGCCAAACGCCGGCAGAGGTCATCTCGGCCTGAGCTGCTGTCCACCGACGTTCATAGTCTGCCGTCACTCGTTGATGTCCCGGTCAAATCTTTTGACCTGTCCATGGGGCAGGGCAAAGATCTTGCGCAGCATCAGCCAGGCCGCCAGCGACAGGCCGGCAAAGATCAAGCAGGATCATCGCCGGGGACAACAGCGCCAAGGGCCCCAGCATCGCCAAACCGACCAGCGCCGCACCAATGGCGAAGCCAAGGAACAAAAAGGCGGGCACCAGAATTTCAAGGATGGCCAGCAAAAGCGCGGCCGCCAGCCAGACCCACCAGATGGTTGCGAAATCCGCCATGCTCAGCGCCCTTTCAACATCTTGAAGGCATCGCCAAATGCCTCAAGCGCCTGGGCTGGCACGACAATTGTCTGATTGCCTGCGCCCTGGCCCAGTTTGTTCAGCAACTCGACCTGTTTCAGCGCCACCTGGTATTGCGCGGCCTCAAGCCCGTTTTCCGCAATTGCCTTTGCGACGACGCCGGTGGCATAGGCTTCGGCATCGGCCTGAATGCGGCGGGCCTTGGCGATTTGTTCGGCTGAATACAGCTCGGCATCGGCGGCCAGTTCCACCGCGCGCTTCTTGCCCTCGGCCTCTGTCACATTGGCGCGGCGGGCGCGTTCGGCGTTCAGCTGTTGCAACATCGCTTCGCGGGTGGCGGCATCAAGGTTCACATCCAGAAGCTCGGCGCGGGTCACCTCGATCCCCCAGTCATCGACCACGGCACGCACCTGTTCCTTGATCGTGGCTGTCAGCATCGACCGGTTGGATTGCACCTCGTCCAGCTCCATCTTGCCGATTTCAGACCGCACAATCCCGGCCACGGTGGTGGCAATGGCGGCATCGACATCGCGGATGCGATAGACGGTCTTTTCCGGTTCGGTGATGCGATAAAACACCGAGGTGTCGACCTGAACCAACACGTTGTCCGTGGTGATGGCGTCCTGGCTCATCGTTGGCAATTGCCGTTCCAGAAATCGAAATCCGATGCGCCAGCTTGTCCAGAAACGGAACGATGAAATTGATCCCGGGGCCAAGCACCGCATGCAGGCGGCCAAAGCGTTCGACCACGAATTTTTCCGATTGGGGGACGATCTTGACCCCTTTCAGAACCACAATGATCAGGAAAACAGCCGCCAGAAGGGTGACGATGTTTTCCTGCATCAAGCCAAAAATCAATTGTTCAATATCCAAGACACAAATCCTCGTAACAAGAAAATCCCCTAGGGAAATGGGCGTGCCATGCTGCAATTTCAATATGTTGGGCGCAGCACCTTACCCAACGCATGATCTTAGTCGGTCTTGCGCCGTCGCACGGGCTGGGGCCGCACATGGGCCTCGATGTGATCATAAAGCAGGCCTGCGATGTTCTTGCCGCTGGCTTTTTCGATGCCTTCCAGACCTGGGGAGGAGTTGACCTCCAGCACCTTTGGTCCGGCTTCGGCGCGCAACAGATCGACGCCCGCCAGTTTCAGCCCGAACACCCGCGCGGCTTTGACCGCCAACTCGCGTTCTTCTTTGGAAATCCGCACCATTTGCGCACTGCCGCCGCGATGCAGGTTGGAGCGGAAATCGCCCTCGGCCCCGGTGCGTTTCATGGCCGCCACGACCTTGCCACCGACCACAAGACAACGGATGTCTTCGCCGGCCGCTTCCTTGACGAAATCCTGCACCAGAAAGTTGGCTTTCAACCCGCGAAAGGCATCAATCACCGATTGCGCCGCTTTCTTGGTTTCGGCCAGAACCACGCCTTTGCCCTGGGTGCTTTCCAGCAATTTCACAATCAACGGCGCTGTGCCGACCAACCCGATCAGACTGTCCGTGTCCTTGGGCGAGGCCGCAAAGGCGGTGTTTGGCATGCCGATCTTGTGGCGCGCCATAAGCTGATGCGCACAGAGCTTGTCCCGGCTTTGGGTGATCCCGGTCGAGCCATTGACGCAATAGGTGCCGATGGTTTCGAACTGGCGCACCACGGCGGTGCCATAGCTGGTGATGGACGCGCCGATCCGGGGAATGATCGCGTCATACCGGGGCAGGCGCTTGCCATCGTAATAGACATCCGGGGAAAGCGCATTAATTGCCATATAACAACGGGTTGTGTCGATAACCTCAACCACGTGGCCGCGTTCTTCGCCCTCGGCCACCAGACGGGCGGTGGAATAATTGGCCTCGCGGCTCAGCACCGCGATGCGCAGCGCGCGAAATTCGGGGCCATTTTGCGCACACGGGTCGAATGATAGACATCAAAGCTCAGCTCTGGTTGCTGGAACTTTTCGCTTGGCACCACTGCGACATTTTCCGCCAGCGCCTGACGGCCCAGCAACATATGGTTCGACATGCCGCGCCGGTCGGTCAGGGTGACCTCGATCGGCCAGGTTTTCTGACCGACGGTAATGTCGGTGCGGATCACATAGCGCGAATTCTGAATCACCGTTGGACGAGATCACCTCGCGCCGGTCAACGATTTCGGCGGAACAGGGGATCGACAGGTCGTCGCGCCCCGGAATTGGGTGCACCGCAAAGCGCACCTTGGGTTTTGATGCGGGGCCAAAGCGTTCGATATCATAGGCATGCAGCGCCGATGTGCGCGCGCCGGTATCTACCTTGGCACGTAATGCGGGCAGGCCCAGATCGGGCAGAGAAACCCATTCTTCCCAGCCCAGTTTGATCTCTTCGGTCATGTGAACGCTCCCGTGTCTGGGTGCAGCCCTAGCAAGCGCCGGGTGACGGATCAAGGACCGTGGCGCGGGCTGTTCGGCAAAGGCTCGACAATTGCGGCCAAAGCGGGCAAATCGAACTTATGACCCATACTTCTTTTACGCTTCATGCCAGTGATGGCCGCGCCCGCAGTGGCACAATCGACACCCCGCGCGGCGAAATCCGCACGCCGGCCTTCATGCCCGTCGGCACCGCCGCCACGGTCAAGGCGATGCTGCCGGAAAACGTGCGCGCCACCGGGGCGGATATCCTGTTGGGCAATACATATCATCTGATGTTGCGACCGACAGCGGAACGGATTGACCAATTGGGCGGCCTGCATGATTTCATGAACTGGCAACGGCCCATTCTGACCGACAGCGGCGGATTTCAGGTGATGAGCCTGGCCAGTCTGCGCAAACTGACCGAAGAGGGCGTGGCGTTCAAATCCCATATTGACGGCTCAAAGCATATGTTGTCGCCCGAGCGGTCGATGGAAATTCAATGGTTGCTTGGCTCTGACATTGTGATGTGTTTCGACGAATGCCCGGCGCTGCCTGCTGACCGGGATCGGATTGCCGCCAGTATGGAATTGTCGATGCGGTGGGCCGCGCGCTCCAAAGAGGCCTTTGGCGACCGCCCCGGCCATATGTTGTTTGGTATTCAACAGGGCGGTTTGGAACAGGACCTGCGGGCGCAATCCGCCGAGGCGCTGCGCGAGATCGGGTTTGACGGCTATGCTGTCGGCGGCCTGGCCGTGGGCGAGGGGCAGGAGGCGATGTTTGGGTGTCTTGATTATGCGCCGGAACAGCTGCCGACGGATCGGCCCCGCTATCTGATGGGGGTTGGCAAACCCGATGACATCGTCGGCGCAGTGGCGCGCGGCATCGACATGATGGATTGCGTGTTGCCGTCCCGTTCGGGCGCACCGGTCAGGTGTTCACCCGTCACGGTGTGTTGAACATCAAAAACGCCCGCCACCAGAACGACCCGCGCCCCTTGGACGAAGATTGCAGCTGCCCCGCCTGCCGCAATTATTCCCGTGCCTATCTGCATCACGTTTTCCGCAGCCAGGAAATCATTTCTTCCATGCTGCTGACATGGCACAACCTGCATTATTATCAGGAACTCATGGCAGGGATGCGGACCGCAATTGGCGCAGGTGTCTTTGCCCAGTTCGAGGCAGAGTTTCACGCGAAGCGAGCGCAAGGCGATATCGAACCACTGTGAAAACTGTGAAAACGGCCCTGCTGGGCCCGGGGCGATCGGCGTTAAATACAGCATTGGGCCGACAATCCGGGGGATGGTAACCGGAAATCAATCACATGGTCCGATACCTGCTTGCGACGCCCCGCGGCAGCGGGCATTCTGACCCGCAACGATAACCAAGGGGGCGCATACTTGAATGCGCGTGGGCCTAGCCCTACCTACAAAAGCCAGACAGGAACCGGTGAGCGCTGCCGCATTGTGGGGCCATTCCGGTTTGCCAATAATAAGGAAAGAGCATGCAAGAGCCTCTTAACTCAAGCTATCCCGTCCTGCCGCTGCGCGATATTGTGGTGTTCCCCCACATGATTGTGCCGCTGTTCGTGGGCCGTGAAAAATCGGTGCGCGCATTGGAAGAGGTGATGGCGGACGACAAGCAGATCCTGCTGTCGAGCCAGATCGACCCCGGTGTCGATGATCCGGCATCGGATGGCATCTACAAGGCCGGCGTGCTGGCCAATGTGCTGCAACTGTTGAAGCTGCCCGATGGCACGGTCAAGGTGCTGGTCGAAGGTGTGGCCCGGGTGCGGATCACGGAATACCTTGAAAACGATGACTTCTTTGAAGCGCGTTGTGAGTATCTGACCGAAATGCCCGGCGATCAGGCCTCGATCGAGGCGCTGTTGCGCACCGTGGGCGCGGAATTCGAACGCTATTCCAAGGTCAAGAAAAACATCCCCGAAGAGGCGCTTGTCGCGGTTTCCGAAACCGAAGAACCGGCCAAGTTGGCCGATCTTGTGGCCGGACATCTGGGCATTGAGGTTGAGCAAAAGCAGGATCTGCTGGAAACTCTGTCCGTGTCTGAACGGCTGGAGAAGGTATATGGGTTGATGCAGGGCGAAATGTCCGTGCTTCAGGTCGAGAAAAAGATCAAGACCCGCGTCAAATCCCAGATGGAGCGCACCCAGCGCGAATATTATCTGAATGAGCAGATGAAGGCCATTCAGAAGGAGCTGGGCGATGGCGAAGATGGCGCCAATGAAATCGCCGAGCTGGAAGAAAAGGTTGGCGCAACCAAACTGTCAAAAGAGGCCCGTGAAAAGGCCGATGCCGAGCTGAAAAAGCTGAAGAACATGTCGCCCATGTCGGCAGAGGCAACAGTGGTGCGCAACTATCTCGACTGGATGTTGTCGATCCCGTGGGGCGTGAAATCCCGCGTCAAAAAGGATCTGGGCAAGGCCCAGAATATTCTGGATGATGACCACTATGGCCTTGATAAGGTTAAGGAACGCATCGTTGAATATCTTGCGGTGCAGCAACGTTCGAAGAAGCTGAAAGGCCCGATCATGTGCCTTGTCGGCCCTCCGGGTGTTGGTAAAACCTCGCTTGGGAAATCGGTTGCCAAGGCGACGGGGCGCGAATTTATTCGTATCTCGCTGGGTGGCGTGCGCGATGAATCCGAAATTCGCGGTCACCGCCGGACCTATATCGGTTCAATGCCGGGCAAGATCATTCAGGCGCTGAAAAAGGCCAAAACCACCAATCCGCTGATCCTGCTCGATGAAATCGACAAGATGGGCCAGGATTTCCGTGGCGATCCCGCATCCGCCATGCTGGAGGTGTTGGACCCGGAACAGAATGGCACCTTTGTCGATCACTATCTTGAGGTGGAATATGACCTCTCGAACGTGATGTTCCTGACCACATCGAACAGCTACAACATGCCGGGGCCGCTGTTGGATCGGATGGAAATCATCCCTCTGGCGGGCTACACCGAGGACGAAAAAACCGAGATCGCCAAACGCCATCTCATCCAGAAACAGGTCAAGAATCATGGCCTGAAGAAGGGTGAATTCGAACTGACGGATGGCGCGCTGAGCGACATGGTGCGGTATTACACGCGTGAGGCCGGTGTGCGGAACCTTGAGCGTGAGATCGCGAAAACCGCCCGCAAGGCGGTGACCCAGATCGTCAAAGGGCGCGCCGAAAAGGTTGTGGTGTCGTCTGACAACCTCTCGGATTTTCTGGGGGTGCGCAAACATCGCTACGGTCTGGCCGAGGATGAGCATCAGGTCGGTGTTGTGACTGGCTTGGCCTATACCTCGGTTGGTGGCGATCTGTTGCACATCGAGGCGCTGCGCCTGCCGGGTAAGGGTCGGATGAAAACCACCGGCAAGCTGGGCGATGTGATGAAGGAATCCATCGACGCCGCCGCCAGCTATGTGCGGTCGATTTCCCCGCAAATCGGGGTGAAGCCGCCGAAATTCGACCGGTTGGATATCCACGTGCACGTGCCGGATGGGGCCACGCCCAAGGATGGGCCATCGGCCGGTCTGGCGATGGTGACCTCGATCGTGTCGGTGCTGACGGGGATTCCGGTGCGCAAGGATATCGCCATGACCGGCGAGGTTTCCCTGCGCGGCAATGCGATGCCAATTGGCGGGCTGAAAGAAAAGCTTCTTGCGGCACTGCGCGGCGGGATCAAGACGGTGTTCATCCCGAAGGAGAACGAAAAAGATCTGGCGGAGATCCCGGAAAATGTCACATCGGGCATGAAAATCATCCCCGTCACCCATGTGTCAGAAGTTTTGGAACAGGCGTTGATCCACAAGCCAGAGCCGATTGAATGGGACGAGGCCGCCGCTGACGCAGCAGAAGAGGCCGCAGCCCAGCGGCGTCTGGCCAGAGGTGACGACACCGCCAGCCCGATCGCGCATTGATCCGGCGTCTGATCCGGTGACATGACAGAACTGTCGACATTGAAAGGGCCGCTCATACCGAGCGGCCCTTTGCATTTGGTCTGGGTTGCATTTGGTCTGGGTTGCATTTGGTCTGGGTTGCATTTGGACTGGGTAAAATCTGGACTGGGTAAGATCTGGGCTGGGCAAAACTTGAACTGAGTTAAATCTGAACTGGGCTAAAATGTTGGCCTAGTGGCCATAATAATAATGGCCGCCACCACCACCACCCGACGATGCGGCAACCGCAATGATCACCACCGTCATAAACAGCAATGTCACCATCGGGCTGCTGGAGGATGCACCGTCCTGGGTCGAGATGATCATTTGCTGTTCAACATCCTTGGCGCTCATCCTTGTTTTCTCTGGCGCGGCCATGGATGTCGTGGCCAGACAGCCACTTAAAATCGAAGCGATAAAAAGGCGTTTCATGGTTTTGGTCCCCCTGTTTCAACTCAAAAAGAGCCGCCTATCACGAAGCCCCCGAAAATCGCGGGTCAACAGGACGGCATGAGCGACTGAGAATTTCCCATGATGGCGCCACAGGGTACTTTTCATTGCGTAAAGATACCATGTTTCAGCAATTTTTGCAACTTTCCTGTTCCGGAAGCTGCCCACGCCCGCAACAACAGATAAAAAAATTTCGCGCAAACGGGCGGGGCAGGGACGGATTGTATCGGAAAATGGGGGGCGTAAATGGACCCCAAATCCTGGGTCATCGCATTTGATATTCTGTCCGCCTGTGTCGGGTAAGGCGTTATGGGAAACGAAAACATTCAATTATAGATCCACCCTAACCAATGTAGAGATTATAAATATTTTACATATCTCCAAGTCTTCCCCATGTTTGAGATCATCGCGTCACAGCGGCATCAGCAGGTAAGTCAGCATGGATCACTCGATTAAAATTAAGTTTTCAGACGGGGAAATCTTCGCTTTTCGCGGCGATGAATATGTATCCGTTTTGCAAAGTGCTGAAATCGCTGGCTTAACCTTGGCCAAGGATTGCGAGATGGGCGATTGCCAGACGTGCAAATGCCGTCTTGCCGCAGGTGAGGTTGAATTGGATGAGCTGGCGTTTGATACTTTGGAAGAGGACGAACAGGCCAGCGGCGCGATGCTGAGCTGTGTGTCATTGCCGCGCAGCGATATCGAGGTGGATATGCCTTATGCGCGGGCGGACCTGCTCAGGCCACGAAGGTTGACCGCAAAAGTCGAAAATATTGAGTACCTTAGCGCGCGAACGGTCAAGCTGACCCTGCGTTTGACGGGCGGAACGCGGCTGGAATTCCGGCCCGGTCAATACGTCAACCTGACCTGCGATGGCGTTACGCGATCCTATTCCATGTCGAACCCGGACCGCGATGACCGGGATCTTGAATTCCATATCGCGCTTCTGGACGATGGAGACATGTCAGCCAAACTGCGCGCGATCGCGGTTGGCGCATCCATCGGAGTGGAGGGGCCGCAGGGGATTTTTTATCTGAGGAAGATACCCGGTCCGATTGTGATGATTGCCGGTGGGACGGGGATCGCACCGATGCTGTCCATGTTGCGCAGCCTGGAAGCCGATGGGAAACAGGATCAGAAAATCCTGTTGTGCTACGGGGCAAATACGCTGGATGATCTTTGCGCACGTCCGGCCCTGAGGCAGTTGCAAGAGCAGTTTCCCAACCTCGATGTCCGCTATGCGGCTGTGTCTGACGCTGCAGCCGATGTGACACAGGGTTATGCCACTTCAATCCTTTCAGCAGATGAAGCTTGTGGGAAGTCAGGTGTATTTGTGTGGTCCGCCCGCAATGGTCCACGCCGCGCGCGATTTGGCGGCAACCGCGGGCTGTGCCGGGACACAAATCTATGCAGAAGAGTTCATTGCCAGCGCGAAATAGCATGGCGGATAGCGTGGGCCGTGGACCACGGATGTCCTAGGCAGACCCGCGCCGTCACAGGCGAACGGTTTCCTTGATAAGCTTCTTCATTTCGCCCGCAGCATTGCTGAGTACACGGCCCTTTTGTGTCAGAATCCCACATGTAACATTTGGTAGTTTCTCTTCAACCTCCACCCGTCTAATGGGGCGACCGTCAACGGCGGTGTCGTCCAGCAATGGTGCGTTGAAAAGCGCAAATCCCAGACCGTTTGCCACCATCGCCCTGACCATCTGGGGGGATGGGGTGCGGTGGGCGATGCGATAGGGCACGTCGTAAAGTCTAAACATGCTTTCGAAAAAATCTGCGGTCATCGGCAAGTCCAGCAAGATCAAAGGATCCTGGGCAAGCTCATGCAAGGATGCGCGGCCTCGGTTGGCCAGCGGATGTCCTTTGGGAAGCAAAGCGTAGGATTCCAGCGTCTGCAAGGGCATGAAGTCGAATTCAGGACCTGTGGGCAGGTCGTATGTCAAAGCCATAGCCATGGCCCCGGAATTCAGCGCGTTGATCATTTCCACGTGGCTCATCGCATGTGCCTTGATTTGCGCTTTCGGATAGCGTTTGCCAGCTTCTGCAATGACCGAGGGCATCAAAATCGGGGCCAGCGTGATGACGCAGCCAATTTCGACAACGCCCGAGACGTCTCCGCTCATTTCTTCGGCGAATTGCCCCAGAACCTCGGCCTCGTCCAACACCCGTTGCGCCGCCGCAACCACGTTGCGCCCCTCGGGTGTCAATGTCAGGCCCTTTGCGTGCTGACGCACAAAGAGCGAAAAGCCAAAAACAGCTTCGAGATGGGCAATTGCCGTTGAAATTGACGGCTGAGACACATTCAACACCCGTCCCGCATCGGTAATGGAGCCTGCCTGGCTTACCTGAACAAGGTAGTTGAGCTGCTTCAAGGTGAAGTTACGGATCGGCATCTGTGCGCTCCTGCATAGGCATGACCTATACCAATCCCAAGGCTTATCCAATTATGCAACTCTATTCTTCCTTTGTGGGGTCGGCACAGAGAAAACCATAAGACTTGGAGCCAAGATGGATATTCTTTCACAGGGCGCGACCGGAATTGTAGCGGCCGCGCAAAGCGGTCGCTTAAAGGTCGCCGAGATTGCAGAAGCGGTCCTGGCACGAATAGCGGTGACCGAACCGTCACTTCACGCCTGGGCCTACGTTGATCCTGCGGCCGTCAGGGCCCGCGCTGCGGTGCTAGATGCACAAAGCGTGAAAGGGCCACTTCACGGCTTGCCGATCGGAGTAAAAGACCTGATGGACACCGCGGATATGCCAACGGAATACGGGTCTTCTATCTATCGCGGTTGGGCCCCGACGCAAGATGCGGAAATGATCGCACGGCTTCGAAAGGCAGGTGCATTGTTGATTGGCAAGACCACAACCACAGAGTTTGCCTGTTTCCAGCCCACGCCAACGACAAACCCGCACAACGCCGGACATACACCGGGGGGATCATCCAGCGGATCCGCCGCTGCCGTGTCTGCCAATGTTGTGCCGGTGGCGCTGGGGTCGCAAACTGCCGCCTCCATCACGCGCCCGGCGTCTTATTGTGGTGTTGTCGGCTATAAATCCAGCCACCGCCGCTTTCCTCTGTCTGGGATCAAGGGCCTGGCCCCATCGTTTGATTCATTTGGCTGGCTTGCAAAAGACGTCGGTGATGCAGCGATGTTGTTTGCGGCCCTCGACAGTGCCGTTCCACCGGTCGCTGAGCAGGGGTTGAGAATCGCCATTTGTCAGACGCCAATGTGGGCGGAGGCGGAGCATGACACGCGTATGGCCCTGCAAATTGCGGGGCAAATATTGTCGGACTCCGGTCACTTGCTGTCTGACTTGGTTTTGCCTGATGCCTTTGAAGAGCTGACCCAGGGTCACATTGATATTATGTCTGCTGAAGCAGCGGGCAGTTTGTCTAAAGAAATGGCGTCGCACCCGACGGCCTTGTCACAAGGCATGTTCGACATGTTGGAATCCGGGGCCTCGCTTTCTCGGAGCCACATCCAAAAAGCACAAGACCTTCGCGCGACATGCATCGGCCATATCGCACAGGTGTGGAACCAATATGATTGTATCATCGCGCCAAGCGCCCCGGGTGAGGCCCCTGAGAGTCTCGATGCGACAGGGTCGCCTATTTTCAGTAGGTTATGGACATCTCTTGGCCTGCCAAGCATCGCGGTTCCGGTGACAAAAGGTGCAAATGGGCTGCCGGTCGGGGTCCAGATTCTGGGGCCTGGCGCACTCGGATGCCGCGCTTTTCGGGCAGGCAAAAAGGATTGAAACGGCCCTCGCGATTTAAGGGGGTTCTGGCTGTGCATAGGGTGATCCTAAGCACGGCTTAACTCTTATAGTGTTTTCCAAAACCAACAGACTTCCTAGCGTGGGTGCACAAAGCTCAACGACGGAGGCGGGCGTGACTGATCGGCGCAAACAATTTCTGAAAGTTCCCTACGGAGGGTATCACAACGACCCCATTCCAGACGAAGATCCAACGTTGACGCATGTCGAAAAAGGGTCTCGTGCGGGGGATCTAATACGGCGGTATTGGCAGCCTGTCTGCCTGTCCGAAGAGGTCGGGGAACTTCCGCATCGTGTGCGTGCCTTTGGCGAAGATTTCGTGGTCTTTCGAACCAAGGATAAAACCGTCGGAATTTTGGACCTTCACTGTGCGCATCGCGGGACGTCGCTTGAATTCGGTATGTGTGAAGGCGATGGCATTCGGTGCTGCTACCATGGCTGGCTGTTTGGCTGTGATGGGCGCATCATCGAAACACCGGGCGATCCGCCCAACAGCAAACTGAAAGACCGGCTGTTTCAGGGGGCTTACCGCGCCAAGGAATACAAAGGCATCATCTTCGGCTATTTCGGCCCGCCCGATACCGTTCCGGATTTCCCGATCTACGACAGCTATGATGTCGACGGGAATGAGATGCGCCCATACTCCATCAATTACCCCTGCAATTGGCTTCAAGTGCATGAAAACGTGATGGACCCCGCGCATGCGGTGTTTTTGCACACACGCATTTCCTACTCTCATTTTGCGGACATCTGGGGCGAATTGCCCGACATGAAGTTTCAGGAAACGCCGACCGGCATGATTTATGTCACCACACGGCGGTCTGAAAACAATGTTTGGTTGCGCTCGAATGATATCATTCTGCCAAACCTCGCGCAGGTCGGGCACATCTGGGAAGATGGCAAACATTCATACAAAGAGTTTGCGCGTGTGGCGATTACGCGCTGGACCCTTCCGGTTGATAACGAAAATTGCAAGATCATCGGCTGGCGGCACTTCCACGAAGAGGTGAACCCCCTTGGCATTGGCGATCCGGAAAAGTGCGGGGTGGAAAGCGTCGATTTCGTCGGCCAGGGCGGAGAGCGCAGCTATGAAGAACGCCAGCGCGTTCCCGGCGACTATGATGCCCAGGTGTCGCAACGTCCGATCGCACGGCACGGGCTAGAGCATTTGACCCATTGCGACAAAGGCGTCGTCATGCTGCGTCGCCTGTTGCTGCGCGAAATTCGCAATCTCGAAGACGGCGGCGCGCCCCATACCTCGGCGGTTTCAAATTCCGAAGGGGTAATTCCGACCTATTGCCACGATTCCGTTCTGCACATCCCGAAACGTGAGGGCGACGAGGACGATGCCTTGCTCGACCAGGTTGCGCTGACCGTGACAGACATAATCGTGAATGGGGATCACCTCGGCAAAGATGACCGCATCCCCCACGTCCGCGAAAAAATAAAAGCCTATGTCGCGACCCTGCAAGACATCGAAACTGAAAGCGAACCCGTATGACCCTTGATCCAATCACCAAAGGCACCGTGTCCTGGACCGGCGAAAACCCCGGTATTTACCTGAAAGAAAGCCCTGACGGACCTTGGTCAGGCCTCGTGACGTTTTTCCGTGTAACATGGTCGCCGTTTGGACGCGGTCATGGTGCGCTGTTGCTCGAAGATCCCTCGGGCACGTCGCAGTCGCCCGAATGCATCAACGCGATGATTTGCGATAACGAGCCTTTGGCGAAATATCTGTTGGAAGGGTTCTTCCACAATTTCGCAGCATTCAAAGCCTCGGCTGGCACCAAGAACATCGAATTTCGCAAATTGACCGAGTGCTATCGCGAAGGGGATAGCGGCTCGACCTATTCGGAAATTGTCAAAGGCGATGACATTGATCTGCGGATGACATGGCGTGGATTGGGCACACCCTATGCAGTGGACATGCCGCCGGAAGGGGGACCAACCAAAGAGCATCAAATGTACAGCCTGTTCATTGACGCCAAAGATGCCGCAGTCACGGTGAACGGACGTCCCTTGGCCGGAAAAGTAGCGGAACGCGGCTTTGCCGGGGGCACGAAATCATCCGCATTTCTCGCCTTCTCCGAGACCTGGATCAAAATCTGATCCCTGGCTGCGTGCAACGCGTGCGCCGCCGAAAAGACAAGAACATCTGAACGCAGGGCACATGCGGCCATCAAAGGACAATCAATGTCAGACTTACTGCAGTTGATCATTTCCGGTCTCATGGTCGGAAGTATCTACGGATTGATCGGGATCGGGTTCACGACGATCTATAACGTCACGGGGATCGTGAATTTCGCCCAGGGCGATCTCGCCATGATTGGCGCGATTCTTGCCATTACCTTCTATGGATTGAGCCTGCCGCTTGCTCTGGCGATATTGCTGTCGGTGATCTGTGTTGGTGTACTGGCGGCCATAATCGAGCGGCTGGCGATCCGGCCTCTTGGCAATAGCGTCATGCGGGGCATCATTGTCACCATTGGCGTAGGCAGCATCCTGCAGGGCGTTGCGATCTCTGGCTGGGGGACACAAGCCTATAGTCTTCCTGCATTTACATCTGGTGGGCCCATTCCGGTTCTGGGCGCGACGATTCTGCCGCAAACCTTTTGGATTCTGGGTACGACGGTTGTCCTTATGGTTGGGTTGTATCTGTTTTTCACCCGCAGCTACCTGGGCAAGGCCTTTCGCGCTTGTGCCATCAACAGCTTCGCCGCGCAGATCATCGGCATTCGTCTGAACAACATTCGCGTCCTCGGCTTTGTGCTGTCTGGGTTCTTTGGCGCAATCGCGGGTATCATCGTGGCGCCAATCGCCCTGACGCAATTCGACAGTGGTGTTGCCATCGGGATCAAAGGTTTCGTTGCTTGTATCATCGGTGGATTTGGCAATCCGATCGGTGCCGCGCTTGGGGGATTGATCCTCGGGATTATCGAAGCCTTATCAAGCGGATACCTTTCCTCCGGCTTCAAGAATGCAATCGCCTTTGTGATGCTGATTGGGTTCCTGGTCTGGAAGCCCACGGGCATCCTTGGCGAGCTTGAGAAGTAGGGATCTGAGCATGACTTTACACGACTTTCGATACCCCGCAGCCATCCTTGCCCTGATCATTTGCTACTTCTTTGGAGACACCTATTTCATCTCGCTTCTAGTGATCATTGCGCTGCACAGCATGGCCGCAATTGGCCTGTCCCTGTTGTCAGGCTATGCGGGGCAGATTTCCCTTGGACATGCGGCCTTTTATGGCATCGGGGCTTATACCTCTGCGTTGATCGCCCTGCACATCGGCATTACGCCGTGGATCACCATCCCGATGTCTGCCGTCATCGCGGGCATCGTCGCTTGGGCGGTGGGGCCGATCATGTTCCGGCTCAAGGGCCATCACCTTGCCATGGCGACGCTGGCGTTTGGCATCATTGTGCACGTGGCCCTGGTCGAAATGCGCGGCATAACCGGAGGGCCCAACGGTATGGGGGGCATCCCGCCACTGTCTTTTTTCGGCACGCCGCTGTTGTTTGACGAAGACATTTTCCCGTTGGTGTGGGGCGTGGTCATTGTCATGATCCTGCTGTCGGAAAACCTGATCCGGTCACCACACGGGTTCACCTTGCGCGCCGTTGGTGCACGCGAACATGTCGTTCCGACGCTTGGCAGCGACACAAACAAAAGCAAATGCCTGGTGCTGATCATAAGCGCAGTTTTTGCCGCAATCGCCGGCGCCATCTATGGCCATTACATCGGCTACCTCAGCCCAGGCCCGTTCTCGACAACCTTTTCGGTCAAGCTGTTGGTGATGGTTGCAATTGGTGGGTTCTCTCGCATTTGGGGCGTCGTTCTGGGTGTCATTTTCGTCACCTTCCTGAGCGAGTGGCTCAAACCCTTTGGCAATGTTGAACTGCTTTTCTACGGCGCGTTGCTGATCTTCACGATGATCTATTGCCCGAACGGGTTGCTGAGCCAGCTCGGCGTCGTGGCGTCCAACGCTGCCCGTAATCTTCGCCAAAGGACACCGTCATGACATCTGCCGACACCTCAGCACTTTTGACTGTGCGCAATGTTTCCATGCATTTTGGTGGTCTCAAGGCGCTTAACGATGTCTCGTTCGATGTGATCAAGGGCGAGGTCCTCTCGCTGATCGGGCCGAATGGGGCGGGCAAGACCACGATGCTGAAAATTGCGTCTGGCGCGCAGGCACCGACCACAGGCAAAATTGCCTATAAAGGCACGCAGATTATTGGCCTTTCGGCGGATCGTATCAATCGTCTCGGCATTGGGCGGACGTTTCAGGCCGCGGAAATCTTTGATACGATGACGGTGCGTGAAAACGTGATGACGGGTGCGGTGGCCCGCGAGGCCGGTTCGGTCGCATCCTCTTTGCTTTATTGGGGGCGGGCCAAACAGCGCGTCGAAAAGCTCCGACAGATTGCGGATGAAGCGCTGGATCTGGTGGGGCTAGGCGACATGGCGGACCTGCCAGCCCAGGATCTTCCGACAGGGCAGCAACGGTTGCTTGGCTTCGCGCGGATTTTTGCCACGGGCGCCGAACTTCTGCTGCTTGACGAGCCCGGCGGCGGCCTGAACGCGGTTGAGAAAACGCGATTGATCGAAACGATACGTCGATTGCGTGACCTTGGGCGAACGGTCATTCTGGTCGAACATGACATGAGTGTCATCGCCCAGGTCTCTGATAGAATTGTGGTGTTGGACCAGGGTTTGAAGATCTCGGAAGGGACGCCCGAAAAGGTAAAGTCGGACCCAAAGGTGATCGAGGCCTATCTGGGTACAAGTGCCTCCACGGTCGCGCCAAAACCCCAAAAGGATCAACCCGCGTTTCGCCCTGTGGAAATGGAGGTCGTCGACCTGACGGTGACTTATGGTCAAACCGTGGCTGTGGACAATGTGAGTCTCAAGCTGCGCACCGGCGAAATTCTGACGATCCTTGGCGCAAATGGTGCGGGCAAAAGTTCGCTTCTCAAGGCCATCGCAGGCCTGGAGAAACCTGCGGGCGGCACGATCAAACTGCGTGACAAGCATATCGCAGGCATTCCACCGGACAAGATTGCCGCGCTTGGATTGTGTTTGACCCCCGAAGGGCGGGCGCTTTTCCCGTCACTTTCGGTTGCCGACAATCTCGCGTTGGGGCGTTATGTGTCGCTGAAACGCAAGCGCGGTTTGCTGGGGATTTTGGCCCTGCGGCAAGAGGATCGCGACGAAATAGATGCCAAGCGCGAAGAGATTTACCAACTTTTCCCAATCCTGAAAGAGCGCGCGAACCAGAAGGCCGGAACGCTGTCAGGCGGGCAGGGACAGATGCTGGCCATTGGCCGCAGTCTGATGAATGATCCAAGTATTTTGATGCTGGATGAACCATCACTGGGCCTGGCGCCGCAGGTGATCGACGAAATTCTTCACAAACTTGAACACCTGCGAGAGCAAGGTTTGACCCTGATTTTGGTCGAACAAAATGCAAGCGCCGCCCTTCGTATCGCCGATCGCGGATATGTCTTTTCGTCGGGCCGGATTTCGATGCAGGGCCCGGCGCAGGACCTGCTCGAAGACCCGAGCATCCGCGACGCCTATCTGGGCGGCGACGATGCCAACACGCAAACGCTGCGCGTGAATGCCACTCAATGACCGAGGCTCGATCCATGATGAAATCGACAGATAGCACCCCTTCAAATACATCTGCGCACGACCGTTTCCTGGCGGTCTCTCCTTATTGGCAAGGCATGGAGCGGGCGGATGTCGCCTTGGGGATTTCCGGTCAAAAGGTGCTTCATGCCGGCCCTCCTTTTGCCAGAGGTGAACTGACAGACCCGATCCGAAATTCCGCAGCTTGTGCCGCAGTGTTCGAGGGATGGGCCGAGACCCTGGAAGGCGCTTTTGCGCTGATTGATGCTGGCGGCATTGAATTTGAACCGGCACAGGACCATGCCTGTGTTGTGCCTCTTGCAGCGGTTGTCACGCCGTCTATGCAGCTTCAGGCGGTTTCGAATGCAGGGCGCTCAGGGCAGGTGACCTATGCGCCCCTGAATGGCGGGAATGGGCCAGCGCCACGCTTGGGACAAGCCAGCATGGAGGCCATCGCGCATCTGCACTGGCTCAATGAAAGCTTGGCGGGTGTTCTTGGCGACATTCTGGAAACAGGCCCCATTAACCTGATTGAAATCGCCGATCATGGCCTGGCCTGCGGCGACGATTGTCACGGCGCCACCGGGGCCGCCAGTGCCAAATTACGGGAATATTTGTTTGGTGAGGCAGACCATCTGCCCGCTGATGTGGTGCGGTTTCTGGAAGGCAGCCCCAGCATTTTTCTGAACCTGTGGATGGCGGCAACCAAACTCATGATCTCTGCCCCGCAGGGCTGCAAAGACAGCAGTTTCATTACGGCCGCAGGCAGCAATGGCAAAAGATTCGGCATTCAGGTTGCGGGGTGTCCCGGGCGTTGGTTCACGTGCCATGCCACGGTGCCTTTGGGCCTTGTCGAGAAACCGTTTTACACGATTGCGCCATTGGCGGCGATCGGGGACAGCGCAGTCATCGACATCATGGGATTGGGGGCGATGGTCGCCGACCGTTCCCCGGCGCAATGGGCCGCGCTTGAGGCCTATTTGCCCTGTGCGCCGGCAACATTGCGAGAGCGCCTGAACCTTTGGCCGCATCCCGCCTTCGCCCGAACGCAACAGGTGCTGGGATTGTTTGCCTCTACGGTGGCCAACACCGGCATCAGCCCGCCGATCGCTCTTGGTGTTCTCGATAGGGATGGCAAGGCCGGGCGCATTGGGGGCGGAATCTATGTCCCGCTGGTGACCCCGTTTCTCGACGCAATTCATGCGCTGTCTGAAGAGGTTTAGACGCGTGCACCCCACGACCCAAAAACAAGAAACCAATCAAACACGTTCAACACAGAGGAATACCCAAATGAAGCCGCACACAAAACTCCTTGCCGCCGTCAGCGCCTTTGGCGTCGGCCTTGCCCTGTCCTCCACTGTCACACAGGCCGACATTGTGATTGGTGGGCTGCTCGAAACCTCTGGCCCGGTCGCCTCGCTCGGCGCACCTGGGCTTGAGGGCGCGAAGCTTGCCGTCAAACAAGTGAATGAAGCGGGCGGAATTGACGGTGAACAGGTTCGCTTTATCAACATCAATACCGAAAGCGACAACACCGCATCGGTTAGCGCAACACGCAAATTGATCTCGCAGGAAAAGGTTGTCGGGATCATTGGCGCAATGAACTCTGGTTCGTCTTATGCGATCATCGACTTTGTGCAACGTGCGGGTGTCCCGCTTATTTCGAATGGTGGATCGCGCGGGATCGCGCTTCCGGCCGAGGAAAAGCCATTCATCTTTGTCGCCCCACTGACCGATCTTCTTGTTCAATCTGTCATTCTGTCGGACATGAAGGCGAAAGGGATCACAAAGATCGCAGTTCTGAACTCTGACTCTGGTTTCGGCACGTCCGGCGAAGAACAGTTGGAACACCATGTTGCCGACTACGGGATAGAGATTGTCGTCCAGAAAACTTTCGGCAATTCCGACACGGACATGACGCCTCAGTTGCTTGATATCCGCAATTCAGACGCAGAGGCCGTGGTGCTTTGGTCGACGGGGCCTGCCCAAGCCATCGCAACGCGCAACTTCCGCCAACTTGACCTTGATCTGCCTTTTTACCTGTCTCATGCCGCAAATGATTTCAACTTTATCAAGTTGACCGAAGGCGCGGCTGATGGTGTCCTTATCCCGTCATCCAAGCTCTATGTGAAGGAAGATCTGCCCGCCAGCGATCCACAAAAGGAAGCTATTGAAACCTTTGCGACCGGGTATGAGGCAGAGTACGGACAATCGCCCGCCACATTTGCAGGCAACGGATATGATGCCGCGATGTTGCTTATGCAGGCGATTGATGCTGCGGACTTAACCGATCCCAAGCTGATCCGCGATGCCATTGAGACGACACAGGATCATGTTGGCGTCACCGCCGTCTATACATATTCACCAGAAGATCACTTTGGCGCCCAAGCGGACAGTGTTGTGTTGCTGACTGTAGAAGACGGAAAATTCGTCATTAAAGACTGAATGTCCGCAGGACCAGTTGAGGCGCGGGCAATGACATTGCCTGCGCCAATTCACGCGGGCTGCGTGGGATGATCTGTGCGTAGCTGCCCCGCCGTTCCGTGACCCTACTTACGTTGGGCAGGCTCTAGACCGAAGTGGAGGCGTTCAAGCGGCTTTGATCCGTGCCACCCAATAAATCGCGCGCGATGCGTTCAAAGATTGCACTTCCGATTGGGATCAAATCATCGGGGAAATCGTAATCCGGGTTGTGCAGGGCCGCATGATCTTCGCCCGGTCCCAGACACAGCATCGCGGCTTTTGCGTTCCATCCAAAAACACCAAAGTCCTCGGATGCCCGCATTGGCACGCTTTCTTCGCCATGTGGGACACCGATTGCCTCCATGGCCCTGACCGCGACGGCATAGGCCTCTGCGTCATTTACAGAGGCCGCGAAATGATCGTGGATCTCAAAACTGACGCCCAGCCCGAATTCCTTTGCCACAGTCGTGGCAAGGTCGCGGGCTGCGCGTTCAAGACTTTCGATGCTTGCATCCGCCGCTGTGCGCAGTGTGGCAAAAACCTCGGCCTCACCGGGGGCAATGCCAAAAGAAGGTTCCCCGATATTGGCGTGGGTGATCGTGACCAGACGAAAATCGTCGTTGCGTGGTCCACCTTCGCCGTGACCCAATGCGTCAAGTGCCGGGATGAGCTTGGCGACAGCCAGCGCAGGCGAGACACCGTCCTGCGGGTCCGCCGCGTGGGCGGTTTTGCCGCGCAGCATGATTTTCAGCCCCAAGGAGGCGCAATTCATCAGCCCAATGCGGGTCGCGACAAATCCGAATGGGGCGCCAGGTTCGTTATGAATGGCAAAGGCCCAATCCGGTGCAAGCTCTGCGAAAGAGGGATCAGCGACAACAGCCTTGGCCCCGCTTCCATCTTCTTCCGCAGGCTGAAACATCAATATCACGCGCCCTTTGGCAACCGGCTTGCGCGAGATCATCTGCCCCAGGGCAAGCAGCATTGTCATATGGCCATCATGGCCGCAGACATGGCTCTTGCCGGGGATTTCCGAAGGCCAGTCAATCGTGCCGTTACGCTCTTCGATCGGCAGGGCATCAAGCTCTGCGCGAAACAGAACCGTCGGGCCGTCCTGACCAGAGTCAAAGACCGCTGCCACACCATGTCCCCCCAACCCGGTCACAATCCGCGTGGGCGACATCGGCTTCAACGCCTCGACGATGGTCTTTGCGGTTTCGGTCTCTTCGCCGGAAATTTCGGGGCGGCGGTGAAGCGCGCGACGAAAGTTCGTCAGTTCAACCAGATCACGGTTTGTCAGCATGTTTCTCTGCGCCTTCGAATTTGCGTCTTGTTGTCGTTATCAAACGACCAATCGTCCGGCGAACACTAGAACGGCTTGGGGAAGATTTCAAACACTCTCGGCCGGAACATGTCCGACCGCCATATCCGCGCCCTGAGCCGCCAATTCCCTCTCGGCCTCCAGCACGACCGGCGACCAATTTTCGTCAAAAGCCTTGTTGCGCTCTTTTGGCGGCATCGCATCAGCCCAACCATTCTTGAAATCAATCAAAGCGGCATGGCGGACACCGCCGCCAGTATTTCGGCCCGCGGCGTGCAACAACCTGTAATGCCATAATACGACGGTGCCGGTCTTGCCGGTGATGCTAACCGGCTCGATTGTACGCTCCACCTCGTCACGACATTTCAGGTATTCTTTGGGGGAATGATACCGTGTCAATTCTGTCGCGACCGGCGCAATCATTCTGTGGCTTCCCGGCCAAACCACAAATGCCCCGTCATTGGCATCGGTGTCGGATAGGTAAATTACGCAACTGACCTGAAAAAAGTGGGTGTCACAATGCCCCCTCAACGGCCCGGATTTTTCGGGTTGAGAAAAAATAGGGTAGAGCCCCCTTAACATCGGCCTGAAAATGGGAGCCGCCCGGGTATTGTGATCCGGCATAATCAAGGTTTCAACACAGTACCGCAGGGGCGTGTTGTAAATTGTCATCGTGCGAACAGGGCCAATTGATCTGGTGTTCTCGCGAAACTTGAGACGACCACCCCTTTCGGTCATATCCCGTTTGAAACACCAATCCTCGACCATCCCTGTCCAGGTCGCAGGATTGTTCCTTTCAAAAGATGGCGGGGAAAATTTCCAAACCGTCTCGATCGCGCGATTTACGTCATAGTCCGACAGTTTGAGGTTTAAAATACAATAACCGTCTCGTACAAATTGATGAATTTGCTCTTTTGATAGCATAGTGCAGCCCGTTAATAAAAGTTACAGACCTGAGAAAGCGGGTCTGATGTGGCACAAGAAATAGACAGTCCGGCAAGCTGGTCGAACGTGGTATTGTGGATCAGTGGGGTGACCCATCCGAATTTCGCGGCAACGTATTCAAGGATGTATGAGGCCCGGAAATGGCTGATACGTCAGCAGACACGGTAAAAAAAACCTCCCCAAGATGACCCGAAGCCCTACAAGAAGGACTCTGGTTATTCGAAAGAGTTAATCTGATTTATCCGATCAACACCGCCGCCGTGCAGGCGCTAGATGCCATCAGCCCAACAGGTACACCCAAGGCGGTCGCGGGTGATTTCCTTGTCGATGATAGTGGGGCAGGCAGGTTCGCCCGTCATTCCGGAGAGCTGTGGCAAGCCACGCCTAGCAAACGCGTGCTGAGCGGATTGTGGTGGTGTGGCCTTCAGGGGCGGTGAAATGCGACGGCTTCTCGCGGCGGGACAGCAGGGCGGGCCATATGTCCGCACCCACAAATCAGAGGTTTCGGCGAAAACAGCAGAGAACGACCCTATGCGATTGGCACAATGAGCCACGTCCAAGCATTTTCCCAATGTGGGGTGGGGGTGACGAATTCGTCATTTTTTCACAGTGACATCAATGCCAAATGGCGGAGAGACAGGGATTCGAACCCTGGGAACCCTTGCAGGCTCAACGGTTTTCGAGACCGCCCCGTTCGACCACTCCGGCACCTCTCCGCGGGGGTCTGGTGGGGCCGTTTAATCTCTCTTTTCGCGGGGTGCAAGCGGCAAAGGTGGATTTTTTGATGGATTTTTCAAAGTGGCTTTTTGTCGGGCGCCATACATCGGAAAATCGCCGGTCCGTTGCGGATTGTGCAGGCCGCGCTTGGAAAACATTGGGGCAGGGGCTAGATGTAGGAAAACAGCTTTGATCGGAGCCTCATCAGACATGCTGCATTATTGCGCCTCCCTGGCAACCGCCGCTCTGATCGCGATTGCCCCTGTGGCCCACGCGGAACAATTGCGCGCCACGGACAACCTTTTGGATATGCTGGGTTTGCAGGAAACCGTTGCGGTCATGCGCCGTGAGGGCATGGATTATGGCAATGAGCTGGCCGAAGAGATGTTGCCTGGTGGGGCTGGGGCCAGCTGGTCGCGAATGGTTGCGCAAATCTATGACACCACCCGTATGGAGGATGTGGTGCGCGACGGGTTCGCGGCGGCCTGGGAACAGGAAGGCCGGGAGCTGGGCGAAGTGACGGCATTTTTTGCCAGCACCGCAGGCGCGGAAATTGTCCGGTTGGAGGTTTCGGCCCGCGATGCGATGACCGATCCCGATGTCGAGGATGCGGCGCGTGCCGCCTATCGTGACCGCAGCGATCAGGACGACGACCCGCGTCTGGCCATGATCGACCAATTCATCGACAACAATGACCTGATTGACGCCAATGTGGTGGGCGCGATGAATTCCAGCTACGAATTCTACGCCGGGCTGGTGGATGGCGGCGCTTTTGAGATGAGCGAAGAGGAAATCCTGGGCGTGGTCTGGGAAAGCGAAGCAGAAAGCCGGGCCGACACCCGCGAATGGCTGTTTGCCTATATGATGATGGCCTACCAGCCGTTGGATGACGCGGCTCTGGGCGACTATGTGGCCATCTCTGCCAGTGACGCAGGCAAGGCGCTGAACCGGGCGCTGTTTGCCGGGTTTGACCAGATGTATACCGAAATTTCCTATGCTCTGGGACTGGCGCTGGCCCACCAAATGACCGCACAGGAATTATAGGGCGAAAGCCCTGTGCTGCTGGTTGACTCAGGCACCGGATCACCGTATCAGCCCCCAATCCCGGCGGGTCTCTCGCCGGGTTTTGATTTCAATGACGTTCGTAAATGAACGCGCTGTTTGCGGCGGCAGGGGTTTCGGCACCTGCCACAAACACCGGGAAACCGGGGCCACAGAACGCGGTAACAAAGGAAGACCAGGATGTTCGCAGTCCTCAAAACGGGCGGCAAGCAATATAAAGTTTCTTCGGGCGATACCCTTCGCGTCGAGAGACTGGCTGCTGATGCCGGCGAAAAAGTTCAATTCAACGATGTGCTGATGCTGGGCGGTGATTCCACCGTCGTAGGCTCGCCGCTGGTGGCTGGTGCCGCCGTGCAGGCCGAAGTGATCGACCAGATCAAGGGTGACAAGGTCATCCACTTCGTCAAGCGCCGTCGTAAGCACAGCTCGAAGCGCACCAAGGGTCACCGTCAGAAGCTGACATTGATCCGCATCACCGACATTCTGGCCGAAGGCGCGGATGCATCCGGCGTCAAAGCTGCGATTGGTTCCGGTTCGGTTGCTGCTGTCGCAGTTGCGGCAACAGAGCCGAAAAAAGCGGCTGCTGCAAAGGCTGAAACCGCTGCTGCGCCTGCCGCCGCCGCGGGTGCCGACGATCTGAAAGAGCTTTCGGGTGTTGGCCCGGCGCTGGAGAAGAAACTGCACGAAGCGGGTGTCACATCCTTCGCGCAAATCGCCGCCTGGACCGACGCAGAAGTCGAAGAATTCGGCGAAAAACTGTCGTTCAAAGGCCGTATCGAGCGTGAAGGCTGGATCGACCAGGCCAAAGCCCTCGCTGGCAAATAAGGAGTAGAGACCCATGGCACATAAAAAAGCAGGCGGTTCCTCCCGCAACGGTCGCGATTTTGCCGGACGCCGTCTTGGCGTGAAACTCTATGGTGGCCAACATGCCATTCCAGGCAACATCATCGCGCGTCAGCGCGGCAACAAATGGTGGCCGGGTGAAGGTGTGGGCGAAGGCAAAGATCACACAATCTATGCCACGGCCGAAGGCCAAGTGACCTTCCGCAAAGGTTTCAAAGGCCGCACGTTTATTTCGGTCTTGCCGATGGCGGAGGCCGCGGAATAAACCGATCTAAGGTTTGCGACGCAAATTTGGGGATCGGCGATGCCGGTCCCCTTTTGCGTTTTGGGATTGTTCCAAATGCTCGATCAATCAGTCGAACAAAGGACGCAGTCCCTTGCATGGTTGGCACATCATGGCCATCTGAACGGCAGGTGTTCCCTGATTGAATTGACCCATGCACATACTATTCTCAACGCGGTTTTGATCTGATTTTTTATGCCCTGACAGCAACGACTTGGGAGAGGTCGGTCGCTGTTGGTGTTTGAAAGCAAAACCGTAAATTTTGCCAGTTTTCAAAAGTACCAAGGAATTTGAGGAGGAGCCGATGACAGCCCAGGATCACATCGTCACACAGCCGGTGATCGAAACCGAACGCGTGGATCTTCGCCCATTGCGGCGCTCTGACATGGGGCTGATTGAAATGCATGCCGCAGACGAACGTGTGGCTCGGATGACGACCTCTATTCCGCATCCTTTGCCGCCCGGCGTCACGGAATCCTTTGTCACCCGCGCGATGGTGTCCGACCCGGACGAGGTTGTTTGGGCAATGGATGGTGTGCGTCTGGATGGCCCCGAGGTGATGGGGCTGATCTCGCTCGACCGGATGGACCGCAACCAATCCGAAGTCGGCTATTGGGTGGCGCCTGCGTTCTGGAATACCGGGCTGGCATCTGATGCGGTGCGCGCCCTGGTCGAGGCAAATCCGCTCGACAATGACACCATGTTCGCCAGCGTGTTTCAGGACAATCCGGCCTCGGCGCGGGTGCTGATCAATTGCGGGTTCGCCTATATCGGCGATGCCGAAAGCTATTCCGTCGCGCGCGGCGGCCAGGTGCCGACCTGGACCTATTTGCGCAAGCTGCGCTAGGGTTTCGACGGTATGAAAAGGGGCGGCACAAACGGCGCCGCCCTGTTTGATGTCAGCCCGAAAATCCGGTGTCAGCCCAGAAAACGGTCATAGACAAGGTCGCGAAGCTTGCGGCCGTCCGGGTCCAGACCGGTTTTCAACTGCGTAAGATCATTGGCCCAATCCGATGTGCGGATTCGGACCGGCGGCTGGGCGCTGTTCATCACATCCATGACCACCTCTGCCACGTCATCCGCTGTCTGATAGGCCCCGTCGCCACCAGCGCGGCTTTGCGCGCCTGCGACATATCTTTGCAGAATGGGCAGGTATTCATCATCCAGCATCCCGCCGGTTTCCGAGATTTGTTTCAACACGTTATTGGCAAATTTCGACGCGATTCCACCGGGTTCGACAGCGGTGAAGTGAATGCCGAACGCCGGGGTGACATAACATGCCAGCGAACTCGGTAAAGCCCTCTACCGCGAATTTTGCACCGCAATAGATCTCGTTGAACGGCTGGCCAACCAATCCGCCAACGGATAAGATATTGATCACATGGCCGGCGCGCGCCTTGCGCATATGTGGCATCACGGCCTTGGTTGTGCGAACCACACCCATAAAATTGATATCAAGAATACGCTGAATGTCGGCTTCGCTGGCCTGTTCGACATTGCGCGCAAACCCAAGGCCGGCGTTGTTGATCAGCGTATCAATCCGGCCCTGTTCGGCAATCACCTGATCCACGGCGGCGGTCACGGTGTCGGTGTCTTCTACATCCAATTGAAGCAGGTTGAGGGTGACACCGGCCGCTTGTGCCGCTTCAAGCAGGGTGCCTTTGCGGTCCAGATTGCGCATGGTGGCATATACGATGTGGCCGGCCATGGCGGCCTGAACCGCGATTGCGATCCCCAATCCGGTCGAGGTGCCGGTGATCAGAATGACTTTGGTCATGGTAGGTCCTATGATGTCAGTTGGATTTGATCGAACGCCAGACACGTTCGAATGTGGTCTCAAGGATGTCCTGTGGCACGGGCCTGCCCGAAATCACCGATTGGCGGGCCAATTGCATGGCCAGCGCGGTGAGCAGAAGCGAAAGAATGCCGGTTTCCACCGGGGCCAATGTGCCGTCGTTGACCCCGCGCCGCATCAGTTCCGCAATATCGGCGGCATAGCCATCGACGATCGTCTGTTGCTCCGGCATCAGGATCTTGGCCGCGCTGCCATAGTCGAGAAACAGGAATTGTTCGGGTTTTTCGGTGACGAAATCGAACATGGCAAACCACATCTGCCGGATCATGGCCGCGCTGTCCGGGGCAACATGTGCCGCGAGCAGCCGGGCATGGAAGTCGGATTTGACCTCCATATACACCTTGCGCAGCATGTCGTCCTTGTTTTCGAAATGCACATAGATGGTTCCGGCCGAAACCCGGGCCCGGCGCACCACGCCCGCAATAGAGGCTTGCGGAAACCCCATTTCGACCGCTTCTGAAACCACGGCGTCGCGCAGCTTTCGTCTTGTTTGGTCTTTGGTGGTGCGTGGCATCGGGGGCCCTCTGGCTGCAAATGTGACGTCTGTGGGCCTGTGCGCCACGGAGGTGAGATATGATAATGAATATTCATTATCAATTGGCGCGGTGCGAAGATCACGGAAACGTGCGAAACAGGGGCTGACAGGCCCGCAATGTGCAGCAAGGCTTGAGGCTTGCCGACATTTTCTCTATCGCCAATGCCAGACATCAACGGGGCCATGCCATGAAATTTCTCGATCTCGCCAAAGTATACATCCGCTCCGGCGGCGGCGGTGGCGGTGCGGTCTCGTTCCGGCGCGAGAAGTATATCGAATATGGTGGCCCGGACGGCGGCGACGGCGGCAAGGGCGGCTCGGTCATCATCGAAGCGGTGGATGGTCTGAACACGCTGATTGATTTCCGCTATCAACAGCACTTCTTTGCCAAGAACGGTCAGCCCGGCATGGGCAAGCAGCGCACCGGCAAGGATGGCGATGACATCATTCTGCGTGTGCCCGTCGGGACCGAGGTTCTGGACGAAGACGAAGAAACCCAGATCGCCGAGCTGATGGAAGTGGGGCAGCAGATTGTCCTCGCCAAGGGCGGCAATGGCGGTTTTGGCAACCTGCATTTCAAATCCGCCACCAATCAGGCCCCGCGCCGGGCAAATTCCGGCCAGGAGGGGGTAGAGCGCACCATCTGGCTGCGGCTGAAACTGATCGCCGACGCCGGATTGCTGGGCCTGCCCAATGCCGGCAAATCGACCTTCCTGGCTGCGACGTCCAATGCACGCCCCAAGATCGCAGATTACCCGTTCACCACCTTGCACCCGAACCTTGGCGTTGTCGGTGTCGATGGCGCAGAATTCGTGGTCGCCGACATTCCCGGCCTGATCGCGGGCGCGCACGAGGGGCGCGGCATTGGCGACCGCTTTCTGGGCCATGTCGAACGCTGCGCGGTTCTGCTGCATCTGGTGGATGGCACGTCCGAAACAATTGCCGAAGATTATCAGACAATTATCGGCGAGTTGGAGGCCTATGGCGGCCATCTGGCGGACAAGCCGCGTGTGACCGCGCTGAACAAGATTGACGCGCTGGACGACGAGGAACGTGCAGAGGCCAAGGCGACGCTGGAGGCCGCTGTTGGCGGGCCGGTCTTTGCCATGTCCGGTGTGTCACGCGAAGGTCTGCAAGAGGTGCTGCGCGCAGTACGTGCCGAGATTACCGAGGACCGTCTGCGCCACAAGATCGCAGAAGAGGAGCCCGAGACGTGGCGTCCCTAGGCAAAGCGCGCCGCATCGTCATCAAGATTGGCTCGGCGCTTTTGGTGGATCGCACGACCGGTGCCCTGCGCCAGGACTGGCTGCATGCGCTGGCCGAAGATGTGGCCTGGTTGAAACAACATGCCGATGTGATTCTGGTATCCTCCGGCTCTATCGCCTTGGGGCGGGGGGCTTTGGGGCTTGGTTTGACGGAGCTGCCGCTGGAGCAGAGCCAGGCTGCCGCCGCCGTGGGCCAGATCCGGCTGGCCCGCGCCTATGAAGAGGCGCTTGCGCCGCATGATCTCATCACGGCGCAGGTGCTTGTCACGTTGGAGGATTCCACCGACCGGCGGCGATATCTCAATTCCCGCGCCACTTTGGAAACGTTGATTTCGCTTGGGGCGGTGCCGATCGTCAATGAAAACGATACGGTGGCCACCGACGAAATTCGCTATGGCGACAATGATCGCATGGCGGCGCAGGTCGCCGCGACGGTGGGGGCGGATGTGCTGGTCTTGTTGTCGGATGTCGACGGATTCTATTCGGCCAACCCGGCGGTGGATCCAACAGCAACCCGTTACGACGTGATCGACGACATCACGCCCACGATCGAAGCCATGGCTGGCGATGCCGGGTCGGGCCTGTCCAAGGGCGGGATGAAAACCAAATTGATGGCTGCCAAAACCGCGACGGCCGCGGGCTGTGCCATGGCCATCACCCATGGCGAAAAACTGCGCCCGCTTCTGGCCTTGGAAAACGGCGCAAATGCCACCTGGTTCTCGGCCCATATTGATCCGCAAGCGGCGCGCAAACGCTGGATTTCCGCGATGAAACCGCGCGGCGAGGTCACCCTCGATGCGGGGGCTGTGCGGGCGCTGATCGACGGCAAAAGCCTGCTGCCCGCCGGGGTCCGTGCCGTAAGTGGCACCCATGGCCGTGGCGATCCCGTGGCGATCCTCGATCCGGCGGGGCACAAACTGGGGCAGGGCCTGTCCAGATACACCGCCGCCGAAACCCGAAGCATCAAAGGCCATCGTTCGGACGAAATCGAGGCTTTGCTTGGCTATCCGGGGCGCGCGGTCCTGATCCATCGCGATGATATGGCGCTATAGTCACCCCTCACGTTGACTTGGAGCTTTAGTCCCGCCGTTCATCTGACTATAAATATCCCCGCCGGAGGCATGAAACTCTCTGACGCAACGCCCACCAAAAGGCACACCGCTTATGAAAGACCTTGCAGATATCCCCGCGCTTATGGCTGACATCGGCGCCCGCGCCAAAACCGCCAGTGCCGAACTGGCCTCTGCCAGCGCCGAACGCAAACATGCCGCCCTGATCGGGGCCGCGGATGCGGTCTGGTCCGGCCGCGCGGCGATCATCGCCGCCAATGCCAAGGACATGGAATTTGGCCGCGACAAGGGGCTGAGCCCGGCAATGCTGGACCGGCTGAAGCTGGACGAAGACCGGGTGCGCAGCATTGTTGACGGGCTGCGCGCGGTGGCCGAACAACCCGATCCGGTGGGCGCGGTCCTGGCGGAATGGGATCAGCCGACAGGGTTGAACATTCGCCGGGTGCGCACACCGTTGGGTGTGGTCGGGGTGATCTATGAAAGCCTGGCCGAATGTGACGGCGGATGCCGGGGCGCTTTGCCTGAAAGCGGGCAATGCCGTGATCCTGCGCGGCGGATCCGAAAGCTTTCATTCCAGTCAGGCGATCCATGCCGCGATGGTCGAAGGTTTGAAATCTGCCAATCTGCCCGCAGATGCGATCCAGCTGGTGCCGACCCGGGATCGTGCGGCGGTCAGCGCCATGCTGTCGATGGTGGATTTCATTGATGTCATTGTGCCGCGCGGTGGCAAGGGCCTGGTTGGATTGGTCCAGCGTGAGGCCCGTGTGCCGGTTTTCGCCCATCTCGAAGGCATCGTGCACATCTATATCGACAAGGAGGCCGATCCGGTCACGGCCTTGGAGGTCGTGCTGAACGCCAAAACCCGGCGCACCGGCATCTGCGGCGCGGCGGAATGTCTGTTGATCCATCGCGATATTGTCGACACCATCGGCCAGGGTGTGATCCGCGCCTTGCTGGATGCCGGGGTCGAGGTGCGGGCCGACGAAACCCTGCAAAAGATCGACGGAACCATTGCTGCTGATGCCGATGATTGGGGGCGGGAATATCTCGATTCGATCATTTCAACCCGTGTTGTGGCCGATATGGATGATGCAATTGCACATATCAGACAATTCAGCTCCAATCACACGGATTGTATCATCACCAGAGACGATGCCGCCGCCGACCGGTTTTTCGAACGTATCGACAGTGCAATTTTGATGCGCAACGCGTCGACCCAATTTGCCGATGGCGGCGAATTTGGCATGGGCGCGGAAATCGGCATCGCAACTGGCAAGATGCATGCCCGTGGCCCGGTTGGGGCGGAACAATTGACCAGCTTCAAATATCTGGTTGTTGGGGATGGCACAACGCGGGCCTGAATAGGGGGCTGGAATCGGGGCCTGAATTCGGGGCCTGATCCCGCCGCCGGACCCGAAGGAAAATCACACAGGCGCTGGATCACACGGTCAGTGTGATCACGCCGTTGCCCTGGGCCATTTCTGGTGTGCGGCCCTGATCGCGGGCCAGAATGGGCAACAGGATAAATTGAACATGGTTCGGGTCGAGGACCGGTTCCTCGGCTTGGGGATTTGCGGAATTCGCAAGGAATTCCAATTGTCCCCAATGGGCGGGGTCCGGCGCGACGCGTTCGGACAGGCCGGTGATGACCCATTGACCGGGGTGATATTCCACCCGGATGACGCCGCCACGGGGCAGGGCGTTTTCCACACATTGCAGCGCCAGCAGCGCGAGCTGGACCTCGCGCCGGGGCAGGTCGCCACCGGGCACCCATTCGTAGACCACGCGCCCGGCCTTGCCCAGGGCCTGCAACACCGCTGCGACCTCTTTGCGGGACACCAAGGCGTTGTCGCTGGCCGCGCCAAAGGCGATGCGGAAAAACCGAATACGGGCGCTGGCGTTGTCACAGCTTTCGGAGACCAGGCGCAATTCCGGCCCGTCACGGCTGATCCCGCCCAGCGTCATCAATTCCAATCCGTTTGAAATCGCGCCCACCGGGCTGATCAGATCATGACAAATGCGCGAGGCTATCAGCGAGGCGAGCTTTGCCGTATAGGATGTCATAAAGGATCTCCTGAGGTGGCGATAATGAATGATTTGAATGCTCTACTGGAACCGGGAAATTTGGTCCGGCACCCGGATCGGCCGGAATGGGGAATTGGCCAGGTACAATCGAATATAGCAGGGAAGATCACTGTCAACTTCCGTGATGCAGGCAAGGTTGTCATCGAAGGCAGTCGCATTGCCCTTGATCAGGTGTTTGACGGTTAATCTAGTCGGCCAATGGTTAATGTATCTTTAAGAGAGGCACATTGCCGATCGTGGGGCCCGAAACCGTTGTCATTGATCGCCTCAGCGCCTATGACCCCTGCGAGGTGAAGGAAAGCGGAACGAAGATGACGACACCCGATTTTTCTGTCCGTCTGGCACAATCCCGGGCCGAGGTTCGTGCGGCTCAGGCACTGCGCTATCGCGTGTTTGTGCAGGAGCTCGGCGGTGGCGGTGATATGGTTGATCATGACGCCGGGTTGGAAATCGACCGGTTCGATCCCTATTTCGACCATCTGCTGTTGATCGACAAAAACCGCGCGGATGATCCCGTTGTGGGGGTCTATCGTGTGCTGCGCGATGATCAGGCCCGCGCGCTGGGGCAGTTTTACTCGGACGAGGAATATGACCTCTCGGCCCTGTTGTCGTCGGGGCGGCGGTTGATGGAATTGGGCCGGTCCTGTCTGCATCGCGATTATCGCGGCGGGCCGGGCATGTTTTTGCTGTGGCAGGCGCTGGGGCGCTACGTGCAGGAACACAGCATCGAGGTTCTGTTTGGCGTCGCCAGCTTTCACGGCACCGATGCCGCCCCTTTGGCGCAACCGCTTTCGTCGCTCTATCACAACCATCTGGCACCGGAAAACTTGCGCGTGCGTGCGCGGCCAGCCCATTACCAGCGCATGGATCTTTTGCCGCCAGAGCAGGTTGATCGGCGCGAGGCGATCGTCCAGACGCCGTCGCTGATAAAGGCCTATCTGCGTCTTGGTGGATGTGTCGGCGAAGGTGCCTGGATCGACCACGCGTTCAACACCACCGACGTCTGTCTGGTGATGGATACCGCCCGGATGAACGCCCGCCAAAAGAAGCTTTATGCGGCGGCACCTGATGACACCAGCGATACGGCAAACCTGCGCAATCTCGGTGGGTTGGACGGGTTGAAATGACCACCACCTGGGTCAGCGATGTCCCACCGCCCCCGATCTACCGGCCGCGCGGACTGGCTGACTGGTGGCGTGTGGCCCGGCGTGGTGTGCCGATGGCGGCGGTGATCGGCATCGGGGTTGTTGTCTTGATGATGATCCGGCTGGTGGAATGGCCGCTGTTTGGCGCGCGGCGTCCACTGTCGCCGCATGTCACCGTGATGGTTTGCCGGGCAACGATCTGGTTGATTGGTATCGGTCGGGTTGTGCGCGGTCGCCCGATGCGGCGGCGGGGTGCATTTGTCGCCAATCACGTGGCCTGGCTGGATGTCTTTATGCTGAATTCCGCCCGCGACCTCTATTTCGTGGCCAAGTCCGAGGTGGCGCAATGGCCGGGGATCGGGTTTCTGGCACGGGCCACCGGCACATTGTTCATTGCCCGCGCGCGGCGCGAGGCCAAGGTGCAACAGGATCTGTTCCGCAGCCGCCTGCTTAGCGGGCATCACCTGTTGTTCTTTCCCGAAGGCACATCCACCGATTCCTGCCGGGTTCTGCCGTTCAAACCGACGTTGTTTGCCGCGTTTTTCGATGAGGCCCTGCGCCATGAAATGCATATCCAACCGATCACGCTGGTGTATCACGCGCCGACCGGGGGCGATCCGCGATTCTACGGCTGGTGGGGCGATATGGATTTTGGCAGCCATCTTCTGGCGATGCTCGCCACCCCGAAACACGGATGGGCCGAGGTGATTTTTCACGATCCGGTCCGGGTGGATGATTTTTCCAACCGAAAATCGCTTGCCCTGGATCTGGAACAGACCGTGCGCCGGGCCCTGGAACAGGCCCGACCCGACGCCAAATCTTAGGCGGTCATCACGCCATACAATGTCTTGATCCGCGCCACAGGATCAGGATCGGACCAGATTTCATCGCCAAGCGCAAAGAAATCGGTCATTGGCGCAAGTTCGCGAATGGACTGTTCGTCCAATCCGCCCTCTGCGACCACGGGCAATTCGATCACCTTGGACCACCAGTCAAACAGCTCTCGCTCGACCACGGCACCGTCGCCCAGGGCATTTTCGCCAACCGGCCCGAAACAGATATAATCCGCCCCGGCCTCGCCGCCGTTCATGCCGTCATGGCGCGATACGCCGGCATGCAGGCCGACAATCGCCTCTTCGCCCAATGTCTTGCGGGCGGCGCGCACGCTGTGGGTGTCATCCAGATGCACACCGTCCAGCCCCAGCCGTTCCGCCAGCAGCACATGGTTGGAAATCACCAGTGCAATATCGCGGGCATGGGTGATGTCACGGCACAGATCCGCCGCGCGTGCGATTTCATCTTCATCATGGCTGGCCAGTGCCAACCGCAGACAGGCGACGGGGACCGCATCAAGAACCGACTCCAATGTACTGCCATAGCTGGACAATTCAAATGACGGCGGGGTGACGAGGTAGATTTGCGGATGCTCGATCTCGGCCATTGCGGGCTCCAAATTCTTGATTGTTGTCCTATAGCGGGGATTCTCGGCAATGGCTACTTCGCAGGCAGCGCATCGACAAAATCCAATGCCAGCCGCAACAATCCCATCCGGGTGTCGTCGCGGTCGATGTCATCTTCATAAAGCTCGATCATCCCGCCCATCGGTCGCCCGGTAAAGGCCATGGGCCGGGCACCCTCCAGCGCCAATGCCGCATCTGCACCGCCCTTGCCAACCCGGTACATAAGCCCGCGTTTGTGAACGCCGCACAGCATATTGCCATTCAGCATCACGCAGAGGCCGCCAAACATTTTTCGTTCCGACAATTCCGCAATGCGCGGCCCCAAAGCCGCGCCAAGGTCTTCGTTCATCAGGGTCTCGAAACCGGGGTCATAGGCCATGGCGCACCTCGTTGTCGCAAAAGATCTTGGCTTTGCCCATAGTTTACCCAGCAAGATGAAGCGGGGGAATTGCTCTTTTTGGCGGTGTTGCGTATTTGGCGGGCATGAATGAACGCCAGACATATCACCCGCAGCCCGCCATTGTCCTTGTCCGCCCGCAAATGGGCGAAAATATCGGCGGGGCCGCCCGCGCGATGTGGAATTTCGGATTGGACCGGATGCGGGTTGTTGCGCCGCGCGACGGTTGGCCGAATTCGCGCGCGATTGCCATGGCATCCGGGGCCGGTCGGCTGTTGGATGATGCCGGACACTTTCCCACCACAGCCGAGGCCGTGGGCGATTGCACCTTTGTCTTTGCCACCACCGCGCGCCAGCGTGGCCTGACCAAACCCGTGGTCAGCCCGGAACGCGCGATGCAGATGGCGGCGGAAAAGATTGCCGCCGGTGAAAAAGTGGCGGTGTTGTTCGGGCCGGAACGCGCGGGGTTGGAAAACGACGATATCGCGCTGGCCAATGCGATCATCTCGGTGCCGGTCAATCCAGAATTCGCCTCGCTCAACCTGGCGCAATGCGTTCTTCTGACCGCCTATGAATGGCGGCGGGCCAGCACTGATGTCACCCATGAAAGCATGGAAATGGCGAAAACGGACTGGGCCAGCACGATCGAAATCGAAAAACTGGCCCAACATTACGAAGATCGCCTGGACACCGCCGGCTTCTTCTTTCCCGAGGCCAAGGCAGAGGGCATGAAAATCAACCTGCGCAACCTGTGGAGCCGCATGCGTCTGACGCGGGCGGATGTGCAGATGTTGCACGGCGTCATGCGCCAGATGGTGCGGTGGAAGGAACGCGGCAGCGGGGAAATGGGCCGCGACACATCGGATGAACAAAAGAAAACGGACTGACCCGAAGGTCAGCCCGCTTTGGCTCTCCGAAGCCCCAGGCCGGTAATTAACCGGGGCTTTCGGATCGGGGCTTAGTAGCCGCCGCCATAATATTTCTTTTTCTTCGGCTTGTATGTGTTGTGGTGGCATTCATGCTTTTGCAGGTATTTCGCCGACACCCAGTAGTAATGACCTTTCCAGGACACTTTGGCCCAGCCTTTGTGGTATCCGACGACATGGATCCGGGTGCAGGAATGTACTTTGCCGATGACATCGTAATATGTGCCTGGGCCGGATCGTGCATTCAATGTGATGCCATGTTCGACCCAGTATGAAGTGGCAGAGGCGGTTGTGGCAGCAACACTGGTTCCAGCAACGAGCAGGGCGGCGAGAAGAAGATTTTTCATGGCTAGGTCCTTTTTGTGAATGTGATCAAACTTGGTTGGCGGTAGGTTAATTTCTATGCACTCAATCTAGCCCAAGCGCGGCATTACGCTAAGTCATGAATACCTGACCATGGAATTCCAGACCCTGGACCAGCACGAGGGCAGGTGGTTGAAGCCGGTCGCGCACCGGCCTAGTGTCCGCCAAAAGAGGATCTGGCCGACGCAAGATCCGGCCAAACGGAGACCTGAATGGCACAAAAACGCAAATTGTTCGAAGAGGTGGGGGCAGAGAAACCCGCCACTGCGCCGCGGGCGACCGGCATGATCGACAGCGGCAAACGCGGGGCACGGGGGGCGGTGCGGATCTGGCTGATGCTGCTGTTCGTGCTGGTGGTTGCCATGATCCTTGTGGGGGGGCTGACCCGGCTGACCGACAGCGGGCTGTCGATCACGGAATGGAAACCGGTCACCGGGGCGATGCCGCCAATGTCCGAGGCCGCCTGGGACTCTGAGTTCGAGAAATACAAAACCATCCCGGAGTACGAGCTGCAAAACAGCGGTATGACGCTGGAAGAGTTCAAGACGATCTATTGGTGGGAATGGGGCCATCGCCAGTTGGGCCGTTTCATCGGTCTGGTCTGGGCGATCGGGTTCTTCGGCTTTTTGGTCTTGCGGAAAATCCCGCCGGGATGGACCGGTCGGTTGGTGATCCCCGGTGCTTTGGGCGGTCTTCAGGGCGCTGTTGGCTGGTGGATGGTGTCCTCTGGTCTGGAAGGCACGATGCTGGATGTGGCCAGCTATCGTTTGGCCACGCATCTGGGGCTGGCCTTTGTGATTCTGGGCGTGCTGGCGTGGTATATCTTTCACCTTGGCCGCGAAGAACGCGCCTTGATGCAGAGCCGCCGTCACCGCGAGGCAAAGCTGTTTTCGATGGGCACCGGGTTGATGCATTTCGCCATGTTGCAGATCCTGATCGGGGCGCTGGTCGCCGGGATAGATGCCGGGCGCAACTACACCGATTGGCCGCTGATGGCGGGTGGATTCTTCCCTCCGTTCCCGTTCGACATCACCCCGGTCTGGCGCAATTTCTTTGAAAATGACGGGCTGGTGCAATTCATGCATCGCATGGCCGGCGATCTGTTGTTCATCTTTGGCATCGTGGTCTGGCGGCGGTCGCGCAAATCGCCGAATGGCCAGACCCGGTTTGCCTTTAACGCCGTTCTGGCGGTGATGACCCTGCAGGTGGTTCTGGGCATTGTCACGGTGCTCTACTCTGCGCAATTGCATATCGCGATCACGCACCAGCTGGGCGCTGTCCTGCTTTGGGTGTTGATCCTGCGGGCGCGGTTTGCGGCCGGTTATCCCACATCTGACAAAATCCAAGGAAGCATAAGATGAGCGCCTATGACGATCTGATGGCGTTTCAGCGCCAAACCGAAGCTTTGGGGCAGGTGGCCGGGCGGCTGGGCTGGGATCAGGAAACCATGATGCCGCGCGGCGCCGCCGATCAACGCGGCGAAGAGATTGGCGCATTGGAAGAGGTGCTGCATGCGCGCCGCACCGCGCCAGAGCTGGGCGCATGGCTGGCCGAGATCGACGATGCCGGATTGGATGCCGTGGGGCAGGCGCAGATGCGCCATATCCGCAAGAACCATGAACGGGCCTCGAAAGTACCGGCCAAACTGGCGTCACGTCTGGCGCGCGTCACCTCGGTTGCCTTTGGCAAATGGGCCGCGGCGCGCGAAGCCGAAGATTTTTCGGCCTTTGCCCCGGTGCTGGCCGAGGTGGTCGCGCTGCGCCGCGAAGAGGGCGCGCATATTGCCGATGGCGGGGATGTCTATGACGCGCTGATGCAGGGGTATGAGCCGGGCGCAACTGGCGACCAGATTGCCGGGATGTTCAACGATTTGCGCCCCGGTCTGGTGGCGCTTCGGGCCTCGGTTCTGGATTGTCCGCCCGCGCCAGAAGTGTCGGGCGATTTTGACGAAGCCGCGCAAATGGTGCTGAGCCGCCGCGTCGCCGAGGTTTTTGGCTATGATTTCGACCGCGGGCGCATCGACAAGGCGGTGCATCCCTTCAGTTCCGGCAGCGGATCGGATGTGCGCATCACCACCCGCACGGCGGCCGATGATCCGTTCAACTGCATTTACTCCACCATCCACGAGGTCGGCCATGCCTGTTACGAACAGGCCATCGACGCCGATTATGCGCTGACGCCGCTGGGCGCTGGCGTGTCGCTGGGCGTGCATGAGAGCCAGAGCCGGATCTACGAAAACCAGCTGGGCCGGTCGCGCGCCTTCTGTCAGTGGCTCTATGGTCAGATGCGCGATGCGTTTGGGGATCTGGGCGTCAAAGACGAGAATGCGTTTTATGCGGCTGTGAACCGTGTGCATCGCGGCTATATCCGCACCGAATCCGACGAGGTGCAATATAATCTGCACATCATGCTGCGCTTTGATCTGGAACGCGATCTGGCCCATGGCAAGCTTGAGGTCGCGGATTTGCAGGATGCCTGGAACGCGCGTTTTGCCGCCGATTTCGGTTATGAGGTCGACAAGCCGTCAAATGGCGTGTTGCAGGATGTGCATTGGGCGGCGGGCCTTTTGGGCTATTTCCCGACCTATGCGCTTGGCAATGTCTATGCCGGCTGTCTGCATCAGGGGCTGCGCAACGCGCTGCCGGGATTGGATGATCAACTGGCGTCTGGTGATCTGACACAGGCCACCGGATGGCTGCGCGACAATCTGCAATGTCATGGCGGGCTTTATGCGCCGCGTGATGTGGTCGAACGCGCCTGCGGGTTCACCCCGTCCGAGGCACCGTTGCTGGGCTATCTTCAGGCGAAATTCGCCGATCTTTACGCTCTTTAAAACGAATAGGGCCGCCGATATTCCGGCGGCCCATTCCTTGATTGTCGTGCGCGGGGCTCAGGCTGTGGCCGCCGTGGATTTGCCGCTAATCACCGCGTCAACCGACCATTGGCCTGCACCGGCCAGCGCCAGCGCCAGATAACCGCCGCCCAAAGCCAGGTTTTTCAGGAAAATTGTCATCTGCAACTGATCTGCGGGGACAAAGTGGTAGAGCACACCCGCGGCGATGCTGAAGCCACCCAGCGCAAGTGCGGCCAAACGTGTCTGGAACCCGACAAGCAGCGCGATACCGCCAAGGATTTCCAGCAGGATCACCGGCCAGGCCAAAATCGCCGGCACGCCGCCCGATGCCATATAGCCCGCAAAACCGGCGACATCGCCAAGTTTGCCAACACCGGCCAGAATAAACATCGTGGCCAGCAAGATACGGGCCACAAGCAGCCCAAGGTTTTGTGTCGTGGAGTTCATTGGAATGTCCTTCCGTTGTGCATGTCTGACGCCGATATGGCATTGTGCACAACGGAAAGGAATTCAGGTAATTTTAACAGTTACTGCGCACGAATGCACAGATTATTCTTCTTGTTCGTCATCCTCGTCGGATTCGGCGATCCAGGCCACGCTGACCACTTCTTCGCCTTTGCCGGTGTTGAACACCCGGACGCCGCCCGCGCTGCGCGACCGGAAGGAAATCCCCTCGACCGGCACGCGGATCGACTGGCCGCGCGATGTGGCCAACATGATCTGGTCGTCCATATCCACCGGGAAACAGGCAATGATCGGCCCAGATGGCAGGCCCTTGGTCCAGGCGGTCACGCCCATCCCGCCGCGCCCGCGCACAGGGTAGTCATGCGAGGATGAGATCTTGCCCGCACCCGCCGCCGAAATCGTCAGGATCAGATCCTCGGCCGCAGACATTTCCGCATAACGTTCGGTGGACAGCTGGCCAGCTTCGACCGCTTCTTCCTCATCATCCGAGGCCTCGTCTTCGGTGATCCCGGCCATCAGACGACGTTGTTTGAGGTAAGCCACACGCTCTTGTGACGAAGCCTCGAAATGTCGGATCACCGACATCGACACAACCTTGTCACTGTCCGAAAGTTTGACCCCACGCACGCCGACCGAATTGCGGCTGTTGAACACCCGCACATCTGTCGTCGGGAACCGGATGGCCCGGCCCGCATTGGTCACCAACATCACATCGTCATCCTCGGAACAGATGCGGGCATTGATCAGCGACATGCCGGCATTCTCATCCTCGAACTTCATCGCGATCTTGCCGTTGGCCTTGACGTTGGTGAAATCCGAAAGCCGGTTGCGGCGCACCGTGCCCTTGTCGGTGGCAAAGACGATTTGCAGGTCGTCCCATTCCTTTTCATCGCGGTCCACCGGCATGATGGCGGCAATCGACACCCCGGTCGGGATCGGCAGGATGTTCACAATCGCCTTGCCCTTGGCCGTGCGCCCGCCCAGCGGCAAACGCCAGGTCTTGAGCTTGTACGCCATGCCGTCGGTGGTGAAGAACAGCAATTGGGTGTGGGTGTTGGCGACAAACAATGTGGTGACCACATCGTCATCCTTGGTCGACATCCCCGAAAGCCCCTTGCCCCCGCGTCGCTGAGAACGGAAATCGGCCAGCGGAGTGCGTTTGATATAGCCGGTCTGGGTGACCGTCACGACCATATCCTCACGCTCGATCAGGTCTTCGTCTTCCATATCACCGGACCAATCGGCGATCTCGGTGCGGCGCGGCACGGCAAACAGCTCGCGCACCTCGGTCAACTCATCCGAGATGATGGTCATGATCCGCTCGCGCGAGGACAGGATATCAAGGTAATCCTTGATCTTGCCAGGCCAGTTCTTCCAACTCGTCCGTGACTTCCTTGACCCCGATCTGGGTCAGGCGTTGCAGGCGCAGCTCCAGGATTGCGCGTGCCTGCGCCTCGGAGAGGTTATAGGTGCCATCGTCGTTCATCGTATGGGTCGGATCGTCAATCAACCGGATATATCCGGCAATCTCTGCCGCAGGCCAACGCCGTTCCATCAACTTGGTCCGTGCCTCTGCCGCATCGGCCGAGGCACGAATGGTGGCAACAACCTCATCCACATTGGTGACGGCGACGGCCAAACCACAAAGAATATGACTGCGTTCGCGCGCCTTGCGCAAAAGATATGCGGTGCGACGGGCGACCACATCCTCGCGGAAATCAAGGAACGAGGTCAGGAAGGCACGCAAGGTCAGCTGTTCCGGCCGACCCCCGTTCAAGGCCAGCATGTTGCAGCCGAAATAGGTCTGCATCGGGGTAAAGCGGAACAGCTGGTTCAGTACCACCTCGGGCGTGGCATCCCGTTTCAGCTCGACAACCACACGCACCCCATTGCGGTCACTCTCGTCCTGAACATGCGCAATGCCTTCGATGCGCTTTTCACGCGCGGCTTCGGCGATCTTCTCGATCATCGACGCCTTGTTCACCTGATAGGGGATCTCGTCGACAACAATGGCGTAGCGATCCTTGCGGATCTCTTCGACGCGGGTCTTGGCGCGAATGATCACGCTGCCGCGCCCCTCAAGATAGGCTTTGCGCGCGCCGGAACGGCCAAGGATCATGCCGCCGGTCGGGAAATCCGGGGCGGGCACATAGTCGATCAATTGTTCCGACGTCAGATCGGGGTCATTGATCAACGCCATGCAGGCATCAATCACCTCACCCAGATTATGCGGCGGGATATTGGTCGCCATGCCGACGGCAATACCGCCCGCACCATTGACCAACATGTTGGGGAAACGGGCAGGGAGGACAGTGGGTTCCTTGTCCTTGCCATCGTAGTTGTCCTGAAAATCAACGGTTTCCTTGTCGATGTCCGACAAGAGATAGGCCGAAGGTTTGTCCATCCGCACTTCGGTATAGCGCATGGCCGCGGCATTATCGCCATCCATCGAACCAAAGTTGCCCTGACCATCCAACAGCGGCAGCGACATCGAAAAGTCCTGCGCCATCCGCACCAAGGCATCGTAAATCGCACTGTCGCCATGCGGGTGATACTTACCCATCACATCGCCAACCGGACGCGCCGATTTGCGATAGGGCTTGTCATGCGCGTTGTTGGTTTCGTGCATTGCATAAAGAATGCGCCGATGCACAGGTTTTAACCCATCGCGCAGGTCCGGGATCGCCCGGCTGACAATGACCGACATCGCATAGTCCAGATAGGACGACCGCATCTCGTCAGTGATCGAAACCGTCGGGCCATCATACCCCGGTTGCTTCGGGTTTTCTTCTTCGTTCTCAGGTGTTTGGGGCGTGTCGCTCACGTGTACTTCACCGCTTTTTGTCGGTTTCTATATATTGTTAGCGCAGACTATATCAGAGACAGGATATGGGGTGCAATCGCTGGTTTGACCCGTTTTGGCAGCCATGCCAACAGATTGATAACATGTTGTTTTTATTGAAAGTTGACGAATTCTTGGCATGATTCCCGACAGGTAACAAAAGAAGGAGGCAAATCATGCAGATGAGCGAGACCGAAATGATGTTGCGCGGGTACGGTCTGACCACCGCAGAATTCTTTTACCGGATGCCGGACTACGTCCATGTGCTGAACAGCTATGTCTGGCAGGATTATGATACGGCGCCTGACCACCCGCGTCTGTTCAAGTTCATTGAATTTTGGCAGGACGAGATCGAGGGCCCCTTGCATTCGGTGAGCTTCACCCACCGCAAGATGATAGGGCCGGGTGAATGGCAAAATGTGGTGGGTGAGTTCACCTATCATTGATGTTGCGTCGGCTTCGCCGCCGCGCGGGAGGGGGCCAGCCCCCTCTTGGCCTTTGGCCAATTCACCCCCGGGATATTTCTGAACAGAAGAAGTAACAGACCATGAAGTAACGGACCATTAAGGTTAATCGCCATAAGCTTATATCGCGGTACAGGCGGGGACGCCGATGGCCGTAACAGGAGAAGGCCCCCGGTGAGTTGAAGACCGCCGGGGGCTGGACCGGCCTTGGTCCTTCTTCTGTTTAAAAATATCCTGGGGGAGTCCTGAAAGGACGGGGGCAGAGCCCCCATGCGCCGGTCAGGATCAGGGGATGATTCTGGTGTATTTCACGCCTTCCAGCGTTGCCCCCACGCGCAGGCCCGCCTGGCCGAACACCACCGCAATGATCGGGGCAAGTGAGGTTGTTGTTTCGGCGCTCAGATCACCACCGCCATCGGGAATGGCGTATTCCACACCGGCCCCAGCCGCGAAGCCAGGTGAACGGCGGAAGTTCTCAAGCGCTTGATCGGTCATGAAGAACAGCACATGCGCATATTGCTGAGCCCCGATCTGCAAACCGGTCGACAGTTTGGTCAAGGCATAATAATCGACCGTGGCGCCGTTGATGCGCAAAGCGCCGCGGCCATATCCGCCACCCAGCCCAAGGCCCGCTTCGGTGACCAGCGGCATCACCATCATTGCCGCTGATTTCGCCGCCACTTGCCGAGTGGCGGGGAATTCGGAATAGAGCTGTGCCAAGGTGCTGTCGACGCGGGCGTCAATTGTTGCCGGTCCACGGGAGCCGACACCATTGCCACAGGCGGCGAGGGTCAATGCGCCCAGTCCTGACAAGACGAATGCGCGGCGTCCGGTCCGGACGTTTGAACGACGGGAGAGTTGGGTCATGTCTACCTCTGCTCGAAAACCTCTGATCGCCGGTCTTGTCGCCGGTCGCGCGCAGTTTAGACCAGCGCTTGGGTGCTGTCACCTGCCAAACCCCGGTCCTAGCGGTTTATTGCCCGTTCAGCATCCGTGCCGCTTGTGGCGCGAAATAGGTCAGCACCCCGTCACATCCCGCGCGTTTGAAGGCCATCAGGCTTTCCAGCATCACCTTGTCGCCATCGATCCAGCCATTGAGCGCCGCGGCCTGGATCATCGCGTATTCGCCGGACACCTGATAGGCAAACGTCGGGGCGCCGAAGCGATCTTTGACCCGGTGGCAGATGTCCAGATAGGGCAGGCCGGGTTTGATCATCACCATGTCCGCGCCTTCCCGCAGGTCGCGTTCCACCAGGCGCAGCGCCTCGTTGGTATTGGCAGGATCCATTTGGTAGGTGCTTTTGTCGCCTTTCAACGCGCCAGAGGCGCCGACGGCGTCGCGGAACGGGCCATAGAATGCGCTGGCGTATTTCGCAGAGTAGCTGAGAAGCGACACATTGCTGTGACCGCCCTGTTCCAGGGCCTGGCGCAGCGCGCCAATGCGGCCATCCATCATGTCTGAGGGTCCAATGATATCGGCGCCGGCCTCGGCCTGGCTCAGCGCCTGTTTCACCAGCGCCTCGACCGTGGCGTCATTGACGATTTCGCCTTCAACAACAAAACCATCGTGGCCGTTGATATTATAGGGGTCCAGCGCCACATCGGTCATCACCGCCATCTCTGGCACCGCAGTTTTGATCGCGCGGGTGGCCCGGTTTGACAGGTTTTGCGGGTTCCAGGCCTCGGCACAATCTTCGGTTTTCAGGCTGGGGTCCGTGTATGGGAACAGGCAGATCGCGGGAATGCCAAGGTCAAAGGCTTCGCGCGCCGCGTCGCCGATCCGGTCGACGGAACGGCGCACAACGCCGGGCATTGACGACACTGGCTCTTCGATGCCCTCGCCGTCGCGCACAAACACCGGCCAGATGAAATCCGCGGGGCTCAGTGTGTTTTCCCGGACAAGGTCGCGAATGGCTCCGCTTTTGCGATTGCGGCGAAACCGGGCGGCGGGATAGGGGGCGATTGTCATGGGACACTCCTGCATGGGTCGGCGTTTTCTGCCAATCCTGTTGCCCCAAGTCCAGCCCCGAAGCATGCCTGCAGGTCACGATGCGCAACCTCTGGGCAAGCGGTTCCGCTTGGGCTAAGGATGCCACGCGCGTTTATCAGGAGTGCCCGGTGTCAGATCTGCAACTTGTCTTGTTTGAGCATATCGACATGCGCAGTTTCTCGAACCTCTGGTTCTGGATTGCTTTGGCGGTGATGTGGTCCACGGCAAGCCATTGGGTCTTGGGCGTGCCGTTTGACATGGTTGCCCATGCCCGCAAACACGGCCATCAGGCCCAGGTCGATCTGGAAGATCTGGTGCGTATTCATACCAAGCGGTTGTTGTATATTTCTCAGGTCGCCGGGTTGTGGCTTTTGGGGCTGGCCTGTTTTCTGCTTAGCGGGTTGCTGGTGCTGGGGTTTTATTACCGGGTCGAATTTGCCCAAGCGGTTTTTCTGTTGGTTTTCCCGATGTGTCTGGTGGGGTTGCTCAGCCTTGGCACCGCGCGCCGGATTGTCGATGACCATCTGACGGGCGAGCCATTGCAACGGCGGCTGATCCGGCATCGGTTCTGGGTACAGCTGATTGGTGTCGCGTCGATTTTTGTCACCGCGATGTGGGGCATGTATCAGAATTTCTCGCTTCAGGTGCTGGGTTAAGCGGCCTGGTGGGTCTTGGGCGGGTTTTGGGCCGGTCTTCGCGGTTGACCTCTGCGGTCGGCTGACGCACTTAGCTTTCCATGTCAGATCCCATTTCCAGACCGCTGGTTGTTGGCGGCGCGCCCGAGGGCTTTGATGCCCGCCTGATCCTTGAGGAAGTCGCGAAAAGCGGCGGCCCGGTGTTGCACATTGCCCGCGATGACAAACGTCTGGCGGCGATGCAGGCGGCGCTGGCGTTCTTTGCGCCGGACATGCCGGTGATGACCTTTCCGGCCTGGGATTGCCTGCCTTATGACCGGGTGTCGCCCAATGCCGATATTTCTGCTGTGCGCATGGCGACGCTGGCGGGGCTGGTGCATGGCATGCCGGATCGGTTTGTGTTGTTGACGACCTTGTCCGCCGCGACCCAGAAAATCCCGGCACGTGACGTGTTGCGCGAAGCGGCGTTTTCGGCCCGCGTCGGCAGCCGGATCGACGAGGCCGCCCTGCGTGGTTTTCTGGTGCGGATGGGGTTTGTACAGGCCCCGACCGTGATGGAGCCCGGCGATTATGCCGTGCGGGGCGGCATTATCGACATTTTCCCACCGGGCGAAGGCGGGCCTGTGCGGCTGGATCTGTTCGGCGATGTGCTGGACGGGGCGCGGGGTTTTGATCCCGCAACCCAGCGCACGACCGAGAAAATGGAGCTGGTCGAGCTGGCACCGGTGTCCGAGGTCATTCTGGACGAGGCCGCGATCACCCGTTTCCGGCAAAACTATCGCATCGAATTCGGGGCGGCCGGCAGTGATGATCCATTGTATGAGGCCGTTAGTGCCGGGCGCAAACATCAGGGGGCCGAGCATTGGCTGGGCCTGTTCCATGACCGTTTGGAAACCCTGTTCGATTACCTGCCCAAGGCGACGGTGAGCCTGGATGATCAATCAACCCCGGTGCGGCTCAGCCGATGGGAGATGATCGAAGATCAATATGAAACCCGCCGTCTGGCCATGGCAAATAAATCGCGCATGGACAGCGTTTACAAACCTGCGCCGCCGGACACGCTGTATCTGGATGATGCGGCCTGGCAGGCGGCTTTGGGGGCGCGACGGATCTTGCAGCTGCATCCGTTGGCCCAGGCCTCTGGTCCGGGCGTGCGCGATGCGGGCGGGCGGATTGGACGCAACTTCGCGCCCGAGCGACAGCAGGAAAACATAAGCCTTTTCGGGGCTTTGGCGGATCATGTCAAAGCAAAGATGCAGGCCGGCCCGGTGGTGATCGCTTCTTATTCCGAAGGCGCGCGCGAGCGGCTCTCGGGCTTGATCGAGGACGAGGGGCTTGCCGAAACCGTCCATATCCGCGACGCGCGGGGCATTGGCAAACGTGGGCTGCATCTGGCGGTCTGGGCCTTGGAGCACGGGTTCGAGGGGCCGCTGACCGCAGGCGGCGACGCGGGCGGCCCACAGTCCAGCATCACGGTGATTTCCGAACAGGATGTCCTGGGCGACCGGTTGATCCGCTCGGCCAAGAAAAAGCGCCGGGCCGAAAATTTCCTGACCGAGACCCAATCGCTCAGCCCCGGTGACATGGTGGTGCATGTCGATCACGGCATTGGCCGCTATCACGGGCTGGAGGTGATCACCGCCGCCGGGGCCGCGCATGAATGTCTGGCGCTGGAATATGCCGAGAATTCCAAGCTTTATCTGCCGGTCGAGAATATCGAGCTGCTGTCGAAATATGGCCACGAGGCGGGGTTGCTGGACAAGCTGGGCGGCGGTGCCTGGCAGGCCAAGAAAGCCAAACTGAAAGAACGCATTCGCGAGATGGCGGAGCGGTTGATCCGCGTGGCTGCCGAACGCGCGCTGCGCAAGGCCCCGGTGATGGACCCGCCGCATGGGTCCTATGAGGATTTCAGCGCCCGGTTCCCATACGAAGAAACCGACGATCAGCTGCGCGCCATTGGCGATGTGATGGACGACATGCATTCCGGCCAGCCGATGGATCGGTTGATCTGCGGTGACGTTGGGTTTGGCAAGACCGAGGTCGCGATGCGCGCGGCTTTTGTGGCGGCCATGTCGGGCATGCAAGTGGCGGTGATTGCCCCGACCACGCTGCTGGCGCGGCAACATTATCAAAGCTTTACCGAGCGGTTTCGCGGTTTTCCGGTCAATGTGCGCCCCCTGTCGCGCTTTGTGTCGAGCCGCGATGCGGCGCTGACCCGCGAGGGGATTTCCAAAGGTACAGCCGACATCGTGATCGGCACCCATGCCTTGCTTGCCAAATCCATCCGTTTTCAAAACCTTGGCCTGCTGATCATCGACGAAGAACAGCATTTCGGCGTGAGCCACAAGGAACGGCTGAAACAGCTGCGCACCGACATTCATGTGCTGACGCTGACCGCGACACCGATTCCGCGTACCCTGCAATTGTCGCTGTCGGGGGTGCGGGATCTGTCGATCATTGGAACGCCGCCGGTCGATCGGCTGGCGATCCGCACCTATGTCAGCGAATTTGATGCGGTCACGATCCGCGAGGCGCTGTTGCGCGAACATTATCGCGGCGGGCAAAGTTTCTATGTCGTGCCGCGCCTGAAGGACCTGCCGGAAATCGAGGATTTCCTGAAAAATCAGGTGCCAGAGGTGTCTTATGTCGTGGGCCATGGCCAGATGGCCGCGGGCGAGCTTGATGACAAGATGAACGCCTTTTACGACGGCAAATATGACGTGTTGTTGGCAACCACCATTGTGGAATCCGGTCTGGATATTCCGACCGCCAACACGATGATTGTGCATCGGTCCGACATGTTTGGTCTGGCGCAGCTCTATCAAATTCGTGGCCGGGTGGGGCGGTCGAAAACCCGCGCCTATGCCTATCTGACCACCAAACCGCGCGCCAAATTGACCGATACCGCCGAAAAACGTCTGCGGGTGCTGGGCTCGCTCGATACGCTGGGGGCCGGGTTTACGCTGGCCTCGCAGGATCTGGATATTCGCGGTGCCGGCAATCTTCTGGGCGAGGAACAATCGGGCCAAATGCGCGATGTCGGATATGAGCTGTATCAATCCATGCTGGAAGAGGCGATTGCCAAGATCCGTTCCGGCGAGATGGAGGGGCTGAACGACAGCGACGATCAATGGGCGCCACAGATCAATCTGGGCGTGCCGGTGTTGATCCCCAATGACTATGTCCCGGATCTGGATGTGCGGTTGGGGCTTTATCGGCGGTTGTCGTCGCTGACAACCAAGGTAGAGCTGGAGGGTTTTGCCGCCGAGCTGATCGACCGGTTCGGGAAATTGCCGAAAGAGGTCAATACCTTGCTTCTGGTTGTGCGGATCAAGGCGATGTGCAAACGGGCCGGGATTGCCAAACTGGACGCAGGTCCCAAGGGCGCGACGCTACAGTTCCACAATGACAAATATGGCTCGCCCCAGGGTTTGGTGGAATTCATCAAGGACCAGCGCGGGCTGGCCAAGGTCAAAGACAACAAGATCGTGGTACGCCGCGATTGGAACAGCGATACGGACAAGATCAAAGGTGCCTTTGCCATTGCCCGCGATCTGGCAGAAAAGCTGGTGGCGGAAAAGAAACGCGCCAAAGCCCGGGCAAACAAATAGGCCGTTTGGCCGCCGTGCATCGGTTTGTCTGATGCGCATTGAACACAGATCCGGGGATTTGCGGCGAATTTGACGCGAATTGCCGCTATTGGCCATGTGATGACATATTTGCGCCGGCTGCATTGGCTAGCAGAAGGATAAATAGGTGCAATAGCGACAAGAGGGTGTTCAGGTGGCAAGTCTCAACCGGGTGTTCATGCAGAAAAAAAGCCGGATGCTTATTCGGACGTTGGAGCCGGAGAAACTTGAAGCCGTGGAAATTTCCGGTGTCTGGGGCAAGAATTTCGGCTTTCGGAAATACCAATCGCTATACTATCCCAACCATGACATCTGTGCAGGCCCGCTGAGTGACGATGCGGGGGTCATCTCTTGTGATATTGTGCTGGCCAATCAGGTCTGGGAACATCTGGACCGGCCTTATGGCGCGATTGGCCATGTGCGCGAGATGCTGCGCCCCGGCGGATATTTCTGGGTCGCGGTGCCGTTTTTCGTGCCCTACCACGGCGCGCCAGTGGATTGTTCCCGCTGGTCGGCGCGGGGGTTGAAAAACCTGTTGATCGAAGCCGGTTTTCCCGAAGAAAACGTTGTGTCCGATCAATGGGGCAATCGGGCCGCCGGAATGCGCAATCTGGTTGGAAAATGGCCGCCGGTTTACGAAAAAGACCATGACGACCTGGAAAATGACGATCTGTTTCCGGTCTGTGCCTGGGCCCTGGCGCAAAAAGAAACCGACTGATCCGTTTCGTCGGTTTCCTGGACCTATAGCGCCGTCACCGCCGCAGGCGTCGCAGCCGTTTCAGGCCGCGTCAGCCTTGCGGTAATAGCGCAGAACATAAAGCCGGATCGCCGAAGCAAGACCACAGTCTGTGCCGCGTTCTTCGTCAATGTCAGCCGCCAAGGCGTTGATCGGTCGCCCTTTTTCCAGCGCAATCTCGCGCAATGCGTGCCAGAAGTCATCCTCAAGCGACACCGACGTGCGATGCCCCCGCAGGGTCAGAGAGCGTTTCTTGGGTCTTCCGTTCATGCCGGGCGTGTTCCCCATCAAAGTGGTTTGGCGTTCAGTCTGCACCGTGTTGCACCGGTACAAGGACATCAAAAGCACGGCCAGGCGTTCCGAAATCCCCGTGGAGTCGCGCGGCTGGCCTGCGGTCTTTATCGTCCTCTGTGTCGGTATACACAGAACTCGTGAAAGACTTACAAAACCTTAAGGCGATTTGATGTCATCGTCATCACTTGATGGTGGCATCTCCCGCTTCGCGTGATCAAGGTGCTTTTCCTGAAGCCTGACTTGCAGATCATCGTGATGTTTCTGCGCCTTGGACATGCCAAATTTCACGGCATTTTCAGAGGCTTGCGCCCTGTCGTTGCTGCGGGATTTTTGTTTGCGGGCTTGCCGCAGATTGATGATTTTTGCCGCCATGGGGTCTCCTTTGGCAAAAATCCTAGCAATCGCGCCGGTGGCGTCAATTGTGTTGCTCGGCACAGGCGGACCCGTGCCGAGCGTGGCGATCAAAAGCGCTTATTTCGGGCCAACCATGTTTTCCGGGCGGACCACACGTTCGAAGGTTTCTTCGTCGACAAAACCAAGGGCAATTGCCTCTTCTTTCAGCGTGGTTTTGTTCTTGTGCGCGGTCTTGGCGACCTTGGTTGCGTTGTCATAGCCGATTTCCGGCGCCAGCGCGGTGACCAGCATCAGCGATTCCCGCATCAGCTTTTCAATCCGGTCTTTGTCGGCCTCAAGGCCAACCACCAGATTGTCGGTGAATGCGCTGGCCGCGTCGCCCAGAAGCTGCATGCTTTGCAACACGTTATAGGCCATCATGGGCTTGTAGACGTTCAGCTCGAAATGGCCTTGCGACCCGGCAAAGCCGACCGCCGCGTCATTGCCAAAGACATGGGCACAGACCTGTGTCAGTGCCTCGCATTGGGTCGGGTTGACCTTGCCCGGCATGATCGACGAGCCGGGTTCGTTTTCCGGCAGGATCAATTCGCCCAATCCGCAGCGGGGACCAGAGCCCAGCAGGCGGATGTCGTTGGCGATCTTGAACAAAGATGCCGCCACGGTTTTCAGCGCGCCGGACATTTCGACCATTGCGTCATGTGCGGCTAGTGCCTCGAACTTGTTCGGGGCGGTGACAAAGGGCAGGCCGGTGATTTCGGCCATATTGGCGGCGACGGTTTCGCCCCAGCCCACCGGAGTGTTCAACCCGGTGCCAACAGCGGTGCCACCCTGTGCCAGCTCGTAGATCCGGCCAAGCGCGTCCTTGACCCGCTGGATGCCCATCGCGATCTGATGGGTATAGCCGCCAAATTCCTGGCTCAGCGTCAGCGGTGTCGCATCCTGGGTATGGGTGCGGCCAATCTTGATGATGCCGTCGAATTCCTCGACCTTCTTCTGCATCGCGGCGTGCAGCTTTTCCAAACCGGGGATCAGCACATCATGCGCGGTCATCGCGGTGGCGATATGCATGGCGGTGGGGAAGGTGTCGTTCGACGATTGACCCATGTTGCAATGGTCGTTCGGGTGCACCGGATCCTTGGTGCCCATTTCGCCGCCGAGGATTTCAATCGCGCGGTTGCCGATCACCTCGTTGGAATTCATGTTCGACTGGGTGCCCGATCCGGTCTGCCAGACCACCAGCGGGAAATTGTCGTCGAACTTGCCGTCATAGACTTCGCCGGCCGCCTGAATGATGGCATCGGCCAGACGGGCGTCCAATGCGCCACGGTCCTTGTTGGCCATGGCGCAGGCTTTTTTGATACAACCCAAGGCGCGTACAATCGCGATGGGCTGTTTTTCCCAACCGATGGGGAAGTTGATGATCGACCGCTGGGTTTGTGCGCCCCAGTATTTGTCTGCGGGGACGTCCAGCGGGCCGAAGCTGTCGGTTTCTGTGCGAGTTGCGGTCATTCGGGTCACTCCTTGGCGGTTTGCCCCTTCAATACCGCAACCGCCGATAAGATCAATGATGTATACGACGGAATACAAACACCCGCCCCGGCGGGAGATTGGCCCAAACCGTCGCGCGTTTTTCGGCGCTGAGCCCAAGTTCCATCAACATGTCCGGGGAAATCGGCGATTTCGGACTATAGGTCAGTTGGTTAAAGAAGCCATCGGGGCGCATGACACGAAAGGCACGACCGACAACTTCGCGCTGGATCGTGGGGCGTGCCAGCACAGGAACGCCGGAGATCACGGCACCAATCCCGCTCAGTCCGATGTCTTCGATTTCCTGCGCGGTGCGGTTCAACACTGTCACGCCGGGAAATTTTGCCCGCAAGGTTTCGCAGAACCGCGGGTTCATCTCCAGAAGGGTCAGCCGTTCCGGCGCGATTCCGCGGTCCAGGATCGCACGGGTGAAACTGCCTGTGCCGGGGCCGATTTCGACGATCGGGCCTTTGGCCTCTTCGACGCCTTCGGTCATTTTACGGGCATATAGCGCAGACGACGGGGCAATCGCCACAACCTCTGCGGGACGCCGCAACATTTCACCAAGGAAAAGTCCGATGTCGCTGGTGTTTGAATTTCGGGTCATTCAGGTCTCTCCATACAACCTGAAGAACCGATACAACCTGCTGCGCACCAATCAACGACCAACAGGCCGATGTCACCAAAGCTTCACGGGATATGCGACTGGCCGTTACCTGGCCACGCGGGACCCGTAGAAATACAGATCCCGGCCTGTTTCTCAGCCTGTCTTCTGGCCCGAACTTTGGCCCAAATCTTTGCCAGAACTTGGGCCTGTCGCCGCCGGGGTCATGATTTGCGGAAACTGTCCAGGCTGACCACTTCGGCATCTTTTGCGGCCGCTGGGGCGTCGGCCTTGGGGTCGCTGTCGTCTTCTTCTTCCGGCAGGGCGGCCAATGGCGCGTCCTCATCATCCTGAGATTCGAAGCGCAGGCCAAATTCCACCGACGGATCGACAAAGGTCTTGATCGCGTCATAAGGGATGTACAGCGGTTCCGGCGCATCGCCGAAATTCAGGGTAATCGAAAACCCGTCTTCGCCAACGTCCAGATTTTCATACCAATGTTGCACCACCACGGTCATATCAGCCGGATAGCGTTCCGACAGCCAGGCCGCCATTTCAACATTTGGCTGGGTGGTGTCAAAAGTTATGAAAAAATGATGCTCACCGGGAAGTCCGTTTGTAGAAACGTCTTCCAGCACCCGGCGGATTAATCCGCGCATGGCATGATGCATAAGATTGCCGTAGTCGATACTGCGAGACATGAATTTTCCCCGTCACATTGTACCCAATCATAGAAGATTCGGGTCGAAACAAAAGAGGGTGACGCGCAAGGATTTCACATTCCGGTAACCAAAGTCAGCCCCCAGGCCGCAAAAGCGCATATCAATAACGTTAGCGGTACCGCAAGCCGCCCCCAAAAGATGCAAATCGCGGCCAGACCGGTCAGGATAACGGCGGCGGGGGACAGGCTGTGCCAGTCCGGCACCAACAGATGGACCGGGCCGATGTCCCGTGTGGTTGCTTGCGCGAACCAGACGTTCAGCGCAAACCAGATCGACAGGTTGGCGATCACCCCGACAATGGCCGCCGTCACCGCCGACAGGGCGGCGCCGATACGCGGGCGGGTGGTGATCTGTTCCAGATAGGGGGCCCCGGCAAAGATCCACAGAAAGCACGGGGTAAAGGTCATCCAGAGCGCCAGAAACCCGGCCAGGATCATCCCGCCCCAGCCTGCCTCGTGAAAGCCTGCCAGATGGCCGACAAATTGCGTCACCAGAATTAGAGGCCCCGGCGTGGTTTCCGCCAGCCCCAGCGCGTCGATCATTTCCGGCGTGGTGATCCAGCCCTGGGCCTGAACCACCTCTTGCGTCATATAGGCCAGCACGGCGTAAGCACCGCCAAAGGTGACGAGCGCCAGTTTGCCAAAGAACAGCGACAGGTTCAGCAGAAAGTCCTGGTTCAGCGCCCAAAGGACAATCAGCGGTATCAGCCAGAGCGCCCCCCAGATCGGCACCGCCAACAGCGGCGCGCGCCCGGCCCGGGGCGGAATTTCCGGGGTCGGCGCGGAATTGGCGCGCATCGCCCCGAACAGCGCGGCAAGACCGACGATCAGCGGGAAAGGCAGCTGAAACAGGAACAACCCGACAAAAGCGGCCCCCGCCAGCAGGATCGCAACCCCGTCCTTCAGCGCCTTTTTCGACAAACGCCACAGGGCCTGCGCGACGATCACGATCACCGCCGCCTTGATCCCGACAAACAGGGTCTGCACCAGCCCGACATCGCCAAAACGGATATAGATCGCCGCCAGTGCCGCAATCACAAAGGCCCCGGGCAGCACAAACAACAGCCCCGCCAGAACCCCGCCAAAGGTGCCGCGCAACCGCCACCCGGCATAGGTCGCCAATTGCATGGCTTCGGGCCCCGGCAACATCATGCAAAAGCTGAGCGCACGCAGGAATTGCTCTTCGGTCAGCCACTTGCGGTCGTCGACCAATTCGCGGTGCATAACGGCAATCTGCGCCGCCGCCCGCCAAAGGACAGCAGACCAATGCGGCCAAAGGCATGCAACAATGCAGAATTCGAAATGCTCATGTCTTGTTCGCTCCGCCTGTGCTGGGGTCCGGCCAGTCGTGGGTTTCGTCAAAGCCGTCCCGCGCCCAGCGGTACAAGGCATCATAAAGCACCATGCCGGCATTCAGCTGCGCCTGGTCATCGCGGTATTGGCGGGACAGACCCACCGACATGGCCAAAAGTCCCGCAGCAACCGGATCGAGGTCATGGCGATCGGTATCTGCGGCACGGATCACGCGGGCCATGCGCATCAACGGCTGGGATTTCAGCTGAAACTCCTCCAGCATGGTGTCAAAGGTGCATTGCGAGTTGCGATGCGACCAGAACACATCCGTGACATCAAATGGCGTGGCGCCAAATCGTTCGGCAACGCCTATGACCTCTGCCGGAGAGACAAACAGGAACCGCGCATTGCGATCCACAAACCGGCGGATCAACCAGGGACAGGCGATGCGGTCGATCTTGGGCCGGTGGCGCGTGACCCAGAGGCTTGCGCCATCGACGGGCGGTGGCATCACGGCGGCGGGAATGCGCAGGGTGTCCGCCGCATCGCGCCAGCCATACATGCCACCAGACAGGTATTCGGCGCTGATCCCTTCGGCGCGCAACCATGCGGTCATGCCCTGGCTAAGCTTGATCCCGCGCTGGCAGATTATGACCGCGCGTTTGCCACGCAGCCGCGCCACCAGACCGGCCGCGTCGGTATGCGCAAAGCGATAAGAGCCGGGGATCATGTAAGGATCGGCAGCAAAATCCGGGTCAATCGAGATATCCACAATATCCGGGCAATCGGGGGTTCCGATCAGTCGGTTTAACTGTGGTACGGTAATTTCATTGGGCGCAGGCATGGCACATCCCTTCCGCGTGGCGCTGAATTACGGGTCACTTGGCGTTGGATGCGACTTTGGGCCGAAGCCTCACGGGGCAGTCGCGATTCGCCCCATGCCGCCAAACTTCCCCATGGCGCAGCGGTTGTCAAACCAGTGGCGCGGGTCGCGAAGATTTAATATCGCGCCGTCCGCAGTCGCAGTGATGTCCGCGCCGGTCGTGTACCGGGGGTATTGGAGAGGGGGAGGTAGTGCAGGTTTCTGTTGCCAGGTACCTGCGAACCCCGCCAAAGGCTGCAAAGCCAGAGGACTTAGATTTCGATAGTTAGGACCGCTTACGCAGCCATCGCCATCGGAGCTTTGTTGTCATTTGCAACTAGCTTAAGTGTACCGATAACGGTGGTAACTCACCGAAACAAAGCTAACTCCTTTAGACGTTCGTCGATCCTGTTTCGTCCCCATGGTCCCCAAATGAGGGATGTTTGGTGGAGACGCCGGGTACCGCCCCCGGGTCCGAACCGCTTATTACGAGCGCGTTTATGTTCATAGTCCCGAAGGACAAAGAGCAATATAGGGCCAATCTGTGGGGATGTTAAGGGGCGATGTCGTGAAAAGACGGCCTAGGCGGCGGCCTTTTCGCTGCGGAACAGGGTGTAAAGCCCGCTGAGGACAATCACCGCAGCGCCGCACCATGTCATCAGATCGGGCCGCTCGCCAAACACCGTTATGCCCAGGATCATGGCAAAAATCAGCCGGGTGTAGCGAAACGGAACGGTGATCGACACGGTGCCGATCCGCATCGACCCCGTCAGACAGGTATAGGCCAGAACCCCGATCAAAATCGCGGCCAGCAAGGCGGCCGTGCCGTGCAGATCGGGCAGGGGCCCGACACCCTGAAACGCGGTCAAAAGCCCGCCTGCAATCACCAGCATCAAAAAGCCGTAGACCCCGATCTGGACGTTGGACATCGAGGGCGGGCTGGCGCGTGTTGCCAGATCGCGCCCGGCAAATCCCAACATGCCCAGCACGGCAAGGACCGATGTGACCTCGAACGCGTCGGTGCCTGGGCGCAGGATCATCAACACGCCCACAAAGCCGATGCAGATCGCCAGCCATCGCCGCCAGCCCACGGTTTCGCCAAAAAACACCACCGCCCCGATGGCAACCACCAGCGGCGTCGCCTGCAGGATCGCCGACACCAGCGACAGCGGGGCAAAGGCGATGGCCACCGTGTAAAACACCCGTCCCGCAACCTCGGACACGGACCGTAACATCAACGGCGGCGTAAAGATCGCAGGATGCCAGAGCCGCTCGCCCCGCAGCGCCGCCCAGACCAGAAACACGACCATGCCGCCGCGCCAAACACCATCAGGGCGAATCCGACCGAGACCTGCGCCATGGCGACCTTCAGGAACATGTCTTCCAGCGCAAACAGCGCCATCGCGGCAATCATCAACAGGGGACCACGGTGTTGGGACATCTGAACCTTTGGCGGATTTTCGGGGGGATATCTGGGTTTCAGCCCTAGGGTGTCAGCGACCAGAGGTCAATCGCGTTCGGCTGATCCAAGCCGGTCGCAGGCGCGCGCGTTCTGGTTGTCTCGACACTTGTCAGGTGTCGCCATAGGGTGGCCCCAGACCGAAACTTACAGGGGGCGAGGACCGCTGATGTCGATCGAAATACGCACCGCTACAGTTGAAGATCTGGACCAGATCGTGGGCCTGATGATGCTGGACGCCGCAGCGCGCAGCGCGCAAAACCCGGAGTTCTGGGTTGTGGACGCAGAGGCCGAAACGAAAATCCGCAGCACATTGCAAGCGGCGATGGAAAACACCAATCCGCCATTTCGCCAGCAGTGGCTGTTGGCGGTTGAAGGCCAGGATGTGGTGGGCGTGGCACATTCTATCCTGTTGCCGGTGCCGCCGATCTATGCCGGGGAACATGGCGCGCCGGGCTTGATCATGGAAGACAGCTGTGTCGCGGCAAATGCGCCTGCGGGCACCGATCAGGCGTTGCTAGCGGCCGCAGAGGCCGATCTGAGGGCCGCCGGGGCCAAGATCCTATTGACGACATCCGTTGTTGGCGGCGCTTGGGAGGCCGTGATTGCCGCCAGTGACTATAAGCCGGTGACAAACTACTTTTCCAAAACGGATCTGGTGTCCGCCGACAGCGATGCGGAGATTCGCATGGCGGGTGAAGCGGATCTGGCCGCGATTGTTGCGTCCAGCGCCCAACACCGACTGATCCTTGAGGCGCTGAACCCGCTTTTCTGGAAACCACATCCAGAGGCAGATGCGCGGTTCGGGTCCTGGATGGCACGCAGCATGACCTTGCCGGACCGGGATATGTTTGTCGCCGAAGCAGAAGGCATTTTCGAAGGCTACGCCATATCGCAACCCGCCACGCCGCTGCATCTGCCACCGGCCCATGACGCCGGGCGCATCGGGATCATCGACGATTTCCACCACATTGATCTGGATGACCCTGCGACCCTTGTCGACGACGGCCATTCTGCCGCGGCGCTTCTGGCAAGGGCCGAGGCTGCGCGAAAGGACCGCGGCAATGCAGCGATTCTCGTGGTCTGTCCCGCCGCATGGGATTCCAAGATCGCGCTGTTGCAAGCCGCAGGATACAGCAACGCGATCACCTGGTTCATCAAGTCATAATCGCCAAAAAACACACGTTTTGGCGTGAAACGGCGCGGGTTTGTTACGGAACATGCAATAGACACAGAAGTTGGATTTGCACGCGCGCACTTATCGTCTATGAAGTCGGCCAACAATGAAAACAGGCATATGTTTGAAAAATCCGTAACACACCCGCAAGATCCAGTGGACCGCGCCGCGCGTGACTGGATCAAAATCCTTTCGGACTATCGTGAACCCAGCGCCGCGCGCAGTTGGTTCGAACTGGGGGTGACCGTCGGACCCTTTGTTGTCTTGTGGACCTTGGCCTGGTGGTCGCTGGGGGTCAGCTATTGGCTGACCTTGGCGATTTCGGTGGTGAATGCCGCGTTTTTGCTTCGGTTGTTTGCGATCCAACATGATTGCGGCCATGGCGCGTTTTTCAAAAACCGCTCGCTCAGCGATTGGCTGGGGCGGGTGATTGGTGTGCTGACCTTGACGCCTTATGATGTCTGGCGGCGTTCGCATTCCATGCATCACAGCTCGTCCGGCAACCTTGGGCGTCGCGGCATGGGCGATGTGCATACGCTGACGGTGGCGGAATATCGCGCCCTGTCGCCGATGAATCGCCTGTTGTACCGGCTTTACCGGCATCCGGTGGTGCTGTTTGGTCTTGGGCCGGGCTATCTGTTTTTCCTGCAAAACCGTCTGCCGCTGGGGCTGACCGGGCATCTGCAATATTGGGTGTCGGCGATGTGCACCAATGCGGCGATTCTTGGCGCTTTGGGGGTGATTTGGTACTTCGGCGGGCTGATGGCGATCCTGTTGATCTTCCTGCCCTCGACGCTTTTGGCGGCAACCGCCGGTGTTTGGTTGTTTTACGTGCAGCATCAATTCGAAACCACCCATTGGGAGGCCGAGGAAGACTGGCAATTGCACGAGGCCGCCCTGCACGGCAGTTCGCATTACGTGATGCCGCCGGTGCTGCAATGGCTGACCGCCAATATCGGCATCCACCACGTGCATCACCTGTATTCCCGAATTCCGTTCTATCGCCTGCCAGCGGTGCTGCGCGATCACATCGAATTGGCGACCGGCAACCGCATGACGATCCGCGAAAGCCTGGCCAATGCGCGGCTGCATCTGTGGGACGAAGACAGCAAACGCCTGCTGTCCTTTGCCCAGGCCAGACCGCTGGTCAAGAACGCCGCCTGATCCATCACGGAAAGTCCTGCTGCGCGGCCTGACCTGTTGGCAGCGTTGCAGGTGGCAGGCCCTGTTTTTCCAGATAGATTCTCTCAGCCAAAAAAAATCGGCGAGCCGCCCAGGCATCGCCGATTTTTTGTTTTGTCCCTGTCGAATGCGGGCCGTTGGCGGTCCCGGGCCATGAAATGGCCCGGGGTGCGCGCCAGCCGCAGCCAGCCCCTGTCAGACCAACAGCATATCGGCGTCAAAGATCGACAGATCGGTCTGCGCGAAACGCACCGTGACGTCGCCCTGTTCGAACACCACCTGGTCGCCCTCCTGGCGGAAGGCGGTCAAAGCGTCGACGACATCAGCAAAGTCAAAGGCGGTCAGATCGACCGTATCCCAGGCATCCAGATCCTTGACACGGTCAGTCCCGGCCGCATCGGGCGAGAAGACGAATTTGTCGGACATCAAACCGCCATAGAGGATGTCGTCACCGGCACCGCCGATCAGCACGTCATCCGCTTTCAGGCTGCGCATCCAATCCTCTAGGCCGCTGTCATCCGCAAGCATGACCATGGCTGCCGTGAAATCAGCCCGCGCCACGCCCCCCGCCAGCAGCCCCGCGGCGATATCGACCTCGGCCTCGGTCGGTGCGGTGTCGGACAGGTTGCCCAGCACCCGTTCGGCAAAGGCGCGATCCGAAAGGTTGCCGTACTGAGCAAATTCCGCCGATCCAAGAAATTTCTCGGCCAACTCTGCAAGATCGCGACCATTACCCATATCGACGACCCAATTCCTGAAGCCGCCCACATCCGGCAACCGGTCGAACAGGGCATCGTACATCGAAAAGACTTCGTCACTGGAGTCGGACGGATTGTTGCGCATGATGTAGTCAAGCGCAGGCTCACTAAACCGGTTCGTGGCTTCTTCACTTTCAATGAAACGCATGGCGATTTCAGCGCGGCGATCGTCCCAGTAGTAATACGTTTGCCCACTGGCATCGAGAAAATCGATCATCTGTTGTCGTGCCGGATCGTCCACCGGCCCCTCGACACCGCGCAGATTGGAATAAAGAAAGTCGACATATTCCTCGTTTGTCATATCGCCGAAGCGTTGGCTGAACTCCTTACTGTTCACCATCGAATTCGCGACTTTATAGACATTGTTCCAAGTTTGTATCTGCGAAAAGGTATCAAACCCACCCGCATCTGGAACACGATCGAGGACCAGCGCATAGGCGCGATACACCATGGCGGACACTTCTAAATCGTGATCGTTTCGCAGTCTATCATCGCCGATGATCACATCATCGCCCGCACCGCCAAGTATGGTGTCGGCTCCGTTAAACCCTCGAAGGAAGTCGTCACCTTCACTGCCGAAAACGGCATCATGCAAATTGCTGGCCGCGCGATCAGAATAGGAGGGGGCATTCACCGACACGATGTTTACTGGCGGTTGGCCGTCCAGCGCTGCGATTTCCGCATCGGTGCTACGATAGACTTCTTGGCCATCCAGTTGATATTCTCCGAGAAGCGGGTCGGAGAAGTTACGAAACTGTGCGACCTCGATATAGGCCACGGTATCTTCCTGGAATATGGCGTGTTGTTGGTAATCATACCGAGAGGTAGTGGGCTCTAGGGATGTGCCGTCGGCAGCGCGCATTTTTATACCCGGTACAACTTCAGTTGGGTCGGTCAGCGTGTCCGGGGTAGAGACCCCAAATTGATAAAAGACATTGGCCTCCAAAGAGACCTCGAACCAGTCGCGGTCAGTCGCTCGGACAGTGGCATAGTCAAAGTCGATATTGCCCTGCACCGGCGTGCCGATGTCCAGTTGGCCCGCGCCAGCGGGCGATTTGCCGAAATCATCCGTGATCCGCGACAGGGAAATGGTATAGGTTTGGTCATCGGCGGAGGAATATGACATAGCGGCGTTGATATAATAGGTGCCCGCAGTTTGGACATTCAGGACGGCGCGGCTGTTCCAGCCCTGGCCGCCGTCGTCGTCATATCCCTGGCCCAACCGGTTTCCGGAAGCATCGTAAAGTCCTTGGAGTTTGGGATCGACGACTGTCCCTTTTCCCGTCTCGGCACCTTCGAGATCGACAACATATCTGACATTCGCATCCAGTTCGATCTTGAACCAGTCTTGGTCGTTTTCACGCTCGAATACGCCGGTTACCGGCGTGCCATCGGTCAAGACACCTGTTGTGGCGGTGGTGTTCGGGAAATCATCGATGATTTCCTCCATGCTGATGGTATAGGTCGCGCCAGCCGTCGAATAGGGGCCGTGCTGTCCGGCGGCAATGTAATATGTGCCGCTTTCCGTAACCTGTGGGGTGACCCGGCTGTTGAGAAAGAAACCGCCATTGTCGTTGTATCCCAGGCCTGTGGTTTGACCCGCTGAATCGTAAAGCCCCAGAAAGATGGGATTGTGGGTCGTGCCTTTGCTGGTCTCGGCGCCTTCGAGATTGATCTCGTACTGCACGCCTGGCTGAAGCTCGACCGCGAACCAATCGACATCGCCAATGGTTTCGAAAATGCCGGAGATTTCAGAATTGAGGCTTAATACACCTGTGGTTGTGATGTCGTTTGAATATTCGTCTGGCATGGAAAACCTTTCTGCCTGAAATGATATGAAACTGTTTATTGGTTTGACATTAATCCACGAGCACAGCTGGCATCGTCGTGGATTCTGGCCAGACCGTAGGCCGCAGGGCGCAATGTGGCAAGCTATCGCGCCGAATTTTTCAGCGTAATTTCGCTTGCCATTTTTGCAAGTGGATTAGATACAGGCGGGGTGCCCGGGGCGGGCCGCAATGCGGCTCCGCCGCCGTCATATCCTGTCAGTTTCAGGTCACGACCAGCGCTATGCCGGATCAGATCATGCTCACGACAGGGGGCGAATTTTCAGCCGGGTGATGCGGTTGTCCTTGCGTTCTGTGACCTCGAACCGGAACCCGTGGAAGGAAAACACCTGGCCCACGGCGGGAATGATCTGGGCCTCATGGATCACCAGACCGGCCACGGTGTTGGCGGTGTCGTCCGGCAGGTTCCAATCGGTGGCGCGGTTCAGATCCCGGATGGTCATCGCGCCATCGACATGAAAATGGCCGTCATCGCCGCCCAGCACCGAATGTTCGGCGTCGGGGTCGAATTCATCGGTGATTTCACCAACGATCTCTTCCAGAATGTCCTCAAGCGTGATCAGACCTTCGAGCGAGCCGTATTCATCCACCACCAGCGCGAAATGGGTGCGCCGCCGCAGGAACTGACGCATTTGGTCATCCAGTGATGTGGTGTCCGGCACGAAATAGGGTTTCATGGCGATCGACGTGATGTCAAAGCCGTTGATCACATCCGCCGGTGCGCCGGTGTTGTCGACCAATTTGTACATCGCGCGCAACAGATCCTTGGCGTGGATCACGCCGATGATATTTTCGGGGTCGTCCTTGTAGATCGGCAACCGCGTGTGGCGGCTCTGAAGACATTGGGTCAGGATGTCGCGCGGCGGGGTATCGGCGTCGATCATCTCGATGCCGGAGCGGTGCAACATGATTTCCTCGACCGTGCGTTCCGCCAGATCCAACGCGCCCAGAATACGGTCGCGGTCTTCCTTTTCCACCACGCCTTCGGAATGGCCAAGGTTCAGCGCCCCGGCGATTTCTTCGCGCACTGCAAGGATATGACTGTCGGGATCGGTCTGAACGCCAAACAGGCTGAGCAGGGCGCGCACCAGCACCCGCACCGCGCTGACCATCGGCGAAAACACCTTTACCACGATCTGAATGGGCCGTGACACCGCGCCAGCGGCGCTTTCGGCATTGGTGATGGCATAGGTCTTGGGCAGCACCTCGGCGAAAATCAACACCAGCAAGGTCATGATCAGCGTCGCAAGCGCCACGCCACTTTCGCCAAACAGCCGGGTGAACAACGCCGTCGCAAGCGAGGTGGCCAGAATATTGACCAGGTTGTTGCCCAACAGGACCGACCCGATCAGCCGTTCGTTGTCTTCGGTGATTTCCAGCGCACGTGTCGCCCCAAGATTACCCTTGTCCGCCTGGGCGCGCAATTTCCCGCGTGAGGCGGCGGTCAGCGCTGTTTCCGATCCGGAAAAGAAGCCGGATAACACCAGAAGCAAAAGGATAGCGGCGGCGGTGATCCAAAGGGCGGCGTCCATCGACGCGGTTGTGGGTTCCATGGTCCTGTCTTTCAGTTGATCTGGTCAGGTTATGGGGGTGGAACCGCCAGTGATCAAGGGAAGGCAGCGCAAAGCCTGCCTATCTGTTGGGGATTGTTGTGGCCAATGTTTTGAACGGTGATTTGTACGGCGCTTTTAACAGGGATTTGAACGGTGCAGTGGCGGCCGATCTGTCGTCAGGCCAGGGGGGCATGTGCGGCGGCTGTCAGTCTTTTGCCAGCGGGTGATGTTCCAGCACCAATTCCCGCAACCGTTCTTCCAGCACATGGGTATAGATTTCGGTTGTGGCGACATCGGCATGGCCCAGAAGCGTCTGGATCGCACGCAGATCGGCGCCGTTTTGCAACAGATGCGTGGCAAAGGCATGGCGCAGGGTATGTGGCGTGACATCAGCGGGATCGAGTTTCGCTGCGACCGCCAAGGTCTTGATCAGATTGAAAAACCAATGTCGGGTCAGATGCCCGGCCTTGCCGCGCGACGGAAACAGAAACGGCGATGCGGGCTTGCCCTTTTGGCGTGCGGCGTCTTCGTCGGCGTCGCGGATCGCCAGCCAGGTCACCAGGGTATCACGCGCAGGCGGGGACAGCGGCACCATGCGTTCCTTGCCGCCCTTGCCGCGGACCAGAATCAACCGCGGATCACCGCGCACCGCGGCCACCGGCAGCGACACCAGCTCTGTCACCCGCAATCCGGTCGCGTAAAGCACCTGCATCAGACAGGCGTGCCGCGCGCGGTCCGCTTCGGTCCGGCCATGGGCGGCCGCCGCTTGCAACAACGCCTCGACATCGTCAATGCTCAGGGTCTTGGGCAGGCGCTTTTCCTTGCCGGGACCGGCGATCTGGATCGCTGGATTGTCCATGCGCCAGCCTTCCTCAAAGGCAAAGCGATAGATCTGCTTGACCGCCGAGAGCCTGCGCGCCCGCGTCGACCGCGCCAGACCCTGGGCCTCGCAATGCACCAGATAGGCTTCGATATCGCCGCGTGATGCCGTCTCAAACGAAAGATCCCGCGCCGCCATCCAATCCGCCAGATCCCGCAAATCCCGGCCGTAGGCCAGCAGCGTGTTGTTGGCCGCGCCCAATTCGGCGGCCTGAGCCTCAAGAAAGGCTGAAATATGTGCGTGATCCATGGATCAGCCCTCAGCCGACAGTAACAGCGCCTGCAATGCCATGCGCCGGGCGGTGTCTTCCAATCCGACATGCCGCAGGGTGGCCAGCGCTTCGGTCAGCGAGGTCTCATCGCCGAGATAGCCCTGATAGGCCAAAGACATGGCGCGCAAAATGACTTCGCCCAGTTTATCCTGGTCCAACAGCGCGACCAGCGACGCTGGCGGCGAAGTGGTGAAACCTTCGGCAATGGCCCGGGCGCGCGATGTCGGGGCACTGGCCTCTTGCGGGCGCCCCTGGGCCAAGGCCACGGCAAATTTCTGGTGCAGCCCGAGTGGCGACATCAAGCGGGACAGCAATTCATAGTCCGGCGACAGCAAGGCGACCTGTTGATAGACCGCCATGGCACTGCCGGTGAGCGGCAGATCCGCCAATTGCCGGGCATATGTCTTGGCAAATGCGGTGGCCAACCCGTTGTCCACCATCATTGGCCAGACCGCCAGAAGCGTCGTGGCCGTGGCCCGCACATCGCCAGGCCTGTAGTGCGGTCTCAAAGCTCTGTACTGCCTGAACCCGGTCCCAAACCCCGCCAGAGGCCGAGGCCCGCCCAAGGGTATAAAATGCAAACAGTCGCTGCTCCGCCAGCGCCCCGGCGCGCACCAGACGTTCACCGGCCTCGATCTGGGCCTTCCAACCACTGTCCCCGGTCAGATCATCCGTGGCAAAGGCACGGGGAAGTCTTTGGGTTGGCACAGGCTCGCCAATTGCCTCATGCAGGCGGTATTCCAAGGGCGTCAGCCGCTGGGACGGGGGCAGGGTCGGCAGGCCAGAGGCCAGCTCCGGGTCGAGAAAGGCCAGCAAAAGGGAATACCGCGCCGCCGTGATGTCGCCCAGGGCGCGCCCGGTTTCCAATGTGGTCAAAGCCAGATCCCATTGCCCCCCCTGCGCAAGACAATAGACCCGCGTGTCCAGATCCGGCGCCATTCCGGGATCTTCAACCAGCTTTTCACAGGCCGAAACGCCGGGACCGGACAGCAGCGCCAGATCCAGCACCCGGGCATACAGGTCGCGGTCTTCATCGGCATGGGCCTGCGACAACAGTTCCGCCGCCTGGGCCACGGCCCCCAGCGCGATCAACCGGTCGACCCGCGCCATCAGGAAACGGCCTTCGGATTGGGCGGGCGGCAGGGCCTCGGCCAACAAAAGTGCAAACAGCAGCGATTGCATGGCCGGCTGGCCATCGACATTCTGCGCAATCATCAGATCCGACAATCGGGCGGCATCGCTGCCCTGCCACAGGGATTGCGGAAATCCGGTCACATGGGATGGCAATAGCCCGACAGCGTCGCTGGTCGCTTCATCCAGCGGCCTGACGGTGATCTCTGGCCGGCGGGCGTCTCTGGTCACCGGCGGCTCGGCGATGGCGGGTTTCGTCGACGGGCCATTACCGGGCGGGCGGGCCGCATTTGACGGGCGCGCGGCATTTGGCGCAAGCGCCAGATCATCGTCGGCAAGAGATTGCCGATCAAGCCAGTCAATCGCCGACAAAGGGTCCTGTGCGGCCGATGGCGTTGCGGCCATCGCCAGCATCATCGCCCCGCACCAGGCCTGTTTAACCCGCATCGAGTTCCACCGGCCTGCGAATCTCTTGTGCCGGGGGTGAAAAATCGGCCCCGAAAAACGGCCCGATATATGCATAGCCCACAAGGCCAATTCCGGCCAAAATTGCCAGATAAAAGAGATATTTGATCAATCGCCCCATCGCGTGACTGCCTCTGCCTTTGCCAATGTCTTTGCCCAACGCGGCACCGCGACGTCACCGCCCGGTCCGGTGGGTGTGAAGGAACCCGCTTTGCGGGGTGGTTTTTTGTTTCTTATATCTGGCCTTTTGCCCAAGTTCACGTCATTCACGTCCAGGAAACAACATTTTGAATGGGGTTGGCGTTTTTCAGCCCGAAAACGACGAGAATATGCGCTGGCAGGTGAATAAGACCATTGTGATGGTCGGAATGATGGGCGCCGGAAAGACGGCGGTGGGACGGGCGCTTGCGCATCGTCTGGGCGTGCCGTTTCTGGATTCGGACGCAGAGATTGTCGAAGCGGCAAATATGTCGATTGCCGAGATCTTCTCTCGCGATGGCGAGGCGTTTTTCCGCCAGAAGGAAACCCAGGTGATCGGCCGCTTCTGGGCACGCAACGTTGTGTTCTGTCGACTGGCGGCGGGGCCTTTCTTTCGGGGACCAACCGGGACATGATTTCGGCCAAGGGCGTGGCCGTCTGGCTGGATGCCGATCTGGATGTTCTGTGGCATCGCGTCGGGCACAAAGACACCCGGCCGCTGCTGCGCACCGCAGATCCCTATGCAACGCTGAAACATCTTTATGAGCTGCGGGTGCCGGAATACGCCAAGGCCGACATCAAGGTGAAGGCTGAGAAGACTTTTACAATCGATCAAACTGCGGCGCGGGTGCTGGACCAGCTGGAACTGCGCCCCGATGTGTTGGAGAGACAGGAATGACCCAGACTTTTGGTGAAACCGTGCACGTCCCGCTGGGCGATCGGGCTTATGACATTCGCATCGGGGGCGGTCTTTTGGTCCGCGCAGGTGCCGAAATTGCGCCGTTTCTGGCGCGGCCCCGTGTTGCGGTGATCACGGATGAAAACGTCGCGGCGGCGCATCTGGACGGCCTGCGGGCCGGATTGGCCTCCGAAGGTATCGAGATGGTGGCCCTGGCCCTGCCTCCGGGCGAAGCGACAAAGGCCTGGCCCCAGTTTTCGCGCGCGGTCGAATGGCTGCTGGAGCAAAAGATCGAACGCCGTGACGTTGTCGTGGCGCTTGGCGGCGGGGTAATCGGCGATCTGGCGGGATTTGCAGCCTCGGTTCTGCGCCGCGGGGTGCGGTTCGTACAGATCCCGACCTCGCTTCTGGCCCAGGTCGACAGCTCGGTTGGCGGCAAAACCGGGATCAATGCCCCGCAGGGCAAGAACCTGATCGGTGCGTTTCATCAGCCGTCGCTGGTACTGGCGGATACCGATGTGTTGAACACGCTGACGCCGCGCGATTTCCTTGCCGGTTATGGCGAGGTGATCAAATACGGCATGCTGGGCGATCTGGCCTTCTTTGAATGGCTAGAGGTCAATGGCCCCAAGATGGCCGCAGGCGACGCCGCAGCCCGCATTCACGCGGTGCGCCGCTCCTGTGAGATGAAGGCCGAGATCGTGGTGCGTGACGAAACCGAACAGGGCGACCGCGCATTGCTGAACCTTGGGCATACCTTCTGTCATGCCTTGGAGGCCGCGACCGGTTATTCCGACCGGTTGCTGCATGGCGAAGGCGTAGCAATCGGCTGTGCGATGGCGTTTGAGCTGTCGTCGCGGCTTGGACTGTGTTCGCAAGAGGATCCAAGCCGGGTGCGGGCGCATTTGAAATCCATGGGCATGAAATGCGATCTGGCGGATATTCCCGGCGATCTGCCGGGGGCAGAGGCGCTCTTGGACCTGATGGGACAGGACAAGAAAGTCGTCGACGGCCAATTGCGCTTCATTCTGGCGCGCGGCATTGGCGCGGCATTTGTGACCGCAGAGGTGCCGAGCGCAGTTGTGCTTGACGTTCTTCGGGATGGCTTGGCACAATAACCATCGCAAACGCCTGCGCGTCGGGCAACGTAGGAACAGGCGTATTTAAGAAGAGAAGAAGCCCGTGCAGGGCGCGATCCATCTGCTTCTTCTCTTTTTAAAATACGCAAATCCGGTAGATGCCACAGGCCGTGAACCTGGCGTTTCTTGCGGGGTTACTTGGCAAAGCGGTCGAGGATCGCGGTCAAATCGCCGTAGCCGGTAAAACGGCGCTCAAAAGCCAGACCCAGCCGATCAGCACAGGCTTGGGCTTTCTCTGTCAGAGCGGGATCATCGGTCTGCGCCTGATAGACCAGCTTGTCATAATTGCCAAAATACATCTCGCGCAGCTCTGGATGACGATCCAGCCCGAGCGGTTGCCAGACAAAGGCATCAAACTGACGCACCAAAAAATCGGTCAGGAAGAAGGCCGTGAATTCCTCGCGGGCGGCAAACGTCTGATTGCCTTCGAAGAAACTATAGCAATGCGGACCGGGCACCATTTCGACGCCCATGTCGTCACAGGCCGCGGCCAGCCGGCCACCGGTGCCGCAATCGGCATAGACCACAAACAGCCGGTCATAGGCGTCGCGGTGACGTGCCACCGCTGCCCGCACCGCATCCGTGATCTGATCCGGTGTGTTGTGCAATTTGGCGGGCAAACAGGTCAGGTCAAGATGGTCCCAGCCGTTGGCGGACTTCAGCGCCAGAATTTCACGCGCCAAAGCCCCGCAGGCAATCAACAGGATGCGGCCCTTGCCCGCGGGGGCGAGGCCCGAATTTGTCAGCCCCGCATCCGTCAGCCCCGCATCCGTCAGCCCCACATCCGCCAGCCCGGCATCCTTAGTGCCCGCATCCGTCAGGCCCATATCCATCGGGGGCGAGGCCGTGGTCATGGCTGGATCTACCCCGCCAGTTGGTTGTGTTTGCGTGCCACAAAGGATTTGGCGGTTTCGACCGCCACCGCAGCGTCGCGGCAATAGGCATCCGCGCCGATGGCCCGCCCGAATTCTTCGTTCAGCGGGGCGCCACCGACCAGCACGATGTAATCATCGCGAATGCCGGTTTCGACCATCGTGTCGATCACAACCTTCATATAGGGCATCGTGGTGGTCAAAAGCGCCGACATGCCGACGATGTCTGCGCCTTCTGCCTTGGCGGTGTCCAGATAGTTTTCCACCGGGTTGTTGATGCCCAGATCGACCACTTCGAAGCCGGCACCTTCCATCATCATGGAAACCAGGTTCTTGCCGATGTCGTGGATGTCGCCCTTGACCGTGCCGATCACCATCTTGCCCATGCGCGGCGCACCGGTTTCCGCCAAAAGCGGTTTCAGGATCGCCATGCCGCCCTTCATCGCGTTGGCCGCCAGCAGCACCTCGGGAACAAACAGGATGCCGTCGCGGAAATCCTGGCCCACAATCGTCATCCCGCCAACCAGCGCGGTGGTCAACACGTCATATGGTTGCCAGCCGCGTTCCAGCAGGATGTTGACAGCTTCTTCGATTTCTTCACGCAGACCATCGTAGAGATCATCGTGCATCTGCTGCACAAGGTCGTCGTCGTTCAGTTCGGAAAGGATGATGTCGTCGTCTTCGTCAGACATAGCGAAGTTCCCTTTTTGGGTCTGGCGACCCGGTTGTGACCAGCATTCGCCAAAATGCGCGGGCTTTGATTGCCGGATTGCGACATTGGCGCGAACGCAACCGACCTGTGCCGGTTGGATCTGCGAATCTGGATGGTCGGAATTGCAAGTGTTCGTGTTCTGTTCTAAAGTGTCGGCATGGATGAATTGCCGCCTGATATCACCTTGCGACAAAGGCCGGGACGGGGGGCGACCCGCAACGAAACCGGTCGATACGAGCGTCATGCCCGGGTTGCGGCGCATGATGGCTGGGAGATCGAGGAAGATCTGCCGTTGGTGCGCACCGAGATCCGAGAGGAGGTTGCGCGCAGTTTGATCACCTATAACCGCTCGCCCGATTTGCCGTTTGATCGTTCGATCAATCCCTATCGCGGCTGCGAGCATGGCTGTATCTATTGTTTTGCCCGGCCCAGTCACGCCTACCTTGGGCTGTCGCCGGGTTTGGATTTCGAAACCCGGTTGGTGGCCCGGCCCAATGCCCCCGAGGTTCTGGCGCGTGAGTTGCGGGCGCGCAAATACCGCGTCGCCCCGATTGCCATCGGCACCAATACCGATCCCTATCAACCGCTGGAGCGTGACCGTGGCATCATGCGCGCCTGTCTTGAGGTGCTTGCGGCGTTCCGTCATCCGGTGGCGATTGTCACCAAGGGCACGTTGGTCGAACGTGACATTGATATTCTGGCGCCGATGGCGGCACAGGGATTGGCGCGGGTCGGGGTTTCCGTGACCACGTTGGACCGCGATCTGGCCCGCAAGATGGAGCCGCGCGTGCCAGCCCCCAGCCGCCGGATGGCAACCATCCGTCGATTGACAGAGGCCGGAATTCCCGTGCGGTTGATGGTGTCGCCGGTGGTGCCGGCCTTGACCGACCCCGAGATGGAGAGGATTCTGGACGCAGGCGCGGCGGCGGGGGCCGATGCCGCAAGCTGGATCATGTTGCGCTTGCCGCAGGAGGTGTCGCCGTTGTGGCAGGCCTGGCTGGCCGAACATTACCCGGATCGCGCCGCGCGCGTCATGGCGCGGCTGCGGGAAATGCACGGTGGCAAGGATTATGACGCCCGATGGGGCCATCGGATGCGGGGCGAAGGGCATTATGCCGAAATCATCGCCGCGCGGTTCCGGCGCAAGGCACGGGCGCTTGGGCTGGATCGCCGGGTGTCCGGGTTGCGGTGTGATCTGTTCAAGGTGCCCGCGCAACCGGGGGATCAATTGGACCTGTTCTGACGCGGCTTTGACGACGCGGCACGCCACCCTGTGCCGCCGCGCGAAAGGCAGCGCACAAGGCGGGCAAGGCGCAGAGCCAATCGTCGGGACGGATGTGATCAGGCACGGAAGACATGCCACGGGAATACCCCAATCTTGGTTAAGGAAGGCTTGCGCCTTGGGATCAGCCGCGACGGCGGCGTTTTCGGGCCGGGGCCTTGTCTTCGCCAGAGCCGTCGCTGTCCGACGAAAACCCACCGGTTGCAGCGACGATTTGCTCCAGCGTTGGGCGTTTGTCGCCACGCGGGCGGGTTTCCAGCGCCTCGCGCATGGCGCGCAGGTGTTCGGGCAGGGTGCCACAACAGCCGCCAATGATCGTTGCACCGGCGTCACGCGCCATGATCGCATATTCTGCCATCAATTCCGGCGTGCCATCATAATGGATGTGACCGTCGACATATTTCGGGATGCCGGCATTGCCCTTGGCGATCACCGGGACTTCCGGGGCTTGGGCCGCAAAGCTGAGGGTTGTGCGCAGAAGATCCGAGGCGCCGGTGCCACAATTGGCGCCAAAGGCCAGCGGGCGATTGGGCAGGCTCTGTACCATTTGCACCATATCAGCGGCTGTCACACCCATCATGGTGCGGCCAGCGGTGTCGAAACTCATGGTGCCACACCATGGCATGTCCGCCAGGGCAAAGGCCTCGGCTGCGGCACGGTATTCTTCGGGGGCGGAAATCGTCTCGACCCAGAGCACATCTGCGCCCCCGGCTTTCAGCCCCTCGGCCTGTTCGTGGAACATTTCAACCGCGTCCGCATGGGACAGGGTGCCGACAGGTTCCATGATGTCGCCGGTCGGCCCAACCGACCCGGCCACCACAACCGGGCGTCCGGCGGCATCGGCCACTTCGCGGCCCAGTTCGGCAGCGATGCGGTTCAGTTCCAGAACGCGATCCTGAGCATTGTGCAGCTTCAACCGCGAGGCATTGCCGCCAAAGGAATTTGTCAGGAAAATATCCGAACCGGCCTCGACCGCACCGCGATAAAGCGCGCGAATCTTGTCGGGTTCGTCCACATTCCACAATTCGGGCGCGTCGCCCGCCGTCAGCCCCATGTTGAACAGGGTGGTGCCGGTGGCGCCATCGGTCAAAAGCCAGTCGCGGCTTTGCAAAAGGGTGCTTAGGGCATTGGTCATGGGGTGATCTTTCCTGTCAGGCATGATTGCGCGGATGCCACAGCGGCTCACATGACGCAAATACATAATTTTCAAGATGATTATGAGGATCGCAGCGGTCAAACAAAAAACGGCCCCTGAAATCCGGGGCCGTTGTAAAACCGATTTGCGGCGAAATCAGAGGCCGCTGAGGATCTGGCCTTTGGCTTCGACCAGCATTTCCACCATTTTGGCGCGGATTTCGGCATCGGTGGCTTTGTCGCCCAGATCTGCGGTCAACTTGCGCACCACATCTTCGATGCCGGCTTCTTCAAAATCCGATTTCACGACTTCCTTGGCATAGGCGTCGGCCTCATCGCCGGATTTGCCCAGAAGACCAGCGGCCCAAAGACCAACCAGCTTGTTGCGGCGCGCTTCGGCGCGGAAGTTCATTTCTTCGTCATGGGCGAATTTGTTTTCGAAAGCGCTTTCGCGATCGTCGAATGTGGTCATGGTCCGTCCTCTGGTGACAATAGGGTTGCCCAAGATATGCCGTTGCGCGCGTCACTTCGCAAGGGGAACGCGGCACCTGCGACAGCGTATACAGTTACATCGGTCCGCTCGCGCGGGCCTGGAACGGCCCCAGGTCACCGGGTTGCCTTGCGACAATCAAGAGCATGGCGTAAGAGAGCCCACGCGCGGCGGGACTTGGCCCAATCCGCGCATTGCAGGAGAGTTCGCGAAATGGCGCGTCGCAAGAAGATTTACGAAGGCAAGGCCAAGATCCTTTATGAAGGCCCGGAACCTGGCACCATCGTGCAGTATTTCAAAGATGACGCCACCGCTTTCAATGCGCAGAAAAAAGACGTGATTGACGGCAAGGGCGTGTTGAACAACCGCCTGAGCGAGTTTTTCATGACCGGCCTGAACGAGGTTGGCGTGCCGACGCATTTTCTCAAGCGTTTGAATATGCGGGAACAACTGGTGAAAGCCTGTGAAATTGTGCCGCTGGAAATCATCGTGCGCAATTATGCGGCCGGATCGCTGTCAAAACGGTTGGGCATCGAAGAGGGCACGCGCCTGCCGCGGCCGATCGTCGAATATTGCTACAAGGATGATGATCTGGGCGATCCGCTGGTCACCGAAGAACATATCGCCGCCTTTGGCTGGGCCAGCCCACAAGATATGGATGACATCCTCAGCCTTGCGTTGCGGGTGAACGATTACCTGTCGGGTTTGATGTATGGTGTCGGCATTCGTCTGGTGGATTTCAAGATCGAGATCGGCCGGATTTTTGACGGTGATTTCCAGCGTCTTATCGTCGCGGATGAAATCAGCCCCGACAGCTGTCGTTTGTGGGACATCGAATCCGGCAAGAAGCTGGACAAGGATGTGTTCCGTCAGGATCTGGGATCGTTGACCGATGCCTATACCGAGGTCGCAACACGTTTGGGCGTCATGCCCCGCAATGCGACGCCGATGGAAAAACCGAAACTTATCAACTGATTGCGCCCGTATCTTCGGGTGGAATTGCGTATTTGACAAGAGAAGAAGCCCGCCAGCCTGGCTGCGGGATGTGACAGAGGAACGGTGCGGATGAAAGCGCGTGTGCATGTGATGCTGAAGAATGGTGTGCTGGACCCCCAGGGCGAAGCGGTGCGCCATGCGCTTGGGGCGCTTGGGTTTGATGGGGTGAATGGCGTGCGTCAGGGCAAGGTGATTGACCTTGATCTGGCCGACGGCACCACGGAAGCCCAGGTCGCCGAGATGTGTGAAAAACTTTTGGCGAATACCGTGATCGAAAGCTATCGGATCGAATTGGGCTAAGCCCACCCTGCGGGGTTTGCGGATAAGGAATGTCGTCATGAAAGCTGCCGTACTGGTCTTTCCGGGGTCGAATTGTGATCGCGACATGGCTGTCGGGTTCGAACGGGCCGGGTTCGATGTCTCGATGGTCTGGCACAAGGATCATAGCCTGCCGGAAGGTGTGGATATTGTCGGGGTGCCGGGCGGGTTTTCCTATGGCGATTATCTGCGCTGTGGGGCGATTGCCGCAAATTCGCCGATTTGCCGCGAGCTGAAGACCCATGCCGAGGCTGGTGGCTACGTCATCGGGGTCTGCAACGGGTTTCAGGTTCTGACCGAAACCGGGTTGTTGCCGGGCGCATTGCTGCGCAATGCCGGGTTGAAATACATCTGTCGCACCGTGCCGCTGGTGGTTGCGACCGAGGACAGCGTATTCACCCAAGGCTATGAAAAAGGTGCGGAAATTCAGATTCCGATCGCCCACCATGATGGCAATTATTATGCGGATGCGGCCACCCTGGATGCGCTTGAAGGCGAAGATCGGGTCGCGTTTCGTTATGGCGACAATCCCAATGGCTCGGCACGCGATATCGCCGGTGTCCTGTCGGAAAATCGCCGGGTGCTGGGCATGATGCCCCATCCCGAGCGCGCCGCAGAACCGGCCCATGGCAATTCCGACGGCAAGGCGATGTTTGATGCGTTGACCGCCGCACTTGGGCAAGTAACCGCCTGAGATCACATCACTGTCGCTTGAGCGCGCCGCGTCTGCGGCGTAGACTCTGGCGCATGAAACGCAAATCACGCAAGTTGTTGGGCCCCCGCGAGGGGCTGTTGCGCCGCAGCGGGCCGCTGTCGTGGCGGGTGCGGCTGGCGCTTGTGGTGTTGTTGTTGCTGGCGGTGACCACCGTCTGGTTCACCAATCGGCTGCTGACCGACCGTTTCACCGAAACCACCCGCAACCGGGCAGAGCTGCGCCTGGCGCTTTATTCCGGCAATGTGCTGTCCGAACTGCGGCGCAATTCGATTGTGCCCCAGCTTCTGGCGCGTGACCCGGCCCTGATCGGTGCGTTGAATTCGGCGGATTATTCCCAGTCTACCCAACGGCTTATCTCATTCGTGGATGAGATCGGCGCCGCGTCTCTGGTGCTTCTTGATGGGGATGGCCGCGCAGTGGCGGCCACCGACCGCAACATTCTGGGCTCGACCCATCGGCAAGAGGCCTATTTCGTCAGCGCGTTGCGATCCAACGCGACGGTGTTTTCCTCAATCCAGCGCGAGGCGGGGGATTTAGGTTTGTGTATTCCCGCCGGATTGAAAGCAACGGTGGCCTGGTCGGGGTGATTGTTGTTGAGGTCGACTTGCAGAAATTCGAACGCGCCTGGGCGGGAATTTCCGATGCGATCCTAATTTCCGACAGCGAAGGCATCATTGTGCTGGCCACAGAGCCGCGCTGGCGCGGTCTGTCGGAACAGGTGGCGCTGCAACGTGAACCGGCGGACAGCGCCATTGAACGGGCGATCCGCGCGACATCGGATTGGACCGCAGTGCCTGCGGATGCCTATCTAAAGGGCGAAGCGGTGTTGCGGATGGAGGGGCGGATACCGTTTCGTGGCTGGCGGATCGCGTCGTTCACGCCCTACACGTCGGTACGCGAAAAGGTGAACACTGTGCTGGCGATGGAAATCATGGGCTTTGCCATGTTGCTGGCGCTGACCTTCTATTTCCTCAGCCGGAAAACCGCGCTGCGCATGGCATTGTTTCAACGGGAATCGGTAGAGCTGCGCAAATTGAACCTGCGGCTTCAGCGTGAGATTGCCGAACGCGAACGGGTGCAGAAAACCCTGGCGGTGGCGGAACAGACCCTGGCGCAAAGTTCGAAACTTGCGGCCCTTGGGGAAATGTCCGCCGCAGTCAGCCATGAGCTGAACCAGCCGCTGGCGGCGATGAAAACCTATCTTGCCGGTGCGCGCCTGTTGATCAATCGCAATCGCCCGGACGAGGCGCTTTCGTCTTTTGCCCGGGTGGATGATTTGCTGGACCGGATGGGCGCGATCACCCGGCAATTGAAAAGCTATGCCCGCAAGGGCGGCGAGGTGCTCAGCCCGGTTGATATGGGCGACAGCCTTGCCTCGGCACTGGCGATGATGGAGCCGCAGTTGAAGCAGCGGCATGTGGATTTGACCCGCGTCTTGCCGCCACAGCCCGTGCGCGTGATGGCGGATCGGGTGCGGGTGGAACAGGTCATGGTGAACCTGTTGCGCAATGCGTTGGATGCCACCAAGGGCATGCGTGATCCACAGCTTGAGGTGATCCTTTCGGGGGGGAAACCGCGACCCTGACCGTACGTGACAACGGCCATGGGATTGATGATCTCGATGCGCTGTTCGAACCGTTCTATACCACAAAACAACCGGGCGAGGGGGTGGGCCTTGGGCTTGCGATCTCTTCCGGGATTGTCAGTGACCTGGGTGGGCGGTTAACCGCCCGAAACGGCGAAGAAGTCGGCGCCGTATTTGAAATGCAGTTGCCGATCCTAAATGACACTGCAGACGCAGAAGCCGCAGAGTGAAATTTTTTGAAATTGTGAGGGCATCATGGCCAAGTTGATGAAAATCGCCATCGTCGATGACGAACAGGACATGCGCCAATCCATAGGTCAATGGTTGGCCCTGTCAGGGTATGACACAGAAACATTTGCCAGCGCCGAAGACGCGCTGAAATCACTGACGCCGGATTATCCCGGGATTGTGATCACCGATATTCGCATGCCCGGCATGGACGGGATGCAATTCCTGAAACGGCTGATGGGCACCGACAGCGCGCTGCCGGTCATCATGATCACCGGCCACGGGGATGTACCAATGGCGGTCGAGGCCATGCGCCTGGGGGCGTTTGATTTTCTGGAAAAACCATTCAACCCGGACAAGATGAGCCAGCTGGCCAAAAAGGCGGTCAACATGCGCCGGCTGACGTTGGACAACCGGCTGTTGCGGCGTGAATTGTCGGACGGCGGCCAGCTGATGAAAAAGCTGATCGGTGCCAGCCCGGTGATGGAACGTCTGCGCGAGGATATTCTGGATCTGGGGCAGGCCGATGGGCATGTCCTGATCGACGGGGAAACCGGCACCGGCAAGACCCTGGTCGCACATGCCCTGCATGCGGTGGGCAGCCGTGCGGGCAAGAAATTCGTGCTGGTCAGCTGTGCCGCCCTGGAGGAAGAGGCGCTGGCGCGGCGGTTGTTCGGCCCGGTGCAACCGGACGAGGCCCGGCTTCCCGCCGTCGAAGAGGCGCGCGGCGGCACTTTGGTGCTGGAGGATGTCGAGGCGCTGAGCGAGGCGAACCAAGCCAGATTGCTGAGCTTTATCAATGAACAGGGCACGCCGCCGAAACCCGCTTTGTTGCTATTTCCAACATGCAGGAACAGGACAAGACCACCGAAGATGTGTTGAAGCCCAACCTGTTTTATCGTCTTGCTGCCCTGCGCATCACGGTGCCACCGCTGCGCCAGCGCGGCGAGGATATTCTGACGCTGTTCACCCGGCTGAGTGAACAATTTGCCGATGAATATGGCTGCGAAACGCCCGAAGTTTCGGCACAAGAGGCCGCGCAATTGCTACAGGCCCCCTGGCCGGGCAACGTGCGCCAGTTGATCAATGTGGCCGAACGGGCGGTGCTGCAATCGCGGCGCGGGTCGGGCACCATTGCCTCGCTCTTGATGAATGATCATGAGGAAATGCAACCGGTGATGACCACCGAGGGCAAGCCGTTAAAGGAATATGTCGAGGCGTTTGAACGCATGTTGATCGACAACACCATGCGCCGCCACAAAGGCTCTATCGCTTCGGTGATGGATGAACTCTGCCTGCCGCGCCGCACCTTGAACGAGAAAATGGCCAAATACGGGCTTTCGCGCTCGGATTACCTTGGCTGACAAAGCATCGCACCGGGGGTCATGACGGCTTGAGCCTCGGTGCGGTTTCTGCCAACAGCGGACGCAATGCGCATTCGGTTTGATACTGGCCCCCAGCATGAGACGGCCAAAGGTTCGGTGGTGTTCGACCGGCCTTCAGAGGTGATTGTCGCGCATACGGCAAGTGACGTGCCGGCCGCATTGGCGGCCATGACGGCGGCACAGGCCGCCGGGCGCTGGCTGGCAGGATTTGCAAGTTACGAACTGGGCTATGCGTTAGAGCCCCGATTGGCGGCGTTGATGCCGGAAAACCGCCGGATGCCGTTGCTGATGTTTGGCTGCTTTGACGGGCCAACGCCCGCGCCGGACCTGCACTGCACCGCCGCGCGGATCTGGGGGTGTTCCACCCGGACTGGGATCTGGCGCGCTATCGAACGGCCTTTGACCGGGTGCATGATTTTATCGCGGCTGGCGATATCTATCAGGCCAATCTGACGATGCCGATGCGGGCAAGGGCGACCGGCAGCGCCGGGGCGCTTTATGCCCTGTTGGCCCATCGCCAGCCGGTGTCTTATGGTGCGCTGCTTGAAATTGACGGTTTGCCCGCCATCCTGTCGCGCTCGCCAGAATTGTTCTTTCGCTGTGACGCCTCGGGACGCATCGCCACCCGCCCGATGAAGGGCACCGCCCCGCGCGGGCTTTGTGCCGAAACCGATGCCATCTATCGCGATGGGCTGGCGCGGGATGAAAAGAACCTGGCCGAAAATCTGATGATCGTCGATCTCCTGCGCAATGACCTGTCGCGACTGGCGCGGCCCGGCACGGTCAAAGTGCCGGAATTGTTCAAGATCGAAACCTACGCCACCCTCCATCAAATGGTCAGCCAGATCGAAGCGGAATTGCGTCCGGGCATCGGATTGCCAGAGATCCTGCGGGCCTTGTTTCCCTGTGGGTCGATCACCGGCGCGCCCAAGATCCGGGCGATGGAAATCATCCGCAACCTCGAAGACACCCCGCGCGAGGTCTATTGCGGCACCATCGGTTGGGCCGCGCCGGACGGGCGGGCCGAATTCAATGTGGCGATCCGCACGCTTCTGGTCGAACATGGCGTAGCGGTGCTGAACGTTGGCGGCGGCCTTGTCTGGGACAGCACCGCCGCATCAGAATATGAGGAGGCTCTGTGGAAAAGCCGTTTCGCGACATCCCTGACGGAACCCGCCTGATCGAAACCATGCTGTGGCGGCCCGGGACCGGCGTCGCCCTTGCACGGCGGCACCGCGACCGGCTCTGCCTGTCGGCGCGGCGGTTGGGGTTTGGTTTTGATCCTGCCGGGTTTGATGCGGAACTGGCCGGGGTGGTCGGGGACGCGCCGCAGCGCCTGCGGCTGACCTCGGACCGGGCAGGGCGGCTGGAGCTGACATCGCATCCCGTGCCTGCAACCGCAGACCGTTGGCGGGTGGCAATTGCCCCGGTGCAATTGAACAGCGGCAATGCGTGGTTGCGGGTGAAATCCACCCAACGTCAGCTTTATGACCAAACCCGCGCCGCATTGCCCAAAGGCATCGACGAGGCGGTTTTCCTGAACGACCGGGGACATGCCTGCGAGGGGACGATCACCAATCTGATGATCGCCCGCGACGGCGGCTGGATCACCCCGCCGCTGTCCGATGGCGTTCTGCCCGGCGTGATGCGCGCCGAGCTTTTGGCACGCGGCGAAATGCGCGTTGCTGCCATCACCGAAGCGGATCTGCGGGCGGCCCCCCGTATCCGGCTCTGCAACGCGCTGCGCGGGGTGATCGAGGTCGCCGAACTGGCCCCATGGACGGTCTGAACCTTCTTCTGTTCAAAAATATCCCGGGGGAGTCCGGCACAGCCGGGCGGGGGCAGCGCCCCCATCTGGCACCCCGTCCAAATCCCTAGGCCGACCGCATCAGCATCCCGAACAGATCGCGCGGATCGTCTGGATCGGCCAACAGATCGAGATCCATGTAGTAATCCGTGTCCCGGATCTGGTCGCGGATGAACCGCAGGGCGCTGAAGTCTTCGATCGCGAAACCGACCGAATCAAACAGCGTGACCTGACGCGCGTCGCGGCGGCCCTGTGCCGTTCCGGTGATCACTTGCCACAATTCGGTAAAGGGGTGGTCGTCCGGCATCTGCTGCAACTCGCCCTCGATGCGGGTCTGGGGCGGATATTCCACGAACATATCGGCGCGGGCGACAATATCGCGGTGCAATTCCGTCTTGCCCGGGCAGTCACCGCCAATGGCGTTGATATGCACGCCGCTGCCGACCATGTTGTCGGTCAGGATGGTGGCGTTCTGTTTGTCGGCGGTACAGGTGGTCAGGATCTGCGCGCCTTCGATGGCCTCTTCCGCGCTGTCGCAGGCCACGACGGTCAGACCAGAGGACGCCAGATTGCGCGCGACTTTCTCGGTTGCCTTGGAATCGATGTCGAACAGCCGCACGCTGGCGATGCCGACGATGGCCTTCATCGCCAGGGTCTGAAATTCCGCCTGCGCACCATTGCCGATCATCGCCATGGTTGTCGCGCCCTTCGGCGCGAGGAATTTCGCCGCCATCGCCGATGTCGCCGCCGTGCGCATCGCGGTCAGGATGGTCATCTCGGTCAGCAGCACCGGATATCCGGTATAGACATCCGCCAGAAGCCCAAAGGCGGTTACGGTTTGCAGACCCTCCTTGGTATTCTTGGGGTGGCCATTGACGTATTTGAAGCCATAGGCCTCGCCATCCGAGGTCGGCATCAGCTCGATCACCCCGACATCGGAATGCGATGCCACGCGCGGGGTCTTGTCAAAAAGCTCCCAGCGGCGGAAATCATCTTCGACGTAGCCCGCCAGTGCCGTCAGCATCGGTTCCACCCCGATATGGTGGATCAGCCGCATCATGTTGTCGACCGAGACAAACGGCACGAGGGCCTTGCCCGAGGGTTGCAGCGCGTTGGATTTCATCATTTCACCACTCATCAATAGGCCCGTGTCGGGCGGTCAAAGACACGGCGGCCAAGGGCTGATGCCGCAAGATCGACCATCACCTGCGCAGTGCGGCCGCGTTCATCAAGAAAGGGGTTCAATTCGACCATATCCATCGAGGTCATGAGCCCACTGTCACAGATCAGCTCCATCACCAGATGCGCCTCGCGGATGGTGACGCCGCCGGGCACGGTGGTGCCCACAGCAGGGGCCACCGCCGGGTCGAGGAAGTCGACATCCAGCGACACATGCAATGCGCCACCTGCGGCGGCCACCCGGTCGAGAAAGGCGGTCAGCGGCAGGCCAATGCCGTTTTCATCAATCGAGCGCATGTCGTGATAAAGCACGTTGCTGTCCTGCAACATCGCCCGTTCTGCCGGATCAACCGAACGCAGCCCGATGATACAAATGTTTTCTTCGGGCACCGGCGTTGTCACCTTCGGAAAACCGGCAAAGCCGGACCGACCGGTGGCATAGGCCAGCGACGTGCCGTGCAGATTGCCAGAGGTTGTGGTGTCGGCAGTGTGAAAATCGCTATGGGCATCCAGCCACAGAACAAACTGCGGACGGCCCTTGGCGGCGGCATGGGCCGCAACGCCGGGCACCGTGCCCAATGAAATCGCGTGATCGCCACCCAGAAAAATCGGCAGCCCGCGCGTCATCGCCTGTTCCGCCTCGCGCATCAGCCGATAGGTCCAGGCAATGGTTTCCTGAGGTTTGTGCAGGCGGGTTTCGCCGGTGTCCTCGGGGTGGCTGGCCGGGCTGAGGTTGCCATCATCAATCACCTTCAGGCCCAGATCACGCAGCGCGCGTGCCAGCCCGGCGGTGCGAAAGGCATCCGGCCCCATCAGGCAACCATCACGTCGTGCGCCGCTGTCCATCGGCGCACCAATCAAAAGGCAGGTTTTGGGCTTCATCTTGCAATCCTTGTTACGGGGCCTTGTTCAAGGGCTGTGTCGCGGGTTGCAGACAGTATTGCGGAAAAAACGGTTGCATTGCAGCGGTCAAAGTGGCCGTATCGCGCAGTCATTTATCAAAACGAAAGCTGAAAGTTCCGAAATGGACGACACAGATCAAAAACTGATTGCCGCCTTGCGCCACAATGCGCGTGCCTCGCTGTCGGATCTGGCGGCGCAACTGGGGCTTTCGCGCACGACGGTGCGGTCACGGATCGAACGTTTGCAAATCCGGGGGGATATCGTCGGCTTCACCGTGGTGCTGCGCGGCGATACTGCGCGCGATCCGGTGCGCGGACTGATGATGATCGGGATCGAGGGGCGGGGCACCGACCGCATCACCCGCCAGCTACACGGCATGCCAGAGGTGCGCGCGCTGCATTCCACCAACGGACGTTGGGATATCATCGCCGAGATCGGTGCCGCCACGCTGGAAGAATTGGACAAGGTTCTGGCCCATATCCGGCGGCTGGATGGTGTCGCGAATTCTGAAACCAGTCTGTTGCTGGCCACCCGAAAATCCGGCTAACGCAAGGGGCGCGCAGGTTACCCTGTCAGCTTGTTGCGCGCGCCGCGCGCAGCCAGACAAGCACCAGCAGGATCGAAAAGATCGCATTCCAATTGGCCATGGTCAGCCCAAACAAAAAGGGATCAAACGCGTCACACATCACCAGTGCCGGCACATCACTGCCGCCGGGCAAAAGATCGCCACCGCTCAGATCACCCAGCGCATTGCCGTTTCCGGTACAGCTGGACGGGCCCAGCCAATATTTGCGCTCGACCCCGCTGTGGTAAATTGCGATCCCCGCCGTCGCGGCCGCCGCCAGTGCGCCGAAGACGGGCAACACTCGCCCCGGAAACAGCAATGCCAATGCCCCGATCAGGATCGCCGCCGCATGCGGCCAGCGCTGCCACAGGCACATGGCACAGGGCGCCCAGCCCAAGGCCTGAAACACAAAGGCCCCGCCAAGCAATGCGACAGACCCCAAAGTGGCCAGAGAGATGTACATTTTTCGGGTCATAGAAACTTCACCACAAGAAATCCGCCGATCAACACGGCCATGAACAGGGTCAACGCCAGCCCAAGCCGACGTTCGATAAAATCCCGGATCGGCGCGCCAAAGTAATACAGTAGCCCCGCCACCAGAAAGAACCGAATCCCCCGCGCAATTATGGAGGTGATCAGGAAGGTCATCAACGGCATCCCGGTCCAGCCCGACATGATCGTGATCACCTTATAGGGAAAGGGCGTGATCCCGGCGACCAGCACCGCCCAGAAGCCAAAGTCATTGAACCGGGTGTTGAATTCGGCAATCGCATCGCCCTTGCCCAGGGCGGCCAGAATCGGCTGGCCGAGACTGTCGTAAAAGAACGCGCCAATCGCATAGCCCAGCAATCCGCCCAGCACCGATGACACCAGCGCCACCAGCGCAATCAACCAGGCCCGCGACGGTCGGGCGACAATCATCGGAATCATCAACACATCCGGCGGGATCGGAAAAACCGAGCTTTCCACAAAGGAAACAAGGGCCAGAAACCACAACGCATGTGGGTGCTCAGCCAGGGCCAGGGTGCGGGTATACAGGTGGCGCATCATGATGGCGTCAGAGCATGGCACCGGGTCGGGGTCAAGAAGGGATAAAATCAGCAATTCCCCTCTGGACGAACTTGGAATCACAGGATAAAGACATCTTCCGTGCCCAAGTGGCGGAATGGTAGACGCAGGGGATTCAAAATCCCCCGCCTTAACGGGCGTGCCGGTTCGAGTCCGGCCTTGGGTACCACTATCACAGGTTTACCCTGTGTAAGAGAAAACCGCCGATCCCAGGATCGGCGGTTTTTCCGTTTTTGGTGCTGTGTCATCCCGCAGATGGTCCGCGATGGGCATATAGCCCTGTCCGTTATTCACACATCTGGCGAATATCCTGCGGTGTCCGGCCTTCGGCGCGATAGGTGGCAATGGCGCGGGCATCATCGCGTTTGGCCAGCCGTTTGCCCGCCTTATCGCGGATCAACCGGTGATGGTGATACATCGGCGTGGGCAGGCCAAGCAGGTGTTGCAGCACCACATGAATGCGCGTCGCCTCAAACAGGTCTGCGCCACGCACGACATCGGTGATCTTTTGCTCTGCGTCGTCGACCACAATGGAAAGGTGATAACTCGCGGCCATGTCCCGGCGGCTCAGCACGACATCACCAACTGTGTCGATCATATCCGCCGCTTCGATCCGGTGCTGTCCGGGGTGGTTTAGAGTTTCATGAAAATGTTTGTTTTCTATGCCTTGCACGGCCATCATGATGTCCAGTCTGAGCGCGGTGTCCTGCGGCATATCGCCGGTGCGGCGCGCGCCACGACAGGTGCCGGGATAGACAATCCCGTCGGGTCCGTGGATGGGCGCGCCTTCCTGCGGGGCGTTTGCAGCGGCCTGAATGTCGCGCCGGGTGCAGGTACAGGGATAGAGCAGCCCACGATCCCAAAGCGTTTGCAGGGCGTCGCGATACTGTTGGCTGCGCTCGGATTGACGCCAGACCGGATCCGGCCAATGCAGCCCAAGCCAATGCAGATCGTCAATGATCTGTGCCTCCCATTCGGGACGCGCGCGGCTTTGGTCGATGTCGTCGATCCTGAGGTGAAACACGCCCCCCTGCGCCCGGGCCATGTCAAACGCGGTACGCGCAGAGAAGGCATGGCCCAGATGCAAGGGGCCGGTGGGCGAAGGCGCAAATCTGGTTCGAAACGTCATGATTTCAGCGCCTTATGCCGCTTTTTTCAGGCCGCATCTGAACGGGAGGCACCCAACCATTCCTGCCAGGCTTCTTTGGCGCGGTCGGTATAGGCTTTGTAGCGGTCCTTGCGTCCGCGCCGTCCACCTTTGAGTCCGTCAACCGGGCGAAACAGGCCAAAATTGACGTTCATCGGCTGAAATGTCTTGGCTTCAGCCCCGCCGGTGATGTGGTGGATCAGGGCGCCCATGGCGCTGTCCTGTGGCACATCCGGCAAAGGATGCCCGAGGATGTCCGCCGCCGCCATCCGGCCCGCCAGAAGCCCCATAGCGGCGCTTTCGACATAGCCTTCGACCCCGGTGATCTGACCGGCAAATCGGATATTTGGCTGCGATTTCAGCCGCATCTGGCTGTCGAGCAAGGTCGGGGAATTGATGAATGTGTTGCGGTGGATACCGCCAAGACGGGCGAAACTGGCGTCTTCCAGACCGGGGATCATGCGCAGCACTTCTTTTTGTGCGCCGTATTTCATCTTGGTCTGGAAACCGACAATATTATAGAGCGTGCCCAGGGCGTTATCGCGGCGCAGCTGCACCACGGCATAGGCTTTGACATCGGGTTGATGCGGGTTGGTCAGGCCCACGGGTTTCATCGGACCAAAGCGCAGCGTTTCGCGCCCGCGTTCGGCCATCACCTCGATCGGGAGGCAGCCGTCGAAATATCCGGCGGTTTCGCCTTCGTGAAACTCGGTCTTGTCGGCGGCCAGAAGGGCGTCGATGAACGCCTCGTATTGCTCTTTGTCCATCGGGCAGTTGAGATAGGCTTTTTGCTCTTCCTCGGTCTCGCCCTTGTCATAGCGTGACTGCATCCAGGCCTTGGTCATGTCGATGCTGTCGGCATAGACAATCGGCGCGATGGCGTCGAAAAACGCCAATGCGTCTGCGCCGGTCTCGGCCCGGATGGCTTCGCCAAGGGTGCCGGATGTCAGCGGGCCGGTGGCAATGATCCACTGGCCGTCGCGCGGCAATTCGGTGATCTCGCCGTAATCCACCCGGACATTGGGCAGGGCGGTCAGCGCGGCGGTCACATCCTCGGCAAAGGGATCGCGGTCAACCGCCAGCGCACCACCGGCGGGCAGGCGGTGTTTGTCAGCGGTGGCCATGATGATGCCATCCGCAGAACGCATTTCCCAATGCAGCAGCCCGACGGCGTTTTGTTCGTCATCATCCGAGCGGAAGGAATTGGAACAGACCATTTCCGCCAGATTGCCGGTGCGATGGGCAAAGGTTTCGACCTTGGGGCGCATTTCGTGGATCACCACGTTCACACCCAGTTTTGCCGCCTGCCAGGCCGCTTCGGATCCGGCCATGCCGCCGCCGACGATATGTAATTCTTGTGTCATGGCCGCCCACATACGCCGTTTTCAGCGCATGTCAAAGGGGGCTATTGTGACCAGCCCGGTGCGCGTTTTTCCAAAAAGGCGCTGATGCCCTCGGCGGTGTCCTTGTCCAGCATATTGTCCACCATCACCTGGCCCGCATGGGCATAGGCGGCGTCCAGTTCCATTTCGGCCTGGGCATAGAATGTCTCTTTGCCAATTCGCACCGCAGTTGCCAGTTTTGCGGCGACCTGTTCCGCCAGTGCTGCGGTTTCCGCCGCCAATGCGCCCGCGGGCACCACGCGGTTGATCAGGCCAAGGTTTTCGGCCTGATCGGCTTCGATGAACTGGCCGGTGGTCAACATCTCAAACGCTTTCTTGCGGGGAATGTTGCGGGTCAGCGCGACCATGGGTGTGGAACAAAACAGTCCGATGTTGACGCCATTGACGCCAAACCGCGTGCCTTCGGCGGCGACGGCCATGTCGCAACTGGCGACCAATTGACAGCCGGCAGCGGTGGCAATGCCATGCACCTGGGCGATGACCGGCTGGGGCAGGCGGGTTAGCCCGGTCATCACGCTGGCACAGCGGTTGAACAAATCGGCGAAATAGGCGCGACCGCCGTCGGGATTTGCCCGGCCCGCTGTCATCTGTTTCAGATCGTGACCGGCGCAGAATGCTTTGCCTGTGCCAGAAATCACCACAACCCGAATGGTTTGATCCACCGCCAGCGCATCAATCTGCGCCTGAAGCGCCGCCAGCATTTCATCGCTGAGCGCATTCAACCGTTCTGGCGCGTTCATCGTCAGATATGCCACCGCGCCGCTGTTGATCCGTTCCAAAATCGCCATATTGCCCTCCTGCCATTTGCAGGTCAGCTTAGTCGGGGGATTGTACGGAGGAAAGCATGACGCTCAAAATGGATGCCAAAGAGATGGCCAGTTTTCTGGATAAGGTGTTTCCCCAGGTGCGGGGCATGTTTTCCATCGACCGGATGGATCCGGATCTTTTGGTGATGCGGCTACATGTGTCGGACCAGCATTTGCGCCCCGGTGGCACGGTGTCGGGGCCGGCAATGTTTTCGCTGGCGGATGTCGGGGCCTATGTTGCGACCATGGCGCGTATCGGACCGCAGGCGCTGGCGGTGACCACCAATTGTTCGATTGATTTCATGCGCAAACCCGTGGCGGGGGGGGATGTGCTGGGCGAATTCCGGGTGTTGAAGCTGGGGCGCAGTTTAAGCGTTGTCGATTGCCTGTTGTTTTCCGAAGGCACAGGCGCGCCGGTGGCGCGGGCCAATCTGACCTATTCGATCCCGCCCCGGGGCTGATCTGGGGGTGCAGGTGTGTCAGGCCATGAGATCCCGGATCATGTCCGGGATTTGGGCTGCGACAGGTGCGCAGATGGGAACCATCCTGACAATAGGGAAGTGCAAACTGAAAAAGGGCCCGGGATAGCCCGGGCCAAGGAAGAGGTCTGACAGGGTCAGGGATCTTAACCCCGCCAGAACGGGCGAACGACCTCTTTCGCGGCCATGTCGCGCGTGACGCCAATGTCATCGAGAAGATGATCACTGAGTTGTTTCAAATGGTTGCGGCTTCGGCGGTTGGCCTCCCATTTTGCGATCGCCACGACGATCTTCAGCGCCACCGTGGTAAACGGCGTCAGGGTGCGGCCATCAAGATAGCCGAGTCCATGGGCGGAGGATGCGTTGTGGTGTGCCATGAGAGGGTCCTTTCCAATTGTATTGACACAATACGGCTATTTGCCGTAACTATGGGATACAATGCGGCGGGGTTTTGGTCTATGGAATTATTGTGATGGGTACAATTTCGGTTGATGATGTATCGCAGTTTGAGGGGCCAAAGTATCGGGCCGTGGCCGCAGCAATCCGGCAGAAAGTTGCAGACGGCAGGTTGCCCGTCGGCGGCAAGATTCCACCGGTGCGCGAGATGGCTTGGGCCTTGCAGATCACGCCCGGCACGGTGGCGCGGGCCTATTCGGTCCTGACCGATGAGGGGCTTTTGACCGCAGAGGTCGGGCGGGGTACATTTGTGGCTGCGCCGACGCCGGATGCAAACAATATTCCGCCGCTCTTGATACAATATGCCACCCGAACTCGGATACCGTGTCTTTGACCAGTCCCAGCCTGCCGGATGTCGGGCAGGTGGGGCTAATTCGGCGCGCATTGCGACAGGTGGCAGAGAGCGCCGAGGTTGATTTTCTGAACTATCCGGCGGCCAAACCCTATGAACCGGCGCGACAGGCGGCGGCAAATTGGGTGAACGCTGGCCATCTGGGGCAGATCCATGCCAATGATGTGGTCCTCACCCATGGCGGCCAGAACGGCATTTCGCTGGTGATGCAATGTGTCTTGCGCGGGCGGCGGCCGGTCATTCTGGTCGAAGAGCTGTGTTATCCCGGCTTTCGTCGCGCGGCGGAATTGCTGCGCGCCGATGTGGTGCCGGTGCCGATGGACGCGCATGGGCTGATCCCGCAAGAGCTTGAGCGGCTTGCACAAATGCATTCGGCACAATTGCTTTGTACCTCGCCAGAGGTGCAAAGCCCGACAGTGTTGCACACGCCGTTGGCGCGCCGAAAAGAGATTGCAGCAGTGGCTGAACGCTGTGGTTTTGATATCCTTGAAGACGAATGTTACCGGCTGAGCGAGGCCAGTTCGCCCAGCTATCGTGTGTTGCTGCCATCCCAGAGCTTTTATGTGGCCTCGATCTCGAAATCCTTGACGCTGGCATTGCGCATCGGCTTTGCCGTCGCGCCCAAATCGCGGGGAAATGCGCTGCGGCGTGCGGCGGAAAACGGATTTTTCGGTCTGTCACGGCCATTGGCGGAAATGGTGGAAATCCTGCTGAGCGATCCTGCCACGCGGGATGCCGCCAGGGCGGTTCAGGCAGAGGTGGCGCGCTATGTGCGTGCGGCGGTCAATGCGCTGGGGCGATATGATCTGACATGGCATGAGAACATCCCGTTCTTCTGGCTGCGTCTGCCGACGGGGTGGCGGGCGGCGGCATTTTGCCAGGCGGCCGAGGCCGAGGGGCTTCGAATTCGCAGCGCCGAAGATTTTGCCCTGCGCGATGCGCGTGTCCCACATGCGGTGCGCATCGCGGTCAATGCCCAGATCACAATTCAATCGTTTGAGGCCGCAATGGACCGGTTGCGGCGATTGCTGGACGATCCACCGGAGAATATCGGTGTTTAAGTGGGGTAAATAGATACCTATTTTGCAAGATATTGTAAACAAACAAATATTTCGACTTAGCCTGTCTTGACTGCGCATTTGCAACCTTTATAACCCGGCCATCGAATTTGGTGGCGTGACCTGTGCGCGCCCGCACTCAAGACCTAAGGGTACACCCGATATGAAAACCTTCTCTGCGACTCCGGCAGATATCGAAAAGAAATGGATCGTGATCGACGCCGAAGGCGTGGTTCTTGGCCGTCTCGCTTCGATCATCGCCACCCGCCTGCGCGGCAAGCACAAGCCTTCGTTCACGCCCCACATGGATTGCGGTGACAATGTCATCGTCATCAATGCTGACAAGATCCAGCTGACCGGCAAGAAGCGCGAAGAAAACCATTACTGGCACACCGGCCATCCGGGCGGCATCAAGCAGCGCACCAAGCAGCAGATCCTCGAGGGCAAGTACCCCGAGCGCGTCGTGACCCTTGCGGTCAAGCGCATGCTGCCGGGCAACCGTCTGAGCCGCGTTCAGATGACCAACCTGCGCGTCTATGCCGGCACCGATCACCCGCATGAGGCGCAAAGCCCCGAAGTGCTGGATGTGAAAAACATGAACTCGAAAAACACCCGGGTGGCGAAATAATGGCTGACCAAATCAACACTCTCGAAGACCTGAACGCCGTTGCCGGCGTTGAGACCGTGGTCGAGATCGAAGCCCCGCGTGAGCCTGTTCGTGATGAATTGGGCCGGTCCTATGCCACTGGTAAGCGTAAAGATGCGGTTGCCCGCGTCTGGATCAAGCCGGGTTCCGGCAAGGTTTCGGTCAACGGTCGCGAAATGAAAGCGTATTTCGCCCGTCCCGTGCTGCAAATGATCCTGCGTCAGCCGTTCACCGTTGCTGGTGTCGAAGACCAGTTCGACGTGATGGCCACCGTCAAGGGCGGCGGTTTGTCCGGTCAGGCCGGTGCGGTCAAGCATGGTATCTCCAAAGCGCTGCAGCTTTATGATCCCTCCTTGCGTGGCGCATTGAAAGCCGCAGGCTTCCTGACCCGCGAACTCGCGCGTTGTGGAACGGAAAAAATACGGTAAGCGCAAAGCGCGCCGGAGCTTCCAGTTCTCGAAGCGTTAAGCGTTTCACACCGATCTTTGCAAAAGGCCGCTCTCTTGGGCGGCCTTTTCATTTGGCGCGGGGCTCATTGGCCCTTTTGGGCCGCTTCGCAAGGAATGTCCGCAAGGGCTTGACGTGCGGGCGACAAAGACGGACTTCTTTGCCATGACGGAATATCGGATCGAAGATGCCGGCCAATTGGCCAAGGTGGTGCAGGGCAAGGTCGACAGGACCCGCCTGACGTTGTTTTCCACCATGAAAAACGAAATGGCGTTCCTGCCTGCGTTTCTAAGCCATTACCGATCCATCGGCTTTGAACAATTTCTGATTTTCGACGATGCCTCGGACGATGGCACGTTTGAATATTTGTCGGCCCAACCCGATTGCGTCGTGATGCAGTCGCGGCTGACTTTTGGCGACGAGGTGCGGTATCGCGACCCTGACGGCGAATTGCATGTCGAACGCGCCGGCAGCTATTTCAAAATTGCCTTGCCGCATTTGTTTTTTGACAACGCCTTTGTCGCTTATGTCGATGCGGATGAGTTCATGTTTCTGCCGCCCGGTGTGACATCTGTTGCGGATGTGGTCGATCAATTGCGCCAGCAGGGGGCGACATCGGCCATTGCATCCGTGGTCGAGTTTTTTCCCGCAGATGTCAGTGGATTGTCCGGCGACATGCCGGACAGTTTCCAGGGATTGTTGCAGGCCTACGGTTATTTTCAATCAGAACGCCTGGTGCAGTTGATCCCGGGACAAATGCCGCAGTTGCAGGGGAAATCCAAAACGGCGCGGCTGTTTGGACAGTTCGGGGTGGCGCCCAAGGTCGCGCGCAAGGGCTTGCAGCGGCTCTACATGTCGTCGCGTGCCAAGAAGGCCCAGCAGTTCCAGAAATCCCCGCGCCACAAAACGCCGCTGGTATGCCGCAGTGATACAAGTCGCCTGACCGGGTCACATGCCGCGAATTTACCGCCGAGTGACACGGTTCTGCTGACCATCGCGCATTTTGTCTTTACCGCCCAATTCGCCGACAAGATCGCGCGGGCGCAATCCTGGGGTGCCCATGCCAACGGGGCGGCGAAATATCGCTATTACGCCGAGCTGCTGGACAAGATGCAGGCGGAACAGGGCCGTTTCCTCGACGAGAATTCGGTGAAATTTCAAGATGTTCAGCAGTTCATGGACTGCGGTTTGATGACCTATCCCAACACATAACGTGCAGAGGGCCAAAGCGTCGCGATCTGCGGCAGGCGAGTGGCCACCGCATGGTAAACCGGCGCATAATGGCGGGCGATTTCGGCGGTCAGATCCTCTGGCACACCTGATCCCTTGGCGCGTGCATTGACCTTTTGCGCGCCGGCCTCTGCCTCGACCGGGACTTCGGCGAACCGCGCCAAGGCGGTGATGCCGGTTGGTGTGAACAGATCCTCAAACAGGCATATATGCATGTTTTCGCGGGAAAATTCGGTGTCCAGTGCCGCCAGTGTCATATCATATCGGGTGCGGGCTGCGGCCTCGTTTGTGGCATAGAAGTCCCGCAGGGCCGTGTCGTTGTTGTCCTGTGGCGGCACCCGGCCGCGTTCCATTTCCATCCGCAGATGTGATCGAATGCGGTCGACCGGGTCGCGCATGGAAAAGATCGGTTTGACCGTGATCCCGGTGGCGTCAAACCCGGTTTTGATCTTGGCCAGCAGCGGCGCGGGCAGGGCGGCATAGCTGGGGGTGATGTCACCGGTCATGGTGATGTCAGGCTGGTTCAGCAGTTTGGCGAAATAGGCGAAATACTGGCGCCGGTCCTGTTGCAGGCGCCAGCGAAGATAGGCGGCGGGTTCCGCCAACCCCAAGCGGCGTTTGGCCTCTGCGCGCAGGATCTCCAGCTTTGATGGGTCCGCGACGCGGTAGCGGGCAAAGACCGAGCCAAGGTCGCTTTCCCAGACCTGATATTCGCCCAGGCGGCCAAAATCCGCGCCTGTTTGACGGTTCAGATAGGCCTGTATCCAGCTTGATCCGCATTTCTGCCCGCCGAGGCCCAGAAAAAATGTCTTGTCGCCCATGGTATGCCCTTAGGTATCAGGCGGGATCAGGCCAAGACCCCGCAGGTAAATGCCAATGCCGGTTTCCAGCAGATCTTCGGGGGGATAGGGGCTGCGCGTGCCGGGGGATCCGCGGGCAAAAAGCTCGACTACGCCGTGGCTGAGCGCCCAGATATGGGCGGAAAACATGGCCGCAGGTGGGCGTTTGTCCGCCGGGATATGTTCGGACAAGCCCAGCGCCGCCTTTTCCAACACATCGCGTGCCCGCGACGATGCTGCGGCCAGATCCGGTGTGCGATTGACCGAGACGCCGCTTTCAAACATCGCGATGTAATGGCCGGGATGCTTGCGCGCAAAGGCCAGATAGGCCCGCCCCGTGGCCTCAAACGCGGCCAGCGCGCTGGGTTTTCCACCGGAATAGGCGAAATCCATCACATCGGCAAAGATCTCATACCCCTGAAGGGCACATTCCGCGATCAGGTCTTCGCGCCCTTCAAAATGGCGATAAACGGCAGCCGGGGTCACACCCGCCTGTTTCGCGGCCTCGGACAGGGTGAAACCGGTTGGGCCGCGATCCTCGATCAGCCGCAGAGCGGCATCAATCAAAGCCTGACGCAGATTGCCGTGATGATAGCCACGTTTAGACATTGGTTGCGTTGGCGCGCCACAGATCCGGTCCGCCGGCAATCAGGCGGTCAATCTCGCCCAATGCGTCGGCGTCTTTGTTGGCATAGTCGATGCCCGCCAGAACACTGCGAATGGCGTTGATCCGCGCCCGTCGTTTGTCGTCACTGCGCACCACGGTCCAGGGGGCCACATCGGTATGGCTGCGCTCCAGCGTTTCGCCGATGGCGGCGGTATATGCGTCCCAGCGGTTCAACCCCTCGACATCAATCCAGCTCAGCTTCCAATGCTTCAACCGGTCGTTTTCGCGGGCCAGAAAACGGCGCAACTGTTCGCCGCGCCCGACATTCAGCCAAAGCTTGACCAGGATAATACCTTCATCCACCAGCATTTTTTCGAAATCAGGCACTTGGTTGAAAAAATGTTCGCGTTGGTCATCGGTGCAAAAGTCAAACACCTTTTCCACCACGCCGCGATTGTACCACGACCGGTCAAACAGAACGATTTCACCTGCCGCCGGCAGATGCTGGATATAGCGTTGGAAATACCATTGCGTGGCTTCCTTGTCCGTTGGTTTGCCCAGGGCCACGACGCGCGCCACACGGGGGTTCAGGTTTTCCCGGAACCGTTTGATTGTGCCGCCCTTGCCGGATGCATCGCGGCCTTCGAACACCACGGCAACCCGTGCGCCGCTGTCCTTGGCCCAGGCTTGCAGCTTGACCAATTCGATCTGTAACGCCGACATCGCTTTTTCATAGGCCTTGCGCGGCATCCGTTCGCCATAGGGAAAGCCCTCGGCCAGAATGTCGCCTTTTTCCGCGCGTTTGATCGCGTCGCGAATCTTTTTCGGGGCGTCTTTTTCGAAATAGGTGCTGATTGCGCCGTCGAACGGTCGTGCCATAGTCTTTGCCAAAGGGGGCCTCGCATATTTTTCAGTAAATATGGACCTTTGGGCGCGGCGTTGCAATGTTAATGGGGTTCACGAAACCCGGCGTTATTGGCGGCGCGATGCACGGCGTCGATCACAAGGTCGGGATCGGCGTGATGCGGCATATGGCCGACGCCGGGCATGCGGATCAGGTTGGCGTTGGGCAACTGACGGCTGAGCGGTTCAGAATGCACAGCAAGCGGCACAATGGTGTCGTCTTCGCCGTGCAGGATTTCCACTGGCATGGTCAGGGTGGGGTATTGCGCCGACATTTCCACCACGGCGGGCCGCAGGGTGGCGATTTGGCTGGCATTGGCGCGCAGGCTGTCACGGCGCAGCGTCAGCCCCGCACCAATCCGGGCGCCATATCCCGGCGGCACCTGTTGCGGGGCAAAAATACCCTCCAACGCGCTGGAAATCCGCGATTTTGGCGCAAAGGCGGTGATCAGTGGCACCACCAAACGCCCCCCCAACCAAGAGGCATTGACGTGGTAAAGCGTGTCGATCCCACCGGGCCAGGGGTTCGACACCGCCCCAAGAAGAACCAGCGCGCGGGTCTCCTCTGGGCGTTCCAGGGCCCAGGCCAGCGCCACCGCCCCGCCAAAGGAATGGCCAAGCACAACCGGGTTTTTGACACCCAGTTTGTCGGCGGCCCTTTGCAGCAACCGCGCCTGTTCCTGTGGGGTTTCGCCATGGCTGTGCAGCCGTTCGGTCCAGCCCAATCCGGGCCGGTCCAGCGCAATCACCCGAAAATCCCGGCTGAGCGGTTCGATCAACCCAAAGGTAAAGTCGCGCAGATTGCCCGATGCCCCGTGCAGCATCACCAGATCCGGGCCTTCGCCCCGCACCAGCGCATGCACGCTTATGCCATCGACATCCAGAATGCGGCCGGTTGGACCGAATTCCGCTTCTGCCCGGGCCTCGACAAAATCGGCCCGGCGGTCGATCAGAAAATTCCCCCCGCCAACGCGGCAACACACAGCAAGGCAAGGGGCAGATGCGGGATCATGTCAGCGCCGAAGGTCCGTGGACTTGCTACCGATTTCGGCAAGGTCATACGGGGTTGTCAGATAGATCTCGCTGATCCAATTGCCGTAGAGCAAATGCGCGTGACTGCGCCACCGGTTCTGCGGCTTCTTTGAGGCGTCATCATCCGGGTAATAATTGACGGGCACATTGATCGGCGTGCCGCCAGCGACATCGCGGTCATATTCGTCTTTCAAAGACGCGCTGTCATATTCAAAATGGTTGAAGATATAAAGCGCGCGGTGGGCGCGATCTTCGACCAGACAGGGGCCAACCTGATCGCTGCCCAGCAAGGTGCGCAACCCATCGGCATGATCGATTTCCGGTTGCTTCATCTCTGTCCAGCGGCTGACGGGGATGACGCAATCATCGGAAAAGCCGCGAAGATAGGGTGATGCAGGCTCCAGATTGGCATGACGAAAACAGCCAAATGCCTTTGCATCCAACAGATGTTTCTGCACCCCGTGGAAATAATTGATCATCGCCATACCGCCCCAGCACACGCCAAAGGTGGAATGGACATGGGTCTGTGTCCAGTCAAAAACCTCGCACAATTCATCCCAATAGGTCACATCCTCGAACGGCAGATGTTCGATCGGGGCACCGGTGATGATCAGACCATCGAATTTCTCGTCCCGAACCTCGCGGAAGGGGCGATAGAAATTTTCCATATGCTCGGCGCTGGTGGTTTTGGATTCATGTTCGCTCATCCGGATAAGCGACAGTTCGATCTGTAGCGGCGAGGCCCCAATCAACCGGGCAAATTGCGTTTCGGTTGCGATCTTCTTGGGCATCAGGTTCAACAGCGCGATGCGCAGCGGGCGAATATCCTGATGCGCGGCCTGACCTTCCGACATGACCATCACGCCCTCGCGCGAAAGCACGTCAAAGGCAGGCAGGTCGTCAGGCATCTTGATGGGCATCGGATTGGAACTCTTTTCAGGGTGTGGGAGGCCAATAGCTAGGCGGTTTACCCGCGTCGATCAATGGCTTGTGCGACCAAATTGTCAAAGCTTGCCTGGTCGGTCACGGCGGCGATTTCCTCGGCTGTGACGGTGACGCCCCAATTGCGTGCCATCGCCTGATAGAGCGGCTGACGGTGGGCCAGAGCGCGGCCATAGGTCCAACGGATGAAATCATCGGGATCGACCGCGGCCTCGGGACAGGATTTTTCAGCCAGATAATCCGCCCAGCAGCGCGCCAGGAATTGGGGCTGATAGGCCATGGGTTTTGGGGCGCGGTTGAACCGGCGAATCAATTCCTGGGTATGGGCATCGGACCCTTTGATCCAGATCATAAGTGTCTGGGATGACAGGGTTTTCAATATCGTATCATTGGGGTCTTCGGGATTGACCCATTCACAGATCGACCCGCCGGTGTCGCAGATGAAATCGCGGTAACCATAAAGCGCTTGCGCCCGTTCGATGAAATAACCGGTGTCCAAAAGGGCGCTGATTTCGGCCTGACGGAATTGTTCCTGACGGCGGGTGTATTCGGTCATTTCCATGCCGCCGCGCGCCGGGTCGCCCGGTTTGCCCAGATAGGTGGATACCGGCGCGAGGTTCGAAAACGAGATGTTGGAGCCGATAAAGATCGAATCCGACATCAACAGATCGCGCAGGAATGGCACCTGCATCGCGTGGGCCTTGGCATTATCGGCGATATATTCGCCCATATAACGCGTGCCGATGCGGTAATCTATCGAGTAATGGAACCAACTGCCTGCGTCCCGCAAGGTGTTGGAAACATGCGTTTTCCCCAGGCCGGACATGCCAAAGAACAACACGCGTTTCTGGTCCGCCTTGCGCCAGTCCGCGGCACTCTCATAGAGCATGGTCATCGTATGTGGCCTTGTGTTTTTTGCCCGAATTGTGATCGGTTAACACGAACGTGACACATGCAAAAGCCCCGCCGCAGGATTGCGCCGGGGCCGGTGATGACCTTCGTGGTCACATCAAAAGGCAAAGCCGATCGTGATGCCGAAACCGGTTGCTGTGTTGTCGGTGAAAACCGTGGGTGATCCGGTGTCTGCGTCGCCCAACCAGGCATGTTCGATGCCGGCGGTGATCTTGGCCGTGCCGAGGCGATAGCTGCCGCCGATTCCGACAGAAGTATAGCCGTCAGTGGGGGACAACCGGCTGGCAACGCCGCCTTTTTTCTCTTCATATCCGACGCGGGCAAACAGCGACAGATCGTCGGTCACCTGACGACCAACACCCAGTTGATAGGTGAAGACGTCATTGTCAAAGCTGGTGATTTCGCTGCCGGTTTCCGCCATATAGGCCCCCGGCGCGACCGACCATTTCGACCATTCGGTCCAGCGGATCGAGCCAAAGACCAGGGTCTTGGGGGCGACGCCGGATTGAAAATCAAGGGTGATCGATTGGGGCATGGTGATCGGTGCCTTGGTCGTGGTCGAAACCGCCGAAACCGTCGATGGCAATGACAGCTTGGTATAGCTTTCATCGGCGTCAAATTCATGTTCGATTTCAGAACGATAGGTCAGTGCCACGCGCAATGCGTATTCCGGGATCTGATAGGCCGCACCAACGACAAAGCCGACATCGGTTTCCGTCGAACTGGACGCGGTGTAATCGCTGATGATGCTGCCGGGCAGGGGGCCGCCACCCAGGGCCGCCGGGCCATCCGGGTCAGACGCGATATTGGCCAGTGTGACCGGCACCACAATATCCGCCGAAGAGGTCAGCAAGCTGGCCCCGCCATAGACGGCAAAGCGGTCCGAAAAGTCGTATTTCACCAGCGTGTCGATGGCCGTGCTGCGCCATTTCGCGGTCAGACCTTCGTAAAATCCTTCGCCATAGGCGGCATTGGCACCATATGGCTGTGACATCAGGACCGCAAAATCAAGCTGGTCGCTCAGCTGGATTTTAAGGCCAAAACCGATGTTGGTGCTTTTGCCGCCATGTCGCCGGTGCCACCACCACCAAGGAACGCCGGATAATCGCCTTCGACGTTGGGGTTGGTTTGTTTGAACGAGAATTGTACATAATTGCCTTCTTCGAACAGGATCAACTCCGCCGGACGGTCACGTTCGATTCCTCCCGCCTGAGCGATACCTGCAACAAGGCACACCGCTGACGCGGCACTGGCTACATATTTCATTGAATTTTCCTGTCTCTTCCCAGGAACCACGCTACTGGCAGGATGGTTTACCGGTCAATTATTGACCCAGCGTAAACCCTTGGGTTGTGCCGCTACGTTACTTTTTTATGACAAACTATTGATTGCACCGTTAGCTCAATGACAATCAACCACGGGTGTTGGCGCGGATGTTCAGGTAATTCCCGGCAAAGATGATCACAGCGCCCAACAAAACAAAGGGGTCCAGCGGTTCGGCGTAAAGCAGCACACCAACCACCGCGATCACGGGAAGTCGGGCAAAGTCGATTGGCATTACAACCGAAGCGGGAGCAAGCCTCAGCGCGGTTGTCAGGCAGAAGTGCGCGACCAGGCCCGCCAGGGCGATCAGACAGATCCACGGCAGGTTCGCTAGGGTCGGCAGTGAAATGTCGCCATCATAGCCGGCAAAGGCCAATCCCAGCCCGGATTGCATCACCGCCAGCCAGAACAGAATGCAGGTGATGCTTGCGGTGCGGGTCAGACGGCGGGTGAACACCGCAGATCCGGCAAAACCGATCGCCGCCAATGCCGCCGTCAGCTGACCAAATTGAAGCGTTTCGGGGCTGGGCCGGGTCACGACCAGGATGCCGATGAACCCGATGATGGTTGAAAACACCCCGATCCGGGTCAGCCGTTCACCAAGGATCAGCGGCGCAAGCAGGATCACCCAAAACGGTGATGTGAATTCCAACGCAAATACTTGGGCCAGCGGCAGCACAGTGATGGAGTAAAACCAAAGGTTCTGACCCGCGAAATGGCTGATGTTGCGCACCAGGTGCAGTCCCAGATTGCGGCGGTTGACCTGATTGATCGTGCCTGCGGCGGTGGCGACGGTGATGACAATCGCGACACCGATCAGGCTGCGAAACAGCATGATTTCAAAGGTATCGAGATCAAGGCTGACCGCGCGTCCGGCAATGGCCATCGACGTGAAACTGACGATTGCGCCGATCATCCAGAGCGCTGCACGGACCGTATCATTCATGGGAAAACCGTTTCAAACTGTGAAGAGGCCATTGGTGGAACAAGGCAAATGATCTTGCGGCGCAAGTGATCATATCGCGGCGTCTTTGGAAATAGCGGGCTGCGCAAAAAAGTGGCAGATGACAAAGCCAGCTGCGTTTTATCGGCCCCCATTGGATGGGGACCGGGGGGAACCGCGCCGGGCGCGTCGCCGCCGATCAGACCGGGTTGAAGGTTGGGCTGGGGTGCAGGTCAACCGTGGTTTTTCAGGTCTGAACTTCCGCCGCCGCACGCGCCTCGGCGCTATGGGCCTCGGTCACGCCCAACATTTCCTCGACCAGTGCGACCAGCGCGACTTCATGTTCCTCGCGAATGCCATCGGCAATCACCACCGCCCATAGCGCCTCGGCGATAAGCCGACGGTCCTGATAATCGACATGATCGCGCAATTTGGCCACAAACTCTGGTGTGTCGGGCACTTCGGATTCCAGCCGTTCGCACTCGGCGCGCATCTTGGCGGCGGCGACAGGTTTCAACCCGTTTCGATGTGCAAGGATGCGGTCAATCTGCTCCAGCTCTTCGAACAGATAGACATGGTCGGCCTTTGCCACCCGCACCAAAAGCGCGCCAAGCGCGTGGGCGGCATCAAGTTCGGGCAGGGGCTGATCGGGGGCTTCACCGCCGCTGAACAGCCGCGTCAAGCGGTCAAAGAGTGTTGGCATAGCGGATTTCCCTGTGTGATCGGTATGGGCGGCGACGGCGACGTTACGGTCTGGCCCGGTTGCGCTCTTCCTTGGTTATGACATGCGGGGCGGCCACCGGCGACCAGTTGGGCGGGGCATAGAACGGGGTGGCCTTCCATTGGCCGGACATTCGGTCGCCAAGTATCCTTTTGGCAAAGCTGATCACCAACCGCCCCAAACCGCGATCCTTGGCCGGTTTGTGGGGGCCATGCCCGAAAACCGTGTTGGCATGGGCGACAACACGACCCAATTCGCGGTCCTCGCCCTGGTGCGATGCACAGAACAACGACACAAACGGAAGTTTCGCCGATTTCAGCGTGTTGCAGACCGGGGTGTTGCAACAACTGGTGTGCCAGCGGCTCAGCCCCTTGGGCGAGAGTTTCAGCAACGCCAGATTTTCCGCCCCACGCACAAAGCTGACCTGAGCCGGGCTGATCTGCAACAGATCAGAGCCGCCCGCAGGACCAAGAATATCAGCCCCCAGATGGCGCGCGAAGGTTTGGCAATCCGCGCAATAACACATCAACCGGGTGCCCGTGCGGGGCGCGGTGACATGCCATTCAGTGGCGCCGCAGGTGCAGGAAAAAACACTGTTCATTGGACAAGGCTAGCGGGAAGCCGTAGCAGCGGCAAGACGATGTCTGGGCCTGTCATGCTTCTTTCGTGGAATTGGCATACGGGTGTAACATCATCCGGTCACTTGCCCGTCATATCCAAAATATTGGGAGATTCCTTATGTCTATATCCTTGTCCCGCCGCGGTTTTCTGGCTGGCACCGCCGGCATGATCGCGCTGCATCCGTTTTCGCTGCGCGCCGCCACAAATCAGGCGCACCTGCGGATCATGGAAACCACTGACCTGCATGTGCATGTGTTTCCCTATGACTATTACGGCGACCGTCCGACCGACACCGTCGGGCTGGCCCGCACCGCTGCGCTGATCAATGACATCCGCGCCGAGGCGACAAATGCGCTGTTGATCGACAACGGCGATTTCCTTCAGGGCAACCCGATGGGCGATTACATCGCCTATGAGCGCGGCATGAAAGCGGGCGACATGCACCCGGTCATTGCGGCGATGAACACGCTGGGCTTTGACGCATCGACACTGGGCAATCACGAGTTCAACTATGGTCTGAGCTTTCTGGAAAAATCGCTGGCGGGGGCGAATTTCCCGGTGGTCTGCGCCAATGTTGCCAAGAAACTGGGGGCCTCGCCGCGCGAAGACGAGACGCTTTTGCCGCCTTATGTGATCCTGGATCATACTGTCACCGACGGCGCGGGCGAGGATCATGCCATCCGGGTTGGTCTGATCGGCTTTGTGCCGCCGCAGATCATGGGCTGGGATCGTCGCCACCTGGAGGGCAACGTGCAGGCGCGTGACATCGTTGATACCGCCAAGGCCTATGTGCCGCAGATGATCGAAGAAGGCTGCGATATTGTTGTCGCGCTCTGCCATTCCGGCATTGGGGCGGCGGACCATGCCGATGGCATGGAAAACGCGGCGATCCCGCTGGCGGCTGTTGATGGCATTGATGCGATCCTGACCGGGCACAGCCATCTGGTTTTCCCCTCGTCGAACTATGCCGACTTTAGCGGTTTGGATGTCGGAACCGGCACAATCATGGGCAAACCTGCCGTCATGGGCGGGTTCTGGGGATCGCACATGGGGTTGATTGACCTGATGATCGAACGCGACGGCGCAGGCTGGCGTGTGTTGTCGCATACATCCGAGGCGCGTCCGATTTACGAACGTGATGCCGATCGCAAGGTGAATGCACTGGTGGAAAGCGCCCCGGCGGTTCTGGCCTCTGTGCAGCAGGAACACGACGAAACCCTGGCCTATGTCCGCCGCGCGGTGGGCAAGACCGACGCCCCGCTGCACAGCTATTTCGCGCTGGTGGCGGATGACCCCTCGGTGCAGGTCGTGTCAAACGCACAGGAATGGTACATCACCCAGATGATGGTCGGCACCGAACACGAAGGTCTGGCAATCCTGTCAGCTGCTGCTCCGTTCAAGGCCGGTGGCCGGGGGGACCGGAGTATTACACCGATGTCGCCGTCGGCGATGTGGCGATCAAGAACGTCTCCGACCTCTACCTCTATCCCAACACCGTGCGCGCGGTGCGCGTCACCGGGGCCGAGGTCAAGGATTGGCTGGAACGCTCTGCCGGTATGTTCAACCAGATCACACCCGGCGCCCAAGATGCGCCTTTGCTGAATGATGCCTTCCCAAGCTATAATTTCGACGTGATCGACGGCGTGACCTATCAGATCGACCTGTCGCAACCGTCGCGTTACGGCCCCAAAGGGGAAATTGAAAACGAAGGCGCAAGCCGTATCGTCAACCTGATGTATGCCGGCGCGCCGATTGATCCGGCGCAGGAGTTCATCATTGCCACCAACAACTATCGCGCCGGTGGCGGCGGATCGTTCCCCGGTGCCACGCCGGAAACCACCGTGTTCGAAGGCCCCGACACCAACCGCGATGTGATTGTGCGCTATATCGTGGAAAAAGGCACCATCAGCCCGCGTGCCGATGGCAACTGGTCCTTTGCACCGATGGCGGGCACCACTGTGATCTTTGAAACCGGCCCGGCGGGTGCACAATATGCCGATGGCGTGCCGGGTGTGTCGCTGGAAGAGGTCGGGATGTCGGACAGCGGATTTGCTCAATTCCGCATCGCGCTCTGATCTATTTGATCATTGTACGGGCTCTCATCCCTTAAGCATCTTGCAACCCCGGAGCTTCGCGCTTCGGGGTTGTCTTGTTTTATGGTTTTCGCCAGTCTGACCGGTCATAAGCTATTTCAATGACACGGATTTTCGGATGAACAATAAGCAAAAGGAATTGATGGAATACCTGCGGGTCTATGTGATGATCTGGCAAAAAATAGATTTTATCTGGGGCATGTTCATCACCTCCTACATTCCGCTGTTTGGCTTCCTGCATTTCTATCAGGGTGACATCGGTGCTGTGTTTGCCGTGATGATCGTGGTGGCAATTGCCGGATTTACCTTGATCAACGCCACCGCATTGCGGGACCATTATGAAATTGCGGTGACCATGAGCACCGAATTTCGCAAGCACAACAAGGATTTCCAGGATTTGAACGGCGCGTTGTCGCGCACCTCACACAACGGCAAAGCTGCGATGGTGCTGATGACCCACGGATGCGCCTTTGCTGGATTCCTGTTCCTGATGGCCGTGCGCGTGGCCAAGCGACACTGCGTCGAAGGCAGCGACGGTTGGATCTGCACCCTCGCCAGCTTCGCGGGGTAGATTGGGGTTCAACCCACCGTTCCCACGCCTCAACCCACGCAGTACAAGCCGGGCCAGCGGCGGCCCGCGGGATGCCGCAACCCCGGTTGTTCGGGTCACTTTATCCCGTCAAATCCGGAAGACCTCAAAGCGATGCGCTTGCGTCACCAAAGCGGCAGCCCGGGGGGCGGGCCGCCGCTGGCCCGGCGCCTTCGGCTTGATTCCGGGCTGGCGACCCATAGAGTAGACAAATGAAAAGATATGTTCGTCGCTAACTAGCGACCTGTGACCGCGGATGGATTTCGCAATATGACAGAGAATGCACTAAGCGACGATGACTTGAAACTTTTGGCCACATCGGACGCCGAAATTCGCGTGAACCTAGAAAAATTTAGTTTCGACATCGACGCTTTCCTAAAGCGCCTGTCACAAGGCGAAAGATGGCAACAGCTACTCGTAGCTCATTTGTTTTTCGAGCATGTTGTCTCAGAGCTTTTGTCGGAAGCACTTCCTCAACCAGATGAAATGGACGTAAGCAGACTTCCCTTCGCCCAAAGGGTAAACCTATGCGCCGCGTTAGGATTGTTGCCGACAGAAATGTTGCCCGCCATCAAGGTGATCAACAGATTAAGAAATAGAGCGGCGCACAAATTGGATTTTTTGGTTTCTAGTAAACACGTTGCCGACCTAATAAACGTAGTTCCTCCTTTTTTGAAAGACGCTGTAACAAGTAGCCAAGATCGTCAGGAGACCGGACCGATTAGGTTTCACGAAGCGCTATATGCAGTGATCCTCCAAGTGGATATCTTCAGACAACATCATGGCGTGCAAAGAAAGCTCGGAGAGAAGGCTTCAATTCGGTTGCGGTCTGTGTTGGACAAGGATCCAAGGGCTAAGTTCGTTCCCTGATCAAACCAACCGCGACACATCCTTCGCCGCCCGCACAAAATCTTTGAACAGCGGATGCGGCTCGAACGGTTTTGATTTCAATTCCGGGTGGAACTGTACGCCGATGAACCATGGGTGATCCTGCCATTCCACGATCTCTGGCAGCTTGCCATCCGGGGACATGCCGGAAAACACCAGACCGTGTTCTTCAAGCTTGTCCTTGTACTTGATATCCACCTCATAGCGGTGGCGGTGGCGTTCGTCGATTGCGGTGCCGCCATAGATGCTGGCCACCTTGGAGCCGTCTTTCAGCGTCGCGTCATAGGCGCCCAGACGCATGGTGCCGCCCTTGTCATCATCGGTCGACCGAGAGACCTTGGCGTTGCCCTGCACCCATTCTTTCAGGTGATAGACCACCGGTTCGAAGCGTTTCTTGCCGGCCTCGTGGTCAAATTCCTCGGACCCGGCGCCGGACACGCCGGCCACATTGCGCGCGGCTTCGATCACCGCCATCTGCATGCCAAGACAGATGCCGAGATAGGGCACCTTGTGCTCGCGGGCGAATTGCGCCGCCTTGATCTTGCCCTCGGTGCCGCGTTCGCCAAAGCCGCCGGGCACAAGGATGGCGTGGTAGCCTTCCAGATGAATGGCGGGATCTTCATCTTCGAAAATCTCGGCATCGACCCATTCGACCTTGACCCGTACCCGATTGGCCATGCCGCCATGGGTCAGCGCCTCGGCGATGGATTTATAGGCGTCTTCCAGCTGAATGTATTTGCCGACAATCGCCACCCGCACTTCGCCTTCGGCGTTGTGGATTCGGTCGCTGACGTCTTCCCATTTGCTCAGATCGGGTTTGGGGGCAGGGGAAATCTGAAACGCATCCAGAACCGCCTGGTCCAGCCCCTCGCGGTGATAGGCCAGCGGCGCGTCATAGATCGTCGCCATATCCTGGGCCGCGATCACGCTGTCGGGGCGGACGTTACAGAACAGCGCCAGCTTGTCGCGTTCCTTCTTTGGGATCGGACCTTCGGAGCGGCAGACAAGGATGTCGGGCGCAATACCGATGCTGCGCAATTCCTTGACCGAGTGCTGGGTCGGTTTGGTTTTCAACTCACCCGCCGCCTTCATCCACGGCAGCAGCGTCAGATGCATGAAGATACATTGGCCACGCGGCTTGTCCTGGCTGAACTGGCGAATGGCCTCAAAGAACGGCAGACCCTCGATGTCGCCGACGGTGCCGCCAATCTCGCACAGCATGAAATCGACCTCATCTTCGCCAATCGAGATGAAGTCTTTGATTTCATTGGTGACATGCGGGATCACCTGAATTGTTTTTCCAAGGTAATCGCCCCGGCGTTCATTTTCCAGAACATTGGAATAGATCCGCCCCGAGGACACAGAATCCGTCATGCGCGCGGCAACACCGGTAAATCGCTCGTAGTGCCCAAGGTCGAGGTCAGTTTCCGCGCCGTCGTCGGTCACGAAAACCTCGCCATGTTCAAACGGTGACATGGTGCCGGGATCGACGTTCAAATAGGGGTCAAGCTTGCGCAGGCGGACCGAAAAGCCGCGTGCTTGCAACAGCGCGCCCAATGCGGCCGAGGCCAAACCCTTGCCAAGCGAAGACACAACACCGCCGGTGATAAAGATAAAGCGTGCCATTGGCCCTGGAAACTCCCGTGAACATCATTGGTTTTGCGGTCCGGCGATAGGTCGACGAATCCGTCGAAAAACCGCAGTATCACGGGATTTCACCCCTATAGGATTCGGACGCATTTGACAAGCCAACCGCAATATCCTGTTGCGGTTGGTTGTGTTATCTCAAATTGTTGTAGATTTGCCGCCACATAGGCTGTGGCAGGCATTGTTTTGATCGGATTCGATCCGGCTTAGATCCGGCGGTTATTCCGCCCGCGGCACCAAGGGCGCGTTTTCATCTGCGCCCGGGGGCAGCAAATCTTCGCCACCCGGCAAGGACGGGGTCGAGGGCGTGTCGGCCTCTTCTGTGCTGCCCGGTGTCAGCCGGTCGATGACCGAAGATCCTGCGGAATTCTGCGCGGCAATGATGGTCAATGTGATCGAGGTCACAATGAAGGCTGCGGCCAGAACCCAGGTGATTTTTCCCAGCGCCGTGGCTGCGGATCGGCCAGAGACGGCCCCACCGCCGCCGCCGCCCATGCCAAGACCGCCGCCTTCAGAACGTTGCATCAGCACGACGCCGATCAGGGCCAGCGCCAAAAGCAGGTGGATAATGAGAACGACGTTTTGCATGGAGCCTCGCGGGGTGATGTTGCGGGGGTATGTAGGCGCAAAGGGCAGGGGGTGCAACCCGTCACGCGCCGCTAGGATGACACCGGCGCGCAAATGCATCGACCAAAGGGAAAAAGGGGGCCAGCCCCCTCGGCCTTTGGCCTCACCCCCGGGATATTTTTGGTCAGATGAAAACAAAAGGGGCGATTTGCCCCGTTCAGTTGCAAAATACTTTGGCCGTGGCAGGTGGGCGTCGATGCGGTTGCTTCGGCTGATTCAGGCGTCGACATCATCGACATCCGCCTGACCGGAAAGCTTGCGGCGCACGATGGACCAGCTCAGGCCAATTCCAAGAACCACCGAGAGCGCCAGGATGCCAAGCCATGTGTTGAGGTTGCGATTGCCCAGTGTCAGCACGCCGTAATCGTAAAGCACCCAGAGCAGTGCCGCGACAATTGCCGCCACAAGGAACATGCCAAAGGCCCCGATCGAACGCAGGGTCGCGCGCAGATAGATGATATAGCCCACCACCAGCAGAAGCCCCAGCAACAAGACCATCGGCAGTTGCGTGGCATAGTTCTGTGTTGCCCAACCGATGAAATTGTATTTTGTCGGGTTGAAGGTGGCAGCCACCAGAACAAAGGCGAAAACCCAGCGGACAAGAAAACCCATGATGGCCCCTAAATTTGAAACAGGCTGATTTTGAACAGGTTGAGGTTTAGCGCATCCCGCGCCGCTGTCCAGTCTGGCATTCCTGTCTTGGCCCGCGGGTGAAAAGCGTGCCGGAGTGCGCGCCGTGGTGCGGCGTATTACGGGTTGTTCGTGCTTCGGGCTGTGGTCTTGTTCCTTGGTTTTTGCTTTGTGACAATTTGGTGGTTTCACAGCCGGGGCGCAGCGGCTATATCGGCGCGGGTTTGACATCCGGACAGGATCCGGGATCACGAGAGGAAAGGGTGAGATATGGCCAATGTTGTCGTGGTCGGCGCACAATGGGGCGACGAAGGAAAAGGCAAGATCGTGGATTGGCTCAGCGAACGGGCTGATGTCATCGCGCGCTTCCAAGGTGGCCATAACGCGGGCCATACCCTTGTGATTGACGGCAAGGTCTACAAGCTGCATGCGCTGCCATCCGGCGTTGTGCGCGGTGGCAAGCTGTCGGTGATTGGCAACGGTGTGGTGCTTGATCCCTGGCATCTGTTGAAAGAGATCGAGACAATTCGTGCGCAGGGTGTGGATATCACGCCGGAGACGTTGATGATTGCCGAAAACACCCCTTTGATCCTGCCGTATCACGGTGAATTGGACCGTGCCCGCGAAGAAGCGGCCAGCAAGGGCACCAAGATCGGCACCACCGGGCGCGGCATTGGGCCGTGTTACGAAGACAAGGTTGGCCGGCGCGCCGTTCGGGTGGCCGATCTGGCGGATCCCGCCACGCTTGAGGCCCGGGTCGACCGCGCCTTGCAACACCATGATCCGCTGCGCAAGGGACTGGGGGTTGAAGCGATTGACCGCGACGCTTTGGTTGCCGAGCTCAAGGAAATTGCCCCCCGGATTCTGGCCTATGCCGCACCGGTCTGGAAGGTGATGAATGACAAGCGCAAGGCGGGCAAACGCATTCTGTTTGAAGGGGCGCAAGGCGCGTTGCTGGACATTGATTTCGGCACCTATCCTTTTGTCACCTCGTCCAATGTGATTGCCGGGCAGGCGGCCACAGGGGTCGGGATTGGCCCCGGTGCGATTGATTACGTGCTGGGCATCGTCAAAGCCTATACCACACGCGTGGGCGAAGGTCCGTTCCCGACGGAGCTGGACGATGCGGATGGTCAGCGTCTTGGCGAACGTGGGCATGAATTTGGCACCACCACCGGGCGCAAGCGCCGCTGTGGCTGGTTTGACGCCGCTTTGGTGCGCCAGACCTGTGCCACCTCGGGCGTCAATGGCATTTCCTTGACCAAACTGGATGTGCTGGACGGGTTTGACACGTTGAAGATCTGCACCGGCTATGAGTTGGACGGACAGACGCTGGATTATCTTCCGACAGCGGCCGATCAACAGGCGCGTTGCAAACCGGTGTATGAAGAGGTGCCGGGTTGGCACGAAAGCACCGAAGGCGCGCGCAGCTGGAATGATCTGCCGGGCAATGCGGTGAAATATGTCCGCCGGATCGAAGAGTTGATCGAATGCCCGGTGGCGCTGTTGTCGACCTCGCCAGAGCGCGATGACACGATCCTTGTCACCGACCCGTTTGCGGATTGATCTGATGTCGGCAAAACCCGGATTGAGCTATAAGGCGCGGCGGCGCTGGTCGTTGATCATCCTGTTGGTCGGTTTGCCGATCTATGTGGTGGTGGCGATCAGCCTTGTCGGGCTGATGAACCGGCCCTCGAATTCTTGTCGAGCTGCTGATTTATGTCGGGCTTGGGATTGTCTGGGCGCTGCCGTTCAAATTCATTTTCCGGGGGGTCGGCCAGGCCGACCCCGATGCGGATGACGGGATGGATGACGGATCTGGCGTGTGACTTGACGTAGGGTCACACGCAATACGTGTGATGCGCCGCACATTTTTGCGCCAAAGTAGATTGCCGGTGATCGCCTGGCCGGTCTAGTTTTCAATATGGCTTCGATTTCGCGCCCATATTCTGATGACAGACCGTTTCTTGGCATCTTGTTGATGTTGGGATTCTGTATTCTTGCCCCATTGGGCGATGCAATTGTCAAATTGCTGGGCGAAACTGTGCCGCTGCTGGAAATCCTGACGATCCGGTTTCTGATTCAGGCTGTGTTGCTGGCCGTTCTGGTGGCTGTGACCGGGCGCAGCTGGCATATGACGCGGCGGGTGTTCTGGCTTGCCTGGCTGCGGGCGGTTTTGCATATCGCGGGGATTGCGGCGGTGTTTGTGTCACTGCGGTATCTTCCCATCGCCGAAGCGATTGCCATCGCCTATGTCATGCCCTTTCTGATGCTGTTGCTGGGGCGTTTTGTGTTGCATGAACACATTGGGCCGCGCCGTGCCTGGGCCTGTGCTGTGGGGTTCGTGGGTACGATGTTGGTGGTGCAGCCGACCTTTGTCGATGTGGGCTGGCCTGCGCTGATCCCGTTGTTGGTGGCGGTTATTTTCTCTGCCTTCATGCTGGTCACACGTCAGATTGCCCGCGAAACGGATCCGGTGTCACTTCAGGCGGTAAATGGTGTCATGGCCTCTATCGTGTTGGTGCCATTGTCTCTCATGATTGGCGGCAGTGACGATCCGATGCTGCACTATGTGGTGTTGTTGCCGCGTGAATTATATCTGTTGGCGGCCATTGGTCTGACCGGTACGGCGGCGCATTTGTTGATGACATGGTCCTTGCGCTTTGCGCCATCTGCGACGCTGGCGCCGATGCAATATCTGGAAATTCCGGTCGCGACCCTTGTGGGCTGGGTCATCTTTTCCGATCTGCCCAATGGGCTGGCGGCGATTGGGATCTGTGTCACAATGGCCGCCGGTCTTTACATTGTCATGCACGAGCGTTCCATGGCGCGGACGATGCCGCCTGAACAGCCCTGACAGCCGCATTCAGACAGTTGCGCGGCAGGATCACCAGCATGCCGGGGGCGTCCATCGACAATGTAACGGTCTGGGCAGCCGCCTCGTTCGAGGTGCCTGCCCGAAAGGCGGGGGCGAACTCCAGCCCGTCGATGGGCCAGCGCAGCCCGGTTGATGCGCCGGTCACGGCGGTCATCGGGAACAGCGACACCCTTGTGTCGATGTCCAGTGACAGTGTCAGCTGTGGCGGTGCGTGAAACACCACATCTTCGCGGCCGATCAGGATGCACTGTATGTTTGGGCGCGCCGCCAACCGGTTGAAGACCGACAATTGATGATCGACCCGCGCGCCCATGAACCCCAGACCCAATATCAGTGGCGCGGAAATATTGCGCAGGCATTTGTCGAAATCGGTGCTGTCCTGTTCGGCAATGTGATGCAAACTGTCGGCGGGCAGGGCAGCCTTTGTCGCATCGCTAAGGGAATCAAAATCGCCGATCACCGCTTCGGGGGTAATCCCCAGTTGCAACAACGCCGTCGCCCCGCCATCGGCGGCCACCGCCCGTTTGGCCCAGGTCCGGGCCAGGGTCACATCCGCCTGATCAATGTCACCGCCGCCCGCCAGCAGGATTGGTTCCGAGGCTGAAACAATAGGGTCATTCATGGCATTTTAGCTTCATTTTGGGAAAGTGGTCACAATCAGGTCACGAAATGATACGGTCTTCGGCATAGATTCGGGCCGCTTTGGGCGTGACCATCATGTTAAACATGGCTTTGCTGGTATTTGGAAGGCGAGTAACCGATGGTACAGACGAACAAGATCCTGACCGTCTCCTATGGTACATTTTCATGTACATTGGAGGGCTTTGACGACTCATTCGAAACGATGAAGGCGATTGCGGAGTATTTTCGCGATCTCGCGTCAGATGATCGATATTTTGGTGCTGAACCCCCGACACCAGATGCCGAGATGTTGGCGCGGATTGCCGAACGAGAGATTTCCCGCCGGGTCGAGGCCCGGGTGTCCGACGATGGCATTGTATTGCGGCCTTCGCTGGCGGCGGTTGACCAACCAAGCGCCCCGGTGGCCGATTCCGTGCCCCCGACAGAAGTTGCGCCCATGGCGCAGGCTCCAGAGGTGGAGACGCCAGAGGAGCAGGCGCCGGTCGCTAAGGAACCAGAGGTCAGCGAAACTGCCGATCCCGCGGGTGACACGCTGGGCGTTGCGGCGGATGTGGCCGAAACAATGGTTCAGGACCTTGTTGCCGAGCAGGACGATACAGCCGCAGATGCCGTTGTCGAAGACGCGGTCGTTGATACCATGCCGCAGGTTGATCAGCCCGAAACAGTGGATCACGACGCCGAATTGACCGCCGCCGCCCTGGGGCTGAGTGACACTATCGACCGGGATGTCGCGGAAGACCTGGACGAGGATATGTCGGAACCCACCCCCGATCCGGTGATCCCGGCGGTTTCCGATTCCATGGCCGAAAAACTCGCCCGTATTCGCGCGGTTGTGGCTCCACGCATGGCGCAGGAGCCGCGTGAAACCGCGCCAGTGGAAACGGTTGATGTGCAGCCCGATCCAACGCTCGACAACATCATGTCGACGCTGAGCTCCGGCGACGCGGACGACGATCTGGCTGTGACTGATACGGTCGCGGTGGATGCAGATGTGCTCGACGAAGTTGCAGTGGATGACGTTGCCGCCGAAGACGCCGCAGCCGACACAAAGCCGCAAAAACAGGTGTTCGAAGGCCGCTTTGATGGTGGTGACATCGACGAAGATGACGACGAAGACGACCTGCTGGAAGACAACGATCTGGACGTCGCCGAAAGTGTCAGCGCCGAAGAACCTGTCCTTGCCGCCCCCCAGATCGACACGCCGGAAGACACAGCAACGCCCGAGGTCGAGACCCCCGCTCAATTCGTGGCCCCGGTGGTCGAAGACACCGCACCAGACACCGCACCAGAGCCCGCCCGCCCGCAGCGCATTGCGCCGCGTCGCCCGGTGCGTGTGGTCAAGGTGCGCCGCGCGCTCAAAGACACGGTCAAGCCGAAACCACCGGTGGAAACCAGCCTGACGCCAGAAGACGAGGCCGATCTGGTCGCCGAGCTGGCCAAGGTCGAAGCGGAATTGCAGACAGCGGCAACACCCGCGCAGGACGATGTCAAAGCGGCGGTTGCCGATCAGCTTTCAGCGGAAGTTGAGACAGAAGCCGAAGATCAGGCGCTGTCCGAAGATACCGCCGCCGACATTGCAGCCGTTGTCGAGGATACAACCCGCGCCGTACGTGCCATGGCACGACGGGAGCGGCGCGATAATTTCGCCGAGGACGAGGGCGATGTGTCGCGATTGATGGCTGCGACCAACGAACAATTGCGGGAACCCGAAGGCCAATCGCGCCGCAATGCAATTGCCCATCTGCGCGCGGCCGTGGCCGCCACACGGGCCGATCGCAGCGGCGATGTCAAAGCGGAATCAGATCCGCGCGACGCCTATCGCAATGATCTGGCCCAGGCCGTGCGCCCGCGTCGCACCGCAGGCGACGAAGACCATGATCGCCCACGCGCCGCACCATTGAAACTGGTCGCGGAGCAACGTGTGGATCTGGTCGACGCCAAGCAAAAGACCGCAGCACGGGCCGACGAATCGCCGCGCCCACATCAAGCAGCACCCGCAGTCGACGAAACAACCGATGCGACGGATGGCTTTGCCGCATTTGCCGAAGCTGCCGGTGCCACCGGCTTGCCCGATCTGCTGGAGGCCGCTGCGGCCTATATGTCCTTTGTGGAAGGTCGCGATGAATTCTCGCGTCCGCAGCTGATGACCAAGGTGCGCCAGGTCGAAGGCAGCGACAGCAGCCGTGAAGACCGGTTGCGTGGCTTCGGCCAGCTTCTGCGTGAGGGCAAGATCGAAAAGGTGCAGGGCGGTCGGTTCACCGCATCCGAAAGCATCGGGTTCCGTCCGAACAAACGCGCCGTCGGCTAAGCGTCAGACGAACAACTTGTAAACGACGACCAGACATTTGGCCGGGGCGCTTTGCCCCGGCCTTTTGCTGTCAGCAGTTCGGCACATTCACTGCCAATCCGCCCAGCGACGTTTCCTTGTATTTTTCATGCATGTCTGCGCCGGTCTGACGCATGGTTTCGATCACTGCATCCAGCGGCACCAGATGTTGGCCGTCGCCGCGCAGCGCCAATGACGCCGCCGAAACCGCCTTGATCGCGCCCAGCCCATTGCGTTCGATACAGGGCACCTGCACCAATCCCTTGACCGGATCACAGGTCATGCCAAGATGATGCTCTAGTGCGATTTCCGCTGCATTTTCAATTTGTTCCGGCGTTCCCTTCATCACGGCACACAGCCCCGCTGCGGCCATGGCGGCGGCAGAGCCGACCTCGGCCTGGCACCCGGCCTCGGCACCGGAAATAGAGGCGTTGAATTTCACCAGCCCACCAATCGCCGATGCGGTCAAAAGAAAGTCTTCGACGCCCGCGCGGCTGGCCCCCGGCACATGATCAAGCCAATAGCGGATCACCGCCGGCACAACCCCCGCAGCGCCATTGGTTGGCGCGGTCACGACCTGATTTCCGGCGGCGTTTTCCTCGTTCACCGCCATGGCATAGGTCGACATCCAGTCGTTGATCGTGTGCGGCGCGCTCTGGTTCATGCCGCGTTCCGCGATCAGGGCATCATGGATTTTTCGGGCGCGACGGCGGACATTCAACCCTCCGGGCAGAACACCTTCGTTTGCCAGGCCCCGGTCAATGCACTCGTTCATCACCTGCCAGATCTTGTCCAACCCCTGTTTCAGGCTGTCACGACCGCCGCGCGAAATCTCGTTCGCGCGTTTCATCTCGGCAATGGATTTGTCGGAAATCTTCGCCATTTCAATCATTTCCGCTGCTGTCTTGAACGGATATGGCACCGGCGCGCCTTCGTCTTTGTCGCGACCTTCGGCCAATTCGGCCGCCGTCATCACAAAGCCACCGCCAATGGAATAATATGTTTCCGACAGCGTGACATCGCCCTGGGCATCGGTGGCACGCAGCACCATGCCATTGGAATGCCCGGGCAGGTTTGGCCCGAAATCGAACACCAGATCCGACTTGGGATCAAAGGCCAAGACCCCAAGTTCTGCGGGACAGATGGTTTTTTCCGCTGCGATCCGCGCCAACTCTGTCTTGGCGCGGTCGGCGTCATAGGTTTCCGGCGTGAACCCGGCCAGCCCAAGGATGGTTGCGCGGTCCGTGGCGTGGCCCACGCCGGTAAAGGCAAGTGAGCCATGAAGAGTGGCCTGCAATCCCTTGAATTCAAACGGGGATGCGCGCATCAGTTCAAGAAAGCGCGCCGCCGCCACCATCGGACCCATGGTGTGCGAGGACGAGGGGCCAATGCCGATTTTGAACATCTCGAACACGGATAGAAACATCTTGGGCATCCCTTGGGCAATGGTCTTTGGGTTTCTTTAACATGGTCTGCGGCACGGTCTGTAGCGCCGATCCGATCCTGCGGTGATTCACGGCCCGACACCGGGCGATTGTTCAAGAATACCCGGCCTTTGACCGCAAAAAAGGCTGGAAAACGACCTGACGTGCCCGAAATGACACTGCCCTGCGATGAAATCACGGTGTAGATGGCAATCTTTGCGGTAAATCGCACTCGCAACCCCGGATGTGATTTCATATAACCCTGCATAGCTTGAGGGAGTCACTGTCAATGTCCAAAGAATTATCACCGATAGACAAGGCCAAGTTCGTCGCGGCAAAGCGCGCAGCTGACTTTGTCGAAGATGGAATGCGTGTGGGTTTGGGCACCGGGTCAACTGCGGCCTGGTTGGTGCGATGCCTGGGTGAGCGGGTGCAGCAAGAGGGCCTGCGGTTCCGCGGCGTGCCGACGTCAACCCGGACAGCGGAATTGGCGCGTGAGGTCGGGATCAAGGTTGTCAGCCTGGACGAGGCCCGTTGGCTGGATGTCACCATTGACGGGGCGGATGAATTTGACGCTGATTTCAACCTGATAAAGGGCGGCGGCGGTGCGCTGCTGCAAGAAAAAATCGTGGCCACGGCCTCGGATCAGATGATCGTTGTGGCCGATGCGGCCAAGCGGGTCGAACATCTCGGGGCGTTTCCGCTGCCGGTTGAGGTGATCCCGTTTGGGTGGCCGACATCCCAGGCGCTGATCGAAGAAATGCTGATAACACTGGATGTTATGGGGCGAAGCTCAAGCTTGCGGATGACCGGCGATGCGCCCTATGTGACGGATAAGGGCAATCACATCCTTGACCTGCATCTGGGCCGCATTGGCGACCCGCGCCAATTGGCCATGGTGTTGAACCAGGTCCCCGGTGTGGTTGAAAACGGGCTGTTCGTGGATATCTGCGACACAGTCATCGTTGGCTACGGTGACGGGCGCATCGAATTGCGCGACATCAACTCTGGCACTGTCGAGACCGAAAAACTGGACTTTGTCGAAAACGACAACATATTCGCCGATCTCGGCGATCCGAAAGACAATTAAGGTTCGGTACATGACTTTTGACTACGATTTGTTCGTCATCGGCGGCGGTTCTGGTGGGGTGCGCGCTGCGCGGGTGGCAGCGGGGGAAACCGGGGCAAAGGTCGCGTTGGCCGAAGAAGATCGCTATGGCGGCACCTGTGTTCAGCGCGGCTGTGTGCCGAAAAAGCTGATGGTTTTCGCCTCGGGCTATGGCGAGATGGCGAAAGAGGCACAGGAATACGGTTGGACCATGATGGCCGCGGCTTTGACTGGTCGGTGTTTCAGGGCAAGATGGTGGCAGAGCTTGACCGCCTTGAAGGGGTGTATCGCAACATCCTGAAAAACAATGGTGTCGAGACGTTTGACGCCCGCGCGACCTTGGTCGATGCTCATACGGTTGCCTTGTCGACCGGCGAAACGAAAACCGCAAAACATATCCTTGTGGCGACTGGCGGTTGGCCTGCGCGGCCCGATATTCCGGGCGCTGAACTGGCCATCACGTCGAACGAAATTTTCCACCTCGACGAGCTGCCAAAGAGCATTTTGATTGTGGGTGGCGGCTTTATCGCCTGCGAATTTGCCTGCATCATGAATGGCCTTGGGGCCAAGACCACGCAATTCTATCGCGGTGCGCAGGTCCTGCGCGGGTTCGATGACGAGGCCCGCGGGCTGGTGTCGGAAGAAATGATCCAGAGCGGCGTTGATCTGCATCTCGGCACAAATGTGCTTGAGATGAAGAAGGTCGAGGACGGCATCTGGGTGAAGGCGACCAACGGCAGCGAACATGTGTTTGATCAGGTGATGTTTGCCACCGGTCGCGCCCCGAACTCTGCCAATTTGGGTCTTGAGGATCTGGGGATTTCGCTGGATCGCTCCGGCGCGATCGAGGTTGACGCCTATAGCCAGACGGCCGTGCCGTCGGTCTATGCCATTGGCGATGTGACCAACCGGATCAACCTGACGCCTGTTGCCATTCGCGAAGGCATGGCCTTTGTCGAAACGGTGTTCAAAGGCAACCCGACGCCGGTCGACCATGATCTTGTGCCGTCGGCGGTCTTTACCCAGCCCGAGCTGGGAACTGTCGGGCTGAGCGAAGAAGCCGCCCGCGACCAAGAGCCGATCGAGGTCTATTGCACCTCGTTCAAACCGATGCAGTCGGCCTTTGCGGGCAACAGCAATCGGGTGATGATGAAACTGGTGGTGTCGCAATCCAGCCGCAAGGTTCTGGGCTGTCATATTGTGGCCCCGCAGGCCGGCGAGATGATTCAGCTTGCCGGGATCGCGGTCAAGATGGGGGCGACAAAAGAAGATTTTGACCGGGTTGTTGCCGTGCATCCCACCATGTCAGAAGAAATCGTAACCATGCGCACACCGGTGCGCAGGGGTTGAATAAATCGGTCTGCCACACAGCTTACTAGGCAGACTATCAAAAACGTAGCCAACCGGAAGGATGAACGGAAATGGCAGGCAATTCTGGCGGCCCATGGGGCGGCGGATCGGGCGGTTCGGGCGGCGGAAATCGCGGTTCGGGCGGCAATAACGGCAATGGTGGCGGTGGAAAACGCCCCGGCGACGACAATCCGCAGATCCCCGAAATTGATAAGTTGATGAAAAAGGGCCAGGAACAGCTTCGTGTTCTGATGGGCGGGCGCGGTGGAAATTCCGGCCGTCCCAATGGCGGCGGCGGTGGGGGCGGTCGTGGCACCGGCCCGATGTTGACGCGGGGCACCATCGGTCTTGGCGTGATCGGCGCGCTTGTTCTTTGGGGGATGGCCAGCTTCTATACCGTCAAACCAGAGGAACAAGCGGTCGAATTGTTCCTTGGCGAATATTCCAGCACCGGTGGTCCGGGTCTGAACTTTGCACCCTGGCCGTTTGTCACCGCAGAGGTCATTCAGGTGACCCGCGAACAGACCGAAGACATTGGTGTGGGTGGCCGTGGCGGCGATGCCGGATTGATGCTGACGGGCGACGAAAACATCGTTGATATTGATTTCCAGGTGGTCTGGAACATCACTGATGCGGCGCAATATCTGTTCAACCTGCGCGAACCACAGCAGACAATTCGGGCGGTGTCCGAATCCGCCATGCGTGAAATTATCGCTCAATCCGATCTGGCGCCGATCCTCAACCGTGACCGGGGCGTCATTGCCTCGCGGCTTCAGGATCTGATCCAGCTGACGCTTGATAGCTATGACAGTGGCGTCAACATCGTGCGGGTCAACTTTGACAAGGCCGATCCGCCGGCATCGGTGATTGCGGCCTTCCGTGACGTTCAGGCCGCCGAACAAGAGCGCGCCAGCCTGCAAAACGTCGCTGACGCCTATGCCAACCGGGTCCTTGCCGAGGCCCGCGGTGAAGCGGCGCAATTGTTGGAAGAAGCCGAAGGTTATCGCGCCCGCGTGGTGAACGAAGCCGAAGGTGAAGCCAGCCGTTTCTCTGCCGTTCTGACCGAATACCAGAAAGCGCCTGAGGTCACACGCCGCAGACTCTATCTGGAAACCATGGAAGAGGTGCTTGGCCGCGTGGACAAGATCATTCTGGATGAAGACAGCAGTGGCGGGCAGGGGGTTGTTCCCTATCTTCCGCTGAATGAGCTGCGCCGAAACACCACCACCGGAGGGTCGAACTGATGAAGAAAACCACATATCTTCTTCCGGTTATTGTGATTGCCGCCGCTGTGTTGCTGTCGGCTGTGTTCATCGTGGACGAACGTGAAAAGGCGCTGGTGCTGCAATTTGGCCGGGTTGTCTCCGTCAAGGAGGAGCCGGGGCTCAGCTTCAAGATCCCGCTCATTCAGGAAGTCGTGCATTACGACGACCGTATTCTCAGCCGTGATGTTGACCCGCTTGAGGTCACGCCGCTGGATGACCGCCGTCTGGTGGTTGATGCCTTTGCGCGTTACCGGATTGCCGATGTAAACCGGTTCCGTGAAGCGACCGGTGCCGGTGGTGATCTGGCGATTGAGGTTGCGGGGCGTCGGCTCGATTCGATTTTGCGGTCGCAAACCCGTGAAATCCTTGGTTCGGTGTCGTCCAATGACATCCTCAGCTCGGATCGTGCGGCGCTTATGCTGCGGATTCGCAACGGCGCCCTGGGCGACGCGGCGGAACTGGGGCTGGAGCTGATCGACGTGCGTCTGAAACGCACCGACCTGCCGACCGAAAACCTGGATGCGACGTTTGAGCGGATGCGGGCAGAGCGTGAACGCGAAGCGACAGACGAACGCGCCCGTGGTAACGAAGCGGCCCAGCGTGTGCGCGCCCAGGCAGATCGGACCGTGGTCGAACTGACGTCGGATGCCGCCCGTCAGGCTGAGATCATTCGCGGTGAATCCGATGCCAAACGTAACGGCATCTATGCCGAAGCCTTTGGTGCCGATCCAGAATTCTTTGAATTCTATCGTTCGCTGACCGCCTATCAACGCGCGTTGCAGGGCAATAATTCCACCATGGTTCTGTCGCCGGACAGTGATTTCTTCAACTATTTGAAATCGGATACCGGCAAACAGGCGGATGACGCTGCGAACGCTGCGCAATGATTGAAACAGCTTTTCTGGCCCTTGGGCTGGTGCTGATTGTTGAGGGGCTGGTGTACGCACTGGCCCCTTCGCTTATTGAGCAATTGTTGATTGCCCTGCGCAGCCTGCCTGACGCGCAGCGGCGCATGCTGGGGCTGGCGGCCCTGGCCTTTGGTCTGTGTCTGGTGTGGATTGCCAAGACGCTGGGCGCGTAAACGCGGACGTCGCTGTCGCGCAGGTTCACATTCCAATCACATGTCATTGATCAGCCGAGAGTTCCTTTGCCTGTTGCAATTCAGTACCTAAATTAGAGAAAGTAACTTCAGGCAGTCGGCATTCCATGTCGGACAAAACAGGAGGAGTTCGGATTTGAAACCCCATTCGACAGCAGTATCGCGAACACATCAACAGGAGCACCCGTTGCGTTTGCGCATGATGTGGATGCTGGGCATTTCGGTGATGTTCGTCCTGGCCCAGGCGTTGAGCGCGGCAGCCCGCGGCGCGCCCGAAAGCTTTGCTGATCTGGCCCAACGCATCAGCCCGGCCGTGGTCAATATCACGACCACCACCACCGTGGCCGGACGCACCGGCCCGCGCGGTGTTGTGCCCGAAGGTTCGCCGTTCGAAGATTTCTTCCGCGAGTTCCAGGATCGCAACGGCGGTGATCGCCCGCGCCGGTCCTCTGCGCTGGGTTCGGGGTTCGTGATTTCCGAAGACGGATTTGTTGTGACCAACAACCACGTGATCGAAGGCGCGGATGAAATCCTGATCGAGTTTTTTGAAGGCGGCGAGTTGCCCGCCACGGTGATTGGCACCGATCCCAAGACCGATATCGCCCTGTTGAAGGTCGTGGCCGATCAGCCGCTGCCATTTGTCAGCTTTGGCGATAGCGATGTCGCACGGGTCGGTGATTGGGTCATGGCGATGGGCAATCCATTGGGCCAGGGTTTCTCGGTGTCCGCTGGTATCGTATCGGCGCGCAACCGGGCGCTTTCGGGCACCTATGACGATTACATCCAGACCGACGCCGCCATCAACCGCGGCAACTCTGGCGGGCCGTTGTTCAACATGGACGGTCAGGTGATTGGCGTGAACACGGCCATTCTGTCGCCCACCGGCGGCTCGATCGGCATCGGCTTTTCGATGGCGTCGAATGTGGTGACCAAGGTTGTTGATCAGCTCAAGGAATTTGGCGAAACCCGCCGGGGTTGGTTGGGCGTGCGCATTCAGGACGTGACCGATGATGTGGCCGAGGCCATGGGCCTTGCGACCACCGCCGGTGCGCTTGTCACCGATGTTCCGGAAGGTCCGGCATTGGACGCAGGTATGAAGGCCGGTGATGTGATCGTCGAATTCGACGGCATCAAGGTTGCCGATACCCGTGCGCTGGTGCGTCAGGTTGGCAACACCACCGTGGGCAAGACCGTGCGTGTGCTGGTCAACCGCGAGGGCAAGACCCAGACATTGAAAGTCACCCTGGCCCGTCGCGAAACGGCCGAAGGCACCGCAGTGCCGGCATCGCAACCCATGGACGAAGACGCACCGTCAGAGAGCCTTGAGGCCGACATTCTGGGCCTGACCATCGCACCGATGAGCGATCAGTTGCGCGAGCAGCTGGAACTGCCTGCCAGCGCTGAGGGGCTGGTGGTGACCGATGTGGACGAAATGACCGAGGCCTACGAAAAAGGTCTGCGTGCGGGTGATGTGATCACCGAAGCTGGTCAACAGAAGGTTGCGGCGATTGCCGATCTGGAAACTCAGATCGAAGCGGCCCAGGAGGCCGGTCGCAAGTCGCTGTTGCTTCTGGTGCGTCGCGCCGGTGATCCGCGGTTCGTGGCACTGGGACTCGACGACTAGATCTGAACTCTCTTGAAGATTTTGAACGGGGCGCCGGGTGAACGGGCGCCCCGTTTTGCTTCCCCGGATAGGTCAGGGCCGGTTTGACGCCGCCCTGATCGCATCTTGCGACGGATTGGTTTGCGGGGGATCGGTGCCGACAATGCGCCGGACTAGCCGCGGCTCTGACCCATGTCGCGTTCCACCGCGACCAAGCCAAGCGCACGCGCGGTTTCAATGGTCAGGAGCGAGGTCTCGACCTCTTGATCCTGTTGGAACAGCCGCAGCGCGGCCTCTGTCTCTGGATTGATTTCACCGCTGATCTCGCCGTTGTAGCGGCTGCGCACCTGCAAGGCGCGCTGAAGCGAGGCGATGAATTCCGGGGTGATGTCCTTGGCGCAGAGCGTTTCAAACACATATTCCCGGCGCGGGGTGACAATATCCTGTAGCGTTTCGGTGGCATAGACCGCCGGGGCCAACAACGACCCGTCGTCATTCAATATCGCCGGTTGCACCATGACCTGGGCGGTCTTGGTTTCGATCACCGCGGGCGCGACATCGCGGGCCCAACAGCTGTCTTTGGGGGCGCCTTCCGGTGTGGGAATGCGCGCGGTTTCCAGCGCGGTAAAGGCAAATCGGGTGGGCGTGTCATCCTGTGCCGGTGGGGCACAGGCGGCGGCGAAAAGGCAGGTTGCGATGCCGAGCGGCAGGGCGCAGGCCCGAAGCACGGTGGTCATCTTTGTCATCTGCACGGCCTCATCAGCGGAATGTGCCCTCTGAGCGGGGCGATTGCGGCAGAGACTAGCGGGTTTCCGGCGGACCGGGAAGGGCGGCGGAATTTTCGCCGCGATCTGTGACATCCAGAAGACTGTCGAGCATGGCGGAAATATCTTCGACCTGTTCGGCAATGACATGGGTCACATCCGAATCGCGTTGCACCCGTCCGGTGACACGCAACATCCGCCCGGCAATCACCGCGCGGCGGAACCGTTCATACAATTTGCGCCAGACGATGACATTGACCACCCCGGTTTCATCCTCCAGCGTGATGAAAATCACGCCTTTGGCGGTGCCGGGACGTTGGCGCAGGATGACAAGCCCGGCGACGGTCACGCGTGCGCCCTCTGGCGGTTCATCCAGACGGGCGGCCACCAGCGCCGAAGGCGGGCGCGGCCAGGGGGCATATGCCCCGGAATGGCGGGGCTGGGGGGTGATGATACGCATGGGAACAAATATAGAACATGCACCGCTCACCGCAAGTTGCAACTTGGGGGGTCGCAAAAGCGATGGAAAAGCCTTATTCGCCTTTGCTAACAGACGGCAACCGATGATTTGGACGAAACGAAAAGGCACCAGGCATGGCGAAGATCACCTATATCGAGCACAATGGCACCCAGCACGAAGTCGAAGTGGCCAATGGTCTGACTGTGATGGAAGGCGCACGTGACAACAATATTCCCGGCATCGAGGCCGATTGCGGCGGCGCTTGTGCCTGTTCGACCTGTCACGTCTATGTCGATGCCGCATGGGTCGAGAAGCTTCCAGCCAAGGACGACATGGAAGAAGACATGTTGGACTTTGCGTATCAGCCCGACGCCGCGCGCTCGCGTCTGACCTGCCAGTTGAAGGTCACGGACGAGTTGAACGGTCTTGTCGTGCAGATGCCCGAAAAGCAGATCTGAGGCCAAAAGATGCGAAATGCGCCGCAATTTCGGATCGCAGATTGGCGGGCTGAATTCTGTGGTGCGTTTCTGGCTTCGGCGATGCTGTTGGCCAGTACCGCCGGGCTTCGGGCCGAAGAGACGGCCCCCTGCGTCGGCACCGTGACCGGCGCGGAATTTCAGGCACCAACCAATCGCTACCCCCACGGCGTGTTGGGGGATGATCTGGAATGGGGCGCGCTGCGGATCAGCTATCGTTCGAAATCCGACTGCCGGTCCGGCAGCGGGTCTATCCGTGCCCGTTTGCCCGAGGCCATGGTGTTCGAAGATGTTGCGCCACGTCTGGTCGATCTCGACGGGCGGGACCATCCAGAGGTGATCGTGGTCGAGAGCCACCAAACTCTGGGCGCGCGGCTGGCGGTTTGGGGCATTCAGGACGAGAGCTTCACGCGGTTGGCGGCCACCCCGTTCATCGGGACACGGTTCCGCTGGTTGGCCCCTTTGGGCGCGGCGGATCTGGACGGCGATGGTCAGATGGAACTGGCCTATGTCGACCGTCCGCATTTGGCGCGTACATTGCGGGTCTGGCGATATGAGACGCGCAGCGATGGGGCGGCTTCTGGTACAGCCCCCGCCACTCTGGTCGAGGTTGCGGCGCTGGTCGGCGTGACCAACCATCGGATTGGCGAAAGCGATATTGCCGGTGGCATTCGGACTTGTGGCGACCAGCCGGAAATGATCGTTGCGGATGCCAATTGGCAAGAGGTTCTGGCGGTCACCCTTGCGGGGGGCGATCTGCGCCGCCGCACTCTGGGGCCGCACCGGGGACGAGAGAGTTTTGCGACCGCCATGGCCTGTGACAGTCTGCGCTGACCTGCGCTGAGCGCGATATTGATCGCGCGGTTCACATCGGATCGCGGGTTAGGTCAGATCAAAAGCCGGGCAGGAGCGGGGCAGATACGGGGCGCCATCTGTGTCATGCCGCCCCACTATGCCCCCCCGTGATCACGATTATTCCCAGCAGCTGACCAAAACGGCCATACCGCGCGCCTTTGCCGTCAGATCCTCTGCGGCCATGGTGTTGCGGTTGTTGGATACACGGGCCGAAACCCCGGCCCGGCGCATTGCGGATTCAAGCGCAGCCGCGTCAGCGGAGAACGCAACTTCCTCGGGCAATTGCCGGCCACCTGCGTCGCGGGGCAGCAACATGCCGATCACCGCGCCGGTGGTGTCCATCACCGGCCCGCCAGCATCGCCGGGCAGGGCGGTCAGGGCAAACCGGTCCAGCGGCTCCTCACCTTGAAGACCGCGCAGATCCACAATCTTGCCAAAGGTCATCGACGGCGCGCCAAGCACCCCCTCATAAGAGAACCCGGCCACTGCGATTTCGGATTGCAGCCGCGGCGCAACCGCCGCCAGCTCCGCGACTTCCATCGGGGCAAGTCGGGTTTTCGGCGTCAAAAGCGCCAGCCCCAAAGAGGCGTCTGTCATTTTGACATCGGCATCGGTGTCGCCGTCCAGCGTGACCCGGGAACAGCCTTGAACCGCCTCCAGCGTGGTCATCACCATGCCGGTGGAAGAGACAAAGAAACCGCTGCGCGACACGCGGGGTTTGCGGATTTGCAGCCCGGACAAAAGATCAACCGATTGGCCGTCATCCACGCCCGCCGATGCGGGCAGAACCCCATTGATCCGGCTAAAGCTTTCGGACATTTCCTGAAGCACGCGAATGCGGCGTTCTTCGTCACCCACCGGCCAGATCAGCATGAACCCCTTGATTTCGCCGTTGCGCAGGCTGACCTCGGTATGAGAGGTGATGCGCGCATTGCTGCCGGTGATGGTAAAGCCGTTGTTGCGACGCTCGCGCGCGCCATCCAATGGCACAACCTCAAGCGTTTGCAGAATATCGTACAATCCAAACAGGCGGCGTTGGTCGCCGGATTGCGAGATCAAAAGAACCCGCGCGCCAAGATCGCCCTTGGGTTCGTAGCGCGCAAAAGGCGCTTCATGCGCCTCGAAGGCCACAACGCCCATCGGCAGCTTCATTTCGATCCCTGCGGCGGCATCTGCCACCATTTGCAGGTCCATGCCTTCAAGCACGGCGTTGTATTGCCCAAAGAGATCCGCGCGCTGGCGTGTGGTCAGAATGCCGGTCGGCTCATAGCCATTGGCCCGTTGCCAATCGGCCATCGCCCGCCGGGTGCCAGCCCCGAAAGAGCCATCAATCCCGGCGCGATAGACGCCAGCCCATTGCAGGGCGATCTGCAAATCGCGGCGTTCCTGTCCGGTCAACTGGGCCTCGCTGCGGCGGGCCTCACGCGGGGTTTCGTCAAGGACAACTTCCTCAACCGGCTCTGGCGGGTTTTGCGACGCGGCCTGATCCGTTTCGGTTTCGGTTGTTGCGGGAATGGTGATGGGGGGCTGCGCCAGGGCATTTGCCCCGATCGGCCAGAATTGCTGGCGAAAGGCATTGCTGCGGACCACGAAACTGTCCCGCGGGATCTGGCCTGGCATTGCGCAAACCGCGCAGGCGCTGGGCCGCTTCGTTTTCGGGATAGGGCCCCAAGGCGATTGCATACCAACCGGTGCCGGCAGAAAATCCGTTCACGTCAGGCAGGTTTTCGGCGTAATCACGCACCCGTTCCTCGGCCTGCAACAAGCTGGGCAGAGATTCCACCTGAATCCAGGCGATGTCATCCTGCGCAAAAGCGGCGCGCATGGACATGGCAAGCGCGAAAAAAGTGGTCACAAAAATACGTATCATGGGTATAGGGCGTCCTGAACCTGCGTCTTTACTGTTGCAACAGTGTAGCGGATGCACCGCCGCTTGCACGTTGAAAATGGGGGGCCACACGATTTGTCACGGGAACGTCAGTCGTTTAGCCGGGGCGCGGCCGCTTCACGGGAAGGTGCGCGATGGACCGTGGGCCGGAAAAAAACCGCGACCCAAAAAATTCCCGGTCAAACAGCCGGGCAGGGCAAAGGGTGCAATTGACCCTCGCGGCACATGGGCATAATCAGGCCCAAAGCGTGCAAAGGCCATGATATGACATCCGAACCGATCCAGACCCCGCGTTCATTTCAGGAAATCATCCTGCGGCTGCAGGCCTATTGGGCGGCGCAAGGCTGTGCGGTGCTGCAACCCTATGACATGGAGGTCGGGGCCGGTACGTTCCACCCGGCGACCACCCTGCGCGCCCTTGGCAGCAAATCCTGGGCCGCCGCCTATGTTCAGCCATCGCGCCTGCCGACCGATGGGCGCTATGGCGAAAACCCCAACCGCTTGCAGCATTATTACCAGTTTCAGGTGCTGATCAAACCCTCGCCGCCGGATCTGCAGGAGCTGTATCTCGGCTCTTTGGCGGCCATCGGCATCGACATGGCGATGCACGACATCCGCTTTGTCGAAGACGACTGGGAAAGCCCGACGCTGGGCGCCTGGGGTCTGGGATGGGAGGTTTGGTGCGACGGTATGGAAGTCAGCCAATTCACCTATTTCCAACAGGTTGGCGGGCATGATTGCGCGCCGGTTTCGGGGGAATTGACCTATGGTCTGGAACGTCTGGCGATGTATGTGCTGGGCGTCGATCATGTGATGGACATGCCCTACAACGACCCGCAAACCCCGATTGCGCTGTCCTATGGTGATGTATTCCGCCAGACCGAACAGGAATATTCCCGCTGGAATTTCGATGTCGTCGACACCGACGTGTTGTTGCGCCATTTTGAAGAGGCCGAGGCCGAATGCGCCCGTATTCTGGCGGCGGACCATATCGACCCCAAGACCGGCAAACGCATCGTCATGGCGCATCCCGCCTATGACCAATGCATCAAGGCCAGCCATATCTTTAACCTGCTTGATGCGCGCGGGGTGATTTCCGTCACCGAACGCCAGGCCTATATCGGCCGGGTGCGCACGCTGGCCAAGGCCTGTGCCGATGCCTTTGTCCTGACCGAGGCGGGCGGATATGTGCCGGAGGCTGCGGAGTGAGCGGTCGGATACTTGCGGGGGCGATTGTGATGATTGCGTTGCTGGCCGGTGTGGCCCTCTATTACACTCAGGTGTTTGCCTATTATGACAAAGTGTCGGCAGACGGGGTTGACGATGTGGCGTTGGTGTCGCTGGTATCCGGCCTGCCGGAACCGATCCTTTACGAGGATTTTCAAGCGGTTGACAAACGGTCCTCACCCATCGGCTATCGGGCCTGTTTCACCACGTCGCATAGCCTCGCGATGCTGAGCGAAACTTTCGAAGCCTATGAACACACCCCGCCACGCGTCGCGCCCGGCTGGTTTGACTGTTTTGACGCCGAACAGATCGACGCCGAGGTCACGGCAGGCACGGCACTGATGTTCCTGAGCCAGAAAAACATCGCCTATGGCGTCGATCGGGTGGTTGCGATCACCGACGATGGCCGGGGCTATGTCTGGCACGAATTAAACGAATGCGGCGACAAGGCCTATGACGGCACCGTGGTGGGCGAAGAATGCCCGGCCAGAGAGGAAACCAACTGATGCCTGATCTTCTGATCGAATTGTTCTCTGAGGAAATCCCGGCGCGGATGCAGGCAAAGGCCTGTGAGGACTTGAAAAAACGCATAACCGATGGGCTGGTGGACGCTGGTTTGACCTATGCCTCTGCGGCGGCGTTCGCGACACCCCGGCGGCTGGCGCTGACGGTCGAGGGCGTGTTGGCCGAAAGCCCAACCGTCAAGGAAGAGCGCAAGGGCCCCAAGGTCGGCGCGCCGGACAAAGCGATCGAAGGTTTCCTGCGCGGGGCCGGTATCACGCGTGACGCTTTGGAAGAACGCGACACCCCCAAGGGCGCGGTATACTTTGCGACATTGACGAAACCCGGACGGCAAGCGGCTGACATCATTGCCGAAGTTCTGGAAGACGTGATCCGCAATTTCCCCTGGCCAAAATCCATGCGCTGGGGCGCAGGTAGCCTGCGCTGGGTGCGTCCGTTGCATTCCATTCTGTGCATTTTGACGGATGAAGCCGGGGCAAATGTGGTGCCGATAGATATTGACGGCATCAGGTCGGGCAACACCACACGGGGCCACCGCTTTATGGCGCCGGATGCATTTTCTGTCACGTCTTTCGACGATTACAGCGCAAAGCTGAAGCGGGCGCATGTCGTGTTGGAAGCCGCCGAACGCGCCGATCACATCTGGCACGAAGCCACCAACATGGCCTTTGCCCAAGGTCTGGAAGTGGTCGAAGACCGTGGTTTGCTGGCCGAGGTTGCGGGGCTGGTCGAATGGCCGGTGGTGTTGATGGGGTCGATTGGCGACGATTTCCTTGGGTTGCCGCCCGAGGTGCTGCAAACCTCGATGAAGGAACACCAAAAGTTTTTCTCGGTCCGCAATCCCAAGACCGGACGGATCGAAAAATTTGTGACCGTTGCCAACCGTGAAACTGCAGACACCGGCGCGACGGTTCTGGCGGGCAACCAAAAGGTTCTGTCGGCGCGGCTGTCGGATGCAAAATTCTTTTGGGAGAATGACTTGCGTGCCGTTGCGAAAGACGGGCTGGAAGGCATGTCCGCGCCGCTGGCCAATGTCACCTTCCACAACAAACTCGGCAGCCAGGCCGAACGCATTGCCCGCATTACCGCGCTGGCGCGCGAAATTGCACCCGCTGTCGGGGCCGATCCAGAAGAGGCGGCGCTGGCCGCAACCGTCGCCAAGGCCGATCTGTCGTCGGAAATGGTTTATGAGTTCCCGGAATTGCAGGGGATCATGGGGCGGTATTACGCGCAAAAGGCCGGGTTGTCCGATGCTGTTGCCGATGCCTGCCGCGATCATTACTCGCCGCTTGGCCCGTCGGATGATGTGCCGTCGGATCCGGTATCCGTGACTGTGGCGCTGGCGGACAAGCTGGACACGCTGACCGGGTTCTGGGCGATTGACGAGAAGCCGACTGGGTCGAAGGATCCCTTTGCGCTGCGCCGGGCGGCTTTGGGCGTGATCCGTTTGATTTTGAACAACGATTTGTCGTTGAACATCGCCGAAGACCTCCTGTCTTTCTTCCACGACCGTCTCAAGGTCTTCTTGCGTGATCAGGGCATTCGCCATGACGTGATCGACGCCTGTATTGCCATGCCCGGCAATGACGATCTGGCGTTGCTGGTAAAACGCGCCACGGCGTTGCAGGCCTTCTTGCAGACCGAGGATGGCACCAACCTGCTTCAGGGGTTCAAACGCGCCAACAACATCCTGACCCAGGCCGAAGACAAGGACGGGGTTGAATATTCCTTTGGTGCAGACATCAAATTTGCCGAGGAAGACGCAGAAAAGGCGCTGTTTGCCGCGCTTGACGATGCAGAGCCGAAAATCGCCACGGCGATGGCGGCTCAGGATTTCGAAGCAGCCATGTCGGCGCTTGCCGGGTTGCGCGGTGCGGTGGATGGGTTCTTTGAGGCAGTTCAGGTGAATGCCGACAATGACCTTTTGCGGCGCAACCGGCTTAACCTGTTGTCTCAAATCCGAAAATCCTGTTTGTCGGTCGCCGATCTTACCCGGGTCGAGGGCTAGGTGACGCATTTGGCGTGCCGATGGCGTTTGGCTGTTGGCACGTCTGACACCAGATAACGCTTGTGCGGTTTTCTGCGGCGCTTATGCTGCGATGCAACATGAATTGATGGGATCGCGTCTTGTTGCAGGAAAACCCCAATGTCACGCCGATCACCCCCACGGCGCCGATGGCCGCCAACACCCATGGCGGGCGGGCGAAATGCCTGCAACGGTTGGTGCGGATGGATTTGCCGGTGCCACGCACGGTGGCGCTGTCGTTTGATGCGGTGCATGGGCTGGCCAGCGGACATGCGCCGGACATAGCCAAGATTCTGGCGGAATTCCCGGAGGGGGCGTTGCTGTGCGTGCGGCCCTCGTCGCAAGATCCCGATTGGGGCGGCCCCGGTGCGATCCTGAACATCGGCATGAATGATGCGCGTTTCGTCGAAATGTGCGACACGCTTGGCGCCAATGCCGCGGCGGCGCTTTATACCCGTTTTGTCGAGGCTTATGCGGTGCATGTTGCCCGTCTTGATCCCGATATGTTCGATGACATCAGCGTCGAAGGCGCCCAGGCCCTGTCCGAGGCGCTGCGCGCCTATGAGGAAGAGGCCGAGGAACCATTCCCACAGGAACCCGAGGTGCAATTGCGTCAGGTTCTGCGCTCTATGGCGCGGGCATGGGAGGGCACAACCGCACGTCTTTTGCGTCAGGCCAAGGGCGCGCAGCCGATGCCGGTCTGGGCCTTGTGGTTCAGGAAATGGCGCTGGGGATCGGACGGCCAGAGGCGGCCGAAGGGGAAACCGGATCGGGCGTGTTGCAATTGGTCAACAGCCACACCGGCCTGCGCCAGATCACCGGGCGTTACCTCAGCCAGAGCCAGGGGCGCGATGCGTTGACCGGCGGGGCAGAGGCCCTGTTTCTGGCGCAGGACGCACGTGGTCCGTCGCTGGAAGAGGTTGCGCCGCAGGCTTTTGCCGAAATCGTTGATATTGCCGAACGAATGCGCCGCAAGCTGCGCGCCGAGATGCAGATTGAATTCACGATCCAGGGCGGTCGGGTGCATGTGCTTGACGGCGTTCGGGTGCGCCGGTCCAACCGGGCGGCGGTGCGGATTGCCGTGGCTTTGGCCGAGGACAAGGTCATTCCCCGCGAAGAGGCGCTGTTGCGGGTAGAACCGCGCGCGCTGAGCGAGCTTTTGCACCGCCAGATCGACCCGGATGCCGATCGCGATATCCTTGGCCGGGGTGTCGCGGCCAGCCCGGGGGCTGCCACCGGCCGGATCGTGTTTACCGCCACAGCCGCCCAGGCCAGTGCCGCCCGTGACGAGGCCTGTATCCTTGTGCGCCGCGAAACCTCGCCCGAGGATATTCGCGGTATGCAGGCTGCGGTCGGTGTGCTGACGGAACGCGGCGGCATGACCAGCCATGCGGCGGTGATCGGGCGCGGGATGGGGATACCCTGTGTCGTGGGGGCCGTCAGAATGGGGTTCCACATTCGCAAAAAGAAACTTGTGGCGCTGGATGGCCGGGTCTTTGCCGAGGGCGATCTGATCACCATCGACGGCGCCACCGGCGAAGTGCTTCAGGGCAGCCCGCCTATGCTTGAGGCGGCGCTGGACGAAAGTTTTCAAAAGCTGATGGAATGGGCCGATGCGGTGCGTGACATCGACATTCGCGCCAATGCCGACACGCCGATGGATGCCACCACGGCGCGAAATTTTCGCGCTGATGGCATCGGGCTGTGCCGGACCGAGCATATGTTCTTTGAAACCGACCGCATGATCGTGATGCGGGAAATGATCTTTGCCAATTCGGCCGAGGATCGCCGCGCCGCGCTGGAGCTGCTGTTGCCGATGCAACGTGCGGATTTCATTGAATTGTTTCGAATCATGCAGGGGCTGCCGGTCTGTATCCGGCTGTTTGATCCGCCGCTGCATGAATTTCTGCCCACCGACAAGGCCGGGATGCGCGCCCTGGCCGAGGCGCTGGACCTGCCGGTCAGTGACGTCGAACGCCGGGTCGAGAGTTTGGGCGAATACAACCCGATGCTGGGAATGCGGGGGGTGCGGCTGGGCATCACCATGCCGGAAATCTATGACATGCAGGCGCGGGCGATCTTTGAGGCGACCATCGCCGCCAGCCGCGATGGCGCGCCGGTGGTGCCGGAAATCATGATCCCGCTGGTGTCCGCCAAACGCGAGGTCGAGATTGTCAAAACCCGCGTCGATGCGGTGGCCGCAGCCGTGCGCAATGAAACCGGACGGAATTTTGACTATCGCCTTGGGGTGATGGTGGAAACGCCGCGCGCCGCCCTGCGGGCCGAGGAAATCGCAGGCCATGCGGATTTCCTGAGCTTCGGCACCAATGATCTGACGCAGATGACCTATGGTTTGTCGCGCGATGACGCCGGGCGGTTCATGTCGGAATACGTCCAGCAGGGGGTCTTTGCCGAAGATCCGTTCCATGTCATGGACGTCGATGGCGTGGCCGAGCTTTTGCGGATCGGGGCCGACCGTGGGCGCAAGGCGCGCCCCGATGTGGTTTTGTCGATTTGCGGTGAACATGGCGGCAATCCCGAATCGATTGCCATCTGTCGGGACATCGGTTTTACATATGTCTCCTGTTCACCCTTCCGGGTTCCGGTGGCGCGGCTTGCTGCGGCGCAACTTGCGATACGGGACAAAATATAGCGGACCACACTGGTTTGGCCGCGTAATATTGCGATGCATCCGGGGTGTGGCAGGGCCGCAACGGCGGATTTCCGCTGCGGCAGCGCGTCGCTATGCGATTTTTGACAAATTCTATATACAGACCGAACTGCTTGAAGCCCGGGACCGCTCGGGCTTGCGTGTGTGAGGGACTTAGATGCGACTGAAATTTGCTGCTATTGCAGCCACGATCCTTGGACTGCTGGGGACCGGGGCCGCTGCTGAATTGCGTTTGGATAAGGTGGGGCGCCTGATCAATCTGGAGCGCCAGGGACTGAATTCCGTGCCCAGTGGCACGTTGAAATGGGCATTGGGCGAAACCACGCCGCCCGCCGCCAAAAATTCCGCCTATGATCGTGAATGGCTGGCGACATTGCCATCGGCCAAGAAAAACGCCCAGGCAAACTGTCTGGCCGAGGCGTTGTATTTCGAAGCCCGCGGTGAAAGCATCAAAGGCCAGGTGGCCGTCGCCGAAGTGATCATGAACCGGGTGAAAAGCAGCCGGTTTCCCGATACGGTCTGTGGTGTGATCAAACAGGGCACAGGCCGAAAATACGCCTGTCAGTTCACCTATACCTGTGATGGCAATGCCGAACATATTGGCGAACCCGCGGCCTATTCCCGTGTGGCCAAGATTGCCTCTGCCGTGATTTCCGGCCTGCCGCGCAATTTGACCGATGGCGCGACCCACTATCACACCACGGCGGTCAACCCGAATTGGGCGCGCAAATTTGCCCATACCACCACAATTGGCGTGCATCGGTTTTACCGCCAGCCCCAGCGTGTGTCGAAAAACTGATCCGCTTGGCGGGGTCGGGGCAGGAAGATGACCGCTGGCCGGGCCGTGCCCCGGGCGGCGCCAAAATGGGGTGGTGATGCGAAGGGGCTTTTGGCGCGGCAACGCGCCTGATAGACCCAAGCGCACACGACAACCGGGGTGCCCGACATGAGCCAGGAAATCCATCTCGCCTTTTCCCATCCATCCGAACGGGCGGCAGCAACCGAAGGCATGCCGCCGCGTGATCGGATTTCTCTGCGCGACCATATCGTTGCTGTGGAAATCGGCGCCTTTCAATCCGAGCGGGGCCATACCCAACGGGTGTGTTTCAATGTCGTGGTCGAGGTCGCCCATGCCGACGATGGCATCTGTGACGATGTCGACCGAATCCTCAGCTATGATCGTGTCACCGAAGCGATTGCACATGAGCTGGCGGAAGAGCGGCTGAACCTGCTGGAAACCCTGGCCGAACGTGTGGCCGAACGCATTCTGCTGGAACCCCAGGCGATGCGGGTCTTTGTCCGGATTGAGAAACTGGATCGCGGTCCCGGCGCGCTTGGCGTCGAAATCGTCCGCAGCCGTGGCGACATCAATCCCGATCATCAGGCCCCGCAAGCCGAAGAAAAACCACATCCGCGTGTGGTCTATCTGTCGAATGCCGCGATTGCATCGGAACATTTGTCCGGCTGGATTGACCGGCTGGCGGCAAAGGGCGCACCGGTTCTGTTGTGCGTCGGCCTGCCGGACGGCGCACGCCCGGTGGCCGATCACCCGCTGGCGCAACGGCGGATTGATCTTTTGGCGATTGAACAAAACGGCTGGGTTCTGGCGGCGCGCGATCCACGCTGTGTGGTTGTCGGCACCCGGACAGAGGTCGACTGGGGCATGAAACACGACCAGATCAGCCTCTGGGCCCCGTCCAAGATTGTCCTAGATGCGGTCGAGGGCCCCAAAAGCCAGGCCCGTGATTCCGTGGCGCTGGCGGCCTGGTTCGCCGGTCAGCTGGAGGCGGCGGAATTTCTGGTCATTGGCGAGGATCTGCCGGTTGCCGCCGGACTTGCGATGCGTGCCGTCGATATTACCCAACACATCCTTGCGTGATCGCACAGATTCCCGCATGCACAGACAAATGACTTCTGACCGACGCATATTTCCGCCCGCTGGTTCAGCGTGGGCCGCACCGACCCGAGGATGCTGTGACATTGGCGGGGGGCTGGTGCTGGTTTACCCATGCCGAGCGGCTGCACCGTCAGGACCCCGCCAGAATTGTCCCCGTGGCCGAGATCCCCGATCATGTGATCGAGCGCCTGTCGACGCCGCGCCCCCCCATCGCCGGCCTGCACATGAATGCGCCGCGCTTGATGGGCATTTTGAACGTAACCCCCGACAGCTTTTCCGACGGTGGCCGCCACAATGGTCCGGCCCGTGCCGTCACCCATGCCCGGTTGATGGCAGAGCAGGGCGCAGACATCATCGACATCGGCGGCGAAAGCACCAGACCCGGTGCGGTCGACGTCCCGGTCGAGGCAGAGATCGCCCGGGTTGAACCGGTAATCCAGGCGCTGAACCAGGTTCTGGAAACGCCGCTCTCTATCGACACACGCAAGCAACCCGTCGCGCAATCGGCCCTGACCGCCGGTGCGGTGCTGGTCAATGACGTGTCCGGTTTTACGTTCGACAAGACGCTGGCACCTTACTGCGGGCAATATCATGTGCCGGTCTGCGTGATGCACACCCAGGGCAACCCGCAGGACATGCAGGATAATCCACAGTATGACGACGTGCTGTTGGACGTCTTTGATTTTCTGAATGCGCAGATCTGTATGTTGATCGAAGCGGGTATCCCGCGCCATCGGATTGTCGCTGATCCGGGGCTGGGATTTGGAAAATCGACCACTCACAACCTTGCCCTTCTCCAGGGGCTGAGCCTGTTTCACGGGCTTGGGGTTGCTCTTTTGGTGGGCGGATCGCGCAAGGGGCTGATCCGGGTTGTGGGCCACGCAGCAGACCCCAATGATCGGGTTCCGGGGTCGCTGGCTCTGGCGCTTGCAGCGGTCGCCCAGGGCGCCCAGATCCTGCGAATTCACGATGTCGCGGAAACGAAACAGGCATTGCGGCTTTGGCAGGCGATAGAACAGGGAACTATGAATGACACGTAAGTTGTTTGGCACTGATGGTGTGCGCGGCACCGCCAATACCGCACCAATGACCGCCGAAATGGCCTTGCGCATCGGCGCGGCGGCGGGGCGGTATTTTCGCCGGGAAAAACGCGGCGTGCACCGCGTTGTGATTGGCAAGGACACCCGCCGCTCTGGCTATATGTTTGAAAATGCTCTGACCGCCGGGCTGACGTCGACGGGGATGAGCGTGCTTTTGCTGGGCCCGGTGCCGACCCCCGCTGTCGGCCTGCTCACGCCCTCGATGCGTGCGGATCTTGGCATCATGATTTCGGCTTCGCATAATCCAGCCGAAGACAACGGCATCAAATTCTTTGGCCCCGATGGATTCAAACTCTCGGACGAAGCTGAAGCCGAAATTGAAAAGCTGATCGAAGCAGGTGTTGAACCGGCCTCGGCCAGCAATATCGGCAGCGCCCAGCGGATTGATGATGGCCGTTATCGCTATCAAGAGCGGGTCAAAGGCTCTTTTCCCGCTGGAATGCGGCTGGATGGCATGAAGGTGGTGATAGATTGCGCCAATGGCGCCGCCTATCGTGCCGCGCCCGAGGTGCTTTGGGAATTGGGCGCCGAGGTGATCCCGGTGGGGGTGCAGCCCAATGGTTTCAATATCAATCAAGGTTGTGGATCAACTAAACCCGCCACCGCTGCCGAGGCCGTCGTCGCCCATGGTGCGGCGGTTGGTATCTGTCTCGACGGCGATGCGGATCGGGTAATGATGATCGACGAAACTGGCAAAGTGGCGGACGGCGATCAGATCATGGCGCTGATGGCCGCGCGCTGGGCCGAGGAAAACCGCCTCATCGGTGGCACCCTGGTCGCCACGGTCATGTCGAACCTCGGGTTGGAACGTTTCCTGTCGCATCGCGGCTTGCGGCTGGAACGCACCGGCGTCGGCGACCGCTATGTGGTCGAGGCGATGCGCTCCGGCGGCTGGAACCTGGGGGGAACAATCGGGCCATATCGTGATGACCGATTATGCGACCACCGGCGATGGTCTGATGGCGGGCCTGCAATTCCTGGCTGAAATGGCGCGCACCGGGCGCAAGGCCTCTGAACTGGCGCAGAATTTCGAACCTGTGCCGCAGATGCTGAAAAACGTCCGTTACGGGGTCGGCCAGCTCCCGTTGGAGGCCGCAGGTGTCAAAGCCGCGATTGCCGCAGCCGAGGCTGATCTGACTGGCAAAGGTCGGTTGCTGATCCGCAAATCCGGCACAGAGCCTCTGATCCGTGTCATGGCAGAATGCGAAGATCCGGCCATGTTGGAACGGGTGGTCGACCGTGTGGTCGACGCCGTTCAGGACGTGGTGTGAACACCGGGCTCAACTTCATCTGACCCGAAATATCCCGGGGGTCTGGGGGCTGGCCCCCAGCCTGTCGGCGCGCATCGGCGCGGCGACACCTTTTTTTCCCGGCCTGGCCCCAAGCCTTGCCCCAAACAACGCCGTCTCAGACGACCTTATTCAGTGTCTTTTGCAACCGCTCCACTGTGGCATCCACATCCGCGAGCTTGTCCAACCCGAACAGCCCCAGCCGGAACGTGGAAAATCCGTCACCTTCGTCACATTGCAACGGCACACCAGCGGCGATCTGTGTGCCTTCGGCGGCAAAGGCACGCCCTGACTGGATCTCCGGATTTGCGGTATAGCTGACCACGACACCGGGGGCTTCAAAACCCGGCGCGGCCACGGACGGGATGCCGTGGGACGCCAGCAGGGCCCGCACCTTGGTGCCAAGGTCCCATTGCGCTGCGGCCAGATGCTCGAATCCGATGTCACGGCTCTCCAGCATGGTGTCGCGAAAGGCGCGCAGCCCATCGGTTGGCAATGTCGCGTGATAGGCATGGCCGCCGTTTTCATAGGCCAACATGATCTGGTGCCATTTCTTGAGATCCGCCGCAAAACTGTTGGATGTGCTGGCCTCCATCCGCGCCATCGCGCGATCCGACAACATCACCAACCCGGCGCAGGGCGTGGAGGACCACCCTTTTTGTGGTGCCGAAATAAGCACATCGACGCCGGTCGCCGCCATATCCACCCAGACACAGCCCGAAGCAATGCAATCCAGAACCATCAGCGCGCCAACCTTATGCGCCGCCGCCGCCATGGCGGTGACATAGGCGTCGGGCAGGATGATCCCGGACGATGTTTCCACATGTGGCGCAATCACCAGATCGGGCTTTTCGGCGCGAATGCGCGCAGTGACCTCTTCGATCGGGGCGGGGGCAAAGGGCGATTGTGCGTCATTGCCGGTCCGGCGCGCCTTCATCACGGTTTCGGACCCGGTGAAACCGCCGGCCTCAAAAATCTGGCTCCAACGGAAGGAAAACCAGCCGTTGCGCACCACAAGGCAATTCGCGTTCTGGGCAAATTGGCGGGCCACGGCCTCCATCGCAAAGGTGCCACCACCGGGGACAAGCGCCACAGCGCTGGCGCCATATACCGATTTCAGGTTGTCCGAGATGTCACGCATCACCTGTTGGAATGTCGCTGACATATGGTTGAGCGACCGGTCGGTGAAGACCACCGAAAATTCATCATACCCATTCGGGTCAATATCGTCACGCAGGGCCATGGTGCCTCCTTTATCTGTCCCACCATGGTTAGAAGGACAGATCACCATTGTCGATAAGCACCGTCGCGCCGGGACCGACGCAGTGGCGAAGCTATCAACCCAAGGGGCCGGGCAGGCGTTCTTCGCTCAACAGCACATTGGCCTCGACATGCCCGGCGCCGGGCAGGGTCATGATGCGCCGCCGCAAAACCCGCTCAAAATCCGACAGATCCCGCGCCACCACCCGCAACCGATAATCATAAAGCCCCAGCACATGTTCCACGGTCTGTACTTCCGGGATGGCGGTCACGGCGCGTTCAAAATCCTCCAGGCTGATGCGGCCCTTGGTGGCCAGTTTCACCCCCAAAAACACCGTCACACCAAAGCCCAGCTTTTCACGATCCAATATCAACCGGGTGCCGGAAATCACCCCGGCATCGCGCAATCGTTTGATCCGCCGCCATGTGGCGGGTTGCGACAGATCCAAGCGACGCCCCAAGGTGCCGGCCGATTGGCTGGCATCCCGCGACAGGGCGCGCAAAATGGCGCGGTCGGTGGCGTCAAAATCGGTCACACCGGAAACACCTCGTTGTCCTTGATGCGCGACACATGCATCAACGCCTCGACATCGGCGAGATGTGGCAGGGTCAACAGCCGCGCGCGGTAGATTTCCTGATAGTGAGGGATGTCGCGGGCAATCACCGCCAATCGCACATCGACCTGACCCAGAAAGGTCTGGATTTCGATCACCTCTGGCACCTTGCGCGCCGCCTCCAGAAAATCGTCAAAGGCGCGCGATTGCGTTTTGTCCAGCGTGATGCGCAAGGACACTTCAATCGTATAGCCGAGGGCCTGCCAATTGATTTCCGCCCGTTTGCCCAGCAATACACCGATCTCGCGCATGCGTTCCAACCGCCGCGACAGGGTGGCGGCGGTCACACCGGCCCGGCCTGCCAGGGCGGACAGGGGCAGGTCCGGATCGGCCTGCATCTGGCGAAGAATGCGTCGGTCTGTATCGTCAAGCATGATTTCCATCTAGTATCGGGATCACGCGAATAGATAAATCGGGAAATTGCAAAATTCCTGCGGATTTGACGCGCATTTACCCACGGGACGCCGTAGATTGCCCGCCAGACGAACACCGAAGTGAAGACCAATACAAGGAAGACCGATATGCGCGTATATTATGATCGCGATTGCGATGTGAACCTGATCAAAGACAAGAAAGTCGCAATTCTCGGCTATGGCAGCCAGGGCCACGCCCATGCGCTGAACCTGCGCGATTCCGGCGCGAAGAACGTGGTTGTTGCCCTGCGCGACGGCTCGCCTTCGATCAAAAAAGCCGAAGGCGAAGGCCTTAAGGTTATGGGTATTGCCGAAGCGGCAGCCTGGTGTGATGTGATCATGTTCACCATGCCCGACGAATTGCAGGCCGAAACCTACAAGAAATATGTGCATGACAACCTGAAAGAAGGCTCGGCGATTGCCTTTGCCCACGGTTTGAACGTGCATTTCGGCCTGATCGAGCCGAAGCCCGGCGTTGACGTCATCATGATGGCCCCCAAAGGCCCCGGCCACACCGTGCGCGGCGAATACACCAAAGGCGGCGGCGTGCCTTGCCTTGTGGCGGTTCACAACGACGCATCGGGCAAAGCGCTGGAAATCGGCCTGTCCTATTGCTCGGCCATCGGTGGCGGCCGTTCGGGCATCATCGAAACCAACTTCCGTGAAGAATGCGAAACCGACCTGTTCGGCGAACAGGCTGTTCTCTGCGGTGGTTTGGTCGAACTGATCCGCATGGGCTTTGAGACGCTGGTCGAAGCTGGCTACGAGCCGGAAATGGCCTATTTCGAATGCCTGCACGAAGTGAAGCTGATCGTGGACCTGATCTACGAAGGCGGCATCGCCAACATGAACTACTCGATCTCGAACACCGCGGAATACGGCGAATACGTCTCCGGCCCGCGCATTCTGCCCTACGACGAGACCAAGAAGCGGATGAAAGAGGTTCTGACCGACATTCAGACCGGCAAATTTGTGCGTGACTTCATGCTGGAAAATGCCGTTGGCCAGCCGTCGTTCAAAGCGACCCGCAAAATCAACGACGAGCATTCGATCGAAGCCACCGGCGCCAAACTGCGCGGCATGATGCCGTGGATTTCGGCCGGCAAAATGGTCGACAAAGAAAAGAACTGATCCGGTTCGGATCACATTACGCTAGTGAAAAGCCCGGCCATTGCGCCGGGCTTTTTGTTTGGGGTCAGGGATGTCGGCGTTTGCTGCCAAGGCCGATCTGCATCAGGGCGCGGCGGACCGGGGTCACGTCATGCAGGGCCGAAATCCCGGCGGCGCGCAGTTTGCGCAGCGGCGCGGCCGACAACATCGACGCCCGGTTAAGCGCGGTGATCCCCGCGACCCGCGCGCGAATATCGGTGATCCGGGCACGGTGATACTGATCCAGCATCTGTTGATCGCCAAGCCGGTCTGGCTGTGCGATGGCAAGGTCCAGCAAGGTGGACAGATCCTGAAGCGACATATTCAACCCCTGTGCGCCAATCGGGGGCACCACATGCGCGGCCTCGGCCACCAGCGCCAGCCGTTCCCCGGCCAATTGCCCGGCGCATTGCGCCACAATCGGCCAGATCGACCGGCGCGACACCAAGCGCAAGGGCCCAAATATCCCGGTGGACCGCTCGGTCATCGCCGCCTCGAACGCGGCGGTGTCCATGTCAAACAGCGCCTGGGCCTTTGGGCCTTCGTCCATCCAGACCACTGCGGATAAGGGCATGCCGTCAAAATCCGGCAATGGCACCAATGTAAACGGCCCGCCGCTGCGGTGCACCTCGGTCGAGACATTGCAATGCGGGATGGGATGGGTCACGGCAAAGGCGAGGGCCTTTTGCCCGAATCTTGTGGTTTTTACCGGAATATTCGCAGCCTGGCGGAGGGTGGAATTCCGCCCGTCTGCGGCGATCACCAGCTTTGCCATATGGTGCTGACCGTCGGACAGGGTGACGCGCGCCATATTGGTCCGGGTGAACAACCCGGTCACCGCGGCACCGGTGACAAAGGTGACCTTGTCCAATTCCCCCAGACGGGCGGCCAACTCTCGGCGCAACAGCCAGTTTGGCAGGTTCCACCCAAAAGGCAGATCGGAAATGTCACGCGCCTCAAAATCACGGCTGATGCGATTATGGCTGGCGGGATTATCGCTGATGGGTGCATCGGTGGCTGCGCCGCCTGCGTCGATGATCCGCATCGTGTCCAGTGGCGTGGCATGGGGGGCAAGCCGGGGCCAAATGCCGGTGGTTTCCAGAAAACCCCGCGCCGGTTGCAAAAACGCCGTGCTGCGCAGATCGGCGCTGGCCGCATCGCGGCTGGTCACCGGCGGGCTTGGGTCGACACAGAGGACGGAAAACCCGGCCTGGCCAAAGGCCGCAGCGGCGGTCAGCCCCGCAATGCCGCCACCGGCGATGATAATGTCGTGCTGCATGGGCCACCTCCTTTGGGATGAAAATAGGGTGTGCTTGCAGAATTGCCATGTGACAGAGCAGCTCTGGCAGCCTCTAGGTCAAGCGTGACAGAAACCCGCTAAGATCATCGGTGTGATGTTGGATGTGATCGGCCAGATGCGGCGTGCCGGCGACATGCACCGTGCGCATTCCCATTTCATGTGGCGCGGCCAGATTGCGGGGGTCATCCTCGAACATGGCGGCCTTTGTGGGATCGGTGCCGTCGCGGGCAAAGATGGTTTCAAACGCGGCGCGTTCCGGTTTGGGCAGGAACCCGGCATGTTCCACGCCATATACCGCATCAAACAACCCGGACAAACCGCGCGCCGACAGCACCTGTTCCGCATAAGGCCCGGTGCCGTTGGTATAGACAATCCGCCGTCCCGGCAGCGCGCGGATATGATCGGCCAGCGTCGGGTCGGGCACCAGAACCGAGAAATCGATTTGATGCACATCATGCAGATAGGGGCCGGGATCGACATCATGTTCGCGCATCAATCCCGCCAGCGTCGTGCCATAGGTTTTCCAATAGTGATTGCGCAGGTGATTTGCCTCGGACTCGGCCACGCCAAGGGCCGCCATCACAAAGGCGGTCATCCGCGGCTCTATCTGGGAAAATAGTGCCGATTCAGGTGGGTACAATGTGTTGTCAAGGTCAAAGACCCAATGGGTGACGTGGGAAAATTGTGCTTTTGCCATGGCGGCACGCTATCCCCGGTGGTCGCGCGGTGCAATGGCCGTATTGCCGCGACGGGGGTGTCTGAGTATGGTGCCGCGAAGTCCAGCGGAGGAGCGCACAGGTGACCCAGAAAGCGCCGATACAAAAAGACGCCTATACCATGATCCTGGAGGCGATCGACGTTGGCACCTTTCGCCCGGGTGACCGGCTGGTTGAAAGCGATCTGGCCGACCGGCTGGGGATGAGCCGCACGCCAATTCGCGAGGCATTACAACGGCTTGAAACCCAATCTCTTTTGTCGCGGGACGGGCGGTCGCTTATCGTGGCGTCGCTGGATCACAACCAATTGGCAGAACTCTATGTGGTGCGCGCCGAGCTGGAGGCGCTGGCGGCGCGGCTGGCGGCGCGTCATGCCACCGCCGAAGAAACCCGGGTGCTGCGCGACATGGTCGAAGACGATCGCGCATTGGTCAACAAACCATCGGCGCTTGCACGCGCGAACCGGCGGTTTCACAAACAAATCCATCTTGCGTCGCATAACCGGTTTCTGGTGCAGCAACTGGATTTGGTGCATCGTTCGATGGCCCTGATGGCCACCACGTCACTGGCGGCCGAAGGCCGGGTGAAAAGGCGCTGGAAGAACATGATGCCATCGTCCGCGCAATCGAGGCGCGCGATGAAGCCGCCGCCAACGACGCGTTGAAATCACATATCTCGGTGGCCTTTGTGACCCGGTTGAAACTGGACAGCATGGCCGACGACTAGGCGTTTGTGACCGCTCCGGGTTTGACCTCCTCGTGGTCCAAAACGGGTTCATCATTGCTGTGACCATGGTCTGTCTTGTCCCAAAAGAACGGGCGATTGATAAGCTCTATCAATGCTTTGTAGGCCGCAATTGATCCCAATGGGAAATAGAACATCAATGTCGGCACCCAGGGGATAAGACGGCGATGTTGCGGGCTGGCCACGGCTGCCATGCCAATGGTCAGGCCCAAAGCCTCGGTCAACAGGAACAGAATCTTGATACCTGTTTCTATGTCCGGACCGAACCAGGTCACCAGCGGATGCGGCAGCCCAAAAATGGCCAACCAGAACGACCATAAGACGGGTGCCATGACGAATTGGCTCAGCGCGCCAAGGAACAGCACCTGAAAGCCAATGAACCCGCGCCATCCCAGATCGCGCAGCAAAACCCGCGGGCGGCGCATATGGACGCGATAGGTTGCCATGTACCCTTTCAGCCAGCGGGATCTTTGCCGGACCCATGGCCACAGGGCGCAATTCGCCTCTTCCAGCGTGACGGAATTTATCATCTGTGTGCGAAAACCGTGTCGCGACAGACGAATGCCCAAATCGGCGTCTTCGGTCACGTTGTGCGCGTCCCATCCCCCCAGATCCTCAAGCACCTGACGACGGCAGAACAGGGTCGTGCCACCCAACGGGATCGGAAGTCGCATCCGCGTCAGCCCCGGTAAAATGACCCGAAACCAAGAGGCATATTCGATGGTGAAACAGCGGGCCAACCAATTGGCATGCGGATTGTAAAAATCTAAAATACCCTGAAGGCAGGCAACATCATCCGGTGCGGTTTCAAAATGGGCGGCAACCAGATCAATCTGGTCGGGTGCTGGATTATCCTCGGCGTCATAGATGCCAAGAATCTCGCCATCGCAAAACCGAATGCCATAGTTCAATGCCCTTGGTTTGGTCGTCAACTCGCCCGGAGGGACAACCAAAATACGCATCCAGGGCGGCAATTCCGCCTTGTCCAATGCGGCCTGGGTTTGTGTGTCCTCCGCCTCAAGCAGCAGAACAACGTCGAGCCGGGATTTGGGATAGGTCAGGCGCGAAAGCCGCGCGACAAGCCGGGTTGCAATGTCTTTTTCTCGAAACAGCGGCACCAACATCGACACTTTGGGCGGCGGTTTGGTCAATTTGGTGGAACCGGTTGCGGTGGACACCAACGGGCCGCGCAATCGGGCGATACATGCCGCAGCTTTCATGTAGGTGATGCAAAACAATGTGAAGATCGCCCAGGTCGCGGCCACACCATAGACCAAGGCCGGAAAGACCGCCGCCACAGTGGCCAAGGCAATTCCAAGCAATGCCATGCGGCGCAGATCCCGGCGGTCGGCGACCACGCGCATGCCACGACAGCTGTCCTCTTCGGGCAGGGCGGTTTCCGCCAGTTTGGACAAAGTTTTGGCATGGGCGGCGGCAATTGCGGCGTGAATATCGGTTTCGGACGCGATCCCCATGACCACCGGGCCGGTTTGGTCGGGCAATAATGCCAACAAATCTTCGAATTGATCCGGGTGGCAGGTGGCCACCACCAATGTTTCGCCAAGCCGATCCCAGGGCATGATGCCATGTTTCAGACAAAACAGCGGGTCCAGCGCGCCATAGCAGTCGGCGTTCGGCGGGGTATCCGTTAAGGTCAGGGAAAGCGCGGCATATTGTGCGGACTGCGCCCGCAGAATATCCTCGCCACTGACCAGACCCTCGGCCAGAAGCACCTGTGGCAGGGGCGCGTGACATTGCGCTTGGATGCCCAGACCCAAAAGCAACTGGTCCGGGGTCAAAACCCCAGTATCCACCAGAATCCGCCCCAGCGGTTGCCGGTAATGTGGGCTGAGGCGCGCGGTTTGTGGGCCGCGCAATTGCACTTTCGAAGGACTCATGTCTCTGGCCTGTTTTCCGCAGGGCCAGAATGACAAATTTTTGCTTAAGGCTTCGTTAACAATATCTTAAGGTAAGGTTAACAGCCCAAGTAAAGTCGCCCGGATCCGTTAACTATTTGCCGCCATTGCCGCGGCAAATTGCTCGAACAAATAGAAACTGTCCTGCGGGCCGGGGCTGGCCTCAGGGTGGTGTTGCACAGAATACACCGCGCGGCCCTCGGATTTCAGCGCAATGCCGCAGTTCGATCCGTCAAACAACGAGACATGCGTTTGCATCACATTGTCCGGCAGGCTGGCGGCGTCGACGGCAAAACCGTGGTTCATCGAGGTGATTTCAACCTTGCCGGATGCCATGTCCTTGACCGGATGGTTGGCGCCGTGGTGGCCGTGGTTCATCTTGATGGTCCGTCCACCAAGCGCCAGGGCAAGCATCTGATGCCCAAGGCAAATCCCGAAAATCGGCAGGTTGGTTTCCGAGATCAGCGTTTGAATCATCGGCACCGCATAGCTGCCGGTGGCCGCCGGATCCCCGGGCCCGTTGGACAGGAACACCCCGTCCGGTTGATGTGCCAGCACCTCTGCCGCTGTGGCCGTGGCGGGCAGCACCGTGACATCACATCCCGCCGAGGCGAGGCAGCGCAGGATATTGCGCTTTGCGCCGAAATCCAGCGCGACAACCTTGTGTTTGGGGCTTTCCTGTTGAGCATAGCCATCCGGCCAGGCCCACCGCATTTCATTCCAACGATAACTTTGCGAACAGGTTACATCCAGCGCGAGGTCAAGCCCCTCCAGCCCCTGAAAGGCGCGGGCCTGGGCGATCAGCGCTTCGAGATCGAAATTCCCGTCGGGATCATGGGCCAGCGCCACATGCGGGGCACCCTGTTGACGGATTGCGCGGGTCAACCGACGGGTGTCGATGCCACCAATGGCAATGCGGCCGCGTGCCGCCAGCCAATCGCCCAATTCCTGTGCCGCGCGCCAGTTCGAGGCATCGGTCGGCATCCATTTGACCACCATACCTTCGGCCACCGGATCGCCGGTTTCGTCATCCTCGGGATTGACGCCGGTATTGCCGATATGGGGGAAGGTGAAGGTCACGACCTGGCCGGCATAAGACGGATCTGTCATGATTTCCTGATAGCCGGTCATGGCGGTGTTGAAGCACAATTCCGCCACCTTGGTGCCGGTTGCGCCAAAACCTGTGCCATAGAAAACCGTGCCATCGGCAAGCGCGAGACAGGCTGTTGGGGTTTGATCGGCGCGCACGGTCATTTCGGCGATTCCATCCATCATGTCGGGTAAATTTGCCGGAACCTAAGGTCTGGCGCCAGCCGGGTCAAGGCCATTGGGCGTTCTGACGCCAAATAGAGTTTCCTATTCTTTACAGTGGGTTATCAAAATAATCTGACGGTTGCCAGCAATCGTTGCATGGCATATTGTGGTGACTTCGATTAACCCATGGGGATGGGACAACATGAGTTTACGCGCAGACATCAATTCAGCGCTCAAACAGGCCATGCGTGACAAGGCCGCTCAGCGGCTGTCAACGTTGCGTCTGATTAGTGCTGCCATCAAGGATCGCGAAATTGCCCTGAGAGGGGAAGGCGAGGAACAGACGGTCGAAGAGACCGATGTTTTGGCCATCCTTGGCAAAATGGTCAAACAGCGCCAGGAAAGCGCACGCACCTATGAAGAGGGTGGTCGGCTGGATCTGGCAGAGCGGGAATTGTCTGAAATCACCGTGATCGAAGAATTCCTGCCGCGCAAGCTTGGCGACGATGAAGTGGCCAAAGCAATCGACGGCGCCGTGAGCGAGGTCGGGGCGACCTCGATCCGCGACATGGGCAAGGTGATGGGAGAGTTGAAATCCCGTTACACCGGTCAGATGGATTTCGGTGCCGTCGGCCCGATGGTCAAAGACCGCTTGGCGCAGGCCTGATCGCGCGTGACCTGATCGGGCCTGAATCAGGCCTGATTTGGGCCGCGATGGATGGTTTTCCGACTTGGTATGACTGCAAGGTCATGCTGAGTCAGAGATCAAGCCGGGCCAAACACCAAACGGTGTCAAACATCAAAATCTGCACGCACTGCCGCGTCATCCGTGACGCGGTAGCGTTGCACGAAGCGTGTCTTGAAGCTGACACGGCCCCGGCGTGCACCAAAATTCTCACCGTGATTCAACAGGTATAGCACCTTGGGTGATTGCAGCGGTGTCAGCGGTCGGCCCGCCAATTGGGCGAGGTAAGGGAACATGCGGTGTTCATGTTGGCTCATCTCGCGCAGATAGTCGATCTCGACGGGGCCATTCGCCAGATCGAACCGGACGGCGGCGCAAGACCCACAGAGTTTCCAAAATGGTTTGCGCAGCGGCATTGACCATCTGCGTGGTCCGGCCAAGGCAAGTGTCGCCGCGCCCTGATCCCACACATATCCGGTTTCGGCGAGGTAGCCTCCGGCGGCCTGATTGCCCAGCATTTCCTTAACCAGATCGGGATGGGCAATATCATCCGCATCAAAGGTCATGGCATAGCCCGCCGCAACCCCAAGATGCGGCAGATAGGTGGTCAGCTGCGCCAGCTTGTGCCATTTGTCATTGCCCGCGACCGGTGTCTCAAACGGCAGAAACGTGATGCGGTGATCGTCGGGCAGGGAGGTTGGGCGGTCCTGTCCACAAACCACCGCCTGCCAGTTCGGATTTGACTGTCGCAAGAGGGCGGTCAGCGTGGCGGTCAGTCTGGTGCAGGTGCCCTGCCAGTCCTGCACATGATGGCGGCCCACCAGCGGGATCAAAAAGACAACTTGCTGTGCCGGTTGTTTCGGCGGCGTCTGGCGTGCCTTCAGCGCTGCGCGTTCCGATGATTGCAGCGTGCGGTCATGACGCAAAAGCCATTCGGCCCCCAGGACTGTGGCGCAGGTCCGTCGCCTGAACCGGGCGGATTTTGATGTTGCGGGGATTTGGGCCATCCAGCCTAGGCCATCCGATAGGGCAGATGGCGCAGCAGATCGCGGTAAAGCGCCTTCCGCTCATCTTCTGACAGAAATGTGCCAATCTCGACTTCACGTCCCGCGCCGCTCAGGGTGACGTAATTTGGCACTGGACCTTCCGAGGTGTGCAAATGTGCCTTGGCCCAGAACGGATTGCAAGACCAGCTCTGATCCGGGCCCTTTGGATTCTGGCGGGTCAAGGATACCTCGGACGGGGTCAGGCGCAGCACCTCCAGGATCTGGCTGTTGCGGCGATTGCGGTCCAGCGCGAACCAGACCCCGGCCAAGGCCAACAACAGAAACGGCAACAACCCCCAAAGCAGTTTTGTGCCCAGCAGCCCATAGAGCGGCATGGTGGCGAAAACAAAAGTTGCCAGAAGAAACGCAGCATAGCCGCGCGCAGGCAGCGATTGATGCGGCCAGAGGCGCAACTCGGCCTCGTCAGATGCGGAATTGTTTAACCAGCAATAGGGCATGGCCAAGATATAGGTATCCGCGATTGCCGCGTCGATGGGAAAATGGGCCGATCAATATGAATTGGGCCGCGATTACCCAGACGTCGTGGGGCAGTGGGCCGTGCATTCGGTGTCGTCTGCCACCGTATCGGTCGGAAAGGTCAGGTTGGGCAGGTTCGGCATGGTAAAGGCCAGAACCGGCGCGGCGGCGACGGTGATCAAAAGGCCGGTCAAAGCGGGAATGGCGATTTTTTGAAACATGGGATTGGTCCGGGACTGCAATGCATGGGGACCTATCGCATGGGCCACCCACCACTGGCGTGCGGTGGGTCACATTTGTTGACGTTTCTGCCCGTTGTGTCGGCCAGTTGCGTTCGCTCACGCGGGCAAAAGAAAAGGCCCGCGAAATTCGCGGGCCTTGGTCTTTTCAACAGGGTGTCAGCAGCTTAATGCGCGTGACCTTTGTCCCAGTCTTCCTGCTTGGGCAGGATTTCGAAAGTATGCTCTGGCGGCGGTGTGGGCAGTGTCCACTCCAGCGTGTCGGCATATTCGTTCCAATAGTTGTTGCGGGTCTCTTTTGCGCCTTTCAGCAGAGCATGGGCAACAATGTAGAAGAACAACAGGAACGAAGCGAAGGAGATGAATGCACCAACCGACGACCAGTAGTTCCAGGTGGCAAAGGCCTCTGGATAGTCGATGTAGCGGCGCGGCATGCCCTGACGGCCCAGGAAGTGTTGCGGGAAGAACGTCAGGTTCGCGCCGATGAAGAACATCCAGAAGTGCAGATGCGCGAGCGGCTCGGAATACTGACGGCCGGTCATCTTGGCGAAGTAGAAATAGATCCCCGAGAAGATCGAGAAGACCGCGCCCAAGCTCATCACATAGTGGAAGTGCGCCACGACATAATATGTGTCGTGATAGGCCCGGTCGACGCCAGCCTGCGACAGAACGATGCCGGTCACGCCGCCCACGGTGAACAGGAACAAGAAGCCCATGGCGAACATCATCGGTGCCTTGAACTCGATCGATCCGCCCCACATGGTCGCGATCCAGCTAAAGATCTTCACGCCGGTCGGAACCGCAATGACCATGGTGGCCATCATGAAATAGCTCTGCTGGGTCAGCGACATGCCAACGGTGTACATGTGGTGTGCCCAGACAACAAAACCCAGCGCGCCAATCGCGATGATCGCCCAGACCATCGGCAGATAGCCGAACACCGGCTTGCGCGAGAAGGTCGAGATCACGTGGGAAATGATGCCGAAACCGGGAACGATCACGATGTACACTTCCGGGTGGCCAAAGAACCACAGGATGTGCTGATAGAGGATCGGGTCGCCACCGCCAGCAGGATCAAAGAAGGTCGTGCCGAAGTTGCGGTCGGTCAGCAACATGGTGATCGCGCCCGCCAGAACCGGCAGGGACAGAAGGATCAGCCAGGCTGTGACAAAGATCGCCCAGGAAAACAGCGGCACCTTGAACAGGGTCATGCCCGGTGCGCGCATGTTGAGGAAGGTGGTGATCATGTTGATCGCGCCCAGGATCGAGCTTGCGCCCGAAACGTGCACGGCAAAGATCGCCAAATCCATCGACAACCCGCCTTCTTTGACGGAGAGCGGCGGATACAGAACCCAACCCACACCAGAACCCAATTGGCCGTTACCGCCCGGCGAAACAACCGAACAGACCGCCAGCATGGTGCCGGCAAAATACAGCCAGTAGGACAGGTTGTTCATCCGCGGGAAGGCCATGTCCGGCGCGCCGATTTGCAGCGGCATGAAATAGTTGCCGAAACCGCCGAACAATGCCGGAATGACGACAAAGAACATCATCAGGATGCCGTGACCGGTGATCAGCACGTTCCACAGATGGCCATTGGGCGTACATGTCGCATCCGAGGCGATCATGCGAGCGCCTTCCATACACATGTATTGTACGCCCGGCTCCATAAGCTCCAGTCGCATGTAAACGGTAAATGCCACCGAGATGAAACCCGCCAAAGCCGAGGTGATCAGGTAGAGAATCCCGATATCCTTGTGGTTGGTGGACATGAACCAGCGGGTAAAGAACCCACGCTGATCTTCATGCTCGTGGCCGTGAATGGCGGCGTCAGCCATGTCGTGCCTCCTGTAGACAAATCTGGGGCATACGCATGTGCGTACACCTGGAATCTAATCCGGTTCTAGAATGTGGCGGCGGTGACGGCAACGGGGGAGTTTGACGCAGATCAAGTATTTTTGTCGCAGTCGGTTGAAAATCAAGAACCGGCAAATGGATGCAGCGGTATTTTGCCGGGCGCGATTTGTCGTGGTGGGATGTTTCGGGGCGGGCCTGTCCGGTTGGGTTCACCGGCAAATCCGCTCTGATCGCGCGCCGATTACAAACGGGCGAGTTCCTGGGACATTTCTTGTGCGATCGCTGTTGCATCTATGCCGGGGCGCTGGGCCGACACCCGCAACCCCAGCAGATCGGATTGATACCGACGGGCGAGGGCGGCTGGCGACTGGTCGGATGTGATCAGCCCCTGAGCCTGTGCCGCGCGAAAGAGATCGGCAAAAGAGGCCTCCATCCGGCGCAGATGTGCGTCGGCCTGATCGGCAAGAGGGTGCGCATGGGCCTGAAGTTCCAGCAATGTCTTGGACAACATACAGGCCTTCGCGGCGGCCTGGGTGTTTTGCAAGACCTGCATCGGAAAGGCCTGCAAGGCGCCGAGCGGGCCCTTGGCCTCTGCCAGGGCCTTCAACCGATCCTGACCGTCGGCGGCATAACGATCCAGCGCCAGTGCAAAAAGCGCATCCTTTGACCCGAACGCGGCATAGAAGCTGCCCGGCTTCATTTTCAATTCCGCCTCCAGATCCTTGAGCGATGTGCCTGCCCAGCCCCGTTTCCAAAACAGATCACGGGCGCGGTTGATCAGATCATCACGGTCATAGGAGGGTTTGCGGGGCATGGGTCACCAATTCTTGAACGATCGCTCAATTATATACTTGAGTGATCGCTCAAGAAAGCCTAAATGTCATCTCGAACATCAACCCAAAAGGACATCCCATGGCTCAGTTCCCCTCGCATGATCTCGATTCCGCCCCCGAAGCCTCCAAGCCGCTGCTGGAAAACTCGCAAAAGGCGTTTGGCCGTCTGCCGGGCCTGCACAAGGTGCTGGCAGAAAGCCCGCAGGCCTATGAAGGCTATCAGGTGCTGCACAAGCTGTTCACCGAAACCGAATTCGACGCGGATGAGATGACCGTGGTCTGGCAGGCGATCAACGTCGAGAACGAATGCCACTACTGCGTCCCGGCCCACACCGGTATTGCCAAGATGATGAAGGTCTCGGACGAGATTTCGAATGCGCTGCGCGATGAAACACCGCTGCCGACCGCAAAGCTCGAAACGCTGCGGACCTTTACATTGAAAATGGTGCGCTCGCGCGGGAATGTCAGCGAAGAAGAGCTGCAGACATTCTTTGATGCCGGCTTCGGCCATCGCGCGGTTCTGGACGTGATTCTCGGCATCGCGCAGAAGACAATGTCGAACTACACCAACCACCTTGCGCAAACGCCGATTGATGATGTGTTCAAGCCGCTGGCCTGGACCCGTTCGGACAAACCTTTGGTCGCATGACCCAGGGATAGTGGTGCGGCGTTTGCCGTATTAATGTCTGGCTCTCGCCCTCGGGCGGGGGCCTTTTGTTTTGTGTCAGGCTAGTTGTGACCGGTTGATTTGCGTCAGGCTGGTATATTTCAGGCGATCTCGCCAAAGATCTCATCGAATTTGGCGCGCAAGGCCACATCCAGATCGTCCATGTTTACCGGCAACCCCAGGTCCACCAGACTGGTGACCCCATGTTCGGTGATGCCACAGGGCACGATCCCGGTGAAATGCTCCAGATTCGGCTCTACGTTGATCGACACCCCGTGAAAGCTGACCCATTTGCGCAGGCGAATGCCGATTGCGGCAATCTTGTCTTCCTGTGGGGCGCCGGTTGCGGTCAGCGGTTTGTCATTGCGCTGGACCCAGACGCCAACCCGGCCTTCGCGAATCTCGCCCTTGACGTTGAAGGCATCCAGCGTTGCAATCACCCAATGTTCCAGCTGCTGGACAAAGCGGCGCACATCGCGACCGCGTTTGCCGACGTCCAACATGACATAGGCCACCCGCTGGCCGGGGCCATGATAGGTATATTGCCCGCCGCGTTTTGACGTATGCACCGGAAAACGGTCTGGATCGGTCAGATCCTCGATCCTTGCGGATGTCCCCGCAGTATAAAGCGGTGGATGTTCCACCAGCCAGATCGCTTCCTGCGCACGGCCCTCGGCAATGGCCGCGGCGCGGGTTTCCATGAATTGGACCGCGTCGTCGTATTCGGTCAGCCCGTCAGAGATTATCCAGTCTACCATGTTGTCGGATCTACACCGCCACCGGGGCGGGGAAAACCCGATTTTCGGTCATTCGGCCATGCATACATGTGGCACCTGATACGCCGTTTGCTCCGATCCCGCGCAGCGACGTGAACGGAAATTAGGGTGGTTGAGAAAAATTCGCGATGGTGCAGGACTTTGCCCTTGGCAATGCTTTGGCAATTGGCTAAACCCCGCAAACCATTCAAAGTGTGCGGTCGTGGCGGAATGGTAGACGCGCAGCGTTGAGGTCGCTGTGGGGTAACACCCGTGAGAGTTCGAGTCTCTCCGACCGCACCAATTTTTCAGAACAATTGTGTCAGGTGGTTGTCTTTACAGACAATTTTCCGACCGTGGGTGTAGGGCGAATGCTGCTTTTCTGAATGTTGCGATTCGACAGGATCGCGTGGGATGGCCCCCCGATGTATCGGGCCGCTTCGGATTTGACGGGCTTTCGCTTCAATGGAACAGGGCTGAGCCCATCGACCAAACCCTTGGGCCAATCTCATTGTGCTTGCCCTGTGGGGCGCGCGCGCGGCGGTAGATGAAACCGCAAAGCGCTGTCTGTAACCCGTCGAATTTTAAGCGAATTCGAATCGGACCCTTCGGATTACACGTCTCATAATTGAGCCCAATCACCTGCCTTGCACGCAATTGGTTCCATTTCGCAAACAGCGCATTGTGCGATAGTCTTTTTTTCAGCGACAGGAACGTGACGCTATAGGGTTGTGTGTCCTCATCAGGCCAGGATCTGCGGCCAGCTATACTTTCGAGAGTGTGCACCAGTATTGTGTATATATTTCATATCCTTAAGAGACACTTTCAGTTCCATTGAGATCAATTAAAACGGGTGTGGGCGACAGATTCGCGACCGTTATCAACTGTTTCCCGAATGAACACGGTCTATTTTTCAGACAATTTCTCCTTTGTTTGAGTTAAGCCAGACCATAATGTTGCATTGCTCGCTGGGGGGCGAAAAATTTGTTGGCCACGGGGGCGGCCGCTGAACCGTTATGCGTCGAAGGACGGATGGGATGTGTCAGGACAAAGTGCGTAGGTGCTTTGCTTGGCGCAAACAGGCGAGAATTGCCTGATGACATGCCCGTCCAGCTTTCGTCAGACGTGTGACACAATGATTGGCGGTATGCGACCCGAACGTTTTTTGAACGTCTGGGAAGCTGTCCTAAAGTGGAAGGTGATGGGGTCTATGATGCCTGATCTGTATCAAATCCGGGGCGCCCGGGGGCTCTCCGATAACAGGGGAATGCACGGGGTCCACAACCCGATGACGTGCGCCGACGGGATTGCTCCATCGAAGGGCGCAATTGTGACACGTCTTTTGTATGCGGCGCGGAAAGATCAAAGCGCAGAAGCGCAGGTCAACAGTTCCGGTAACCAGGTTGCGGGTCACACTGCTGTGACGGCAACCACGTTTGATTTTAACAGTACATGCGAAGGGGGGCGTTGTTAACGTGTCCGATAACATTAAAAACAATGAAGAAAATGGTGGCCCCAACACGGATGGCCTGGACGGAATCGTACAGGGCACAACGGGCGACGATACAATTGACGTCAGCTACACCGGCGACCCCCAGGGCGATATGGTCGACAACAGCGACAATATCTTTTCGACCGACCCGGAAGATTCCGAAGACGACATCATCCAGGCCGGCGACGGCGATGATTCCGTTCTTGCCGGTGACGGCGATAACTCGGTCGAGGGCGGCGAAGGTGGCGACACCCTGAAAAGTGGCGATGGCAGCGACACCATTAATGGTGGCGAAGGCAACGACGAGATTCAGACCGACAACGAAGATCCTGCCATTGACGCAGTGACCTTTCCAACCGTGCCGGTCGACGACGACCCGGAAAACGACCGCGATCTGGTTGACGGCGGTGCCGGCGATGACACGATCACAACCGGCGACGACCGCGACACGATCTTCGGCGGCGAAGGAAATGACGTCATAGAAGGCGGCATCGACGACGACAGCGTCGATGGTGGTGCGGGCAATGATTCCATTACCGATCTCCAAGGTGCCGACACAATCGACGGCGGCGCAGGCGATGATACCATTATTGCCGGAATCGACACCTTCTCTGATTACGTAGGCGACGATCCCAACCTGCCGATCGGTGGCGTGGCTTCGGACCCGAACATCGACGATGGTCGCGATCTGGTCTTTGGTGGTGACGGCAACGATTCCATCATGACCGGCGACGACGCGGACACCATCGACGGTGGCACCGGCAACGACACGATCAATGCCGGCATTGATGACGATACCGTCGACGGCGGCGAAGGTGACGACAGCATTATTGGCGGTCACGGCTCGGATGAAATCTTTGGCGATGCGGGCGACGATTATATCGACGCAAGCGCGCAGACCAGCGCAACGCTGTTCAACAACGAGCCCGATGCCACTGATCCGGTTCCGTACAACGATCTCGACTATGTTGATGGTGGCGCGGGCAATGACACGATCCTTGGCGGCGACGACGACGATACGCTGCTGGGCGGCGACGGCGACGACTTGCTTGATGCGGGCATCGATGATGACGTTCTGGAAGGCGGCGCCGGGTCCGATACGCTGATCGGTGGCGACGGTTTCGACACGCTGATCGGTGGTGCAGATGCCGATACGATCCTCGGTGGCGACGGGCGCGACATGATCCTCGGCAGCGATGTCGGCGACAGCATCGATGGTGGTGACGGTCCGGCCGGTGATGCGGCGGATGGTCTTCCCAATGACTGGGATACGCTGGATCTGACCGGTTCGGTTCCGACGGGCGGGTCGATCTCAATCACCTATACTTCGGCGGATCAGGAAGACGGTACTGTCGAATACTTCGATGACACCGGCACATCGCTTGGCACGTCGACCTTCGAAGATATCGAAGTCATCATCGACCCGACACCGCCGTGCTTTACCCCCGGCACGACAATCGCCACCCCAACCGGCGAACGTCTGATCGAGGATCTGCGCGAAGGTGACCGGATCATCACCCGGGACAATGGCCTGCAGGAAATCCGCTGGATTGGCACAACCGAGCTGACCGGACACCAACTGGCACGGTCGCCGCATATGCGTCCGATCCTGATCCAGGCCGGAAGCCTCGGGCCGAACCTGCCGGAACAGGACATCCTGGTCAGCCCGCAGCACCGGGTTCTGATGAACAGCGACAAGGCGCAGCTCTACTTCGAAGAGCGTGAGGTTCTGGCCCCGGCCAAGCACCTGACCGATCTGGCTGGCGTTGACGAAGTGGGCACCCTGGGTGTGACCTATATCCACTTCATGTTCGACCAGCACGAAGTTGTCCTGTCGAACGGTGTCTGGACCGAAAGCTTCCAGCCCGGCATTCAGACACTGGACGGTCTGGGCGATGCACAGCGTTCGGAAATTCTGGAACTCTTCCCAGAGCTGGACACAGTCGAAGGTCTGGAAGATTACACCGCCGCACGCCGGTCGCTGAAAAAGCACGAAGCAAGACTTCTGGCGCGCTAAGCGCCAGACATTCGATCACGGAATATGCAGCACTCCTTTGCCGATCCGTCGGCGGGGGACGCGAAAGGCCAGAGGCGGGAAACCGCCTCTGGTTTTTTCATTTTGCGACCAAAGCTGGTCGAATTTGCCGCAATTCGGCCCAATTGGCCGTTGTCCATCACACTCCGCAGGAGAGGCTGTTGCGCCGCAATCCTCTCATGGATTGTGCGATTCCCTTATAACAATTTGAATTTGTTTATTTTAATCTGTACCGCGGGATGCGGTCACGCCCCGGCCAGGCGGTTTTGACATGGCGCAATATTTTTTGCCGCCTTCGGCAACAATAGCCGCAATTCGCCCTTAGTACCTCAAATTTAGGGCCAATTTAACGGTCAAAAAGGCAGGACTTGATCTTACCGGGTCGGGACCGACTGGTCATTGAACCGGATTACTTTGTGGGGGCACAATAATGCCAATAGCAAGTGAGCTGAATATCAGCACAGACGCCGATGCACTGACGATGGCGAACACCATGTTCGGTGAAGGGGTCAGCGTGGTTTCAGCCAGCTATAATGGCGATGCGGCCGCGTCCGGAACCTATACGGGCGGCAAAGCGACCCTGGGGGAATTGAGCCCCTCTGACACGGGTGTGATCCTGTCCACGGGCAAGGCCCGCGACATTACCAACAGTGACGGCTCTGCCGACACCAACACCGCCGCCAACACCGGCACGAAAATGGCCGATGGCGTCGACGGCGATGCCGATCTGGATGCGGTTTCGGGGCAAAGCACATTTGACGGCGCGTTCCTGTCTGCGGTGTTCGTTCCTGAGGGCGACATGCTGACCATGCAGCTTGTGTTCTCGTCCGAGGAATATCTGGAATATGTCAGCAGCAGCGTGAATGACGCGGTCGGGATCTGGGTCAACGGCACCTATGTGCCATTGGATACCGGCAACGGCGCGGCGACCGCGATTGCCATCGACACGATCAACACCACCGCCAACCCCAACCTCTATGTCGACAATCCAGAGGCCGAAGATAACTATAACACCGAAATGGACGGCGCGACCGTGGTGCTGTCGATCACCGCGCCGGTGAACAAGGGCGAAGAAAACGACATTCGCATCGGTATCGGCGACGGCGGGGACAAGGTGTATGATTCCAACCTGTTGATCATGGGCAATTCCGTACAGGCGCAATCTGTTGCGGTGAATGATGATCTGGCGCAGGGGCCGAACACCACCCAGGTGCATGACATTCTGTCCAATGATGACAATACCGAAGATCGCGATCTGACGATCACCCATATCAACAATCAGGCGGTGAACCCCGGGGATACCGTGACCCTGAACACCGGCGAAGAGATCACGCTTAACCCTGATGGCACGGTGTCGATCCTGACCGATGGTGACATTGGTGACTCGACATTCACCTATTCCACCGTCGATGACGAGGGCACACCGGCCACCGGATTTGCCACCATCACCACCACCAATAATCCGCCGGATTTCATTGTCAAAGGCACCGGAGATGCCGATCTGATCGACACCAGCTATGTGGGCGATCCCCAAGGCGACATGATCGACAATTTCGACCATTCCGATGCGTCGAATGATGACATGGTACATGCCGAGGGCGGGGCGGACAGCGTCCTTTCCGGGCTGGGCGATGACACCGTGTTGGGCGGGGCGGGCGATGACACCATCGACGGCGGCGCAGGCGATGATTCCATCGAAGGCGGCGACGGCCGCGACAGCCTTTTGGGCGGCGAAGACAACGATCTGATCTATGGCGGAACCGCCAATGATACGATCGACGGTGGCGAGGGCAGCGATACGGTTTATGGCGGCTTTGAAAATGACGTTGTCGGCGGCGGCAGCGGCAATGACAGCCTCTATGGCGACGAAGGCAATGATACGCTTTTGGGCGGATCGGGTTCCGATACGCTGGACGGCGGGTATCAGGACGACCTGCAACACGGCGGCAGCGGCGACGATACGGTTTATGGCAATACCGGCAATGACACGCTGTATGGCGATGACGGCGATGATTATGTGCGCGGCTCCTATGGCGAGGACGAACTGCACGGCGGTCTGGGCGACGATTACGTCTGGGGCGGATTCAACGATGATGTTTTCATTGTCGAAGACAATTTCGGTAACGACACTTTCGACGGTGACGCCTTTGACGAAATTCACGGCGACACGCTGGATCTGTCGGCCACCACCACCGGGCTGAGGGTTGATCTGACCGGTTTGAACCCGGAAGACGGCAGTTTCAGCGACGGCACTGACACCGCCGCCTTTATCGAAATCGAAAACCTCGTTCTGGGGGGCGGCAATGACACCATTGCCCTGGGCGATTTCAGCGGAACCGACAGTGTTCAGGGCTTTGCCGGACCAATCGACAACGGCGATGGCACCTTTACCGGCGTCGATGTGCTGGATGTATCAGAACTGACCTCGGACGGCGGGACAACGCCGGTGCATCTGGGGGATGTGGGTGTCACCGACGACGGGTCGGGCAATGCGGTGCTGACCTTTACCGGCGGTGAAAACCTGACATTGGTCGGCATTTCGCCCGCTGTGGCCAACAACCCGGCCTGGCTTAGCGCGATTGGCATTCCGTCGGATGGCATTCTGACCGGCACCGGGGCCGACGACACCATTGTCGCCGACACTTGGGTCGACGAGGATCTTGACCAGGTTGACAACAATGACGGTCATCTGCCCGGCGAAGGCCCGCAGGACGACATCATCAAGGCCGGTGGCGGCAATGACTCGGTCCATGCAGGCGCGGGCAACGACGATATCGAAGGCAGCTTTGGCGATGACACGCTGGATGGCGGCGCGGGCGATGACAGTATCCTCGGCGGCAGTGGCGAGGATGTCATCACCGGCGGCAGCGGCGACGATACATTGTCGGGCCAGGACTTGGCTGATGTCATCACGGGCGGGGCCGGCCGCGATTTCATCTCTGGTGGCGAGTTCGAGGATAGTCTTCGCGGCGGGGCCGGCGACGACACCATACAAGGTGACGAAGGCCGCGATACAATCGACGGTGGCCTGGGCGATGACAGCCTGTCCGGCGGCGACGATCAGGATCTGATCACGCTGGCCGCGGACCAGGGCAGTGATACAATTGATGGCGGCGCTGGCGGGGTCGATCAGGATACGCTTGCCTTGACCGACACGCTGGGGGCCAATGTCGTGCTGACCGGGGACGAGGCCGGCACCGTGACCACCGGCACCGGCAGCGCAGAATTCACCGAGATCGAGGCGCTGCACCTCGGGGCGGGCGATGATACGCTGGATGGGGCTGGTGACAGCACCGGCATGTCCATCGACGGCGGCGCTGGCGCCGACAGGCTGAGCGGCGGGACCGGTGCAGACCGTATTCGCGGCGGCGATGATGCCGACACGATCATTGCCGGGCGCAATGATACCGTGGATGGCGGCGCGGGCGGGGATGACAACGACACGTTGATTGTGAACGGTCCGGCGGTGATCACCTTTGATCCACTTGATTCCGAACGCGGCACTGTCACCTGGGACGACGGCGAAACGCTGGTCTTTCGCGATATTGAAAATGTCGAATATATTCCGTGCTTTACGCCCGGAACCGTGATCAAGACCATGCGCGGCGAGGTGCCTGTGGAACATCTTCGGGTCGGGGACCGGGTTTTGACCCGCGACAATGGCTATCAGATGATCCGCTGGGTTGGCTCGCGCAGCTTGAATGCGACACAGTTGGCCGCGCGCGCGGCGCTGCGCCCCATTCGGATCTCGCAAGATGCGCTGGGGCCGGGCATGCCGATGCGGGACATGATGGTGTCGCCGCAACACCGGGTCTTAATCAACAGTGCGGCGGCGCAGATGTGGTTCGGCGAAGAAGAGGTGTTGGTCGCAGCCAGTCACATGACCTGTCTGGATGGGGTGTCACGGGCCGATGATCGCGACGGGGTCACCTATATTCATATCCTGTTTGATCAACACGAAGTGGTGCTCAGCGATGGTCTGTGGTCGGAAAGTTTCCAACCCGGCGACATGACGCTGGCGGCACTGGACGGTGATCAACGCGACGAACTTCTGGCATTGTTCCCGGAGCTTGCGGCACAGGTGGATCTGCATGCGGTCTATCCGGCTGCGCGCCCCGCGCTGAAGTCGCATCAGGCGCGGGTCATGTTGATGAGCTGACGGTTCCGGCGATCGCGCCGAACAATCGGCTGGACGGGCTGAGCGCTGCCTCTCAGCCCCCGCCCTGGGCGGTCTGTGCTGCTCGCCAGACCGCCCAATCTTCGGGCGTATCCAGATCGGTGCGGGCCTTTTGACCGGCCAAGGGCACCAAGACCCGCGATTGGGCATGGCGCGCGATGATGTCACGCGCGCCAAAATCGCCCGTGAGCGTCGAAAATTCACCAAAAAGCGCCCTGCGGAACAGCACCGGATGACCCGGCGTGCCATCGGCGCAGCTTGCCTGCACCACCAATGCGCCCGGCAACTCGCCCGCCATCGCAATCAGCGCGGTAAGGTCGTCGCGGTTGATATCCGGCATATCCGGCGGCAGGACTATCGCGGCATCGGTGGCCGCGGGCAGGGCGGCCATCGCGGTGCGCAGGCTCTCTGACATGCCGCGCGCGGCATCCCGCACCACCAACCGGCGCACCGGCACCTCGGCCAGGGCGCGTGCACGCGGGTGGTTTTCGTCCGGCAGCGTGACAATGACCGAAAGCCCCGCCGCCAGCCCGCGAAGCGCCATGGCGCGCAAACAGGGCTGGCCACCGACATCCTCTAGCAATTTGTCCCGTCCGCGCATCCGGCTGGATTGCCCGGCAGCGGGCAGGATCAGAGCGGTCAGCATGTGCGGTCCTTTCGACGGTTCGACCTCAGACTAGAATGGATTGTCTGCTCTGTCAGCCTCGGCCTTTGGACAGGCAAATATTGGCCGCGACACCCGCACGGGCAGGGGGCGGACATTACAATGGTGGGGCGCAAAAATACTTGCTCTGGCGTGTTGCGGTGGGCTCATCCCTATGACAAAAGCGACCTATCGTATGTCGCTTTTGATGCCAGTAGCGCCGTATCCCTTGGCGAGAGCCTGAAAAATTCCGATAGCTTGGCCATATGGGTGCCAATTGGGGTGACGGCGGGTGCTGATCCGCAATTGGGCTGTCTGCCAAGCCATGGTTTCAGGCATCGACACGGATACCCGACCGCCGGAATGTGCGGTCGACATGGCGCATTTGCCAGCCGATTTGCGCCAGCACGCCGATCAAAGCGACCAGAGAAAATGGAAACAGGAGGTCACCAATGACCGACACCAGCAATACCCAAGGGATACCCGATCCCGAGGGGCATTCCGAAATCATCGAGACCGATTATGAAATCGGTCAAGACAATCTGGAGACCCGGATCGGGCCGTTGGGTGTGGATATTCACAACCCGGTGTTTCTGATCTCTGGGCTGTCGATTGTTGCATTCGTATTTTACGCTTTGGCGCTGCCCGAACAGGCCAGCGCGGTTTTTGGCTGGCTTCGCCCCTGGCTGACCAGCACCTTTGACTGGTTCTTTCTGGGCGCGGCCAATTTCTTTGTGGTGTTTTGCCTTGTTCTGATCGTCCTGCCGATTGGCAAGGTCCGGCTGGGCGGCGAAGATGCGGTGCCGGATTATTCCTATATCGGCTGGTTCGCGATGCTGTTTGCGGCCGGTATGGGCATTGGCCTGATGTTCTTTGGCGTGTTGGAACCGGTCTATCACATGGCGATTTCCGAACCGCTCGGCGTGGCCAGCCCGATTGGTGAAGACGGTGCCATCATTGCCGAAAACGTCGATGCGGCGCGGCGCATGGGGTTGGCGGCCACGATCTATCACTGGGGTCTGCACCCTTGGGCGATTTATGCGGTTGTGGCGCTGGCCCTTGCTTTGTTCACCTATAACAAAGGCTTGCCGCTGACGATCCGGTCGGCGTTTTACCCGATCCTGGGCGAACGTGTCTGGGGCTGGTGGGGCCATGTCATTGACACATTGGCGGTTTTTGCCACGCTGTTTGGTCTGGCGACCTCTTTGGGGTTTGGCGCACAACAGGCCAATGCCGGTCTGAGCCATGTGTTTGGCATCGAGGTGTCGATCACGGTTCAGGTTCTGTTGATCACAGCGATCACCGCAATTGCACTGGTGTCGGTGCTGCGCGGGCTGGATGGCGGTGTGAAACTGCTGTCCGAAGTCAACATGGTGATTGCGGCGCTGTTGCTGTTGTTCGTGTTCTTTGCGGCGGGGCCGGGCGGCATTCTGTCGGATTTCATCGGCGGTATTTCGGAATACGGCAAAGAGATCTTTGCCTTGTCCAATCCGATCGGACGCGAAGACACCGGGTTCATGCATGGCTGGACCACCTTCTATTGGGCGTGGTGGATTTCCTGGTCACCTTTTGTCGGCATGTTCATCGCCCGCGTCAGCCGGGGCCGCACGGTACGGGAATTCGTGATCTGCGTTTTGATCATCCCGTCAATGGTCTGTGTCCTGTGGATGGCGACATTTGGTGGCGCGGCAATTGATCAGGTCCTGAGCGACCCGACCACCAGCGCGGTCAAGGCCCAGGTGATCGACGCCTATAACCCGCCAATGTCCCTGTTCGCCATGTTGGACGGTCTGCCCCTGTCCAGCATCACCTCGGTGATTGCGATTGTGTTGGTGATCGTGTTTTTCGTGACCTCCTCTGACAGTGGCTCGCTTGTGATCGACACGATCACGGCGGGTGGCAAAGTGGATGCGCCGGTGCCCCAGCGGGTGTTCTGGTGTGTGTTCGAAGGCGCGGTGGCGGTCGTGCTGTTGATCGGTGGCGGATTGGCATCGCTTCAGGCGATGGTGATTTCGACCGGCTTGCCGTTCACCATTGTCCTGTTGCTGATGTGCTGGGCGATCTTCAAAGGCTTGCTGGCAGAACGCAAATAACCTTGCATCCTGTGCATGATCTGGCGTCCGAGGGAGCGATTTGCCCCCTCGGGCGCTTTTTTCGTTTTGGGCCTTGCTGTCGGCATGTACTTTGCCTGCCATTGTCCTACATCCGCTCGATTGAACCGGTTGGGTAAAGGAGACGGAATTGACAACGATCCTGTGGTTTCGGCGCGACCTGCGTCTGAGCGATCATGCCGCGCTGACGGCGGCCTGTGCTGCCGGGCCGGTGGTTGCGGTTTTCATTCGCGACGCAACGGTCGATCAACTGGGCGCAGCCCCGGCCTGGCGGCTGGGTCTTGCATTGGAACATTTGGCACAGGCGCTGGAGGCACGCGGTCAACGGTTGATCCTGCGATCCGGGCGCGCCGAGCAGGTTCTGGCCGAACTGGTCGCCGAGGTTGACGCCAAACGGATCTATTGGACGCGCTGTTACGATCCCCAGAGCCGCGAACGCGACACAGAGATCAAGTCCCGGTTCCGCGCAAAAGGGATCGACGTCCGCAGTTTTGGCGGCACCGTCTTGTTCGAACCCACCACCGTCGAGACCAAGACCGGCGGGCCGTACAAGGTGTTTTCGCCCTATTGGAAAACGGTAAAGACCCGCGACGTTGACGCGCCGCTGCCAGAGCCGGGCAAGATCCCGCCGCCGGAGACATGGCCCGAAAGCGCAAATCTGGCGGATTGGGCGCTTGGCGCGCGGATGCGGCGTGGTGGCGATGTGGTGCGCGCGTATCTGCATCCCGGCGAAACCGCCGCACAGAACCGGTTGGCGGAATTTGCCGGTGACAGTATCGCCTTGTACCACCAGCGCCGTGACCTTCCGGCGGTGGATGGCACTTCTGGTCTGTCCGAATATCTGACCTACGGAGAGGTTTCGCCACATCAATGCTGGCACGCCGGTCTGCGCGCCCGCGAAGAGCACAGCCAAGGCGCAGAGGCCTTTCTGCGCGAATTGGCCTGGCGCGATTTTGCCACCCATCTGATGGTGTATTGGCCGGACATGCTGGACAACAATTGGCGCGCGGGATGGGACAATTTCGCCTGGCGCGAGGATAAGAGCCTGCCTGAAGTGGTCGCATGGCAACAGGCGCGCACCGGGGTGCCGCTGGTCGATGCCGGTCTGCGCGAAATGTATGTCACCGGGCGGATGCACAACCGGGTGCGTATGGTTGTGGCATCCTATTTGACCAAACACATGCTGATGCATTGGCGCATTGGTCAACGCTGGTTTGGCGAATGTCTGACCGACTGGGATGCGGCATCAAATGCCATGGGCTGGCAATGGGTGGCCGGGTCCGGGCCGGACGCTGCGCCGTATTTTCGGGTGTTCAACCCAGAAGTCTCAGGCCAAGAAATTCGATCCCAAAGGTGCCTATGTCCGCCGCTGGATTGCCGAGGGGCAGGCCAATCCGCCCGCCACTGCGCGGGCCTATTTTGACGCGATCCCGAAAAGCTGGAACATCACGCCCGGTGATCTTTATCCGGCGCCTGTGGTTGGGCTTGATGCGGGACGCAAACGCGCGCTTCTGGCCTATGAAAATCGCGGGTTCTAAGGGTCGGATTTGCGGCATGGCGTTGCCGCTTCGCATCTGGTGTGGGGGAAGTGCCGTCGCGGCCTTGCGCCGGAAGCGCGGGCAACGATAACTGGACGTTAACGCCAGAGTCCCCAAGGAGGCCCGCGAGCAGATGCCAACCATACCCAAGCTTGTCGCCGCGATATGTTTGTCGATCACGGCCTATCTGGTGTCCAAAATGGTCATGCAGGTCATGCCGGAAAGTACCAATTTCGGGATCTTCCTGCCGCTGAACATGGTCATCGGCTTTTTGACCGGCTGGTTCTACACCGGCCGTTTGGCCACCACGCGACTGGCCGAGGCGGTCAGCTATGGTCTGACCGGGGCGGCGGTGATGACCTTTCTGGCGTTGTTCACCCAATCGTCCAATGAAATGATGCGTCTGGCCATGCGCCACCGGTATGGCGGCCCGGTCGAAGCGGTCGCCGCGGTGTTTCAGATCGGCGTCGACTTTGCCGCCGAGGTGTTTACCACCGATATGGTGGTGACATTGGCGGTTGGCGGCATTGTCGCGGGCGTGCTGACCTTGCTTGCTTCGAAACGTTGGAAATAAACCATGCCCGATTTGTTTTTCTACGGCACCCTGTGTCATGTGCCGTTGCTGGAGCGCGTCCTGGGACGGTCTGCGGCCGCGATTGACCTGATGCCCGCGCAATTGCCGGGATGGTCGGTGCATTGGGTGGCGGGGCAGGGGTTCCCGATGATCCAGCAACAGGACGGTGCCCTGACCCCGGGGCAATGGGTCGCGAATTTGAGCGCCGAAGATCTGGCGCGGCTCGATCATTATGAAGGCGGATTTGACTATAGCCTGGAGCCGATGACAATCCGCACCGAAGATGGCGCAGAACGGTCGGCTTTGGTGTTCTTGCCTGCGGCCAATCGCTGGACTGCTGGCGCGCCCTGGCATCTGCCGGATTGGGTGGCCCAATTTGGCGATGTGACGTTGGAAGCCGCCGAAGAAGTGATGGAGCGTTTCGGCGTGACCTCGGCCCGGGATATAGATCGGCTTTTCCCGTGGATTCGGGCGCGCGGTTGGGCCCGGTGTCTGGGACGCAGGCCTGCGCCCAGCACGTTGCGCCGTGCGCCGGATGCGTCTGCGGTGGAAATTGGCACGCAACGTGCCGGGTATGACGGCTTTTTCCGGATCAAGGATTTCGACATCCGCTATCGTCAATTCGATGGCGCCGAAAGCCCGGAAATCTCGCGGGAAACCTTTGTAGCTTATGATGCGGCACAGGTGCTGCCCTATGATCCGGTGACCGACAAGGTGATGGTGATCGAACAGCTGCGCTTCGGCCCGATCTGGCGCAAGGACCCGGCCCCTTGGGTGCTGGAACCGATTGCCGGGCTGGTGGATGCCGCGAAGACCCGGCGGATTGTGCCCGTCGCGAAGCGGTCGAAGAGGCCGGCCTCACGCTGGGTGATCTGCGCCTGATCAGCCGGATCTATGCCTCGCCCGGTTATTCCACCGAATTTTTCCATTGTTATCTGGGGCTTTGTGATCTGTCGGATCACACCGGCGGGGTTGCGGGGCTGGCGCATGAAGCCGAAGATATCCGCAGCCATGTCATCAGCTTTGATCATGCGATGGATCTGGTGACCAGTGGCGAGGTCAATGTCGGGCCTTTGGCGATGATGCTGCTTTGGCTTGCACGCCATCGTGAGGAACTGCGCGGTGCTGCCGGCGTCAGGCACACTTGAGTTCACGGGCCACGGGGCCTACACAAACACAACATTTTTCAAGGAGGGTCACCCCCATGCGCACCGCATCCGATCTGGCCGACGCCGTTGGCAACACCCCGCTGATCAAGCTGAACAAAGCCAGCGAGATGACGGGCTGCACCATTCTGGGCAAGGCCGAATTCATGAACCCCGGCCAATCGGTCAAGGACCGCGCCGCCCTGTTCATCATCCGGGACGCGGTACAAAAGGGGCTGTTGAAACCCGGCGGCACCATTGTCGAAGGTACGGCCGGCAATACCGGCATCGGGCTGGCGCTGGTTGGCGCGTCGATGGGATTCAAGACCGTGATCGTGATCCCCGAAACCCAGAGCCAGGAAAAGAAGGACATGATCCGTCTGGCCGGGGCGGAACTGGTGCAGGTGCCGGCGGCCCCGTATCGCAACCCCAACAACTATGTGCGCTATTCCGGGCGTCTGGCCGAAGAAATGGCACGTCGCAGCAACGAAGGCGTGATCTGGGCCAATCAGTTCGACAATACCGCCAACCGGCAGGCCCATATTGAAACCACCGGCCCCGAAATCTGGGAACAGACCGGGGGCAAGGTGGATGGTTTTGTGGCGGCGGTTGGTTCCGGCGGCACGCTGGCCGGTGTTGGCATGGCCTTGCAGCCCAAGGGGGTGAAAATCGCCCTTGCTGATCCCGATGGTGCGACGCTGCACCGGTTCTACACCACCGGAGTGCATAAATCCGAAGGTGGCTCGATCACCGAGGGGATCGGTCAGGGACGGATCACCGCCAATCTTGACGGGTTCACCCCGGATTTCAGCTATAATATTCCCGATGCCGAAGCGCTGCCCATCGTGTTTGACCTGCTCAAGGACGAGGGGCTTTGCATGGGCGGATCAACCGGCGTCAACGTCGCGGGCGCGATCCGTTTGGCGCGCGAGCTGGGACCGGGCCACACCATCGTGACCATTCTGTGTGACTATGGCACGCGCTATCAGTCCAAATTGTTCAACCCGGACTTCCTGAAGTCCAAAGGCCTGCCAACGCCGGATTGGCTGACCCGGTCGCCGGCCTCGATCCCTGGTGTATTCGAGGACGTCTGATGTCTTTTATCCGGTTTAGGCCTGCGGTCCTGTTGGCGCTGGTCACAGTCATTTTCATGTCGTTTGGCAGCCATCCGGTTGCGGCACAGGAGCTTTCGGTCGAAGTGCCGGATGTGATGTCGCAGGCCGGAACCTCGTTGCCGGACGGTCAGAGCCTGCCGGATTATGACGCCTGGAACATCCTGGCCAGCCGTGCCGAGGCCGCCCTGGAAAACGGCCGTGCCTCGGACAGCGCGTTTGAATCCCTGCGCGCCGAAATCGTATCCTGGCGGGCAAGGTTTCTGGCCGCGCAGGATGTGAACCAATCGCGCATTCGCACCCTGGAATCCCAGGTCGCCGCCTTGGGCGCGGCACCGGCAGAGGGCGAAAGCGAACCTGAGGATGTGGCACGCCGCAGGGCAGCGCTGAATGAGCAATTGGCCCAATTGCGGGCACCGATCCTGAATGCGGAAGAGGCCTATAACCGGGCCAACGGCATTATTGGCGAAATCGACAGTCTGATACGGGCGCGTCAGGCAGACAAATTGTTCGAGGTGGGCCCGCTGCCCGTTCTGCCGGAAAACTGGCAAATCGCCTATGGCGAATTGGTGGATGCCTGGCGCGGGGCCGCCAACGAAGTGCGGAAATCCTGGGGCTCGGATGTGCGTCAGGCCGAAATCCGCACCAATCTGCCCTTGGTGTTGATGCTGCTGCTTGTGGCGCTGATTCTTTTGATGCGCGGGCGCAGCTGGGCCCGCAATGTCGGCTCCTGGATGCGGCGAAAATCCAAACGGGGCGGCGCGGTCTTTGCGTTTCTGGTGTCAGCCGGTCAAATCATCCTGCCGTTGATCGGGCTTTATGCGCTGACAGAGGCGATTTTTGCCACCGGCATTCCCGGCGTGCGGCTGACGTTGCTGTTGGAAAAACTGCCGGTCTGGGGGATTGTGATCCTCGGACTGCGCTGGATGACAGAGCGGCTGTTTTCCCAGCACGACGGCGACCGTATGTTGCCAATGGCGCGCCAGCAACGCACCGAAGCGCGCACCTATGCCAGCCTGCTGGCGATATTGCTGGTGGCGCGCGACGCAATCACACAATTTTCCGGTGTCGAAGGGTTTTCGGTCGCGACGCTTGCGGTTGTTGATTTTCCGGTCATTGTTCTGACCGCGCTGATCCTGTTCCGTTTGGGACAGTTGATGATCCATCACATCCGCTTTGACAGCGAAAATGCCGAGCGTGCGGTGCGCGCCCGTGTGGTCGGATTCCTGGGCCGCATTGCCATTCTGGTGTCGATTGTTGCGCCGGTTCTGGCGGCCACGGGATATCGCACCGCCGCGGAAACATTGCTCTTTCCAGCGGTGACCACGCTGGCGCTTCTGGGGCTGATCGTGATCCTGCAACGGTTCACCAATGATCTGTACAGGTTCTTGATGGGCCAGTCCGAAGAAGAGGCCGACAGCCTGATCACGGTATTGATCGGCTTTATTCTCGGCATCATGGCGCTGCCGTTCCTGGCGTTGATCTGGGGCGCGCGGGTGGCCGATCTGACAGAGCTGTCCACCCGTATCGGCGAGGGGTTTGCCGTCGGAGACAGCCGCATTTCCCCCACCGATTTCCTTGTGCTTCTGGTGGTGTTTGTCATTGGCTATATGGCAACCCGCCTGATGCAGGGCGCGCTGAAAAATTCGATCCTGCCGAAAACCGGCATCGACACCGGCGGCCAGAACGCCATTGTGTCCGGCGTTGGCTATGTCGGGATCTTTGTGGCGGCGCTGGTGGCGATCACCTCTGCCGGACTGGATCTGTCGTCGCTGGCGATTGTTGCCGGGGCCCTGTCGGTCGGGATCGGTTTCGGCCTTCAGAATATCGTGTCCAACTTCGTCTCTGGCATCATCCTGTTGATTGAACGCCCGATTGCCGAGGGCGACTGGATCGAGGTGGGCGGCATTCACGGCACCGTGCGGCGGATTTCCGTGCGCTCCACCCGGTTAGAGACCTTTGACCGCTATGACGTGATCATTCCCAACGCCGATTTCGTATCGGGGCAGGTGTCGAACTATACCCGTGGCAGCGCGCTTGGCCGGATCATCATTCCGATTGGCGTGGCCTATGGCACGGATACCCGCAAAGTCCAAAAGATCCTGCTGAACATTGCGCGCCATCATGATCAGGTGCTGATGAACCCGGAACCCGGGGTCGATTTTATCGGCTTTGGTGCGGATTCGCTGGATTTTCAGATCCGCGCGGTGTTGCGCGACATTACCCAGGGCATGGGGGTGCGGACCGAAATGCGCCACCAGATCGTCGAGGCCTTTGCCGAAGAAGGGATCGAGATTCCCTTTGCGCAACGCGATGTCTGGTTGCGTAACCCCGAAGTGCTGCACACGCCGCCACCTGCGGCAGACGCCAATCCCCAGACCACCCCGAACAGCCCCCAGACGGTGCAACAGCCCGTTGCGCCAAAAGCGGCGCCGGACACGGGCGACAACCTGCCGTCTTATGGGGACGGGATGAGTGACGGAGATGGAGATGTGACGCGATGACGACCCGCTTGCTGTTCCGCGAAGACCCCTATTTGCGCGATGCACCGGCCCGCGTGATCGCCCATACGCCAGAAGGCGGCATAATCCTGGATGCCTCGGTGTTTTATCCAACCGGCGGCGGCCAACCGGGCGACAGTGGATTTCTGGTCTGGGACGGTATTGAAATGCCAATTGCCACCACGGTGCTGGGGCCGGGCAGGGAGGTGGTGCTTGTCCCGTCCGAGCCTCAGCCCTTGCCCGAAGTTGGCACACATCTGGTGCAATACCTGGATTGGGAACGCCGCCACCGGCATATGCGGGTGCATACGGCGCTGCATCTGTTGTCGGTCGTGGTGCCGCTGCCGGTGACCGGCGGGGCGATCACATCGGAAAAGGGGCGGTTGGATTTCAACATGCCCGACGCGCCAGCCGACCGCGACGTGATCGAGGAGTCGCTGCACCTGTTGATCGAACGGGACCTGCCGGTCTCTGAAACCTGGGTGACCGACGAAGTGCTGGCCGCAACCCCGGAGTTGGTCAAGACCATGTCTGTCAAACCACCGCGCGGGCAGGGCCGCGTGCGGCTGGTGCGGATCGGCAAGGGCGGGGATCAGGTTGACCTGCAACCCTGCGGCGGCACACATGTCGCCCGCACCGGCGAAATCGGCGCGATCCGGCTTGGCAAGATCGAAAAAAAGGGCCGCCAGAACCGCCGGATGAATATTCTGTTCGATGCATGAGAAAACTTTGAACATTCCGGGTAAGTGGCCGTATTAGCACTTGAATGTCAGTGTCAGTCGGGGCTAAACACCCGTCCACGGACAGTTGGCCGAGTGGTCGAAGGCGCACGCCTGGAAAGTGTGTAGGCGGGAGACCGTCTCGAGGGTTCGAATCCCTCACTGTCCGCCACGCAAAACCTTTAAGTAGCTGATGTTTATTGGGAAATCGGGATGCGAATGTCTTTGTTCCCACACATGTTCCCACACTTGCTGCGCCTTTGACGGCAGAGCGGTTTGGCTCAATCCTCCAACAAATCATCCCCTGACTCGCCGGTAATCAGCGCCCGTTGCCGCTCACGGCTGATCTGGCCGTAGCTGCGCAGTGTCGTCAAGACGTCGGTATGACCGAGGTTTTGCGAAGCGGCGACCAATTCTGCGACCGAGGTGCAATTCTTGGCAACGTGGCGCGCCAACATATGGCGAAAGGCGTGCGGGCCGAAGGCATCCAGATTTGCAGCGGCGAAGGCCTCGTTGACGATCTTTCGAACGGGTTCGGTGCTTTTCCAGGAACGGCGCTCAAATCCGTCGACTGAGAACCCGGTGTTGGATTGCGGCACGATAGCGGTCGCCGGGAACAAGGGGTCGTCCGGGCCATAGAATGCGTCTGCGTCGAGATACGCCATTCAGGTGGCCAAGGCAGTTTCGGCCTCGGGGAAGCCTTGTGCAAAGAAGGTGTCGATACGCTTGCCAAACTTGGTTGCCACCTCTCGCGGGTTCTGTGTGACGGATTTCTCGTCGAGATTGACGTGCTTGATCCGCAAGGTGATCAATGCGCCCACACGAATGCCCGTCAGACAAATCAGCGCGAAAATCGCCTTGTCGCGCATCTCGCGCGGTGTGGCTGCGGGCATCATCGCCAGTGCTCGCTTGGCCTGTTTGATGCTTGGGGCAGGGCGACTTGGAGCGGCGCGCGCTTCGGCCTTATCACGGCGCGACAGGCTGAAGTAGTCCGCGTCTGCTGCCCTGATCCGGCTGCGAAAGCCATCTTGCTGAGAAAGCCAAAGCGTGAATTCGCGCAGGGTTGCCGGAATTGCGCGGGTGGTGGACTTGCCAAAGGGTTTGCCGCTCGCACTTTTGGCCTGCTCCAGGTGAGACCGGAATCCTATGACCTTTTCGATGTGAAACTTGGCAAAGCCCTTGCTCGCATTCCACACATCGAAGCGTTCCAGGGCGGCAAGCTACCGGTCGAGTGTCTTGTCGGAAAGCTGGCGTGCGTACTTGAGGCAATCAGCGAACCGGCGCTTGAGCCGTTCGTTTTTCTCATTTGGTCGCTTGGTCATGTTGGCCTCCTCTCAGGCGCTCTTTGGTAGGGTAATTCGGGTGCCGACCGGACAGGCCGGGAAGTGGAAAACACGGGGGGGGCTGTCCACCACATTAATCTTGTTGGATTCATGGTCCGGCCCCAAGTTGGAGCGGACTCAAATCGACGTTGGAGGAAAAATCCCGTGGCAGGTCAGTGCGCGTAAGGCAGGTTTCTCAGAACGTGTTCCATGCGATCATACACTTCATTGATGTTCTTGCAGGCGTTCAGCCAAAGGCAATTGTCGGTCTTCCCTGTTTGGCGCAACCAATCGACGACTGTCATTCCAGTAGTGAGCTCACCGGAACATTCAATATCCACTGGACACAATCGACCTTCGAACAGCTCCGGCCACAGAAGGGCAGACACCGCAACCGCGTCATGCAATGGGCGCGATTTCGTGCCATATTTGGCGTTTCCGTAGCGTTCAAAGAATTCCATCATACCGGCACAGGCCAGCATGACATCGGTGTCATACTTCGCCAGCTTGCTGGACCAGTTCACCGGGGCAGGGGTCGCATGGGTGCAATCCAGAGGTACTGCTGTCACGGGAATCCCGGACCCAAGGACGATGCGCGCGGCCTCTGGGTCTACCAGAATGTTGTATTCCGCCGCTGGCGTCATGTTGCCGCCTTCGAAAAATCCGCCGCCCATAAACACAATGCGGGCGATACGCGGGGCGATGTGCGGCGCGCGGCGCAGGGCCATCGCGATATTCGTCTGCGGGCCAAGGGCAATCAGGGTGACGGGGCGGTCGCTTTGCAGGACCGTGTTGATGATGAAGTCAACGGCATGTCCTTCTTTGGGGCCGGTTTTGGCCGGGGCCCAATTCCAGCCATCAATCCCGGTGTCCCCGTGAATTTCCGGCACAGGCCGCGGCGCACGCAGCAACGGGCGCGGGCACCCGGCATGGACCGGCAGATCTGCATGCCCGGCCAGCTCAACAATGCGACGGGCGTTATCCGTTGTTTGTTCCAGCCCCATATTGCCTGCAACCGTTGTTAGGCCAAGAACATCGAGGTCGGGCGCACCAAGCGCCAGCAAGATGGCAAATGCGTCGTCCTGTCCGGGGTCAGTGTCGATAATCACGGGGATGGCGGCCAATTTCGTCTCCTGTTGCTTGTTATTTGCGGCCATTTCGACGGGTTTTGCACGTTTTCTAAGCATGCGTTGCGCCAAGGCCGATTTTTGTTTTGTTGATGGATTGCAGGGCTTCCCATGCGATGCTTTTCGATATTTTGTATACAGTATTCAAAATGGAGGTGCGCTGTGAAGGGTGAATTTGACAATATTCCGATCGTGGATATTTCGGGGCTGTTGGACGGAGCAGGCGATCAGGCGCGGGCAAGTTCAGTTGCAAATCTGAAAAAAGCGCTGGAAACATCGGGCTTTGCCTATCTGTCCCATCATGGGGTGCCGGAAGATCTTGTGGACCGCATGCGGGAAATGAACGTGGCGATCCACAAGATTTCCGATGAGGAAAAGCAAGCGATCAAAATCAATGCCTTTCATCGCGGTTACATGCCGATGTCATCCTCGACGATCGTGACGTCCTCCGTGGCCAAGGTGACGAAGCCCAATCGATCCGAAAGCTTGATGGTGATGCACGAGGTTCCCGAAGGCGCGCCTCAGGCGGGTGAACCGCTGCAAGGTCCGAACCAATTCCCCGACAGCCTGCCAGAGGCAAAGACAACGGCGCTGGCCTATATGGCCGAGATGACCAAGCTAGGTGAGCGCATAGCCGGTGGCCTGGCCGAGGCTTTGGGCTTGCCGCGCGATTGGTTTGTAAAGTATTTTCAGGATCCCACATTGTTCCTGCGGCTTTTGCATTATCCGGAGCAGCCCGAAGAAGAAGAGCTTTTCGGCTCTGCCCCCCATACAGACTATGGGTTTGTGACACTGCTCAAGCAGGACAACGTTGGCGGGCTGGAGGTTCGGAACACACACGGCACATGGATTGCCGCGCCGCCCATCGAAAACACCTTTGTCATGAATGTCGGCGACATTCTGGCGAAATGGTCCAACGGCCGGTTTGTTTCGACGCCGCACCGGGTAAAGAATCTTAGCCGCCGCGGGCGATATTCACAGCCGTTCTTTTACGATCCATCGATGAGCGCACTGGTGGAATGTCCGCCAGCCATGCTTGAGGCCGGCGAAACTGCGCAAATGGAGCCGGTTCTTTACGGGGACTACCTGCTGGAACGGCTCAACAAGAACTACGACTACCGCAAAAAAGCATCCTGAGGGGCTGCTGTCTCGCTGCAGTCGGCACCCAACAAGGCACCAAAACAACAGGGAAACAGAAGTATGACAGAGTTAAACCGTCGCCACATGCTCAAGGCGCTCATCGCGCTTGGTGGAGCGTCCGTCCTGAATGTCCCGGCCGTCCACGCCCAAGCTCAAAGCCTGGTAATCACCACCTATGGCGGTTCGTGGGAGAAGTTCTGGCGCGACGTTTTGATCCCCGGATTTACCGAGGAAACCGGAATTGATCCGACCTTGGACATCGGGCTTGGCCGTACATACACCACCAATATCCGCGCTGCGGGTGTCGGAAAGTCGCCTTATAGTTGCTTGATGACAAATGAAATTTATTCAACAGTCTTGCGCTCGGAGGGCTATTTCGAAAAGCTCGATCTTGCCAAACTTCCAAATTACGCCGACCTCTATGAGGTCGCGACCGAGGCGTCAGAGGGCTGGGCCGCTGTCGGGCTTATTTCGCCGATTGGCCTGGGCTATCGTACCGATATGTTGTCCAAGGCACCAACGTCCTGGAAAGATTTGTGGGAAGATCCCGAGCTGAAAGGCCGTCTTGGCCTGTACAATATCAAGAACTCCGCCGGTAAAATGTTCCTGATGTTGACGTCGATGATCTATGGCAAGGGCATTGATGATTTGGACGTTGGTTTTGAAATGCTCAAGGAATTGGGCCCGGTGTATCAAACCGACTTCAATATGAGCACGGCAATGGCCACGGGCGAAATTGCTGTTGCCCCGTTTGATTTTGGCGAAATTGCACGTTTGCGCAACCAGGGTTTGCCGGTCAATTGTATCATGCCCGAAGAGGGGCTTATGATGTGGGATCAAACCTTCAACATCGCCAAAGACTCGCCCGTCCGCGATGAAGCCTATGCCTATCTTGATTTCGTTCTTGGGCCCGTGGGCCAGGATCTCTTGATGCGGGAATTCTTTGTTTCTCCGGTCAACAAGAAGGTGGTCGTTCCCGAAGATTTGACCATTGATGTGCCTGTCTCGGGCGAGGCCATGGGCCAGTTCATCAAATGGGATTGGGAACTCATGAATGACAACGCAGAAGAGATTTCCCGCCGCTGGAATGAGATTTTTGGCGCCTGATCCTAGATTCCAGAAACTTCCCGCTCTGTGCCTTTACAGAGCGGGTCAATAATTCAAGAACCGGCTGCAAAAACATGACCGAAGTTTCGCTACGCGCGCTCAAGAAATATTACGGCAAGACTGCCGCGCTCAAGGGGATTTCCCTTGATGTGAACCACGGTGAATTCATTTCCCTGCTTGGTCCGTCAGGGTGCGGCAAATCCACCACGTTGAAATGCATTGCGGGTTTCGAAGAAATCACCCAAGGTGGCATCTTTTTCGATAATCAGGATATATCGCATAAGCTGCCGGAAAATCGCGATATCGGGATGGTGTTTCAATCCTATGCGCTTTTTCCGCATATGACGGTGGCGCAAAATTTGGCCTTCGGGCTGGAAATGCGCCGCGTGTCCAAATCCGAAATCAAAGAGCGTGTGATGCGCGCCATGGATATGGTGCAACTCACCCCCTATGCGGATCGATATCCCAAAGCGCTGTCCGGGGGGCAACAACAACGGGTTGCGCTGGCGCGCGCTCTGGTGATTGAGCCTGCAATTCTATTGCTTGATGAACCCTTGGCCAATCTCGACGCCAAGTTGCGCGATGAAATGCGGGGTTTTATTCGCGATCTGCAAAAACGTGTGGGTATCACCACGATCTATGTCACGCATGACCAAGACGAAGCCATGACCATGTCGGACCGGGTGGTGGTGATGTTTGACGGCGAAATTGCCCAGGCCGCCGCCCCTGAGGACGTATATAATGCCCCGGCATCGGAACGTATCGCCCGGTTTGTGGGCAACGCCAATATCCTTGATCTGGCGATTTCCGCCAGACCCGAGGGCGGCGGGATCGAGACCAGGCTGCCGGGCGGCACAACATTGCATGTGACGGCTTCGGCGGATTGGGCAGGTGAAAGATTGCGTATAATGGCGCGACCTGAACAAATTATGCTGACCGCACCGGAACACGGTCAGCTTGGCGGGCGGATCGCCAAACGGTATTTCAGCGGCGGCCATGTGGAATACTCGATCGACACCGATTGCGACGAGATTGCCGTTGTCGGCCCAACAACCCAAAACCTCAAAGAGGGCGACACTGTTGGTCTTTGTTTCGATCCAGCGCGCCTTTGGCCAATGCCGGACGACCGGGATGGGGCTGCGCCATGAAACGGTTTCGTGCCTATTTCCTGATCGCACCAACAGCGGCATTGTTGTTTCTATTCGTGATCTTGCCTTACGTTACCGTGCTTGTCATGAGCTTTCGCGCCCCCGCAGATGGTCAGCCTTATGGCCAGGGGTTTAGCATTGGGGGATATACTCAGTTCTTTCGCGAAAGCTATTATGCCATTTCACTGCCACAAACGCTTGCGCTTGGAATGGCGACCACTTTTTTCTGTCTTCTGTTAGGTTATCCAATTGCATTGCATATTGCCACGGCCTCGCGAAAATGGCGCGGGTTGTTGTACGGAATTGTGCTGTCGCCGCTTTTGGTCGGGATTGTGGTCCGCAGCTATGGGTGGACGATCTTGCTTGGTAATTCCGGCGTGATCAATTCGACGCTTCGTGATCTGGGGATCATAACGCGGCCCTTGCCGCTTATGTATAACAACTTTGGTGTGATCCTGGCGCTGACCCATGTCTTTTTGCCCTTTATGGTGTTGCCTTTGCTGTCGTCCTTGCAATCCATGGACCCCGCCATTGCCCAGGCCGCGCGGTCATTGGGGGCAAAGCGGTTGACGATCTTTCGGCGCATTACATTTCCGGTGTCGATGCCGGGGGTCCAGGCAGGGTGCATTCTTGTCTTTGTGCTGGCAATCTCATCTTATGTGACGCCGTCGCTTGTGGGCGGGATGCGGGTGAAAACAACCACATTGTTGGTGATCGATGCGTTGATTGATCAATTCCAATGGCCCTTTGGTTCGGCGATGGCGTTAATTCTTGCGGTGTCGGCAGGAATTGTCGTGTTGGTGTTTGCGCGTCTTACACGGATGAAGTGGAACTGATTGATGAATTTTGCCTCGCTCTGTCTCAACACGTTTCGCATCATGGTCTACGTCTTCCTGCTTGCGCCGATCGCTGTTGTTGTGCTGGCGTCTCTGAACGCTGGCAATTTTCTGACGTTCCCGCCACAGGGGCTCAGCCTGCGTTGGTTCTGGACCTTTTTGGACAACGACATCTTTATCAATGCGATCCTCTACTCTGCGCTCCTTGCGGCCAGCGCGACGTCGGTGTCGCTGGTACTTGGGACGATGGCTGCGCTTTATTATGTGCGGCATGCGGGGCGTGACGCCGAATGGGTGCGGATTGGTGTTCTCTTGCCGTTGATTTTGCCCGAAATTCTGACGGCGATTGCGCTGCTGTTTTTCTTTTATGAAATCGGCGTCGGCACCGAACATAAAATCGCACTGTTTACCGGGCATGTGCTGATGACGCTACCGTTCATTTTCCTGAACGTGAATACGTCTTTGCAAGGGCGCGACGGGTCGGTCGAACTGGCCGCGCGCACGTTGGGTGCGTCGCGCTATACGGCGTTTCGCCGGATAACCCTGCCGTTGATTGCGCCGGGTGTGTCGACCGGGGCGGTCTTTGCTTTCATAATCAGCTTTGATACTTTTGGCATTTCCTTCATTCTGAAGGGCACGGGGTCGGCGCCATTGCCAATCCAGCTTTTTGACTATCTTCGCTTCAACTTCACCCCAGAGGCCGCTGCTGTGTCGACTGTTTCCATTTTGCTGACCTTGTTTCTGGTCGTTGTTTCGGATCTTTTGTTTGGCCGTCGCATATGACGAAGAACATTCCACATCTCGACGCACAATTGCAGCTCCGCCCCATTGGGCTTGAACTTGCGGATCGGTTGGAGGCCGCAATTGTGCGCGAGAAATTTGCGCCGGGCGAAAAGCTACGCGAAGAAGCGATTTGCATGCAGTTCGGCGTGTCGCGCTCGCCCTTGCGAGAGGCGTTTCAGGTTCTTGAAAACCGGGGCCTGGTTGAGCGGCGCCCGCGGGTAGGAACCCGGGTTACCGAAATGACTGAGCAGAATTTGAACGAGATAACGGTTTGCCGCGCGCCGCTTGAGGCCGCATGCGCGGGGCTCTTGGCCGGTTTGGCGCATCACAAGGAAATCGCTGACGTTTTGGAGGGTGAGCTGGATGCGATGCGGTCGGCGCAACGCTGTGGTGATCTGCTAGCGGGATTTGAGGCCAATGTGCGCCTGACAAGAGTTTCGCATGAAAGATGCGAGAATTCGGTGCTCATTCGTACATTGAACCAGCTTGATGTGTCGGCCTTGCGGTATCGGTATCATGCCTACCGGCGCATGCCCGAGATGCTGTTATCCATGATTGAAAACAACGAGATAACCATCGGTCAAATCCGCGAAGGCAACGTCGATGCAGCGCGCGATAGCACGGAAAAACTGGTTTGGACTGCGTGGGAAAAAATGCGGTTGCCATTTCTCAAAGAGACAAAAGAAGACACAGAATGAGCAATGCCCCTGATGTCGCTTTGCTGGGCTACATGATGGAGTCTGTCTGTAGCGAGCTTTGGAAAATTGGCACGTTGATTGCGAAGGAAGAGATCGCTGACCTGCCACTTTCGCGTCGCGCGGCGATTACCTGTGCGGTCACGTCTGCGGTGAATGGCGCGCCGGTTGAGCTGCTGGATCTTTTGCCGAACTTGGAGCGGATTGTTTCGGCCGGGGCCGGGCGGGACATTTTTGATGATGCCGAACTGGCCCGGCGCGGCATAGAGCTGTGCGACACTGGCGCGCTTGTGTCTTCTGATACAGCGGAAATGGCCATCGCTCTGCTGTATGCAATTTCGCGCGATATTGTGCGGGCGGATGCCCATGTGCGATCAGGGACATGGGCATCCGCGCATTTCGGACACCGCACCCGCGTGACTGGCAAAACTGTCGGTGTCGTAGGCCTGGGGCGCATCGGCTATCTGATCGCAGAGCGGCTTGCCGGTGCGGGGCTGAAGCCGATTTATCACACGCGAACGCCGCGTTTGAATGTGCCTTGGCCCTATGTCGCGGATCTTAAATCCATGGCGCGCCGCGCGGATTTTTTGGTTTTAGCGGTGCCGGGCGGTGAGGCCACGAATGGGCTTGTTGATGCGGGTATTCTGCGTGCGCTTGGGCCGCAGTCGTTTCTGATTAACGTCTCGCGCGGGTCGGTGATTGATGAAGAGGCTTTGATTTCCGCTTTGCAAGAAGGCGTAATCGGCGGGGCTGCGCTTGATGTATTCGAAAATGAACCTACGCCGGATCGCCGTTTTTCATCTCTGAACAACACAATTCTTGCACCACATATTTCAGCCATTACAGAAGATTTCTCCGAGGAATTGGCGAATGAAATCAGTCGATTGGTTCGGCAGCATCTGGCTTTGGCCTAATCTGGGTATTCTGGGCGTTTGGCGGTCGATCCTTGGAATTTCCCCGGGGCAGGTCGATCCGCAATTTTCGCCCCCAATTCGAAATTATGCGCATCAACTGAAACTTTTGCACGCGGGGGACCGTAGCTTTGGGCGTCTACATTAGAAAAGCAGGAGATTTCAAATGCCCGGTAAAACTATTCCGCCAAAGCTGATCAACCAGATTGACGCCAAAACCGGTCAGGACGTTCTGACCGGCACCACGGACGTTGACAGTTTTCATTTCAAATTCACCGACAACAAGATTTCCAAGGATGACACGCTCGACACTGGCGACGCAATCAAAGGGTACCAGCACGGCGAAGACATCAAGATTGATGGTATTCTGCTGAATTCGAGTGACGTAACCCTTGTGGAAAGCAAGACAAAACAGGAAGTTACACTTCAAATCGACACCAATGGCGATGGAAAGGCCGATGTTGATCTCGTCTTGAAAAATTACATCGGCTACGAGCTCGACGTTGTGAGCAGCAAAAAGGATGGCACGACGACCATCAGTGTTTCGGATGATCCGATGGAGCTTGATAGCCGGGAACATATCCTTCTGAGTGCCCCGGACGAAAAGGACTCCGAAGACAGTTTTATTTTCCATAAAACGTCGGAAATTGACCGGTCCGTCGACGAAGAATTCATCGTCACGCAGGATATGGTGTCAAACGATCTGATCTTTGCAGATCCGCAGCCGATCCTGAAATCGGAAATGCCGGACATGATGGTCGACACCAATATCCCGCTGGTATTGGAAGATTATTTCGACATGGGATAACCGCACAGCAAGAATGCGGCACTTGAAAAGCCTGGCCGTCTTTGGGGAACCGGACAATCCCCAGGGGCGGTCAGATCCCTTTGTTGCCAAATGCGGCGCCATGTATGAATGTCCGTTCCGTAAGGTCAAATGTCACGGAACCGATTAAATGAAACTGCTCAAGCCAGACATTCATAATCTTCCGGCTTATCTGTCGGCGTTGCACCGCGGCTGGTTGCCGGACAATGTCCGACCGGAGGCCGCGCAAGAGCAGATCGCCAGCATTGCAAAAGACGCCGAGACCTTTGTTGCAAATCTGGATGATCCAACGGCGAAGGCCTGCCGAATCACACTGCCGGATGGGTCCAAGGTGCCGCGCTTGCCCAGTTTCCGGCGATGGATTTGGGATGATGAATTCTGTGGCCACATAGGGTTGCGATGGAAACCGGGCACCGAGGCGCTGCCGCCCACCTGTTCGGGTCACATCGGCTATACAATTGTGCCTTGGCGCAGGGGCGAGGGGCTGGCCACTGCGGCGCTTGTGGCCTTTCTTCCCGAGGCGCGGGCCGTCGGGTTGAAATACGTTGAAATCACCACCAATTCGGACAATCGCGCGTCGGCGCGGGTCATCGAAAAGGCCGGCGGCACATTGGTGAAAACCTATGTTGGGGACCAGTCTCTTGGCGCGCGGGAAACGCTGTTGTTCAAAATTCCGCTGGCCGCGTAACGCGCCTGAATGCGGCGTGAAAGCCTCCTGTCAACGCGATCATATGACCGGTCGTTGCGGGGGGCTTTGACGGCAAAACATCCTACTTCTCGTTCAGCAACGCGGTTTGGTTCATCGAGATCGTGCCCTGGGCCAGATAATCCGGCAATTTGGGCGGCAGCAGAACCGAAAGCGTTTGCAGTCTTTTGCAGGTGCGTTCCCGTGCCTCGATGAGATGCAGTTCCAACAGTGATGCGGCCGCCGCGATGTCGTTGCGGGACAAAGCCTCAAGCACGGCGATATGTTCCCGGATTAGCCCGCCACCAGCCGGGGATCGGCCCAGCAAAAGGCGGAACATTTCATTGATTGCCAGGACAAGACGCGATTTCTGTAACGTCTTGAGCAGATGGTCGTTGGTGCAGCCCGACAGCGCCCAGATGTGCAAAACCCCCTCCATGTCCGACAGCGCCGCCGCGGTGGGTTCCGTGCTTTGACTGCTGAGCTCTTTCGCCGACTTCAAGGCCCGTTCGATGTCCTGTCTGGCGATACGGGGCGCGGATTCCGCAAGGGCAACGGGTTCAAGAAGGATACGCAATTGATAGTGATTGCGCACGTCCGAAACCGTCAAAACCGGCAACACCCATTTGGACCGTTCGTTCTTTTCGACGATCCCCGAACTGCGAAGCTGCGAGAGCATGTCGCGCACGACTGACCGGCTGACGGAAAACCGTTCGGTCAGTTTGGCTTCGTTGATCTGCAATGGCCCAAAGGGCAGGGCGCGGATCAGCTCCTCGCGCAGGACCGGCAGGATCTGGTCGGGGTTGGACACCGCGCGCGGCACCGTGCCGCTGGCCATTGAATCAAACAAGGCTTGTTCAATCGAATGACGGCGCGGCGGCGCCGAAGAATCAGTCCCGACAAGGAACCCCCGACCGTCGAAACGGGTGATGATCTTGGCATTGTGAAGCTCGGCAAGCGCTTTGCGAATGGTCGTTCTGCTGGTGTTGAAATGCCGGGCCAAAGGGTCTTCGGTCAAAACCTGACCGACCTCCAGACGGCCGTTTTCCACGGCGGTTCTGATCGCTTCTGAAATCGATATGTATCTGGGAATCATCGACAAATTTCAGGGTCTTCCTTTGGGTTTCGATCGCGGCGGGCGGCCAATACGCGGTGCGTGCGGCACGCCCAGCGCCATGGTGATGTGTACCCCAGGGGGGCGGGCGAGGAAACAAAAGTCTTCTCTTTTTCCAAAAATGATCTTAAGAATGCAAAAGATCAATAATTGACAGGAGGGGTAAGATGGCACTTTCGGAAATGGCGGCGCAGGGTCTGGACGTCGGGGAAAAATCACGTTTGCAAGAAGCTTCGATCTTGCCGGTTTGGCTGAACCAGCGAACGATTGGCGGTTTGGGCTATGTGTGGATTTGGATCGGCATGGCGGTGATCATTGCCACGTTCCAATTGGGCGCAAGCGGTGTGGCGGGGCTTCCGCTGGCGACTGTGATTGGCACGATCTTTCTGGCCAACCTGGCCCTTGGGCTGGTGATGGCCCTGACGGCCGACATTGGCACCGAACATGGCATCAGCTTTGCGGTCTATCTTCGGGCGCCGTTTGGAACCATCGGCACGCATCTGCCATCGGTGACACGGGGCATCGTTGCGGCGGCCTGGTTTGGGATTCAGACCTATCTTGGCGCGCTGGCGCTGAACGGTATCGTGTCTTATCTCGGGGGCTTTGACAGCTGGGTGTTCTGGTACGTGGTGTTCGGGCTGATCCAGGTCGTGAATACCGCCATGGGCATTCGCGCGGTTCAGGTTCTGGCCAGCATTGCCGCCCCGGCCATCGTGGCGATTTCAATCTGGATGTATTTCACTTTGGAAAACGTCGCTGCGGCGGGCGGGCACAATATCTGGACCTTTGCTGGCGACGCAGAGATATGCAGCGTTGTGGCCCTGTTTGTGGCCAACATGGCCTTTTGGTCGGCGCTGGCGGTGGACATTCCCAACATCACCCGGTTTCTGAAAACCAAAGGCGGCGAGAAGAGCTTCTTTCGGCGCAACCGCAATGTTTTTGTCGCGCAATTCATCGCCCTGCCAGTGGCGCAAAGCTGGATTGCCTTGATTGGCGCTGTGTCCTTTATCGCAACGGGGGACTGGAACCCGGTCAATGTCATTCAGGAACAGGGCACGGGTGCGACGCTGGTCGTGTTGCTGGCGATGGTGATCCTGGCGCAATGGTCCACCAACACCAGCGCAAACCTGATCCCGGCGGCGCTGACCTTTGTGAATGCCGGTGCGCCGCGCATCACCTATGCGATGGGTATCGTGATCGCCGGCATCATCGGAACGCTGACCATGCCCTGGCTGATCCTGAACCATCTGTTCACCTACCTTGGCATGTATGGTGCCGTCTTGTCGGCGGTCGGTGGTATCATGGTCTGCGACTATTTCCTGATCCGGGGGCGTCGGTTGAATGTGCCTGATCTCTATCGGGAGAACGGTCAATTCCGGTACTTTGGCGGATGGAACCCGGCGGGTTTGATCGCCTGGGCCGTGGGCGGCGGGCTGGCACTGTATTTCATCCAATATGCCTATGTCGTGGGGTTCCCGGCCGCGATGGCTGTCTACTTTGTGCTGATGAAACTCTGGGTCATGCCGCAGCATCAACAGGCCGAGGTCACAGACCCGGACGATGCAAAATACCTTGCCACATCGGTGAACCTGAACTGGGTCTATACGGACGGCAAGGGCATGCAGCGGGTCAAGACGGCTGACATTCCCGACGACGCCATCGCGCGCGAAGACCTGTAATCCCGGTCACGCATCCAGGCGGGTGCACATCGCACCCGCCACAGGGGGACATCATGACATTGAATTGTGAACACCAACTGTCCGGGGCAGTGGCAGGGGCTGGGGCGGACTGGCGTCCGGCGACGGACAGGGCGGCGGCGGGTTTGGCGGCGCTTGAAGGCTGGACCGGGTGCGGGGCCTGCACGGCAATCACAGCGGACCGCGCAATGAAGCTTGCCGCACAGGTCGACGCCCGGATGACAAAAGGCCAGCCGCCGGGGCCGCTGGACGGCGCGCATGTGGTGTGGAAAGACATCATCGACCAGGCGGATGAGGTGACAACCTGCGGATCTGGCTTGCGAAAATCCGCCTCGCCAGCACGCCATGACGCGCATTGCGTTGCCCGGATTGAGGCGGCGGGGGCGGTGTCCCTTGCCCGCACAGGCCTGTCGGAATTTGCCTTTTCTGGATTGGGTCTCAACCCGCATTTCGGCACACCGCCGTCGGCTTTGTCGACTGACGTGCCTCTGGTGCCCGGTGGCTCCAGCTCTGGTGCGGCGGTGCTGGTGGCGCACAATCTTGCGGATCTGGGGGTCGGCACGGATACCTCGGGCTCCATTCGCCTTCCTGCGGCGCTGAATGGCATTTTCGGCTTTCGGCCCAGTGCGGCCCGCTATGACAAAACCGGCGTGCATCCGTTGTCCCGGACACTTGATACACTGGGGACGCTGTCGCATTCCTTCGATGTGCTGCGGGCGGCGGATGGGGTTTTGACCACAGCCGCCCCTCGGGGTGGCCGCAAGGAAAAGGCAGAGATTTGGGATCTGTCGGACAGCCTTGGCCCTGTCTGGGGCGAAGAGGTTGCCCGGGCCTATGATGCGGCCCTGGTGTATCTGTCCGCTGCGGGTTGGGTCATCAAATCGGCGCGCCTGAAATCCGTCGACGACCTGCGCGCGCTGACCACAGCCCAAGGCCATCTGGTGGCGATCGAGGCGCGGCGAAAATATGCGGATCTGTTGGCCAGTGATCAGGCCGCTGCGATTGACCCGATGATCCGAACGCGGCTCGAACAGGCGCCGGTTCTGAGTGATGCGCAATATGCAAGCTACCTGCGCACACGGGCGCAGCTGGTCCGGGACGCACAGGCCGAGATTGGCGAAAGGCTGATTGCCTTTCCAACGGTCCCGTCGCTGCGCCATGCGCTTTCTGACTATCAGGACAATCTCGACGCGGCGCAGGATCTCAATTCCAGATTGCTGGGGGCCACGATGATCGGCAGCCTTCTGGACTGGCCCGGTCTGGCGCTGCCGCTGCGCGAAAACGGCGGCCGCGTGCAGGGTTCCATCCTGCTTTCGGCGGCCTCTGGCAACGATGATCATCTGCTGGCGCAGACCGGCCGCATCGTTTCCGAACTTACCAATGCAACCTTCATCTCACAGGGAGAAAGTTATGACTAAGGAAATTCTGGTCGCTTATGGCGTGGACGTGGATGCCGTCGCGGGATGGCTTGGATCTTATGGCGGCGAAGATTCGCCCGACGACATTTCGCGCGGCATGTTCGCAGGAGAGGTCGGCTCGCTTCGGCTTCTGAAACTGTTCGAGAAATATGATCTGCGGACCACGTGGTTCATTCCCGGGCATTCGGTGGAAACCTTCCCCGATGAAATGGCCGCCGTGGCCAAGGCCGGCCATGAAATCGGCATTCACGGCTATTCCCACGAAAATCCCATCGCGATGACCCGCGAACAGGAGATGGCCATTCTCGACAAATCAATCGAACTGGCCACCGCCCTGAGTGGCAAGCGCCCGACCGGCTATGTCGCGCCGTGGTGGGAATTTTCGAATGTCACCAACGAGTTGCTGCTGGAACGTGGGATCAAATACGACCATTCGCTGATGCATAATGATTTCCATCCCTACCGGGTGCGGGTCGGCGACAGCTGGACCAAGATCGACTATACCCAGCATCCCGATGCCTGGATGAAGCCGCTGGTGCGGGGCGAAGAAACCGATCTGATCGAAATCCCGGCCAATTGGTATCTCGACGATCTGCCACCGATGATGTTCGTCAAGAAATCGCCCAACAGCCACGGTTTCGTCAATCCGCGCGACATCGAGCAGATGTGGAAAGACCAGTTCGACTATGTCTACCGCGAAAACGATTATGCGGTGTTCACCATGACCATTCACCCCGACGTGTCTGGCCTGGCCGCAGGTCTTGATGATGCATGAGCGGTTGATCGAATACATCAACAGCCATGAAGGGGTGCGTTGGGCCACATTCGACGAAATCGCCGACGATTATAACGCTCGCGCGCCGCGCAAGGGGTAATCAAATCGGGCAGGTGGGGCCATCATGTCCCGCCAATGCCTGCACAAGGGGCAGAACAACAATGTGCGGATTATGCGGAATTTTTGGCACGGATGATCATTGGAGCGCCGCCGGGCTGGACACAGCGGCTTCGGCGGATCCGGTGCAGCGACGCCGGGGACCGTGCCAACCGAATTGCGGCGGTGAACCGGATGCTGGACCGCAGGCGCATTCAGTTGTCGGATTGGCAGGGGCAAAGCTATGTCCTGCGCAGCATGACCGGCCAGCAGGCCATCGTCAGCAACGTGACCGAGGTATGGGCCGCGCTTGAAAAAGAGTTCGGCGGCGGCTTTGATCCTTTGGATGAGGCGAATTTCCCGGACAGGAGCGCGGTTTCATGACCTATCGGCCCCCTGTTCCAATCACGTTGTTGACCGGGTTTCTGGGCGCGGGCAAGACAACCTGGCTGTCACGTGCGCTCCGGGATGAAACCGCAGATCGGGTGGCGGTTCTGGTGAATGAATTCGGCGCGGTCGGGATTGATCATTTGCTGGTGGGCACGATCGCGCCGGACACGGTGTTGCTGAATTCCGGCTGTGTCTGCTGTCAGATCCGGGGCGAATTAAAAGACGCCATCCTGACCCTGATTGCACAGGCGCGCAGCGGCGAGATCCCTCAGTTCGACCGGATCGTGATCGAAACGACCGGGCTGGCCGATCCTTCGCAGATCCTGTCGACGCTGACGTTTGATCCGGTCCTGCACAATCAGGTGGTGTTGCAGGATGTCGTGACTGTTGCCGATGCGCTGAACGGTGCGTCCCTGCATGCCAAACAGCCGGAATGGGTTGCCCAGGTGGCGGCGGCCAGCACGATTTTGCTGTCGAAAACCGATCTGGTCCCACAGACCCGGTTACAGGATCTGGGGCTGCGGCTGGCGCTGATCAATCCGGCGGCACAGCTGCTGGATGCGCGGGAAAACCCGACCTTTGCGGATATTGCCGGCGGCGGATCCATTGATCCGGGCGCGTCGTGGGCTGCCGGGTCGGCCCATCGCGATGGCACCGGGGCCGCGACCCTTGGCCTGACGTTTCAGACATCATTGGACTGGACCAGGTTCGTGGTCTGGCTGTCGGCGCTGATCCACCGGCATGGGGCCAATCTGCTGCGGGTCAAATGCCTGTTGAAAACGGACACCGGTTTTGTCCTGATTGATGGTGTCGGGCATACGCTGCACCACCCGCGTCACCTTGACAGTGCAATCGCTTCCGATCAAAGCTCCCATCTCGTATTCATTGCGCGTGACCTCGACATGGCGCGGCTGCGCGCCTCTTTCGAGGCGTTCTTGAACGTAAAAACAGTCTGACGGGCAGAGCGCACATTGCCGGATCACTTGAAATCGCCGTCCTTGCACATCAACCCGCCAGTGCTGCGCGTGCTGGGCACGGGCGTGACGCTGATTGACACAATTCTGGCCTCGGCCGAGGCCGATTTGGGAATCCGGCTTGATTTCATCGCGCTGGACGGGATCGAGGCCCAGCGCCGTGGCGTGCTGGCGCCGGACAGTTTCGACATATACGACCAATGGTTTCACGATCTTGATCTGATTTGGCCGGCAAGATCGCTGCGCCCGATTGATGTATCCCGCATCAATTGCTGGGATCAGGTGCGCAACTGGCCGGTGCTGCGTCCCGGTGAAAACAAGGACAATCTGAACGGCGGCGTTCTCAGCGGCTCTCCGCTGGATCGGCTGTTTGTGCAGGAAAGCGGCGAATTGGGATGCGAAGACACCGGGCGGATTTCCATGCTGCCGACGGTCTATAACGCCGACAGTTTTGCCATTATCGGCGACAGCTCTGCCCCTGACCCCACCAGTTGGGGCGATCTTCTGTCCGAAGACTGGCGCGGGCGGGTCGCCATTCAGGCCGACGCCGCCATCGGCGTGCCCGATCTTTTGCTGGCCTTGCGCGCCCGCGGCGAATTTCAATGTGAAAACCCCGGAAATCTGAGCCTGAGTGAAATCGGCAGTTTCATCCGGTTGGTGAAGCAATATCAACTGTCCGGTCATTTCGCCGGGTTCTGGACCGACACGACCCCCAGCGCCTGCCGGTCTGCAAAACTGTCGACGATGTGGTGGTCGAACTATCTGTCACAAAAGGCCAGGGGCATGCCCATTCGGATGTGCGCCCCGGCCGAAGGCTATCGCGGCTGGTGCGGTGGCATGGCCCTGTCGCAAAGTCTGGACCCACGTACCGAAGAGCTGGCCTATGCCTATCTGAACTGGTGGCTGTCCGGTCCGGCAGGCGCGATCATGGCCCGGAACGGCGCCTATATGGCGGCCCCCGGCGCGGCGCGTGCGCATTTGTCACCGGTTGAGTGGGATTTCTGGTATGACGGCAAACCCGCCGCCGCCGACATTTGCGATGCCTTTGGCAACGTTGTCTATCATCCCGGCGACCTGCGCGAAGGCGGAAGCTGTGAGACGCGGCAAAGACAAATCGTGATCTGGAATTCGGTGATGGAAGAGCATAATTTCCTTGTCCGGCTCTGGGATGTGATCACCTCAAAGGCCTTGATATAAGGCGTTATTCGATGGCTCTGGCATGCTTGCGCGTCGGTGCCACAGCGGTTGTATGCCCGGCGCGGTCATGCCGGCATCCAATCGGCTTTTAAAAGCCCCCCGGACAGAGTAGGCATCCCAATCCTTGGAGATTTGGGACAAATCATGGCGCAAAAAGCTACCATTTACAAAGTTGAACTCTCGGTCTCTGACATGGATCGGCATTATTACGAAACCCACAAGCTTACCGTGGCCAAACATCCGTCGGAAACCGATGAACGGTTGATGGTGCGCCTTGTGGCCTTTGCGTTGAATGCCCATGAGCATCTGGAAATGACCAAGGGGCTGTCCACCGATGACGAGCCGGACATCTGGCAAAAAAGCCTGAGCGGCGAGCTTGATGTTTGGGTGGCGCTGGGGCTGCCCAGCGAAAAGGTGATGCGCCAATCCTGTGGCAAGGCGGGCAGGGTGGTTGTCTATCCCTATGGCGGTCGGACGGCGGATGTCTGGTGGGACAAGATCAAAAACAGCACCACCCGGTTTGACAATCTTCAGGTGATCAACCTCCCCGAGGGCGACACCGCCGCTTTGGCCAATTTGGCAAGCCGCACGATGCAGCTTCAGGTCAATATTCAGGATGGTGACGTGATGGTCAGCGTCGGCGACGGCATCGTGTACGTAAATCCGGTGGTTTGGAAGGGCGCGGCATAGGTCCGGCCATCTGTCGCTACAGAGGGGTTTGCGTCTGTCACGACCGGCCCGCTTTCTCTGATGATGCGCTTTATCGTCGATGATTTCATGGCCCATGACATGAACCAAATGCGCGTGCCACAAGGCGCAGCCCGTCAATCCATCAACGTTGCTAGCCAATCCAGAAACACCCCAAGCCGGCGCAGCCCCGACACGCGGGTGAGGTAGAGCGCAGAGATTTCCAGCGGTTCTGCTTCCAATTGACCGGGCAGAAGTTCCACCAGACGGCCGCGCGCATGTCTTCGGCGATCATGAAGTCGGAAAACCGTGCGATGCCCAGCCCGCCCAAAACCAATTGCCGCACCGCTTCGCCATTGCTCGCGGTCAGCGCGGTGGGCACGGCCACCGGGTCGGGGTGACCGGCAAAGCGCAGCGTATTGATATGATCCGGCATGGCAAAGCGGACTTGTTCCAGCCGCCCAAGGTCAGCAGGCCGCTCTGGCCAGCCATGGCGATCAAGATATTCCGGGGTCGCCACCAATTTCCAGGCCGTCTGCCCCAACGGGCGATGCAACATCTGGCTATCTCCCAGGCGGCCCAGACGAATGGCGACATCCGCATGACTGCCGATTAGGTCAACCAGCGTATCCGTCATATCAATCGACAGCTGAATACCCGGGTATGTCGCATGAAATTCGGCAAGATGCGGGGCGAGAACATGCAGGACGTAAGGAACCGGCGCGTTCACCCGCAGTGGCCCGGCGGGGGCCTGTCCGCTGGTTGCGATCTCCTGCAGGGCTTCGCTGCGGTCCAGAATTTCGCGCGCTTCGGCCAGAACAGCGGCGCCTTCGGGGGTGATCTCGATGGATCGTGTGGTGCGGCGGAGCAATGTGACTTTCAACTGCTCCTCCAGCCGCGTGACCGACCGGCTGAGCGTCGAGGCCGACACGCCACGCCGCCGCGCGGATTCCGCAAAACCGCCATCATCGACGATCCCGACAAAGGCGGCCAAATCCCCCATGCGCAGCAATTCGTGCAGTTTCTGCAATGATCCATTCCAAACTTGTCCGTTCCCGCAATAGATAACGGCATGCATATGTGGCGTCGACATCAAATTTATTGGAGAAACCCGATGCCACTTGCCCTTTGGGCGCTGACCATCAGCGCTTTTGCCGTTGGAACGACAGAGTTCGTTATCGTCGGCCTGTTGCCCACCATCGCCGCCGATCTCGGCGTTTCTATCCCCTCGGCTGGTCTGCTTGTCAGCCTCTATGCGCTTGGCGTGACCATCGGTGCGCCGGTGCTGACCGCCATGGCTGACCGTGTGCCGCGCAAAACGCTCCTGCTGCTCTTGCTGGCGCTGTTCACGCTCGGCAATGCCTACGCCGCCTTTGCGCCGGATTACGGCAGCCTTGTCGCTGCGCGTTTCATTACTGGTCTGGCGCACGGTGTGTTCTTCGCCATCGCGTCGACCATTGCCACCGATCTTGTGGAACCTGAAAAGGAAAGCTCGGCCATTGCGCTGGTGTTCCTTGGTCTGACCGTCGCGCTGGTGACGGGGGTGCCGTTGGGGACCTTCATTGGCCAGAACTTTGGCTGGCAGTCGACCTTCCTTGGCGTTGTCGCGTTGGGTGTGATCGGCTTTGTCGCTTCTGCCATTTTGGTGCCCGCCAATCTGACCAAGACCGCCTCGGCAGGGATCAAGGCACAGTTGCAGGTGCTGACTTCGCCGCGCCTTCTGCTGGTCTATCTGATCACGGCTGTCGGCTATGGCGGCAACTTCATCGCCTTCACCTTCCTGGCGCCGATGCTGAATGAAGTCACTGGCCTGTCTGCTGGCGCGGTTAGTCTTGTGCTATTGCTCTACGGTGCATCTGTCGCCGTGGGGAATATCGCCGGCGGCAAACTGGCTGACCGTATCGGTGCAGTAGCGTCCCTGACGGTGATCTTTGCTGGCCTTGCGATATCACTGGTCGCACTTGGTGCCTTCCTTACACACCCGATTGCAGCCATCGCGGTTGCGGCCTTCTGGGGCGGTTTTGCCTTTGCCAATGTGCCGCCGCTGCAATCCTACGTCGTGCAAATCGCACGCGAGGTTTCGCCCGGCGCGGTGGATGTGGCCTCCGGCCTGAACATCGGTGCGTTCAACCTCGGCATCGCCGGGGGCGCATGGGCAGGCGGGCTTGTGGTTGAGGGTATCGGCCTTGCCGCAGCGCCCTATATTGCCGCCGCTGTTGTCGCGGTCGGGGTTGTCCTTGTGCGCCTGTCCGGGCGTCTGGGCGCGCCCATCCGGCAAACGGTTGCTGCTGAATAGATCTGTGTGCCGCGCCGCCGGTTTCAGCAAAAATGCGGCGCGGTATCCCGGTTGATCAGGCTCTTATTGTTGCGCCCGTGCTGACATCGCCTCGCCCAAGGCATCAGCCAGCGCCCGGACCCGCCTTGGTTGCGCGCGTCCGGGCGGAAACATCATCTGAAGCGGATTCGCCGGGCAGGAATGATCCTGAAGCAATGCGATCAGCCGACCTGATGTCAGGTCTGGCTGCACATCGAGTTCCGATTTCAAAATGATGCCATGCCCCTCAAGCGCCCATTGCCGCACAAGCGATCCGTCGTTGACGATCTTGTTGCCGCGCACGGTGACGGTTTGCCGGGTCTTGTTGTCCGTTCCAAAGCGCCAGACATTGTCCAGCGTCGTGCCAAAACGCATGACCATGCAATTGTGTTGCGCAAGGTCGGCGGGGGTTTGGGGCGCACCATATTGCGCGATATAAGACGGCGCTGCACAAACGATCCGACGAAACCGGCCAAGACTGCGCGTGCGCAGGCTGCTGTCCGTCACCGTGCCAAACCGAATGGCCAGATCAAAACCCTGACCAACAATATCCACATAGCCATCGGACAGCGACAATTCGATTGAAATCGCCGGATGTTGCGCGGTGAAGGACGAGATCACTTTTGACAGAATGCTGCGGCCGATGTCGATGGGGGCGCTGATCCTGATCGGACCGGACAGCGTGTCCGCCCCAAGCCGGATGCGCGTTTCAAGATCTTCAAGCTCTGCCAACACGACCTTGGCCCCGTTAAGCAATGTGCGCCCTTCGTCGGTCAGGCTCAGGGATCGCGTCGTGCGGTTGAACAGCACAACGCCATAATGCGCCTCAAGCGCGGCCAATCGTTCCGAAACCGTGGTGGCCGAAAGCCCGGCCTCGCGCGCGGCGGCCACAAGGCTGCCTTTCTCGGAAATGGTCAGGAACAGGCGGATATTGTCGATCAGCATTATACGGGATTTCCGAATTATCATTTCGAATTTTGCCCGTTTATCCGAATTTACCCGCGCCGTATATGCGCATCAACACACCGGAAATTCAAAGGATCACCGAGATGCCCAATCTTTCACTTGTCGCCCATATCCGCGCCAAGGCCGACAAGGCCGAGCTGGTGAAAGACGAACTGCTGACGCTGATCCCGCTCACCCGCACTGAACAGGGCTGCATCACCTATGATCTGTATCAGGATCACGCGGACCTTTCGTATTTCATGGTCTTTGAGGTTTGGGAGAGCCGCGAGGTTTGGCAGGCGCATAAGACCGCCCCGCATCTGGCGGCCTTTATGGCCGCGACAGACGGCGCCATTGCCGATTTTACCGTCAATGAAATGTCGCAGATCGCCTGAGCGACGCTGACGCATTTGCCCCCCGAGACCACGAACCACCGGAGATAAAGCCATGAAAAAGATCAAAGCTCTGCATCCCATCAATGCGGCGGCCCAATCGCAGGGTACAAAACGCCCCGTGACGGCGCTGTCGCCGCATGATCTGACCGGTATCCGCAACAGCGGTTCGGCGGCAGCGGCTGTTGATCTGGCTGGTTGGTTGCGGCGGGTCTTGCGCAAGTAACAACCACGTCCCCCAGACGCATGTCATCGTGACAGCGCCCTTCGTACATTTTCACCTATTTCGCGGCAGCCGTGACGGCGCCGCACAGCCCCCCAAAATTGGAGACATGAAATGAAAGCCATCGGCTATACCACAAACGGCGCCATTGATCGCGCGGATGCCCTGATCGACCTGGAGGTTGCAAAACCCACGGCGGCAGGTCACGACATTCTGGTCAAGGTTGCGGCCGTGTCGGTCAATCCTGTCGACACCAAAGTGCGCCTGAACCGCCCCGCCGAGGGGGACGCACCGGCGATCCTGGGCTGGGATGCGGTGGGCGAGGTTGTCGAAATCGGCGACGAGGTCACGCAGTTCCAGATTGGTGACAAGGTCTGGTACGCGGGCGCGATCAACCGTCCGGGCACCAATTCCGAATATCATCTGGTGGACGCCCGCATCGCCGCCCATGCGCCGAAATCCATCGACACATCGGCGGCGGCGGCCTTGCCGTTGACGACATTGACCGCGCAAGAGATGATTTTTGACCGCCTGAAAGTCACCGATCCGGTGCCGGGCGCGGCCAATGCCATTGTCATCATCGGCGGCGCGGGCGGCGTTGGCTCGATTGCGATTCAACTGTTGCGGCAGCAGACGGACCTGACGATCATCGCCACCGCATCCCGCCCGGAAACCCAAGCCTGGGTCAAGGAGCTGGGCGCACATCACGTTGTCGACCATTCCAAACCCTTGCCAGAGCAGATCGCCGCGCTGGGTATCGGCGCACCGGCGTTTGTGTTTTCGACCAATTATTCCGACACTTATGTGCCGCAAATCGCCGAATTCATCGCGCCGCAGGGCCGGTTCGGGCTGATTGATGATCCCCAAAGCTTTGACATCATGCCGTTCAAGGGCAAGGCAGTGTCGATCCATTGGGAGCTGATGTTCACCCGGTCGTTGTTCACCACAGACGACATCGCACGTCAGGGCGAGATCCTGGAAACCGTGGCGGGTTTGATTGATGCCGGGAAGGTCCGTTCGACCGCGACCGAAAGTTTTGGCACGATCAACGCCGAAAACCTGAAGCGGGCGCATGCATTGATCGAAAGCGGCAAGGCCAAAGGTAAAATCACCCTCGAAGGTTTCTGAAACAAGCCTGTGTCGGCCTGATGGCAACCGCTATCATGCCACGCGGTTTGTGACATGATCCAGAAAAAGCCGGGCATCCCCGGCGATCCGCGCCCGGTATTCGCAATTCCGGGCGCGCTTTATGTCTCTGACGTAAAATGAATTTTTCTTGCGTTCCGGTTGTTGGCACATCGGTAAACACCAATTGTGGTGGCCGTGTTGATCCGGCCCCCGGTTGGCGTTTGTGAACGATAGCCAACGGAATATTTGATCTATATCCGATCCTGCACCGTATTAAGGTCAACACAGATCGGAGCTTATCGAGATGCAGCTTGTCCTCCTCTACCTCAGCACAGCCACAGTGTTTCTGTTGCTTGATGCGGTGATGCTGAAAACCGTCATGAAGCCGCTGTTTGAACAGCATATCGGGGATTGGCTTTTGGATGACATCCGGCTGCGTCCGGCAATCGTGTTTTATCTGTTTTATGTCGCGGGTGTGTTGTGGTTCGTGTCTTGGCCTGCGCTGCGCAATGGGGTGCACATCAATGCGTTGGTCGGTGGCGCGGTGCTGGGGGCGATGGCCTATGGCACCTATGAATTCACCAACTACGCCACCTTGCGTGATTGGTCGGTGAAAATGGTTGTTGCTGATGTGACCTGGGGTGCAGTGTTGACCGGGTTTTCGGCCTGGGCCGGGGTGACGCTGACGCGGGCCATCACCTAGGGTTTGCCTGTTTCTGTGCCCTGTGCCCTGTGCCCTGTGACTGCGCCCCGTGTCGCGGAAAACCCAATGGTCCGGGACGCGTTCACAATAGCCCCCGGTTACGATGAAAGTGTATCACACCATGACCCCAGAAGTTGCCAAATCTGATGACGTCCAGACCAAATCTGACCGGGATGCCGGCGCGCAAACACCCGATGGGCGGATCAATCTGCGGGCCATTGGCCTGCTTGTGCTGTTCCTGTTGCTGGTTGTCGGTGCCGGGTCGGCCATTGGCATCGCGACCCTGCCGGGAGAGTGGTATGAGGGTCTGATCAAACCATCGTTCAACCCGCCAAACTGGGTTTTCGGGCCGGTCTGGACCGGACTTTATGTGGCCATAGCGGTCGCTGGTTGGCGGACATGGCGGCGCGATCGGGCCGGGGCGGCGATGAAGCTGTGGTTCGTGCAAATGCTGGCAAACTTCCTCTGGTCACCAGCCTTCTTTGCCTTGCAACGGATTGATCTGGCCCTTGGGATCATTCTGTTTCTTCTGGTGACCATCCTAGCCTTTATCCTGATGTCATGGCGGCGGGATCGGCTGTCTGCCCTGTTGTTTGCGCCCTATGCGATTTGGGTCGGCTTTGCGACGGCATTGAACGGCGCCATTCTGGTCTTGAACTGAGGTCCCCGCGATGACCAGAACATTGATTGTCGGGGCATCCGGCGGCATCGGCGGGGCATTGGTGACCCATCTGCAAACGCGTGGTGAAGACGTCACATCATTGTCGCGCAGCGCCGATGGGCTGGATCTTACTGACGCAGAAAGTGTCATGCAGGTGATGGGCCAATTGCATGGCAGTTACGACAGGATCATCGTCGCAACGGGGGCCTTGTCCGGCGATGCACGAGGGCCGGAAAAGACGTTGAAATCGCTTGATCCGGGGGCGATCGCGGCACAATTTGCGCTGAACGCCACTGGCCCGCTGCTGGTGCTGAAAAATGCGCTGCGTCTGATGCCGCGCGATCGGCGGGTGGTCTTTGCGGCGCTGTCGGCGCGGGTCGGGTCCATTGGCGACAACCGGCTTGGCGGCTGGTATTCCTATCGCGCGTCCAAGGCGGCGTTGAACCAATTGATCCACACCGCCGCCATCGAAGTGGCGCGAAGCCATCGGCAGGCGATTTGCGTCGCCTTGCATCCGGGCACGGTTGCCACCGCGTTCACCCGCAACTACCGCAATCATGATTGCGTGACACCGGCCCAGGCGGCCGCGCGCCTGATCAACGTCACCGACGCCTTGGGTGTGGCGCAGACAGGTCAGTTTCTTGACTGGGCGGGCCAGCCGGTGCCGTGGTGACGGGCGTGTTCAGCGAAAAATGCGATAGAACAGGGCAGGCGGCAACAGCCGACCAAAGCGGAAAAGCCAGGAAAACGGCGCCGGAAAGCTGGTTGAAAACCGCCTGCCACGCATCGCTGCCAGAACCTGTTCGGCTGCGACCTCGGGCGTTTGGATAAAGGGCATATCGAAATCATTCTTGTCACTCAGGCGGGTTTTGATGAACCCCGGATTGACCACCTGGACCTTGACCTCGGTGTCGCGCAGATCGGCGTAGAGGTTTTCGCCCAGATGCATCAATGCGGCTTTGCTGGCACCATAGCCAATTGCACCGGGCAGGCCGCGAAAACCGGCCAGCGATCCAATCAGCACGATATGGCCCCGGTTGGCTTGGGCAAACTGCGGCGCAATATGCCCCAACACGCGCACCGCCCCCATGAAATTGACCTCGCACATTGCCGCGACTGCCGCCGCATCCCAGTTCCGGGCCTTTAGCGGGGTGTATTGCCCGGCGCAGTAAATCACACCGTCGATTGGGCCGACCTTGGCCACCGCCGCGGCAACGGCGTCGGGATCTGTCACGTCCAATTCTTGCGGGATGGCGTGGCGCAGGCCGGCGGCAAGCGTCGCCAACCGGTCGCCATTGCGCGCAGACAGAACCAACCGAACCCCGGCCCGGTCCAGCGCCTCCGCCAGAGCGCGCCCCAACCCCTCGCTCGCGCCAATGATCCAATAGGTCTTGCCTGCAAGGCTGGTCATGCGTGGGCCAATTCGACCTGCACAACATCCGTGCGCCCCGTGGCAAAGGTGGCGGTACAAATGTCGAGATAATAGCGCCAGGTGCGCAGGAAGGCATCGCCATGCCCCAGCTTGCGGATACGTGCCTCTTGCGCCTGTAATTGTTCCGACCAGATCGCACAGGTGCGGGCATAATCCTGACCAAAGGCAAAATTGTCGCGCACCACCAGACCGGCCTTGCGGGCCTGATCGGCGATCATGGCATCCGACAACAGCAATCCACCGGGGAAGGTATGCTGGCGGATGAAATCCGAACTGGTGCGGTAGGTTTCGAAATTGGCGTCCTGCACCGTGATCGCCTGGACAACCGCGCGACCGCCCTCGGCCAGCCGGTTCTTGAGCGTGGCAAAATAGGTCGGCCAGTACCGCTGTCCGACGGCTTCGACCATTTCGATGGACACGATATTGTCGAATGTGCCGTCGCAGTCGCGATAGTCCTGCAACCGGATCTCGCCGCGCCCGTCAAGCCGGGCATCTGCATAGCCTTTCTGACTGGGCGAAATCGTCAGCCCGGTCACATGGCGCCCCGCATCAGCGGCGCGTTCCGCAAAACCGCCCCAGCCACAGCCGATTTCCATCACCCGTTCACCCGCAGTCAACCGATCCAGAATGCGGTCATATTTGCGATTTTGTCCGCGCAACAGATCGCCGTCGTCCGCCTGAAACAATGCCGAGGAATAGGTCATGCTGGGGTCAAGCCACAGTTGGTAGAATTCATTGCCGACATCGTAATGGGCGCGAATGTTGCGCGACGATCCTTGCCGTGAATTTGCGCGCAGCACCTGATCGACCAGACGCATTTTCAGCCGGTTCCAGAAATTTCCATACACATAAGTGTCGAGATGGTCGAAATTGTGCAGCGCCACGGTGCTGAGATCGACAATCGACGGGCTGTCCCACAGGCCCGCGACATAGGTTTCCCCCAGACCGACATCGCCGCGTGTGGCCACGGCCGTCACCACCGACCAGTCATGCAATTGCAATTCCGCCTGGACGCCGCCGTTGCCAAAATCATAAATCTCGCCTTCTGGTGTCCGCAACCGAAGACTGCCAGAGTGGATGCCCTGACAACTGTCCAGAAAATCGCGTTTCACTTTTTTGGTCAAAAACAGCATCAGCTTACCTCGTGTTTGGGGGGCGTGGGACGGGCGCGGAAACCCGCGCCTTTCAGTTTCAGGCGTAGGGCCTGCCAATAGATCAATGCTATCGTGCGCAGCGCCCCGATGGGGCGGCGGATCAGGGCGGTCAGGATCGAAACATTGGTCAACGGTGCGCGTGGTCCGGTCAACGTGGCGACAAGACCACCCTCACCATTGCGAAAATCAATGCGGATCGCGATACGCTCCGGTAGGATCTGAAAATGAAACGCATAATCGCCGGCAACCTCCTGGAACGGGGACACATGCATCTGTTTGTTGATTGTGATCCGGTCATTCGGACCAATCGGCGACAGATCCGGGTTGGCGCAAAAATAGCTGTGCCGGTCGCCATAGGTGTTGTTCACCTCGGCAATCACGGCACACAGCTGGTCCCCCTTCATCGCCAGCCAAAAGCTGACGGGGTTGAAGACATAGCCAAGAACCCGGGGCTGGGTCAGGAGAAATATGTCGATGTCGCGCAGGCCGCGCTCTGTGAATATCGCTTGGGCCCAGGTGACGCCGGTGCCCTGACCGGGCGCGCCGCCATGGTTGCGGTCATGTACCGAGGTCAGGTTGAAGCGGTTGCGCGAAAACAGGGCGGGGCCTGTGCGCGCCAACGGGTCAATCAGCACGTAGTCGACGCCATAGCGAAACGCATGTCCGGTCCCGCCGCGCCGGGCATGGCTGGTTGTGGCGGCAATATGCTCTGGCGCGTGGGTCATGCGATTTGCCGGTCCATCAGGCGGGCAATACGGACCGCGCTGGCAAATCCGTCTTCGTGAAATCCATGCCGGGTATAGGCGCCGGCAAACCATGTGTTGTTGCTGCCCTGCAAATCGCGCAGCGCAGATTGCGCCCGGATCGCGGCGCGGTCAAATACCGGATGGCGGAAAACCGTGCTGTCGTAAATCTTGTCCTCAGCCACGGCGCGCACCGGGTTCAGGGTCACGAACATCGGGTCGTCGTCGGGAATGCCCTGCAACCGGTTCATCCAATAAGTCACGCCCATGGCCGTGGTCTTTTGCGTGCTGTCGGCATTGTAGACCCAGCTGGACCAACACGCCCGGCGCTGAGGCATCAGGCGCGGATCGCAATGCAACACCGCATGATTGTCCTGATACCGGATGGCCGACAGGATTGCGGTTTCCTGTGCCGTGGGCTGTGCCAGCAGCCGAAGCGCCTGATCGGAATGGCAGGCAAAGATCACCTGATCAAAGGTTTCGGATGGCCGCCCGGCGACATGGACCACATTCTTTGAACCGTCGCGCGTGACCGAAGCCACAGGCGTTGCGGTCCGAATGGCCACGCCGCGCCCGCGCAGATGATGTTCCAAGCGGCGCACGTACTCGATGCTGCCGCCATCAACGGTCCACCATTGGTGCTGGCCGCCGGCGCTGAGCAGGGCATGATTGCGAAAAAACTGCACCAGCGTGCGCGCCGGAAAACCGGCGATTTCCTCGGGCGGGGTCGACCAGATGGCACCGCAGATCGGCAGAAGATAATACTGCCTGAACCACGATCCCAGTTGCAGATCGTCAATCAGGTCCGCCACCGTCATTGCGTCGTCCGCTGCGGCGGCCTCGGCCTTGGCGTTGAACTTCGCGATGTCGCGCACCATGCGCAGGAATCCGGGCCGCATCAGATTGCGTTTCTGGCCCAGCAAACCCGCCAAATTGCGCAGCGCATATTCGACGCGGCCATTGTCGACGCTGGCGCCAAAGCTCATATCGCTTGGCTTGACCGGCACATCGAGCTCCATGAACATCCGCGTCAGGTGGGGATAATTGGCATAGTTGAACACGATGAACCCGGTATCGACCGGCTGATCGCCGTTGCGGCCCGCCATGACGGTGCGGGCATGCCCACCAAGGGCCGGCGCGGCTTCGTACAATGTGACGGTGTGGTGGGGCGCCAAACGATAGGCCGCAGCAAGACCGGAAATTCCGCCGCCGATCACGGCGATGCGCTGCGGGCAAATGGGGTGGGCATCAAATGACATGGGCGCTCCTGTTTCTTTGATTACGATACGGCATGAAAAAACTTTCAGATCAAAAATGATCCAACTTTTCTTGTGGCACGTAATCAGGCTATGAATGACACAGCAACGTCCACGCTTTTACCAAACCGACGTCTTTGCCCGCCTGCGCAAGGCTTGCAAATCGGTGCAAACAGGGAACAGACCCGCGTGCCGAAACCGCCAGAGCCGTCATTCTCTGATCTGACTGTGTTGATGTTGGCCGTGCGCGACAAGCGCGACAGGGCGGCCTTTGGGCAGTTGTTCGACTATTTTGCGCCGCGTCTGAAAGGGGTCGCCATGCGGTCCGGTCTGGGCAGCGGCGCCGCCGAGGATGTCGCGCAGGAGGTCTTGCTGACAGTTTGGCGCAAGGCGGAGCAGTTCGATCCGCATCGCGCCCAGGTGTCGGCCTGGATTTTCCAGATCGCCCGCAACCGGCGCATTGATCTGGTGCGCAAGGAAAACCGCCCCGTGCCCGAGGAGATCAAGATCGCCGACGAGGTCGAAGACGACGCAGGCCAGATCGTGGCGATGGAGCAGGAGGCAGGGCAGTTGAAACAGGCCCTTGACCGGCTGAAGCCCGCCCAGCGCGACCTGATCCAAAAGGCCTATCTGGGTGATCTGACCCACAAGGAAATCAGCGACCAGACCGGCCTTGCGCTGGGAACCGTCAAATCCCGCATCCGGCTGGGTCTTGAACGGTTGCGCCATGATTTAAAAGGATTGCGATAGATGTCGCAGATACATCACCATATCCCCGAGCCGATGTTGATGGCCTATGCGGCGGGAACGCTTGAGCATTCCTTTGCCCTGTTGGTTGCTGCGCATGTTTCCATGTGTGACGATTGCCGTTCCGCTTTGGGCGCGCATGAGGCCGTCGGCGGGGCGCTGCTGGAACAGCACCCTGAACAGGCCGTGTCGGCCAGGATGAAAGACGCGTTGTTTGCGCAGCTGGACGATGCCCCAAAGCAAGAGCCCGAGGTGACCTATGGGCGGTCGGGTGTGTTTCCCGGTCCGGTCATGCAGGCGTTGAAAGGCCAGCCGCCACGCTGGAAATCGGTTGGCGGCGGGGTGCGGCAGACGCTTTTGCATGCCGATGCGGCGGGCAGCGTGCGGTTGCTGTACATCGCCCCCGGCCGCGCTGTGCCCGATCATGGCCACAACGGAATAGAATTGACGCTGGTGTTGCAGGGCGCGTTCCGCGACGAGACCGGGCGTTTCGGCGTTGGCGATCTGGAAGTGGCGGATGACACGGTGGAACATACGCCCGTCGCAGAGCTGGGTGCGCCCTGTATCTGTCTGGCGGCAACCGATGCGCCGCTGCGATTCAACAGCCTGATCCCGCGCCTGTTGCAGCCCTTGCTGCGCATCTGAGACGTTAATACCCAACGCGACATGACACAGTTTGAAACGCGCCGCGACGGTTGTCTGGCGCGTTTTTTGCTGTTTGCGCGCGTCTCTTGTGGGCAGGAAGGTGATTATATTTCCGATTATCGGAATTAATTGCAAAACATATGCCATTTATAGGATTAAATTTGACAGCTTTGACCTGATTTGTGATGCCAGTCCCATGGGCAAACACTTAGGGGATGTGGTGCGATGGCGTGGCGAATTGGGGTCGATTCCGGTGGAACGTTCACGGATGTGTGCCTGATCGACGATGACAGGGGCGACCTGTCTATCTGGAAGGTCAGTTCAACCCCGGATGATCCGTCGCGCGGCATCGCGCAGGCCTTTGCCGCGGGGATCGAACGGGTCGGGGCGGATGTTGTCGATGTGTCTTTCTTTGGTCACGGCACCACCGTGGCGACAAATGCGTTGATCCAGAATCGCGGTGTGAAGACCGGCCTTGTCACCACCAAGGGCTTTCGCGATTTGCTGGCCATTGGGCGGCAAAAGCGGCCCGACCTATATGATCTGCAAGCGGACAAACCGGTTGAATTGGTGTCCCGTGATCTGCGCATCGGGGTTTCGGAACGTCTGCGCATTGATGGCAGCGTGGAAATCCCGCTGGCCGAAGACGAGGTGCGCACAGCCGCGCGTCATCTGCGTGACGCCGGGGTCGAGGCGGTTGCGGTTTGTTTCCTCTATTCGTTTCTGTCGGACGCCCATGAACGCCGCGCAGCAGAAATCATCGCAGAGGAATTCCCCGACGCTTTTGTGGCGCTGTCGTCGCAGGTGGCGCCGGAATTTCGCGAATTCGAACGCCTGTCCACCACCGTGGTCAATGCCTATCTTGGCCCGGTGATGCGGGGGTATGTGCGGGCGTTGAGCGGCAAACTGGCCGATGCCGGCCTTGATGTCGCGCCGCAGTTGACCCAATCGAACGGCGGGGTCACCGGGTTCGAAATTGCTGCGGAAATGCCGGTGCGCACCGTACTGTCCGGCCCGTCAACCGGGGTTGTCGCGGCGCAGGCCCTGGGAAAGATGAGCGGGATCGGCAATCTGATCACTTTTGACATGGGCGGGACCAGTTCGGATGTTGCATTGCTGACCGATGGCAGTTGCCGGATGGTGGCAGAAGCAGAGGTGCACGGCTATCCGCTGAACACCCCGATGCTTGATATCCACACGGTTGGGGCCGGGGGCGGCTCGATTGCCTATGTGGACAACGGCGGGCTGTTGAAGGTCGGACCGCGCAGCGCCGGGGCCCATCCGGGACCGGCCTGTTACGGTCTGGGCACATTGGAACCCACGGTGACGGATGCCAATGTCGTTCTGCAAACCCAGAATCCGACGGCGCTGTTGAATGGGCAGATGCCCATTGATCGCGGCTTGTCCGTCGCCGCAATTGAACGGTTGGCGCAACAGCTTGGTCTGGGGGTCATGGAAACGGCGGACGGCATTCTTGATATTGTGACGGCCAATACGGCCAAGGCGATCCGCCTGATCTCGGTCCAGCGGGGCCACGACCCACGTGATTATGCGATGGTGGCCTTTGGTGGCGCCGGTCCGGTTCAGGCGGCGCGACTGGCCCGGGAATTGGGCATGTCGCGTATCCTGATCCCGCGGACACCGGGGGTTCTTTGCGCCCTTGGTCTGTTGATGACCGATTTACGGACAGATTATTCCGCCACCCAGATCATGCTGTTGGACGATGCAACGCCGGACATGTTGCGTGGCGTGTTCGATGGGCTGCGCGCCCAGGCAGAGATCTGGTTCAATGCCGAGGCAATCGCGCCAGAGGCCCGCAATGTCACGCTGCGGGTGGATATGCGGTATGCGGGTCAGAACTATGAAATCGCGACCGATCTTCCGACCGAAGAGATCACGGTAGAGAGTTCTGGTTGCCCTGAAAGACAGTTTTCTCGCCCATCACCAACGGCTTTATGGGTTTGTGGCAGAGGGCGATGCGATCCAGATGGTGACCTATCGGCTTCAGGCCACGGGCAGTGTGCCAAAGGCCGATCACCCGAAATTCCCGCATGCCGGACCGGATGCCAGCGCGGCCCTGACCGGCAGCCGCCCGGTTTGGATGCGTGACGCCGGTGGGTTTGTCGAAACACCGATTTTTGCCCGTGACCTTTTGTTGCCCGGCAATGTCATTCAAGGGCCGGCGATCATTGACCAATTGGACACAACAACCGTTGTGCCGCCGGACATGGTGGCCACGGTGGATCTCTACAAGACTCTGATATTGGAGTATAATTGATGCGCGCGCCGACAGAAACCACCCTGAACCCGGTCACCGTCGAAGTGATTGGCAGCGCCTTTTCCTCTGCTGTTGATGAAATGGGCGAGGCATTGGTCAGGGCCAGTTATTCCACCAACATCAAGGAACGCCGCGACTGTTCCACGGCGCTATGCACGGCCACCGGCGATATCCTGTGTCAGGCAGAGCATATTCCCATGCATCTGGGCAGCTTTTTGCAATTCGTGCCCAAGTTGCTTGAGGTCTATAGCGTCGATGATGTGCATCCCGGCGACGTGTTCATTGGCAATGATCCTTATGCCGGGGGGGCACCCATCTGCCCGACATCGTGATGGCGTCCCCGATTTTTGTCGAGGGCGCGCTGTTTGGCTGGGCGATCAACACGGCCCATCATTCGGATTTCGCCGATCGTGGTCATGCCCATATCTATCAGGAAGGCTTGCGCATTCCGCCATTGCGGTTGGACCGCGCGGGCGTGCGCCAGGACGAGGTGATGCGCCTGTTCCTGCTGAACTGTCAGGTGCCAAAAGAGCGGGTGTCGGATCTGCGTGCACAGATGGCCGCCAATCGGCTTGGCATTGTGCGGGTGCAGGAGCTTTGCAGGAAATTCGGCGGTGACATTGTGCGCGACGCGGGCAAGGCGTTGATGGATTATGCCGAGCGCAAGATGCGGGCCGGGATCGCGGCCATTCCCGATGGTCGCTATGTGTTTGAAGACGTTTATGAAAGCGAGTTGCTGGAAGGGCATCTTGATCTGGGGGTCACGCTGACGATTGCCGGTGATGCGATGCAGCTTGATTTCGTCAGCCCGCCACAGGTGCGGGCGGGGTTGAATGTCATCTACACCGCGCTTCAGGCCACGGTCTATTACGCGGTCAAGGCGGTGGTCGATCCTTCGGTCCTGCCGAACGCGGGTCTGGCCCGCCCGATCACCATCAATGCCGAACCCGGGACTTTGTTGAATTGTGCCCATCCGGCGGCGGTGGACGGTCGGATTTCAGCCTGTCAGCGGGTTGTGGATCTGGTGCATGGCGCATTGGTTCAGGTGGTTCCGCATCGGGTGACGGCGGCCAGTTGCGGTTCGGTCCATGTGGCAAGTTTCAGCGGCACGCGACCGGGTGGCGGGCTGTGGGTGTATCTTGAAACCATCGCTGGCGGGTCCGGTGCGCGATACAACAAAGACGGGCTTGATGCCGTTCAGGTGCATATGACCAATACGTCGAACCTCCCGCTTGAGGCGCTGGAGGCGGAATATCCGATCACGCTGTTGCAATATGAATTTGCCGAGGATTCCGGCGGCGATGGTAGGTTTCTGGGCGGAATGGGGGTGCGCCGGGTGTACCGGGCCGAAGCCCCCTGTCGGGTCCAGATCATGGGGTCCAGATTGTCGTCGCGCGCCTGGGGGCTGGATGGCGGGGCAGCGGGCAAAAGCGGGGCGTTTCTGGTCAATGGCAACCCAAAGGCAATTGATCTGTCGGGCACAATCGACCTGGTGAAGGGCGATGTCTTTGCGGTGGTGACACCCGGTGCCGGCGGTTATGGTGACCCCGCGTTGCGCGATTCCGCCGCGCGCGCACAAGACGCGAAGGCCGGGCGCAGGCCCGCCCGTTAAGGGGATACCATGGCTGAGACGGGTGGCGATACGGGTGGTGAAACGGGGCAGGGCGCAAAGTCATCGTCAAATGCGGCACGCGCGGCACGCATCCTTGTGACATTGGGCGAGGCCGCGCCGAGGGCCTTTCGGTCACTGAGCTGGCCGAAATTATGGCCGCATCGCGCGCGCCTGTGCACCGCGCCCTGTCTGCTTTGGCGGAAGAGGGGTTGGTCATGCAACGGGGCCTGGCGCGGAAAGTACCATATTGGCCCGGCGATCCATGCCATTGCGGCGCGACAGCAACCGATCACCACACTTGTTGAAACTCTGCGCCCCAGCCTGATGCAGATCGCCGCAGACACAGGGTTGGCGACGTTTCTGATGGCGCGGGCCGGATTTGACAGCGTTTGTCTGGATTTTCAGACCGGCTTTGCGACCGTGTCGGCAATGTTCGACGGTGTGGGGGGACGGCTTCCGCTGGGCGTTGGTGTCGGCGGGCAGGTGATCCTCTGCGGTATGGATCCGGCAAGCCGGGATCGCATTCTGGAAATCAACGCCCCGCGTTTTGCCGAATGGGGGATGCGCCCAGAGGACATTCGCGCCGAGATTGCGACATATGCCGGGAACGGCTGGATTGTGGTGTCCCGCAATTCGGGGTTGGGCGGCGAGACCAAGGTCAGCAGTCTGGCGGTTCCTCTGCGGTCTGTTGGTCTTCCAGAGCTTGCGGTTTCGGTTCTTGCGCCCGGCGAAAAGATTGCGCCGGATCTGCGTGCGCGCGTGTTGGAGGCATGTGCGCGGCATTTGCCGAAGTAGGTTGAAGCCCGAAATCAGGTGAAGTGTCTTTCGGTGATGCCCCGTGGTTCGCGGTGGCTTGCGGTGGTCTGCGGCGCGAAATTGGATCGGCGCGCCGCAAACCTCTGATACTATGCCACGTCGTGACATTATGCAGACTGAAGCGCGGCAGACCCTAGCCCGCAGCGGCCTCTCGTGCGCGCAACGCCTTGATCACCTGATCCGCGCCATCGTCGATCGCTTGGCAAATCGCCTCGCCTGCGGCGGCGGCGTCATGGGCGCGCAATGCAACGATCAGGGCCTGATAGTTGGCGTGATCGGTGGTGCCAACGGCAGTCGGGTCGGGGAACAGGTAATTGAACCCCGGACCTGCGCGCATCCAAAGTGTTTCGATGATATGCAACAAGGTGGGCATCTGGGCCGCTTCGTAAATGGCAAACCGAAGCGCCTTGTTCTCTTTCAGCGCATCATGGTGGTCTTCGGTATGTTTGGCCTCGATATAGGCGGTCACACGACGTTCCAGCGCATCAACCTCAACGGCTGTAATGCGGATCGCTGCGGTTTCTGCCGCAAGGGATTTAACCCGTTTGCGGATGGCGGCAAGCTCGCGGTAGCGCTCAACCGTAAGCAAGGGCACGCGGAACGAACTGGCCGGTTCTGCCGTCAACACACCAGAGGCCGCGAACCGCACAAGGGCCTCGCGAACGGGTGTGATGCTCATGCCCAGAGAATCGGCCAACTCCTTGGTGACCAACCGCGTTCCCGGTTCAAGCCGCCCTTCGACCAATGCATCGCGAAGCTGTGATTCCACATGGGACACAAGGCTGGTTCGGGGGGGCGCTATGAAAGACTTAGACATGGGATAAATTTCCTCCGCTTCTTTCCGATACCATAGCGCAATCATGTGACTTGTGAAAGTATGATATATTATATATCCTGACGGAGTTCGGACCAAAGATCTCTCATCAAGAAGCCCCAAAAAGGGGCGACCAATCCAACAGGAACCAAAATCATGAAGCACCTCTCTGCACTTGCTCTTGGCCTTGCGCTGGCCTTACCTGCCACTGTCGTTCTTGCCGAAGATACAACCCTTGTGATCGGACGGTCTGCGTCTACCAATGCGCTGGATCCGGGGTTTCTGCGCGAAGCGGCGACCATCGTAGACAATATTTTCGACACATTGGTGATGCGTGATGAAAATATGGACCTTGTGCCCGGATTGGCCACGGAATGGACATCGGTTGATGACACGACTTGGGAATTCAAACTGCGCGAGGGCGTGACATTCCACAACGGCGAAGCCTTTGACGCCAATGCGGTGAAATTCACGCTGGACCGGGTTCTGAACCCCGACAACAAAGCGCCGACCATCTCTTATATCCGCACGATTGACAGCGTCGAGGTTGTCGATGCGACAACCGTGCGCATTCATACCCAGGGCGCTGATCCGCTTCTGCCCACCCGGATGAGCCGCTATCCCGCCTATATCGTGCCGCCACAGTATATTGCGGACCATGGCCGCGATCACTTTGCCAACAATCCGGTGGGCACCGGCGCCTATAAATTCGTCGATTTCATCCCGGATGAACGCGTGACCCTTGCCGCGAACGAAACCTACTGGCGGGGCGCGCCGCAGATCGACACCGTTATCTGGCGTCCGATCCCGGACAACACGGCGCGTATCACATCGCTGATCACCGGCGAGGTCGATCTGATCGAAGATGTGCCCGTGGATCTGGTGCCTTTGCTGCAAAATGCGCCTGATGCCGATCTGGTGCAGGTGAAAAACGGCGGTCTGATCGTGTATCTTGGCCTGCGGATGGACAAAGCGCCGCTGGACAACAAACTGGTGCGCAAGGCGCTGAACCACGCGATCAACCGCAAAGGCATCACGGAAAACCTGCTTGGCGGGCTTGCCACACCGGCAGGCACACAGGTGGGCGTGGCCGATTTCGGATATCTCGATCTGCCGGTGCCGGCCTATGATCCGGACCTGTCACGCAAGCTTCTGGCCGAGGCCGGTTTCGAAGATGGCTTCGAAATCACGATGCAATCTTCCTATCGCTATATGAAAAACGCCGAAGTTGCACAGGCGATCGCGCAGCAATTCGAAGACATCGGTCTGACGGTGGATCAGGAAGTGATGGAATGGTCGGTCTACACCCAGACCGTGCCGTTTGAGGGGCCGATCTATATGTTGGGCTGGGGGTCGACGCAAACGCTTGACGCGGATGCCGCGGTTTACGCGATCTTCAAATCAGGCGAGCCTTATTCCGGCGCGGTGGTTCCCGAACTGGACATCCTGCTTGAAGAAAGCCGCCAGACGGTCGACCCTGCCGCACGCGAACAGCTGTTGTTCCAGGTGCAGGAGCTTGCGAATGAAGAAGTGCCGTTGATTTCGCTGTATCAGGAAGACAAACTTCTGGGCAAAGGTGTTGATGTCGATTTCGGCGGTCGCCCCGATGCGCGTATCCCTGTCTTTGAAATCTCGAAGGACTGATTTGCTGTGTTCGGACGGTTTCAACTCAGAAGCAATGAAGACGCCGCATTGGCCATATTCCTTTTGGTCAGTGCGGTGGTCGTCAGCCTTGCGATCCCGCTATTCTGGCCGCTGGACCCGCTGCGCGGGGACATCATGGCGACGTTCAAACCTCCGATGACAACAAATGCGGGTGATTTTCATCCGCTTGGCACGGATCAGCTTGGGCGGGATCTTCTTGCCCGGCTGGGGCTGGGAACCTTGATTTCCTTCGGCATTGTGCTTGTCGCGGCCTTGATCTCTGTTGTTCTGGGCACGGCGCTGGGCATGATTGCCGGCTATTACGGCGGTTGGACCGACGCGATCATCATGCGGTTGGTCGACATCCAGCTGGCGGTGCCCTTTATCCTGTTGATCCTGCTTCTGGTATCGGTTCTGGGGCCAAGTTTGTTCAACCTGATCATCGTTCTTGGGCTAACGGGTTGGGCGATCTTTGCCCGTGTTGCGCGCGGGCGCACGCTGGAGGTGCGCGAGCTGGAATATATCGACGCCTCGCGCGCCATTGGCCTGTCGGATCTGACCATCATCTTTCGCCACATCCTGCCCAACATCATCGGGCCTCAGACCGTCTTGCTGACCCTGGATCTGCCGCGATTGATCATCCTTGAGGCCTCTGTCGGGTTTCTTGGGCTGGGGGTGCAACCGCCGGTTCCGACATTGGGCAATCTGATTGGCGAGGGGCGGTCGTATATGCTGATCGCCAACTGGCTTGTTCTGTACCCCGGTCTGATGGTGGGGGCATTGGTCATTGGCTGTAATCTGCTTGGCGACTGGTTGGTGCGCCGCGCTAAATCCAAGGTGTCCTGATCATGAAGGGTTTTCGTTTTCTTCTGTCGCGGGCCGTTCAGGGGGTGATCGTCATGTTTGGCGTGTCGCTGTTGGTGTTCTTTGCGCTGTTTCTGACCGGTGATCCGGCGGCCCTTATGATGGCGCCGGATTCCACCGTCGCCGAGATTGATGCCTTCCGCGAGGCCATGGGGTTCAACGATCCGATCCTCGTCCAATACGGGCGGTTTCTGGCCGGGGTGGTGCAGGGGGATTTCGGCAATTCCCTGCGCTATCAGCGCCCGGCTCTTGATCTGCTGAGCGAACGGTTGACCGCAACAGGCGTTCTGGCGCTGTCTGCATTGCTTTGGTCATCGCTGCTGGGGTTTGCCTTGGGGGCCATCGCCGCCGTGCGCAAGAACAAGCCAATTGATTTTGCAATCCGGGTGATTTCCTTGCTGGGGCAGGCGGTTCCGGTGTTCTGGCTGGCATTGATGATGATCATTCTGTTTTCGCTCAACCTGCGTTGGTTGCCGTCCAGCGGATATGGCACGTTTCAGCAATTGATCATGCCCTCGGTGGCATTGGGGGCCTATTACCTGAGCGCGATCACCCGCTTGGTGCGCGCCAGCCTGATCGAGACATTGGGCGAAAACTATATTCGCACCGCACGGGCCAAGGGGCTGACGCAATGGCGGATCGTGGTGCGCCATGCGATGCGCAATGCGATGATCCCGGTTGTGACCTTGCAGGGCATGTATCTGGCGTCGCTGTTGGGCGGTGCCTTGGTTACGGAGATCATTTTTGCCTGGCCCGGCATTGGCCGTCTGGCGGTCGAGGCGATCCAAAACCGGGATTTCCCGGTGGTCCAGGCGGTGGTCCTGTTCGCCGCCATGGTCTTTGTGATTGCCAATTTTCTGGTCGATGTGGCCTACACTTGGCTCAATCCCCGGATTCGCCTGTGACGTCGCTGGGGGATTCACTTGCCCTGACGGGTCGCTGGTGTGCGATTCCGTCGTATGAGGACAATGCGGCGGGCATGGCGCGTCAGGTCGCGGATATCCTTGGCTGGTTGCAAACGGAATTGGGCGCCACGATCATCGCGCCGTCGTGCCAGACCGGGGAACATGCGCCCGTCATTCATGCACGTTTGGATGTTGGCGCGGCGCGCAGCGTGATCCTGTACAATATGTATGATGTGATGCCCGCCGTGGCCGAAGGCTGGAGCAATGATCCTTGGACCGGTGGGCGTGGCACGATGGAGGACGTGGGCGAGGTTTTCATCGCGCGCGGGGCGGAAAACAACAAAGGCCCCTTGGCGGGCATGTTGGTTGCGTTGCGGGATATGCACCGTGCGGGGCGGTTGAAGGTCAATGTCGAAATCCTGTTGGATGGCCAAGAGGAAATCGGATCACAAAAGATGCGCGCCTATCTGGCGGCGGTGGATTGCCCGATGCCGCGTTGTGTCGGGGGGCTGTTCCCGTCTTTTTGTGAATATGGCGGCGGCGCGCCACGGGTTTACCTTGGGTTTTCTGGCATGGCCAAGGGCCGGATCACCGTGTCAGGTGGCGCTTGGGGCGGGCCATCGACGCCGATCCATTCCAGCAACGCCCCCTGGATCGCCAATCCCGCCCGCGTTCTGGTGGATGCGCTGTCCGGTTTCGGCGGGGCGGTGACCGGCGCATTGGGCCGGGTTGATTTGGACGCCGAAGCGCAGGGGTTGATCGACAATCTGGCACGGGATTTCGACCCGGACGCGGAACTTCGGTTTCGCACCAGCGAACGCTTTGCCACGACCGGTGACGCGGCGGCGCAGCTGCGCAGCGTTCTCAGCACCGCCTCGATGAACATTTCATCCCTGCGCACCCTGCCGGTTGGTGACAGCGCGATCATCCCCCACAGCGCCGAGGCGATGTTTGATCTGCGCGTGCCGCCGGGGCTGGATGGCGATGCCTGTCTCAAGGCGTTCCGCGACCACCTTTCGGTGCAACCGGGCTTGGCGGGCGTGTCATTGGAGGTTGGCGAAACCTCTCCGGCGGTGCGGTACGGATTGACGAGCGCGGCGGCACAGGCGCTGTTGACGGCCTATGACGCCACATCGCGCGCGCCACAGATCTGGCCCTGGGCGCTGGGATCTGCGCCGGGCCATGCGTTTGCACGCCATACGGACAGCTTCATGATCGGCGGTGCGGGCCGGGGTGGGCATGCCCATGGGGTGAATGAATTTCTATCGGTTGCAGGCTTTGACCGGTTTTTGAAATCGGTCGATGTCTGGCTGTCGGAGATGGCGACATGACAACAGACGAGCTTTTCCTGTCGCAAGAGGATCTTGTGGCCGCCGGGGTGTTGGATTGGGACCGGGCCGTTGCCGATGTGACCGAAAGCCTGGATCTGTTGCATCGCGACCAGGCGGCGATGGTTGCCGAAAACACCCTGTCGCTGGGCAGGGATCCACGCGCCAAAGGCTATGGTCTGCCGGCTTGGGTCGGGGGGCGGTTCAATGCCGCCGGCCTCAAGTGGAGCGTTCATCGCCCAGAGGCCCCAAAGGGCGGTGCCGCCATAACCGCCCGCACCTTTGTCGATGATCTGCACAGCGGGTTGCCCCTGGGCATTGTTGACGCGGCGTTGATTACGCGGGTGCGCACCGCGGCGCTGTCGGGCGCGATCATCCGGGCCTTGATGCCGGTGCCGCGTTCCATTGCGATCATTGGCGGCGGCGCCCAGGCGATCAGCCATCTCCAGATGTGTTTGGCGCTGTTTCGCGAACTTCCGGCCATTCATCTTTGGACCCGGTCCGGTCGAGACCTGTTCGAACATGCGCAGCAAACGCCGCCCAAGGGTGCAACCGTCACGATCCACGCCAGCGCAGATGCAGCCGCGCGGGCGGCGCAGGTGGTGCTGACCTGCACCTCCTCTCCCGCGCCCTTGCTCAGCCCGGCGGCTGTGCATTCCGATCAGCTTATCCTGCAGATCGGCTTTCACGAGGTCAGTTTTGCGGCGATCGACGCATGTGATGTCGTGACCTGCGATCTTTGGGGCGATTTTGCCGACCACAGCGCAAAAAGCCTGTTCCAGATGTATCGCGCAGGGCGGTTTGCGCCCGATCAAATTGCGGCGGATGCACAGAGCATTCTGTCGGGGGATTGGCGGCCAAATGCCGGGGCCTCCGTCTATTTTTCCAGTTTTGGCCTGAACATTTTTGACATCGCGCTGGCCGCCAGAGTATTGCGCCGCGCCGCTGCGATGGGCATCGGAATTCCGCTGGGGCGCGGCGGACACCACAAAGGGACGCAATCATGACCGTGACACTCACCGCCGAAGAGCTGAAAAACCGTATGGGCGAGGCGGGTTTGGTACTTGTTGATACACGGTTGGAACCCGCGTATCGCCAGAACACGATCCCCGGCGCGATCTTTCTGAATGTCTATGATTATTTCGTGCCGGACAGCACGGATGCGATCTATCACGGGATGGCAGCAGGGGCCTGGGCGGCGTTTTGTGCGGCGGGACTGGATCAGACAAAAACCATCGTCTGGTTTGAAGAAGACACCGGAATGCGCGCGCCGCGTGGGCTCTGGTTTCAGGAAATGCTGGGCCTGGACGGTGGGATGATCCTGGATGGTGGTTTGGCCGCCTGGCGCGCCGCTGGTGGTGATTTGGCCCCCGGCCAAGGCGACAGTATCGCGATCACCCATTCCGACACGCGCCCCCCGTCGGGATGGCGCCCGGAATTGGCGGCAACGCGGGCAGAGGTTCTGCACCCCGGTGCACATGTCGACATCTTTGATGTCCGGCGGCAAAGCGAATTTGATGGCAGCTTCAAACATGATTGCTGTGTCCGGGGCGGGCGTATTCCCGGCGCCAAGTTCATGTTCTACGAAGATATGTTGCACGATGGTGGCTATCGTCCGGCGTCCGAGATCCGGGAACGGGCCATCGCCGCAGGACTTGATCCGGCGCGCGAGGTGATCACCTATTGCCACCGTGGGGCCCGCGCGGCGACCGCTCTTTACGGTCTGCGCCTTGCGGGGTTTGACAAGGTGCGGGTCTATGTGGGCTCCTGGCACGAATGGGCCGGGATCGAGGGGCTGCCGATTGAGACCGGCTGAGGTGCCGCAGGGCTAGAGCCAGGATTGCAGCTCGATTTCGGAGCCGTCGGAAAATCGTTCGAAGCGGAACGGGGTCAGGTCGAGTGTCGGTTTGCGCCCGCTTGCCAGCTCGGCCAGGGCGCGTCCCGCGGCGGGGCCAATCCCGAACCCATGCCCGGAAAACCCGGTGCCAATGGTAAGCCCCGGATGTTCGGCAACGGTTGAAATCACCGGAATGGCGTCAGGTGTGACATCAATATAGCCGCCCCAACGTTGGGCAATTTCGACATCTGCCAGATGGGGCAGGGTGCGTTGCAGATTCCGTTGAACCGCATTCAGCGCCCGTCGGGATGGATCGGGGTCCATGATCCGGTGCTGTGTCAGGCTGCGCTCCAGGTATTTTGGTGCCAAGAGCCACTGGAATTCACGCAGGCTTGTGCGGGTCAGGCGAAAGGACAGGCCGCGCATCATTGACCGCAACCCCTTTTGAAAGGCAATGACATGCCGAAAGCTGTCGGGAACGATCTCGGCGACGGCGGTCGAGGAAGAGGCCACGGTCAACCCACCGTCGCGGCGCAGGCGCAGCGCCAGATCCCCGAGCGATATGCTGGGCCCAAGGCCCGAAACCTGACCCGATTGGGCCGGGTCTGTGCGGATATCGGACGCAATTGGATCTGTGCGCATCGCGGATGAAATGACCTTGAGCTGTGGCAAACGCAGCCCAAGCCGCGCCAAAAGCGGCGCCGACCAAATCCGCCGGCAACCACCACATTGCGGGTCGCAATCCGGCCGGTTTCGGTGCGCACGGCACAGATGCCTTTTGTGTCTGTCTCGATGTCAAAGGCTGCGCATCCCTGAAACAGATGCAGCCCCGCGTCACGGGCGGCACGCGCGATCAAGGGGGCGGCGGCCTGGGGTTCGGCCCGGCCATCCTGCGGCGTGTGCAGCGCACCATGTACCGGATGGGACAGCGCGGGGATCAATGTTGCGACCGCGTCCGGGCTCAGGATATGGGCGATCACCCCATAGGGATGGGCGGCCTTGGCCCAATTTTGATAGGTCTGAAGTTGGGCGGCACTGTTGGCCGCATAGGCGATGCCGCATTGCACATAGCCCAGTTCCGGGCCGAATTCCGCTGACAGCCCGCGCCAAAGCCTGCGGGATTGTACCGCAAGTGGCAATTCCCGAAGATCGCGCCCCGCTTGTCGAATCCAGCCCCAATTGCGGCTGGATTGTTCGCCGCCGATGATGCCCTTTTCCACCAGAACCACGCTGTGCCCCTGTCGGACAAGGTCGCGCGCGGTTGTGACCCCCATAATGCCACCGCCGATCACGACGAAATCCGCGCTCTTTGGCATTGGATCGGATGTGTTGTCGACGGCAAGGGGCGCAGGCCCCCGGTTGGGATATGGGTTCATTTCAATAACAATCTTCGACCGACCAATGGATCGGGATTTCGGCGATGCTGGCGGTTGGCGGAAGTTCCAGAACCATGCGGACAATGCGCGCCACGTCCTCGGGTTGGGTCATGTCCGCGCCATCGGTTCCGGCTGCGGCCCGTCCCATTTCGGTGGCGACAAAACTTGGGCAGATCGCGGTTGACCGCACGCCACTGTCGCGCCCGGCCTGACGCAGCGCATGGGCCAGCCCGACAACGGCGAATTTCGACATCGCATAAAGCCCCGCACCCGCCGATTTCACCCGCTTGCCGGACAGCGACGCCAGTGTGATGACCCGGCCCGGGCCTTCTTCGCCGCCTTCCAACAGGGGCCAGGCCACGCGGGCAATCCGCATTGGCGATTTGACGTTGATGTTGAAAATCTGATCGAAATCCTCGTCCGTTGTGTCCAGCGGCGATCCTTTGATCAGGGTGCCCGCGCTGAGCACAAGCCCGTCAAGTCGCCCGAAATGCCCGGCCGTCGCGGCCACCCAATCGCGTTCGCTTTGCGGATCTTCCGCATCAAAATGGTTAAGCGTGACACGGTTGGATGTGGGCAGCGGGCTTTGAGCGACATTGCGAAGGCCAAGGCTGAGCGACCAGCCAGGCCTGAAAAAGATCGGTGGCGATGGCGGCCCCGATGCCCCGGCTGGCCCCGGAAATCATTGCGACAGGTGCGGTCATGACACAATCCTTCAACTGGCCAATGCGGTCAATTCTTCGGCCCATTCCGGGCCGGGCACCTGCACCCGGTGGCCCGGTGCGACCTGACGCCATTCGCGGCGTGGCGGTTCAAAGCCGGCGGGTTTGATCGGGCTTTTCAACTCCTTGACGTCAAGGTTATGGCGAAGCCCGCGCCGCGCCGGATCGGGCACGGGAACCGCCTGCAACAAACGTTTTGTATAGGGGTGCTGTGGGGTTTCAAAAATCGCCTGACGCGGACCGATTTCGACAATTTCACCCAAATACATGACGCCGACCCGATGGCTCATGCGTTCAACAACCGCCATGTCGTGGCTGATGAAAAGATACGACAGCCCAAGGTCTTCTTGCAGATCCAGCATGAGGTTGATGACCTGGGCCTTGATCGACACGTCGAGGGCCGACACGGCCTCGTCCGCGACAAGCAGCTTTGGCGTCATGCCCAAGGCCCGCGCAATGCAAAGCCGCTGGCGCTGACCGCCGGAAAACTCATTTGGATAGCGCCGCGCCATGTCGGCCTTCAGCCCGACCTGAACCAGGAGCTCCGCGACCTTTTCCCGTGCTTGCGATTTCGTTGCCAAACCATGGGTCAGCATGGGTTCGGCAATCGCATCGCCAATGCGAAACCGCGGATCAAGGCTGGCAAACGGATCCTGAAAGATCATCTGAACCTTTTGGCGATGGCGCAGCATGGCCGCGCGCGACAGGCCGAGGATTTCTTCGCCGTCCAGTTTGACCGAACCAGAATCTGCCGGGGTCAGGCCCAGAATGCTGCGTCCGGCCGAGGATTTTCCGCACCCGGATTCCCCCACCAAGGCCAGTGTTTCACCGCTGCGAATATCAAGATCGATACCTTCGACCGCGTGAACATTCCCGGTGGATCGTCCAAGGATATCGCGCCCAACGCCGTAACGCGTGGTCAGCCCCTTGACCTGCAAGACCGGTGTGCCAGCCGTATCAACCGTGTCGGGCACCGCGCGGGACGGCACTGCGTCACCGGTTGTGACATCGACCAAAGGGAACCGCGCGGGCAGGGACGTGCCCTGCATCGACCCAAGGCGCGGCACCGCCGAAAGCAAGGCGCGGGTATAGGCCTGGTTTGGTGCCGTGAAAATGGCCTCTGTTGCCCCCGTTTCGACCGCGCGCCCATGATGCATGACGATGGTCCTGTCGGCGATTTCGGCCACAACGCCCATGTCATGGGTGATGAAAAGGACGGCCATTTCCTCTTCCTCTTGCAGCACTTTGATAAGTTCGAGGATCTGCGCCTGAATGGTGACGTCCAGGGCGGTGGTGGGTTCATCCGCAATCAGCAGTTTGGGACGACAGGCCAGCGCCATTGCAATCATGAACCGCTGGCGCATCCCGCCGGAGGATTGATGGGGATATTCGCCCATACGCTGTTTGGCCGCCGGGATGCGCACCCGTTCCATCAATCTTTGTGTTTCGGCCTGTGCTTCGGCAAAACTCATGCCCCGATGCGCCACCAGTACCTCGCCAATCTGTTCGCCGATTTTCATTGACGGGTTCAGGGATGTCATCGGTTCCTGAAAAATCATCGCGATGTCGTTGCCACGCACGCTGCGCATCCTGGCTTCGGGAAGGTCCAGCAGGTTTTGACCATCCAGCGTCACGCGGCCCTTGATCCGGCTGGTCTCTGGATCCAGCAGGCGCATTGCCGCCAGCGAGGTGACGCTTTTGCCAGAGCCGCTTTCGCCGACCAGTGCCAGGGTCTCACCAGCGGCAATGGTGAAAGACATGTCGTGAACCACCGGGGTCCAACCGCCGCGCCCGCGAAACGCAACGTCAAGCTGTTCGACGGAGAATACAGGTTTTGTCATCGCGTGCGCCCTGTTGTTGGTGCGATCCCGAGCTTATCCCCGCGTGGCCCGAACCGGGAAGGGAGATTAGGCGAAACCGTGCTTGCCAATTACGATATATCATATATCTAGAGATGCAAGCCGGGCCGTTGCAAGGGGTTTCTCCTGTTTTCGGTCATCACCAACCTGACTGTGAGGATCCCCAGCATGAAACTTGACGACCTGCCGCGCCTTTCCCTTGGTTTCCTGCCAACCCCGATCGACGACCTGCCCACGCTTGGCGCAGAGCTGGGAATTTCGCTGTCGGTGAAACGCGATGATTTCACCGGCTTTGGCGGCGGCGGCAACAAGGTGCGCAAGCTGGAATTCCTGATGGCGGATGCGGTCGAAAAGGGCGTGCAGGTCGTGATCACCACCGGCGGGCACCAATCAAACCATGCGCGTATGACGGCCGCTGCGGCGCGCAAGTTCGGCATGGAACCGATCCTTGTTCTGCGGGGCAATCGCCCCGACGCATGGCAGGGTAACCTGCTGCTTGATCACCTGTTGGGGGCAAAGATCGATTTCCTCGACCCGGATGCATATTTCGAGCAGGTCAATCCATTGATGCAACAGCGCGCAGACGAGGCCGAGGCCGAAGGCAAAAAAGCCTATGTCATCCCCTTGGGCGGTGCGAGTGCCCTTGGGGCGATGGGCTATGTCAATGCGATCAAGGAACTGGCCGAGCAATACACAGCAATGGGACGCAAAGCGCCCGATTATATCGTCGCCCCGCTTGGGTCGGGCGGGACATTGGCCGGGATTACCGTTGGGTGTTCGATCTGGTGGCCAGAGACCAAAGTGATGGGGATCTCGGTCACCGGAACGGCGGTGCCGTTTGATCAACGGATTTCGGCCATGGCCAATGATGCGGCGGAATTGCTGGAACTGGACCGCCGGTTTGATGCCAGCGATTTGCTGATCCAGGATGACTATGTCGGCCCCGGCTATTCGATCCCGTCAGACGCCGGAAACGCTGCGATCAAACGCGCGGCCCGCAGCGAGGGTGTGTTGCTTGATCCGGTCTATACCGGCAAGGCCATGGCCGGGATCATCGGCTCGGTCGAAAACGGCACCATCGCAAAGGGTAGCGATGTCCTGTTTGTGCATTGCGGCGGCACGCCAGCGTTGTTCCCGTTCAGCGGTCAGCTGACGACCGACCTCGAAAGCTAGGGTTTCTACCTGTGCAATCGACGGTACGCGTCATGCGGTCTGTCGATTGCCGGGGATTGCGATGTCCCGGCTTTGCACCGCCTTGCGCAGATGACGCAGAAAGCTGATTTCGAGGCTCGATCGGGTGTGTGAGGCACGTTGCACGATCCCGATCGGGCGCAGAAAGGCCGTGCTGTCAATTGGCAGGAATTCGATTGCGGCGCTGTGACTGGACAGAAGCGTCGGCAGACGCGGCATCACGGTGATCAGATCGGATTTCGCCACTGCCTTATACGCGGTTTCGGTGGAATCCGTATCAAGCGCGATATCGAACGAGGTGACGCCAAATTTGGCCAGCCCGTCTTCGGTCTGAAGCCTGAGATAGCTGCCGCGCGAATGGGCGACCCAGCGTTGCGCCTCAAGATCCTGTGGCAGAATTTCGGCTTTGCGGGTCAGGGGATGCGCCTTGCGGCAGACAACCCCCAGCATGTCATCGGCAAGCGTTTCGGTCTCAAGTTGCAGGTCCGTGGCATGCGGGCGGGACGGCCCTACCACCAGATTGATTTGCCCGGTGGACAGTTGGGTTTCCAGTTCAACCAACAGACCGACCCGCAATTCCACCCGGCACCCGGTATGGGTGGCCAGAAAATCGGCCAGGATCGGGGCAAGAACGTTATCGGCCAGCGACGGCGGCGTGCCGATCAAAAGACTGCCGGTTTGTCCGGTGGACACATGCTGGGCATAGGCGCGCGCCTGTTCGTCAGCGGCCAGCATCATCAGCCCGAAACGCGCAAACGTCGTGCCCAGATCCGTGGCGACGGATTGCCGCCCGATCTTCTCAAAAATCGGCGCGCCGAGCCGTTCCTCCAGCTTTTTCATGTTTTTGCTGAGGGCGGGTTGCGCCACGCCCAGTTTTGCCGCCGCCGCCCCGAAAGAGCCGCATTGCACGATGGTGGCGAGTTGGATCAGATGTCTTGGGTCGATCTGCATGGGCGCATCCAGTTTTCCGCGCCAACCGGGGCGCGTGGTCAGGCTACACCGCTGTGGGTTGGCCGTCATCCTTTGCTGTGGTCACGGGCTTTGCTGGGGCACGGGGCGCTGGCGGCGGATGTGAAGGCCCCATGGCCTTGGCCGGCAGTTGGTATCGCGGGGCCGGTACGGTGACCGGCCCCGGTTGGAACTCATGCGGCGCGGCGCGCCCTCATGCGGGCCTGAACCAGCGGCCAGAGCGACAGAACCACGGTCAACACGATAAAGAACAGTGAGATCGGGCGCGTGACCAGCGGCAACAGGCTGCCGTCATAAAGCATCAGGCCCGAGCGCAGTTCCTTTTCCGCCAGCGGCGCAAGGATATAGCCCAGAACAAAAGGCCCGACCGGAAATCCGCCCCTGCGGAACACGAACCCCAATACGCCAAAGGCCATCATCACCCAGACGCTCGACATGCTGTTGGACAATGAATAAACGCCGATCACACAGCAGACGATGATTGTCGGAAAGAGGTAGGCCCGCGAAATGGTTGCGATCCGGGCAATCGGACGCACGCCCAGAAACATCAACGCCGCCATCATGAAATTGGCCACCAGGGCCGCCGCAATGACGCCATAGGCGATGTCGGGGCTGTTGGTGAACAGCAAAGGCCCCGGTTGCAGATTGTGGATCACCAGCGCGCCAATCAGGATCGCGTCGATCACACTGCCGGGAATGCCAAGCGTGATCAACGGGATCAGCGCGCCATTGACCGAGGCATTGTTCGAGGATTCAGCCGCTACAATCCCGGCTTCTTCGCCTTTGCCAAAGGTTTCCGGGTGGGTCGAGAAGCTCTTGGTTGTGGTATAGGCGACGATCGCGGCGATTGCGCTGCCGACACCGGGCAGAACGCCGATCCATGTGCCGATCAGGGACGACCGCACCGCATTGGGCCCGTGTTTCCTCAGGTCACCGGCAGAGGGCATGAATTCGGTCAGCTTGCCGCCCTGCTGCTGGATCGGTTTTTCCTTTTTCAGCACGTCTTCGATGATTTGGCTGATGACAAAGACCCCCAGCAACACCGGCAGCAGGGAAAAACCACCGTCGAACGCATTGACCCCAAAGGTCAGCCGCATCACACCCGAGGATGCATCCGGCCCAACCATGGCCACGGCCATGCCAAAGAGTGCGATCAACAAGCCCTTGAGCAGGGTGCCCTCGGCAATCGTCGCGATCAGAACCAGGGCCATAAGTACCAGCGTAAACAGCTCGTATGGTCCGAATTTCAGGGCGAAATCCGCCAGCGGCGGTGACAACAGGGCCAGGAACAGCCAGGAGATGATGCCGCCCACAAAGGAGGCCATGATCCCCAGCGACAGCGCGCGGCCCGCACGGCCCTGTGCCGCCATCGGATAGCCATCCAGCACGGTCATGACCGCCGAGGGCGTGCCGGGCATCTTCAGCATGATCGCCGTGATCAACCCGCCACTGACCGAGCCGACGTAGATCGACACCAGCAACATCAAGGCCAGGACCGAATCCATGTAGAAGGTCACCGGCAACAGCAACGCAATCAGCATTGCCCCGCCAAGTCCGGGAATGGCCCCCACAACGATGCCCAGCAGCACGCCAAGGAAGATAAAGAACATCGGCGCCGGGGCGAGGAGGTTCACGAAAGCCTCTAACAATTGCATGGCGCGGCTCCTATTGCGGCAGGACAACCGACAGAATGTCGGTGAATGTGTAGGTGAGTACAAAGCTCATGACGACGGCGATGGCCGCAACGGTGACAAGCTTGCGGGCTGTGAAATCCGTCATTGCCGCCCCCAATGCAGCCAGGAACAGCAGGGTGATCCAGGTAAAGGGCAGGCCGCCGACGGTCAGCGCCACAAGATAGATCAGCGTGATGACCACAACCAGACCGAACCGGGCGATCTGCGGCGCATCCACATCTTCGGCGCGCTGAATGCCGCGTTCGCCCGCGCCAAGAAGGCTCTGCGCCGCCTTGGCCTTGGGACCGGTTTCCGGGGTGGCGCGCGATGCCTCTCGCAGCAGGACAAAAATGCGGACCACCAGCAGCGCCAACAGCAACCAAGCGATATAGCGCGGCAGCCCCGCCGGACCCAATGGGTCGAACATCGGCGCGGGCAGGGACGCGGCACCAATCAGCATGGCCAGACCGGTGGCCAACAACAGCACCAAGCCAAATTCGCCCCGGTGTTCGTCGAGTAGATATTTCATCAATTTGCGCTCCTCCCAAAGCGTCCAGCGTCAGGCCCGACAGGTGGGCAAAGGTGCGCGGTCCTGCAGGTTGATCATTTCGGCGACCATATTCTGGACCAACCGGCTTTGCTCGTCTGCATGATCCGGGTGGCCCCAGAGATTGGTGTTTTCGTCGGGGTCGTTTTTCAGGTCATACATCTCGTTCCAATCCTCGCCGTAGCGGATTGTGATGCGCCAATCTTTCTCAAGGTAGGTCCGTATCCGCTGGGGCCGTTCAAAAGCGGCCATGGTGCGCTGGCTGTCTTCTTCGACGATCAGCCCCTGACGATCAATCTTGTCCAGGGCGTTGACACCTTGTGTCCCGTTGAATGGCTGGATTCCCGCCCGTTCCAGGAAGGTCGGGCCAATGTCGATGGCACTGCGCAGGGCGTCATCGCTGCGCGCCGCAGGATCACGCGGATCGGCCCAGATGAAGGGCACCCGGATCAACCCCTGATAATGCATCAGCAATTTCAGCATCAGGCCGTGATCGCCCATGTAATCGCCGTGGTCCGAGGTGAAGACAACGATGGTGTCCTCGGCAAGCCCCTGATCCTCCAGCGTTTTTATCACCCTGCCCACCGCGTCGTCGATCATGGTGATCGCGCCATAGGTCAGCGCAATGATTTCGCGCGCCTCGCGTTCTGTCACCGCAAAAGGATCCTGGCCCACCCGTGTGTCGGGCGCTTCGGCCAGTTGGCGGCGCAGGTTGTGGATCGGGGGAATGTCACCTTTTCCAAAAGAGTCGGGCAGTTCGATTTCGTCGGGGTCATACATGTCCCAATATTTGCCCGGCGGGGTAAAGGGATGATGCGGATCGGGAAAGGACATCATCAGAAAGAACGGATCGTCGTCCGGCGCACGGTTTCTAAGGAAACCTTCGCATTCGTTGGCGATCCATGTGGTCGGATAGAGATCTTCTGGAACCTGTGTCCGCCAGGCCTGTGGCGCAGAATAACGGTCGTCCTTGATGGCATTTTCGGGACCGCGCAGGGCCGCGACCTCGGGGTGGTGTTCCGCCAGCCAGATCGCATAGTCCCCGGTCACAAGGTCGGCGTGATCGTCGGCAATCCGCACATCATCGAAACCATAGAACGGCGTGCGAACCCGATGTGCCGGGTTTTCCTGCCAGCGTTTCGCGCTTTCCTGATCATAGGGCTCGCCGACGCGTTGGCGTTTGTTGGCCTCGCGCAGATCTTCTGACGCTTCTTCCAACCCCGGTTTGACGGGCCGTTTCGCGGTCGCAGGCAAGCCGGTCATGCCCTGAAGGTGCGATTTGCCAATCAGCGCGGTGTCGTACCCCTTGTCGCGCAACAGATCCACGAAAGTGGTCGAATCCAGCGACAGCGGAATGCCGTTGTGGCGGCCTCCGTGCAGGCTTGGCATACGCGATGTCAGGATGCTGGCACGGTTGCACATGCAGATCGGGTTGGCGACATAGAAGCGGTCAAACCGTGTGCCACGGGCCGCAAGAGCGTCGATATTCGGCGTCTTCACCACGGTGTTGCCATAGCAGCCAAGGTGATCTGCACGGTGCTGGTCCGTCACGATGAACAGGAAATTGGGTTTTCTGGACATGATCTCTTCCGGCAATAGGTGGGGCGCGCGCCGCTTGCGCCGCGCTGTCTGATCCCCGCAGGCCAACCTGTCAGGCCAGCGGGGTCTTGTCGAAATGGATTAGCGAAGCGCGCCGGACACCGCCGCCAGATCTTCGTAGATTGCCGCAAGACGAGCCGTCAGATCCGCGCCCGAGGAAAAGACGACTTCGTCACCCTTGGCTTCGATTGTTTCGATCAATTGCGGATCGCTTGTCGCTTGTTCAAACACCGCCGCCAGGGTGTCGACGATGTCGGCGGGGGTGCCCGCCGGGGCGTACCAGATGTTGTCGAGACAGGACACGACGTCATAGCCAAGTTCCTTGGCCGTTGGCGTATCGGGCAGCTCCGGGTGGCGTTCTTCGCCGTAATAGACCAGCGCAGAAAGCTTCGGGTTGCGCACGACCGGGGTTGCAACCACCACGGCGGTTTTGGTGTGGTTGCCAAGGATCGAGGCGATCCGGTCCGCGCCGCCGCCGGCGTTGACATAGCCAACCTGGATATCCGCGGCCTTGGCGAACATGGCGGTGGTGAAATGCGCGATGCTGCCCACCAAAGTCGCCTCTTTCACGGCGTTCGGCGCGGCCTTGGTCTGGGCGATCCAATCCTGAGCGTCCGCAATGCCCGAACCTTCGGCCGTGGCGGTCAGCAGGCAGGAATTGTTGGTTTCGGCCACCGGCACCATGTCGCTATATTTGAAGTCCAGCGTACCCATCAGCTCTGCGGTCATCATGGTCTGATGGATATAGAGCAGGGTATAGCCGTCGGCCTTGGCGTTCTTGGCCTGGCGCATGCCGATGGTGGCGGCGCCGCCGGGCACGTTGACCACGACCATGGGCTGGTCAAGCAGCTCCATCTCCTCAATACGCTGGATCACCAGACGCGCCATGACGTCGCCCTGACCACCGGCGGCAAAGGGTACGATGACCTTGATTGGCTGTTCGGGATAGCTCTGGGCAATGGCCCCTCCGGCGGCTGCGACAGTCAATGCGCCCGACAGAGCAAGCCCCGAAGCGGTTCTGGCGAAAAATCCCTTGGACATACGGTAGTTCCTCCCTGACGTATGGTTCCGTTGCCCCGGTTTTATCGGTTTGAAACTTGCCGATCTAATAAATTTACCGCCGAATACATATCGTTTTGGAATGTAATTGCCCCGCGTTCAATTTGTGGCACCAGATCGCCGATCCCGAAAAAGCCATCCTGTATCGGCGAATTTGTCCGTCGCCCAAGGCCGCAATCATCGGCAGGCGCCCGGTGGTCAGCGCAAGCGCCATTGCATGGTCCACAAAAACCTCGCCGCAGATTCGGCCGCAGGATAGGACAACGTCCCATCAATACCCAAATCCCCCCAGGATCACCCCGGCGTGCGACAGGCGGTGTTTGATTTTCAATATTATTAGCGAGAGATGGTAGGCCCGGCAGGACTTGAACCCGCAACCAAAGCGTTATGAGCGGTAAGGATCTCAGCTAATCTATTGACTTTAAGATTATTTTAGTTCTCGCAATCGAATGATTTTAAGCGCATTGAGGCGATTGACCGGTGTATTTAGGTTCAGTGAATGACCTGCCCCCCGCGAAATCCCTCACCGTAATGTAGAGTCTGCGCCAACTCTGAAGGAGCAGACAGATGCGAAAGAGTCGTTTCACCGAGGCGCAGATCATCGGTATGATCAAAGAACAGGAAGCAGGGATGCCGACAGCGGAGGTGTGTCGCAGGCACGGGCTGAGCACGGCGACTTTCTACAAGTTGAAGGCCAAGTATGGCGGGATGGAAGTTTCTGAGGCCGCCAGGCTGAAGGCGCTCGAAGACGAGAACGCCAAGCTCAAGCGCCTGCTGGCCGATACCATGCTCGACAACGTCGTGCTGAAAGACTTGCTGGGAAAGAATTGACGACATTGACCAAGCGGCGAGACGCGGCGCTTCGGGCGATGCGGGATCATGACATCTCGCAGCGCCGGGCCTGCAGGCTTGTCGGTGTCGATCCCAAAACAGTCCGGCGAGAACGCCCACCGGACTGTACCGAGATCCGCAAGGAGATGCAGGACATCGCTGCCAAGCGGCGCAGGTTCGGTTACCGCCGGATCGGCGTGCTGCTGGAGCGCAAGGGCATGACCATGAACCACAAGAAGCTCTACAGGGTCTATCGCGAAGAAGGGCTGTCCGTGAAGCGGCGGCGCGGCCGGAAACGGGCGCGTGGCACCAGGGTGCCGATGCCAGTTGCGGCGTATCCCAATGCTCGTTGGTCGTTGGACTTCGTATCCGACAGCTTCGGCGCCTCGCGGAAGTTCCGGATGCTGGCAGTGATCGATGACTGCACTCGGGAATGCCTGTGCCTTATCGCGGACACCAGCCTCTCCGGCGCAAGGGTCGCCCGGGAGCTCAGCGCTCTGATCCGGCTTTACGGAAAGCCCGGCTGCATTGTCAGCGATAATGGAACTGAGTTCACCAGTCGGGCCATCCTGAAATGGGCCGACGAGAACGAGGTGCCGTGGCACTACATCGATCCGGGCAAGCCGCAGCAGAACGCGTTCATCGAGAGCTTCAACGGCAGTCTCAGGGATGAGCTACTGAACGAGGAGATCTTCGACAGCCTGGATGATGCGCGGCGCAAGCTGGCCCTATGGCGTTACGACTATAACACGGTCAGGCCACACTCGTCCTTGGGCAACCAAACGCCGCTGCAAGCGCGCCGTGCGCTTGAGCAATTTGAAGACTCCGCGCCCGGCGCGCTTGCGTCAGACGCGGAAGCCGAATACCCAGATTCAACCTGCAGAACTCTCATTATGAATGAGGGACCAGCAGGGGGCAGGTCAACATCAGTATTAATCCTAAGATCAATTTTTTCGTTCGCGAAATCAACGCGATCCCATGTGAGTTGAAGAACGGCAGTAACTCGGCCAGCGGTGGCCAGCATAACGTGGATCGCAGTATAGAGATGAGGCAGGTCGCTTGCAGCATCCAAAAGAGATTTGGCTTGTTTTTTTGTAATCCAAACATCTCGCGGCGCAGGCTTCGAAGGGCGTGGAATATACTTAAGATCATTCGGCTCAAGCCACTGTTTTTTAAGCGCGTAGCTGAGCGCATCTCGGAGACGTCCTAACTCGGTCCTAAGGGTTCCAGGTGACGCCAATTCTCCTGTCCGGAGGTTAACCCTCGTTGCGATATATTCATTTACGAGTTCCTCTGTGATGTCTCGTGGATAGAATTTTCCAAAATATGGTAAAACTACCTTGGCCTCGGAAAACATCTTGTTCCCTGAGGATCGTCCTGATAGCTTTTTTTGATACGCCCACCAAATTTCTTCAAGGCGTTTTCAGTTATGCCGTAGCGTCGCTTCCCAATTCGAAAAGCCTCGAGTTCTCCGTCGTGAAATCGCTTTCCTTACAGTATTAGAGCAGCACTTCCAGCGACGGGCGACTTCCCTTGGTGTAAGTATTTTTTGCATGTGCACTTCCTTTTCTACCAACTGAGGCGTGGTTGATATATCGATGGTCGATCAAATCGAAAGTTTCTTCGGGCATTATTTAGAAGTATTCATGTTCAATCATGACCCTCCGTATCATGTTTCTCTATAGTGATCAGGTTGTACGATTTGAAGTTCACCGGCGACTGGAAGGCATATTGATCCGCGGTTTGATCCGGGGACGTTGCCTTCAGTTAAAATATTGGCCACTCTTCAACAATCCGAAGATGAAAATCGAAATTTTCTTGGTGAATGGTTAAGTTTTCTCTCCCTGAGATGGGTTGAAAACGTAACTCACACTCTCACGAGCATTCGATGCTCGTAGATCGGATCGAATTCGAGAGAAAGATCCCCTATAGGAAGATCAGTCATTTTGGGGTTGGCGATATCGAAAGCGCTCCTCGCGCTTTTCTTTCACTTCGCTGCCCGGCACTACGGTTCCTTGTGAAGGAACTTTCCACAATCGTAATCGAAGATGCACCTCGCATCTGGGATAGCCGCTGAAGTTCGACTGGTGTGTCTTCAGCGTATTTTTCAAAATTTTGCCTGTCAATGAATTCTGTTGGCGTGGAGATGTCAGACCGTTTTTGAATGAGGCGAGCGGAACATGAAGACCTACCGGCTCTTCAGGGCGGATCGCTACACAACTCGAAAGGCATCGATGCTTTTCGGCGGAAGGAGACCGGTTCTTCCAGCGCAAAGCCCTTTGCGGTTGCGGAATTATTCTCATGTGAAACTTAAGTTATTCATCATAAGTGTTTGATAAAGTTAATTTTTTTTATGGATTTTTTGTTTCTCGAAGCTGCCCGCAGGAATGAAGCTGGCTGAGTTGGTGGTGGGGGGGCAAAAACTTGAATGTCTCTAAGGATAATCTAAATTTCGACTGGTCAAACTTCGCGTGAGTACGTGATTTTCGCTGTTGGTTCATCGGTTTTGAACCGAGGTAAAACGCCGGGTAGTTGGCGGAAAACCCCGAAAATTGTTGTGTCGGTGTCAACAGAGACTGGCGGATTTTGCCCTGACGGAGTGCTGTGTCCTTGTCCTGGACCGCAGTGCTATCACCTGTGGAGTGCTGATTCGACGATGTCGGTTCGCGGGGAATTCAAGTTGGCAGGCAGGCGACTTAATTCAGAATTTTGGGCGTCAGTCTGCTGGAAGCAGCCTGCAGGAGGTTTCCAGCGCGAGGTATTACCCCCCCATCTTTCGGGGGGAACGTCGAGATAAATGTGCCGCAACAGCAAGCGGACCGCGCGCGCTCTGGCATATACCGAAAGCATTACAGGGAAGCCTACTGGTGAGCAGGGCAATGTTGCCGACCGCGTTTCTGAGCGCCTCCTGAAGCAACGCTTGTCCTAATCCTGACCTCGCTATTGCTCGTGGGGTTACGGACAAGAAATCCAAGGATCACGAAAATTCTCAGCGCCGTCAGCCGTTTTCTCCGCTCCCCGGGGTGAGAGCATCGAAAACGGCTGACGGCGCAATGGAAACCAAGCCTGAAAGGGCCAGCGGCACAGGAAAGGACAGAGCCGCCTTGTAGCCCCCTGCACCTACGCGGGGTGGCACCACAGGAGACGCCGATGTTCGATACACCCATCCCCGTCACCCGTCTGCACGCGTTCGCGTCAGACAACGCAGAGGGGCTGCAAAACGCAGCCTACCTGCTCGGAGGCCGCCCCTGGCTGCGACGCTGCCAGCGGCTGCTTCAGGACCTGGCCCAGCCTGGCCCGGTCACCCGGCGCATGCGCCGCGAGGCGAAGGCGCAGCACGCGCTGCTCATGCTCGAGTATGGCCATGATCCCGAAAGCCCTGAGGCTGAGTTCTTCTTTGCGGTCGATCCGACGGATCCCTGCGTCGAGGAAATCTGCCTGCTGGCTGATGGTTTGCTCGAGTGCCTCGAACAGGAGAGCGAACATGTATGAAGCAAAGATGCTCTATGAGGCCGTGCTGAACGCGATGCGCTCGCTGCGCACCGTTCTGGATGCATACTCTGACGTCATGGCTGAAGCCGGTCTGACTGCCGAGGACGAGGACCAACTTAACTGGCTGGCCTCGGTCGCACTTTCCAGGGAACTCTTCGACAGCGCCTCGCTGCGGAAGGTCCGCGAAACCAAGGCCTATGTCGAAAGCAGGGTCGGAGACGAAAGCCGGACCGAGTTCCTGGTGGACTTTGACTGCCAGAGCGGCGGCTACGACAGGTCACGCAGCACGCCCCTCGGCCAGGTTCTGGACGGTTTTTGCGTCGCCCTCGCACAACTGGAAATGCGTCTGGTGGAGGTGCGATGCCAGCTGGATGCCGGCCAGGTGTCCCGTCAATTGAGCATATGAAAAATACGTGCCCCGCGTCCCAAAGGACGGCGGGGCACGTCGCTTGTCAACTGAACCTCCGGGAAGTGATGGTAGGGACGCCGCGTTAGAACTCGCATGATAGGCTCTCGAGCAGCGCTCGTTGCCAATAGTGAGGCATCGTCGCCTTTCGGCGCTTGTGTGCAAACACCCGCTGGCAACGAATGCATACAAAAGCGGCTTGCGAACTCAGCCACAACGAGTAGCTTTCCGCGCTGTATGGCAGCTGGCAAAGTTCAAACTTTCAGGTTGTGAGCTGCCGTATAAAGAGTATCTTCCTTTCTGAAGACAGCGTCGGAAGACTCTTTGCGGCTATTTGGGGTTGGACAGAGTACGTAATCGATCGTTTGTTAGGTTAGTGCTGGCATTTGATGGTGGAGTTTCTGGATTTGAGATGATCATAGTATAAGCTCCGAAGGGAGAAGAGAGAACCAATTCAGCAAACGATACGATTGCTAATGACATTTATTGGTGCTTTTTTGATATGGAGTAGTTGCGCAGTTATTGCGCAAGATCGCAGGTCTGTTTGATGTCCTTGGTATTGAATACGGTGCGTGCCTTTCCGCGAGGTCGAACCACCGAGGAATTGCTTGTCCTCCTCGGTGCCAGTTTCTCACATGACAAACGCCTTGCGGCGGTCGCCGAACTGGATCAACTTATGCGAGATGGTCTGGTCGAGAAGGCGCGCGATGGTCGCTGGCGCGCCAAACGCGCTGTCCTGACCAACGGTGCGCGGAATCTACCTGCCAGGGGCGCAAAGACAGCGGCATCCGAGCAAGAGATCCTGCATGCAGCGGCAGCCAACTTTGCCTCTTTGCCGGTGGCTGACGAAACGCTTGACACCGAGGACCTGGCAGAGCCGGTAATCGATCCGCAGGCGCTTCTGCGCTATTGGCGTTCGGCGCTGCGGGCCGACCCCCGTGGCGCGACGACGCAGGTGCTCGACAAGCATGGTATCGAATGGACACTCATATCCGGACGCGGACCGGTCCTGCCGAATGAGGGCCAACGACTGCGCATTTCGATCTCTCTTGCAGCGCTTGATCCTGGCTTTCAGGAGGCGCTAATCCGTCGAGAAGGCAACGAAAATGCGCTTGCGGTTGGTTGGCCGATGGCGATCAGTCGGCGGGGCGGTTTGCCGATCTTCCAACCTGTCGGAATGCTCGCCGCAAGCTGGACCCGAGAGGGCGAGAGTCTGGTGCTTTCGGTCGATGCAAACGATGTGTTGGTCAACCCGGATTGGGTCAAGGGCGCTGCCCGCCTGAGCGGATGGAAAAAGGACGATCTGGCGGACCTCTTTCATGCTGATAACACCATCGGGTTGCGCGGCTCCGACTTCCTCGACAGGGTCAGAACCGCGGTGGCGAGCCAGGTCCGCGGCCGGATCACCGGAGAAGACCTCGCGTCTCAACTCGATGGCTCTGCACAGGGGATTTACGATAGCGCTGCGATTTTTCTGCCGACTGACTCGTCCTTCACGGCAGGGGCAGCCCGTGATCTCGACGCGATTGGGGCTTGGCCACGCGAGCGCTTATCCCGTTCGGCTTTGGGCGCCGTGTTAGGGATCGAATCTGCGGCCGAGATCGATCCGGTTCCGGCAATCGATGCAGTGCCCCTGAACAAGGAACAGTTACGAGCAGTTCAAGGCGCGTGCGAGTTGCCTCTGACGGTGGTTACCGGTCCGCCCGGAACCGGCAAGAGTCAGGCGATCGTCTCTATGGCCGCTTCGGTCCTTGCGGCTGGCGGGAGCGTTCTGGTCGCGTCGAAGAACCACCAAGCGCTGGATGCAGTCGAGGAAAGGCTGGGCGCTCTCGCGTCCGGGGTTCCGTTCTCAGTTCGCACGCTGAACCCGAACGATGAAACCGACACCGGCTTTTCGGACGCGCTCAAGCAACTGATTGGCAACGAGAACACCTCAAACTCCGGTGCGGTCGACGTGCTTGCAGTCTCGGAGTTGGTGAACGTCGCTTCACAGCGACGACAAGCTGTTGACGCTGTCGACCGGATCGCTGAACTGGAATGCGAGATCGCCGACGTCCTCGAGCGTATCGAACTGCGTGAAGCACGTGGCAGGCCGGAAAGTTCGGCTCAAACGCCTTCGGCTGATTCACAAGGTTTTTTCAGACGGCTGTTGCTATGGCTGCACAGCTCTATGATCGGCCGACCTGCAAAGGCGTCGATGCCACGCCAGGATGTGGCGGACCGACGTGGGATGAGCTTACGTGACTTGCACGCACTGCTGGTCGATTTGCGCGCCATGAAAGAAGAGCTGGGTGAGCCTGTGGACCCCATCGAGCTTGGCGAGAGAATTCGGGAAGCAACGGGCAGGCTTCTACCAAGGCTCTTGGCGGTTCGAACACATCTTACTGAAGAACTGAGGCGCGAGCTTGCGGAGCTTTCCGACGATTGGCAGTTCAGTGGAGGCAAGGGACAGCCGCCCGCTGATCTGGCGAAAACGTTGGTGTCACACCGGCCACTATGGCTGGCGTCGATCCTGGGAACCCCGCGGCGCATTCCCCTTGATGATGGGTTGTTCGATCTCGTGATTTTCGACGAGGCCAGTCAGTGTGACATCGCCACAGCAATTCCGCTCTTTGCCCGCGCAAAACGCGCGGTGGTGGTGGGCGATGACCGCCAATTGTCCTTCATTGCGCAATTGGGTCAGGCTCAAGATCGCAACCTTATGCAGGCGCAAGGGCTCCCTGTGGCAGGGATGGGGCGGTTTGCGCAAAGCCGTCGCTCCCTGTTCGATCTCGCGTCTCGAACGCCAGGAGCCAGGAGGATCACCCTGCGGCATCAGTATCGTTCGGCCGGACCCATTGTCGATTATATAAGCGACAATTTTTATGGCGGACAGCTGCAGACTTCTTACGATCCCCGGAGCTTGGTTGTCCCGAAAGGCGCCAAACCGGGCCTTGCATGGGAGCATGTTCCGGCGCCTGCCGTCGCGCAGACTGGCAACGTAAATCCGGCCGAGGTTGCGGCAATCGTGAAACACCTCGAACACCTTCTGAAGGACGAGGGATATGAAGGCACGATCGGCGTGATCACGCCTTTTCGTGCTCAGGTCGCGGCGATGGAGGCCAGCATCTGTCAGGCGATCGATGAGCCGAAGAGAATTGCTTGTGAACTGAAAGTCGGGACGGTCGATGGTTTTCAGGGCCAGGAACGCGATCTTGTTCTATTTTCGCCCTGCGTCGGGCCGCGCAGTCCGCAGTCCGGCCTGACGTTTTTCCAAAGGGACACCCGCAGGCTCAATGTTGCCATTTCTCGAGCCAAAGCCGTGGCCTTGATATTTGGGGATCTGGAGTTTGCTCGTTCCGGGCAGTCCAGCCCCTTGCGCCGACTGGCGGCAATGGCAACCGAGCCGCGCGGGCGCGTTGGAGAAAGCGTGTTCGACAGCGACTGGGAACGCAAAGTCTTTCACGCTTTGAAGGGACGCGGTCTGGACCCGCAACCGCAATTCGAGATTGCAGGCCGACGGTTGGACTTTGCGCTGTTCGGTTCAAGCGGCGTGAAGCTCGATCTCGAAGTCGACGGGCGCAAATGGCACGAAAGCCAGGATGGACGACGCAAGACGACCGACCTCTGGCGAGATCATCAATTGAAGTCGCTCGGCTGGCGCGTTCGCCGCTTCTGGGTCGACGAATTGGCAAAGGACATGGAGGGATGCCTTGACCGAGTCGAACAAGACTTATCCTAAGTCGAGCCGCAATACCGCGATTGCGGCTGTACTGGGTGTGGTAGCAATTTGTGCGAGCGGATATCTGGTATTTGCCGTGAATTCGCTGGACCAAAAATACGGGCGCATTGCCGAGGATTTCGAGCATTATAACGGTCAACTTCAGTCCACTCGTGCCAGTGTTGCAACGATGCGCGAAGACCTCACCACGCTTTCCGATCAAAAAGCCAATCTGACACAGCAAGTTGCGCTGGCCGAAAGTAGCAGGCGTAGCGCCGCTCAGCAGGAAGCCGACGCACAGGCGCGCCTCGCCGCGGCTCGCGAGGAACTCGCCAGTGTGCAAGAGCGTCTGGCCGAAGCTCGACAAACGATTGCCCAAGCTGACCGTCTGACCCGCGAGAATGAGGCTGCCCAATCCCGGCGGGACGCGCTGGAAAGCGAGGTCACGAGCCTGCGGTCCGATATCGAGAGCCTGCGCGTGGCGCGGAGTGAAGAAGAGGCGCGCCAGGCAGAAGTTTCCGATGCCGTATCGCGCCTTGACCGACGACGCGCCGACCTTCAGCAGGATGTGGACGCGCTCGCTCCTGAAGTGGAAGACCTGCGTGCCCGGCAGCGCCGTGTCGAGCAACTGCAGAACGACGAAAGACGTCTGATCCAGCGTGTGGAGGAACTTGCCGCGCAGGAAAACGATGCACGCGCCCAGCTTGCGTCTCTTGCCGCAAGCGAGGAGGCCGTAAACAAGCGTCTCGAGGAGCACAACGCCGACCTCGCTCAGATAGTCACGCGGCTCGAGGAAGCCCAGGCGGATTTGAAAACCCTTGGAGCACGGAAAACCGAGGTCGAAAGTGAAATCAAAGGCGCGACTGTCAGAACCGAAGAGCTGCGCAATCGCGCGCAGCTTGTGGAAAGAGAACTGTCGCAGTCACGGGCGCAACTTGAAACGACCAATCAGCAACTCGAGCAGGTACAAAAGGATTTTGCCGAGCGGCAGAGCCAACTCAATACTCTGGGAACTCAAATTGCTGCGGCGGAGCAAGAAGTTCGGGATCTCGAAGCAAAACGCGCCGAGGTAAATCGGCTGCAGGCGGATGCAGATCGGCTTGCGGCGCGGCACGCAGAGCTTTCGAACACGGTGCCAAACCTGGAAGCCCGAACAGAAGAGCTGCGCGCAACCCTTGCAGCAGCCAGGGCTGATGCAGACACCGAGCTGTCCAGGGTGGCTGAACTCCGCGGGCGTGCGTCGAGCCTCGAAACGGACATCGAGAGCCTTGAGACACGCCGGGCAGGGCTTGCCGAAACTGTCGAGACGGCGCAAGCCCAAGCAGACGCAGCTAAAAAGTCCTTGAGTGCTCTTCGGTCTGAGCAAGCCTCTGTGGTTGCCGACATAGCCGAGAAAACTGATCAGCTTGCGCGCTTGAGCGACGTGATCAAGGCCCGACAGTCAGAGATCAAAAACCTTGGAGATCAAATGAGCGCGGCAACGCAGAGTCTGGACAACGCGCAGGCACAGCTCAAAGCCACCGAAGAGACGCTCCGCAGCCGCCGCGCAGAGCAAGAGGAAGTCGACGCAAGCGTAACCGGGAAAAAAGAGCAGCTGACGCAACTTGACGGCGACATCTCGGCCCGAGAAGAGCAGCTTGAGGCTCTTGGCCTCCAGCTGCGCAAAGCCGTGCAGGATTTGGAAGACTCGCGGTCGCAGGCACGAGAGGTGCAGGCCACACTTCGCGCTGGTCGAGCGGAGCAGGCCTCTATCGTGGAAAGCGTAGCAGAGCAGACCGATCAACTCGCTCAGTTGCGCCAGGACATCTCCGCCCGTGAATCCAAACTCGCCGACATTGAAAAAGACCTGCGTGAGGCGCGTCTGGCAATTGACGAAGCCACTGCCGCTCCCGGCGCGACTGCTGGGGCAGAGGAAGTGAGCCCGCAGGCCGGTGATGAGTGAGGAAAACTGAAAGATGCTGACCGATAACACAATTCTTGTTCTCGCCGTCGCGGGCGTGCTGATGCTTCTCGCTGCGATCCAGCTGTTTCTTGCTGTGCGACACGACCGCGCCGTGGCGGCGGCAGGCCCCATCGAGGAATTGGCTGTCTATGACAAGAGATTGCAAGAAAAGCAGCGAATAATGGACGATCTCGAGGACGAACTTGCCAAACGTCGGGAAGCCATGGCTGTCACGGCGGACCTGCAGGCCGAGGTCGACGGCCTGCGGCGGCAGAAGGAGGAGCTTCTGACCGAATGGGAGAGCCTGCGCGAACGCCGCGAAGAAGTCTCAGCGGTGCGACGCGAGATTGAGGAAGCGACGATCGAGCGTCAGACACTTGAAGCCGAGATGGCGCCCCTTCGGGCCGAATATCTCGAGATCAAGGAACGGCTCGACAAGGCCGAGGACCTCATCGGTCGCATCGATGCCTTGAAACGCGAGCACGGTGAGATCGCGGCTGAGGTCGAGGAGTTTCACGAAACGCTGCAAAAGCTCGAGGAAGCCGAGGACAAGGTGTCCCGACTTGAGGCCCGGGGCCATGAGCTCGAAACCGCAGCGGCAACGCTCGAGGGCCGGATCGCCGCGCAGGAACAGGAGTTGGGTGAAGCCCGAGCACGTGTTGCCTCGGAGCGCGAGGCCATGGCTGAGACACAGACCGAACATGGCCGTCTCAGCGCCGAGACTGCGGTGCATGCACAGGAATTGCGCGGCTGAAAGGGGAGATAGAGGGCCTGGAGGAGCGTCGTGCCACGCTCGAGGCTCGGAGAAACGATCTGGAGGCGGCAGCGAAGACCCTTGAGGATCGGATCGAAGCGGCAGAGCAGGAGCTTGGCGAAGCCAAAGCGCGGCTTGCAACGGAATTTCAAGCTCTGGCCGACACGCAGGCTGAACATGGCCGGGTTGGAGCCGAGGTGGCGGCCCAGACGCAAGAGGTCCGCCGCCTGCGAGGGGAGATGGAAGCTCTGCAAGAAAACCGCGGCTCTCTCGAAGCACGGCTCGCTTATCTAAGCGCGGAAATCGCCAAGAAAGAAGGACACGCAACCGGCGTGGACCCTGAGACAGACCCGCTGCGCGAACTTAAGGAAACGCCGCCCGTCATTGCGCAAATGAGGAATTGGAAAAATGCTCCGCGCGAGAACGAGGCTGACGCCATCAAGCGAGTGGAGCGGCGTCTGCGGGCCAGCGAACTGGACTATCCGGCGCGCACGCTCCGAGCCTTCCACACGGCGATGAAAGTCAACGAAACGTCACAGATGGCAGTGCTTGCTGGCATCTCTGGCACCGGCAAGAGCCAACTTCCACGCCAGTATGCCGCCGGTATGGGGATCGGATTTCTTCAGGTTCCTGTGCAGCCGCGCTGGGACAGTCCCCAGGACCTCATGGGCTTTTATAACTATATTGAGGGTAAATTCAGACCGACCGACATGGCGCGGGCGCTTTGGGCGCTGGACGAAATCCACAATGCGGAAAGCGCCCTCGAAGACCGTATGATGATGGTACTTCTCGACGAAATGAACCTCGCTCGGGTCGAATATTACTTCTCTGATTTCCTTAGCCGTCTGGAAAGCCGCCCGAGGCCAGACAAGGTGGACGATGAGAACCTGCGCAAGGATGCCGAAATTGAACTCGAGATTCCCAAGATGCAGAACCCGCCGCGCATTTTCCCTGGCTACAACCTACTTTTTGCCGGGACGATGAACGAGGATGAAAGCACTCAGTCGCTTTCCGACAAGGTCGTGGACCGTGCGAACATTCTAAGGTTCTCGGCGCCCAGAAAGATCAAAAGCGGCCGCGCCGAGGGAACTTTAGAAGAGACGATGGCGCTGTCTCGCGAGACGTGGTCCAAGTGGTTGCGTCCGCTCTCAGACGTCGATGGAGATCGGCCGGTCAACAAGCGGGTCGAGCAAATGGTCGAGCTGATGCGCGACTTCAAACGCCCCTTCGGTCACCGCCTCGGTCGCGCCATCATGGCTTATGCCGCAAACTATCCGGAAATCGAGGGAGGCAGGGGGATCGACGATGCCTTGGCCGACCAGGTTGAGATGCGTCTCCTGCCCAAGCTGCGAGGCGTCGAGGTTGACGCGACGGCTCCACAGTTCGCAAAACTCAAGTCATTCGTGGAACGTGAGCTGGGTGATGAGGCGCTGGTCCAGGCCATCGATCAGTCGATGGCGCAGTCCGAGGATACCGGACAGTTCGTCTGGAGCGGAGTCACGCGCTGATGCGTTACTTGACCCGACCCTGGTCGTCCCATGGGCTTCAGGATGGGGCGGAATTCGGACCAGAGGACTGTTTGCTTGGAGAACGCGAGGGGGAGGGACCGCTTGGGCATGATGCTGCGACACTTCTCTCAGCCCAGGTGCGTGGCCAGCGCCGGCGCCTCGTGCTGTTTCCCTATCCGAAGCGTGAGGAGGCTTTGTCGCCAGCGCGCAGGGGTTTCCCCGTTCGACCGAGAAAGGGACATGAGCCGGCGACGCAGGCCGAGGTAGAAGGTGCGTCGGCGCTGCAACACATGAATGAGGTTCTTGCACGCATTCAGGAGTTGGAAGAAGCGCTCGAGGATCCAAGTAAGACTTGGGAGCGTCTGCGCGAGGCATGGCGTCGCGCCGAGGATGAGGAAGACCCGAAAATGGCCGAAATCGTGCGTCAGTCCCGGCGCATGAAACCTGTGCTGCACGAACTCGAAAAGCGTATTCGCAGGGTTTTGCGCCGCCAGCGGGAGCTGACGCCACTTGACCGTGTGCAGGAAATGGATCGCGCGTCAATGGTCTGGCTTAGCCGGCAGCCGGGATCCTCGATTGCCGAGCGAGCGGGATCAGCGCAACGCATTCTTGCGACCGTTCGGCGGGAAAACTTCGATACTCTCGAGAATCGCGTGCTGCATGCCTATGCCAGGCTGGCCGCAGATGTAGCACGTGAATGGCTGCGGGAACATCCGGGGGCCCAGGCCAGTACACGCTTTGCTCAGGTCGAAGGCTTCCGGAAATCCTGCCGGACTCTTGCGCGCAGATTGGTGGACCTCGGTGTAATGGTGGCCGCTGCGGACGCCACGCCAAATTACGTTCTGATGCAGGACAAAAGCTATCGCGAGGTCTATGTCTGTTGGCAGCGTCTCTTGTTGCGACAACGCACAGAAGACGACTTGTGGGCTTGGCAGGCACAGACGTGGACCGATTTCGCCGTGCTCGCGATCATTCTTGCCATCGATGAATTGGACGAGGCCGAGTTGATCGCACAATCCCCGATCTCGTGGAATGCCGAAGCCGAGCTCGGTCGTTGGTTCGAACAGGATCGGCCGATTGCAGTCTTTTGGCTGCGCGAGACCAGCCGTATCGTCGAAGTCCAGTCCCGTCCAGAAACCCCAGGCACGCCCCTGAGCTTGGCCCGCGCGCATGTGGCGCTTCGCGTCTCCGACCCTACCAAGGGTGAGTTGCCGAGACGCGTTGCGGTCTGGACGCCCCATGCTCTGCGCCGTCTCGATCTTGAGACCGAGGTCAACGACGCCGCGATGCTATTGCAGCAGCTGCAGCAAATCGCTGTAACCGAGGTGCTCCGGCATGGCCTTATCATGACCCCAGCGCGCGGACGGGCCGAAACCATCGAGGCAAGTCGCGGAAAGGCCCGGGTCAAGGCCATCGCGATGGGTCCGGCCTGCGCCGATCTCGCTCAAGGTTTCGAAGCCGTGCGAGAATTCGTGCGCAGCGAAATCTACGGAGGAGCGGAATGAAGAACCAGAAACTCTGCGGCTTCGACATCAACGGCTGGCGGGACTTTACGGCACGGAATTGGCGCGCGGTGCCAGGAGAAGAAGAGGAGATCGGTCCGACCACGATTATCCAGAGCGGCCCTTTGTCCTCGGTTGTCTTTAGCGGGGACGAAAAGTTGGGTATTTGGATCGGAGGACCACAGGCCGATCTCGCTCCCCACGGTCTTGGTGGTGGCTGGGGCGAAATAGGCCGCCAAGAGCGGCGCGTCTCGGTGCGTTCAATGCTGGAAAGGCGGGATCCCGATCTCGACAGGCTGGCCTCAGCCTTTAAGGGGTCCGCTCAGGGCGCGGCCTTCAATGTGGTGTCGATTGACGAAGGCCTTGGCGGAGGCGATGAAGTGCAGGAGCACCTGCTGGGCGCTTTGGCCAAGGGCAAATTCCGTAATTCGACGCTGGTTTGGCGCCCGGTTCTGGCGGCTTTGTGCGCAATTGAGAAGGGTCTTATTTCCGAGGGGCAACGAGTTGGCATCGTCTGTCATAACGACGCGGGTTTGTCGGTTCAGAAGCTGCTGATGCGCTCGTCGCGCGGCGTCTTGGCGCCGGAGCGGCGGGAGGCTGCGCTTCAGCTCCATTGTGCGCTGGGCTATGAGCACCTTGTGAGAAGTGCACGTGAGGCGGCAATTGGCGAAGCCGGGTTCTCGGCCCGCACAGCACATCGGGCCGTCGCACGCTCCATAGGGCGCGCTGCCTTGGGTCTTGCATGCCGCCCTGAGGTCCTGCGGATGCACAATAGTGACTGGGATACGCTCGACCTAAGCTCTGTTGATGTTGCAGAACTGGCCGAGGGGCCCGAAACCGCCCCTGATCTAAGCGATTGCGATTTCGTCCTGTTGGAAACGCTGGCGGAAGGGCGCCTCAAGGAGCGGATAGCCGCAAGCGTCAAGTCACGCGAACCGGTAATCGCCTTGCCCACTAACGCAGTCGCCTGCGGTGCGCTGGTAGCAGCAGGCCGCGCGTCTCGCGGGGAGCCGATATACTTTGACTTCCTTCCGCGGCTCTCCACCATCGTATTTGCCGCCACAGGCCCCACAAGCTTCGATCTTGTTCGGCCAGATGAAACGCTGGAAGCCGGCCGTACCTATCGAAGCCCGGAGCCCGCATCGCTCGCTATTCCAGCTGGCCAGAAAACGGTCTCGGTCTATTTGCGCAAAGAGGCCGCCGAGCATCCCAGAAAGGCCACTGTGACCCTTGGAGAGCCTTTGCACGATCAATCGCGGGTGTCTCTATGGGTTGAGCAGAAACCGGTCTCGGGACGGGCACGCATGTTCATGGAAGCGCGCGATCTGGGTCGGAACTTCACCGTGGATTGGGACGAAGCGGAGGAAGATCCGCGCGCTTGGTCGGAGATCATCGACAGTTTGGCACCACGCGCTTCGATCCCGAACCGGCTCGTCCTGCCCTGTGCCGTTCATGCATGGCAAGAGAACAATCGAGCCCCGGGACTTTTCGACCTGCTGGACCGTGAAGTCGACCGTGATAGGCCTGACTGGAATGCGCTGGCAGCAAAACTCGCGATGCGGCCCGCCGGTGCCTACTGCATTTCAAGCGATGGAGATTTGCCGTCGGAGCTCGGGCAGGCGGATATCAAACGACTTGACCGACTAACGGAAAAGGCCCTCGAGACCAACCGCAGACGTTTGCACGGAACCGAACTCGATGAAGTGGCTGGAAACGATGCACTCAAGTTCCTCACATGGCAATTCAGACGGTGTCCCGAAGAGGTCGCTGATTGGTTGATCGATTGCATCCAGAAAGGCAGCCGAACGCACCCTTTCACTCGCCATCACGCAAGTTGGAAACTGATTTTCCAAGGACTGGGGCGAATCATCGGCGACAAAGCCCAAGAGAAGCGCGCGGTGGCACACCTGTTGTCTTCCCAGATTGAAGACTGGGTGTGGGAGCGTGAATCTGCATGTATGGCATTCCTGCTGTCTCGGTCTGCCACCGCGCCATTGCTGCTTGACCGCCGCCATGTCGAGCGGTTGGTGCAGCGGACCATAGCGGACTTCCGAATGAACCTCGGGACGAAATACACAAGGTTCCACTATGCGCCGTTCCTTATTGCAGGTCTGCTGAGATGGCGCTTGAAAGAGCCGATGGCGCTTGTGGCGGGAATAGATCCACTGGCCGCCGTCCTCCTTGAAGTAATAACTGAGGCGGAAAAAGACTTGAAAGGAGTCCGTGAACCCGAGCCAAAGCTTGCGAGACGGCGCGACAAATACCTGCCGATCCTGCACGACTTGAAGGCTGAACTGATCGGAGAGGGGGCGAACCCGGATCTGCTATTGGACATTTACAGTGCCGGAGGAGGCTAAGCGCTGGGTAATCCCCCCGATGACAAGGGGACGGAAGTAGAATTTTCTCGGCAGCATGAACGAGGAGGTTCCGATAAAGAAGTCTCTTTAAGAAAAAAGGGGGAATTACCTATCGGCACGCAATCTTGGCTCGGAGCCAGTCTTGTTGCAGCTTGGAGTCTACTCTTTTCAGCTCGCGGCAACGAGCCTGGCTCTGAGCAGGTCGATGTCCGCCCCGCCGTAAATTTGGCGCTTCAGGGTCTTGAGGTGGTTGATTTCTCCCCTGGCCTGCACATTCGACCGTGGCTCATGCAGGGCTGCGCCGACCGGCCGAAGACCGCGAGCGAACGGTCCAATTCCGTGGCTACCGAGGACGATTTTCGCAGCGTCTGTGAGGGTCGGTAGTTGACCGCCTACTGCTTTACATACGTCACATAGAATCCTTTCAACATGCGATGTTCTTGAAGGCGGTCGCCAAGACTAAAGCCATCTCGACGTAGCGGCGCTTGGAAAATGTCCAGCCCGCGATCAAGAACAATTTTCCAACCGGTATCGGTCACAATATCTCGGGCATGAGCGGTGCCCGAAGTGTCAAATGCCCATGTGAAATCCAGGCCGGATCCAGTGCAGGCTTCGGTGATGCTTTCCAGTAACTCACGCTGTTTCTGCATGTCCCCATCATGTGGTCCCGTGACAAGGTGAATGGAAACTTGATCTTCTGGTGCCTTCCGTCGAATGACCATTTCGACTAATTCCATCATGTTTCGGACCTGGTAGAAGTATCGAATATATGGGTCCGTCACGACGATTCGCTTAGCACCGTCGATGTAGGGACCGAATAACTTGTCGTAGCTGACACCCTTGCGATTTTCGGCGAAGACATGGTGCCCCTCTTCGGTGATGGGCTTCTGCGCGTTGATCTTCAATACGGAAGCCGTGCCTTCTGGCTCGACATCAACCACGTCTGCATCCGAGTTTATCTCCAGCCTCGGAGCCGGAGCCGGAGCCGGCGCCGACTTCCGGCTGTAGAACTGCGGGAACTCCTGTTCTTCAACGGTCTGCACGGGCCGCTTTTCTCCATCGGAACCCAAATAATAGAATTCGACTTCCGGGTAAGTCGCGTCGATCCTGAAAAGCTGGTCCTTGACCCGCTTCCGGCTTTCCATGGCGAGTTGAAGCAATTCCTCGACATCTTCGGCGCTTTCGCCGCCGGCCGGGAATATTACCTTCAGCATGCCCGACATGGTCTTGTAGATGGCATCCCGGTCGCGGGTAGAGACTTTTTCACTCACGCTGAAGTGCTGGTCGGGGCGATTGGAGAAGTCCTCTTGGCGCAGATGGCGCAGGATCTCGGCCAAATAGTCGACGATGAACCCATATCCGCTTGTGAACATTTCGCCGCGGATAACATCAATCTCCCAGCCCGGCAGATAGGCATGTAGACGGTCGATGAAGGCGCTGTCGTGGAACTGCGGAGGCAGGGCTTCGAACAGGTCACTGTTTTTCAGCATGTAGGGCACGTTGTGATCGGTGTTGCCGACGAAGGCGAAGCTGGCCTCCGCCCCCATGGGGTTCACCCCCCGGGAGAAGGTCTTATTGGCCATGTAGTTTTTCATGATGTCGACCAGAGCTTTGTTTGCGGTTTTCTCACGCCCGGCAAACTCATCGAAAGCCACCACATCCCAATAGCCAACAAGGCCGATCCGCCCGTTGGAGTTGTTCACGAACAGCTTCGGGATTGTCACCTCACCCCCGGATATCAACTGTCCGTGGGGCGAGAATTCAGAATAGATATGCGACTTACCCGTCCCCTTGGGCCCCAGCTCGATGATGTTGTAGTTGCGTTCGACGAATGGGATCAGACGCATCAGCTGCAAAAGCTTGCTGCGGCGCCCGAAAGCTTCGGGATTGAAGCCGATGGACTGCATGAGCAGATCAATCCACTCATCCTTGCTGAACCGACCACGGGCCTCTTTGTAGCCGTCATAATCAACGCGTGCGATCTGGATCGGCTTGATGGTTTCCAACACCCACGGCGAGGTCCGGGCGTCTTCAGAGAATTCGTACTGCACATCAGCGATGCACCAGACACTGGTGACCAGTAGTTTCGGGTGGGCCTTTACCGTGCCACTGTCCACAGCGACCTTCTTGATGCCCAGGTTATCAAAAACCGCCTCGTAGCTGTCTGTCTTTTCATTCAGCGAAACGCTGATCTGGTCGATGACCTTGTAACGCCCTTTTTCTTTGATCGTGGACTGGATCAAGCCGGCTTCGTTGCGATGGACATAGTGCTTGCGCAGGATGTCCTTGACCGTCTCGATGCCGCTTTGGATCGAAGCCTCGTCATCAGTCGCGCAGTATTGGCCAAGCAGGTACTCCAACACGTAGGTTGGGACGATCGCATTGCCTTTGACGGCTTTCACCAGATCCTTGCGGACCACATACCCAGCGAAATGTTCGTTGATCTTGTCGTCGAGAGAACTCCATGCCCGCTCCTTAAAAATCGAAATCTGTGGTGATGCCGCGGCGCAACTGAAAACGGTGGCTGGCGTAGTCTTCGTAGTGGCTGGTCTTGCCGATACGCTGCCGCAATTTCAGGAAGACATCCTGGTCGTTGAACTGGTCTGCTTCGCGGGACAGCAGGAACTTGATCGGCAGCTCTCGCTCTCGCGCATTTTGCGAGGTGAAGTCGAAGGTCAGCTGGTGTTCATCGGAGATAAGCGTCCCATCGCTGGCGTAGATGCCTGCCAAGAGATCGCGCTGCTGCTGCTTTTCCGAAACGGCCTGTGCCTGATAAAGAGTCACTGCCGTTTGACCAGAGGAGATCAAGCTGCGACCGGGGACGATGATCTGGACATCGACCTTGCCCACGTCCGCTTCGCGCCGTTTGCCGACCTTCAGAACAGGGACGACAACCTCTTGGAGCGATGCGCCCCCATGGACAAATCGGCTTCCAGCGCCTTTTGCCCGCATGCGGTTGATGGAGTTGGGGATCAGCACGTCGAGGTCACCAGACAGACCCAGCTCTGCTGACGAGAACTTCTTCATCCCAGCGGTTTCATTCAGTCCGCGACCAATGACGAAGCGCCGGTTCTTAAACAGGATTTCCGAACCTGTAGGGTCGGCAACAGAGAAGTCGGTCTCGTCCAACGGGCGGTGCTGATAGAGAAAACCATGATCCGCGGTGATCAAGATATTTGAGAAGTTCGCGGTAGTCAGCTTGCGAACAAGCTTCGTCAGATCCTCGATGGCATCCTCAGCGGCCTCGGGCACGCGGTCCTCGGTTGCCAGCTTGTCGCCGATAATGTCGATGCGGTTGTGATAGAGGTACAGGACATCATGATCGCGGAAGAGCGCCTTGCCCTCATCGGCCTTCATGTTCATGAAGTCTTCTGCCTTCATTGCCTTCGCCTGATCGCCAGCGCGCCCTTTCCCAAGGATCTTCTGTCTGTTCGCGGTGCCTTGGGTGGGCTCGCCAAAGGACGACACGGCGCTGTCACCAGACAGGCTCAAATCCTGGTTCGGCAGCAGTGCGGCCATGCCGAGCTGGGTGTAGCTGGGTAGGGTCGAAATCATTGGCTTTAGATCCGCATCGTAACGGGGCAGCTTACGAATCTCGCGCTGGCATTCCTCGGCCACCTCATAGCGCAACGCATCCGAGATGATCACGACGACCTTTTGATCCCGGCGCCGGTACTCAGCCGCCTGATCGCGGTAGAAATCTGTTTGCTTCGCATATCCGGGCACCGACCAGCCGCCCATCTTTGCGATCTGGTCCTGCCAGGCGTCGTTGACCGTCAAAAGGAAGTTGGTGGTGTAGCGGTTCTCAACGCTCTCGAACAACGAGCCCAACAGGGAAGCCTGGCCGCTTTTCTGCATGTGGTAGATGAACTTGCGATAGAGCTGGTCGATCTTAAACCAGCTCGTCACATAGCGCTTCACCCCCTCGCCAAGGGAGGTCAGGGACAGCGTAGCCTCGGCCAGGGCCTGCTGGAATTCCGTGGCATAGCCGATGGCCTCATAGACATCGCGGTAGATCGGATACCAATGGCTTTGGCGGCGTTCCCTGACGGTTTTCAAAACCTCGGCGGAAGATACCGTCTGGCTCGACATCTCGGCCACCAGTTTGCGGATGATCTGGCGATCAATCTCTTCAAAATGGTCGATAGCGCGCAGAGGTTTGATATCGCGGCCTTGAAGGTCTTCGGGGATCTTCAAGATGGCCTGGTATTTGCGGCTCAAGGTCTCAAAGGCCTCGGCCCCATGCCGGTTGTTCTTCCAGCGACGGAAGACCAATAGCGCCTCGGTATTCAATTTGCCGTCCTCGTCCAGCGCCCGGCAGTAGCAGGACTGGATCAGGGTGATGGCGAAATCTTCGAAATCGGGTTCGTCTGACACATAGCCATAGGCGTTTTTTACCTGCGTCCAGAAGAACGCTTTCAGGCCAGCCCGATCCATCAGCCGCAGCGCGTCGTCGCGCCCCGAAGCCAACTCCCCGAGAAGCGCTTCGATAACCGTGTCGAGCGCGCCTTCCGCGCCCGCGCAAACCGTCAGCATCCGGCGCAGCACGCCGGTTTTGGTGTCGGACGGGGCGAGCAGGCGCTTCAGATGCTCGATGCGCCCCTTTGAGCGATAAAACTCCATATGGTCGCGCACTACGTCCTCGAACTGCGTGGGTAGGCCAAGTTCTGCCAGCCAGATCGCCGCCTGATCAGCCTTGAACACCGCCGTGGCGAGCTGCACGTCCAGCAACCAGTTGTCGGCCATCTCCGGCTCCGGGCCGTCCTTGTAGATCAGGAACTTTTGCTGGGGTTCCTGACGCAGCACACGGTACTTCAGGCCGAACTCGTTGTTGGCAATCTCGACCTTCTCGACACCCGGCAGGTCCGCCGCCTCATAGGCCGCGCGCATGTCGCGGGCGGTGTCGTACCAGAAGACGATCCGGTGTTCTTCGAACAGCCGCGCGAGCCCGGCTTGAATGCGATCTGACATCAGCTCAGCCCCCTCATGACAAACCTGGGATCTTCTTCAGCGCCTTGCCGAACTTCGGATAGTTCGCCTTCACCCCGTCATCCAGATCGATCTCGATCTTCTGCTGCGCCAGTGGGAAGATCACCTCGCGTTCCCATTCGTGCAGCTCGTCGATCTGCTTGGCGACCACGCCGACTTGTTTCAGCGCCTTGGTGCGCTGGCCCTGCGTCGCGGTCGGATCGTCGGCCAGCTTCTCCAGCCGCGCGCGTTCGCCCTCCAGCTTGGTGATGAATTCGCGCAGGTAGTCGTTGAGCAGCACCGAAACCGTGTCGGCGCGGTAGCGGTGCATGTAGATCAGCGCGTTGAACGTCCCCTTGGGGGAAGAGACCATCCAGTAGATCGGGCGCTTTTTGTAGCGCTTCACGTGATCGGCGTAGAAATCCTTGGTGAAATACTTGCGGATGTCCTTGCCCAGAGAGTCCTCGATGAACTTCAGGTTCTCGCGGAAATGCGCCTCGCCGAAACTCACGCGCAGGAACAGGCGGAAGCGTTCGGTGATGTCGTCGGAAAACCAGTTTTCGTCCAGCACGGGGATGACGTTGTCTTCGTCCGGCATGAAGCTCGGCTCGGGGATGCGGGCGAGGTAATCCTCCATCCGCTCGCCCTGATTGGCAAGGATCAGGCCCGGCGCGTCGAGGCTGTAGCGCCCAAACATGCAGCCCACGGCATAGCTGAGCAACTCGGCCATGGTGTCGGCGCGCAGGCGGGTTTCACGGTCGGCCTCGTTGCCCTTCACGCCATAGCGATAGGCGGGGTTGCAGGTGAGGGTGATCTCCTCGATCGGCACCTCGGGGGTCAGCTCGTCTTGCAGGCCATAGGCGTCGATGAAGATGCGGTTGTTCTCTTCCTCAAGACGCTGCATCTCTTCCGTCATGGACTGCCAATGGGTGCGGAGGGTGGCGTAGGTGGCTTCCAGCGTATTGCCGCGATGGTCGGGCGAGAGCAGCGGGAGCGTGGTGAAATCCCAGGAGGTTTCGTAGGCGTCCCAGTCGGATTTGGAGCTCTCGCGCAGCGTACCCGCAATAGCCACTGGTCGCTCATGCTCCATATCTACAACCGGCACACGGCTCATCGGGCCTTCATGGTAATCCAAAGTCGGGGACATGATGAGAAGCAGTGCGTTTACAACCTTGGAATTGGTCAGCGCGAGTAGGTAAAGGCGAGTATCTTCATCATCGCAGAAGCAAACAGACCCTTTACTCTCAAAGAGCATCCCGTCCGGCAGGTATCGCATTGCCAGTGTATTTGAGATCGTTGACCAAGTAATGCCTGGCTGGAAAATCCTATTAAGGTTGAAGTTCGTGGCCCTGATCCGACCTGTCGAATGCTTGGTTGTTCGCATTACATGACCGTCGTTCTCCCAGTCGATGAAGAACTCGAGATTACCGTGCCAGCGCCGATACGATCCCCCTTTGCTCACAGGAAACCACTTAGCACCTGACGACTTTGCATGTGGACGGTCGCGTGCTTCCATATTTGATTGGGATGTTGCAACCTCGAACCACTGACGCAGGAAGCGATCATTGTCCCCGGTCACAACTCCGTGGGTTGGCGCACCGAGAGAACCGAGCGTTTCAGATTTCTCGAAGATTTCTCGAACACGGTTGCTGACCCAATATGCGAACGGGTCGCCAGGGATTTTCTCCAGCTCCTGACCTGAGACGCGGAAGTGGATATCTTGTTCATTACCGCTCTTTGCGTCCAGCAATAGCTTGGATTTCTCTGCTTCAGACATACCAGAAGTTAGACGGAAGTAGTCTCCCTTCTGACGCAGGTCTGCGCTTGTCTGAATCAAAAACGCAGCAGTCGAGACCACTTCGCCACCAATAAATCGAACCCTCGGTTTCCAAGGTGCGCGACACCTAAAATTTTGTTATCAGAAATTATATTGCATCGTTGACGTTCAAGTCTGGATAGGAACATCCAACCTTGCATAGTGATCATCGCAACGTAGCCAGCGGGCCTCGCGATCAGGCGATTACGATCAATAAACATTGCGTAGAGGTCGAACTTGCTCTCTTTGAAGGCTTTGTCGGCGAATGCCTTTAGCACATCGTTCATGCCACCACTGCCCATATAAGGCGGGTTGGCCACGACCACATGATACTTCGGCGACAGCGCCTCGGCCATGCGCAGCACGGCGATGACGCCCTCCTGCACGTCCTTCAGTAGCAGGTCACCGCCGAACTCCCGCGCCTCGACCACGCGCAACGTCTCTGCCGGATCGCGCAGTTTCGGCACGATCAGCGAGCCGAAATTCTTGGCCTGCTCGAACTGACCCAGCGTCTCGCGCAGCTCATCGGTGAACAGGTCCTTGCCCACCACGGCGGCCACGTCTTGCATCTCGGCATCGGTGAAGCTCACGTTTTGCAACACGCAGATGTCGGGCTTCGCCTCCATACGCAGGAACCGCCGCCGCCCCAACTTAGCCGCCGCCTTCATCGCCAGCGCAAAGGCGGCCAGCGCGCCCGCGCGGTCGTCAATCTCTACCCCGGTCAGGTTGTGCGTCAGGATCAGCGCGGGGATCTCTGTCGCATCATAACCCTCTTCCTCGTAGATGGCGTAAAGCAGGTCAAAGGCATAGGTCAGCATGTGCCCCGAGCCTGCGGCGGGATCGCAGATGCGGATCTCTTCGGGTTTGGTTATTTTCAGGAAGTCTGTCTCGGGCTCTTCGGGCGCGATGTAATAGTCCATCTTGGTCGCCAGCCCGCTCTGCGGATTGTTCAGCAGCCAGAGCCGCCCCAGCGAGTTCTCGACCAGGTATCGGACGATCCAATGCGGCGTGAAAAGCTGCGTCGCGGCGGGGATGTTCTCGGCCGTGATCTTCTGGTTCTTTTTGAGACCCGCGAAGACCTGATCCTTCTTCTCGGAGATGTAGAACTGGTAGAGCCAGCCGATGATCTCGACATCTTGGCAGGCGTCCTCGGTCATGACCTTGCGGAGTTCGGCGAGGATGGAGGTCTGCGACAGCAGATCCTCGGGCATCAGGAGTTCGGTGTAGTCGTCGATCTCCTCAAACAGGAAGGGCATGTGTTTGTGCCAAGTGTTGCAGGCGTGGACGAGCAGCAGGCGATAGGCCTCGGCTTGCGGGTCGTTTGAGGGCGTGCGGCCTTCGAGCAGGGACTGAATGGTAGAAGGCGCGCCATCAGGCAGGTGGCCCGCCATCGCCTCGGACAAGATCTCGGGGCGGGTGGCGCCTTCAGCGGGAGAGACGACACGCACCTGCGTGTGGCCGTTCGCATCCATGAAGCGCAGCGCGGTGAAGCGGTTGAACCAGGTAAAGGCAACCTGTTCGATGACCTGTTGCTTGCCGTCCTTGGCGATGGCGTTTTCCAAGTCCTTGACCGCCTTGGGGTGCTCGCGCCGTGCAGGTGCCGCATCATCCAGCACCAGGTCGAGTTTCGCCGTGACCTGATCAATCAGCAGATTGCGCGCCGCCTGCGCGAACTTTTTCAGAGCGTTGGTATCCATTTCAGACAATCACTTTCTTGCCTGCATGGATCTGTTCCAGCAGGGTCTTCTTGAACTCTTCGAGGTAGTCGGCAACGTCAGCGTCGTCAGACAGGTAAGGTTTCGCAAAGCTCACTTTGATCTGCGTTGCGTTCACGTAGGACGGGGCCTGAGGGGCAGGGGCGGTGGGTTCCGCCACCCCGGGCGCGGGCGTGAACGTCGCCTGCGGCGGACGTGCGAGGCGATCGACCTCGGTGATGATCTCGGCCATCAGGTTTGAGCGCGCGTGTATCGCCTTGTTCTGCAGCAGCGGGATCAAGTTGATGCTGTCGAGGCCGGTTTTCTGGCTTTCCAGCCGCGCGGTGATGCGCGCTTGTTTGTCCGGATCCAGCGCCTGGAACTCCGGCATTTGCGTGATCTTTGCCGCAACCTCGTCCACTGCTACGGCAACTGCTTTACGTTCCTCCAGTACCTTCAATTCGACCTTGGTTTTCAGATCGTAGAGGTCGGTTTTCAGGTTCTGAATGGCCGTGCCCTTGAAGCAATCGGGATCAGCCAGAGCTGCACGTAGCGTTTGACCCGCTTCGGCGTCGACATGATCGATATTGGCCGACTGGCTGGAAATCGCCTCGCGGGCGTCGTCGTAGATGGCACGTTGCGCGCCCCCCATAAAGGTCTTCACCTTGTCGAACAGGTCTTCCTTGGCGTCCAGCAGCTCGTCTTCACGTTTTGGCGCCTCAGTGATGAACCAAGCCGCGGGCTTGTCCATCATACTGCGCAACTGCTGCTGGAATGGCTCGAGGGCGGTCAGGAACGGGTAGTCATGAGCCTGCCGGGTCAGCCCGTCCACCTCGGCTTCAAGGTCCTTGACGCTCGCCGCCCATTCCGCCCCAAGGCCGCGCGCATCACTGCCTGCAGCTGGTTTGGAGAAGAGTTCCTGGTAAAGCTCCTTCGCTTTGCGGATCTCGACGGCGGAGAATTCCTGCTGAGGCGTGAGCAGGATATTGGGCAGGGCATGGCTGTTGTTGAGCGCCTTCGCCAGTTCGAGCTCTTCGGTGACCGTGCTGTCCACCCGCGCCTCAATCTTCCCCTTCGCCACAAGGCTGCCCGCAAGACAAAGAACGGCAGTGGCAGGCCATCCATAAGGTTTTGCCGTGAACCTCTCTGCGAGGTATTTGACGGACACCTTCACGCCATTGCGCGCCTGCGCGTTGATGAAGCTCAGCACATCCTGTTCCGCTTCCCCGAGACCTGCGCCTTCGGCACCAAACAGGCTGCTTTCGGCCTGAACGGCCTTGTTGATGTCGGCTTCGGAATAGCTGACGCCGCGCAACATCGGAAGGTTCGTGTAGACCTTATCGACGAGCGATTGAAACGCCTTGATGATCCGGTCTTGTGGTTCTTCTCCGCCGATGTCGAGCTCATCTCCCCGAACAAACAGGCGCGCCTCTCCCATCAGCTTGCGCAGCCGCATTTCAAGATCTTTGGCACGGCGGCTGTTCTGATCCCCTTTTTCGGAGACGATCCGATCCCGACCGGGTTGAGGCGAACCGCTCCGCGACTGGCGGATAAACTTATCGGTCTGTTTGAAGAGGATCAGATCCTTGACGAAATTTGAATCCGCTTTCATTACGACAGCGAGCTCTTCGCGGGACATCGTTTTCATGCGCACGGCTTCTGGGCTACCGGCGTCTTCGCCGAAGGGAGAGACGAGATTGATGGCCAGCTCATATTCCCGGCCGACTGCATGATCGTCCAGCTTGCGGGTGAACGGGTATTCACTGTTCGTCGCCAGGTGCCGTATTTTCCGGTGGCGCAGGATGGTATCGAAAGCGATCGTCTCGAGCTCTTTGGTGAGCTCAGAAGGGTCGATGTCGAGGGATTTGATTTCCGCCTCGACGTCCTTCTCCTCATTGGTCAGGAACTCGTACACTTCACCATTACGCTGGATCAGCGTGTTCCGCTCCAGTAGCGACAATGCTTCTTCGATGCGGCGGCGCTGCTGCGATTGATCCGCGTCGAATTCGGATAGCAACAGGATCGAAATGTTGCGGACCGAAGGTTTGAATTCCTTTACGTACTTGACGAGGAACAGCGCCTTGAGCACCCGGACTGCGAAAGTGTCGTCGAGGTTTTTCTCGGCGATCTGAATGCTTTGCTGGGCCGAGGATTTCAGCGCGGTCCGGATACCTTCGAACATCAAATCAAAGGTCGCCAGACCGCCGACCTCTTGGTCTTTTAGCTTCTTGGAAACCTCCTGAAACACCCCCAGCATGGAGCGTTCGCCGACGGAGCTGTGCTTGCCCTCAAAGGCATTGTGCTGCGACAGCGAGGTGATCGCCATTTGGAACAGCGTGTATTGATAAGGCGGGAATGGGTAGCTTGCGATGAAGTGATCGCGGTCCCGATAGTTCTTGAGCTTGATCGATCCATCCGCGAAGTCGAACAAGGTCTTGAGGTTGTTCTCTTCGCGGTCATGAAGATTGCCCAAGGTCACAGCGGCTTCTGGGGTTTTCGACAGCAGACGGCGCTGGATGACCTCGGCAACATCGGCAGAGTTCAATGGCACACGGTTGCCGAAACGCGCCTGGATCTTAGAGAAGTCATTCTCTTGTTTCTGTGTCATGTCGCCAATCACCGACGCCATGTCCTGTTGGGCAGTGACGATGATCCATGCCTGGCCCTTGCACTTCGTGTTCAAGCTTTCCGCAATGGTCTGAAGGTTAGTCATCAATTTGACGTTGTCGGCGATATACTGACCGACCTCGTCGACGAAGAAATTAAGTCGGAACCCCTTGGGCTGTTCGTCTATCCAAGCCTTGATAGTCCCCGCAAAATCCTCGATCGAGACGCGGGTGTCCTTGCGGTACTGGCTCAGGATGTCCTTGGCATCGGCTGGATCCCCCCCAGTCACTGAGGCAAAGGCGGTAGCAACGTTTTTCGCTTCCAGCAGGGCCTGCTCACGCCCACGTTCCCAAGGCTTTCCAGAAGCCTCCTGAAAGGCGGTTTTGAACGCCTCAAGCTGGCCACGGCCATGCAAGTCCCGTTCGAACTGCGCAATGTGAGGTTGCTTGCCATAGAAGCCACAGGTTTCGTCGAAGACTTTTTGAAAGACAGCCAAAAGAGCATCGACATCCGATTTGGAGATGACGTCGGCCTTTTGGTCAATGTTGAACAGGATGGACTTGGACGAGATTGAGACAGCCTTGTTCAAGGCACCCGCCAACATCGGCTCGCCTTTCAGCTTCTCGGCGAAAATGTCATGGGCTTTGACGCCATCGACCTCCCGGTTCTCGAGTAGGAGTGCGAGCATTTTTAGCAGGTGGGATTTACCGGAGCCGAAAAAGCCAGAAATCCAGACCCCATTCGAAGTATCGTAATTGTTATACGCTTCCAGGAAATGTTCGAGCTTGCGCCCGATTTCGCCGGTGATGACGTATTCGTCCAACTCAATACGAAGGCTGGCCTCGTCATCGGCCTTGATGACGCCATCAATAGCGCGGTCTACGGGCTTTTCAAAAATATCTTTTATCAAATGGGCCATGGGGTCAGACCTCGTAGTTCAAAATGTTAAAGGCACGGTAGTACTTGTCGTCATGCAGCTGGCCAAAGAGATCCAGCGACGCGCCGGTGGCCAGAGCGTGGGTGTAGCTGCCGGGAAAGAACAGCACTGTGGGTGCCTCTTTCGCGGTGCTTTGCAGATTGTTCAACACATTGTGGGATCGGATGTAGGGGTAGACCTCGCCGACGCCCGACAGGAAGATGACATCGTGGGGGGCCGCATCAATCTCCTCCGCGATCTTCGGTATGAGGTGAGCTTGCGGGTCGAGAACACCCTGCAGAAGCTCCTTTATCTCGGCTTTCTCACTGTCGGGTTCCGCCTCCAGAACCTGCTCGAGGATGTCACGCTCTCTCAGAATATTGAGGGCCAGATCATATAGGTTGAGATCAAGGACATTTGTGCCGGTATGGGCGATACGGGTCATAAGGTCCTTTCGGTCGTCAACCATCGAGAGGCCCTCTGCTGCCGGAAACGGGCAGATGAAGAACGGCACCTCGTTGCCCAATCCCTGCTTTGTCAGAAAGCGCTCACTGGTAATTACATGATAGAGGTGTTCGGCGCGCTCCTTGCGGCTCAACTCAGGCTTCACAATTACACTCCGTCCATCTTCACTCCGGGAAAGAGCGCAAGCTCCGCCGAGTTTTCATCTTCAATGATCGCTATCAAGCGCTGCGACAGGATCGCGGTTTGTATGCGGTTTTCGCCGGACAGGATCCCCGCTTCACGCATCATGCGAAACAGGACTTGTCGTAGCCTTGTGCGTGTAGTGGCGCTGAGACTCGCCAGATCTTCGTCCCATTCCGCCTTGGCCTCGAATAGAATATCAAAAGTTTCCAAAGGCAAGTCGACTTGGTAGGATAAATATCGTTCTCGAATGATCTCGAGCGCGAATTCCCGGACAAACCGGTAGGCGCGGCACGCAGCCAGCCAGAGCAACGCCTGCTGGTCGGTACGATCAGCCTCATCCAACAGAAATTCGCGCTCTTGCGAAGACAAAGTTCGCAACCGATTGGTGATTTCGCGCAGCGTACGCCGATTGGACGCGGTTTTCGGGAGGGACGTCGCACCTTGGTCCAAGGCACGTAACATGGTCTGCTCCCAGGGCTCGCCTTCGATGTGAATCCGCGCGACCGTCACGCTTTCGTTCAGGAAAAGTCCGCCGGTGCTGAACGACATTTTATACTTTTTGCGATGGGGTCTTCTCATTTCCTCTGTCGTCCAAGGGATGTTTGCACCTCTAACCTGTTGACCAGCACGATGTGCTGATCTTGCGGAGCGCGGGTGTCAGGGTCGGTGTCCAGCCCAAGCCTTTTGAGGTTGTAAAGCAGGAGGCACTTCCGTACGACAACTTGCGCAATGCCATCTGTCATCCCGTAGTCCAGTTCGACGATCCGTCTCTGATTGTCGGAAAGGGAAGGGTGAGCCGAGATCTGTAGGGTGATCGTCTCCACCCAGTCGGAGTCCAAACCGGGGTCAATCTCGGCCATCCCGGCAAGCTCACTGTTCAGGATACGGCTCAGAACGAAATCCTTGAAGACATGATCTTTGAAGCAGTAGGCCCGTGTGTGCCAACGAAAGCCGTCATGAGCGATCCCATGCGGAGCGATGTTCCGCCTAATGGGCTGAGCGGACGACATGGATTGGTACTCGATGGTCAGGGTCCGTCGCTGCGCGCATGCCATCAACACGTTGCGCACTGCCATCGCAGGCAGGCCCCGCGCGGGGATTGACGGGGTCAGGATATCCGGAAGATCGACGATCCATTCCGACTTGGGAACGGCCGCACCACGCGCGATGGCTGCGAGGTCAGCCAGGTACTCCGACGGATCGATGGACAGGTAGTGGGCTTCGAAGTCGTCTCCCAGCACATATGTCCTGGCGCTCTTGTCATAGAAAAGATGCCCTGGATGATCCACGATATACTCGTTCAGATCCTTGGAGGCCTGCGCTCGGCTGATCCCCATGACATCCATCAGATCGGCGAGCCCGATAGAACCATGCCAGTATAGCCGGTGCTCTATAAAGGCACGCCGGTCTCGTTGCCATTGATTAAGATGGTTAGGGCTGCGTCCAGTCATACACACATGGGTAGTGAGTATTTAACGAAGGGTCCAGAATAAAGAACTATGCTTACTCGGAAGCTGGATACGCGCTGTAAACCACTTCATATCAGTTCTCGTCGATTTTGCTGACAGAACTGAACCGCAAGGACGCAGTACTGTAGTTCAACTTTAGCTGCCAGAAATTTTGCCGAGAACTCTGTGTTTCACCGAAGCAGTATGCCGGCGCAATGCATGTTCAGTCCCGACATCTGATGGATCGAATTTGGAATGAATCTGTCTGACTCTGATGTCGATATCTTGAGGCTGTATTCGATATGCGTCCGATGCCAAGGTTCAGGCAGTAGTTCGCGTTCGCTGAATTGAAGAGTAATTTCCGTATAACGCAACCCTGCGTTCGCACGGAGTTGGCCGGTGGCCGCGGGTTTCTGGGTGGGTGCACCTCGGCAAAAGGAGTCTTCATCCCTTCAGGGCTTCTGTTTGGACAGGCACTCGAGAACATCAGAATCGTTTTACCAGACCGAGTTCACAGCATTTGGTCCAGTGAACCTGCGAGAACTCCTTACCCGGCTCTCTAAGTCATTGATTTTTTGGTAGGCCCGGCAGGACTTGAACCCGCAACCAAAGCGTTATGAGCGCTCTGCTCTAACCAATTGAGCTACAGGCCCGCCTGAGGGTGATCTACCAGAAGGATACGGCAGGTCAAGTCGGCATGTCGGCTGGTGGAATTGGGTTGGGCTTTGGTGTGGCGGGGGTGCCGGGCATGATCGTTGCGTTTCAATTTGGGACAGGCGCGTGGCACAGGAAACGGGCAGGGCCCGTATGGTGGCGGCGAAATTCACTCAAATTCCCCGCGATACCCCATGCGCCGGGGCCAGATTTGTGGTGCAAAAGGGCGCTCTGTCATAGGATGCGTTGTCATCCAGGCCCAGTTGGTCTATCGCGGCGCACAAACTCAGCAAACGGGATCCGACACATGAGCACATCTCCCAAGAATGGTCTGACTTATAGCCAGGCAGGTGTTGACATTGATGCCGGCAATGCGCTGGTCGAACGGATCAAACCGGCGGCCAAACGCACGACGCGCCCCGGTGTGATGTCCGGTCTTGGCGGATTTGGCGCGCTGTTTGATTTGAAAGCGGCCGGGTATGAAGATCCGATCCTGGTTGGGGCGACCGATGGGGTTGGCACCAAATTGCGGATCGCGATTGACACAGGCGAGGTTGACGGCGTCGGCATTGATCTGGTGGCGATGTGCGTCAATGATCTGGTCTGCCAGGGTGCAGAGCCGCTGTTCTTTCTCGACTATTTTGCCACGGGCAAACTGGAACTGGACATTGCCGCGCGCATTATCGAAGGCATTGCCGAGGGCTGTGTGCGGTCCGGTTGTGCGCTGATTGGTGGCGAGACTGCGGAAATGCCGGGAATGTACCCGGAAGGTGATTTCGATCTGGCTGGCTTCGCGGTTGGCGCGATGGAACGCGGCGCGACGCTGCCTGCCGATGTTGCGGTGGGCGATGTGCTGCTTGGCTTGGCAAGTGACGGCGTGCATTCCAACGGCTATTCTCTGGTGCGCAAGGTCGTTGAATTGTCCGGTCTCGGCTGGAACGACGATTGCCCCTGGGCCGAGGGCACGTTGGGCGCAGCGCTTTTGGCACCCACGCGGCTTTATGTGAAATCCACCCTTGCGGCGGTGCGCTCTGGCGGCGTGCATGCCCTGGCGCATATCACCGGCGGCGGGCTGACCGAAAACCTTCCGCGCGTGTTGAACGCGGGGCAGGGTGCTGCGATCGACCTTGATGCCTGGGATTTGCCGCCTGTGTTTGCATGGCTGGCGGAACATGGCGGGCTGGCGCCCAGCGAAATGTTGAAAACCTTCAACTCCGGCATTGGAATGGTGCTGGTGGTGGCGCCGGACCGGGCCGAGGCCGTGACCGCCTTGCTGACCGAAGCCGGGGAAACCGTGCATCAGCTTGGGCATGTCACCGAAGGCGACAGCGTGACCTATACCGGGACGCTTGCATGAGCCTTCGGGTTGCCATCCTGATTTCCGGTGGTGGGTCGAACATGGTCACGCTGGTCGACAGCATGACCGGCGACCATCCCGCGCGGCCCTGTCTTGTGCTGTCGAACAAGGCGGATGCTGGCGGGTTGGACAAGGCGCGTGCGCGCGGCATTCCCACGGCGGTTGTCGATCATCGCCCCTTTGGCAAGGACCGCGCCGCGTTCGAGGCAGAGGTGCAAAAGGCGCTGGAGGCCGCACAGCCCGACATTATCTGTCTGGCCGGGTTCATGCGGGTTCTGACCGCGGATTTCGTGACCCGCTGGCAGGGGCGGATGCTGAACATTCACCCGTCTCTTTTGCCAAAGTACAAAGGCCTGCACACCCACGCCCGGGCGATCGAGGCCGGCGATTCCGAGGCCGGATGTTCCGTGCATCTGGTCACGCCAGAGCTGGACGACGGCCCGGTTCTGGGGCAGGCACGGGTCGAAATCCGGGCCGATGACACGCCAGTCACACTGGCAGAACGGGTTCTGGTCGAAGAACATCGCCTTTACCCAGATGTGCTGCGCGCCTTTGCCGGGCAATTGTAACATTCGCAATACACTACCGGCTTTTCATCCTGACATGATGCCCCTATGGTCGTGGAAACGGGAGCGCAAAAAAACCAGAAAAGAGCGCCTATGCGGATCATCACGACGACTGAGGAATTGGCAGAGTTCTGCTCTGCTGCGCGTCAGGAACCCTATGTCACGGTCGACACGGAATTCCTGCGTGAACGGACCTACTTTTCCAAACTCTGCCTGGTGCAGATGGCCATGCCGGGCACCGACGACAGCAATGCGGCGCTGATTGATCCGCTGGTCGAAGGTCTGTCGCTGGAACCAATGTACGAGCTGTTTCGCGATGAAAACGTCGTCAAGGTGTTTCACGCCGCGCGGCAGGATCTTGAAATCTTTCAGGTCGATGCCGGCGTCATTCCGAAACCGCTGTTCGACACCCAGATTGCCGCCATGGTCTGTGGATTCGGCGAACAGGTCGGATATGAAAAATTGGTGCGCTCCATCGCCCGCAAAGGTGTGGACAAGACATCGCGTTTCACCGATTGGTCGCGTCGCCCATTGAGCGAAGCGCAACAGGTCTATGCCTTGGCCGATGTCACGCACTTGCGCCAAATCTATGAATTTCTCGCCAAAAAGCTGGAAAAGACCGGTCGCGCCCCTTGGGTGAAAGAAGAATTGGCAATTCTGGAAGACCCGGAAACCTATATCGTGCGCCCGGAAGATGCGTGGAAACGCGTCAAGACGCGGACCACCACACCGAAGTTCCTGGCAATTGTGCGCGAGCTGGCAAGGTTCCGCGAATCCTATGCCCAGGCCAAGGATGTGCCGCGCAATCGGGTCTATAAAGATGATGCGATGCTGGAGCTGGCCTCGACCAAGCCGGCCAATGCATCCGATCTTAGCCGGTCGCGGCTTTTGCTGCGCGAGGCCCGCCGTGGCGAGATCGCCGAAGGTATCCTTGCGGCGGTTGCGGCCGGGGTGGCCTGTCCGGCAGAAGACATGCCGAAACTGGACCGCACGCGCGACAAATTGCAGGTCAACCCGGCGCTGGCCGATCTTTTGCGGGTGCTGCTGAAGGCCAAGACTGAGACCAACGATGTCGCCCCGCGCCTTGTGGCACCTGCGGCGGATCTCGATGCTTTGGCGGCGGGATTGCGCGATGTTGGCGCGCTGCATGGCTGGCGGTTTGACGTGTTTGGTCGCGATGCGCTGCGCCTGTGTGATGGCACGGTGGCGTTGGCGGTCAAAGGCAATTCGGTCGAGATCGTCGATATCGGTTAACCTGTTTGAAATCGGTTAACCGATGGTCGATGTCGGGCGCTCAATATGAGCGGCGCTGATTAGGGGCGGGCCGCGTTTTAGCGGCGCGCCGTGCGCACGTTGTTTTCTGCGATAACCTTGATCGTGCTAATCCCCGCCAGATCCTGATCGGTGACATTGGTGGCGGCGGTGACGCTGCGCACATGTGCATTGCCCCAACCCCGACCGGCCGTCGGTTGAACCGCCCGAAGACTGAAAGCCAGAACTGTCGTGTCTTCTTCTTCTTCGCGCACCAGTTCCACGTCGTAACTGCCGATCGAATGGAAGACGCCGGTCACCTCGATCACCGCGCCGCCGGGCACGCGCCGAATGTGCAATTCGCTGACTTCCTGCACCAATGTGCCGGTATATTCCGGCTCTTCCGCCGGGTCGAGCACGGAGCGGCGTGACGGGATCAGCGGATTGACCGCTTCGGCATCGGCGGGCGCGGCCACTGGCGCCGACGACGACCGACCAAACCAGTTAAATGGATTGTAACGCAACTCGTTCACCGAGGCACAGCCCGCCACAGACGTGGCCATGACCAATGTTACCAGAACCAGTTTGCGCATTGGGTCAGTCTCCCTTTCATTCCCAACCGGGTTAGCGCATTGGCGCGGCGTTGAAAAGCAATTGCGACTGGACCTTTGCGTCCTGGCTTCATAGGTGAAGGAAACCAGCATCGGAGGGACCATGGCCAGCGCCGCGTTCGAAGAGATTGTCGAAGATTTCGAATTCCTGGAAGATTGGGAAGACCGCTATCGGCACGTCATAGAGATGGGCCGGGCGATGACCCCATTGGATGACGCGTTGAAGGTGCCCGCCACCAAGGTCGACGGCTGTGCATCACAGGTCTGGCTGCACACCCGGCCAGAGGACGGCGTGTTTCAATTTGACGGCGACAGTGATGCGATGATCGTGCGCGGTCTGATCGCGGTGTTGCGGGCGCTTTATAACGGCGTGGCACTGGCCGATGTGGCGGCGATTGATGCGGCGGGGGAATTTGCCCGTCTGGGATTGCAGGACAATCTGTCAGCCCAGCGGTCCAATGGGCTCCGCGCCATGATCCAACGCATCCGCGAGCGCGCAGCCGAGGCCGCCTGACACCGGTCAGGCCAGCAAACCGGGGACAGCGGGGGCAGGCCGCGAACCGGCATATTGCCATCGCTTTCCTGCAAAAACAGTAAATGCGGGTCGATTATCAAATCGGCCCGCATCTCGTTTCAAACTTATATCAAATCGACGGTAGTTTTCCGATCAGAACGGAATCTCGTCGTCGATGTCGCGGCTCGGCATGTTTCCGCTGGTCTTGGGGCCGCTGTCATACCCTGTGTCGCGGGGACCAGAGTCATAGTTGCGATCATAGCCGCCGGGATCGCTTGGGCCTTGGTTGCCGCCGGGGCCTTCGCGACCGTCCAGCATGGTCAGCGTGCTGCCAAACCCCTGAAGCACAACCTCAGTGGAATACCGATCCTGACCGGATTGATCCTGCCACTTGCGGGTTTGCAATTGGCCTTCGATGTAAACCTTTGAACCTTTGCGCAAATATTGCTCGGCAACCCGTACCAGACCTTCGGAAAAAATCGCCACCCGATGCCATTCGGTGCGTTCACGGCGTTCACCGGTGTTGCGATCTTTCCAGTTTTCGGACGTGGCAACCGTCAGGTTGCACACCTTGCCGCCATTCTGAAAATTGCGCACCTCGGGGTCGCGCCCGAGATTTCCGATAAGAATGACTTTGTTGACTGACCCGGCCATGATGCCCCCAAATACGCGTATTGATTGCGCCGCGAATGCGAATCCGGCGGCGATGTGGCGTGCACATTAGCCCAGCTTGGCCGGGTTAAAAACTGCCTATGACCCATTGGTCTGGTCGAATCCGAAAAAATGCCTATATTGCCCGCAACGTTTTCCAGGATGGAACGATTTTCAATACGACCAGGACGGAATGTATGCACAGGTTCTTTTGTTTGATTTTTTGTGCAGCGCTGATGCCTGCCGGGGCGTTCGCCGAAACGATTTCTTCCAAGGGCAATCCATCGCTGTTTCGGTCGAAGACCGGTCTGCTGGATCGGCGCGCATCGCAGCAATACAACAATTCGATTCGTCTGCAACCGCCCAAGGTGGTGACGCCGACAAAATGGGACACGCAAACCCCGAAATATGCCGGCAAGTACAAGGGCGTCTATTCCACCATGGCGCGGACCGCAGCGCGCCGCCATGGTGTGCCAGAGGATTTGTTCCTGCGATTGGTGCAGCAGGAAAGCGGCTGGAACCCCACCGCCGAGAGCCACAAAGGCGCCTTTGGTCTGGCTCAGCTGATGCCCGCGACGGCACGCGCGCTGGGGGTGGATCACAAGGATCCGAAACAGAAATCTTGAGGGCGGTGCGCGTTACCTCAAACAACAATACAAAAAATTTGGTTCCTGGCGGCTGGCGCTTGCCGCCTATAACGCCGGTCCGGGGGCGGTGTCGAAATACGGGGGCGTGCCGCCGTACAAAGAGACCAAGAACTATGTGAAGATCATCTGGGGCAGCTAAGCCCCTAATCTTCGTGCCAAATATCCGTCGGCACGGTCTGGAACGGATACCGGCCCAACATGTCATAGACCGGTGCCGCACCCCCGAGGGTGGAGTGCAACAATGTCATTTCCCCCACTGTGAAGCCCGGAATGTGGCGCGCGGCCTGCGTGGCTATGAGCGGTTGGATCTCGTCAGCGACATGGGCGGGCGGGCGCGCCCCAAAGCGGACCAATGTCACATGTGGTTTGAAGGTCTGGCGTTGCGGAGGCAGACCGGCCAGACGCGCCGCCGCGTGAACCGCGCGGTGTATCTGGGCCAATTCCGGGCTGAGGTGCACCGCCGCCACCAACAGCCGGGGTTTGGTGCTGCCAAACAGATCCAGCCCGGCGAATGTCACGTCAAACGGCCATGCACGGATGTCGTCCAATGCCGCGTCCAGATCGGCCAGCATCCCCGGCGCAACATCCGCAAAGAATCCCAGCGTGATATGCATCTGGTGCAGTGCCACGTGATGCCCAGCCCGCAATTGGTCCTGAAGCCCACCCAGATGGTCGCAAACCGCGTCAGCAATGGGCAGCGCCACAAAAAGCCGCATCTCTGACCCCTAGCGTCCCGAACCCTGATGACGAAACACCGGCGCGGTGCCGGGATGTTGTGGCGGCTTTGCGGTGGGGTTCATCGCGCGGCGCAGCGAAGAGGGGGTCTTGCCGGTGTAATTTGAATGAAGCGGGTGAAATAGGCGGCGGAGCCAAAACCCAGATGTTTCGCCACGTTCTGGACCGGTGGGTCAGGCTGCGCCAAAAGGGTCCGCGCCGCATGCAACACCCGCGCGGTCAAGAGATCCGCCGCCGTCATTCCGGCGTTTTCGCGCAACACCCGCGTCAGATGGGTTGGGCTCACATCCAGCATCTCGGCAAAATCCGCCATGGAATGGCCGGCGCGATATTGCTCTTCCACCTGATCGGCGAACCGGCGGCTCAGACGCTGGCCGGCGGTTTCGCGTGTGGTCAGCGCAGGCGACACCCGGTCGGTGTCATCCAGCATCACCAGCATTTGCCGCCGCAACCACACCGCAGCCAGATTGAATTTCGCCAACAGCGCCTCGGCCTGAAGCGGTTGCGGATGTTGCAATTCGCGTTGGATCATTTCCACAATGGCCGATAATTCCCCCTGCGCAGCGACATCACGCATCCGCAGATGCTGTACCGTGTTTGGCAACAACCGGTGATCGCCATCGCGCAGGATCAAGGCCTGGCCAAAACATTGGTTGCCGATTTCCAGCGAAAACTGGGCACCGGGCGGCAGGTAGATCACATTGTTTGCCCCAATGCCGCGTCGCAAACCGCGAATGGTGGCCCGACCCTGGCCCCGGGTGATCCAGATGAACATATGTTCGTCGCGTGCATGGGGCAGGGCGATTTGCCAGGCCCCCTGTTGCGTCAACTGCGCCAGGGTCGACACCCGCAACGGCAGGACCGCGTCACCCTTATTGGCCTCGGCTTCGGCGATATGCTTGGGCTGTTGCACGGTCACGGCAGGCGCTGGTCCTTCTGCTCGGCGGGTGTGTGGCATTTTCACCAGCCTGCCGCAGTGCAGCACGTCACGCAAGCTTGTCGTGGCAATCATACCGATTTAGCGGCGAAAATCAGTGAGGTCGGTCACCCATTGACCCGTCAGTTGCGCAGGATCTGCCCCACTTGGCTGGCCGGATGGCCTAGCCCAATGTTGCCGCATCAACCCCATGCCAATCCGCCATGCGCGACCGTAACCAGGTGCGTTGGCGTTTGGCAAATTGACAGGTGGCAATGGTGGCTTTTTCCCGCGCATCCGCCAGCGACATTTCGCCGTTCAGATGCGCGATAAGTTCCGGCGCGCCGATGGCCTTGGCGCTAAGCTGTGTCGGGTCCCAATGCGCCAGATTGGCCTGCGCCTCGTCCAGGGCGCCTTGGTCCAACATCAAATCAAACCGCCGTGCGATCCGCGCATTCAGCCAGTCACGCTCGACATCCACACGCAGCGCCATCGTATCGGCCAGCGGCAAAAGCGGCGGCGGCGTGTTGTCCTGCCAATGGGCAAGCCCGCGCCCGGTGGTTTTTTGCACCTCCCAGGCGCGCTGTACCCGCATGGGATTGCGTTGGTCGATGCGCGCGGCGGTTTCGGGGTCAAGATCCGCCAGCAGTGCGCCGTGGCCTTGGGCAATGCGAATATGGTCGGCATCGCGGCGCACCTCGGGCGGGGTGAGAGGAATGTCGGCTAAACCTTTGGTCAGGGCCGAAAAATAGAGCCCAGTGCCGCCGATGATGATCGGCCTGTCCGCGCCGTGCAGCAATGGGGCCACATCGCGCAGCCAATGCCCCACGGAATAGGGCGCATCCGCTGCCACATGGCCATAAAGCGCATGTCGCGCCCGTGCCAGATCGTTGTCATCCGGTCTTGCGGTCAGTACACGCCAATTTTCAAACACCTGAATCGCATCGGCATTTATGATCACACCGCCCAGCGTTTCGGCGATGGCCAGCGCAAGCGCCGATTTGCCGCTGGCGGTTGGCCCGACGATCAGGACAGGCCGCATCGGCGCCAGACCGGACAGCACGCCGGGCAATGTTTTTGATTTCTGTGCCACGATCACCTGGTTTCCGTCGATTGCTGCATTGAATTGCCCGCTGTTTTGCGACATTTTGCGCGCAATCTAGCTTTCCCCCAGACCGGAGTACACCATGACCGTCAGCCCCCCTGATGCGACCGCCGCCACGGCCGACAATGAAACCACGTATAAACGCGTGCTTCTGAAAATTTCCGGCGAGGCGCTGATGGGCGATCAGGGCTATGGCCTGCATCCGCCCACGGTACAGCGGATCGCCGAAGAAGTGAAATCGGTGCATGATCTCGGGGTCGAGATCTGCATGGTTATCGGTGGCGGCAATATCTTTCGCGGCTTGCAAGGGTCGGCGCAGGGGATGGAACGGACAACGGCCGATTATATGGGGATGTTGGCGACGGTGATGAACGCCCTGGGGATGCAGGCGGCACTAGAGGAGCTGGGCGTGTTCACGCGGGTGATTTCCGCCATTCCGATGGATCAGGTCTGTGAACCCTATATCCGCCGTCGCGCGGTGCGCCATTTGGAGAAGAAGCGGGTTTGCATCTTTGCCGCCGCACCGGCAACCCCTATTTCACCACCGACACCGCCGCCACGTTGCGCGCCAATGAAATGTCCTGCGAGGCCATTTTCAAGGGCACCAAGGTCGATGGGGTCTATGACAAGGATCCGGTCAAACATGCGGATGCCAAACGCTATGACACCGTGAGCTATGACGAGGTGCTGCAAAAACACCTTGGGGTGATGGATGCCTCGGCGATTGCGCTGGCGCGGGACAATTCCCTGCCGATCATCGTGTTTTCGCTGGATGAACCGGGCGGGTTCCGCGGGATTTTGGCGGGCCGGGGCACCTATACCAAGGTTGGCGATTAACACCGCCCATCATGCGGCCCGGGACCCGTCAAAAGGCGGCTGGGGCCGCGTTGTGCCATACCAATGCACGTTTGAAAGCCGTAACAATCTGTGCAAAACGGATAAGCCGGTGTATATCCCGGGTAAACGCGCCACGGGACAGTGAGACTGGGCACTGACACGGGGCCGCCCGACGGGGCCGCCAGACAGGAAAGAGAACAAGACATGTCCGACGATTTCATTCTTGATACCGACGATCTAGAACGCCGCATGGATGGCGCAATGGCCAGCCTGCGGACGGAATTCGCAAGCCTTCGTACCGGCCGGGCCTCGGCCTCGATGCTGGAACCGGTGATGGTCGATGCCTATGGCAGCGCAACCCCGATCAACCAGGTCGGCACCGTCAACGTGCCAGAGCCGCGCATGGTTACAATCAACGTCTGGGACAAGGGCCTGGTTGGCAAGGTTGAAAAGGCGATCCGCGAAAGCGGTCTGGGCATCAACCCGCAGCTGAATGGTACGATCATCATGCTGCCGATCCCCGAACTGAACGAGGAACGCCGCCGCGAACTGACCAAGGTTGCCGCCCAATACGCCGAAAGCGCCCGGGTGTCGGTGCGCAACATTCGCCGCGACGGCATGGATCAGATCAAGAAGGCCAAGGCCGACGGCATGTCGGAAGACGACCAAAAGTTCTGGGAAGCCTCTGTGCAGGATCTGACAGATGCTTTCGTCAAAAAGGTGGATGAGGCGCTGGAAACCAAGCAAGCCGAAATCATGCAGGTCTAAGGTGATGATTGGGCACCGACCAGTTTCGGCGGTGCCCAAAATCACACCCAGTTTCAGTTTCAGTAGACTTCCTTTTCGCCAATCAGGAGCCAGCCCATGGCGCGCGACGCAGACGACACGGACGAACACAAAGGTCCGCGCCACGTGGCGATCATCATGGATGGCAATGGCCGATGGGCGCAGATGCGCCACCGCCCGCGACTGTTCGGCCATCAGGCCGGCGCACGCCGCGTGCGCGAGATTGTCGAAGCCTGTCCCGAATTCGGCGTGAAATACGTCACGATCTTTGCCTTCTCCACCGAAAACTGGAAACGCACGCAATCCGAAGTTGCCGGCCTGATGAGCCTGTTTCGCCGCTATATCCACAAGGAAATGCAGGCGTTTCGGCGCGAAAACGTGCAGGTCCGGTTTATCGGTGATCGGGTGCGGCTGGATGCCAAGCTGCGTGCCTTGATGGATGAGGCCGAGGAAATGACCGGCGATTGCACCGGCACCAATCTGACCATTGCATTGAATTATGGTGGTCGCGACGAGGTGGCCCGCGCCACCAAACGTCTGGCCCAGGACGTACAGGCCTGCCGTCTCGACCCGGATAAAATTGACGAAGAAACCCTGCCAAGGTATTTGGATACTTATGTTTTGCCCGATCCCGATCTGGTGATCCGCACCAGCGGCGAGGCGCGAGTGTCGAATTTCCTGCTGTGGCAATCGGCCTATGCCGAATATGAATTCATCGACACGCTTTGGCCGGATTTTTCCGCCGAGGAATTTGGCCGGCTGGTGGGTGCTTATGGTAAACGTGACCGCCGTTTTGGCGCGGTCAAGGTCTGAGATATGGCGCGAAAAGGCGGGAATTGGGATGACCTGATCGTCCGTATCGGATCAGCCATTGTCATGGTGCTTGTCGGTGTTCTGGCAATTGTGCTGGGCGGTTGGTGGTTTCGCGGCCTGATGATTGTGGTCTGCGGCGCGATGGTCTGGGAATTGATCCGAATGATTGGCGGCGCACAGCGGGTTGCGCTGGCGTTGGGGGCGCTGTCGGGGGTGTGTCTGCTCTTGGCGGATATGACCCAGACGGCGGCCAGCTTTGGCCTGATGATCCTGCCCAGCCTGATCGGTCTGTTCCTGATTGCGGCGCATCGCGGCATTTTCCTGCTGTTCAGTCTGGCCATTCCATTGGCCGCATATGCCATGTTGGCCTTGCGCGGCGATTTTGGCCTGTCCTGGCTTTTGTGGCTGGTTCTGGTGGTGGTGGTGACCGATGTGGCGGGGTATTTTGCCGGCCGCCTGTTGGGCGGACCAAAGTTCTGGCCCAAGGTCAGCCCGAAAAAGACCTGGTCCGGTACGGCGGCGGGTTGGATCGGGGCAGGGACGGTTGGTATGATTTACTGGCTTTCGGGGGCGTCGGGGCCAAGTGTGATCGCGATTTCGATGGCCGTGTCACTGGCTTCGCAATTGGGGGACATCGCCGAAAGCGCGGTCAAACGTCGGGTCGGCGTCAAGGATTCCTCTGGATTGATCCCCGGACATGGCGGTGTGCTGGATCGGTTTGACGGCATGTTGGGCGCGGCATTGTTTGTCTGTCTGATCGTCCAGATCGCAGATTTTCCGCCTGTTGGCATGCCATGAAACGGGTTTCTATTTTCGGCGCAACCGGCTCTATCGGCCAGAACACCATTGATCTGATTTCCCGCGACCGCGCCGGATATGAGGTCGTGGCGCTGACCGGTGGGCGCAATATTGCGCAATTGGCGGCGGATGCCCGAAAGCTGAACGCCAAGGTCGCCGTGACCGCGCATGACGACCTGTTGGAGGATCTGCGCGCCGCATTGGTCGGATCGGATGTCGTGGCCACCGCGGGCGCAACCGCATTGACCGAGGCCGCAGCCCGTCCCGCCGATTGGGTGATGTCGGCGATTGTTGGCGCGGCTGGCCTGGCACCGGGGTTGGCGGCGCTGGAACAGGGCGCAACGTTGGCGCTGGCCAACAAGGAAAGCATGGTCTGCGCGGGGCGGTTGATGACCGAAACCGCCGCGACCCATGGCGCGCGAATCCTTCCGGTCGACAGCGAACATTCGGCGGTGTTTCAGGCCCTGATCGGCGAAGACATGGCGGCGGTCGAACGGGTGATCATCACCGCATCCGGCGGTGCGTTCCGTGATTGGCCGATCGAGGCGCTGGCCCATGCCACGCCCGCACAGGCCGCTACCCATCCCAATTGGGACATGGGCCAGCGCATCACCATCGACAGCGCATCAATGTTTAACAAGGCGCTGGAGGTCATTGAAACACATGAGTTTTTTGATCTTGACCCCGCCCAGATAGAGGTGCTGGTGCACCCTGAAAGCATGATGCATGCGCTGGTTGGATTTCGCGACGGGGCCTTGATGGCGCATGTCGGCCCGCCGGATATGCGCCATGCCATCGGCTTTGCGCTGCATCATCCGGAACGCCGTGAATTGCCGGTGGCGCGGCTGGATCTGGCCCAGATTGCCACCCTGACCTTCCGCCCGCCGGACGAGGTCCGCTGGCCCGCGCTGCGGTTGGCGCGTGAGGTGATGCAGCAGGGCGGATTGAGCGGCGCGGTGTTCAACGCAGCCAAGGAACGCAGTCTCGACCGCTTCATCGCTGGCGACATCGGGTTTTGTGAAATGGCAGAGGTCGTCGAGGCCGTTCTCACCGAATTGTCAGGCCAATCCGGTCTCATTGACGCCGCAATGACCCTTGATAACGTGCGCCAAGTGGACCATTTGGCACGGCAAGAGGCCGATAAGGTCATCCGTGACCGCAAAATAAAGACATAAAAGGTAGGGCAGTTTGGATATCGCAACCCTGATTCCGCAGTTTGGCAACACATTGTTCACGTTACTGGCTTTTGTCGTGGCCCTGTCGATCATCGTCGCGATCCATGAATATGGCCATTACATCGTTGGACGCTGGAGCGGGATCAAGGCGGATGTCTTCTCGCTTGGGTTTGGGCCGGTTTTGTTTTCCCGGGTGGATCGCCACGGCACAAAATGGCAGGTCGCGGCGCTGCCCCTGGGCGGATATGTGAAATTTCGCGGCGATGCCGATGCCGCAAGCGCGCAATCCGATCAGGACAGCCTGAACGCGATGAGCGCCGCAGAACGCCGGTCGACCATGGCGGGCGCGCCGCTTTGGGCGCGGACATTGACGGTTGCCGCAGGCCCGGCCTTCAATTTCGTGCTGGCCATGGTGATTTTCACGGCGTTGTTCCTGACGCGTGGGGTGACGTCGGAACCGCTGACCGTTGGCGAGCTGCGCCCGTCGCCCAGCGTGCAGGAATTGCAGCAAGGCGATGTCCTGTTGTCGATTGCCGGTCAGGACGTGCCGAATTTTGATGATTCCGCCGCTTTGCCGCATTTGTGGCTGCGCTGCCGCCGCAGAATGACCTCGATTATCGTATTCGTCGCAATGGCGATGAAATCATCGTGAGCGGCCCCTATCCCTATCCGCCGAATGTCACCCGCTTGGTGCCGCGCTCGGCGGCTTATGACATTGGGCTGCAACAGGGGGATGTGATTGTCGGGGTTGATGGCAAAGACATCGCAACCTTTGATCAGATCAAAACCGAGGTCGAGGCATCCGAGGGCAGGGCGCTTTTGCTGGATGTCTGGCGCGATGGCGAGATTCTGGAATTTGCCCTGGCCCCGCGCCGGGTGGATGAGCCGGGCCCGGACGGTGGATTCGTCACCCATTGGCGCGTTGGCATTGTCGGCGGCTTGTTCTTTGATCCCGCCAAAACCGCCCCCAGCGTCGGCGAGGCGATTACCGGCGGCGTGATGCAGACCGGGGCGATCATCCAAAGCTCGCTTTCCGGCATGTGGCATATCATCACCGGTCAGATTTCCACCTGCAACCTGTCAGGTCCGGTTGGCATCGCCGAGACCTCTGGCCAAATGGCGGCGCAGGGCACTTCCAGTTTCATCTGGTTTGTGGCGGTCTTGTCCGCGGCTGTCGGGCTTTTGAACCTGTTCCCGATCCCGGTTCTCGACGGTGGGCATCTGGTGTTTTACGCCTATGAGGCCGTGGTTGGCCGCCCGCCACATGACCGCGTGCTAAGCGTTCTGATGGCGGTGGGATTGGCGGTGGTGCTGTCGGTCATGGTCTTCTCGCTCAGCAATGATTTGATCCTCTGCCCCTGATTGATCCCTTGTGATCACGGGTGATCCCCTTGACCGCTATCCCGGGCAATGCCCGGATGGGCGGGGGTTTGCCGATCCTTGGTTGCAAAAGTGAAATCATCAACGGCGCAAAGGGGCAGAATTTGCTGTTTGCCCCATTGCTGCCCGATTTGTCGCCTAACCTCTGGCCTGCAACGCCCGAGAAAGAGCGAGAAAAATGCAGACTTTGACCCATGGATATCGCGGATTGCGCCTTATTGCGCATATCAATGCTGACCGGATTTTTTCATCGCCACATTGGGCTTTGCCTTGATGTTGGCCTGCCATTTGGCCTCTGTCGTCTGAAAACATCCATATTTTGTGTATTTGGCGCAAAGATTCCTGTCTGCGCCCCGCCGCTTGGTTTTGACAACACCCGCCGATACCGATACTCAGCCAATGTGGGATGTTAAACGGATTGGCACATGCATATTCGACAAGGCGCGCGTGCGACCAAACGCACAGCAATTGAGACCGGTCTTCAATCAGTAAAATCTGTTCTCTTCGCGGGTGCAGCCGCTATCGCGGTTCAGGCAGCGATGGTGCCGACAACCGCCGTGGCACAGAGCTATAGCTTCAACCAGGTTGCAATCGAAGGTGCGCAGCGGATCGAACCGGCCACCATTCTGAGCTATGCTGGCATCGCCCGTGGCCAGAGCGTGTCCGCCGCCGAGTTGAATGATGCCTATCAACGGATTTTGGCCTCTGGCCTGTTCGAAGAGGTCGAAATCATACCGGTCGGCAACAAGCTGGTGATCCGGGTGGTGGAATTCCCCACGATCAACCGCGTTGTGTTTGAAGGCAACCGCCGGATCAAGGACGAGGACCTGAGCGGTTTGGTCACCTCGGCCTCGCGTCGGGTGTTCAATGCATCGACCGCCGAACGCGACGCCCAGACGATTGTACAGGCCTATGCCGAACAGGGCCGCGCCAGCGCCCGTGTGACCCCGCGTTTGATCCGCCGCTCTGACAACCGCGTCGATCTTGCCTTTGAAATTCTCGAAGGCGGGGTGATCGAGGTCGAGCGGATTTCCGTGGTCGGCAACCAGAAGTTTTCGGATCGGCGTCTGCGCCGGGTTCTGGAAACCAAACAGGCGGGTCTGTTCCGGTCGATCATTCGTCGCGACAGCTTTATCGAAGACCGTGTTGCCTTTGACAAACAGGTCCTGACCGATTTCTATTTCTCGCGCGGCTATGTCGATTTCCGCATCAATTCGGTCAATGCCGAGGTCGCCGAGGAACGCGACGGCTATTTCATGACCTTGAATGTGCAGGAAGGTCAGCAGTTCACCTTTGGCGCGATCAGCACCGTTTCCGATGTGGCCGAAGTCGATGCAGATGATTTTCAGGATGTGCTGAAAATTCGTCAGGGCGTGGTCTATTCGCCGTCGTTGGTCGAAAATGAAATCGCCCGACTGGAGCGGCTGGCCAACAAGAAGGGCCTGAACTTCATTCGGGTGGAACCGCGCGTCACACGCAACGACCGCACGCTGGAACTGGATGTGGAATTCATCCTGACCCGGGGACCGCGTGTTTTCATCGAACGTATCGACATCGAAGGCAATACCACCACGCTGGACCGTGTTGTGCGCCGTCAGTTTGATGTGGTCGAGGGTGATCCGTTTAATCCGCGTGAAATCCGGCAATCCGCAGAACGCATTCGCGCCCTTGGCTTTTTCAGCTCTGCTGACGTCAATGCACGCGAAGGATCAAGCGCCGAACAGGTGGTGATCGACGTCGATGTGGCCGAACAACCCACCGGGTCGATCGGTTTTGGTGGCTCCTATTCCACCGATGGCGGTGTTGGCGCGAATATTTCCTTCTCGGAGAAGAACTTCCTGGGCCGGGGTCAGCAATTGTCGCTGGAATTCACCACCGCGTCGGGGGCATCCAACTATGCCTTCAGCTTTGCCGAGCCGGCCTTTTTGAACCGCGATCTGCGGTTCGGATTTTCGATCAGCTACACCGAGACAGACAACCAATATACCGACAGCTATGACACTGTGCTGGGCTATTTCAGCACAAGCCTGGCCTTTCCGGTGGCGGAATACAGCACGCTTCAGACCCGCTATACCGCGCGTTACAATGAAATGCGCAATCCCGGTGACGAGCTGGGTGAAATTCTGTCGGCGGAGGTTGCCGAGGCTGGCAAATACACCAGCGGCATCGGCTATACCTATGTCTATGACACCATCAACCGCGGGCTGGACCCGAATTCCGGTGTCCGTTTGGAATTCGGTCAGGATTTCAACGGCTTGGGCGGCAATGTGAATTCTGTTCGCACCACGGCCAAGGCCACGGCGGAAAAGAAGATCCGCAACGAGGAAATCACCCTGCGGGCGGTGTTCGAAGGTGGGGCGCTGTGGACCGGCGGCGATGGCAGCCGTGTTATCGACCGGTTCCGCCTCGGCTCCAGCCGGATGCGCGGTTTTGAACCCGGCGGGATCGGCCCGCGTGAACGCGGCGCGGGTGGGGTCAATGACTCGCTTGGTGGCAATTATTTCGCCGTCGCCCGTTTTGAAGCGGAATTCCCGCTGGGATTGCCTGAGGAATACGGGCTGTCGGGCGGGGTGTTCTATGATGTCGGCTCGCTCTGGGGGTTGGACAACACATCGACGTCAAACAGCGTTTTCTATGACGAGGCCTCGGCGCGTCATGTGATCGGTGCGTCGATTTTCTGGACAACGGCCATTGGCCCGCTGCGGTTCAACTTTACCAAGGCGCTGCAAAAAGAAGAGTACGACAAAGATCGGCTCTTTGAATTCACCATTGCGACGCAATTCTGATCGCGGGGGCACGTTTGCGCACCAGTGATGCCAGATCAACGAAGAAGGCGGCGGCGTGGGTCGTCGCCTTTGCCGTCTTTTGGTCCGGGATGTCGGGCCTGTTCGGTATGGCACATGCACAAGAGCCGCCCTCGGCCCTGCGCAGTCCGATATTGGTGATTGATTTTGAGGCTTTGTTCCGAAATTCGGAATTTGGCCGCGCCATTGAATCCGATCTGGATGAGAAAAGCCGCGCCTTGGCGGCGGAAAATGCCCGGATAGACAGGGAATTGGCGGCCGAGGAAAAGGCGCTGACGGCGCAACGCGGCACCCTGGCCGCCGAAGATTTTCGCAACCTGGCGGATGACTTTGACGCGCGCGTGCAACAGCTTCGCGCGGAACAGGATGAAAAAGCACAGGCGATCAATCGGTTACAAGCAGAGGAACAATTGCAGTTCCGTCAGGCCGCAGTGCCGATCCTGGGCCAGCTGATGTTGGAAACCGGGGCGCTGATCGTGATGGAAAAGCGCAGCGTATTGGTGTTCAATGACGGGATCGACGTAACCGAAATCACCGCTGAACGGCTGGATACCGTGCAGGCAAACGCGCTGGACAGTCCCACACCGGGCACGGTCGAGGGCACCATCCCAGACGTGCCCCAGGATACTGGCACAGACGCCGCACAGACACGGGTACAGACACTGGCCCAGAAGCGACGCCAAACCCCCAGCCGGAGCCCACCCCGGAACCCACGCCAGAATCCACCCCGGAAACCGGCATTGAAAGCGGATCAGATGCCCCTGATGGCATAACCGCAGAGCCCGCCGACCAGGACTGACAGGGTCCGGCGAATACTTGCCCGATGCCCACAGGGTTGCTAGGGACAGGTCCGCACAAGACGGATAAAGGAAGACCACAGATGAGCGACACATTGAAAAGCGCGGATATTCAGTTGATCCAGCAGATCCTGCCGCACCGTTATCCGTTTCTTTTGGTGGACAAGGTCGTCGATATCGACGGCTATGCCTCGGCCAAGGGGATCAAGAATGTGACCATGAACGAACCGCATTTTCAGGGGCATTTTCCGAACACCCCGATCATGCCCGGCGTCACGATCGTCGAGGCGATGGCCCAGACCTCTGGTGTGATGATCGGTGTTGCGATGGATCTGGCCGACAAGGATCTGTTGATCTATTTCATGGCGATCGACAAATGCAAATTCCGCCGCAAGGTGGTTCCGGGGGACGTGCTGGAGATGAATGTGAAAACCGTACGCGGCAAACCCGGTGGCAGGGTGTGGAAATTCGCGGGTGTTGCCACTGTGGACGGTGAAATGGCCGCGGAATGCGAATTCACTGCAATGATGGATCTGTGATGACTGATGGTCTTATCCACCCCAGCGCGGTGATCGAAGACGGCGCGCAGATCGGCGAAGGCGTGCGTATCGGGCCGTTTTGCCATATCGGCCCCAAGGTTGTTCTGGGGCCCCGTGTCGAGCTGATGAGCCATGTGGTGGTGACCGGTCGGACCGAAATCGGCGAAGACACCGTGGTTTTTCCCTTTGCGGTGATCGGAGCGATTCCGCAGGATTTGAAATTCTCGGGCGAAGAGACGCAGCTGATTGTCGGCAAACGCAACCGGATCCGCGAACATGTGACGATGAACACCGGCACCGAGGGTGGCGGCGGCATTACCCGTGTGGGCGATGACGGTCTGTTCATGGCGGGATGCCATGTGGCGCATGACGTCCAGGTCGGAAACAAGGTGATCGTGGTCAACAACGCCGCTTTGGCCGGTCATTGCGTCATCGAAGACGAGGTGATCATCGGCGGGCTGTCCGGCGTGCATCAATGGGTGCGCATCGGGCGCGGTGCCATCATCGGCGCGGTCACCATGGTGACCAATGACGTGATCCCGCATGGGCTGGTACAGGCCCCCCGTGGCAAGCTGGACGGGCTGAACCTCGTCGGGTTGAAGCGGCGCGGCGTGGCGCGGGCGGATATTACCGCATTGCGGGCTGCGTTTCAGATGCTGGCACAGGGCGAGGGCGCCTTTGTTGAACGTGCAAAACGGCTCGGCAATGACAGCGATAATGAATATGTCCGTCAGATTGTCGATTTCGTCGCGGGCGAGACCGACCGCAATTATCTGACCCCCGGGAGCTGATCCAAATGACCGGCAAACTGGCGATTCTGGCTGGCAGCGGCGACCTGCCTGCGGCCCTTGCCATGGCTTACGAAGATGCGGTCTGTGTGGTGTTTGACGGCGTTGACGCCCCGATGCCACGGGTGGATGCCCGCCATCGGTTCGAGGCCTTTGGCGGCTTTCTGGACGATCTGGCGGCGCGTGGCGTCGACCGGGTTGTGCTGGCGGGGGGCATTGGCCGACCGCCGCTTAACCCGGCCACCTTTGATCCCTTCATGCAGAAACTTGCCCCGCGTCTGCTGGCGGCCTTGCAGGGCGGCGATGATGCCCTCGCACGATTGGTGATCGACGTGTTCGAGGGGGCCGGGATCGCCGTGGTCGGTGCGCATGATCTTCTGCCAGAGTTGACCGCCGCGCCGGGGGCGCTGGTGGGCGCGGAGCAGAGCCAGCAGAACCGGGCCGATTGCGACCGGGCCAATGACATCCTGCGCGCCTTGTCGCCGCTTGACGTCGGGCAGGGCGCGGTGGTGGCCAATGGTCTGGCGCTTGGGATCGAAACCCAGCAAGGCACCGATGCGATGTTGCGCTTTGTCGCGGCAACCGACGCCAGCCTGCGGGGCAAGGGCGGCGTTCTGGTCAAACGTCCCAAAGCCGGACAGGATCTGCGCGTGGATATGCCGGCCATCGGCCCGGACACGGTCCGTGCTGCGGCCGCCGCCGGTCTGGACGGGATTGTCATCGCCGCGCGTCAGGTGGTGTTGATCGACCGGACAGGTCTGATTGCCGCGGCGCAGGAGGCGGGGATTTTTGTCTTTGCCGACGAAGGATAGAATGCGCGTCTTTCTGATCGCGGGTGAGCCTTCGGGCGACAAGCTGGGCGCTGCATTGATGGCCGGGCTGCGCGATTTGTTACCAGATGCCGAGATTTCCTTTCATGGTGTCGGTGGACCCCGCATGGAAGAGGCCGGACTTGCCAGCCTCTTTCCCATGGATGACATCAGCGTCATGGGCGTCAGCGAAATCCTGTCGCAATATAACGCGTTGAAAGCGCGTGTGAACGAGGCTGCCGAGGCGGTCATCGCACAGAAGCCGGATGTGCTGATCACCATTGACCTGCCGGAATTCTGTCTGCGGGTGGCGAAAATCGTCAAATCCCGCAGCAACATCCGCACCGTGCATTATGTTGCGCCCACCGTTTGGGCCTGGCGTCCGGGGCGGGCCAAACGCATGGCGCGCCATATTGATCAGGTGCTGGCGTTGTTGCCGTTTGAACCGCCTTACATGACGGCGGCGGGCATGCGCTGTGACTTTGTCGGCCATCCGGTGGTGACAGAGCCGGTGCCAACCGATGCCGAAGTGTCAGAGTTTCGCGCGCGCCATGGGCTGGACGCGGCACCGACTTTGCTGGTTCTGCCGGGATCGCGGCGCAGCGAAGTTGGACGGCTGGGCGGGATCTTTGGCGACACCCTGGCGCGCATTCATGCCCAACGGCCCGACATGCGATTTGTCGTGCCCGCCGCTGCGCCGGTGGCCGCGCTGGTGCAAGAGGTGACCTCGCATTGGCCGGGCGCGCCGGTGGTGCTGGATGGCAGAGCCGCCGGGGCGCAGGACGAAAAACGCCGGGCCTTTCGCGCCGCTGATCTGGCGCTGGCTGCGTCGGGCACCGTGTCACTGGAGCTTGCGGCGGCAGCCACACCGATGGTGATCGCCTATGACATGAATTGGCTGTCGCGCCAGATCATCGGGCGCATGTTGCGGGTGGATACGGTCACATTGGTCAATCTGGTGTCCGAGACGCGGGTTGTGCCAGAATTCATCGGCAAAGCCTGTCAGCCGGATGCAATTTCCAGTGCGGTTCTGGATTTGGCCAAAGCCCCGGATGGGCAAAAGGCGGCGATGGCGCTGACCATGGATCGGTTGGGACGCGGACAGGAACCCCCGGGGCGGCGCGCGGCGCGGGCCGTGCTTGATGGACTTGGCTGAGCCGGATCAAACCCGGACCTAGTCCCGGCCTAGACATTCAACAACCTGACATGAAAACGCCGCCCAGTGGGCGGCGTTCCAATACGTCATGGCGGTGAGAGCTTATTGCTGAAGCACGCTGGCCAATTCGAAACCGGCTGTGAAGCCAGACAGCGACATGGTCGAGGCCACGATCTGATCCGGTGCCGCGAAGGGGCGGATCATCACCTTGGCTTCGGCGCCACGTTTGAAGGCGGCAATGTCTTCTGCGGTCAAACCGATGCGGGCGTAACATCCCTGGCGGTTGCAGAAGGAAAACGGATAGCTTTTGGGCTTGGACCCATCCACAGAAATCCCCAACTGACCCGTCAGCAGCGTTTCCAGCGGCACGATCACGGTCGCACCGGCGGGCAGCTTGCTCTCGGCCGGCAGGCGGAACATCGAAATTTCGGCCAGCGCATTGCCGTTTTCTTCTTTCAGCAATTGATACAGCTGGCAGGGGTCGTTTTCCGGGGTCTCGGTCCGGATGCAGCGCAATTCCCAGTCGCCGCTTTCCTGTTTGACATAGGTGCTGCCAAGTTCGGTTGCCTCTTGGCCCACGGCCAACTGATCCTCGATCGAGCTGCCAGCAGCGCCTTCGGCGGGCGTTTCTTCAGCAGCTGCGTCCTGGGCGGCTGCCGGCGCGGTCAGGGCCATCAGGGCAATAAAAGGCAGTAAAGAAAGAAATTTGGGCATCACACCCCCCTTTGTTAACACTTGTCTGAATGCATGCGCCGCATTCGCCCGCTGCGCTTAACATGGTTGATTGCCGCTGTCAGGCGGATTGTCCGATTGCGGGCCGTTCCCATGGTGCATTTTTCCGTGAAGGACTGTCAACGACATGGCAAAGCTGACCGGCAAACCCTTGCCACAATTGGAAAAAGGGGCCGAGTAATCGACCCCTTTTCCTATTTTTTTGCTCCCCGTCGGACTGGCCGACTTAGTCATTGACGGGACGCTACGAACATTTTTGCCGCCGGTCAACAGCCAAGTTATAATTTTTCACCCGGAATGATGAAAGCGCTTTGGTTTCCATGGCTCCGGAACCATCATTTGAAAAAAGGCCGCACCGGGAGGGGCGCGGCCAGTCTGACAGGGAGGAAGTCAATCCAGCCCCGGACAAGGCCCGAACGCTGGACATTACATGGTATGACAGACAAAGGTTAAGCCGAGATTGCGACGCGGGACGTATCCCGATCGCCTATGATGAGAGAGTCGGAGGGGCCCATGGCGGGGATATTCATTGGTGGCGGCGGGCCAGAGTATGGCGAGGCACAGGAGCTGTCGCTGAAATATGCCAATCGACATGGGCTGATTGCCGGGGCCACCGGCACCGGGAAAACCGTGACGCTGCAAATCCTCGCCGAGGGGTTTTCCAAGGCCGGCGTGCCGGTGTTTCTGTCTGATGTCAAAGGCGACCTGTCGGGGCTTGCGGCGGCGGGACGGGCGGATTTCAAATTGCACGATGCCTTTGCCCAGCGCGCGGCCAAGATCGGTTTTGACGACTACACTTATGCGGCTTTTCCGGTCACGTTCTGGGATCTGTTTGGCAAACAGGGGCACCCGGTGCGCACGACAGTGTCTGACATGGGGCCCTTGCTGATCGCCCGTCTACTGGAATTAAGCGAAGCGCAGGAAGGCGTGTTGAACATCGCTTTTCGGCTGGCGGATGAACAGGGTCTGCCCCTGCTGGATCTGAAAGATCTGCAATCCCTGCTGGTCTGGGTCGGAGAGAGCCGCAAGGCGCTGTCGCTGCGCTATGGCAATATTTCCACCGCTTCGATCGGGGCAATTCAACGGCGGTTGTTGGTGCTGGAAAATCAGGGCGGCGCTGGCCTGTTCGGAGAGCCGGCACTGGAGCTGGATGATCTGATGCAGGTCGATGCCGATGGGCGCGGGCGGATCAATATTCTGGCGGCGGATACGTTGATGGCGTCGCCACGGCTCTATGCGACGTTCCTTTTGTGGCTGTTGTCAGAATTGTTCGAGACCCTGCCGGAGGTCGGTGACCCCGACAAACCAAAGCTGGTTTTTTTCTTTGATGAGGCGCATTTGCTGTTTGATGGCGCGCCGGATGCGCTGGTCGACAAGGTGGAACAGGTGGCGCGCCTGATCCGGTCCAAGGGGGTCGGGGTGTATTTCATCACCCAGAACCCCGATGACGTGCCAGAGGATATTCTGGGGCAGCTGGGCAACCGGGTGCAACATGCGCTGCGTGCCTTTACCGCCCGCGATCGCAAGGCGCTGCGCCTGGCGGCGGAAACCTATCGTGACAATCCCAGGTTCGACATCGAACAGGCAATCCGCGAGGTTGGTGTCGGCGAGGCTGTGACCTCGATGTTGCAGAAAAAGGGCGTGCCGGGGATGGCGGAACGCACTCTGATCCGTCCACCGTCGTCCCAGCTGGGACCATTGAGCGCCGAGGCGCGGCGCGCGGTGATGGCGCAATCACCTGTGTCCGGGAAATATGACCAGCCACAGGATCGGGTGTCAGCCTATGAAATCCTGACGCAACGGGCCAAGGATGCCGCTCAGGCCGCAGAAGCCGCAGAGCGTGCCGAGGACGAGGCCGAGGAAGTGGCAGAACGGGAATACCGATCCGCCCGACGTTATTCCGGCAAACGCGTGTCCCGTTCCACATCCCGCCCCAGAACCCGGTCGCGCCGGGAAGAAAGCTTTGGCGAGGCGATGACCAAAGTGGTGATCAAGGAGCTGAAGGGCACCACAGGACGGCGCATCGTGCGCGGCATCCTGGGGGGATTGTTCAAGGGGCGGTGACGCACGCGGCGCAAACCTTGCGCATTCCGGTCCCGGACCCCGCTCCGGGACCTCCGGGTTAAATCGCCGCTGAGGTGCACATTGCGGAGCTCCCGGATCATGTCCGGGAGCGCGCTGGTCCTTCTTATCTGCTTCTAGCGCTCAGGCAGCAAGCCACGTGGCGCAAAGCGCAGCACAACCAACAGGATCACCCCCATGGTCAACAACCGCATATGCGCCACTGAATTCAACAGATGGATTTTCAGATCTGATCCATCTGCCATGCCGGACGTCACCAGATCCATGACGGCAGCGCCAATCGGTTCGACCTGAACCCAAAGGAACCAGATCAACATTCCCCCCAGCACCGCGCCAAAATTATTGCCCGATCCGCCGACAATCACCATCACCCAGATCAGGAACGTATAGCGCAACGGCTGATAGCTCGCCGGGGTCAACTGGCCGTCCAGCGTGGTCATCATCGCCCCCGCCATGCCGCAAATTGCCGACCCGAGAACAAAGATCTGCAAATGCCGCCGGGTCACATCCTTGCCCATGGCGCGCGCTGCAACCTCATTGTCGCGAATGGCGCGCATCATGCGGCCCCAGGGCGATTTCAGCGCCAATTGCGCCAGGACCAGCACCACCACCAAGACAACAGCAAACATCAGCCCATAGCCGACCTTGACATAAAGGGTCGAGGCCGTCGTCACATCCAGACCAAGATCGGTGGCGCGTGCGACAAAAGCCGGATCATTCTGCAAGTCGATCTCATAGGGCACCGGCCGGGGCAGGCCGATCACATTCTTGACGCCCCGCGCCAACCAATCCTCGTTTTTCAGGACCGCAATGATGATTTCGGCAATGCCCAATGTGGCAATCGCCAGATAATCCGAACGCAGCCCCAGGGCAATTTTGCCAATGACCCAGGCCGCACCAGCGGCCAGCAGACCGCCGACCGGCCAGGCCAGCACAATCGGCAGGCCCAGACCGCCAAGGTATCCGGTCACGGCCGGGTCGATCTTTTCAATTGCGGTTGTCGCCGGATCAAACAGCAGACGATACAGGACGAAACCGGCGATCAAGACCGCCAGCATGGCCACCGCGCGCAGTTTGCCGCGGGGGATAGAGCGTGTCAGCCAGATGGCCAGCGCAATGGTCGCCGCACCCACCGCCAGCGCCGCCAGAACGCCGGTGCCGCCCACGGCCCATGCCGCGCGCACCGGCGGCATCGAAATGATCACCGTCGCCAACCCGCCAAGCGCCACAAACCCCATGACCCCCACGTTGAACAATCCGGCAAATCCCCATTGCAGGTTGACCCCCAACGCCATCAACGCCGACACCAACCCCATGTTGAGGATCAACAGCGCCGAGTTCCAGCTTTGCACAAACCCCGTGCCAAGGATCAACGCGACAACAAAGACAAACAGCGCCGTGCTTCGAAGTGACTGGCTCATACTGATTTCCCCTTGAACAACCCCGTCGGCCTGACCAGCAGGACAATCACCAGGATCACGAAACTGACGGCGAATTTGTAATCGGTCCCCAGAAGCTGCAACAAACTGTTCGGCGCCAGCGCATCGGGCAGGGCATAGGTCGCAACCTTCTTCCAGGCATAGGTGATCCCGACCTCGGAAAAGGCAATCAGGAAACCACCGGCAATGGCACCGATCGGGCTGCCCAAACCGCCGACAATCGCACTGGCAAAAACCGGCAAGAGCAGCTGGAAATAGGTGAAGGGCTTGAACGTCTTGTCGAGACCGTAAAGCGTTCCGGCAATTGTCGCCAAGGCCGCCACAATCAGCCAGGTGATCATCACCACCCGCTCGGGGTTGATACCGGAAAGCAGCGCCAAATCCTCGTTGTCGGAATAGGCGCGCATGGATTTGCCGGTGCGTGTCCGGTTCAGGAACCAGAACAGCACCGCAACGGTGATCACCGCCGTCACCAGCGTCAATCCTTGGGTGGTGCGGATCGCCAATCCTTCGTCGAGGCCGGTCAAAGCCTTGAAATCACGCACGGAAATGATGAACCTTTCGCCATCTGCAAACCGCTGATCGTCCGGGCCGATGATGAAGCGCACCAATCCGTTATAGATGAACATCACCCCCATCGACACAATCACCAGGATCACCGGCTTGACCCTCTGCTTGCGATAGAAACGGTACACCGTGCGGTCGGTGATCAGAACCAGCGCCATCGCACCAAGAATACCAAAGGGCAGCGCAAGCAGGGCGGTGGGCAACGGCCCCAGGCTGACACCCCAGCCCTGCAACAGCCAGGTCACAAGGATGGTGACCATGGCGCCAAAGGCCATGGTGTCGCCATGGGCAAAGTTCGAAAACCGCAGAATGCCATAAATCAACGTCACCCCCAGCGCGCCCAACGCCAGTTGCGCGCCATAGGCTATCGCAGGAATAAGAACGAAATTCGCAAGCGCGACAAATGCGTTGAGCAGATCCATACCTCAGCCCCCCAGAAAACTTTGCCGAACCTCAGGATCACCCAAAAGGTCCGTGCCGGTTCCGGTATGGGCATTGGCGCCCTGCACCAGAACATATCCCTTGTCGGCAATCGCCAATGCCTGACGCGCGTTCTGCTCCACCATCAGGATGGAAATCCCGGTGCGGGCCACTTCGATGATACGGTCAAACAATTCATCCATCACAATCGGCGAGACACCCGCTGTCGGCTCATCCAGCATCAGAACCTGGGGCTGGGTCATCAAGGCACGGCCAACAGCCACCTGCTGGCGCTGTCCGCCCGACAATTCGCCCGCAGCCTGCCGCCGCTTGTCCTTCAATATCGGAAACAACTCATAAACCTGTTCGATGGTGTCGCCAAAATCATCGCGCCGTATGAAAGCCCCCATTTCAAGGTTCTCTTCCACGCTCATCGAGGTGAAGATATTATTGGTCTGCGGCACAAATCCCATGCCACGCGCGACCCGGTCCTGGGGCGACAGGGCCGTGATGTCCTGACCATCCAGCCGCACCGCGCCAGAGCGGACATCCAACATGCCGAATACCGCCTTCATCGCGGTGGATTTGCCCGCGCCATTCGGCCCGACAATCACCGCAATCTCACCCTTGTCCACCGCAATGGTACAATCATGAAGAATGTCCGGCCCCTTGCCATAGCCACCGGTCATTGTGTCGCCAATCAAAAACGGTTCAGACAATCGCTCGCCCCTTCATCTGACCAAAAATATCCCGGGGGGTCTGGGGGGCTGGCCCCCCATTGCGCGACAGATCACCCATCATGCTGGCTCCTTGTTCTTCAAACCGGTGCCAAGATAGGCTTCAATCACATGTTCATCGGCTTTGATGTCTTCTATGGTGCCCTGGGCCAATTTGCGCCCCTCGGCCATGACAATCACCGGATCACACAGACGGGCAATGAAATCCATATCATGCTCGATCACACAAAAGGTATAGCCGCGTTCCTTGTTCAGGCGCAGGATCGCATCGCCGATGGTGTTCAACAACGTGCGGTTCACCCCGGCGCCGACCTCGTCCAGAAACACGATACGCGCATCGACCATCATCGTGCGGCCCAGTTCCAACAGTTTCTTCTGCCCGCCGGATATCGCACCGGCCGGATGATCGGCCAGATGGCCAATGGTCAGAAAATCCAGAACCTCATCGGCCTGCGCACGTAATGCGCGTTCCTCTTCGGCAATGCGTTTGCGGCCAAACCAGGTGTTCCACAGAACCTCGCCCGATTGTCCGCCCGGCACCATCATCAAATTCTCGCGGCAGGTCATTGTGGAAAATTCATGTGCGATCTGAAACGTCCGCAACAAACCTTGGGCAAACAATTTGTGGGGCGGCAATCCGGTGATGTCGCGGTCTTCCATGAAGACACGGCCCGACGTCGGTTGAAGAACCCCGGCGATCACATTGAAAAGCGTGGTTTTTCCGGCACCATTCGGCCCGACAAGCCCAGTGATCGAGCCTTTTTCAATACTTAATGTCGCGCCGTCCACCGCGTGAAAACCGCCGAAATGTTTGTGTAGATTTTCAACTCGGATCATAACTCGGTCCCTGTGGCGGCCCCTTGGCGGCGCTCGTCTTTTGTAAAAACAGCCCGGCGCTGTGCCGGGCTGTTGATGTTACAAGATGTCGGAAAAATCAGCGATAGCCGATTTCTTCCAGTTTGCCATCTTTCATTTCGACCTCGACATAGCCGCCGGATGCTTCACCGGGCGCGATCAATTCGACCGAAGACGCACCGACATAGTCGATGTCACCGCCACCGGCGATGATTTCCAGCGCCTTGGCCAGCTCGCCGGCATAGATCTTTTCGCCCGGCGCATTGGCCAGTTCCATCACCTTGGCCGCCGCATCCGCGCCCGTGGTCGATCCTGCCGCTGCCATCGACAGAAGGATCAGCGCCATGGAATCATATCCTTCCTTGGCATAGGCTGATGTACCGTCGAACCCGGCTGCTTCGGCCATGGCGATATATTCATCGCCACGGTCGTTCTGGACGCTGGGGTTCTGTCCGAACGAGCCGTCGATGTCGCTGCCGAATTTTTCTTCCAGCGCGGCGCCGATCATGCCGTCAGGCAGGACAAAGGTGTCAAATGCGCCGGTATCAAGCGCAGCTTGGATCACCCCGGAACCCCCTTCATCCACATAACCGATCACCACCAGGGCATCGCCGCCCGCAGAGGCAAGCGAGCCGACCTCAGCCGAATAATCCGCCTTGCCGTCTTCGTGGGCCGCCGACAGGGTCACCGACCCGCCTCCGCTTCAAATGCTTCCTGGAACGACGACGCAAGACCCGAGCCATAGTCGTTGTTGGTATAGGTCAGTGCGACCGAGGAAATGCCGCGATCGCCCAGGATTTCGGCCATCACCTGACCCTGACGGGCGTCGGACGGTGCCATGCGGAAGAAAAGGCCATTGTCTTCGATGCTCGACAGGCCGGGCGAGGTCGCCGAAGGCGAGATCTGCAACACGCCATTGGGCAGCGCGACATTGGTCAGCACCGCGCCGGTCGCGCCGGAACACATCGCCCCCATGATCGCAACCACACCATCCGAAGTGACAAGCCGTTCCGCCGCCGCCGTGGCCGCCGCAGAATCGGCACAGGTGCCGTCGCCGCGCACCGCCTCAAGCATTTTGCCATCCAGAATGCCGCCGGCTGCGTTGATCTCGTTCAGCGCCAGTTCCGCGCCGCCCGCCATTGGCGGTGCCAGCGATTCCAGCGGGCCGGTAAAGCCCAGAATCACGCCGATTTTCAATGTCTCGGCATGGCTTGCTGCTTGGGCTGAAACCGCCGCGAGGCTTGTCAAAGCCGTTGCCATCAAAAACTTTTTCATTCCGTCTCTCCCTGATTGGACCTCTGTCCTGACCAAAGCCTATGCCCGGTTTCAAGGAAAGAAAAGCCCGATTGCGGTTGCGTGTTGCGAAGCTGGGGGGATGCGCCATGTCGGGCTGGACCTGGCGGTTTTGCGCACTATCGTCCTCACCTGCGGGGATAGGAGATTTGGAATGTTGCGTCTGGTGTTTTGTGTGATCTGTGCGCTGTTGCCGATGCGGGCGATGGCGTTGGAAACCTCGGCTGGGGATGTTGTCATCACCCCGGTTGTGCAAGGGTTGGACGCGCCTTGGTCGCTTGGGTTTTTGCCCGGCGGTGGTTTGCTGATCACCGAACGCGCCGGGCGGCTCTTGCATGTGTCGCAAAGTGGCGCGGTGACGGATGTGGCCGGTTTGCCCGACGTCGCGGCCGTGGGGCAGGGCGGATTGCTGGACCTGTTGGTGCCACGTGATTTCGCCACAAAGGGCGAGGTTTTTCTGTCATACGCCCAGCCTGACGGCGACGGTGCCGGCACCGCCATCATGCGCGCCACCCTGTCGCCGGACCGTGCAAAGCTGACGGATGTGCGCAGGATTTTCACCATGACCGCGCCGTCCGAAGCTGGCCAGCACTTCGGCTCGCGTCTGGTTGAGGCCAAGGATGGCACGCTGTTTCTGACCATTGGCGACCGGGGCGAACGCCCGCTTGCGCAGGATCTGACGCGGCACAACGGCAAGGTGCTGCGCCTGACCCGCGATGGCGCGCCAGCGGCGGGAAACCCGGATCTGGGCGACGGGGCCTTGCCGGAAATCTGGTCCTATGGTCATCGCAACCCGCAAGGGGCGGCATTGGATCTGGCGGGCAATCTTTGGGTTAACGAACATGGTGCGCGCGGCGGCGATAAGGTCAATCGAATCCGGCCAGGCGTGAATTACGGCTGGCCGGTGATCGCCTATGGGCGGCATTATTCCGGTGCAAAAATCGGGGAAGGCACGGAAAAATCCGGCATGGCCCAGCCAGAGCATTATTGGGATCCCTCAATTGCGCCGTCGGGTATGGTGTTTTATTCCGGCGCGCTCTGGCCGGAATGGCGGGGCGACATCTTTGTCGGGTCTTTGAAATTCGACTATATTTCCCGGCTTGATGGCGCGCCACTGGCCGAACGTGAACAAATTCAATCCGACGCCACCCAACGGGTGCGCGACATCCGCGAAGGCCCCGACGGCGCGATTTGGTTTCTCAGCGTTGGACGGGGTGCGGTGATGCGTATGGCGCCCGCGCAGTGATGTGTATGGCGTCGTGCGCAATGAAGCCACTGGATTTAAAGAACTGTTAAGGCCAAACTCCAAAGAAAAGGAGTTTCAATCATGGGTCTTTTGCGGCGATTTCTGGTGTGCATTCTATTGGCAATGACACCAATTCCGGTTCTGGCGAAATCGAGCACAGCATTTTTTGACAGCTATCTGGCACTGCGGGCGCGGCTGGATCCCCTCATGAAAAACCGCGACATCGCAGAGGTGATGCGCGCGTTTGGAGATGCCTCGGAGGAGAGCGCGCTAGAAGATCTGGAACGCCGGGTCCGCAATATTTTTCCGCGCGATTTTCAAGAGGTTGCCCTGATCCGGCGGCAAGACATGGATCACGGGTTTCGTCAGGAATTGATCGCCTATTGGGACGGCGTCAGCTATATTTATGTCTATCTGGTGATACACCAGCGCGACGATGGCCTTGTGACCGTTGTGATGAATTTCAACACGGAATTCGACGATCTGAACAGCAAGTTCTAAATCAAAGGCCGGGGTTTCCCGGCCTCGCGCTCTTTAGGCCCCCGGCATGCCCTGACTGCCGCGTTCGCGGTAGGGGGTTGTGTCATAATGTGCGCGGTAACATTTGGAAAAATGCGACGGGCTGGCAAACCCACAGGCCAAGGCGACATTGATCACGCTCATATCGGTCTGCATCAACAGATTGCGGGCCTTTTCCAATCGCAGCTCCATATAGTACCGCTTTGGCGACCGGTTAAGATAGCGGCGAAACAGCCGTTCCAATTGACGGGTCGACATGGCCACCTCTTGCGCCAGAAGCGACGGGCTTATCGGCTCTTCGATATTGGCTTCCATCTTCTGGATCACCTGGCTCAGCTTGGGATGGCGCACCCCGATCCGGGTCGGAACCGACAGCCGCTGGGTGTCCTGATCGGTGCGGATCGCGGAATAGATCATCTGATCCGCCACCGCATTGGCCAGTTCCGAACCGTGGTCATCGGCCAGAACCTTGAGCATCATGTCAATCGAACTGGTGCCGCCGGCGGTGGTGATCCGATTGCCATCAATGGCGAACACGGCCTTGGTCAGAGAGATGTTTTCAAATTCCTCGGTGAAACTGTCGTGGTTTTCCCAATGAATGGTGGCGCGCCGCCCGTCCAGAAGACCCGCCCGCGCCAAAGTGTAACTGCCGGTGCAGAGCCCGCCGGTTTTCAGCCCCTTGCGGATTTCGCGCCGCAACCAGTTCAACAGCCGTTTGGTGGTGGCATGCTGGATTTCCATGCCGCCACAGATCATGATAACATCGTCACGCTTCAATTCTTCGAGGTCGCCCTGCAGGCGGAAATCCGATCCCGCCGAACAGGTGCGGATGCCGCCGCCTTCGCCAATGATGAACCAATCATAGAGCTGCATCCCCGACATCCGGTTGGCAATCCGCAGACATTCAAGAGCTGCCGCAAACGGCAGGAGCGAGAAATTTTCCAGCAACACAAACACAAACCGCCTTGGTTTGACCGAAGTGGCCGGTTGACTGTTTGTGGCGTCTGGAATCATTGGCGCGGACCCTTTGGCTGGATGTCGCTTTTCGACTGGCATGTCGCAAATCAATCGCGTCGCACCAATTGGCCCCAGCTGATTGCCCGCGTCAAGCACAAGGTCGGACAAGAGCAAAATCGCGTATGGCCACTGAGGGCGGGTCTTTGTATAAGCCCCCGATCATAGTCTTTGACTGATACCGCTAACCACCGGAGATAAAGAGATTAGCGAGTGGCAAAAATCTGACTGGCGCAACAAGCCCCGGGTCCAGATGCCCGAATATACCGATACAGCCGCGCTGAATGCTGCCGAGGCACAGCTTGCCAAGTATCCGCCGCTTGTCTTTGCTGGTGAGGCCCGGACATTGAAGGCCAAACTGGGCGCGGCATCACGCGGCGAGGCGTTCTTGCTGCAAGGTGGCGATTGCGCCGAAAGCTTTGACCAGTTCAGCGCCGATGGCATCCGTGACACGTTCAAGGTGATGTTGCAGATGGCGATGGTGTTGACCTTTGGTGCCAAGGTGCCCGTGGTCAAGGTGGGCCGCATGGCCGGCCAATTCGCCAAACCACGCAGCGCCCCGACCGAGGTCAAGGATGGCCAGGAGCTGCCAAGCTATCGCGGTGACATCATCAACGATCTGGCGTTCACGCCGGGGTCGCGCATTCCCGATCCGCAGAAGATGTTGCAGGCCTATACCCAATCGGCGGCGACGCTGAACCTGTTGCGGGCGTTTTCGACCGGCGGCTATGCCGATGTGAACCAGGTCCATCAGTGGATTTTGGGCTTCACCGATCGGGATGAATCCGAGAAATACCGCGAAATGGCCGGGCGGATCACCGATGCGCTTGATTTCATGCGCGCGGCCGGGGTGAACGGCGAAAGCAGCCATGCGCTGCATACCGTCAGCTTCTACACCAGCCACGAGAGCCTGTTGCTGGAATATGAAGAGGCGCTGACGCGTCTGGATTCGACTTCTGGCAAATGGCTGGGCGGGTCTGGCCACATGCTTTGGATTGGTGACCGCACCCGTCAGCCTGATGGCGCGCATGTGGAATTCGCCCGCGGCGTGATGAACCCGATCGGGCTCAAATGCGGCCCGACCACCAGCGCCGAAGACCTCAAGGTCCTGATGGAACGGTTGAACCCGGAAAACGAAGCCGTCTGACCCTGATTGCCCGTTTTGGTGCCGGTAGCGTGGGCGACCACCTGCCGCGTTTGATCAAGGCCGTACAGGAAGAAGGCGCCAATGTCGTGTGGTCCTGTGATCCGATGCATGGCAACACAATCAAATCGGCCACCGGGTACAAAACCCGGCCGTTTACTCGGTCCTGCGTGAGGTGCGCGAATTCTTTGCCATCCACAACGCCGAGGGCACAATTCCCGGCGGTGTGCATTTCGAAATGACCGGCCAGGATGTCACCGAATGTACCGGTGGCGTGCGGGCGGTGACCGACGAAGACCTGAGCGACCGGTATCACACCGCCTGTGATCCCCGCCTCAATGCCTCGCAGTCGCTGGAACTTGCGTTCCTGGTGGCAGAGGAACTGGTCGCGCGGCGTGCGCCGGGCACCTCCAGCGTCGCGGTGTAATACCCCCGCAAGGCCGGTTTTTGCTGGCCGGATGCCTGACATAGAAAAAGCCCCGGTTAAACGGCCGGGGCTTATTTATGTGACCTGACAGCGACTTGGATGACGTTGCTATTGTTTGACCTCAGTCTGCGTTATTCGCAACCAGCCGCAAATAGGGCACCGGTCCGTCCTTGAACTGCGGTTCCTGTCTGGGGGACTGCGATGCCGGATCTCGACGCGTGCCGTCGATGTGGGCAAAGCCCGGCGCCGGATCACCAAATCCCAATTTGCGTGGCGCAGGTTTTGGCGCGGCGGCCATGCGCGCATCGGAAGTCACCATCGGGGTCACATCGACCTGGACGATTTCGAACCGGCGCGGCGCACGACCAACCGGGCCGTCGGTCACAAAACAGCCCAGAATGCGGCTGACATCGCCGAAATCATCGGCCAAAGGCAGCAGCGTCATGCGCCCGTTCAATGCAGGCTTGCCCAGACGTTTTTCCGCCAGAAGCGTGATTTCGACGCGCGCCGGGGTGTCGAACACCGCTTGCACCGCATGCGACAGCCGCTCGCGCGATACCGGAACCGTCATCGCCGACAGCGGCATACCGCGCACTTCCATCCCCATCAGATCACACAACAATCTGCCACCAATGCGCAGACGGGCGTGGGTGGGCGCGATACGTTCCGCGATAAAGGCGTTTTCCAGCGCATTTTCGATGCCGCGCGGATCAATTTCCGACCGGGGCGGCACATTGCGGCCATTGCGCATCGCCTCCCAATAGGTTTCGACCGTCCTGAGGGGTCGTGTCCAACTGGCCCGCAGCCTGTCACTTAGCGGGACAACATCGGTTGCGGCGGCAGGTTGCAAAGCATTGTTTAATTCTTCCTTATAATCACGCGGCGACATCATTTAATCCTCAACAATTGCCCGTCCCATTGTTTTGTGCGAAATTTCAGTGCGTTCTGGGGCTTTGGCCAGAGTTAATTTGGCGTTACAATGGTTACTCAATTCCTAACATCGCATGATTTCATCGAATTTTGTGGATTTTCAGAACGTTTGGTTAACTTCGATACGGCATAGGCCCCGACCGCAATTTGCCGGATCGCGTCTGGGCCGGGCCGTGGCGCGCGGTGCCGGGACCGGGGAAACCCTTTGCGAAGTGCAAATGAAGTGTTACTTCGGTATGTGACCGCTATATATTGCGGTGCGAAGCGCAGAGTTGCCGCAATTTTGTAATGAGGGACGTGATGTTGCAATCAATGACCGGATTCGCCTCGGGGCAGGGCGAGGCTGACGGATTTTCCTGGGTTTGGGAGATTCGCAGCGTGAATGCCAAGGGGCTGGATCTTCGCTTGCGCGTGCCGGACTGGATCGAGGGGCTGGAGGCCGAATTGCGCAAGATCGCCGCCGCCCAGTTGCGGCGGGGCAATGTGACCATCAATCTTCGGCTGATCCGTGCAGAGGGCGGCAGCGGCCAGAAATTGAATGCGGCGCATCTGGATACGGTGCTCGACGCGCTGGCGGAAATCGAACATCAGGCAATGGCGCGCGGCGTTTCGCTTGGCCCGTCGACCTCGACCGGGATCATCGCGTTGCGCGGGATCTTGGAACAAGAGGAAACCCCAACCGATTCCGCCGCGCTGAGGGCCATATTGATCGAAGATTTTCAACCGGTTATGGCATCCTTTTGCGAGATGAGATCACGTGAAGGCGGCGCGCTTTTTTCGGTGTTGAACAGCCATCTGGATCAAATCGAAACCTTGGTGGCACAGGCGGATACCACCGCCGAGGCCCGCAAGCCCAAAGCCCGCGAAACCCTGAAAACCGCGCTTGCACAGGTTCTGGATGCCGCCGCCGATGTCGACGAGGCCCGCCTGACCCAGGAATTGGCGCTTTTGGCCATCAAGTCGGATATTACCGAAGAAATCAAACGGTTACAGGCGCATGTGAATGCAGCAAGAGAGCTGCTGACGCGACAGGAAAGCGTTGGGCGCAAGATGGATTTCCTGATGCAGGAGTTCAACCGAGAGGCAAATACCCTGTGTTCGAAATCCGGCGACAGCGATTTGACGTCGGTAGGGCTGGACCTTAAGGCCGTGATAGACCAAATGCGTGAGCAAGTTCAAAACGTGGAGTGAATAATGTCCAACACCCAGCGTCGTGGCCTGCTTGTCATCCTGTCGTCGCCCTCTGGCGCTGGCAAATCCACCCTGGCCAAACGGTTGCGGGCCTGGGACAGCAGCATTGTGTTTTCCGTCTCGGCCACCACCCGGACACCGCGCCCCGGTGAGATTGACGGCGTCGACTATCACTTTGTAACGGAACAGAATTTCCGCACCGATGTGGCAGAAGGCGGCATGTTGGAACATGCGCATGTCTTTGGCAATTTCTACGGCTCGCCCAAAAGTGCGGTCCAGGACGCCATCAATGCCGGCAAGGATGTGTTGTTTGACATCGACTGGCAGGGTGCCCAGCAGATCCGCAATTCGGATTTGGGCCAGCATACGCTGTCGATCTTTTTGCTGCCACCGTCGATCCCGGAGCTGCGCCGCCGTCTGGAACAACGGGCCCAGGACAGCGACGAGGTGATTTCCAAGCGGATGCAGAAAAGCTGGGACGAGATAAGCCATTGGGACGGCTATGATTTTGTCTTGGTGAACGATGATCTGGACACCACGGAACGCAACCTGAAAACCATCATTGACGCCACCCGCCTGCGCCGGTCGCAGCAACCGGAATTGACCGAACATGTTCGCAAGCTTCAGGCAGAATTCGGAGAACTTTCATGACCTTGTATGCGTTGGATGATGTGGTGCCGGAATTGGCGGCGGATTGCTGGGTCGCACCGGACGCCAATTTGATTGGCCGTGTCGTGGTTGAAGAAGGCGCATCGGTCTGGTTCGGCTGCACCTTGCGCGGCGACAACGAGGAAATTCGCGTAGGCCGTGGCAGCAATGTGCAGGAAAACACGGTGTGCCATACGGATATCGGTTATCCGCTGACCATTGGTGCGGGCTGTACCATTGGCCACAAGGTGATGTTGCATGGGTGCAGTATTGGCGACAACAGCCTGATCGGTATGGGGGCGATTGTGTTGAATGGCGCAAAGATCGGCAAGAATTGTCTGATCGGCGCCAGCGCGCTGATCACCGAAGGCAAGGAAATCCCGGACGGCAGTTTGGTCATGGGGGCACCCGGCAAAGTCGTGCGCCAGCTGGATGAGGCCGCAATCGAAGGTTTGCGCAAGTCCGCCATCGGCTATCAAAACAACATGCGCCGATTTCGCGCGGGTCTGAAACCTGTTTGACCGCCTGCGGAAATCATCCGAGACCAATCTGCCACTGATATGAAGGACCCCTGATATGCGCCTGCGCAATGACAAGGGCACGCTGATGCGGCCCGATCTGCCCACCACCGGTGTCAGCCGTCCGGTGGTCACGCCGCTTTCGCCTTCGGTTGTTTATGCCTCTGACACGCCTGATATGCTGGACAGCCAATATGCCGGTCTGGCCGAGGGGTTCACCTATGCCCGCGAAGGTCATCCCAACGCCGATGTTCTGGCGCGCCGGATTGCAGCGATGGAGGGCGTCGATCAGGGGATCGTGGTCGGGTCGGGCATGGCGGCGGTCACAGCGGTGCTGCTTGGGCTTTGCAAGGCGGGTGATCATGTGCTGGGCAGTGATCAGCTCTACGGTCGGTCGCTGCGCATGATGCGCGAAGACCTGCCGCGGTTTGGCATTGCTGCCGATCTGGCGGATGCGACGGATATCGAGGCCTTTCGCGCGGCTGTGCGGCCCAACACCCGGATGATCCTGATTGAAGTGGTGTCCAACCCGACGTTGCGGGTGGCCGATATGATTGGCATCGCGGCATTGGCCAAAGAGACCGGCGCGATCCTGGTGGTCGACAATACCTTTACCACGCCCAGCGGGTTTCTGCCGTTTGATCACGGCGCGGATGTGGTGTTGCATTCGGTTACCAAGCTGTTGGCGGGGCATGCCGATGTGACACTGGGCTGGGCGGCGGCGCGCGACCCGGACCATCAAAAGGCGATCTACGACTTTGCCGTCACCACCGGCCTGACCGCATCGCCGTTCGATTGCTGGCTGGCGGAACGTGGGCTTTTCACCTTTGACCTGCGGTTTGATCGTGCACAGCGCACCGCAGCGGCGCTGGCGGATGCGCTGGCGGATATGGCGGGGGTGCGGCGGGTGATCTATCCGATGCGGGCGGATCACCCGGAAAACGCGCGGGCCAATCTGATCCTGCGCGGCGGCTGCAACATGGTGTCGTTCGAGATTGCAGGTGGGCGCGCCCAGGCCAATGCGCTGACCGAAGCGGCGCGGGGCATTGCCTTTGCCCCGACCCTTGGCGATGTCGGCACGACCCTGTCGCATCCGGCCTCGTCCTCGCATCGTGCCTTGACGCCAGAGGCACGCGCCGCGATGGGCATGACCGAAGGCTTCTTTCGGGTCTCGGTCGGGCTGGAAGACCCGGAGGCCCTGATCGCGGAATTCGCCCAGGCGACCGCAGCAGCACAGGCGGTCTGAGCCATGCCATACAGCGCGGAAATGTTGCAATCGGTGATCGACGCCTTGCCCCAGGCTCTGGTGGCGATTGGTGCGGATGAACGCATTCGCCATACAAATGAACCTGCGCTGAAACTGGTCGGGCTCAACCCCGAGGGCAAACATTTCATCACCACCCTGCGCCAGCCCGCTTTGCTGGATACGATCGAGGCCACATTGGGCGATCGCAAGACGCGCGAGACCTCGTTCCTGACCCGCGAAGACGGGCAGGATGTGACCTATAACGTGCGCTGCGCCTCGATCCAGATTGGCCCTGAATTCGGGGTTCTTCTGTCCTTTGAGGATGTGACCCATCTGGCGGTGGCCTGGCCAGATGCGCCGCGATTTTGTCGCCAATGTCAGCCATGAGCTCAAGACCCCGCTGACCGCGCTTTTGGGGTTCATCGAAACCATTCTGCATGGCCCGGCGCATGATGATGCGGTGGCGCGGGATCGGTTTCTGGCGATCATGGAATCCGAAGCCGAGCGGATGAACCGGTTGGTGGGCGATCTTTTGTCCTTGAACCGCGTCGAAGCAACGGAACGCATGCGTCCAACCACGCGCATCGACCTCAAGGCGCTGGTTCAATCGGCCCTTGGCGGATTGGCGGGCATGGCGGATGATGTCGGGCTGGAGGTGGTGACGGATCTGCCTGATGACCCGGTTTTTGTCGCCGCAGACGAAGACCAACTGCGGCAGGTGCTGAACAATCTGATTGAGAACGCGATCAAATACGGCGCGGAAGGCAAACACATCGAAGTGTCGCTGACATCACCGGCCTTTCATCCGCGCATGCGTTGCGACACGGTCGAACTTGTGGTGCGCGATCACGGGGCTGGGTTTGATCCGGTGCATATCCCGCGGCTGACGGAACGGTTCTACCGGGTCGACAACCACCGCTCGCGCGAGATGGGCGGAACCGGTCTGGGGCTGGCCATCGTCAAGCATATCGTCGGCCGGCACCGGGGGCGGATTCAGATTGAGTCGGCTCTGGGGCAGGGGTCAACCTTTCGGGTTTTGTTGCCCGTGTGAAGTTGACCCAGGGGCAGTCAAGCATTTGATTCGCAAGAATTTCGCTATGCTTTCCCGTTTGTGACACATGTTTGACCGGAACCCGCGTGAATTCCGCGCCACACAGCCGTATGACGGGTGCGCGCATGTGGATTGTGAAGTTTTCTTGACAGTTTGTTGCGGTGAGATGTCACGCGGGACATCATGTAAAGTATATTATTTTCAGTGTGTTATGCGGCGACATTGAAATTCGAAGCCAATTTGTCCGAGAATAATTTCTCGGCGCCTGCCAGTGTCATAAAACCGTTACAAAACCGTCACAAAAGCATAGCTGAACGCCAATAGCAGTGCGCTCAGCGGACGCCACTGCTTTGTTAACCCCGGCGTCCCGTTTTGCGACAACAGGAGCTCTTCCATGAAATTTGTGAAACTGACCGCCTCCACTCTGGCGATCGCTGCCGTTTCCGCCACTGCCGCAGCCGCGCGCGACAACGTACAAGTCGCCGGTTCCTCGACAGTTCTGCCTTATGCCTCGATCGTGGCTGAGCTGTTCGGCGACAACACCGACTTCCCGACACCCGTTGTTGAATCCGGTGGATCGTCCGCTGGTCTCAAGCGCTTCTGCGAAGGCGTTGGCGAAAACACCATCGACGTTGCAAACGCATCGCGCAAAATCCGTGAAAAAGAAATCAAAGCCTGTGCCGAAGCTGGCGTGACCGACATCATGGAAGTGCGCATCGGCTATGACGGCATCGTGTTTGCCTCGCAGCAAACCGGCCCTTCGTTCACCGAATTCACCCAGTCCGACATCTTCAACGCTCTGGGCGGCACTGTTCTGAAAGACGGCGAGCTGGTCGAAAACCCCTACAACACATGGGCCGAATTCAACGCCGATCTGCCTGACGTTGAAATCGCGGGTTTCATCCCCGGCACCAAGCACGGCACACGTGAAGTGTTCGAAGAAAAAGTTCTGTTGATCGGTTGCGAAGCCACCGGCACAATGGAAGCCATGATCGCCAGCGGCATGTCGGAAGACGATGCAGAAGATGCATGCCTTGACGTGCGTTCGGACGGCAAATCGGTCGACATCGACGGCGACTACACCGAGACCCTGGCGCGCATCAACTCCAACCCGAACGGCGTTGGCATCTTTGGTCTGGCGTTCTACGAGAACAACACAGACAAGCTGAAAGTTGCGACAATGGCGGCGTTGCACCGTCGACTGAAACCATTTCGACCGGTGAATACCCTGTGTCGCGTCCGCTGTACTTCTACGTGAAGAAAGCGCACATCGGCGTGATCCCCGGCCTGAAAGAATACGCTCAGTTCTTCGTCGCTGACGAAATCGCTGGCGGTTCCGGCCCTCTGGCCAACTATGGCCTGGTTGCTGACCCTGAACTGGCAGCAACACAAGACGCCATCGCCAACGAAGTCACCATGGGCGACAACATGTAATCAAGGCTTCGGCCTGATTGCCGGGGGCGGCGTTTCTGCCGCCCCCATTCCTTTTTGGACATTTATCCGAACAAGACCGAAGGGGGGCACATGCCTTTATTCTGGCTATTCCTGATCGTACTGGCGATCGCTGCTGTCGGCTTTGTGATCGGCCGCGCACGCGCCATGACCAGCGCAGGTGGTGACAGCCGCGATCTGCATTCGTTGCCGTCCTACTATGGTTGGAACGTGGCGCTGAAAGCGGCGGTTCCGGCCTTTGTGGTGCTGGTTGTCTGGCTTCTGGCCCAACCTTTTTACATCAATTCCACAGTTTCAAAGATGCTGCCCGACAGCGCCATTCCCGAAAGCTCGTCTCGCGGGTTGGTGATGGCCGAAGTGCGCCGCGCCGCCAACGGGCTGGACAACGCAGTGGCCCAGGGCGTGATGACCGAGGAATTCGCTCGCAACGCGCGTGCTGACATCACCGATGTCACCCAGCGTTTGAAAGATGCGGGTCAGATCGTGACATCGCAGATCACCCAACCGGTGATGCATGCCGCACAGCGGTATCGTGTTCTTTCGCAACAGGGCACAACGGCCATGACAATCGCGGTTGTGGCGATTGCATTGATTGGCATGTTCCTGGGGTTCCGCGAAACAACCGCCGCATTCCGCGCCCGCAATGTGGTCGAGGCCGGCATTCGCGCGCTTTTGGTCGCGGCGGCCTCTATCGCCGTTCTGACCACTTTGGGAATTGTTCTGTCGCTGGTGTTCAACACCATCGAATTCTTCCGTCTTTATCCGGCCTGGGAATTCTTCACCGTGCTGGAATGGGCGCCAAGTTTCTCTGGTCGGGGTGGCTCGTCCGAGCTGGGTGTTCTGCCGCTGCTTTGGGGCACATTCTATATTTCGATCGTGGCGCTTGCCGTGGCCGTGCCCATCGGGTTGTTCGCCGCCATCTATCTCAGCGAATATGCCTCGCCAAAAGTGCGGGCCATTGCCAAACCCATGCTCGAGGTTCTGGCTGGTATTCCGACCATCGTTTACGGTCTCTTCGCGCTTTTGACCGTGGGTCCGCTGCTGCTGAGTGTGTTTGGTGACGATGGTCTGGGCTGGATGCAGGCCGGGACTGCGGTGATGACCGCGGGTCTGGTCATGGGCATCATGCTGATCCCCTTTGTCAGCTCGCTCAGCGATGACATCATCAACTCGGTGCCGCAATCCATGCGCGACGGATCTTATGGTCTGGGCGCGACCAAATCCGAAACCATCAAACAGGTGATCATTCCGGCCGCTCTGCCGGGCATTGTGGGGGCCATCCTTTTGGCCGCATCGCGCGCCATTGGCGAGACCATGATTGTTGTTCTGGGGGCAGGGGCCGCGGCACGGCTGTCTATGAACCCCTTCGAAGCGATGACCACCGTGACCGCAAAAATCGTCAGCCAGCTGACCGGCGATGCCGACTTTGCCTCGCCCGAGGCGCTGGTCGCCTTTGCGCTGGGCATGACCTTGTTTGTCCTGACACTGGGGCTGAATATCTTCGCGCTTTATATCGTGCGCAAATACCGGGAGCAGTACGAATGACCGACGCAAGCCTGAACACGCCTGGAGCTGGCCCAGCGGCAAAGCCGAAATCCTCGCTGGCTGTTCTGGACGACCGTACCAAACGCCGCAATGCATCCGAGGCCCGCTTCAAGGCCTATGGGCTGGGCGCGATCCTGATTGGCATCTTCTTTCTTGTGGTGCTGGCTGTGTCCATCATCCGCTCGGGCGCGCCGGCCTTCAGCCGGACGGTGCTGGATGTGGAATTCAACCTGAGCCAGGAACAGGTCGACGGTGCCGAGAAGGAATTGTTCAAGACCAAGGCCTATGAACAATTGTTCATTGCCAAGCTGGAAGAACAATTGCAGGCCAGCGGCATGCAGGTTGCCTTTGATGCCGGTGCGATTGAGCGTATTGTCGGCAAGACCGGCGCCACCATTCGCGAACATTACAAGGCCAATCCCGGCGACATCGGCAAACCTGTCAGCTTTGAGCTGGCGGCATCGAGCCGGGTTGACGGATACTTCAACGGCCGTGTGACCCGCGAAGCCCTGCAAGACAGCCGGTTCCTGCAATTGAGCGATCTTGACCTTGTGGATGCCCTGCATGACGCCGGGATCATTCGCGGCTCCTTCAACTGGACCTTCATCACCGGCGCAGATTCCGGTGTGGACAACCCCGGTGGTGCCGGGATCGGTGCCTCGGTTGTCGGCTCTTTCTTCATGATGCTGGTGGTCTTGTTCCTGTCCTTGCCGATTGGCGTTGCCGCCTCGATCTATCTTGAGGAATTTGCCAAGCGGAACCGTTTTACCGATCTGATCGAGGTGAATATCTCCAACCTCGCGGCTGTGCCGTCGATCGTTTTCGGTATTCTGGGTCTGGCTGTGTTCATCCAGTTCATGCATCTGCCGCAATCGGCGCCGCTGGTGGGTGGTCTGGTGCTGACACTGATGACCCTGCCGACAATCATCATTTCGACCCGTGCCTCGCTGAATGCGGTGCCGCCGTCGATCCGCGATGCGGCGCTGGGTGTTGGCGCGTCCAAGATGCAGGCGGTGTTCCACCATGTTCTGCCCTTGGCCATGCCGGGTATTCTGACGGGCACCATCATCGGTCTGGCCCAGGCATTGGGTGAAACCGCGCCGCTGTTGCTGATCGGGATGGTTGGTTTTGTGGCGCGCGGCTATCCCGATGGCATCGCCGCCGCTTTACCGAACCGAACTCGGCCATGCCTGCCCAGATCTATACATGGGCGGCACGCGCCGATGTAAGCTTCTATGAAAAGGCCTGGGGCGGGATTATTGTCCTTCTGGTCTTCCTTTTGACAATGAACATCATCGCCATCATCCTGCGTCGCCGCTTCGAGCGTCGTTGGTAACCGGTCCGGGAAAGGATTAACATCATGTATGACACACCTCGCACCGCGGAGAGTAAAGTGGCCACCAATACGACGAAAATCGCCGCAAAGAAGGTTCAGGTCTATTATGGCGACACCCATGCCATCAAGGATGTGGATGTCGAAATCGAAGACAAGACCGTCACCGCGTTTATCGGCCCATCGGGTTGCGGCAAGTCGACCTTCCTGCGCTGTCTGAACCGGATGAATGACACCATCGACATTTGCCGCGTCGAAGGCGATATCCTGATCGACGGCGAAGACATCTATGACAAAAAGGTCGACCCGGTGCAGTTGCGCGCCAAGGTCGGCATGGTGTTCCAGAAGCCGAACCCATTCCCCAAGTCGATCTATGACAACGTGGCCTATGGTCCGCGCATTCACGGTCTGGCCCAGAACAAGGCAGATCTGGATGAAATCGTGGAAAAATCGCTGCGTCGTGGCGCGATCTGGAACGAGGTCAAGGACCGTCTGCACGCCCCGGGCACCGGGCTTTCCGGTGGTCAGCAACAGCGTCTGTGCATTGCCCGCGCTGTCGCAACAGAGCCGGAAGTCCTGTTGATGGATGAACCCTGTTCGGCGCTGGACCCGATTGCCACGGCACAGGTCGAGGAATTGATCGACGAGCTGCGCTCGCAGTATTCGGTGGTGATTGTGACCCACTCGATGCAACAGGCCGCACGCGTCAGCCAGAAAACCGCGTTCTTCCACCTCGGAAATCTGGTGGAATTCGACGACACGCCGAAGATCTTCACCAACCCCGAAGATCCACGCACCGAAAGCTATATCACTGGCCGGATCGGCTAAGGAGAGAACGATGCAAGAGCATATTGTAAGCTCATTCGATCGGGATCTGGAAGGCATTCAGGCCCAGATCATGAAAATGGGCGGTCTGGTCGAACAGGCGATTTTGAACGCGGCGCTGTCGCTGGAAACCCGTGATGACGAGCTGGGCGAAAAGGTCCGTCTGGGTGACAAGGCGATCGACGCCCTGGACGAGGCCATTCACGAAGATGCCGCACAGGTCATCGCGCTGCGCGCGCCGACCGCCGTGGACCTTCGGATTGTCCTGTCGGTGATGAAGATGTCGGCGGATCTGGAGCGGATCGGCGATCTGGCCAAGAACATGGCCAAACGCAATTCGGTTCTGATGCAGCTGACACAGATCGACGGGGCCACCGCCGCATTGCGCCGCATGGCGCGCGAGGTCGAGTTGATGCTGAAAGATGGGCTTGATGCCTATATTCAGCGTGACGCTGCCCTGGCCGCGGATGTGATCCAGCGCGACCGTGACGTCGATCAGATGTATAATGCGACCTTCCGGGAATTCCTGACCTTCATGCTGGAAGATCCGCGCAATATCACATCCTGCATGCACCTGCATTTCATTGCGAAAAACATCGAACGCATGGGCGATCATGTGACATCGATTGCAGAGCAAGTGATCTTTCTGGTCGAGGGCGAATTGCCGGAAGAACGTGTCAAAGGCGACAACACATCTTCTGACAAATCGCTGTCGCCACAGCCGGGAGAATAATGAATGTCGGCGGAACAACCTACTGTCCTTGTGGTCGAAGATGAACCGGCGCAACGCGAAGTCCTGTCTTACAACCTGGAGGCCGAAGGCTTTCGGGTGAGCAAGGCCGAAGACGGCGAACAGGCGCTTTTGTTGGCCGAAGAAGATGCGCCGGACATCATCGTTCTGGACTGGATGTTGCCCAATGTTTCGGGCATCGAGGTCTGCCGCCGATTGAAATCCCGCGCAGAAACCCGTGGCGTGCCGGTGATCATGTTATCGGCGCGCTCGGAAGAGGTGGACCGGGTTCGCGGTCTTGAAACCGGGGCGGACGATTATGTCGTCAAACCCTATTCGGTGGTCGAATTGATGGCCCGTGTGCGGGCGCAATTGCGGCGCACCCGGCCGGCTAGTGTCGGTGAACGTCTGGAATACGAAGACATCATTCTGGACAGTGAAACCCATCGGGTGACACGATCGGAAAACCAGTTGAAACTTGGCCCGACCGAGTTTCGCCTGTTGACCACCTTCATGGAAAAGCCGGGTCGGGTCTGGACACGGGAGCAGCTTCTGGATCGGGTCTGGGGGCGCGACATCTATGTCGACACCCGCACCGTTGACGTGCATATCGGGCGTCTGCGCAAGGCGCTGTGCCAGTTTGGCGGCAATGATCCGCTGCGCACGGTGCGCGGCGCGGGATATGCCCTGGGCTGATCTGAACACAACCGATGACGCCTGCAAGGGCGGAAGAGGGCGCTCTTCCAGCCTTTGCGGCTGTCATCGCGGTTGTTCGATTGGAAATTTGATCAAAATGCGGATTTCCTCGGCCATATCTCTGCGTTAGGTTGGCGCCAGCGCAAAAGATATTGGAGCCGCCTCATGTCTTCTTCAGCCCCATCACCGCTCAAACCAAAAGATGCCCCCGATCTGGGACGCCTGGATTGGGCCGATCCCCTGCGTCTGGTGGATCAATTGACCGAAGAAGAGCGGATGGTCGCCGAGGCCGCCCGCGCCTATGCCAGTGAAAAACTCGCACCGCGGGTGATTGATGCCTTTGAGGCCGAAACCGTCGACCCAGGTGTCTTCGCCGAGATGGGCGACATGGGATTGTTGGGCACCACCATCCCAGAGGAATATGGCGGGATTGGCGCGGGCTATGTGACCTATGGCCTTGTCGCCCGCGAGATCGAGCGGGTCGACAGCGGCTATCGCAGCATGATGTCGGTGCAATCCAGCCTGGTGATGTATCCGATCTATGCCTATGGCAGCGAAGCGCAGCGGCAGAAATACCTGCCCAAACTCGCCTCCGGTGAATGGATCGGCTGTTTCGGATTGACCGAACCGGATGCCGGGTCCGATCCCGGCGGTATGAAAACCCGCGCGGAAAAGATCGACGGCGGCTATCGGCTGACCGGCAGCAAGATGTGGATTTCCAATGCGCCGATTGCGGATGTGTTTGTGGTCTGGGCCAAGTCCGACGCCCATGATGGCAAGATCCGCGGTTTTGTTCTGGACAAGGGCTGCAAGGGTCTGAGCGCGCCGAAGATCGGCAAGAAATTGTCCCTGCGCACCTCGGTCACGGGTGAGATCGTGATGGACGGTGTCGAGGTCGGCGAAGACGCGCTTTTGCCGAATATCCAGGGGCTTAAGGGGCCGTTTGGCTGTCTTAACCGGGCGCGCTATGGCATCGCCTGGGGGGTGATGGGCGCCGCAGAATTCTGTTGGCATGCGGCGCGCGAATATGGTCTGGATCGCAAGCAATTCAACAAACCGCTGGCCGGGACACAGCTGTTCCAGAAGAAGCTGGCAGATATGCAGACCGAGATTGCCCTTGGCCTGCAGGCCGCGTTGCGGGTCGGGCGGCTGATGGATGATGCTGCCGCCGCGCCGGAAATGATCAGCCTGATCAAACGCAACAACTGTGGCAAGGCGCTGGATATGGCGCGGATGGCGCGGGACATGCATGGCGGCAACGGGATTTCCGGTGAATTTCAGGTGATCCGCCACATGGTCAATCTGGAAACCGTGAACACCTATGAAGGCACACATGACGTGCATGCGTTGATCCTTGGCCGGGCGCAAACCGGGCTACAGGCGTTTTTCTAGGGCAGGGCGATCCCCAGCCTTCAACCGTATATAACTTAAAGGAATCAATACTATGCTGCGCGGACTTGATCCAATACTGAGCCCCGATCTGATCTATGCATTGCGCGCGATGGGCCATGGCGACACGATTACCATCGCGGATGCCAATTTCCCGGCTGAAAGCAGCGGGCCCGAAGTGGTGCGTCTGGATGGGATCAGCGCAACGGATGTTTTGCGCGCGGTGATGAGCGTGATGCCGCTGGACACTTATGTCGATGCGCCAGCCCATGTGATGCAGGTGGTCGACGCGCCTGATACAATCCCGGAAGTCGTGAAAGAGTTTCAACAGATCATCAATGACGTGGCCGATGCGCCCGCACAGATCAAGGGACTGGAACGATTTGATTTCTATGACAACGCACGTAAGTTCTTTCGCCGTTGTGCAGACCGGCGAAACCCGGCTGTATGGCAATATCATTTTGAAAAAGGGCGTGATTGGCAGCTGAAGATGAAGGCGCTTTTAACTCAATAGGTTAAGTGTCGTTTTCGCAGTTGAACCTGAACAGTGTTTGCCGTTTGGCAATGTCACTGTTCAGGTTTGTCGCGCCAAATCAAAAGATCTCGATGTCAGAGGACAGACCAGCGGTGCTGTCGACACCATCCAGCGTGATGGAATTTCCATCCCCGAAATCAAACACCACATCGCCGTTTTCCACCGTGGCAAAGCGGTTGATCACCTGCGCCTCGGTAAGTCCGCCACCCCAAAGCGCATCATCAAGGTGCAATTCATCGACGCCAACATCATAATCGGTGATGACATCGTCTTCGATCATGTTGCCGAAAAAGACAAAGGTATCAGCACCGTGACCGCCGGTAGCAATGTCGTCGCCGCCACGGATATGCAGCGCATCATTTCCGTTGCCGCCATCAAGCGTGTCGTCACCATTACCGCCATCGAGCTGGTCGTTGCCTGAATTGCCAAAAAGACGGTCATCGCCGGAATGACCAGAGAGACGGTCGCCCATGGCACCACCGTACAATATGTCAGAGCCATTACCGCCGTTCACAACATCGCGCCCGTCGCCGCCGTTCAGCCGGTCGTTGCCATTGCCGCCGTCAAGCCGGTCATTGCCGGAATGACCAAAGAGCCGGTCGTTCCCGTTGTCGCCGGAAAGCGTGTCGTTGCCGGTGCCGCCGTAAATTTTGTCATTGCCCGAGTTGCCAAAGAGACGGTCGTCGCCATTGCCGCCCCAGAGCTCATCGCCCATGGCACCCCCGAACAACACATCAGCTCCATCACCGCCGGTCAGAAAATCGTGGTCATTGCCGCCTCTCAACGTATCGTTGCCCGGGCCGCCGTTCAATGTGTCGTTGCCCAGGCCACCATCGAGTAGATCATCACCCAAATTGCCGCCAAGACGATCTGCACCTTCGTTGCCAAAAAGCCGATCACCCGAAGCACCGCCGTACAATACATCAGAACCAGCACCACCGGTCAGAAAATCGCGACCGCTGCCGCCATGCAGCGTGTCATTGCCGGCACCGCCGTCAAGCCGATCCTGGCCTGAATGCCCAAGAAGACGGTCAGCGCCATTGCCGCCCCAAAGCTCATCGTCCATGGCACCCCCGAGCAACACATCAGCTCCATCACCGCCGCTCAGAAAATCGTTGTCATTGCCGCCGTCCAGCCTGTCGTTGCCAGCGCCCCCATGCAATCGGTCCAGGCCGCTGCCGCCTTTCAGCGTGTCGTTGCCCGGGCCGCCGTTCAAAGTGTCGTTGCCCAGGCCACCATCGAGAAAATCATCACCCAAATTGCCGCCAAGACGATCCGCGCCTTCGTTGCCAAAAAGCCGATCACCGGAAGAACCGCCGTACAATACATCAGAACCAGCACCACCGGTCAGAAAATCGCGACCGCTGCCGCCATGCAGCGTGTCATTGCCGACACCACCGTCAAGCAGATCCTGGCCTGAATGACCAAGAAGACGGTCATGGCCGGTGCCGCCGAAAATCGTATCATTGCCTGACCGACCAAACGCCGCGTCGTCGCCGCCGCCGCCGCGGATTGCATCGTTGCCCATGCCGCCGTCGAGCCGATCCTGGCCCGTCTCTCCATTCAGATTGTCGTGGCCGATGTTACCCAAAATCGTGTCATTACCGGTGCCGCCAGATACTGTGTCATTGCCACTGCCGCCCCAAATGACGTCGTTGCCACCAAGCGCCCGGACAATATCGTCGTTCAAACCCGCCGCGATAAGATCGCCGTCCACGGTGCCTTCTACGGCATGATGCAGGTCCATGTGGTCGCGATCAATGTCATGAATAACGATACCGCCATCAGGTGCAAACCCGATCGGAACCACGTTTTGCGGATCTACGTAGCGAATGTCGGGCAGGGCGTCGAAGTCGGGCAACAGCCCTTCTGTAATGAAGTGATGCTCTTGTGTATGTCCATTCGAGCCACCATCGTCATTCATGTCGACCCGCGCACCTTCGAGTGTGTAGAAGATCTGGCCACCCGTGGGCGTTTCGATCAACAACCATGGCTGATCTTCGCCGCCTGTGTCGTTATGACCGCCATTAAAGGCAACGATACGCACGTTGTTTGGCAGATCGTTAAGATCGAGCAACCGACCCTCGATCCGGATTTCGTCGCGGGTGATGTCAAAGTCTTCGATCCGCCCGACAACGACACCGGACACGTTCGAAATGTTGGTGAAATTGAAGGTATCGTTGCCGCCACCAGACCGCGCATGATGGCCATGCGAAAATACTGACATCGGCTCAAAGTCCAGATTATCCCAATGGTTACGGGTGTTTTCCGGACCATCCCCAAAGGTGTGAATTTGGCTTAGACCTTCGGAAATCGTGAAAGTTCTCGTCGGCATGTCGTTCTCCCAGTAGCGTTTTCAGTCATGCGCTCGGGCAAATCTTGCTGAGCACTGGAATATTGAAACCACGCCGAAAAGTGTTCTGGGTCTGTGCAGAGGTACGGTTAACGGCTCTTTGAGGGCGTATCTCTATACCGCCGTTGGCCGCGTCCTGCGCGGACGAGACAGCGGCCTGTGCTTTGGAGGGGGAACTATGCGAAGGAGACCGGTGTTCACCGGGGAGCCGCGGTTTTGGCATGCGGGCTTTTGGGGTTGGGCATGTTTTCTAATAGGAGTTGCGCTTCAGGGTAGCGCGCTCCCGTGCCATTCACTTGTTGCAACCAAGTAGAAATGTCCCTCGCTCCGCAAAGTAGAAATGTCACCAAGTGCGCTGACGGTAGCAAAGCCTGACAGGGCGGAGACCTCAGATATCGCAGCCCTGGCTGGCTTTGTGTTTCTCTTTCGCGGCTCTTGCCAGCTTTGAATTCCAGCCATCGTTGCGCCGTCCATTCGGTTTGTAGCGAGAGCGCTGTTTGCCTGCGCGGCGTTTCTTTGGCGGGGCCTTGTCCTGCTCGGCCTTGATGTGCTCAAGGACCGCGCTTAGATGCTTATTCTCGGTGATCGCGGCGTGGGTGACGCGCTGCTCCTTGTCAAAAATGGAGTAGGGGAGCGAGACGCCCTTCCAGCGGAACTCCAAGCGGCCGTCAGGGTACTCATAGCTGTCGACATACTTGCCGGGCAGGCCGCGCGTGATCTCGTTCTCTTGCAGGATGATGCGCTGCCGGTCGTAGGAGAAGGCCAATTGGTTGCCGACATAGCGCTCGTCGCGCCAGCACAGCACATCCGCCAGCCGATCCGGTTCGGTATTGAGGGGCCGGTGCAGGTTATCCGGACGGCGTGGGGTCTTGGCGAACTTCGTGTTGTAGCGGTTCATGAAAGCCGGAAGGAACGCATTGGCCGCTGTCATGTCCGAGATGCTCGCCAGGCGCAGTTCCTTCACCAGTCGATCCTGTAGCGTCCGGTTCGCGCGTTCGACGCGGCCCTTGGCCTGAGAGCTGTTGGCGCAGAGAATCTCGATGTTCAACTCGTTCAAAGCACGGCCAAACTGGGTCATCCCGTGACCTGACTCCGCACCTTGGCTCGCAACACGGAACACCGTGTGTTTGTCCGAATAGAACGCCACAGGTCGTCCATGTGCATGCAGGTAGGCCTCCAGAGCGCCAAAGTAGCTGAATGTGCTCTCGGACTTCACGAACTCCAGATGCATCAACGTACTGGTCGCATCGTCGATGAAAACAAGCAGGGTGCAGGACGGCCCGCGATCCTCAAACCAGTGATGGTCCGAGCCGTCGATCTGGATCAGCTCGCCAAAGCATTCCCGGCGCAGGCGTGATTGGTGAAAGGTCCTGCGTTGCTTGCGAGAAAGCCAAATCCCGGCGTCCTGCATCCACTTGCGCAGCGTCTCGCGCGACACCTTCAGCCCGTGAACTTCCTCGAGCTTCTCAGCCGCAAAGGTCGGTCCGAAGTCGACGTAGTTCTCGCGCACCAGTGTCACCGCGAACTCGCGAACCGCCGGATCGATCCGATTGTTCGAAACCCGACCACGCGCTTTGTGCCGGATTGACGCCGGACCGTCAGATTGGAACTTCCTGAGAAGCCGGTGAACCTGTCTGCGGCTCAATCCCAAAACGTTCGCCGCAGTCGTCGCCGTCATCCGACCTTGGCTCACCTGGCTCAACACCTCGACCCGGTTCAGCTCGCGCTCGCTCATCAAAACCCATCCCATGCCCACACTCTCTGCCTGTTCTCATCGGGGCAGAGTGTGACACTTCTACTTTGCAGATGTGGGACACTTTAACTTTGCGGGTACATCGCTAAAGCCCATAATCGGTATTATGTTAAAAAGTGAACACCCGAAACAGAGAGTATACCGGATCCTTACCCTACGCCTGGCGCTGATCCGGTAACGTCTGACTTGTTACCGTTGATACGAAACTGAAGAAATCAGCATATCATGGGGCAAAAAATGATATGGCCAGACAAGTGTTTGCACACCGCCAATGGTGACCATCCCGGATGGGTAATTGCGCGATGTGTTCGGTTTCAGAATTGGATAGTAGAAAAGATTGCAGGCTGCACGCCAGGTATCGCCGAACCCGGTGTTTACCTTGCCCTTCAGTGTGTCCCAGCCAAAAAGCACGTTTCCATTTGCATCCAAGGTGGCCTTGGAACCTTCGGTGATCTCAACCGTAGTGTAAGAAAGCCGACGTTGGCGACCGTCCACCAGATAATCCAAATCACCGCTTTCAGCATAGAAACAGAGCCGTTTCAGCGTTTCATCGGTCAATTCCGATTGCTCCACAATCGGTGCAACCGTGACGCGCCAACGCGCCGCCTGGCCAATGGTTGTGAGCAGGAACATCTCATCCGGAGGTGTGGCCAACATCGTCGTCACCAATGATATTGGATAGTCAATCTCCGGGGCATGTTCGAGCAAGACCCCAACACTTCGCAGCGCAATCCTATAGGCTTTGCTCACCGCCTGTTCATCATATCGGCCCGCGTCGATCCCCAAACTTGGGGAGTGAAATCCAAGGTTTGCCATGGGATGCAAGATCCGGTCCGGCTTGGAGCTGATTTTCTCGCTGATAAATGCCCGACCGCCCATGAAGGCGACGGCGCAAGCAGATAAACAGGATTTCCCGCGCGCAACCGCCGCCCCGACCCGATTTTTGGTCAAGACCCGGGCCAATGCGATCCCTTCGGTTAGCGATCCTCCGGGGCTGTCGAGGCACAGTCGATCCTCTTTGCTGGCGAACATTGGGTCTTCTATGGCCGGCTCAATCAATGCATTGACTTCGCGATAGGCATCTATGGCCTCTTTGACGGCCTGCGCGTCGCCCTTGGTAATCGGGCCATTCAGCTCGGCAAAACACCCCATTTCCATGTCGGTTTTCACAACCAGCTGCGCGGCAGACGCGGGATTTGCGGCGATGACCATGATAATGGCCAAAGTCCGAAACAGCGGTATATGCACCCGCAAAGCCGAATTCTTGTTATAGAGCAGCATCATTTCATCCCGACATTCACTGACGTCTTCACCAGTTCCGCGGCGCACCAACATCGGCCGCCGTCATGCATCGGACCTTGGCAAATCCAGAGCCGTCTTACCACGGCCTTCGCGGTCGATCCTGCATTTTGACGTCGCCACAGCGCTAGGATCCGACCGCAATATCCTTCATACGCTTGGAAAACTCTCGCCGCAGCTCTCGGCGCAGGTTTGCGGCCCTTTGGCGTCTTGCGTGAATTTCGCTGGTGATCTTGATCGGCGGCACTGCGACGGCGCCACCGTCGTCATCCACCGCAACCATAGTGAAGTAACAGGAATTGGTGTGCCGGTGGTATCCGGTGCGGATATCCTCGGCTTCGACCCGAATGCCAACTTCCATGGATGTGCGACCGGTGGTGTTGATTTGCGCCTTGAAGGTCACCAACTCGCCGACATTGATCGGCTCTTTGAACATGACTTGATCGACCGACAGCGTCACGCAATAGCGTTCCGAGTATCGCGATGAACAGGTGAACGCCACACGGTCCAAAAGGTTCAACAACGCGCCGCCGTGGACCTTGCCGCTGAAATTTGCCATGTCCGGTGTCATCAATACCGTCATTTCAAGTGTGGGTGCGCCGCTCATCCAGGGGTCTCCAAATTTCAATCTGATCCATGAATCACGATGCTACAGCAATCCGGATGACTTTACCGCGCTATTCCGACGCGGGATTTGTCCCAGCCCCCTTGCCTTTGGCCCCTGAATATTGTTCCTGAGCGCAAAGCCAAGCCCAGGCACCGGAGGACCAGATATGGCACATTATAAATCCAGAACCTCGACCCATGGCCGCAATATGGCCGGTGCCCGCGGGCTTTGGCGTGCCACGGGGATGACGGACGACGATTTCGGCAAGCCGATTATCGCCATCGTCAATTCCTTTACCCAGTTTGTTCCGGGCCATGTCCATTTGAAAGATCTCGGTCAGATGGTTGCGCGCGAGGTTGAGGCCGCCGGCGGTGTGGCCAAGGAATTCAATACGATCGCGGTCGATGATGGCATTGCGATGGGCCATGACGGGATGCTCTACTCCCTGCCCTCGCGCGAAGTGATTGCCGACAGCGTTGAATATATGGTCAACGCGCATTGCGCGGATGCAATGGTCTGTATCTCCAATTGCGACAAGATCACGCCGGGCATGCTTATGGCTGCTATGCGGTTGAATATCCCGGCCATTTTCGTATCCGGCGGCCCGATGGAGGCCGGTAAGATCGACATTGCCGATCTGGAAATGACAAAGATCGACCTGGTGGATGCCATGGTGGCCGCGGCCAGCGAAACGCTGACCGATGAACAGGTGCAGCATATCGAAGAAAACGCCTGTCCGACCTGCGGATCTTGTTCGGGCATGTTCACCGCCAATTCCATGAACTGTCTGGCCGAGGCTTTGGGCCTTGCGCTGCCGGGCAATGGATCGACATTGGCGACCCACGCAGACCGCAAACATCTTTTCCTTGAGGCCGGCCGCAAGATCGTCGAGATCACCAAACGCCACTATGTCGCTGAAGAAAAGGGCTTTTTGCCGCGCGAGATCGCGACCATGGCGGCCTTTGAAAACGCGATGAGCCTGGATATTGCCATGGGCGGATCGACCAATACGGTATTGCACCTGTTGGCGATTGCCTATGAGGGTGGTGTCGATTTCACCATGCAGGACATTGACCGGCTCAGCCGCAAGGTGCCCTGCCTGTGCAAGGTCGCGCCGAATATCGAAAACGTGCATATGGAAGATGTGCACCGCGCTGGCGGGATTTTCTCAATCCTTGGAGAGCTTTATCGGGCGAACCTCTTGCATGGTGACACCACGACCGTGCATTCCGCCACCATGGCAGAGGCGATTGCGCGCTGGGACATCAAGGTTGCCAACAACCCGGATGCAGAACAATTGTTCAAAGCGGCCCCCGGCGGCGTGCGCACGACCCAGGCCTTCAGCACGGAAAACCGCTACAAGGAGCTCGACACCGACCGCGAAGGTGGGGTGATCCGGTCCAAGGAACATGCCTTCAGCCAGGATGGCGGTTTGGCCGTTCTGTTTGGCAACATCGCCGAAGAAGGCTGTATCGTGAAAACCGCGGGCGTCGATGCCAGCATTCTGCAATTCACCGGCAAGGCCTATGTCTGCGAAAGCCAGGATGCGGCGGTGAATGACATTCTGACCGGCAAGGTCCAGGCCGGCGACGTGGTGGTCATCCGCTACGAAGGTCCGCGCGGCGGTCCGGGCATGCAGGAAATGCTCTATCCGACCAGCTATCTGAAATCCAAAGGTCTGGGCAAGGATTGCGCGCTTTTGACCGATGGTCGTTTTTCGGGCGGCACATCGGGGCTGTCCATTGGCCATGTCTCGCCAGAGGCGGCCGAAGGCGGCACCATTGGGCTGGTCGAACATGGCGACAAGATTGAAATCGACATTCCAAACCGGTCGATCCATCTGGCGGTGGATGATGCCGAATTGGCGGCCCGGCGTGAAAAACGCGACGCCGAAGGTTGGAAACCGGTCAGCCCCCGCAAACGCAAGATCACAACCGCGCTCAAGGCTTATGCGGCTTTGACCACCTCGGCGGCGCGCGGCGCGGTTCGGGTGGTGGATTAATATCCCAATCGGGCAGGATTTCTTGTCCCTGGGGCAATTGTCACCGCAATTGTCTGGACAGAAAAGCAGTGAAATGTCTAATACCCTTAGGCGTTTCACTATTTTGCGCATGTCCCGGTCCAGCCCGCCGCATTCGGGGACTGCGCGACAGGAGCTGACTGCATGACAAAGTCCCGGAACAAATATCTCCTGGATCTGACGAATTCCCCAACGATCGAAGCGTTGTGGGACATGCACAGCCGCAAGATGGCGGAATACGGCTTTGACCGCCTGCTCTATGGGTTCACCTATTACCGCACGGAAAAATCACTGGGCGATCCCAATGATTTTCTGATGCTGACCAATCATGACCCCAGCTATACGGACGAATTCCTCGGCAATGAGCTGTATAAAAACGCGCCGATGACCCGTTGGGCGATGGACCACGAAGGTGTGGCCAGTTGGACCATGGTTGGTGACCTGGCAAGACAGGGTGCGCTGACAGATCCGGAAATGGCGGTCGTTCAGTTCAATCAGAAAATGGGCGTGACGGTCGGATATACGATTTCATTCAAGGCCGTTTCGGTCCGCTCCAAAGGGGCGATTGCCCTGACGGCGCGAAACGGGATGAGCCAATCAGACGCCGATGAAGTCTGGGCCGAACATGGCGATGACATCGTGACAATGAACAATGTCGCACATCTCAAGATCCTCACCCTGCCCTTTACGGTTGCGGGCAAACCTTTGACCCCGCGCCAACGTGAAGCGCTGGAATGGGTCGGCGATGGCAAGACAACCCAGGACATTGCGCTTCTGATGGGCTTGACCGCTGCAACGGTGGAAAAACACCTCCGCCTCGCGCGCGAGGCGCTGAACGTCGAAACCACGGCCCAGGCCGTGCTCAAAGCGGCCTTTCAGAACCAGATGTTCGTGCTGGATCTTTGATCCGGCGGTACTGACCTGATTTCATTACGGCATTTGTCACCTTGTCAAAGCGCTTTGGCGGGTATCTGCCGCCTTTGGTAAGGAAAACCGGACTTCATTACCCAAGGGAAATAAGGCACATTACAGATGTTCCGTGAGTGGTGGCAATTCTAGCCAGGGAACGTCAGGACAGTGCCCTTGTCATTTCAAGGCTCCTCGGTTCTGCCCGGGAAACCGGAGGTCGGTTTGGTGTGTATTTTAAGCGTCAGACCGGCCAATTGGGTCGCTTCGTCTTATCCCCAATAGTCAGGGGTGGCCCAAACAAAAGCGGAGCTGGCCGTCGCAGCCAGCTCCGCAATCTTTTTGGCCCCCCGGAAATCCCGGGGAACCCAGCAAACAAATGCCGCCTTAGCCTTGAACGGCCTTGGCAACCTCTGCTGCAAAGTCTTCTTCTTTTTTCTCGATGCCTTCGCCCACTTCCAGACGAACGTACCCGGTGATTTCCACACCAGCGGCTTTGGCGGCCGCTTCGACGGTATTGTCGGGGTCGATGACAAACGCCTGGTTCAGCAGTGTGACTTCGCTCATGAATTTCTTCATGCGGCCCACGATCATCTTCTCGATCACGGCTTCGGGCTTGCCCGATTCACGTGCGATGTCGATTTGAACCGAACGCTCTTTTTCCACGACGGCCGGGTCAAGGTCGGCTTCGGACAGCGATGCCGGGTTGGCGGCGGCAATGTGCATTGCAACCTGTTTGCCAAAGGCTTCGTTTTCGCCGGACAGCGCGACCAGAACACCGATTTTGCCCATGCCAGGCGCAGCCGCGTTGTGGACGTAGGACACAACCGACGCACCTTCGAGCGACGACATGCGGCGCAGCGACATGTTTTCGCCGATTTTGGCAATTTTGTCGGTGATGGTGTCAGCAACGGTTTTGCCGTTCAGATCAGCCGCGGCCAGCGCAACCACATCCGACACACCAAGCGCGGCGGTGGCAATGCCCGACACCATTTCCTGGAATTCAGCGTTCTTGCCAACGAAATCGGTTTCCGAATTCACTTCAACCGCGACGCCCTTGCCTGCTTCGACATTGACGGCCACCAGACCCTCGGCGGCGGTACGGCCGGATTTCTTGGCCGCTTTGGCCAGACCCTTGGTCCGCAGCCAGTCGATTGCGGCTTCGATGTCGCCGTCAACTTCGGTCAGCGCTTTTTTGGCATCCATCATGCCGGCGCCGGTCATCTCGCGCAGTTCTTTCACCTGCTTCGCAGAAATCGCCATATCGGCTCTCCTCATCTCATAAGGTATTGGGGGCAAAGATACCTCTGCCCCCTGTCATGAATACATGTCGGTTTTGCGACAGGTCAGAAAAGACCTGGCAAAGACTTGCTTCAGCTTGCTGCGGGCGCGTCTGCCGGGGCTGCGGCTTCTTCAGCAACAACTTCTTCTTCCGGCGCTTCTTCCATGGCGCCGATATCGACACCTGCAGCGCCCAGCTGGGCCGACATACCGTCAAGCGCGGCGCGGCTTGCCAGATCGCAGTAAAGAGCGATGGCGCGGGCTGCGTCGTCGTTTCCGGGGATGATGTAATCCACACCATCGGGCGAACAGTTGGTGTCGACGATCGCCACAACCGGGATACCCAGTTTGTTGGCTTCGGCCACGGCCAGAGCTTCTTTTTTCACGTCGATGACGAACAGAAGATCAGGCACGCCGCCCATTTCGCGGATACCGCCCAGCGACGCTTGCAGCTTCAGCTGGTCACGTTCCATACCAAGACGCTCTTTCTTGGTCAGGCCTTCAAAGCCACCTTCCATCTGCTCGTCAATCTGCTTCAGACGGTTGATGGATTGGGAAACGGTTTTCCAGTTGGTGAGCGTGCCGCCCAACCAACGGTGGTTCATGTAGTATTGTGCGCAGCGTTCTGCGGCATCGGCCACAGGCTGGGCAGCCTGGCGTTTGGTGCCGACGAACAGCACACGGCCGCCTTTGGCCACAGTGTCACGCACAGCGGTCAGCGCCTGGTCCAGCATCGGAACAGTTTGCGTCAGGTCCATGATGTGGATGCCATTGCGCGCGCCATAGATGAACGGACCCATACGGGGGTTCCAGCGTTGCGTCTGGTGGCCAAAGTGAACGCCAGCTTCAAGCAGCTGACGCATGGTGAACTCGGGAAGAGCCATGCTTCTTTTCCTTTCCGGTTTACGCCTCGGTGCGGGTTGAGAAGCGAATGCTTCAACCGGTGGACATTTGGGGATGTCTCCCCCAAGGGCCCGCCCACACCTGCGGATTAATGGCGCGCGTATAGACGCAATGATTTGTGGGCGCAAGAGGCGATTGAAATGAACCGCCTCTCCTGGGGATCAGCCATAAAGCAGCGACACCCCATTGGCAAAAAGATGCACCTTTGCGGGCGCGGCGGCCAAACGCACGGATTTGCCCCGCACGTCGGTATGAATGCCGGCCAGTTTGCCGATGACCGCCGCCTGATTATCCTGTTTTTCGAAATAGAGCAAAGTGACCTCACCAAGGGCTTCGATGAAATCAACCTTGCCTTCGAAAATGGCATCGCCGGTGGTTTCCACCATATCCTCGGGGCGGACCCCGACATTGACCTTCAGGCCCATGTCGCTGTCTTTGGTGGGATAATCCGACACCGCTGTGCCGCCACTTTGCATCCGCACCGTGGTTTGCGGCCCTGTACCCACAACTTCGCCGGGCAACAGGTTCATCGCGGGCGAGCCAATGAATTGCGCGACAAATTCACTGTTGGGGCGTTCATAAAGCTCCAGCGGGCTGCCAACCTGTGCGATCCCCTTGTTTGCCAGAACGACAATGCGGGTCGCCAGGGTCATCGCTTCGACCTGATCATGGGTCACATAGATCATGGTCGAGTTGGGCATTTTCTCTTTCAGCTGCGCAATCTCGATCCGGGTCGCAACCCGCAGGGCGGCGTCCAGGTTCGACAATGGTTCATCGAACAAATACACCTTTGGATCGCGCACAATTGACCGGCCAATCGCAACCCGCTGACGCTGGCCACCCGACAGCGCCTTTGGCAAACGGTCAAGGTATTCGTCCAATTGCAGCATCTTGGCCGCGCGTTCGACCGACGCGTCGATTTCATCCTGCGGCTTCTTGGCGATCTTGAGCGCAAAGGACATGTTTTCGCGCACCGTCATATGGGGGTAGAGCGCATAGGATTGGAACACCATCGCAATACCGCGTTGTGACGGTGGCACGTCATTGACCACCTGCCCGTCAATTTCCAACGTGCCGCTGGTGATCTTTTCCAACCCGGCAATCATGCGCAGCAAGGTGGATTTCCCGCAGCCCGACGGGCCGACAAACACAATCAATTCGCCGGTCTTGATATCAAGGTCGATGTGGTTCAGCACATTCACCGCGCCGCCATAGGTTTTTTCGACATCGGTCAGTTTCAGATTGGCCATTTTACTGTCTCCTATTGCGGCTTAACGCTGGGTTGCCATGGCGGTTTGCCAGGGCCCAAGGTGAAGTTTTCCATCCGCCTGCGCCGCGGCAGACCCGATTTCAGAGCCGATCGGCAGCCATGTGCCAGCAGGCAGGTCAATCGTGGCCGGCACCTCACTCAGATTGAAGGCACAGAAAATCACCTCGCCTTGATGACTGCGGATGAAGCGCAGCACATCGCCGTCGGCGGATATTTCGCTGTGCGCGCCTTTGACCAAAGCGGGGTGCGCGTGGCGAAAGGCGATGACATTGCGGTAATGGTGCAACAAGGCACCCGGATCGGCCTCCTGGGCGGCGACCGAACGGTTGATATGGTCATGGTTGACCGGCAACCATGGCTGGCCTGCGGTAAACCCGCCGCTTTGGTTGGAAGGTTCCCAAACCATCGGTGTCCGGCAGCCGTCCCGCCCCTTGAATTCAGGCCAGAATTCGATGCCATAGGGATCTTGCAGATCCTCGAATGCGACATCCGCCTCTGGCAGGCCAAGCTCCTCGCCCTGATAAAGACAGACCGACCCGCGCAGACAATGGATCAATGTCGCATAGGTCTTTTGCGCAGGAAGCCCCAGCCCCCAGCGGGTGACATGGCGCGGCACATCATGGTTGGAAAACGCCCAGCACGCCCATCCGTCCGCTGCGGCCTCGTCCACTGCATGCAAAACTTCGGCTACACGGCTGGCGCTCAACGAATTTCCGGACAGGAATTCAAAAGCGTAACACATATGCGCCTTGTCGCCGCCAGATGTGTATTGTCCCATGATTTCAAGCCCGCGTTGGGCATCGCCCACCTCGCCGACACAGGTGGACCCGGGATATTGATCCAACAAGGCACGGAACCGACGCAGAAAGTCGAGGTTCTCTGGCTGGTTCTTGGAATAGAGGTGCTCCTGATGGTTATAGGGGTTCACCGAGGGCGCAATCGACGCATTTCGAAGCTCTTTCGACAGCGGAGGATTGTCGCGCAACTCTTGGTCATGAATATAGAAATTAATGGTGTCCAACCGGAACCCATCCACCCCGCGATCCAACCAGAACTCTACAGTGTCCAACAATGCTTGTTGCACGTCCGGGCAATGGAAATTCAGGTCCGGCTGCGACGTCAGGAAATTATGCAGGTAATATTGCTCGCGGCGACCATCCCATTGCCAGCCCGATCCGCCAAAAATCGACAGCCAGTTGTTTGGCGGCGTGCCGTCCTCTTTGGGATCGGCCCAGACGTACCAATCGGCCTTGTCATTGTCGCGGCTCTGGCGGCTTTCCTTGAACCATTTGTGTTGATCCGAGGAATGCGACAGCACCTGATCAATCATCACCTTCAGGCCAAGTTTATGCGCGGTATCCACCAGCACATCAAAGTCCGCCAAAGTGCCGAACATCGGATCGACGTCGCAATAATCGCTGACATCATAGCCGAAATCCTTCATCGGCGAGGTGAAGAACGGCGAAATCCAGATCGCATCCACCCCAAGCGAGGCAATATGCGGCAGGCGGCTGGTGATGCCGTTCAGATCGCCAATGCCATCGCCGTTGCTGTCCTGATAGGAGCGCGGATAGATCTGATAGATCACTGCGCCGCGCCACCAATCGGTATCTTCCTGACGGGAAAGTTTCATGATGTTGTCCGTATGTTTGTTCATCGGGGGGGCGCCCTATTTGACGGAGCCGGCCAAAAGACCGCGCACCAGATATTTCTGCATGGCAAAGAACACGGCCAGCGGCACAACAATCGACACAAAGGCCGAGGTTGCCAGGATCTCCCATTGTCCGCCGCGCGACCCCATCAGATTGACCAGCCGCCCGGTCAGAACCAGGGTGGAATCGTCGGTGCCCAGGAACACCAAGGCGATCAGCAGATCGTTCCAGGTCCACAGGAATTGAAAGATCGCAAAAGAGGCCAGCGCCGGAAAGCTGAGCGGCAGAATGATCTTGATGAAGATCTGGAACTCTGTCGCGCCGTCCACCCGGGCGTTTTCGATGATGTCACGCGGCAGTCCGACCATGTAATTGCGCAAAAGATAGATCGCCAGTGGCAGACCAAACCCGGTATGCGCCAGCCAAACACCCAGATACCCCTTGCCGATGCCAATCGCGTTGTGCAGTTGCAAAAGCGGGATCAGCGCCAGCTGCAAGGGCACCACCAACAATCCGACCACGGCGGCGATCAACAGCGACCGGCCTGGGAAATCCATCCAGGCCAGCGCATAGGCCGCAAAGGCCGCCACCAGGATCGGGATGATGGTCGATGGTATGGCCACGGTCAGCGTATTGATGAACGCATTGGCGATCCCTGCCCCGGCGGTGTCCGAGGTCAGCACATTGGTGTAATTGCTCAGGGTGAATTCCGGCGGTGTCGCGGCGGTGGTAAACACCCGTGGCAGGCGCTGGCCCTCCCAGCTTTGGCCACCTGTCAGACGGAATGCACCGTCCCCCGCCACAGTCAGACGGGCGCCATCCTTCAGCTCGGCTGTGTCGCCGGCGGCATGGGCCTCGGGCGCGCGTGACGACGTGCCCCATGCGGTGACCGTGGTGTCACTGTCGGGAAACAACCCGCCTTCGATGACATAGAGATCGGCCTCCTGCACCTCTTGGCCGTTGATGCGGATGGCGGGCAATTGGCCCTCTTGCGTCGTGAGCGCCGCCCACCAGCCAGAGGTCGAAATCTGGTCCGATGTGCGAAACGAACTGACAAGCAATCCCAACGTCGGGAACACCCATGCCAGCACCAGTACCAGCACCGCGATATGCACCGCCCATGTCAGCGTGGATTTTTGACCTGCGATATTGTCCATGTCCAATCCCCCGCTCAGCGCATTTCTTTGCGCGCGTTACGCACATTCCAGACCAGGATCGGCGTCACCAACAGCATGATCACCATCGCCGAGGCCGATCCGACGCCCCAGTCAAAGGCGCGGAACAATTTGTCGTACATGTAATTGGCCAGAACCTGGGTTTCCCACTGGCCGTTGGTCATCGCCAAGACGATGTCGAAAATTTTCAACACCACCAGCGTAATCGTCGTCCAGACCACCACAATCGTCGACATGATCTGCGGCACCTTGATCTTGAAGAAAATCTGCAATGGTGACGCGCCGTCGATGATCGCGGCCTCAATCGTTTCTTCGGGAATACCGCGCAGCGCTGCCGACAGGATCACCATGGCAAAACCGGTCTGAATCCAGATCAACACCACCATCAACAGGAAATTGTTCCAGGGGATCAAGGTCAGCCATTGCTGCGGCTCGCCCCCCATATTGACCCAAAGCGCATTCAGAATGCCGATCTGATCGGTGCCTTCGGGGCGGGTGTCATAGATCAATTTCCAGATCACCGATGCGCCAACAAAGGAAATTGCCATCGGCATGAAAATCAGCGACTTGGCGAAATTACCCCAGGAAATGCGGTCGGTCAGCTGGGCCGCCAACAGGCCAAATCCGGTGGACATGGCCGGCACGACGACCAGCCACAACATGTTGTTGCGCATCGCCTCCCAGAACTTGGCATCGGCCATCATCGTCCTGTAATTGGCCAGCCCGACAAAGGCCCCGCCCTGATCCCGGTCGGTCAGCGACAGCCAGAGCGTGGCAAACACCGGATAGGCCAGGTAAAGCCCCAGCGCAAAAAGCGCAGGAAACAGGAACAGCCAGGGCCGGATCAGGTTGGCGCGGTTGATGTTGCGCCCGGCATTTGGCCCGCGCGGTGGATAAAATACCGTGTCCAGGATGATGTTCGAGAAGTAAAAATAGCCAACACACCCCCCCCCCGATCACAATCGTCAATAGTCCCATGATGGCTGGATGCATATCCGCCCCCTCCTGCAACGCCGATTTCGTGATGTAATGCTGTCGTAAAAATGCGATGCCCGTGCTGCGTGATCGCGCCGGGCATCGCTTTGGGCCCGCTTACTTCAGCGCGTCCCAGCTTTCCTGGATCTGGCTGGCCACGGCGGCGGCATCTTTGCCGCCGGCATAATCCACCATGCCGGTCCAGAAGGATCCAGCCCCCACGCCCGTCGGCATCAGGTCCGAACCGTCAAAGCGGAAGGTCGTTGCGTTCAGCAGGATCTCGCCCTGTTTCTTCAACGCATCCGAACCGTAAAGGTCGGTGTTGACCCCGGTGTGCGGTGTCAGGAAACCGGATTGCGCCATCCAGAGTTCATGGGCAATCGGGGTTTGCAGAAACGCCAGCAACGCGCGTGCGCCGGGGCTGTCATTGGTGATGAAGGCCAAGGTGCCCGCCCCCAGAACCGGCTTGCCCAGTTCCTTGCCCGCATAAGCCGGGAAATAGAAGAAATCAGCGTCCAGCCCCACTTCGGTGCCTTCGGGGAAGAAGGTCGGAATGAACGAGGCCTGGCGGTGCATGTAGCATTGCGGCGGCGAAGAGAACATGCCGTCCGGGCTGTCGCGGAAATCGGTCGAGGCCACAGCCCCGGCCCCACCAGCCACATAATCGTCATTGCGGGCAAAAAAGCCGAATTCTTCGATCGCGCCAACAACCGCCGGATCGGTAAACGGAATTTCGTTCTTGATCCACTGGTCATAGGTTTCGGGGGATTGCGTGCGCAGCATCATGTCTTCGACCCAATCGGTCGCGGGCCAGCCGGTCGCGCCACCGGACCCCAGACCAATGCACCAGGGTGTGCCGCCATCATCAACGATCTGCTGCGTCAGCGCCTTCAGATCCTCCATGGTTTCCGGAACTTCATACCCGGCATCTTCGAAATTCTCCGGGCTGTACCAGACCAGAGATTTCAGGTCGATTTTATAGGGAAAGGCATAAAGCCGGTCTTCGCCGTCCGGCCCGGTATAGGTGCCAAGGCTGACCCAGCTGTCACCTGCGGCGTAATTGGCCCGCAGCCAGTTTTCGGTGTCTTCACCCAAAGGTTCTACAAACCCTTTGGATACCAGATCCTGGATCAGGCCGGGCTGCGGCAGCACCGCGACATTGGGCGGCGATCCGGCTTCGGTGTCGATCACGATCTGCTGTTCATAGGTTTCGGAAGAGGCGTATTTGATGGTCGCGCCCGTCGCTTCGGTGAAATAGCCAAGAATGCTTTCGACCAGGGCCTGATCATCCCCGCGCCAGGGTCCGAAAACGCTGATTTCTTCGCCGTTCAGGTCATTGGCCTCGGCAAAGGCGGTCAGGCTGTCCCAGTTGAAATCGCCCTCTCCCGGCGTGAATGGCAGATGACCTGCGGCCTGGGCCAAAGAAGCGGACAGCGCCAGCGTCGCAACACTCGCATAAAGCGAAACTCTCATTGATTTTCCTCCCTGTGCGGTAAACGCACGTTCCATCGAACACCTATCGACGCTTTGATACAAGTCTTGACACTCGCTTTCCAAAGCGCTTTGGTAGTTTTAATGTGAGGAAGTTGCGTTGAAAAGTCAACATCGATTAGTCTAACGAAATCAATGTTTTCTCTGCGGTGCAGAAAGTCAGCTGTGAAAAGAAAGGCAATTTGCGTTCCGCAACAATCAAGGTAGAACACTTCCCGTTCGGGTCAATTCTGGGGGTCATCGGCACAATGAACTTAAAGCAACTATCCGAACGATTGGGATTGTCGCAAACCACGGTCAGCCGGGCCTTGAACGGCTATCCAGAGGTCAGCGAAAAGACCCGGAAAAAGGTGCATGATGCGGCGCGGGCCGCCAATTACAAACCCAACACGCGGGCGCGGTCGCTGGCCACCGGGCGGGCGATGACCATCGGCCATGTCATCCCGGTGTCGACGCAACATGAAATGGTGAACCCGGTTTTTGGCGATTTCGTCGCCAGCGCCGGCGAGGTCTATTCCCGGCATGGCTACGACATGTTGCTGTCGCTGGTGCCGGATTCCGAAGAAGAGGCATTTTACCGCGATTTGAAAATCAAGGGCAACGTGGACGGGATCGTGGTCCATGGACCCCGGATGAACGACCCGCGCATTCCCTTGCTGATCCAGTTGGAATTGCCGTTTGTGGTCCATGGCCGCGCCAGCGACGTCAAGACGCCGTTTTCCTGGGTCGATGTGGCCAATGTCACCGCGATGCAAGAGGCCACAACCCATCTGACCGCGCTGGGGCACCGGCGAATTGGTCTGATCAACGGGTTGGAACAACTGGATTTTGCCTTTCGTCGCCGGGCTGGTTTCCTCAAGGCGCTGGCCGAAGCAGATATCCCCCCCGATCCAGAGCTGATGGTGTCCGCCGACATGACCGAAACCTTCGGCTACGATGCTGCCTCGGCCATGCTTGCGCGCGACACGCCGCCGACGGCCTTTGTGGTGGCCTCGATGATCACCGCGCTTGGCGTGCGCCGGGCAATTGAATCTGCGGGTTTGGTTTTGGGGCGTGATGTGTCGGTGGTGACGTTTGACGATGATCTGTCATACCTGCGCAACGGCACCGAGGCCGAGCCGGTTTTTACCGCCGCCCGCAGTTCGGTGCGCGAGGCCGGCCGCCGTGTCGCGGCAATCCTGATGTCGCGGATTTCCGATCCGCTGGCACCGCCGGGCACCGAAATGATGCCCTATCGTTTTTTGACCGGGGCCACCACCGGACCGGCCCCCGCCCAGATTGCCGCCGAGGCATGAGCCCGCGCGCCCATCCCATTGTTTGACGGAGATACCTTGATGACTCTGCCCGCAGAAACCACGCTTGTTGCTGATATTGGCGGCACAAATACCCGTGTTGCCCTGGCCACCACGACCGCAGATCACGGCATCTCGTTGTTGGAAGGCTCTGTTCGGCGCTATCGCAATCAGGGCCGCGATGGTCTGAGCGAGGTGATCGCCGCCTATCGGGCCGAAACCGGGGCGGTGCCGGTGGCGGCCTGTGTTGCGGGCGCGGGTCCGGTGATGGATGGGGTGTTGAAAATGACCAACCTGTCCTGGGTAATTGATGACGATTGCGTGCGCGATGCATCCGGCGCGACACAGGTGGCGGTGTTGAACGATTTGCAGGCACAGGGGCATGCGCTGGGTCATTTGGGCAAGGGCGATCTGCGCCCACTGTTGCACAGCGACGCCGCAACGGGCAACGCACAGCAAACCACCCGGCTGGTGATTGGTCTGGGCACCGGAGTGAACATCGCCATGGTATTTCAAAGCGGCGGTCTGACGTTGGTGCCACCGTCCGAGGCCGGCCATATGAGCCTGGCCCTGCGCAACCCGCAGGAACAGACGCTGGCGGAATTTCTGCTGTCCGAGGGTGGGTTCCCATCGGTGGAAGAGGCGCTTTCGGGGCGCGGGCTTGAGGCGCTTTACCGCTGGCGTCGGCATGAGGGCGGCACGCCCGGCAGCAAACCCCCGGGCGAGATCATGGCCGGCGTGGCCGACGGCAGCGATCAGGCGGCCATCGAAGCCGCGCAATATCATGTCACCTTTGCCGGCCGGGTCGCGGGCGATCTGGCCCTTGCGCAATTGCCCTTTGGCGGCATCTATTTCATTGGCGGGGTCAGCCGGTCTCTGGCACCGCATTTCGATCAGATGGGGTTTGGCGACGCTTTTTGCGACAAGGGGCGGTTTTCAGAGTTCATGGCCAAATTCCCGGTCTATCTGATCGAAAACGACGACGCGGCGCTGCTTGGCTGTGCGTCGCATATGGCCGAACTTCTGGCCCATTCTGCCGCCGCATGACCACGCGCGGGGTGGCTGAGCAAAGGGATTTTGTTCGCGGTAGTGCCAGAAATCATGAACAATAGTTCCAGATTGCCCGAACTTCGTGGGAAATCTTTCTGCTGCGGGCGATTTATGTAAACTACCCTGAGAATCGATGGCGTGTTTGGCAACAAAGCGCATGTCGTTCAACAGGGAGAACAGGATGGCGCAAAGCCCCGAGATTGACACCAACACGCCGGTTGGCGACAGCATGAAGCAAACCACCTGCTATATGTGTGCCTGCCGCTGCGGCATCAATGTGCATCTGAAAACCGATGCAGATGGCAAACAGAAGGTGCGTTATATTGAGGGCAACCGCGACCATCCGGTGAACAAGGGCGTGCTTTGCGGCAAGGGCAGCGCCGGGATCATGCAGCATTATTCCCCCGCCCGCCTGCGCGCGCCGATGAAACGCGTCGGCCCGCGCGGATCTGGCCAGTTTGAGGAAATAAGCTGGGATGAGGCGCTGGATATCGCCACCGATTGGCTGGGCACCGTGCGCAAGACTGACCCGAAAAAGCTGGCTTTTTTCACCGGGCGTGACCAAAGCCAGAGCCTGACCGGGTTCTGGGCGATGAAATATGGCACGCCCAATTTTGCCGCCCACGGCGGGTTCTGCTCGGTCAACATGGCCGCTGGCGGGCTATATACCTTTGGCGGGGCGTTCTGGGAATTTGGTGATCCTGACTGGGATTACACGAAATACTTCATGTTGTTTGGCGTGGCCGAAGACCATGCATCGAACCCGATCAAGATCGGCATCGGCAAGCTGAAGAAACGCGGCGCCAAGGTGGTGTCGATCAACCCGGTGCGCACCGGCTATAACGCGGTGGCCGACGAATGGGTCGGCATCCGCCCCGGCACTGATGGGTTGTTTGTGGGCGCGTTGATCCACGAGCTGTTCCGCACGCAACAAATCGACCTCGACTACCTCGTGCGCTACACAAATTCCCCCTGGTTGGTCATTCAGGCCCCCGGCGCTGCCGATGACGGGCTGTTTGCCCGCGACGGTGACGGCAATCCGATGATCTGGGACAAGGCGACAGACGCATTTGGCAATGGCAAGGCCGCCGATATCCAACCGGCGCTGACCGGCACGCGCACCCTGCCCGATGGCCGCACCGCGCGGCCGGTGTTCGAACTGATGGCCGAACGCTATCTGGGGGGTGACTATACCCCCGATGCGGTGGCCGAGCGTACCGGCGTGCCCGCCGATCAGATCCGCCAGATCGCGGCAGAGCTGGCGCATGTGGCGTTTAAAGAGGAAATCGTGCTCGATCAGCCCTGGACCGACTGGGCCGGGCGCAAACATGACAAGATGATCGGCCGCCCGGTGTCGATGCACGCCATGCGCGGCATTTCGGCCCATTCCAACGGGTTTCAGACCTGCCGCATGATCCACATCCTGCAAATCCTCTTGGGCTCAATCGATAGCCCCGGGGATTCCGCTACAAACCGCCCTACCCGAAACAGACGCCGCCGAACCTCCTGCCGCATGGCGCGACCGGCGACATCAAACCGGAACTGCCGTTGGGCGGTCCGCATCTGGGGTTTCCCCACGGGCCGGAACATCTGTTGCTGGATGGCGAGGGCAACCCCAGCCGTCTGGACAAGGGGTTTAGCTGGGACGCGCCCATATCCGCCCATGGTCTGATGCATATGGTGATCAACAACGCCGCAAAGAAAGACCCCTACGGCATCGACGTGCTGTTCATGTATATGGCCAATATGGCGTGGAATTCGTCGATGAATGTCGGCGGCACGCTGGATGCCTTGACCGCGACGGACGACAATGGCGACTATGTGATCCCGAAGATCATCTATTCCGACGCCTATTATTCCGAAACCGTGCCATTCGCCGATCTGATCCTGCCCGACACGACCTATCTGGAACGTTGGGATTGTATTTCGCTGCTGGATCGACCGATTTCGGAACCGGAACTGGTCGCCGATGGCATTCGCCAACCGGTGGTGCCGCCCGATCGAAATGTGCGTGGTTTTCAAGAGGTGATGATCGACCTCGGCGCGCGATTGAACCTGCCCGGATTTGTCAACGACGACGGCACGCCGAAATTTCCCGGCGGCTATCCCGATTATATCGTAAACCATGAACGCAAGCCCGGCATCGGGCCGCTTGCGGGATGGCGTGGCGAGAATGGCGATCAATCCTGTGTCGGCGCGCCGAACCCGGACCAGCTGCAAAAATACATCGACAATGGCGCATTCTTTGGCGAACACATGGATCCCAGCCATGCCTATTTCCGCCATGCCAATCGCGGATACCTTGATTGGGGCATCGAAAAGGGCATCCGCATGTCGCCCGATCCGACGATCTTTCAGCTCTATTCCGAACCGATGCAGAAATTCCGTCTTGCGGCGCGCGGACACGGCGATCGGCAACCGCCAGAGCGGGCCAAACAAAGGATCGAAGATCACTTTGACCCGCTGCCCTTCTGGTATCCACCGCTGGAAGAGCAATTGGTCAAGGGTTTCCCGCTGCATGCGATCACTCAACGCCCGATGCATATGTATCATTCCTGGGGCTCGCAAAACGCCTGGTTGCGCCAGATCACAGCGGCGAACCGGCTGTATGTGCATACCTCGGTCGGGGAAAAAATCGGCGTACAGGACGACGATTGGGTCTGGCTGGCCTCGCATCTGGGCCGGGTGAAATGCCAGGTCAGGCTGATGGACGGGGTGAACCCGCACACGGTCTGGACCTGGAACGCCATTGGCAAACGGCGCGGCGCATGGGGATTGTCGGATGATGCCCCCGAAAGCAACGAAGGATTCCTGCTCAACCACCTGATTTCCGAACTGTTGCCCAAGGGCGGCGGCGGATATCGCTATTCCAACTCCGACCCGCTGACCGGTCAGGCCGCCTGGTTTGACCTGCGGGTGGCAATAGAAAAGGCCGATACTGCGGGCACCGAACCATTGTTCGAACCGCTGGGCCATGCCAGCCAGCCTGCTTCGCCGGACAAGATCGCCTTTGGGGCCGAATGGAAGGAACCAGCGAAATGACCTGCCTGCCCGAACAGACGCAAAAGAAACTTGGCCTTGTCATCGACCTCGACATCTGTGTCGGCTGTCAGGCCTGTGTGACGTCGTGCAAGGAATGGAACACCGGCGGCTATTCCGCACCGCTGTCCGACCATGATCCATACGGCGCCGATCCCTCTGGTGCCTTTCTGAACCGCGTGCACAGCTATGAAATCGACAATGACCACTACAAGGGCACGGTGCATTTCCCGCGCTCCTGCCTGCATTGCGAAGAACCGGCCTGCGTCACGGTCTGCCCCACCGGCGCCAGTTACAAGCGCGAAGAAGACGGTATCGTTCTGGTCAATCCCGACACCTGCATCGGCTGTAAACTCTGTTCCTGGGCCTGCCCCTATGGCGCGCGGGAATATGATCATGACGACGGGGTGATGAAGAAATGCACGCTTTGCGTTGACCGGATCTACAACGAAACCATCGACGAAGAAGACCGCGTTCCGGCCTGCGTCAAGGCCTGCCCGACCGGCGCACGCGCCTTTGGCGACCTTGGCGATCCCGAAAGCGCAGTGTCGCAAAACGTGGCGGCGCGGGACGGTTTCAACCTTCTGGACGAATTCGGCTACAAGCCGGTGAACAAATACCTGCCACCGCGCAAGGCCAGCGATCACGCGCCGAAAATTGCCGCGGAACCAGAGGCACCTTCGACCGGATCACCCATCGAGAAACTCTTTGCCTGGGCTGACCGGGCGCTAAGCCGCTAGGGGGCCGCACATGCATCCTGCTTATTCGGTCATCCTGTTCACCACCGCCTCTGGCGCGGGATACGGGCTGTTGTTCTGGCTTTCACTGGCGCATGTCACCGGGCGGTTTCCCCTGTCCGGCTGGGATTTCTTTGCGGCCATGGCCCTGGCGCTGGCGTTGATCACCGTCGGCCTGCTCAGTTCCACCTTCCACCTTGGCCGCCCGGAACGGGCCTGGCGCGCCCTGTCCCAATGGCGCAGCTCCTGGCTCTCGCGCGAAGGTGTGGCAGCCATTGCCACCTATGGCCCCGCCGGGCTGTTGGCGCTGCTGTCGCTCTTTGGGGTGCAAAGCTGGCTGTCCTTGCCGTTGGCACTGTTGGCGGCGCTGGGCGCGACGGCAACGGTTTGGTGCACGGGTATGATCTACGCCTCTCTGCGCACCATTCCGCAATGGCATCTGCCACTGGTGCCGGTGATCTATCTGGTCCTCGCCGCCACCTCCGGCGCGGTGCTTCTTGCCATGATCCTCGCGTTTTCCGGCGGCGCGACCGGCATGTCCTGTACAATCGCAACACTCGGCCTCGGCCTCAGCGCGGCGCTCAAAACCCGGTACTGGCAGAAAATTGATGCGACACCGGACAGCTATACGGCCGATATGGCGCTGGGGATCAAAGGCGTGAAACGCCAGCTGGACCCGCCACATACCAAACCCAACTTCGTGATGCGCGAAATGGGATTTCAGGTGGCGCGAAAACACGCGAATGACCTTCGCAGAATGGTCCTGATCTGGGCCTTTGCCGTGCCCGGTCTGATCCTGGCTTTCGTGGCACTGACCGGCGGGCTTGCGCCTGTGCTCATGCCGATTGCCGTGCTGGCTGTCGGGGTGGGTCTGGTGGTCGAACGCTGGCTGTTCTTCGCCGAGGCCCGGCATGTCTCCATGCTGTACTACGGCCAGAAAAGCGCCTGATACCTAGGGCCCTGACACCTCGGAGTCCAGACACCTAAGAGCACGGGGGGCAATCCCCCCCGCACCCGCTGCTTCTTCTGTTCAAAAATATCCCGGGGGAATCGCCATTCATGGCGATGGGGGCTGGCCCCCTCCTGTCGACAGGCGCAGGCCTGACGACACCCTCGGCACAGGTTCACACCACCTTGTGGATCACCCGTTTCCCTGGGGGCGTGGTGCCGACAACAGGATCAAAGACCCGGTCACGGCAGACAGTAGTGACGCAATCAAAATGGCCAGTTTCACCCCGCCCAAGGCCGGCTCGACAAAGGCCGCAGAGGCAATGAAAATCGACATGGTGAACCCGACGCCGCACAGCGATGCCGCCCCGAACAATTGCCGCCAACTGACATCCGACGACAGCCGCGCAATGCCGGTCTTGACCCCGATCCAGACAAACAGACAGATCCCCAGCGGTTTGCCAATGAACAGCCCAACAATCACCCCCAAAACTTCTGGGGCGACAAAGGACAATCCGGCCGCCAATGCAATCCCGGTGTTGAAAAAGGCAAACAGCGGCAAGATCAGGAAGTTCGACCAGCCCTCCAGCCGATGTTGCAGGTGAAATCCCGGTTCGCGCAACCGGTCGACCGCATTGGCCAGCCGGGCCATCGCCGGCGCACCAATCTCGCCTTTGTCCAGCTCGCGGGCAATCACATCGCCCGCATGAAGGGCCACGCCTTCGATATTGGCACTGGGCCGCGACGGGATCAGCGCGGCGGTCAAAACCCCGGCCAATGTGGCGTGCAGACCGCTTTGCAGGATGAAATACCACAACAGCACCCCAAGCAGTACATAGGGCAGTCGCGCATAGACACGCGACAGGTTCAGCACCGCCATCACCGCCAAAATGCCCAGCGCAAACAACAGGGCGTCAAAATGAAACCCATGGCCATAAAACAGCGCAATCACCACAATCGCCCCAAGATCGTCGGCAATCGCCAGCGCCGACACAAATACCTTCAGCGATGTTGGCACCCGGCTGCCCAGAAGCGCCAGAATCCCCAGGGTAAAGGCGATATCCGTCGCCATCGGAATGCCCCAGCCATGCGCGGTTTCGGGGTTGCCCCAGTTCAGACCGACATAGAGCAAGGCCGGCACCATCATACCACCCAGGGCGCCCAGAACCGGCAGGATCGCCTTGTCCCGGGAACTCAGCTCGCCATTGACGATTTCGCGTTTGATCTCGATCCCGACAAGCAGAAAAAACAACGCCATCAGCCCGTCATTGATCCAATGCGCCAGCCCCAGAGTCAGGTTCCAATCGCCAAAAATCAGACCGAATTCGGTATGAAGCAGATGTTCGTACCACGCGCCAAAGCCGACGTTGACGACAACAAGTGCCGCCACTGTCGCCAGCACCAACACAAGCCCGGCAGATGCCGCCCAGTGAAAGAAATCCTGACTGGCCAGATGCATCCGCAGCCCCAGCGGCTTGGACACAGCCTCAAAGATGCTGGTTTCGTCCCAGGCGCCCTCATAGGCCCGCCCGTCGATGAAAATCGCCGGCGTTTGCACCACGCCGGACCCCTCAAAGGACTGCTGACTGCGGGCCAGCACCGCTTCGGTACGCTCAGACATCAGATCGGCGGCAAAGGCGTCGGGATCAAGCCCCATCGTCCTGGCCAGTGCCGTGACCCGTTCCACCGTGATGTCATCCTCGGGCGCACAGAACAGCGCCTCATGCATCTCGGCAAGCTGGTCCTGCCAAAAGGCCGAAATCGCCGCACGGGCGGCGACATCGGTGCTGTTGCCGGCCTTTTCCGGCGGACAGAACCGCAAGGCCAGACAGGTTTTCTGCGCCCCAAGAAGGTCAGATGCCCGGAGCAGAATATCGCGGACCCGCCGTGCCCGTCGATTGGCGTAATCGACGAATTGCACGATCTGAACCCGACCACCGGAGTTGGCCAGAATGATATCCTGCTCGGGATCGAGCGCCAGATGTAACGTACCGGACATGCGCGACGCCCCCTTTTGGTTGTGGTTGCTTCGGCCTCAGGCAGCGGCGGTTTTGGCCGCCAATGCCTTTTGCACGCCGCGTTTGAAGAAGATGTAGTAAAGCACCGGCGCCGCGATCAATGTCAGGACCGAAGCAAAGGCCAACCCGCCCATGATGGTCGCCGCCATGGATTGGAAAAACGCATCCGACAGCAAGGGGATCATGCCCAGGATTGTCGTCGCCGCCGCCAGGAAGACCGGTCGCAAACGCGAGGTTGAGGCCGTCACAATCGCCTCTTCCAAAGGCATATCCGGGTTTGCCTCGCGTGTCAGGTCGATCTCTTCCACCAGCACGATGCCGTTTTTGATCAACATCCCCGACAGCGACAAAAGCCCCAGCAGCGCGGTAAATGTGAACGGCAAGCCCGTGCCAAGCAGCGCCAGGCTGACGCCGTTCACCGACATCGGCACCAGCAGCCAGATGATGATTGGCTGGCGCAATGCGTTGAACAACAGCACCGAAATCAACACCATGATGAGCAGGCTCAGCGGCAATTGTTTGCCAAGTGACGCCTGCGCGTCGCTCGAGCTTTCCAATTCGCCGCCCCATTCCATCTTGTAGCCATCCGGGATCACCATCTCTTCGATGGTGGCCGTCACGGCGGTCTGCACCTCGGCCGCGGTCACACCGCGCGGCACATCGGCCCCAACGGTGATCACATTGGCCCGGTCGCGGCGGTGCAAAAGCGTGTCCTGCGCTTCGAACACAAAGCCATCGGTCACCTGTGCCATCGGCACAAACCCACCGGCGCTGTCCGAATAGATCACGTAATCTATGAGAGACATGCTGCCATCCTGACGTGCGCGGATGACAATCGGGATCTGGCGGTCCCCTTCGCGGAAGGCCCCCGATGCCATGCCTTCGGTGGCAAATTGCAGGGTTGTGGTGATGTCGGACCGGCTGACACCGGCCTCTTGTGCACGGTCGCCGGCATAGATCGGACGCAACACCATTTCCTTTTCGCGCCAATCCACGCGGGGGGTCACAATGTTGTCCGATGCCGCCACCAGCCGCGCGCGGGCTTCATCGGCCAGATCACGCAGCACTTCTGGATCACGGCCAGAGAACCGCACCTCGATCGGGGCACCGCCGCCGGGACCAAAGGCCAGACGTTTGACCCGGAACTCACCCTGCGGCACGGCCTGAAGGGCAAAATCCTCCAGCGCATTCATTTCCTCTTCGATCACGTCGAGCGAGGTAACGCGCACAATCAAATGACCATAAGCCGGATTGGGATCTTCGCTTTCATAGGTCAGCATGAAACGCGATGCCCCCTGACCGGAATACGAAGTCACGGTCTCGACCTCTTCGCGCGCGACGAGCCATTCCTCCATCACCTGCAAATCTGCCGAGGTCTGGTGGATCGCCGTGCCCTGGGGCAGCTTGTAATGCACGAAGTACAGCGGCGTGTTGCTGTCGGGGAAGAACTGTTGCTTCACCTGACCAAACAGCGCGAAACACACAACGGTACTGCCGATCAGCAAAGCCACCACCAGCCAACGCATGCGCAGGCCAAGGTGCAGAACCCCGGCATAGGCCCGGAACATCAATCCGTCATAGCCATCGCCGGCATCCCCGGTGCCCCGGCTAAAGAAATAATGCCCAAGCAACGGCGTGACCGTGATTGCCAGAACCCAGGACAGGATCAACGAAATTCCGATCACGGCGAAAAGGGAAAACAGGAATTCGCCGGTCGCATCCGGGCTCAACCCGATGCCGGCAAAGGCCATGATGCCAATCACCGTAGCCCCCAGAAGCGGCACCTGGGTCTTGCTGGCCACGTCTTTTGCCGCATCACGAGAGGATTGACCGCCGCGCATTGCGATCTGCATGCCTTCGGCAACCACAATGGCGTTGTCAACCAACATCCCCATCGCAATGATCAGCGCGCCCAGTGAAATCCGCTCCATCTCGATCGACCAGATCGCCATGAAAAACACCGTGCCCACCACCGTAAGCAACAGGGTCACACCAACGACCACCGCCGCGCGCCAGCCCATGAACACCGCCAGAACGACGATCACGATGCTGACCGACATGGCCAGGTTCACCAGAAACGCGTTCGAGGCCTCATCCACAACGCGATGCTGCTGATAGACCGGGGCAACATCGACCCCAAGCGGGATGGAATCCTGCAATTCGGCTAGTTTGGCCTCAACCGCATTGCCGACCTCGACAATGTTTTCGGTGCCAATGCCCGCCACCCCAAGGGTGAAGGCATCCATGCCGTTGTGGCGAATGATCTGGTCCGGTGTGGTTTCGCGCGCCCGATAGACATCCGCGAAATCCGACAGGTTGATCACCTGACCGCCAATCCCGACCGATAGCGCAGCAATCGCCGACACGCTATCGGAACCTGCGGGGCGCTGGATCAATGTCCGGCCTTCGGTGTTCTCGATCGCGCCGCCGTCGACGATTTCATCGGAACTGGCGATTGCGCTTTGCATGACGGCCGGGGAAATTCCCAAGGACGTGCTAAGCGCGAGGTCGGGTTCCACATAGATGATTTCGTTTGGCACACCGGCGGTCACCACATCGGCGACACCATCCACCGACAGGACCTCTCGGCGCAGGAACTCCGCCAGATCGTTGATCTCTGAATCGGAAAAACCGGGGGCGGTCACCGCGTAGTAGATGCCATACACATCGCCAAAGCTGTCATTGACGAAGGGCGCGGTGGCCCCGGTCGGCAGCGGCGCTTCGGCCACGCGATTGCGCAATTTGGTCCAGATGCCCGGCAGTTCGGTGCCGTCATAATGGTCCTGCATCGTCACCGTGATCCAGGACAGGCCCGGCTGGTTCATGGTTTCTATTTCCTTGACCTCGCCCATCTTCTGAATTTCGGATTCAATGGGTTCAGAGACCTCAGAGGCGACCTCTTCGGCAGAGGAGCCGGGGTATTGGGTGACCACAACGGCCACTTTGATGGTAAAGGCCGGGTCTTCGAGACGGCCAAGCGAATTGAACCCCCAGATGCCACCGAACAGGCAGATCAAAATCAAGATCCAAGTGTACAGCGGGCGGGCGATGGATTGACGGGCAATGTCCATTTGGGCGGTCCTAGTTCTTGAAACCGGTGAACCGGCGGACTTCGTCGCCGTCATTCAGGCTTGCGCCGCCAACGGCGACAATCTCTTGACCGACTTCCAGCCCTGCGGTCACTTCGACCTTGCCGTTTTCGGTGGCGGCAATTTCGATATCGGTCAGCGCGACGGTGCCGGAGTTTGCCCCGTTCGGGGTGAACACCATGGCGCGCGCGCCGCCGTCATTTGCCAACACCACCGCAGAAGACGGAATTTCAATCCGTTGACTTCCGGTGCTGAGCGATGCGGTCACCTTGGCGGATGAGCCGGGCAAAACCGTCAGATCCGTCGGCGGCTCCATCCCGAGGGTGATGGAATAGGTTTGGCCAAGCGAGGCGGTTTCGGCGTTGTATTCACGGAACTCCACCGGATAAGGTTTTGACCCCGCTGGAAATTCCGCAAACATTTCGATGTCTGGGTCCGTGCCTGCCTGTTGAAACAATGTCTCTGGCACGTTGATCTCTATCCGCAGGTCCGACATGTCATGCAAACGCACAACCGGGGCGCCCGCGCCGACCGTCGAATAATTGGCGACCAACCGGCCCGCCACGAGCGAGTTAAACGGCGCATAAAGCGTGGCATTTTCCAAAGCGCGTTCGGCATTGCGCACCGCGATCCGGGCCAGTTCGACCTGGGTTTCGGCGTCTTGCAGCGTGGTTTGGCTGACGGTGTCGCCCGCCAGTTTTTGATACCGCTCATAGGTGCGGTTCGCCTGATCGCTTTGGGCGCGGGCTTCTTCCAGAGCCAATTCGAAAGGCTCTTGATCGAGACGGGCCACCAATCCGCCAAGCGGCACGGTCGCGCCTTCGTCCAGCGGGAAATCAACCACCTGGCCGCCAACCTGAAACGCCAGATCCACGGTTTCGCGTGCCACCACATGGCCAAAGAACACCCGACGCACATCCGCATCGCTGTTGGTCACTTCGACCAGTTTTACAAAAGGAGATTGCGCAAGGCTGGTCTGTGGCACCAAGGCCGCCAGAAACAGAAATACCTTTAAGGCCGCCATGCTGCGGCGTCCTGCCTTGTCACTATTCATTTTGTAATTCCTTTTGAACGCATCGCGATCTGCGCAGTCGTTGTTTTGGTAACCCGGGGCAAAATCAAAGACCAGGTCGGTATGAGACGCTGACCTAATGGCTCCACCCCCGTCTGTCTTGACATTTAAGGACAAAAAATTGTCATTTGGGGACATGAGCAATGTGATCCGGGCTGCGGCCCTGCGAGGATATGACAAGGTCATGACTGACCTGGGGTTTGAGGCCACCACATTGCTGGTGCAATCCGGTCTTGGCGCGGATGCGCTTGTGGATGAGGATGCCCTGCTGCCGATCATTGCGGTCTGTCGGCTTCTGGAAATGAGCAGCGACATCGCCGGTTGTCCCGATCTGGGGCTGCGGATTGCCCGCCATCAGGATTTCGGCGTCCTGGGGGTGTTGGGATTGGCGCTGGAAAATGCCAGCACGCCAAAACAGGCGAGCAGCATCGTCGCACGTTTCATGTTCATCCAAGGCTCGGCCCTTAGGTTCCGGGTCGAAACCCCCAGCCCGATCGACCCAGAGGCCATTGCCATTGTGCTGGACCTGGATGTGCCGGTCGGGGTGCCGCACCGACAGGCCACGGAATTGTTGCTGGGCATGGGGTTTCAACTGGGGCGGTTGCGGTCGGCCCATCGCACGCACATCAAATCGGTCTCGCTGCCGCATGCGGTTGGCCCAAACCTTGCCAAACACCGCAGCTTTTTTGGTGTGCCGGTGCATGAGAATCAACCGATGGCCGCGATGCATATCTGGGCCAGCGACTGGAACCGGCCGGTGCCGGACGGCAACCCCAGGCTGCACAGACTGGTCGAGGATTATCTGACAAAGACCTTCCCCACCCCGACAACCAATCTGACTGAAAAAGTGGAAATGGTCCTGCGCCCCTTGATTGGCACGCCGCAGGCCAATCGCGAAGATGTTGCCCGCATGCTGGTGCTGCATCCCCGCACGCTGCACCGGCGATTGCGTCAGGAAAACACCAGCTTTCAGCAGATCAAGGACGACATTCGCCGCGATATGGCCGCACGCTATCTGACCAATACCGATGTAACCCTGGATCAATTGACCACGCTTCTTGGATTTCCCGAACAATCCGCGCTGTCGCGTGCCTGTCGAAAGTGGTTTTCCATGCCGCCGGGGGCGGTGCGCCGCAACAGGTCACCAGCCGCCGGGAACACGATTTCGTGATCAGCAGGCCAACAGGCACAACCTGCGCACCAAAAGCCTACCACATCCCGTCGCGTCACCCTGTCATATTTTTGGCATCATGGTTGCGCAGCAAACTCTCTCAGGTAGAGTTAAGTATGACTCGCAATTATCTTGTCGTGCGACACAGTCGCCCCAAGATACCCGGACCAGACCGGGACCACCAAAACCGACCTACTGAGGACAGCAAGGAAAACTTCCGATGGATCGGGCGATTTCAAACATATTCCGATGCCAATTTGCCGGGTCTCCGGAACGGTTCCACCCAACAACACCCGCCCGCCAAAGGGCCCAGAAAACTTAAAACCACAGGGAAAATGACATGACGTTCATGAAACACACCTTGGCCGCGCTGGCGGGCACAACGATGCTGACAAGTTTCGCCTTTGCTGCGGACGTGCCCGAAGGAACCAAACTGGCCGAAGACCAGACCTATACCTATCGCACATTGGACGAATTCGATTCGCTTGATCCGCAACTTCTGGAAGGTGTGGACAGCTCCGGTCTGGCGCGGGATCTGTTCGAAGGTCTGTATAACCTTGGCCCTGATGGTGCGACGGTTCCCGGTGTGGCCACCCATCACGAAGTATCCGACGACAATCTGGTCTATACCTTCCATCTGCGTGACAATGCCAAATGGTCGGACGGCAAACCCGTCACCGCCGGTGATTTCGTCTATGGCTGGAAACGCGCGGTCGATCCGGCAAATGCATCGCCTTATGCCTGGTATATGGAGCTGATGTCGCTGGCCAATGCCTCGGCGATCATTGCGGGCGAAGCGGATTTTGACACATTGGGCGTCAAGGCGCTGGATGATCACACGCTTGAGGTGACATTGTCGCAACCCCTGCCCTATTTTGCCGATATGGTCGCCCATGCGACGACATTCCCGGCCCCGAAATGGGCAATTGACGCACATGGCAAGGAATGGACACGCCCCGGCAACATGGTCGGCAATGGCGCCTATGTGCTGACCGAACATGTGGTCAAGGAACGCGCGGTGCGCGAGCGCAACCCGATGTATTGGGATGATGCAAACACCGTGATCGAAAAAGTCGTGTCGCTGGTCATCAATGACGAAGCTTCGGGCCTGACCCGGTATCGCGCCGGCGAAGTCGACAAAACCGACATTCCCGCAGGCCAGTATCCTGCGTTGAAAGAAGAGCTGCCAAATGAGGCATGGGCCCTGCCGCGCCTGTGCAACTATTACTTCAGCTTCAATCTGCGCAATGGCCCCGAGGCGTTTCAGGACATCCGCGTCCGCAAGGCGCTGGCGCTGGCCATTGATCGCGATGTGATTGTCGATCAGGTGCTGAAAGGCGGGCAATATCCGGCCTATAACTTTACCCATGTTGCCACCGCCGGGTTCGAGACCCCGGAAATCGATTATGCCAACATGGCGCAGGCCGATCGCGATGCGATGGCGGTCGAATTGTTGACCGAGGCTGGATATGGCAAGGGCGGCGAACCGCTGGAATTCAAATATCTCTACAACACTTCTGAATCTCACAAACAGGTCGCCATCGTGGCCACCCAGATGTGGAAACAGAAGCTGGGCGTGAATGTGTCGCTGGAAAATCAGGAATGGAAGGTGTTCCTGGAAAACCGTGGCAACCAGAACTTTGACATGGCGCGTGGCGCATGGTGTGGCGATTACAACGAGGCCTCGACCTTCCTTGATCTGCTGAGCACAAGTTCCGGCTATAACGACGCCAAATATTCCAACGCGCGTGTGGATGAATTGCTGGCCGAGGCGAAGTCCAGCCACAACACCACCCCGCTTTATACCGAGATCGAACAGATCGTTGCAGCCGATATGCCGGTGATCCCGGTCTATCACTATTCGACCAACATCCTGTTGAAGGACAATGTCGAAGGTTGGCCCATCGATAACGTGATGCAGAAATATTATTCCAAAGACCTCTACAAGGTCGCTGAATAATCCGCATTCCTTTGCCAACCAAAGACCCTGCTGCCCGTCAAGGGGCGGCAGGGTTCGATAGGTAACCCATGCTAAAATATTCGCTGCGCCGCACCCTGGCGGTCGTGCCGACGATCCTTTTGTTGATTGTCGCGTGTTTCTTTTTGATGCGCCTGGCGCCGGGTGGCCCGTTCACATCCGAACGCCCTCTGCCGCCGGCGATCATGGCCAATGTGCTGGAACGATACGGGCTGGATCAGCCGTTGTACGTGCAGCTTTGGACCTATCTGAAAAACATCGTTTTGCATTTCGATTTCGGCCCCAGTTTCGCGCAGCGCGATCGTGACGTGAACGATCTGATCGCCTCGGGTTTTCCTGTCACGCTGACCTATGGTTTCTGGTCTGCGGTGTTCGTGCTGGTGATGGGCATTCCGCTGGGTCTGATTGCGGCGCTGCGCCACAACAGCACCTGGGATTACGTCATGACCGGGCTGGCGATTTTCAGCCAGATTTTCCCGAATTTCGTCCTTGCCCCGATCATGGTGCTGACTTTCACGCTTGCGCTGGGGTGGCTGCCGGGGGGCGGTTGGAACGGCGGTCATTGGTCGTATGTCATCATGCCGGCGGTGGCGCTGGGCACGTCCTATCTGGCCAATGTCGCCCGGATCACCCGGTCATCGCTGCTCGAAGTCATGAGCGCACCCTATATCCGCACCGCCCGCGCCAAGGGGTTGCCGGAGCGGACAATCCTGATCCGCCACGCATTGAAACCGACGCTTTTGCCGGTCATTGCCTATATGTCGCCGGTGTTCGTCTACATGATCACCGGATCGGTCTTTATCGACGTGTTCTTTTCGACCGGTGGCATCGGACAGAAGTTTATTGATGCCGCCTATACCCGCGATTATTCCGTGATCCTTGGGTTAGCTATCCTTTATAGCGTGCTGACTTTCATACTGAATTTATGTGTTGATCTGGCCTATGCGGTCATTGATCCCAAAGTGCGGAGTGGCATGAAATGATCGCGCCAAAGGCCATGAAAAGCGCAGGCTACCAGACCGCCGCTGCCGAAGAGATGATCAACAATCGCTCTTTCTGGTCCGATGCGCGCCGGCGTTTTTTCCGCAACCGCATGGCGGTGGTCGCGGTGGGGTTTCTGTGCTGCATTGCCCTGTTTGCCATCTTTGGCGGGTTATTCGCGCGCTATAGTATCGAGGAAATTGATTGGTCGTTGCTTGGCAAAGTCAACGAAGAAGGCGGGCCGAGCCTGTCCAATGGCCATTGGTTTGGGGTCGATGAGCTGGGTCGTGATCTTTATGCGCGGGTGGTTCAGGGCACGCGGGTGTCGTTGATGGTCGGCTTTATCGCCGGGGTTGTCGCGGTGATGATCGGCTCTTTCTTTGGCGCGCTTGCCGGGTATTACGGCGGGCGAACAGATCAGATCATCATGGGCGCCTATAACATCACCCTGTCGATCCCCTACATCATCTTTTTCGTGGTCTGGCAGGCGTTCTTTGGCCGGTCGGTGTCGCAGATGATCATTGTCATGGTGATCATCAACTGGCCTGCGGGGCTGTTGATCACGCGCGGTCAGGTGATGACCTTGAAAAACCGTGAATTTGTGGATGCGGCCCGCATGTTGGGCCTGTCGGATGCCAAGATCATCCTGCGCCACATCATGCCGAACATGCTGTGGGTGATCGTGATTTATACCTCCATCACCATTCCCGACGCCATCATGATGGAAAGCCTTGTGTCCTTTCTGGGCGTTGGCATTCAGGAACCATCGACCAGCTGGGGCGCGTTGATTTCCGAAGGCGCCCGCACCATGACCTATGGCGCGTTATGGCAATTGCTGTTCCCGGCGGCCTTTTTCGCGGTCAATCAGATTTCACTCTATTATATCGGCGATGGCTTGCGGGATGCGCTGGATCCGAAGGAACGCTCATGACGCTATTATCCGTAGAAAACCTGTCGATCGGGTTCCACACGCCGGATGGATTTGTGCGCGCGGTGAATGATGTGTCGTTCGACATCGCGGCGGGTGAAACCGTGGCGCTTGTCGGGGAATCCGGGTCGGGCAAATCCCAGATCGCCCTGTCGATCCTTGGGCTCCTGGCCTCAAACGCCAAAGCAACCGGCAAGGTCGCTTATGGCGGTCAGGATCTTCTGGCGCTGTCACAGCCGCAATTGAACAAGATCCGCGCCAAGGAAATCGCGATGATCTTTCAGGATCCGATGTCGTCGCTGAACCCCTACATGACGGTTGAACGTCAGTTGAATGAGAGTTTGGAACTGCATGAGGGCCTGAAGGGCGATGCCGCGCGCAAGCGTGTGCTGGCGGCGATGGATGCGGTGCAAATCCCGGATGCCAAAAACCGTCTGCGCGCCTATCCGCATGAATTTTCCGGCGGGATGCGCCAGCGGATCGTGATTGCCATGGCGCTGTTGTGCAATCCGAAACTGATCCTTGCGGATGAGCCGACAACCGCGCTGGACGTGACCGTTCAGGCGCAGATCATGCGGCTTCTGGATGACATCCGCCGTGACATGGGAACCGCAATCCTTCTGATTACCCATGATCTGGGGGTTGTCGCCGGGACCTGCGAAAACACGCTGGTGCTCTATTCGGGCCGTGTGATGGAACGCGCCGACACCCGTGGGCTGTTTGCGGCGCCGGGCCATCCCTATACCCGCGGGCTGTTGCGGGCGGTGCCGAATGTGCATGACGAAGACGCCGACCTTGTGGCCATCCCCGGCCAGCCGCCCAACCAGATGCTGGCGCTGTCGGGCTGTCCGTTTGCCCCGCGCTGTGTGGATGTGTTGGAGGCCTGTCACAATGGCGTGCCGGAACTGACCGGGGGCGCACGCCAACGCGCCTGTATCCGCCCGGTGGAGGATCTGACATGAGCCAGCCCCCCCTTTTGTCGGTCCGTGATCTGGCGGTGGAATTCACCATGACCAATTCCGCCACCTGGCCGTGGCAAACCCCGGACAAGGTGCATGCGGTCAATGGTGTGTCCTTTGATCTAATGCCGGGCAAGACGCTGGGCATTGTCGGCGAATCCGGCTGCGGCAAATCCACCCTGATCCGGGCGATTGCCGGCTTGTCGCCACCGGTGCGCGGCACGGTCACGCTTGCTGGCAAAGCTGTCGATTACACCTCGCGGCAGGATGTGCTGGATTTGCGGCGCTCGGTTCAGATGATCTTTCAGGATCCGGTTGCCTCGCTCAACCCGCGCATGACGATCCACCAAACCGTAGAAGAGCCGATCCGCACCTTCTTTCCCGACCGGTCGGCCAAGGAACGCCGCCAGAACGTGCGCGAGCTTCTGGACCGGGTCGGGATCGCCGAACGCAGCGCCAACCGCTATCCGCATGAGTTTTCCGGCGGCCAATGCCAGCGGATCGGGATTGCCCGCGCGCTGGCGGCGGAACCGTCGTTGATCCTATGTGATGAACCGGTGTCGGCGCTGGATGTGTCAATTCAGGCCCAGGTGATCAATCTGCTGCGCGATCTGCAACGCGAGATGGGTCTGACGCTGATTTTTGTGGCGCATGACATCGGGATCGTGCGCCATATTTCGAATGATGTTCTTGTGATGTATCTGGGCGGGATGATGGAACATGGTCCCGCGCGCGATGTCGTTGGCGCACCGCACCATCCCTATACCAAGGCGCTGTTGTCGGCGGTGCCGGTGCCCGACCCGGATGTGCGCGTCATTCCGCAGATCCTGGAAGGCGATTTGCCCAGTCCGCTCAAACTTCCGTCGGGCTGTTTCTTTCAAAGCCGCTGCGTCATGGCCTCGTCCCAATGTGGCGCGGCCCGCCCGGAGATGCGCCGCATTGGTCCGTCTGATGTCGCCTGCATCAAGGTCGAGGCGGAATAGAAACGCCGGCTGCGACTTGCCATTGTGAGGCAAGTCGCAAGGGGGGCAATCGCCCTTCCCCTTTAATGTGGCTCTATCGCCCCTGCTCGGCGCGCCATTTTGCAAATGCCTCCAGCGTGGCATCCTGGGTGGCGGGATAGAGCCCGATGATCCCGGCGCCGCCCTTGACCTGGCTCAGCACGAAATCCTCGAACACCGTCATTTCAACCGCCTCCAGCGCAACCTCCTCGGCCAGATGCGCCGGGATCACAATGACGCTGTCATCATCGCCCACCACAATATCACCGGGAAACACCGGCGCGTCGCCACAGCCGATCGGCACATTGATATCAATCGCCTCGTTTGTGGTCAGATTGGTCGGGCTGGAGGGCCGGTTGTGATAGGTCGGCATGTCCAATTCGGCGATATTCATCGCATCACGAAATCCGCCATCGGTGACCACCCCCGCCACGCCGCGCATCATCAGCCGGGTGACCAGAATGTCGCCTGCCGATGCCGCCGTGGCGCTTTTGCGGCTGTCCATCACCATCACATGACCCGGCGGGCAGGTTTCGACCGCATGCCGCTGCGGATGTTCCGGATTGCGGAATTCCACCAGTTGGTTGCGATCTTCGCGGGCGGGCATGTAGCGAAGGGTAAAGGCCTGGCCCGACCATATTGAACCCTTTGCGTCCCACGGGGCGCACATCCTGGATCACCTGATTGCGCAATCCGCGCTTGTACAGGGCTGTGGCCAATGTGGCAACGGACACCGTTTCAAGGCGCTCTCGCGTTTCGGTTGAAAACTCATACTCGGACATCGGCGTTCCTTTTTTATTGTCTGTTGTGGGTGTCAGCGACCCGTGTGGTCAGGCCGAAAGATTTGCTTTGTTGTGGCGGATCGAAGAATACAGGGACAGGCCAATCAAGCTGGCGCCAATCAACCCGGTGAAAAGCTCTGGCACATGCCAAAGCGATTGTGCGTACATGATCATCGACAATGCCAGCACCGAATAAAATGCGCCATGCTCCAGATAACGGAATTCCGAAAGGGTTTCGCGTTCGACCAGCATGATGGTCATGGAGCGGACATAAAACGCCCCGATTCCCAGCCCGATAGCAATCAGAAACAGATTCTGGGTCAGGGCAAACGCGCCAATCACGCCGTCGAAAGAGAAGCTGGCATCCAGGATTTCCAGATACAGAAACGCGCCAAATCCCCCTTTGGCGGCCATGGTTTGCGCCTCTTTCTGCGAGTTGAGAATATGCGCCACCAGCTCCACCGCCAGAAAAGTCACCATGCCAAAGACGGCCGCGAAAAGAAATGTGGCGCTGTCTTCGTCGGGCAATGCGGCTGACAACAACAGCGCGGCGGTCAGAACAAAGGCGATTTCCAAGCCACGAATAGAGGCCCAGCTGCGCAGCCGGCATTCGATCAGCCGAATCCAATCCACCTCTTTCGATTGGTCAAAGAAAAAGGTCAGCGCCACCATCATCAGAAAGGTGCCGCCAAAGGCGGAAATCCCGATATGGGCCTCTTCCATGATATGGGCGTATTGCAATGGATCGGTGGCGGCCAGGATCATCGCGGACACCGGGCCGATCTTGGCCGCGATGGCCACAACCGCCAGCGGGAACACGATGCGCATGCCAAAGACGGCAATCACAATCCCCCAGGTCAGGAACCGGTGTTGCCATTTTTCATCCATTGTTTTCAGGATGTTGGCATTGACGATGGCGTTATCGAAACTGAGCGAGATTTCCAGCACCGCCAGGATCGACCCCAGAAAGAAGAACGACAGCCCGCCGGCAAAGGTGCCGGTGGTGTGATAGCCCAGCCAGAAGGCCAGGGCCAAACCTATTGCGGTGAACAGAAATGGCCAGCGAAAGTAGGCGAGCGTTTTGGTCATTTGGCGGTCCTTGGTATCCGGTCAGTCTCGGGTGATGGGGGCCAGCTGGCAACAGTGGCTATGTTGGATGTCATGCGTCGACCCCGTGCAGTTGTCTTGCCGCCGCGCGTCTTTCGGCCTGAATATCCGGGTTCGGCGACAGGCTGGCGGCAATCAGATTGCGGGTGTATTCCTGTTGCGGGGCGTCAAATATCTGGGCAACCGGGCCTTGTTCGACAATCTTGCCCGCCTGCATGACAATCACGCGATGGGCAAAATCCCGCACCAAAGGCAGATCATGGGCGATAAAGAGGTAACTTAACCCCAGTTCGTCCTGCAATCCGGTCAACAGCGACAGGACCTGTGCCTGGATCGAGACATCCAATGCGGAAACCGCTTCGTCACAGACAATCAGCTTTGGCTCCAACGCCAAGGCACGGGCAATCGCAATCCGTTGACGCTGGCCGCCGGAAAACTGATGCGGGTAGCGATACATATGATCCGCTTTCAGCCCGACCTGTTCCAACAACGCACAGACCCGCGTTTTCCACTGAGCCTTGTCGAGGATCTCGGGGTGGATCACAAAAGCCTCGGTAATGATGTCAAAGATCGACATGCGCGGGTTCAGGGATTGGGTCGGATCCTGAAACACCATCTGAATGTCGCGCCGCAGGTTGAACAGCTCTTTGTCATTCATGCTGACCAGATCACGCCCTTCGAACAGGGCGCTGCCGCTTGTGGCCTCTTCCAGACGCAAAACGGTTTTTGCCAGCGTGGATTTCCCCGAACCGGATTCGCCGACAATGGCCACGGATTCCCCCGGCAACACCGTCAGGTTGGCAGCATCCAGCGCCACAAAAGACCCATAGTGTTTGGTCAGCCCCGTGATATCCAGGATCGGTTTGGTGGCGCTGTCCAACGGCTCTGCCATTGCGCCATCGCCGGGGATCGCGGCAATCAGCTTTTTGGTATAGGGATGGGTCGGCCTGTGATAGACCTCGGCCGCGGTGCCGGTTTCCACGATCTGGCCCGCGTTCATCACCACAACCCGGTCCGCCACTTCGGCCACCACACCCAGATCATGGGTGATCAACAACAGCCCCATGCCGGTTTCCTGCTGCAACTCCTTGAGCAGCGCCAGGATCTGGGCCTGAACCGTGACGTCCAATGCGGTGGTCGGCTCATCCGCGATCAGGATGTCGGGTTTCAATGCCAGGGCCATGGCAATCATGATCCGCTGGCGCTGCCCGCCAGAGAATTGGTGCGGATAGGCATCCACCTTGGTGTCCGGCTCTGGAATGCCCACCCGCTGCATCAGGGAAATGGTGCGGCTGCGGGCCTCGGCCTTGTCGACGCCATGGGCGGTCATGGTCTCGGCAATTTGAAATCCCACGGTGTAGACCGGGTTCAAATGGCTGAGCGGATCCTGAAAGATCATCGCAATCCGATGGCCGTTCAGATTGCGGCGATCCTCGGATGACATTGTCAGCACGTCCCTGCCCTCGAACAGGATCTCGCCTTGGGTAATCTCCCCCGGTGGCATGTCGATCAAGTTCAGGATCGCCGAAGCCGACACAGATTTCCCCGACCCGGATTCCCCCAGAATGGCCAGCGTTTCCCCCCGGTCCAGATGCCAGCTGACATCGCGGACCGCATGCACCGTGCCATGCGAGGTGTGGAAATCCACCGACAGGTTTTTGACCGAAAGAAGACGATTATCCATTTTTCTTCCTCACATTTTCCAACCGCCAGCGTTGTGCCGGATCAAGCGCGGTGCGCATCCAATGCGACACAAGATTGAGCGACAGCGTGGTCAGGATGATCACCAGCCCCGGCCAGAACGACAGCCACCAGGCCGTGGTCAGATAGGGCCGCCCCTGCGCCACCATCAGCCCCCAAGTGATTTCAGGCGGCTGGATGCCGATGCCAAGAAACGAAAGCGAAGATTCCGCCAGCATGACAAAGGCAAAATCCAGCGTCGCAATGGTGATCAGCGTCGGAAACACCACCGGCAGGATGTGGCGGAAAATGATCCGCTTGGTCGACGCGCCCATGACGCGGGCGGCCTGAACAAACATGCGTTCGCGCACCTCAAGCGTTTCGGCGCGGGCGGTCCGCAGATAGACCGGAATGCGGGTGATCGCCAGAACCACCACCAGATTGAACACCGAACTTTCCAGCATGAACAACACGATCACGGCCAACAGAAGCGATGGAAACGACATGATGATATCGGCCAGCCGCATGATCACCTGGCTCCAGGTTCTGGTGGTGTACCCCGCGATCAGGCCCAGCGCGGTGCCAATCGCCAGCGAAAAGAAAACAGCGCCCGCCGCGACAAAAATCGTGTTCTGCGACGCCACGACGATCCGCGCCAGCAAGGGCCGGCCCAGCGCATCACCGCCAAGCCAATAGACCCAGTTTTTCGAGAAATCGAACGGCGGCGCATTGCGGCCACGCAGGTTTTGTTTGGTTGCGACATCTTCCAGCAGCATCGGGCCGAAAACGGCGCAGAACAGGATCAGAAGCAGAAAAATCACCGAGACAAAGGCGAATTTATCGGCCCAGAGCATCCGCAGGGTCTGAACCAGGGGATTGGGTGCGGCGGGAATGTCGGAAGACGAAAGGTCAGTCTGTGCCATGGGTCAATACCTGATTCGGGATCGAGGATCGAATAAAGAATGTCGATCACAAGGTTCATGAGGAAGATCGCCAGTGCCGTGACCATGATCGCGGCCATGACAACGGTGAAGTCACGTTGCAGGATAGAGTTGATCATAAGCTTGCCAATTCCGGGGAACCCGAAGATCGATTCAATCACAACCGCCCCGTTCAACAGCGCCGCCGCCTGATCGCCAATCACCGTAATCACCGGCAAAAGCGCGTTGCGCAGCGCATGCACAAAGATGATCGGCCGGTTGCCAACCCCCTTGGCGCGGGCGGTTTTGACATAGGCCGACCCCAGCGCCGTGATCATCGAGCCGCGAACAATCTGCAGGATAAGACCAAAGGGCCGGATGAACAGAACCGAAATCGGCATCACCCAATGCCAGACCGTGCCGGTGCCAGAGGTGGGAAACCACCCCAGATTGACCGAAAAGATCACGATGGCAACAATGGCAATCCAGAAATCCGGCGCGCTTGATCCGATCAATGAAAAGAACGTGGCAAGCCGGTCAAACACGCCGCCCACATGAAACGCCGCCAGCGACCCAAGGATGATGGCAAAAACCACCACCAACGACATGGTGATCACCGCCAGTTGCAGGGTCCAGGCAAATCCACGCAAGACCACATCAATCGCCGGTTCAGAGCGGCGAATTGAATCTCCGAAATCAAGCCGGACCAGATCCGCCATATAGCTGAGGAACTGAACGAACAGCGGGTCGTTCAAACCGTGAATCTCGCGGAACTGATTGCGGCTTTCCTCTGACGCATCCAACGGCAGGTAAAGCCCGGTGGGATCGCCCGTCAGCCGCGAGGAAAAACACCAGCAACATCAAACCAACAAGAGAAATGGCACTCGCAACTGCGCGCCGTCCCAGGAACTTCATCATAGTGGCAGACCTTTGAGTTTTGTTGGCGGCAGGCCATTGGACCGGCCCGCCGCCAGGGTCACGTTACTTGAACTTGATCTGCGACAGTTGCAGTTCGCTGTTGGTGCGAATGCTGGGCGCAAAATCCAAACGCGGGTTCACCCGGCTGAACCCGACCATGTGGAACAACATGACATCGGCAATGATCTCTTCATGCAGATAGCTGAACAGTGCTTTCCACTTGGCTGCACGTTCGTCGCCGGTCGCCGCCGTGGCATCGGCAATCATTGCATCAACCTTGGGGTCGGTAATGCCGGATTGTTGGCCGTCCGAGTGATATTTGAAGTACATCGAAAACACCGGATCGCCATTGGCATTGTCGTGTTGCGCTTCGATCAATTCAGGCCCGCGATTTTCCGGGAAGGGTTTGGCATAGCGTTCCAGCCATTCCGCAACTTCGACCATTTCCAGCTTCATGTTGAAACCGACGTCCTGGTACATCGCCAGCATCGCCTCCATGGTTTCCAGAACATTGGCAAAGTTGTTGAGCCGCCCGATCAGCGTGATCTCGGCATCAACCGGAACGCCGTCTGCCTTGGCCTCTGCCAGCAACGCGCGCGCCCGTTCCGGGTCATAGGCATAAGGCGCAAGATCATGGTCATAGCCGATGGTCGACGGCGGCGTGATGCCGGTTGCCAGCAAGGTGCCATTGGCCAGGATCGTGCCGACAAAGGCCTCGCGGTCAATCGCCAGGTTCAGCGCCTCGCGCACCCGAAGGTCATTCAGCGGTGCCTGCGCGTGTTCAATCCGCAGGAAAACCGTTTCCGAATTCGGATAAGAGAAATCCATGCCCGGATCGCTGGCATCCTGCAGGGCGATATTGGGGGCAATGTCCGCCTCGCCTGCGGCAACCATGGCAGACCGCACCGCGCTGTCGCCGCGGAACACATAGGTGGCCGATTGCACAGCGGGCTGATCGCCCCAGTAATTTGGATTGGCGCCAAGTTTGATGTGCTGCCCGCGGGCATATTCATCAAATGTATACGGCCCGGTGCCAATGGGGTGATCCACGAAACTGTCCAGCGGTGTTTCCGCCGGGGTGACCGTGACCGTCGACATCAACATCGGCAAAATCGGTTGGGCCGGATCGGCCGTGACATCCAGCGTATGGGCGTCCACGATGTTTGATGTGATGTCGATGCCACCAAAGAATTTGGCGCCGATTTCACAGGCAATATCCGGGGACTTCATCCGTACCAGCGAATGCGCCACGTCGTCGGCCTCCATCGCGGTGCCATCGCTGAAGGTCACGCCATCGCGCAGATGAAAACGCCAGGTGCCGTTGCCCATGTCCTCCCAGCTTTTGGCGAGACGCGGCTGAAGCCCGGTGGCGGGGTTCATTTCGGTTACGGTTTCGGAAATATTCTGAAACAGAACCCGGCCCACATTGGATTTGGTGGACGAACAGGGTTCGACGATTTCCAGCTCTTCTGACAATACGATGGTCACCGAATTGTCCTGAGCGTGGCTTGCGAACGCGATGGTCGATGCCATTGCCGTCGCCGCGATCAAATGCGTTTTCCTAGTCATTTTATCCTCCCGGTTTGACGTGATCCCGCTGCAACCCGCGTTTTTGACGCGCTTGTGTTCCATCGGTGCCACGCCTTCAAAATGGGAATGTTCGTCGTTTTGTAAATTCCAAATTTGGATTGCTGTGATACACTATTTGTATCGACCGCAAAAACCACGTCACGATTCAAGGGGAGCGTTATGGCGCAGGGACCGTTCGAATATTTCCAGATAAGGTGCTTTGTGGCGGTGGCAGAAGAGCTGAGTTTTCGCCGCGCCGCCGACCGTTTGAACATGACGCAGCCCCCCCTGTCGCGCCAGATCAAGATTCTGGAGGACCGGGTGAACCTGACGCTGTTGGAACGCAGCAACCGACATGTCAGGCTGACCTCGGCCGGGGAAAGCTTCTATCAAAGTGCGATTGATATTATCCAACGTTCTGAACAGGCTGTGCTGAACGCACGTCAGGCCGAACGTGGCGAAACCGGCAGCGTGGCTTTGGGATTTGTGCCCTCTGCGGCGTTTCGGTTTGTACCGATGATCGCCCAGAAAATGGCGGAAACCATGCCCAATGTCACCCTGACGCCGATCGAAATGATGGGCTATGAGGTGATCGAAGCGCAACGCTCTGGGCGTATAGATCTGGGCCTGACCCGGATGGAGACCCCGCGCGGTGAAATCGAGCGTACCCGTGTCGTCAACGAACCCTTTGTGCTGGCGATCCCGGGCAGCAATCCACTGGCAAAAAAAGTGGATCTGTCGATTTCCGACTTCGACAATGCGCCCTATATCTCTTTTGCCAAGGATCGCGGCGGGTTCTTGAAGGAAACTTTGGACGCGTTGTTTTATGCCAGCGGCATCATGCCGGACACGCAATTGAGCGTCAGCCAAACCCATGCGGTGATCAGTTTGGTGAATCAGGGCTTGGGATTCGCGATTGTGCCGCGCTCGGCCCAGATCATCCAAATGGCCAACACGGTTTACCGCGAATTGGAACTGCCGACGCAGTTCAGGTCGGACATGTATCTGGTCTCTCGGCCCGGTCGAAATACGATGGTGCGCGATCGGGTCAAGGCATTGATCATCGACTTGCTGCACCCATTTCGCGAAACCGCTGGCGGGTCATGACACCTGTGCCGCCATCACATCAGTCGCAGAGGTGAGGCCGCGTTGCGATGCCCCACCTCTTTGTCTTCACATCGCCACGGGGCGCGGTGCCCGTCTCTGCCGCCGCAACCCGAACAGGCATAGCGCGCCAAACCCCAGCTCGATCATCAGGGCGGTCAGGATGCTTTCACTCGGCCAGCCGTCCAGCGCGATGCTGACCAAGCGACCAAAAGCAAACGCGAAAAAGACCAGGGTGCCAAGCATCGCTGACAGATATGTCAGAGCGGGACGTAGGGCGCCGGTCAGGATCACCGCGCCAAGGGCCGCAAGGTTGGCGCCGGGGGCGCGCAATTCGCTCAACCGTGTTGGATCGGCCCCAAGGGCGATGCCGTAACCGGCATAAAACCCATGCGGCACAAAGGTGATGGCGAGACCGATGCCAAGCGCGGTCAAACCGGCGGCACCAAGGGTAAGTTTGTGATAAAGAGACATTGAAATTTCCTTTTTGTAGCGTGGGACAGGGTTCAGGCCGCGTCGGCCCAGGCCCCGGACCGGGCGGCATCTTTGGCAAATGTGGCAAAGTCTCGCGGCGCACGGCCAAGGGCGCGTTGAACACCATCGCCAAGATGGGCGTTGCGACCGTCCAGCGTTTCGCGGGCGATCTCGGTCAAAACGTCGGCAATCATTTCGCCCTGCGATGCAAGCAACGCGGCGTGAAAGTCCTCGAATGAGATGGGCATATGGGCGATCAGGCGACCAGATGCCGCCGAAAGCACCCCGGCCATCTCGGCAAATGTCATCAAACGCGGGCCTGTGACCTCGTATGTGTCGCCGTCATGGCCCGCTTCACTCAGGGCGGCCACCGCGACATCGGCGATGTCGTCCACATCCGCAATCGGTTCCTGCACTTCGCCGCCGGGCATCGGCAGAACGCCGGCCATCACCGGCGCATGTAGCGCCCCTTCAGAGAAGTTCTGGGCAAACCACGCCGCGCGAACGATGGTGAAGGGCACGCCAGAGGTGCGAACCACCTCTTCTGCGCGCTGGGCGTGATATTCGCCACGCCCCGTCAACAGCACGATCTTGGCAACACCTGAGGCGCGGGCCTGTTCGGTGAAGGCCGCGACGGTGTCCACCGCGCCCGGCACCGCGATATCGGGGTAATAGGAAATATAAACCGCCGACACGCCGTTCAGAACAGGCCCCCAGGTGTCGGGCGCGTTCCAGTCAAAGGGGATCGTCGCTGCCCGAGAGCCACGGCGCACCGGCAGGCCCTTTGCTTCGAGCCGCTGAGCGATCCGCGCGCCGGTCTTGCCAGTGGCGCCGAGGACGAGAATGGGTTGGTTGGTCATTGGGACCTCCTTGGGTTTTGATGAAGCCTTCGTTCGGTGACCTGTTCTCACCCAAGGTTTCTGGACGCACCATTCCCATGCGTCCGACATTTTTGCCTGATCGTCCAAACGATCTGGACGACCCGCATTCCCCGGGCCACAATCCCCCCATGACAGAACCACATGTTCCCAACCCCGCGCGTCTGGCGCAGCCCATCGGTGATCCGCTGGGCGAGATCCTGCATCTGCTCAAACTGACCGGCACCTTCTATTGCCAGTCGCGGCTGACCGCCCCCTGGGGCATCACCATCCCCGGCTTTCCCGAGGTCATGAGCTTTGCTGTGGTGATTGACGGGCGGGCCTGGCTGAAGGTCGGTGATGATGCGCCGTTCGAAATCCAGAAAGGCGACCTTGTTCTGATGACCAAGGGCGCGCCGATCAACCTTTACAGCGACCCGGAGGCCCGGTTGTTGACGCTCGAAGAGCTGCCGATCCGCAAGGTGACAGAGCTTTATGAAACCGTGGAGTTCGGCGGCGGCGGCGCGGCGTGCAGCATCATGTACGGGCTTGCCCGGCTTGATCATGCGTCCAGCCCGATGTTGATGGCGCTGCTGCCCGATGTGCTGAAAATCGACCCATGGGAAGAAGACGCCGGAAGTTGGCTGCAAGGCACATTGCGATTCATTGCGCGTGAAGCCCGCGAGCTGCGCCCCGGCGGGGAAACCGTGATCACGCGGCTGGCCGATGTCGTGGTGATCGAAGCCATCCGCCGCTGGCTGACCCGATCGCCGGATGCACACCGGGGCTGGCTAAAGGCCGCGCGCGACCCACAGATCGGGCGGGCCATTGTCGCCATTCACCGCGATCCGGCGGCCGTCTGGTCGGTCGAGACGCTGGCTCAGGTGGCGGGCATGTCCCGCTCTGCCTTTGCGGCGCGGTTCACCACCCTCGTTGGCACGCCCGCGATGCAATACCTTGCGGAATGGCGCATGAACCTCGCGCGGCGGAGTTTGCGCGAAACCGCGCAACCGATTGCCAATATCGCCGCCGACCTCGGCTATCAATCCGAGCCCGCCTTCAACCGCGCCTTCAAGCGGGTGTTCGGCACCACACCGGGACAGGCGCGGCGGGCTTTACAGGACATCACGACATAGAAGGACGGGAACAATGGCTTCAACGCTTCATATGCTTTGCGGCAAAATCGCATCCGGCAAATCAACGCTGGCACATCAGTTGGTCCGCGACGGTGGCGTTCTGGTGGCGGAGGATGAATGGCTTGGCGCGCTGTTTGGCGAGCAAATGAAAACGGGGGCCGATTACATGCGCTGCGCGGGCAAGCTGCGCAGCATCATGGCGCCGCATCTGGTGTCACTGCTGAATGCTGGAACAAGCATCGTTCTGGATTTTCCCGCCAACACGGTCGGGCAACGGGGCTGGATGCGTGAAATCCTGGCCGGGACGACGGCGGACCATCAGATGCATGTGTTGGATACGCCGGACGAAGACTGTCTTGCGCGGCTGGCAAAACGCAATGCCGCCGGCGATCACCCCTTTGCCGTGACCGAAGACCAGTTCTGGCAATTTTCCAAACATTTCTCTCCGCCCACCGCGGATGAGGGTTTTAACCTGATCCTGCATCACCCGCGCCGTGCATGACGCGGGATTGTCCGCTGTTACGGGCGTCACTGTCTGATCTGCGACGCTTTCCCGGTGGTCCTGCATAAGCGGATATTCACCGCCACGACCAACCGATCCAAGACCCGGGGGCCGCCCTGCCCGCCCGTCCGATTACTTGGTCGATCCCGGCATCCAAATTGCAATCCAAAGGTTGCTCTTTGCAACCGTGTGTCGAATAAACGCGCCATTCAATTGACCCATTTCAGCACCGGCCTCCTTTTGGCCAGCCGGAGTAGCCCATTCATGATGTTGATTTACACGAACCTCTACTGGGAACATTTGGGCGTTGCGGCGTCATTGGCAATTTCGATATTTGTGATCCTTGGCCTGTTGCTCCGCCTGCGGGAAACCCCCGGGTCCAAAATGCACATCTGGGCAATGATCGGGTTTTTCACCGCCAACACGTCGGACATGGTCAATTCTTTTGCCTATTCAAATGTCTTTTCCGCCCCGCCGATGTTTTTTCGCTGGAACGATGTCCTGATCCCTGGATTTCTGGTGTCGCTCTACTTTTTTGTCCGGGCATTGACCAGTTCCGACCCAAAGCTGGATCGGCGGGATTGGGTTCATCTGCTGCCGTTCCTCGCCGGGGTGCTCTTTCTTGCGCCCAGTCTGGCGTTGCCGGGTGATGTGCGCATTGGGCGCGCCGTTGCCAACCTTTCGACGTGGCATCAGGAATTGATTCAGATCGGGAACACTGCGTTCTGGGGGCTTTGGGTTGTTCTTTTGGCGACATATGGCGGGATTTGTGTCCGCCTTCTGATCGCGCATCAACGCAATATTCGCGCGGTGTTTTCGGATCTGGAGGGCAAGAACCTGCATTGGTTGAACGGGCTGATTGCGACCATTCTTATCCTTGCGCTGACCGTCATTGCCGATGAAATCGGAATGCTGTTGGGGCGGAATTCGGTCCGCGATGGCATTGCGTCGCTGATTTATGATGTGGTGCTTAGCGGTGCATTTGGTCTCTTTGCGTTGCGCGCTGTGCCGCCATTGCCGCAATGGTCGCAAGAGATCATCACACAAGACCCACCGGACAACGAAGATCCGACGCCCGAAAAAGACACCATCAAATCATACGCTCGATCCGGCCTACGGCCCGAGGATGCCGCCCGCTTTGCCGCACGGCTTGAAAAACGAATGACAGAGGGACAGCTGTGGCGCAATCATTCATTGAACCTGCAAAGTCTGGCGTCCGAAGTTGCGGTATCGCCGATACATTTGTCCGAGGTGTTGAATACTAAGATCGGCATGTCGTTTTATGATTATGTCAATCAGGGCCGGATTCGCGATGCCTGTGATCTGTTGATCCGCACCGACAAATCCGTGATCGAAATCAGCGAGATCGTCGGTTTCAACGCCAAATCAACCTTCAACGCCAGCTTCAAGAAGATCACCGATCAAACCCCAAGCCAATGGCGCCGGACCCACAAGCCGTAAAGAACCGCCGGACAGGTCCGGATCGGCTGGCGGCGTGAATTTCACCGACGCAATCAACACATTGATATAAATGACAAAATCTCACGACATGTGCGATCCAGCTTGTTCGGACGTTCTATCCGGTCGGTCCGGTCGCGGCATCCGCATGGGTTTTGTACCTGTTCGACACACCGCCGGACCACAGCCCGTGAACACCACGGGCTGGCCCGGCCTGACTGTTGAATAGGACGAAAGATATGAAATACCTGACGATACTTCCTCTGATACTGGTTGCCGCGGGCTGTGCGAATAGTGGCGCGAAATACCGGCCCATTCTGGACGGTGGCGAAACACCTGCCTATCGGGCGGATTTGGTCGAATGCCAGACCCTGGCCCGCAACCAAAAGCAGCTGGACCGAGAGACCCTTGGCGCCGCCGCCTTGGGCGCGGGTGCCGGTGCTCTGTTGGGCGAGGTCGACGAAGACGGCACCGCATGGGGCGGCGCGATTGTTGGCGCATTGGCCGGTGGGGCCGCCAGGCGCCAGGCGACGCCAGCGAACGCCGGGAAGAAATAGTTGTGCAATGCATGCGTGGTCGCGGCCACCGTGTTGTCGGATAGAAAGGCATCGCAATGGCCCATATGCTTCTGCGCCGACCGCCCCGGCTATGGGCGATCTACGAACTCTTCAAAGGGGCAGCTCGTTCAGAGCTGCCCGCAAATTCGGACAAGCCGCGCAACACCAATCCCCCCCGACCAGAGCCCGGCAATCGCAACGGGATGCGCGGCACCGCTTCTGAGCACAGCCAGCAAATTTCGATGGCCAAGGAGGACCGTAGATGAAACGCGTTTTGATCGCCGGTGCGACCGGTTATCTTGGCAGGCATCTTTGTGCCGAATATTTGCAACGGGGCTGGCATGTGACCGCATTGGTGCGCAAACAAAGTGCCGCAACCAACCTTCAGGCGGACGCCATAGTCGAGGCACAAGCGACCTGGCCAGAAACCCTTGACGGGATCATGACCGACATTGATTTGGTTGTCTCCGCGCTTGGCATCACCCGACAGGCCGATGGGGTCGGATATTGGGACGTTGATTATCAGGCCAATGTGAACCTGTTGGAAGAAGCGGTGCGCAGCAAGGTGCCGCATTTTGCCTTTGTCCATGTTCTGAATGCCGACCGCATGGAACATGTGCCGCTGGTGGCCGCCAAAAGCGCCTTTGTCCGAAAGTTGCAGCAAGCGCCGCTGCAATCGACGGTCATTGCGCCCACCGGGTATTTTTCCGACATGGCTGATTTTCTGGCCATGGCCAGATCGGGGCGCGTCTGGCTGTTTGGCGCCGGCACGCAACGGATCAACCCCATTCACGGCGCCGACCTCGCGGCGGCAAGTTTCGACGCCATTGCCGAAGGTGCGGCATGGTGTGACGTCGGCGGCCCGGACACATTCACCCACAACGAGATTGCAGAGCTGTGCTTTGAGGTCCTGGGCACCCCGGCGCGGATCACCCATCTGCCCGACGTTTTGCGCCGCCTGACCCTGACCATCCTGCCCCGTATTGCGCCGCGCAAATCGCCGGACCGGCGCAGTTCTTTCTGACCGCGATGGCGATGAACATGACCGCCGCATCAACCGGAACCCACCGTCTGGCCGCGCATTTTCGGGCCGAGGCATCCAAAAGCTGAACCAAAAAGGAGATCCCGAATGACCCTTCAAAGAGTTGCCGGCTGTGCCGCCCTGATCTGTGCCGCCAGCTATCTGTTTGGCATTGCTGTTCTTGTCCTGATCCTGGCGCCTTTGGGGTTTGGATCAATTGATGTCGATCCACACGCCGTTGTGGCCTTTATTGACACGCGACCGACGCTTTTGATCACATGGAACACGGTGATCTATGTTGTGAACGCCATTGCCCTGACCGTCCTTGTCGAGGCGATGCACCGGCGTCAAAGCCAGGATGCACCAGAGTGGGCCGCCGTCAGCCGCGCGTTTGGCTTGATCTGGGCGGCACTGGTGCTTGGGGCCGGTATGATCGCAAATGTTGCGATCGAACGCGCTGCTCATATCTTTCCGGTTGATCCTGTCCGTGCGGCGGAGCTTTGGCAAATTCTGCACACGGTGGAGCTGGGCCTTGGCGGCGGCAATGAAATCGCGGGGGCCGTTTGGGTGGGCCTTGTCAGCATGACAGGTCTGATTGGCAAAAATCTGGGCCGGGTCACAATTGGTCTTGGATTGATCACCGGAATAAGCGGCCTTGCAACGGTGATCCCCGCCCTCGGCGACAGCGCCGGAGCCATGTTCGGAATCGGCGCAATTGCTTGGTTCGTTGCCGTTGGTTGGTCCTGTTTCCGTCGAACAGAATGATGATGCATAAAACGGCGATGGCCCGCATACCGGAACCCAAAAGCGATAAAATGGATTACATTCAGAAACGACAAAGGCCGCTCTATCGAGCGGCCTTTTTGCCAATTATCTCGTTAAGAGATTTTGGCTCCGGCGGTAGGGATCGAACCTACGACCAATTGATTAACAGTCAACTGCTCTACCGCTGAGCTACGCCGGAACATGTGGGCGATATAACAACAGCGGATTCCGGCGTCCAGAGCCTTTTGTCACAAAACCGCAGAAAAATTTGCTGTCGGGTCAAATCAGGCGAAAAGACTGGTCAAATGCGAGGGCTTTCACCGGCGCAACTGTGTTTTTTCCATAGAGATCAATGAGGTGAGCAAAGACATTGCGGGCCGCCGCCGGCAAGAGCGCCGCTGGCACGTCGGTATAGAGGCGCGCGGCGAGTTCGGATGCACCGGCCGGGCCATCGGTCAGCGCCTGCAGGATTGCGGCTTCGCGGGATTTTCGGTGGTTGATCAGCCAGTTCAGGCGCGCCATCGGATCGTGAATCGCTGCGCCATGGCCCGGATAAAACACCTGCCATTCGCGGGCCTGCAATGCCACGCAGGACGCCATGAAATCGCTCAGATCACCGTCCGGGGGCGACACAAGCGAGGATGCCCAACCCATCACATGATCCCCGGAAAACAGCGCATCCCCCCAGCCCAGACAGATGTGATTGCCCATATGACCGGGCGTATGATGCACCCGCAGATCCCAGCCATCGCCAGCGATGACCTGACCGTCGACGACACTCTTATCCGGGCGGAAATCATGGTCCAGCCCCTCGCCGCCGCCGGCAAAACCACTGGCCGCAAGCCTTTGCATGACGGCACTGCGCCCGGCGTCCGCTTTGCCAAAGGCCAGCACCGGCGCGCCGCAGGCATTTGCCAGCGGTCGGGCCAGCGGCGAATGGTCAAGATGGGCGTGGGTGACAATGATATGGCTGATCCGCGCCCCGTCCGGCACAGCAGCCAGAATCGCCTGCAGGTGATCCGGGTCATTCGGACCGGGATCAATCACCGCAAGATCACCCTGCCCCAACAGATAGGTATTCGTGCCCCAATAGGTCATCGGCGACGCGTTTGGCGCCAGAATGCGCACAAGCCCCGGTGCCAGCGTAATCGGCGCGCCCGGCAATGGGGCGGCGGCATCCGACGGAACGCCACCGGATGCCGGAACGGGTGTCAGGGTCGATGTCTGGGCAGATGTCCCTGCGGCAACGGCGGCTTTTTCGCGGCTGTCCATACCGGTTTTCCTTCTATGATGCGGGCAGACCCGCTAAGCCTTGGCCATGTCGTTTCATTGGCTCAAACGTTATATGCCCCGCAGCCTGTATGGCCGTGCCGCGCTTATCCTGGTTCTGCCGGTTGTCACCCTGCAACTTGTGGTTACGGTGATCTTTGTTCAGCGGCATTTTCAGGGCGTGACCGAACAGCTGACCCGATCGGTGCGAGACGAGATTCGCCTGATTGTGTCACAGCCCGCTGCGGATGACACCCCGCGCGCGGCGCTTGCGGCGATGATGCCTCTGGCCTTGCCGCTCGACTTTTCTCTGGCGTGGCGAAAGCCGCCACCGGCGGCGATTTGCGGCGCTGGTTTGATTTATCCGGACGGGTGGTGATCCGTGAATTGCGCAACGATCTGGACGGGGTCGTTGCCATTTCCCTGCCCAATGACCGCGATACCTTGATCTATATGGATCTGCCGCAGGGGGTGCTGGAACTGCGCCTGGATCGAAAAGGCGTTTCGGCCAGCAATCCGCACCAGTTGATTGTCAATATGGTGATTTTTTCGCTGTTGATGACGCCAATCGCCTTTATCTATATGCGCAACCAATTGCGCCCGATCACCCGGCTGGCCAGCGCGGCCGAGGCGTTTGGCCGAGGGCGCGTTGTGCCATATTCCCCCGGCGGCGCGGTCGAGGTGCGGGCGGCGGGACATGCCTTTTTGGATATGCGGGCCCGGATTGAACGCCAGATCGAACAGCGCACATTGATGTTGTCCGGGGTCAGCCACGATCTGCGCACGCCCTTGACCCGGCTCAAGCTGGGCCTTGCGATGCTGGACGAAGACGAGGTTGCCGACCTCAACCGCGATATTCGCGATATGGAACGTATGCTTGACGAATTCCTTGATTTCGTGCGCGGCAATGCCGAGGCCGGTGAAGCCACGCCCACCGATCCGATGGCCCTGGTGCAGCAGGCGGTCGAGGATGCACAGCGGGCCGAGAAACCGGTCACGCTGATCACCTGCGAGGGCGATGGACATATTGCGTTGCGCCCGGTGGCGATCCGCCGGGCCATCGACAATTTGATCGAAAACGCAACACGATATGGCACCAATTGCGCGGTCAGCGCCCGGTTGACCGACAAATCGCTGCGCATTCGGGTCGAAGATGACGGCCCCGGAATACCAGAGGATATGCGGGCCGCCGCGGTGCGGGCCTTCGTGCGCTTGGACAAATCCCGCAATCAGTCGCGCGCGCCGGGTGTGGGGCTGGGGCTGGCGATTGCCACCGATATTGCCCGCGCGCATGGCGGGGTTTTGCGATTGGGAAAATCTGACCGGCTGGGCGGTCTCTGCGCTGACATCGTGATTGCCCGCTGACGGGCAGCGGCCTCTTTGTCTGTGTCACCTATGCCAGCGTATGTGGCGACCCCGCACCATAGAGAATTCTGTTGATGGTCTGTGGCAGATCGTTATGCCGGATCGGTCGGGTGATTTGCGTGACATTGGTCGTCTTTGCCAAAATGGCCCCAACGGTGCGCGGCGCGCCTTGGGTCATGAGAAGTATTTTCAAATCAGGAAATTCGCGATTGATCTGATCAACCAGATCATCGCCATCCTGGGCATCGGTGACATGAATGTCGCTGACGACCAGATCAATGTCACGGTCGGACTGGCGCAGGATCTGCAGCGCCTCCTGTGCATCCCGGGCCAGCGCGATGTTCATCCCAAGCCCCGACATCTTGCGCGCCAGCGCGCTTTGCATATTTGGCGGATCTTCGACCAGAAGCACAGTGCGCTGATCGCTGTTGGCGGGCCGTGGCAAAATGGGGGGCGATACGCGAATTTCTCTGGCCGCCGACGCGGTCAACGGAAAATAAAGATGTACAATGGCGCCCTGCCCGACTTCGCTGACAATCCGGGTCTGGCCGCCGGATTGCGCCATGAACCCATGGACCATCGACAACCCAAGGCCCGTGCCTTTGTCGGTTGGCTTGGTGGTGTAGAATGGTTCCCAGATCTTATCCAGCATATCCGCCGCGATCCCGGTGCCGCTGTCGTGGACGGACACCACGACATATTCGCCCGGCGCCAGTGTCGCACTGCCCTTGAGCGCGAAGTTCGGCCCAACCTGACGGACGTCGGTTTCCAAGGTAATCGTACCCCCATCGGGCATCGCATCGCGCGCATTGATCGCCAAATTCAAAATCGCGCTTTCCAATTGCGTGCGATCGGTTTCAATTTTTGGCAGGTCTGCCTCAAGCCGGGTTTCGATCTGGATATTGGTAGGCATGGTGCGGCGCAAAAGATCGTCCATCCGGTCGATCACGTTGTTCACATTCAACAACTCCGGGCTGGGCGCGGCGTTCCGTCCGAAGGCCAGCAGATGTTTCGACAGCTTCGCCCCGCGATCTGACGCCTCAAAAGCGGCGGTCAGCAATTCCCGTTGCCCCAGATCTTCGGCCGCCAGCAGGGCGATTTCGAGGTTTCCGGACACCACCGTCAGGATATTGTTGAAATCATGCGCGATGCCCGCAGTCAGCCGCCCACCGCATCCAGACGTTGCGATTCAGAGAACACCCGCTCGGCGATCTTTTGCTCGGTCACATCCAGCGACGCGGTTATCGTGCGGGTCAGATTGCCGTCGTCATCCAAAATGGGTTGCGCAACCGCACGCACCCATTTCATCGTCTCGCCGACGGGCACCCGATATTCCGTGGTCACCAGATTTCCGTCCTGCAAATCCAATGTCCAATTGCGGACTTTATTCCGATCATCGGGATGGATGTCTTGGAATTTCACACCCTTATCAGATACATCACCCTTGAAATCGGCAATCGTCGCCCCGTGGTTGCGGGCGTGCTGTTCGGATACGACCAAGGGTCTGTTTTTTTCTTCATCCCAGATACAATAGCCCATTTTCGCAATCATACTGGCCAGGATCAGCGGCTGTTCCTGATCATTGCGCTGCGTCTCCAGACGGCGCGCGATATGAAAATCACGCTGATCGGTTGTGCGCCCGACAACGTAACCAGTCCCGATAAAGACTGTCATCGCCGCAAATGTATGCAGGAGGGACGGCATCATCGGAGCCGGTCCTTGACCGATGAAAAAGGCATGCAGCAACAGGATTGCCCCAAGGCCGCCCGCGCAAAGCCCGGCCAGACGTCCACCCAGGTTTCCAGCATAAACCACACTGACGATCAGCAATAAATAAGGTATCGGCAAGTGGAATTCGATTTGATGCCCGAACTCGATCAAAGATGCGACCCCGATACAGGGCAGCACTGCAAAGAGCAGTTTTGAATTGAATTGAGACCCTGGCATAACTGACGAACCGAACTGCAAACATTACCAATGGTATAGTTTACGAATATTCACTCTGAATTTACAGAAATTAATAGCGTGCGTTCGCAAGCGGTTGCAAAATGCGGCGGTGCGCGCTGGCGACGCAATGTCGACACGCCCGGCGTACCATAGGCAAAAAATGGGCGCGACGGGTTGCGGATTCGCAATCAAATACGACCCAAAGCAATCTTTGCCATCGGTGATGGGTCAGATCCCGGTTGGTTGGTTTCCCGCCCCAGAGCACGCTTTGACCCAAGGTAGAATTCGAACACAGGTGCAAAGAATTTCTTCACAACACGTCTGCGGAACGCGGTTTATCGGCCTGGCGGCAATGGCTAAGGTGCCAAAAAACAGAACACACGGGCCATGGACCCGGCTGGTTCGACTGGAGGAGGTCACATGGAACTTGGATTGGGCAGCTATGCCTTTCGGTGGGCAATTGGCATCAAGGATCAACATCCCGACAGCCCGTTTACCGCCTTTGATGTATTGAACGCCGCGGCGGACTATGGGCTGAAGGTTGTGCAATATGCCGACAACATGCCTTTGGATCAATTGACCGAGGCGGATCATCATCGCCTGTTCGACCAGGCGCAATCAAAAGGCATCGCTCTTGAATTGGGCACCCAGTGTTTCAATGCCGAAGAAGTCGAGCGTTACCTGACCATTGGTCAGCGTTTGCATGCGAAAATCATGCGGGTCGCGCTGGACGAGGCTGACAGCCATATGCCGGTGCCCGAACTTGCCGATCAACTGCGCCCGCTTTTGGACAATGCGGCGGCAGCGGGGATGAAGATCGCAATTGAAAACCATTTCAACTATCCCTCACCCCGCATGGTCGAGCTGATTGATACGGTCGACCATCCGGCGCTGGGTGTATGTCTGGATGTAGCCAATTCGATCTGTGCCGGTGAATGGCCGGAAGACACGATAAAGCTGCTCGCGCCATATACGATCAACCTGCACCTCAAGGATTATGTGATCACCCCCGACACCTATGGCGTCGGGTTCTATATTCACGGTGTGCCGCTTGGTCAGGGACGCGCGCCAATCCCGTGGATTCTGGATCAGCTGGCGCAGTGCCCGGCTGACATGAGCGTTATTCTGGAACATTGGCTGCCACAGGATCGTCGGGACGAGGAAACACTCTGGCTTGACCAGACCGTCGTGGCCGCCCGCGAATTCATAAAGGGAAGATGACATGACCGAGATGCGCACCAAAAAGCTGATCAACGATCCCGAAGACATCATCCCACAGGCCATTGCCGGCATGGTTGCCGCCCATCCCGACCTGTTGAAGGTCGAAGGCGCAACTGGCCGTGCCGTGGTGGCGGTGAACGGTCCGCGCGATGGCAAGGTCGGGTTGATCACCGGCGGCGGATCGGGGCATGAACCGCTGTTTTCCGGCTATGTCGGGCGCGGATTGCTGGATGCGGCGGCGGTGGGCAATGTCTTTGCCTCGCCCAGCCCGGAACATATCATGGATGCGGTGCGTGCGGTGGATGGCGGGGCCGGCGTGATGTTCCTTTATGGCAATTACACCGGCGACGTGATGAATTTCGACATGGCCGCCGAACAATGCGAGGCCGCCGGCACCCCGGCCCGGTCGATTGCAGTGAATGATGATGTCGCCAGCGCGCCAAAGGATCGGGCCGCCGAACGGCGCGGTGTGGCCGGCAATTTCTTTGTGTTCAAAGTGGCCGGGGCCGCCGCCGAAGAGGGTCGCGATCTGGCTGGATGCGAGGCCGCAGCGCGCCATGCGCTGGCCAATACCCGGACCATAGGCGTGGCGCTGACCGCTTGCTCCCTGCCCCAGACCGGCAAGTTGAATTTCGACATTGGCGCGGATGAGATGGAGATCGGCATGGGCATCCATGGCGAGCCGGGCATGCGGCGCGAAAAGCTGGGACAGGCGGATGACGTGACCGATGCGCTGCTGGATCCGATCCTTGTGGATCTGGGGCTGGCGCGGGGGGACCGGGTGGCGGTGCTGGTGAACGGCCTTGGCGCGACCGGACAGCTGGAGCTGTTTATCGTCAATAACCGGGTCGCGGACCGGCTGGCCGATCTGGGGATCGAGGTGCACAAGACCTGGGTCGGGGAATATGCCACCTCGCTGGAAATGGCCGGGGCGTCGGTCTCGCTGATGAAACTGGATGATGAGTTGCAGGCGTTGATGGATGCGCCCTGCCATACGCTGGCGCTGACCCTTGGGGGCGAGATGGCCCCAAGGGGCGGGTTGACCCGCAGGTCCGCCCAGGCGGCGACGCAAACCGTGCACATCAACCGCGCGGATCTGAACCCCGATGGACCGGTGACCCCGGCGGTCTTTGTTCAGGCCATGTTGGCGATGGCGGATGCGATTTCTGCCAACCGCGACTGGCTTTCGGAATTGGATGGCGTGATTGGCGATGGCGATCATGGCGTAACGATGGACATCGGCTGGACCGCCGTGCGCCGCACGCTGGCAGACAGTGGTGATACCACGATCACAGAACTGTCGAACGCCATGGCCAAGACCTTTCTGGATGCGGTCGGGGCCTCGACCGGGCCGCTTTATGCCAGCGCATTTCAACAGGCCGGTGCCAATGTCACCGACCGACTGAACCTTGACGCGGCGGCGATGGTCGCCTGGATCGAGGGGCTGTTGCAGGGCATTCTGGCACGTGGCGGTGCGGCACGCGGCGACAAGACAATGATCGACGCCTGGGGCCCGGCGGTTGACGACGCCAAGGCGGCACTGGCGGCGGGTGCGGATCTTTGCGCCTGTCTGGATGCGGCGGTTGACGGCGCCAAGACCGGTCGCGACCATACCAAAACATTAGAGAGCCGCAGAGGCCGGTCCAAGAAACTCGGGGACAGGTCGGTCGGACATCTCGATCCCGGCGCGGCATCGGCACATGTCATGTTGGTGGCACTGCGCGATACAATCCGCGACGCGATCCAGGCGGACAAAGCGAATAATCAGGGAGAATGACATGAGTGACACCGCCATTATCGGACTTGGATCAATGGGAATGGGCATGGCCCGCAGCGCGCTGGCGGCGGGCATTGCGCTGAAAGGGTATGACATCTATGCGCCGTCGCGCGATGCCTTTGCCGAATTTGGTGGCACTGCCTGTGACAGTGTTGCCGAGGCCGCGCGCGGGGTCGAGCTTCTGGTGTTAATGGTGGTCAATGCAGCCCAGGCCGAAGACGTGTTGTTTGGCGAAAATGGTGCCACAGCGGAGCTTGCCAGCGGCGCGACCGTCATGCTGTGTTCCACCGTCGCCCCGTCCGAAGCCCGTGCCATCGCCGCAAAGCTGGGCGATCTGGGATATGACATGCTGGATGCCCCGGTGTCGGGCGGCAAGGTCGGCGCGGATGCCGGCACGTTGTCGGTGATGGCGTCGGGGTCCCCCAGCGCGTTTGAAGCCGCCGACCGGATGCTGGCGGCGATGGCCGGCACGGTGCACCGTCTGGGCGATGAACCCGGCCTTGGCGCGACCTATAAGGTTGTGCACCAACTGGCGGCGGGCGTGCATCTGGTCGCGGCGGCCGAGTTGATGGCGCTGGGCGCGGCGGCGGGATGTGATGCGCAAAAGCTCTATGACATCGTATCGGGCTCGGCCGGTATGAGCTGGATGTTCAAAGACCGGGTGCCGCACATGCTGGACGGCGATTACACCCCCCGGTCGATGGTCGACATCTTTATCAAGGATCTCGGCCTTGTGCTGCAAACCGGCAAGGAATGCACCGCGCCCCTGCCCCTTAGCGCCGCAGCCCATCAGATGCTGTTGGGTGCATCCGGGCTGGGCCATGGCAAGCTGGACGATTCCGCTGTGGTCAAAGCCTATGAGGTGATGACCGGCAAACCCGTGCGCAAGGAAAGCTGATCACATCCCCTTGCGCCACGTTCGCCCGCATCACCGGGATCTGATCACAGGATCTTGCGGATGCGGGCGATGGCCTCTTGGATATTCTCGGTGGAATTGGCGTAGGAAAACCGCACATAGCCTTCGCCCATCGCCCCGAAGGACGTGCCGGCCACCGTCGCCACCCCGGCCTGATCCAGAAACAGGTTCTGGGCTTCGGTTGCATTCATGCCCGTGCCCTCGATATTCGGAAAGGCATAGAACGCCCCGCCCGGATCAGAGCAGCGCACGCCCGGCAGGCTGTTCAATTCACGCACAATGACTTCGCGACGGGCATCGAACTGGGCAACCATGTCGTGCACCGCATCCTGTGGTCCGGTCAGCGCCGCCAAACCGGCGTATTGCGCGCTGGCATTCACACAGGAATGATCATTGATACAGAGCCGCGTCACGTGGTCGACCGCCGCATCCGGCCAGACCGCAAAGCCCAACCGCCAGCCGGTCATCGCATAGGTCTTGGACCAGCCATCCAGCAGGATCAGCCGATCGCGGATTTCCGGGTATTGCAGCAACGACACATGTTCGCGCCCGCCATAGAGCATCTGAGAATAGATCTCGTCCGACATCAGCGCCACATGCGGGTGTTCCATCAACCCGGCGACCAGCTTGTCGATTTCCTCGCGCGGGGTGACGCCGCCGGTGGGGTTGGCGGGAGAATTGATGATGATCAACCGGGTCTTGTCGGTGATCTGGCCCAGCACCTCGTCAGCGGAAAAGGCAAAACCGTTTTCTTCGCGCAGACGGATCGGCACCGGCGTCGCGCCGGAATATTTGATCACCGATTTCATAAATCGGAAAGCCGGGGTTGGGATACATGATCTCTGTCCCCGCCTGGCCAAACATCATCACCGCGAAGAACATGGTCGGCTTGCCGCCCGGCACCACCACCACGTTGTCGGGATTGACCGGCGCACCGTGACGTTTTTCCAGATCCGCGGCCACCGCTTCGCGCAGGGCGGGAATGCCATTGGCGGGGGTATATCCGTGATGGCCGTCCTGCAACGCCTTGATCCCGGCCTCGACAATATGGCCCGGTGTCTGAAAATCCGGCTGGCCAATGCCAAGGTTGATGATGTCCTTGCCCTCAGCTGCAAGTTTTTGGGCCCGCGCCAACACCATGAAGGCACTTTCCGTTCCAAGACGGGACAGGCTGTCGGCAAAGATCATCTGAGACATGTGAATTCTCCGAGGTATTCAGGGGTTTGCGCCCTTGCTACCCGTTTTTTGCGCCGCAAAGTAGTTTAGTTTTTCTAACGGTGTTTTGCATTTTTGGAACAATCTGCCCCCGGCCCGGCGTGCTAGACCGCCATATCACGCAAAGGGAGGGTGCAATGCGCGACCAAAGCCAAACAGGCAAACGGGCCAATATGTCGTTGGCGATGCGCGCCTGGAACATCCGGCGCAAGGCGCTGTTGATGGGCGAGGTGCAAGGCCAGGGGTATATCGGTCAGGCGCTGGGCGTGGCGGATGTGTTGGCGACCGCCTATTTCCACGCGCTGGATCATCGCCCCGACGCCCCGGAATGGGAAGGCCGCGACAGGTTCTATCTCTCGATCGGCCATTACGCGATTGCGCTGTATTCTGCGCTGATCGAGGCCGGGGTTTTGCCAGAGGACGAATTGGAAACCTATGGCATGGATGACAGCCGCATGCCGATGTCGGGCATGGCATCTTATACGCCGGGCATGGAGATCACGGGCGGTTCGCTGGGTCAGGGTCTGGGGATCGCGGTTGGCGCGGCGCTGGGCCTGAAACGCAAGGGCAATCCGGCGTTTGTCTATAACCTGATGTCTGACGGTGAATTGGGTGAAGGATCCACATGGGAGGCCGTGATGTCCGCCACGCAATGGCGCTTGGACAATCTGATCTGCATCGTGGATTTCAACAATCAACAGGCCGATGGCCCGACCCGCGATGCGCTGGCCGTCGGTGCAGAGGCGCCGAAATGGACCGCCTTTGGCTGGTTCGCGCAAGAGGTCGACGGCAATGATCTGGACGCGCTGGTCGCGGCGTTTGACGCGGCGCGCCTGCATCCCGAACCGAAACCGCGCGTCATCATCTGCAACACCAAGATGTGCAAAGGCGTCGATTTCCTTGAGGCCCGCGAAATGGCGCATTTTGTCCGCGTCGCGCCGGAAGAATGGGCCAAAGCGTTGAACACACTGGAAGAAGGGAAACCACAATGACCCGGGATTCCATGCGCCGCAAATATGAACCGCGCAAGGTCGCAGAGCAAAAGGTCGCCACGTCGGCAATGATCGCGTCACTCGCGGCAGAAGGATATGATACAGTTTCCGCGCCATTTGGCGACGCTTTGGTCGCGGCGGCACAACAAGACGACCGCATTGTCGGGATGTCAGCGGATCTGTCGAAATACACCGACATGCATGTTTTTGCGAACGCCATGCCGGACCGGTTTTATCAGATGGGCATGGCCGAACAATTGCTCATGTCTGCGGCCTCTGGCATGGCGCGCGAAGGATTTATTCCCTTTGCCACCACCTATGCGGTGTTCGCGTCACGCCGGGCCTATGACTTTATCGCCATGGCCATAGCCGAGGAAAACCTGCCGGTGAAAGTGGTCTGCGCCCTGCCCGGTCTGACCACCGGATACGGGCCGTCGCATCAGGCCACCGAGGATCTGGCGATCTTTCGCGGCCTGCCCAACATGGTGGTGATCGACCCCTGTGATGCGGCGGATGTGGCCGGCATGGTGCCCGAGATCATCGCCCACGACGGCCCGGTCTATGCCCGCCTATTGCGCGGCAAGGTGCCAAATGTGCTGACCCGGCACAAACCGGACTACAAATTTAAGCTGGGCCGCGCCCAGATGATCCGCGAGGGGCGTGATGTGCTGGTCATCTCGTCCGGGATCATGACGATGCGGGCGTTGGATACGGCCGAAATCCTGGCCCGCGACAACGTCGATGTCGCGGTGCTGCACGTGCCGACGCTCAAGCCACTGGATGTGGACACCATCCTGGACGAGGCCCGGAAATCCGGCCGGCTGGTGGTGACGGCGGAAAACCACACCGAAAACGGCGGGCTTGGCGAAGCCGTGGCGAAAACCCTGCTGCTGGCCGGGGTCACGCCGCAATTTCGCATGATCTCGCTACCGGACCAATTTCTGGAGGCCGGGGCCCTGCCGACCCTGCACGACATGTATGGGCTGTCGACCACCAAGGTGGCCGATCAAATCAAAAGCTGGCTGTAAGCCACCGAAAAAACGAAGAAAAGACAAAAAAAGGAACGCGACATGGGACTTCTGGACGGCAAATTCGCAATCATCACCGGCGCGGCCAGCCCGCGTGGATTGGGCAAGGCCACGGCGACATTATTCGCCGAACATGGGGCCCGGGTCGCGATCCTTGATCTGGATGCCGACCACGCGGCGGCGGCGGCGCTGGACCTGCCGGGCGATGGCCATGTCGGCCTGCCCTGTGATGTCACCCAAAAGAAAGCCTGTGATCAGGCGGTACAGATCCTGACCGATATGTTTGGCCGGATCGACATTCTGGTCAACAATGCCGGCATCACCCAACCGCTGAAACTGATGGAGATCGAAGCCGATCATTACGACGCGGTGACCGACGTCAGCCTGCGCGGCACGCTCTATATGTCGCAGGCGGTGATCCCGACAATGCGGGCGCAGAAATCGGGAAGTATCATCAACCTGTCGTCGGTGTCGGCGCAACGCGGCGGCGGTATCTTTGGCGGGCCGCATTATTCGGCGGCCAAGGCCGGGGTGTTGGGTTTGACCAAGGCGATGGCACGCGAACTGGCCCCGGACAATGTGCGCTCTAACGCCATTTGCCCCGGCTTTATCGCCACCGACATCACCGCCGGCAAGCTGACCCCGGCCATGAAGGAACAGGTTCTGGCCGGCATTCCAATGGGACGCGCGGGAACCGCCGTGGATGTGGCGGGCTGCGCGCTGTTCCTGGCGTCGGATCTGTCGGGCTATTGCACCGGGTCCGAGGTCGATGTGAATGGTGGATCGCTGATCCATTGATGTTGGCCATTGGCCAAAACAGACCATACCTTACGCAGGGATGCTTTACATTTCGATGGAAGTTCCCTGCGTAAGACGCTGATTTAAAATCAAAACACATCTTTTACCGCCACAGACACCCGACATGGCAAATCCGAAACGATTTCTTAAGCGCCCGCGCCTAGCATCAGGGCAATTGGAAAAAATATTGCAAATCGGGGCGTGGCGACATGACTGCAAGCACCGGGGCCAGCGGCCCTGTCACCGTGAGATTGGCGGCGCGGCTGGACTTTGCCGCTTGTGAAAAATTACAGGATGACATCATCGCGGCGCGCGGTCGCGATCTTGTGCTTGAGGCTGAGGATGTCCAGTTTCTTGGCGGCATGGCGGCGGAACTCTTGCTGCGCGCCCGGATCGAATGGCACCGCAGCACAGAGGATTTTGTGCTGGCGGATCCGTCTGATCGTCTGTGCCAGGGGTTCGCCACCCTGGGCATTGCCGCCGGGGTGTTTTCCGGTGATCCCCTCGACAAAGGGGCATTGGCATGAGCCACAAGATCCTCGCCGTCGATGATTCCCGCACCATCCGCCATATGCTGCAATCCGTATTGACCGGCGCCGGGTTTGAGGTCGAATTGGCCGAAGACGGGATGGATGGTCTGGAAAAACTTGATCATTGCGCGCCCGATCTGGTGATCACCGACATCAATATGCCCCGGCTGGATGGGTTTGGCTTCATCTCGGGTGCCCGCGCCCGCACAACCGGTGCCTCGGTTCCCATTCTGGTGCTGACCACGGAAAGCGGCATTCAATTGAAACAACGCGCACGCGCCGCCGGTGCCACCGGCTGGATCGTCAAACCCTTTGACGAGGACAAGCTGATTTCCGTCATCAACCGGCTGGTTATCTGAGGGGATTTGCGGATGAGCGAGTTGCGCGATCTTTTCTTTCAGGAATGTGACGACCTGCTGGAAAGCCTGTCGTCGGGCCTGAACGATCTGGACGACGCAAGCGGCGATGCCGAGACGATAAATGCGATGTTTCGGGCTGTGCATTCGATAAAAGGCGGTGCCGGCGCCTTTGGGTTGGATGCCCTGGTTGCGTTTTCCCATGCATTTGAAAACGTTATGGATGATCTGCGTGCGGAACGGTTACAGGTCACGGCCGACACTCTGGCGCTGATGTTCACGGCCGGCGATCATCTGAGCGATCTGGTCGATGCGGCGCGCAATGGCACCGAGATACCGGTTGATACTGCGGATTCGATCCTGAGTGATCTGGAATTGCTGAGCCAATCTGTCGGCGGATCGCCAATGGATGTGAACACGCCAGAGCCGGATTTTGTACCACTGGCGATGGATTTCGGGGGGCCGCTGGACCTTGGCGACCTGCCGGATATTGGCGATCCTGCGGATCCCGTCCTGCCTGACCCATTGGACAATGCGGCGCTGCCTGATCTACCCGATCTGGCGGCACCAGCGGCGGGTGTTGCTGCTGGTTTGCCGGGGATCAGCATGTCCTTTGCACCGACGTCCGAACTCTATGCCAATGGTCACGACCCGGCCCTGTTGTTCCGGGCTTTGGAGGATCTCGGCGATTTGACGGTGCGCGCCGACATTGCCGGTCTTGAACCGCTGGGCGTGGGCGATTGGCGGGTTCCGATGCTGGTCTGGCATCTCGACATCACCCCGGATGACGGCGTGGATCTTGCCGCGATACATGAGGTGTTCGAATTCGTCGAAGGCCTGTGCACGTTGGTCATAACGGAACACGCAACGCCCAACGCCCCGCAACAAACCGCGCCGACCCCCTTGCTGGAATTTGCCCCGCCCGCGCCACTATCGTCGTCGTCGAGCCGCTCAGAGCCGCCTTTGCCAACGAATGGCGCGCTGTTCACCGACAGGATGTCATCCGACGGCCCGCCCCCGAACGATCCATCCCCACTGCCCGACACCACGCCCGGCAATCCCCCCCACAGCAAAGACAGCGCCCGCGCCAGCACCATTCGGGTCGACCTGCAACGGGTCGACCGGTTGATCAACCTTGTCGGCGAATTGGTGATCAGCGAATCCATGCTGCGGCAATCCATGAAGGAATTGCCGCATTCCGCGTCCAAAACCGTGGAAGAGGCGATGGGCCAACTCAAACAATTGTCCGGCGTCATCCAGGAAAGCGTGATGGCCATCCGGGCGCAACCGGTGCGCAGCCTGTTCCAGCGCATGTCGCGCACCGTCCGCGAAACGGCCCGCGAAGCAGGGAAATCCGCCCGACTTGTGACCGTGGGGGATGCCACCGAGGTCGACAAAACCGTGACCGAAAGGTTGGTCGAACCGCTGACCCATATGGTGCGCAATGCGGTTGACCACGGACTTGAAACCACCGACATCCGGCGCGCGCTGGGCAAGGACGACCGTGGCACCATTACGCTTGAGGCCGCCCATCGCTCTGGGCGGGTTGTCATCACCCTGCGCGACGACGGCGCCGGCATCAATCGCCCCAAAGTGCGCGAAATCGCCGAGGCCAAGGGGCTGGTCCGGCCAGAGGACGACCTGAGCGACAGCGATATCGACAACATCCTGTTTCGGCCCGGCTTTTCCACCGCGACCAAAGTGTCGAACCTGTCTGGACGTGGGGTGGGCATGGATGTCGTCCGCTCGGAAATTCAATCGCTGGGCGGCCGGGTCACCCTGCATTCAGAGCCGGGTCAGGGAACGGCGATCTCGATTTCGCTGCCGCTGACGCTTGCGGTGCTTGAAGGCATGGTTGTGACGGTTGCCGGGGAATCGCTGGTTGTTCCGACGCTTGCCCTGCGTGAAATGCTGCAACCCGGCCAGGGACGCATTGAACGTTTCTGCGATGATGATCGGGTTCTGACAATGGGGACGGAATTGGTGCCGATTGTCGACCTTGGTCTGGCGCTTGGGTATCGCCGGGCGCCGGTCGACCTGAACACGCTGTCGCTTTTGCTGGTCGAGGGTAACTCCGGGCGCCGGACGGCGCTTGCTGTGGATGAGTTGATTGATCAACGCGAGGTCGTGATCAAAGGGCTGGAACAGAATTATCAACAGATTCCGGGGATTGCGGCGGCAACGATCCTTGGCGACGGCCAGATCGCCCTGATTGTCGACACCGACCAAATGATCGCGTCCGCCTGCGGCGGCCTATCGACCACCGCCATGGAACCGGACCAGACAAAGGTGATCCACCATGCCTGAAACCCACGCTTTGCCCACCGCCACCCGCCAGGAAATTGTGTCCTTTGCCATTGGCGATCAGGCGTTTTGTTTTGACATCGCACATGTGCTGGAAATTCGCGGTTGGACCCGAACCACCATCCTCCCGCATGCGCCGGATTATGTGATCGGGATGATGAACCTGCGGGGCACGGTCCTTCCTGTGCTGGATCTGTCGCTGCGATTGGGCCTGGGGCGAACCGATCCCGGCCCCCGTCATGTCATTATCATCGCCCGTGTCGACGACCGCACCGTCGGTTTTCTTGTCGATGCGGTGTCTGACATTCTCATGGTGAAAGAGAGGGATCTTTTGCCTACGCCGGATGTGTCTTCGACCCGGACCCAGGCCTATATCCGCGGTGTCTATACGATTGACGAAACTCTGGTGCGGTTGCTGGACGTGCATCAGGTCTTTCCACAAGCCCAAGACCCTGTAGCATGAGCCTCAAGATCCATCATCAGGGTCCGCACGACCAAATTTCTGATGAAAACTATCGCCAGGTCGCGCGCCTGCTTTACGACCTGAGCGGCATTCACCTTCCGGTCGGCAAGAGCGCCATGGTGTCATCGAGACTGGCAAGATGCCTGCGCGGCACAAAGATTCCCAGTATCGATGCCTTCTGTAAATTGCTCAGCAATCCGGAAAACCTTGCCGCCCGCGAAAAATTTGTCTCTGCGCTGACCACAAATACTACGCAGTTTCACCGCGAAGCCCATCATTTCGACTATCTCAGGGCGCAAATTTTGCCGGACCTGATCACACGGGCCCGTGTTGGTGGACGTGTGCGTATATGGTCCGCCGGATGTTCCTCAGGGGAAGAGGCATATGGTCTGGCTTTCCAGTGTCTGGATCTAGGCGGTCGAAATCCCCTCGGCGATCTGCGCATTCTGGCCACGGACATTGACCGCCACACGCTGGCGCGGGCGCGTGACGGGATTTATCCCGCTGCCGCATTGCGGCCCCTGCCCGCGTCTCAGGCAACGGCCTATTTCACGCGCATCAACACCGGAAACATGGTGTCCGTCAGCGACAGACCACGTGCATTGGTGTCCTTCCGCCATCTCAACCTCAAAGCGGACTGGCCGATTTCCGGCAATTTCGATGTTATTTTTTGTCGCAATGTTGCGATCTATTTTGACGAACAGGTTCAGACGCGGCTTTGGCGGCGGCTTTGCGACCGTATTTCACCGGGTGGTGCGATCTTCATCGGCCATTCGGAACATATTCCAGAGGAGATCACCGGCGATTTTCACGTAGTCGGCAATGGCATTTTCCGCCGCAAAGGGTCGGGTCCATCCCGGCCGGAGCAGACGCTAAAAAAGGAGAAAAGCCATGAGCTTGAAGGATAAGCTGCATGTTCTTGTGGTGGATGACATGTCCACCAGTCGCGGGTTGATCACCCAATCACTGGAAGAAATCGGCGTGCGCAATGTCCGCACCGAAGCGGATGGCGAAATTGCCTGGCGGAGCCTCGCCTCTCGCCCGGTCCATCTGGTGATTTCGGATTTCAACATGCCTCGGATGAACGGGTTGCAGCTGCTGGAGGCGATCCGCCACCACAAACCCATTGCCCGGACGGGGTTCATTTTGATCACCGGGCGCGCAGAACAGGAAATCCTGGACCATGGCGCGAGGTTGGGCATGAACAATTATATCAAAAAGCCCTTTCAACCCACGCAGCTCCGCGCCTGTATCGAACGCGTTGTCGGCCCGCTTTGACGTGGTGATTGGAGCGCAGATATGACTGACAGGTCGATGAAAGAAGTGCTGGAGATCCTGGCACGGGATGTCGGAGAGCTCGCCGATTTTGCCCGAAATCTGGAACACACGGTTTTTGCCAGCACCATTGTTGAAACCTCACAGGGCGACATTGAAAATCTACAGACATTTGATGGACTTATCCAGCATTTGGATGACATGAAGGCGCTCTTGTTCAGCATTGCGCGCATGACGGACCCCGGTGTCAGCCTGAACGCAGAGGTTTTGGCAAAGGTTGCGAAACTCGGCCATTACCAACGCATTTTTGGCCTGCCGCAACCGAATCCCGATCCAGACCCAGCATCCGGCCACGTCGATTTGTTTTGAACCTCAGGAAAGCGCATGGAATGAACCAATTGGCCCCCCTATCAGAATTGCCCGACATGCATCCGGCCCCCGGCGTCACGTCGGATGATGCCGAGATCATGGTGCCGCCCGGTCTGATCCTCACCACGGCAACGGATGGCCGCGGAATCCTGCGCTATGTATCACCACAATTGTGCGCCATTTCCGGCCTTTCGGCTCCGCAACTATTGGGGACACAGCACCGGTCCCTTGGCCATTCGGATACACCACGCGGAGTTTACCATCTGTATTGGCAAAGGTTGCGTGACGGATATCCGGCCTGTGCCTATGTAAAATACAAAGCGGCAAATAGCCGATTTTATTGGGCTTTTACTGTAGCCATGGCAACCGACGACGGGTTCATGTCGTGGCGCTTGCGCCCGGAAACCGTCCATCTTGCCATGATCCAGGATCTGTACCGCGACATGTGTGATCGGGAAAGTCAGGGTCTTTCATCCCAGCAAAGCGCGGACCATTTTGTCGCCTGTTTGGCCAAGGCCGGTTTCGCGGATTACGATTTATTCATGCATCAGGCCTTGGCCGACGAAAGCAAGAAACGTTCACATGCGGGACAAACGCCCAGCAGCGACGTGGACCACCTGTCGGAGCTGATTGATCTTCTGAACACCGCCGAAAGGCTTTCGGAGCAAGTCAGCCGCGATTTCAACAAAGTGCGCAGCGAACCGGTGAATATGCGGATCATGGCCGGTCGGATCGAAGGTGCCAGCGGCGCGCTTGGCACGATTTCCCAGAATTACGATATCATGGCTTCGGAAATGCATCAGCTGGTCGAACGTCTGCGTGATCCGCAAAAAGGTACGCTGGGCCGCATGCGCAAAGCTGTTCAGCACGGCAGGTTCCAATCACAAATCACCGCATTGCTGGCGGAATATTCCGATCAAACGGAGTCAAATGCCTGTGCCATACAGGCGGACATGATTGAGAGACTGCGCAAATCGACCCTGGATTACACGTCAGAAGCGAAACTGGCCTCGCGCTGGATTCCCGACATATGCCGACAATTACGTCATAGAATCAATGGCTTGAATGTCGTGAAGCTGCTGTGCCGGGTTGAAAGTGGCCGCATTCAAAACGCCGACGGCGGCCTGGAAGGCATTATTGAACGTCTGGAAACCTTTCACCAGACCACTGAAATCAACCTGGCAATGCTCTCTGCCAAGGCAGATCAAATCCGAACCACTTCAGCCGCTCTCTGACGCTCTGAATTTCAGGTGATCTTAAACATTATGGCCGAATGTTGACATCATTATGGCCATAACAGGAAGACACCCATGTTTCAGAATTGCCTTTTGCGCATTGCCCGGACGGTGATCGCAACGATCCTGCCCCATGACAGAATATTCGTCCCGCAATTGGTCAAAATCCCGCTTGGCCAAGACCCGGCGAATTACTTGGCTGGCTTTCACCGGCCCACGCCCGTTTCGTTTCGGTGATCTCGATTGGAAACGATCCTGAGACATTTGGTTCCATCCATTGAGGCCACCAACGGACCATCACGATGACAAGACGAGACAAGTCAAATTTCCGGTCTGCGCCAGGATGGCGCAAATTTCCCATGGCGTTCAAAATCCGCACCAAAATGGCGGCGGTCATGGCAATGGGATTTGTCGTGGTCTTCACTGTCATCTTCATTCAGGTGGCCCGGAATGAACGTGAGCTCGGGCTTCAACACGAAGCCAAATCCGAAGCCTTGTTGCTGGAATTGCTTGCAGCGCAACTGAGTGCGCCGTTGCAGGCCAGGGATGAAAGCCGGATTTCGCAGATCTATCAACCTGTTGTCGACAAAGATCCGGGGTTGGCAATGATCACGGTGGAACATGCCGACGGCGAAGCCCTGTCCAGCTATACGTCCAGTACCATCGCCAACCCGGAGTTTCGGTCCCTGTTGACCCAGGCCACCGCAGCCGCGCGCGAAAGCGGCGCGGCACAGACCCGCGCCCGCGGATTCAGTTTCGCCTCTGCCGTGCCGATTTTTGCCTCCGACGACACGACCCTTTTGGGTGTGGTCGCCATCGCACGGGATTACGACGTCGCGTTGTCAGGGTACCGCGAAAAAACGAATTTTGCCCTCGTGCTCAGCACCTTGGTCGCATTCTTCGGCCTTATCATTGTTGTCCTGATTTTCAATCGCATGGTGCAACGCCCGCTTGCTGCGCTTGGTGGGGCCATGGGCGCCGTTGGTCGCGGGCATTACCAGGTTGAAATTCCTGGGAACGACCGGCTGGACGAGATCGGGAAGATCTCGGATGAATTGTCGGTGCTGCGTGACACGCTGTCCCGGGAGAATATGGACCGCAAGGCCCGTCAAAAAGAGGCGGATCAACGGCAGAAAATGTTTCACCGTCTGGCGGAACATTTGTCCCGACTGGCCAAGGGCGAAGTTGACTGCCCGATTGACGAAGCAGAGTTTTCTGACCTTGATGAGGATCACCTGGCAATCTGTCGCAATTTCAACAGCTTGCTGAACAATTTGCATGATGTCCTGGCAACGGCGACTGTGACTGCCGAAACTGTGCGAAATTCTTCCCGTGAAATTTCAGAGGTGGCCGCAGATCAATCGCAGCGCTCGGAATCGCAGGCGGCAACATTGGAAGAATCGGCAGCCGCCATCGAAGAATTGAACGCCAGCGTCCAGCAAACGGCAGAGCATGCGGCCGATGCAGACCGGCGCATTACAGAAAACAAACGACAGGCCGAAACCGGCGGCGAGGTTGTCGGCCTGACGGTCTCGGCAATGAAAAGCATCGAGGAAAGCTCCCAGCAAATCACCGATATCATCGGCGTGATCGACGACATTGCGTTTCAGACCAATTTGCTGGCCTTGAATGCCGGGGTTGAAGCCGCACGGGCCGGCGATGCGGGGCGGGGATTTGCGGTTGTCGCGTCAGAGGTGCGCGCACTTGCCCAACGCGCGTCGGATTCTGCAAATGAAATCAAAGAATTGATCATGCGATCAAGTGAGCAGGTGACCCAAGGCAGCGCCTTGGCTGGGAAAGCGGGTGTGGCCCTGAATGATATCATCGAAGGGGTGAACCATGTGTCACAATTGGTGTCACGCATCGCAACCGGATCCCGCGAACAGGCCAACAATCTGGCGGAAATCAAGGAAAGCATCGGCAATCTTGACCGGGTCACACAGCAAAACGCCGCCGTTATCGAAGAATCCTCTGCCGCCAGCAGATCTTTGAGTGACGAAGCCGAACGCATGACCGAGGTGTTGGGCGCTTTCCGGTTGCGGGACGTCGATGACTGGCAGACGTCAGTCGCGGCCAAACGGCCAAATGATCCCGAAGATTGGACACGGGAAATGACCCGGGTCGAAACCGCGCGCCCCTGGCCAGCCGCCGCCAAGACAGCGGACCAAACAGTTCACGAACCCATGCTAACCTTTTCGGCCCGGTCCCGCGCCGGGGACATTCCGGTGAAACAAGCCGTCAATGCCGATGAAGGCTGGGACGAGTTTTGACGAACCCGGACCAACCTAGAAACTTGGATGTATGTTGCAAGCAGTGAGATGATTGAATGAATTCCGTGATGGTCAAAACCGATCCAGACTCCAGCTTTCCCGTCAATCCGGTGGTCCGCATCAATGTGTTGCAGGGCGAAACAAAATTCTCTGACAACCCAAATGAGTTGATGACCGCCATCCTTGGATCCTGTGTCGCGACCGCCATGTGGGATCCGGTGGCATTGGTTGGCGGGATGAACCATTTCCTGTTGCCGGGGAATACCCATAAAAGTTCCGGCAATCTGCGTTTTGGCGTCAATGCGATGGAATTGCTGGTCAACGGCTTGATCAATCGCGGCGCGCGGCGGGATCGATTGCAGGTGAAACTTTTTGGTGGCGCAAAAATGTATTCCAGCGGCAAGGAAATCGGCCTTGCCAATGCCCGCTTTGCCGAATGGTTCATGCAACAGGAAAATTTCCCGGTTGTCAGCCGATGTCTGGGCGGACAGCTGGGCCGAAAACTGCGTTTCTGGCCAACCACCGGACGGGCACAACGTCTTTTTCTTGAGGAAATGGGGGATGCCGCGCCCCTGCCCGCAATGTTTCAAACATCACGCAAGGCCGCCAAACCCGATCATGGTGACATCGAATTGTTCTGACCACCGGCGATGGGACCGCCGAACAGAAACCGGGCAGAAACCGGAAAAACAGCATATGTTGATCGCGCCCCCGCGCGCCCATTGCGAAACCCAAATGCGCCCCTTGCAACCACAGCTGAAATGAACGTCATATTTCCGCGCTACTACGATGTATCGCAGCCGGGAATCACACATGCCGCAGCCACTTGAAAACATCACCGTGCTGGACCTGACCCATGTCTTGGCGGGCCCGTTTTCCACCATGACCATGGCGGACCTTGGCGCCAAGGTGATCAAGGTCGAACGCCCCGACGGTGGCGATGACACCCGTGCCTTCCCCCCGTTCAAAGCGGGGCGCAGCGCTTATTTTTCTGCGATCAACCATTCCAAGAAAAGCATCGCGCTTGACCTCAAGGCGGAAAAGGACCGGGTCATTTTCGACCGGCTGCTGGCCCGCGCCGATGTTCTGGTCGAAAATTTCCGCCCCGGCGTGATGGATCGCCTGGGATATGGTTGGGACGCGCTGCACAAGACCTTTCCGAGGTTGATCTATGGCTCCGTCTCGGGGTTTGGCCAGACCGGGCCGGACGCCAAACGCCCGGCCTATGACATGGTGGTCCAGGCCCGGGGCGGTGTGATGTCGATTACCGGCGAAAAAGGTCGGGAACCGGTGCGCGTCGGGGCCTCGATTGGCGACATTGTCGCGGGCATGTACCTGACCCAAGGGGTGTTGGCGGCGATTTACGACCGGGAAAACACCGGCTTTGGACGCAAGATTGATGTGGCGATGCTGGACAGTCAGATGGCGATTCTGGAACATGCCATTGCGATAACGGCCACAACCGGCACCCCGCCCGAACCCAGCGGCGCACGCCACCCATCCATCGCGCCGTTTGAAACCTTTCACGCCTCTGACGGGCTTTTTGTCATTGCGGCAGGCAATGATGCCTTGTTCGAACGGCTTTGTGTCTGTCTTGATTTGCCGTTGGCGGGCGATCCGCGCTTTGCCACCAATCCGGCGCGCTGTGAAAATGCCCGCCTGTTGAAACGCCTGATCGAGGCCGTGACACTGGACAAGACCTGTGCCCATTGGATTTCCCGGCTGACCGCGGCAGGCATTCCGACCGGTCCGATCCAAAACGTGGCACAAGCGATGAAAGATCCACAGATCGTCGCGCGCAACATGGTGGTGGATGTCCTCGATCGCAATGGCCGACATGCCTATACTGCGGCGGGCAATCCAATCAAAATATCCGGCATGGAAGATCGCACCACCCGTGCGCCCGCGCCCGATCTGGATGGCAACCGGGGTGAGATCCTGCGCTGGCTGGACAGCGAGGGGTAAGCGGTCTTACAGATGGGACTGCGGCGGGGTCCGGCGCGGGTTTGGCTTTCGCTTGCCGCGCGGCAGCCTATGATCGCCAAAAACGCGAAAGAGATTCCCATGGCCGAGCAATCCCCCCTTGTTGTCTTCACCCCGTCTGGAAAACGCGGCCGGTTTGCTGTTGGCACGCCGATCCTGACCGCCGCCCGGCAATTGGGGGTCGATCTGGATTCGGTTTGTGGCGGGCGGGGGATTTGTTCGAAATGCCAGATCACGCCCGGGGTTGGTGAATTCTCCAAACATGGCGTCACCGTCGCGCCCGATGCGCTGTCTGAATGGAACGCTGTCGAAGAACGCTACGACCAGATACGCGGATTGAAACCGGGCAGGCGGCTTGGCTGTCAGGCGACGGTGCAAAGCGACGTTGTCATCGACGTGCCACCTGAAAGCCAGGTCCACAAACAAGTGGTGCGCAAGGCCGCCGCGGCACGGGACATCGTGATGGATCCGGCCACGCGGCTGTTCTATGTCGAGGTGGCAGAACCGGACATGCACGAACCAACTGGCGATTTCGAACGGCTGGAAAAGGCATTGAAATCGCAATGGGAAATCGACGGTATTCGCGCCGATGTGACCCTGCTGGCCAAGCTGCAAAAGGTTCTGCGCAAGGGCAGTTGGAAGGTCACGGTGGCGTTGCACCGCGATCATCAGGCGACGAAATCCTCAATTGTCGACATCTGGCCGGGGCTGCATGAGGCCGGGTTGTTCGGGCTGGCCGTCGACCTTGGTTCGACCACGATTGCCGCCCATCTGACCGATCTGGAAACCGGCGAGGTCAAGACATCGTCGGGTATCATGAACCCGCAAATTCGCTTTGGCGAAGATCTGATGAGCCGGGTGTCCTATGCGATGATGAACCCCGGCGGCGAGGTCGAGATGACCGCAGCGGTGCGCGATGCACTGAATACCCTTGCGGGGGAAATTGCGGCTGAGGCCGGGATTGATCCGGCGCTGATTGTCGAGACGGTTTTTGTCTGCAATCCTGTGATGCATCACCTACTGCTGGGAATTGATCCGGTGGAACTGGGTCAGGCGCCTTTTGCGCTGGCCACGTCGGATTCCGTCACCCTGCCCGCGCGTGATCTTGGGCTGTCTGTGCTGAACGCCCGCGCGCAATGTTACATCCTGCCCTGCATCGCCGGTCACGTCGGCGCGGATGCCGCCGGGGTCGCCCTGTCGGAAGAGCCGGGCAAATCAGAAGATCTGGCGCTGATGGTCGATGTTGGCACCAATGCCGAGATCCTGTTGGGCGATACATCCCGCGTGCTTGCCTGTTCCTCGCCCACCGGCCCGGCGTTTGAGGGGGCACAGATCTCTTCCGGGCAACGTGCCGCCCCCGGCGCGATTGAGGCGATCCGCATTGACCCGGAGACCAAGGAGCCGCGGTTCCGGGTCATCGGTTGCGATTTGTGGTCGAATGAAGATGGGTTTGCCACCGCGACGGCGGCCACCGGCATCACCGGCATCTGTGGGTCCGGTATCATCGAGGCCGTGGCCGAAATGCGTCTGGCCAGCCTGCTCGATCCGTCGGGTTTGATTGGCTCTGCCGCGCAAACTGGCACGCCACGCTCGGTGCCAGAAGGGCGCACCCATGCCTATCTGATCCATGACGCCAGCGCCGAGGGCGGGCCGCGCATCACCGTGACCCAGGGCGATATCCGCGCCATCCAATTGGCGAAATCCGCACTTTATGCCGGGGCCCGGCTGTTGATGGATACCCGTGGTGTGGACACGGTTGACCGGGTGGTGCTGGCCGGGGCCTTTGGCGCGCATATCTCGCCCCTGCACGCCATGGTGCTGGGGATGATCCCGGATGTGCCGCTGGACAAGGTGACCAGCGCGGGCAATGCGGCCTGGCACCGGCGCACGTATCGCGCTGTGCAATGTTGCGGCGCGGGCGGAAATCGAACGGGTGGTGCGCCAGATCACCAAGGTCGAAACCGCGATCGAGCCGAAGTTCCAGGAGCATTTCGTCAATGCCAATGCCATCCCGCATGCCACTGATCCCTTTCCGGAATTGTTGAAAATCGTCACCTTGCCGGATGTCAGCTTCAATACCGGCGGCGACGAAGGTGAAGGCGGGCGCAGACGGCGCAGACGGCGCAGCTGATTTGCCGTGCTGATCGCCCCTGCCGTCCCGGGCGATTATCACATGTCTGTGAACAGCTGAAACCTATTTGCGGGGCAGGCCGTACTTCCTTTCATACCGCGCCGATCATCGGACTGCGGATGAAAGGGAGAGACCACATGAACCGTTTTCTTATTGCCACTGCATTAACCGTGACCACCGCATTTCCGGCCTTCGCCGCCAGCCATGCCGAAACCGACAATCCAATGGTGGGCGGCGCGCCGATGTTCGCGGACAAGAACATCATCGAAAACGCGGTGAATTCTGCCGATCACACAACGCTGGTCGCGGCGGTGAAGGCCGCCAGCCTGGTGGATACATTGATGGGCGAAGGTCCGTTCACGGTGTTTGCCCCGACCAATGATGCTTTTGCCGCCCTGCCCGCCGGCACGGTTGAGGCCCTGTTGGACCCCGGCATGAAAGATGAATTGACCCGGATCCTGACCTGCCATGTTGTCGGCGCCGATGCGATGTCGATGGCCATCAAGGGCATGATCGACGACGACGGCGGCACCCATCCGGTGCCGACATTGGGCGGCTGCACCTTGCAGGCCACCTATATGGGCGACAAAATCATGCTGACCGATGAACAGGGCCGCGAGGCCACTGTGACCATTGCCGATGTGAAACAATCCAACGGTGTGATCCATGTGATTGATACGGTCCTGTTGCCCGCAACCAAAGAAGCCGCAATGGAAAAAGACGCCATGGCTGAAACCGCAATGGCCGAAACCGCAATGGCAGGCGCCGAAATGGCCGAATCCGATGTGCCAATGGTGGGCGGCGCCAAGATGTTTCCCAACAAGAACATCGTTGAAAACGCGGTCAATTCTGCCGACCACACCACGCTGGTCGCGGCGGTGAAGGCCGCCGGCCTGGTGGATACGCTGATGGGCGAAGGCCCGTTCACGGTGTTTGCCCCGACCAATGACGCCTTTGCCGCCCTGCCCGCCGGCACCGTCGACACATTGCTGAAACCGGAAAACAAGGACCAGCTGACCAAGGTTCTGACCTCGCATGTGGTGGCGGGCCGTTGGACCGCCGAAGACATCATTGCCGCAGCGCGCAACAGCAGCGACGGTTTCTACCACTTTGCGGCTGTGTCGGGCGATGCCCTGTCGGCCAAGGTCACATCGGGCAATCGCGTCTTCATCTTTGACGAAAGCGGCAACGCCCAAGAAGTGACACAGGCCAATGTCATGCAATCCAACGGCGTGATCCATGTGCTGGATGGCGTGTTGCTGCCGCGCTGATCAGGTTCCCGAACCAACAGGCAAACGCCCCCGCTTTCGGGGGCGTTTTTGCTGTGCAACCTCTTGCAGAGCACCGGCGCTTCGGCTATCTGACCACCCCAGAGCGCGGGTATGGTGAAAAGGTATCACGCGAGCTTCCCAAGCTTAAGTTACGAGTTCAATTCTCGTTACCCGCTCCATTCCCACGATCTTGCAATTGACGATGCGGCCTCGGCCAATGCGGCGATGTCGGCGCGAACCGGCCCCGTGCGGGGGACGTCCCGAAGCGTTTCAATCAGATATGAGGCGCCACCGCGCCGCGCCGCCGGGTCCAATGGAGCGCTGCCAAAATAGATTGGCTTTCCGGCGCCAATGTCCGGGGCGTGTCATATCCATTCAACACCCCCCAAACCCCGGCCCAGAGCCGCCCAACCGTCCAGGGGTTATAGCCACCGCCACCCAACACCAGCAGACGCGGCGTCGCATCTTTGAGCGCGCGCACCATGTCAAAATGGGCATTATTGGACAGCGACAATCGCGCCAGCGGGTCTTCCTCGACCGCGTCGGCCCCGCATTGCAACACGATCACCTCTGGCTTAAGCCGTTCGATTGCGGGCAAAATCACCCGATCCCGCAGCACCGCGAATTCGCTGTCGTTGAACCCGCGATCCACCGGAAGGTTCAGCGCCGCACCGCCAGCCCGATCCGCAAAACCGCCGGTAAACGGCCAGCGACGCGCCTCGTGGATCGAAATCATGCGCACGTCCGGCGCGCCGGTCAGTGCAATTTCGACCCCGTCGCAATGATGTGCGTCGATATCAATATAAAGAATGCGTCGCAGCCCCTGGGCCCGAAAGGCCAGGAGCGCCAGCACCGGGTCATTCAGATAACAGAACCCCGCCGCCCGATCCGCAAGCCCGTGATGGGTGCCGCCACCGGGGCTGAATATCACCCCGCCCCCCCGCAACAAGGCCGCCGCCAGCAACGACCCACCCGCCGCTGTCGCAGGCGAAACATCTCGGCAAAAACCGGGTTGGACAGGGTGCCAAGCCCAAATCGTTCGCGCACAAAATCGCTGACATGCTGTTCCGCCTCGGCCTGTTGCAGCGCCGCCAGATAGGCCGGCGTGTGAAACGCCGCCAGCGCCGCCGGTTTGGCACGCGGCGACACGCGGTATTGCGTCTTTGGCAACCAGCCCAATGCGCGCGACAAATCAATCGCCACCGGCACCCGCTCGATCGCCAGCGGATGGTGCCGACCATAAGAAGAGCCGCGATAAATCCGCGAGCCGATAAAAACCGGTGTTGTCATGGGGGAACTTACTGGTGCCAAAATCGGAAGAAACCTACTCTTTTCAATCTGCCTGACGCAATCTAATAGTCATACCAATGACATTGCGCACCCTTTTCATCACCATTGGACTTCTGCTGGTTTCCGGCGCTTTCGGCGCATTGGCATGGGTGGCGCATATCCCGATGCCCTGGATGCTGGGCGCGCTGGTCGGCTCTGCCATTGTTGTGGGCACCACCCAGCATAGCCTGTTGAAATCATACCAATTTCCGCTTTGGGTCCGATCCGGGTTCATTTCGATGATTGGCGTGATGATCGGCACCCAGGCCACGCCGACCCTGCTCACCCAGATGACCCACCTGCCCTATACCTTGACCGCGCTGCTGGCGTTCATTGGACTGGCACATGGTGGAAATATTCTGATTTTCCGGCACTTGGGCGGATTTGACCGCGCCACCGCATTTTACAGCGGCACCCCCGGCGGGTTGATGGAAAGCATTCTTTTGGGCGAAGCCTCTGGTGCGGATGTCCGCGTTCTGACGATCCAGCAGTTTCTGCGCATTATTGTGGTGGTCACCATGGTGCCTGCCGGGCTTTCGCTGTGGCTGGGCCATCCTGTGGGCAGCGCGGCCTGCGCCCTGCCCGACACTCCGATCGCCGCGACCGATGGTTTCAACTGGACCGAACTGTTGTTGGTGATTGCCGCAGGCGGCATCGGCCTGACAATCGCGCGTGTGATCAAACTGCCGGCGGGGCAATTGATCGGGCCCTTGTTTCTGACGGGCGGGCTGACCTTGACCGGATTTGTCGACCTGCATGTGCCGTTTTGGCTGATTGCGACGGCCCAGGTTGTGGTCGGTGCCAGCCTCGGCCTGCGGTTCAAGGGGATTACCGCCCGGTTGCTGCAACGCTCTGTCTGGCTGGCCGTGGTTTCTGTCGGCTATATGCTGATGCTGGGGGCGGCGATTGCGCTTGTCCTGCAACAGATAACCGGCCTGTCTTTTCTGGTTCTGCTGATCAGCCTGGCCCCCGGCGGCGTCACCGAAATGTCGATCATCGCCCTCAGCCTGGCCGCCAGCCCGGCGCTGGTCTCCCTGCACCATGTCCTGCGTATTCTGCTCACCGTGCTGGAGCTGACATTCCTGTCGCGATTGTTGGGATTTGGCCGCAAAAACGAAACGTCCTAGCGGCCTTTACCCGGCTTTTTCCTCCAGCGTCAACCAATCTTCTTCTGCAGCGGCCAGTTTTGTCTGACGCTCGACCAAGGCTTCGGTCGCTTTCTTGAATTTCACCGGCTCACGGGTGAACAGCGCGGGATCGGCCAAAAGCTGTTCCAACTTGCCGATCTCAGCCTCCAACCGCTCAATCACTCCGGGCAAAGCCTCCAACCGATGTTTCTCGGTAAAGCTCAGACCGGATTGCGTGGCTTTTTCCTGTTTCGCCTTCGGTTTCGACGCCGATGTCGCAACGTCTTTTTCCGGTGTTTCTACGGGCTGTCGCTGGCTTTGGTAATCGCTCCACCCGCCGGCATAGGCCACAACGCGCCCATCGCCCTCCATCGCGATTGTGGTCGCCGCCACCCGATCCAGGAAGTCCCGGTCGTGGCTGACCAACAGCACCGTGCCGTCATAGTCCGCCAACAAATCCTGCAACAGATCAAGCGTTTCCACATCCAGATCGTTGGTCGGTTCATCCAACACCAGCAGATTGCTTTCCCGCGCCATAAGCTTGGCCAACAGCAACCGCGCCCGTTCCCCGCCCGACAAGGATCGGATCGGCGCACGGGCCTGACGTTCGTCAAACAGAAATTCCTTCAGGTAGCCAACCACATGTTTCGGCTGGCCGCGCACCATGATCTGATCCGCCTTGCCCGACACCCGCATTTCAGGATCACCGGTCAGATTGTCCCAGAGCGTCGCCTCGAGATCCAATCGCGCCCGTGCCTGATCGAACACCGCAGGCAACAGATTGGTGCCCAGGGAAATCGTGCCCTGATCCGGCTGTTCCTCGCCCATCAGCATCTTCAACAGGGTGGTTTTGCCCACGCCATTGGGCCCGACAAAGGCCACCCGATCGCCGCGCTGAATACGCAAGGAAAAGTCCTGGCAGATGACTTTGTCACCATAAACCTTTGAAATATCGGTCGCTTCCACCACCTTGCGGCCGGATTTCGGCCCCGCCTCCAACGCCATGGCGGCTGTGCCCTGGCGTTTGATCTGGCCGGATCGTTCGGCCCGCAATTCCCCCAACGCCCGCACCCGACCCATGTTGCGCTTGCGCCGCGCGCTGATGCCTTCGACGGCCCAGCGGGCCTCGGATTTGATCTTGCGGTTCAACTTGTGACGCGCTTGATCCTCTTCTTCCCAGATCTTGTCGCGCCAGGCCTCGAAATCGCTGAAACCCTTTTCCTGACGCCGCGACATTCCGCGGTCAATCCAAAGGGTTGCACGCGTAAGTTCATTCAAAAAGGCCCGATCGTGCGAAATCAAGACAAAGGCGCGGCGCGTGGTCTTCAACTCGCCCTCAAGCCAACGGATCGCCTCGATATCAAGATGGTTTGTCGGCTCGTCCAGCAGCATCAAATCCGGCGCTTCCGCCATCAATTTGGCCAGTGCCGCGCGCCGCCGTTCCCCGCCGCTGGCGGTCTCGACCGGGCGCGCAGGATCAAATTTCAAACCCTCGCCCGCGCGTTCCACCTTGTACAACTCACCAGGGTCCAGCGCGCTGGTGGCGAAATCGCCCAGCGTGGCAAACCCCGACAAATCCGGCTCCTGTTCCATATAGCCGACCGAAACGCCCGGCGGCACAACCCGCGTGCCACGGTCCGGCTCAACCAGCCCGGCCATGACCTTCATCAGGGTCGATTTGCCCGACCCATTGCGCCCGACAAGCGCCACACGGTCGCGTTCCTGCACCACAAGGTCCAGCGTGTCGAACACCGGATCGCCGCCAAAGGTCAGGGAAATATCGGAGAGTTGTAAAAGAGGTATCTGTGCCATGCTGCGCAGCTAGACAGGCACAGAAGGAAGGTCAAGTGGCGCGCGCATCCAACGGCCCGCTCCTTGTTTCATCTGACCCGAAATATCCCGGGGGTTTGAGGGGGCTGGCCCCCTCTCTGCACCCTGAACTATTGCGCCACCGCCCGCAGCAATTTCTTGCGCGCCGGTGGAATCAGCCCGATTTCGACCCCGGTGAAGACATGCAGGGTGTTCATCTGCCGGTCGACCACCGCATGATCACTGACCCAGCCCCCCATCATCAGATAGGTGCGCAGCAGCGGCGGCATCCGCCGCATCGCCAGCTTCATGTCGGGCTTGCGCCGCAGACGGGCGGCAAACCGAAACACATTCGGCGCCTTGACCTTGGGCAGCCAGCGTTTCGGGCCCAGGTGGCGTTCCTTCAACATGGCAAAGGCATCATAATAGTCCCGCGCCTCGGTGCCCTGAAACGATGCGCAGCCAAACAGCAATTCCACTGCATTGTCATCGACATAGCCGGTCATCGCGCCCCAGGCCACACGCAGCACATCCGCATCGCGCACCTCTGGGTGGACACAGAAACGGCCCATCTCGACCATGCGGCCCTGATATTCTGCCAGTGCGGATAATTCGTAATATTGCGCGGAATAGGATTTCGCGATGTCACAGCCGCCGGTCAGCGGCAAAATGCGAAAACAGCAGACCAACCGGCCATCGCGCTGATCCTCGACCAGAATATGGCTACAGATCGCGTCATAATCATCCGCGTCCAGCCCCGGCACACCGCGAAACGCCAAATGGCGCAGCGCCTGGGCCGATTCTACATCAGCCGGGCTCGCGGCAATGCGCGATTGATAACGCGGTCTGTTCAGTACCTTCATCGGAATCGCCCTCAGCCGGATCACTTGACTATGTTGGCGCGACTGCTGTCAGACAAGTGTGACGATGCGATGACCCCGGCTCAAACGGGTACAGAACGTAACGTCACGTGTTGCACAGGGAAAACACACCCCATTTCGGGGCGCGGCCGCGCACACGAAGGTATCCAGGACCGCAATTTGACCGTAGGGTTGTGTCAGCCGCCGCCGATCTGACCCAGGTTCAGCCCACCGATATTGCCAAACAGCTGGCGCACAAAGCCGATATCGCCATCGCCGGATTTGGTCACCCGGCGCGTCAGGGTCACGACACGGCCATCTTCCAGCCCGTACCGCGAAATATTGCTCACCACGCCGGCGGAATCAAATTCCACCGCAACGATCTGGCGTTCGATGATTTGCGGCGCACGCGCACCATAGTGCCGCACCCGGCTGCCGATATAATAATAATTGCCGGCATTCAAAACGCCGCTGGTGCCCGGCAGGCCGATGGATTCGGCCACGCTGTCACGGCTGTCGACGCCCACAATCACATTGGCGAGCTCGTCATCGGTCGGCAAATAGCCGTGGTTGCGGAATTGTGCCACACATGCCGAAAGCGCTGCGGCACAGGTCAAAGCAAGGAAGATACGCCTGCTTTTCATTTTGCCTGTCATTCTTGCCCTCTTGCTTTGCTCTCGGCTGACTTTTATCCCGCTTACAGAAGGTTGGCCCGTGGTTCAAGAAAGGATGCGTTTCCGGTTATGGCTCATCACAACGAAAATTCGCCGCATATGTTGCTCGTCGCATCTTTGCCACAGAACCGTGCTCATCGGTTCGAAATCACCCCCACAGAGCCGGAGCGCCGTCTCCTGGCCACAGAGCTTGGGGTCAGCAGTCTGCGCAAACTGCGCTTTTCCGGCGAGGTCAAAGGCGCGGGCAAACGCGATTTTGTGCTTCATGCCAAATTGGGGGCGACGGTGATCCAACCCTGCGTTCAGACGCTGGACCCGGTCACAACGCGGCTGGATACCGAAGTAGAGCGGCGTTTCATTGCCAATTGGCACGATGTCGAAGAATTGGGTGCGGAAACCGAAATGCCCGAAGATGTCACCTCAGAGGAGCTTGGCACCACCATCAGCCTTTGGGATGCCATGATCGAGGCGCTGGCGCTGGCGATCCCGGATTACCCCCGCGCGCCCGATGCCCCGCCCCTGGGGGAAACCAATATCACCGAACCCGGCAAACAGGCGATGCGCGACGAAGACACCAAACCCTTTGCCGGTCTTGCCGCCCTGAAGAAACAATTGGGCGCCCAAGAGGAAGACAGCTAACCTGTCCTTTCAAAGGAATCGCTTGCAACGGGGCATGAAATTCGTATTTTCGCGCCCTCTGAGAGATTTGGGGTTGTATATACCACTCATGTGCGCGTATCTGCCCGGAACCACCCGAAACCGCGGGCGCGCCTTTGCGCCCCATAGACAAGACTAGAGATTGAGCCATGGCTGTTCAGCAGAATAAAGTGTCCAAATCGCGCCGCAACAACCGTCGTGCGCACGATGCCCTGGTCGCTGCAAATCCAAATGAATGCGACAACTGCGGAGAGCTGAAGCGCCCGCACCACGTCTGCCCGTCCTGCGGCCACTACGCAGAACGCGAAGTTGTGGCGATCGCCGACGAGATCGAGCTGGACGAAGACGCAGCCTGAGCTTTCGCAAGCAAGGTCCCGTCATGACCGCGCCCCACAATCAGACAGCGGCAGCGACCGGGGCCCAAACGGGCTCTGACAACACAATTGTGTTGTCGATCGATGCGATGGGCGGGGACAGTGGTCCCGGCCCTGTCGTCGCGGGTATCGAGCGCTCTGCAAAGAAGAACCCGGAACTGTCCTTCATCCTGCATGGGCCAGAGGAACAGTTGCGGCCTTTGGTTGAGCGACGCAAATATCTGCGCGGTCGATGCGAGATTCGTGATGCCCAGGGCGTTGTGTCGATGCACGACAAGCCAAGCCAGGTCATGCGCCGGGGTCAAGGCACGTCAATGTGGTCGGCACTAGAGGCCGTGCGCGCAGGCGATGCCACCGTTGCAGTATCCTGTGGCAATACCGGCGCCTTGATGGCGTTGGCCATGGTGCGTCTGCGCAAGATCCCGGGCGTCAACCGTCCGGCGATTGGCGTGCTCTGGCCGTCACGGAACCCGCAGGGGTTCAACGTGATGCTGGATGTGGGCGCCGATGTTCGTGCCGACGCGCATGATTTGCTGCAATACGCCCTGATGGGCGCGTCTTATGCCCGCAACGGGCTGGAGGTCGATCCGCCACGGGTCGGCCTTTTGAACGTTGGCACCGAAGAACACAAAGGTCGGCAAGAGCTGAAAGAGGCGCATGATCTGATCCGCGCCCATGCCCATGACGCCCGGTTTGAATTTGTCGGTTTTGTCGAAGGCGGCGATATTCCGGGCAGTCGGGCAGATGTGATTGTCACCGACGGCTTTACCGGCAATATCGCGCTGAAAACCGGCGAAGGCACCGCCAGTCTGATTGGCGAACTTCTGCGCGAGGCGTTCAAATACACGCCATTGTCGCGCTTGGCGGCGCTGCTTGCCCTGCCCTCGCTCAAACGTCTGCAAAAGCGGATTGATCCGCGGCGGGTGAATGGCGGCGTGTTCCTGGGCCTGAACGGCACCGTGGTGAAATCGCATGGCTCTGCGGATGCGATGGCGGTCAGCGCGGCGGTCAAGCTGGCGTTCCAACTGGCCCGCACCGGGTTTTCCGAACGTGTGGCCGCGCGCATAGCGGCGGCGGCCCTGGTCGCGGACAAAAACGCCACCAAGACCAACGACGGTCCGTCTGACAAAGCGTCGGACAAGGCCGAAACCGACATCAACACAAATTCAAAATTGGGCAATCGTAAGATCCCCGGAGGCGATACATGACACGACGCGCTGTGGTTATTGGCGTGGGTCACTACCTGCCGGAAAAGATTGTCGAAAACGCTGAATTTGAAGCGACGCTGGACACCTCTGATGAATGGATTCGGTCGCGCTCTGGCATTGAACGTCGCCATTTCGCCGCCGAAGGTGAAACAACATCCGATCTGGCAACCAAGGCCGCGCAAGCGGCGCTGGCCAATGCCGGGCTGACCGGCAATGACATTGATGCTATTGTTCTGGCGACCTCTACTGCCGATCTGACCTTTCCATCGGCGGCCACCATGGTGCAGGCCAATCTTGGCATGACCAGCGGCTTTGCCTTTGATCTTCAGGCGGTTTGCGCCGGGTTTGCCTATGCGCTGACCAATGCCAATGCGTTGGTTCTGTCGGGTCAGGCACGGCGCGTGCTGGTGATTGGCGCGGAAACCTTCAGCCGGATCATGGATTGGACCGACCGGGGCACCTGTGTGTTGTTCGGCGACGGGGCCGGCGCGCTGATACTAGAGGCGCAAGAGGGCCAGGGCACCGCGGACGACCGTGGAATCCTGTCAACGGATCTGAATTCCGACGGCCGCCACAAAGACATTCTTTATGTGGACGGCGGCGTGTCGACCAACAGCACCGGCCATCTGCGCATGCAGGGCAAAGAGGTGTTCCGCCACGCCATCGAAAAGCTGGCCCAAACCGCAACAACCGCGATGGACCGCGCCGGTGTTACCGCCGAAGATGTCGATTGGATCGTGCCCCATCAGGCCAATATCCGCATCATCCAAGGCACGGCCAAGAAGATGGGCCTGTCGATGGACAAGGTGGTTGTGACCGTCCAGGACCACGGCAATACCTCGGCTGCATCGATTCCCCTCGCGCTGTCGGTGGGTGTGCAACGGGGCCAGATCAAACCCGGTGATCTGATCGTGACCGAGGCGATTGGCGGCGGTTTGGCATGGGGCGCGGTGGTTCTGCGCTGGTAAATGCCGGATTTTCAATCGCTTTACGCCCATTGCTAATGTCCTTTTAGTTGACTCGGAATTGCTGACCTGCCTAAGCTGTCTCAAAATCAGGAGATGGAACGGATGGGCGAGAAGACTCTGACACGTATGGACCTTAGCGAAGCGGTGTTTCGCGAAGTCGGTCTTTCGCGGAATGAATTGCGGAGCTTGTGGAACGGGTTCTGACCGTCATGTCGGATTCCCTGGTTGCCGGCGAACAGGTCAAGATTTCCTCTTTCGGCACCTTCTCTGTGCGCGAAAAAGCGGCGCGTGTGGGCCGCAACCCCAAGACCGGTCAGGAAGTTCCAATCGAACCCCGCCGGGTTTTGACCTTTCGTCCCTCGCATCTGATGAAAGATCGCGTTGCGGCTGGCAACCGGTCCTAGGTAGGCACGGCGCGATGCCCAGTAAATCCGCCGATGCATTTCGCACCATTTCGGAAGTTGCCGATTGGCTGAACACCCCCGCACATGTGTTGCGGTTTTGGGAGAGCAAATTCAGTCAGGTCAAACCGGTAAAACGTGCCGGCGGTCGGCGGTATTACCGCCCTGCCGACATGACCCTGATTGGTGGTATCAAGAAACTGTTGCACGACGATGGCATGACCATCAAGGGCGTGCAGAAAATCCTGCGCGAACAGGGCATCAAACATGTCGCCGCGATGTCGCCGCCGCTGGACGAGGATCTCTCAAAGATTATCGAGCCGCCGGTCACCGTCGACGCCACGCTTGCATCGCCAATGCCCCCGCCAGAGCCGACCACTGGTCAGGTGCTGGAATTTGCCGAACGCGGCTCTGACGACGCGCCCGCTGTCGAAACGGCGCAGCCAGTCGATGAGACCCCGGAGCAGGCTGTCGAGACGACAAAACAAACTGCCCCCTCTGGTCGCCAGGACGCGACGATCGCCGATTTGTTCGACGACACCGATGACGAAGACCAGGACAATTTTTTTGCTCCCTCAGGCCCACCCGCCACGGCAGAGCAAACCGATGATCTGCCGCTGGAGGATTTGGTTGCAGAGCCAGAGGCGCAGCTTGTGGCAGAGGAAGACGCGTCTTCGACCGAGGAGCCGGTTGAAAGTGATCCAATTGATCATGAACCGAAAGCGGTTGAGCCGGAGCCAGAGACCGCACAAACAGACGCGTCTTCGGCGGCTTCCGCCCCCTTGGAAAGCGAATTTTCGGAGCCTGATCAACCGGTTGCCCCAGAATCTGAATCTGAACCTGCAACTGTAAACGCGGCCGCTGATGATTTGCCGGATTTCGTTCAGAAACCGCTGTCCGAACGGCTGGCCGAAGAGGACACTGCTCCAGAATCAGAGAGCGCCGCAGAGGCTCTGCCCGCTGGTGAAGCTCACACTTCTGAAGCTCCGCCTGACGAACCTGAGGTTTTGGCCGAAGCCGACCTTGAGGCCGATTTAGAGACCGATTTCGAACCCACCTCCGAGGCCACCGAGCAAGCCGATTCTGGCCCAGTGCTGCCCGTGCTGCCCCCCTTACGCCGCCAGCGAAACCAGAGCCCATCTCTGACGTCGCTGAACGTGACGGTGATGACATCGAGCCAGAGGTCACCCCCGAACCCGAAGTCGCATCTGCCGACACCATTCCGTCCGATACCGCGGCGGATGGTCCAAAGCCGGCAAATATCGTCACGCCGCCCGACCCCTCGGATCACGACATTCACGCCGATCCCGGCCTTCTGACCCTGTTGACCGATGCAAAGACCCGCGAACTGGGCCTCTCGGCGGAACAGGTGGAAACCCTGATCATTCGGGTGCGTGCCCATCACCGCCGGATGAGCCAGGCCGCGCGCTGATTCAAAACAGTAATTCGCCAAGATCTGACCTGAAACCGCCCGGAAACGGGCGGAACCACGGGCAATTTCCAAAGTTTATTTTCCGCAATCGACTGTGTCGCGAAATTCGTCAAAGTTTGCTCTTGCCCCCCCGCCCAAAACCGGTAAGAAGACACTCCAGTCGGGCTATGGCGCAGCCTGGTAGCGCGTCCGTCTGGGGGACGGAAGGTCGCAGGTTCGAGTCCTGCTAGCCCGACCATTTACTCCTCCCCCAAGATGACCACCTCTGTGTGGCGCGTCACCTGAAACCCTGCCCCGGAGGGCCAGTATGACCGGTGTTCTTGCCAGCCAGCAAATTCGCGATCTGATTTCCAGCGGTGCCCTGCAAGGCACGCCAGAAATCATTGATGCCCAGATTCAACCCGCCAGTCTTGACCTGCGGCTTGGCTCCGTGGCCTATCGTGTGCGCGCTTCTTTTCTCACCGGCAAGGGCCGCAGCGTGGCGGACCGGCTGAGCGAATTCGAAATGCATCGCATTGATCTGAGCCAGGGCGCCGTGCTGGAAAAAGGCGCGGTATATGTGGTGCCTTTGATGGAATCACTGGCACTGCCCGCCGGGGTCCAGGCCGTGGCCAATGCCAAAAGCTCGACCGGGCGGCTCGATCTGTTGACCCGTACAATCACCGATCAAGGCACGGAATTCGACCGTATCCCCGACGGGTACGACGGGCCGCTGTTCGCAGAGATTTGCCCGCGCTCCTTTTCCGTATTGGTGCGGCCGGGCATGCGGCTGAACCAGATCCGTTTTCGCCGTGGTCAGGCGGTGCTTGATGACGTGGCACTGCGCGCGTTGCATGACGCCACACCCTTGGTCGACAGTGCTGCGGTAATTGATGCCGGACTTGGGTTTTCGGTCGATCTAAAGCCCGCGTCGGGAACCTTGGTAGGCTATCGCGCCAAGCCCCATACCGGGGTGATCGACCTCGACAAAATCGGGCAATACGAGCCCAGCGAATTCTGGGAAGAATTGCACAGCGACGCCGGACAATTGATTCTGGACCCCGGTGCGTTCTACATCCTTGTCAGTCGCGAAGCCGTGCATATCCCGCCGGATTACGCCGCAGAAATGGCCCCCTATATCGCCATGGTTGGCGAATTTCGCGTCCATTACGCCGGCTTCTTCGATCCCGGTTTCGGCCATGACGCCGCTGGTGGGGCTGGTGCGCGCGGCGTGCTGGAGGTCCGGTGTCACGAAGCGCCTTTTGTGCTGGAACACGGCCAGATCGTGGGACGCTTGGTCTATGAACGGATGAGCACCCGACCAGATGTGCTTTATGGTGACGGGCTGAAATCCAACTACCAGGGACAGGGTTTGAAGCTGTCCAAACACTTCCGCTAGGGCGAATTACCACTACATCCGCGATGCGCGTCGGGCGGCACGAATGGCCTGTTTGGCCTGCCGCGCCTGGCGAATCTGCTGTTTTTCTTGCCGGGCCTTGCGCACCTCTTCCTTGGACTGGGGCGCGTCAGACGACTGGGGCGAAGGCGCCGCATGTTCGGTGTCTTGCGCATCCATCGCGTGATGTTGATCCGGCTTCTCTGCTGGCTCTTTTCGCCCCTCACGGCCTTTGGAAAACCGGTCAATCCCGGCGTCGATGCCTTTGCTCACTGCTTTGCGCAAAAACAGACGCATCACCATGTTGATCAGTTGGTTGGAATTCATCGCCCTGCTCTCCTGTGCTTTTTGACGCGCATTATAAGGGCCAATCATGAATTTTTTGGAAAGCGATGCAGTCTGGGCGCGTGAAGGTTAATCCTCGAACAACTCGCTTTGGCCTGCATCCGCTTCTGGTTCGTCTTCGCCATCGCCAAATTGCGGCGTGCCAGGCAGCGGTCGATTCTCCAGCAATCCGGCCTGACGCAGCTCTTTGAGCCCCGGCAAATCGCGGGCGTTTTCCAACCCGAAATGATCCAGGAATGTCTCTGTCACCACAAATGTCACCGGTCGCCCCGGCGTCATCCGGCGGCGGCCAAAGCGGATCCACTCCATCTCAAGCAATTGGTCCACCGTGCCGCGTGACACCGCGACACCGCGAATTTCCTCGATCTCGGCGCGGGTCACCGGTTGATGATAGGCGATGATTGCCAGTGTTTCGATGGCGGCGCGCGACAATTTCCGGGTTTCGACGGTCTCTTTCTGCATCAGAAACGACAGATCGGCCGCCGTGCGCATCGCCCAGGCATCGCCAACGCGCATCACCCGCACGCCGCGCCCTTCATAGCGTTTGCGCAGATGCACCAGCGCCTCTGCCGCGTCACAGCCATGTGGCATCCGGGCCTCAAGATCGCGCACCGTAACCGGTTCGGCGCTGGCAAAAAGCACCGCTTCGACCATACGTTCCTGTTCGCCCATGGGCGGGGCCGCAAAGAGGCTTTTCTCCTCTTTGCCAATATGTTCTGCGTTGTCGTTCATCTAGTCTTCCGTGATCCGGCGCAGCTCGATCGCCTCAAATGTCCCCGGTTGGCGCAGCTCGGCCTTGCCCTCTTTGACCAATTGCAACGAGGCCGCAAAGGTCGCCGCCGTGGCAGAGCGTCGGCGCACCGGATCGTTGTCCCAGCCCTCAGGCAGATAGACCGAAATGTCGGTCCATGCCCCGGCAAATCCGATCAAACCGCGCATGCGTTCCAGCGCCTGCTCCATGGTGAACACGGATTCGCGGTCCATCACAAAGGGGCGGAATTCATCGCGGGTGCGGATGCGGGCATACCCCTGCATCAGGTCCAACAATGTCGCGGTATAGGTGACCGATTTCACCCGTTCCACGGTTTCCGGCAAACCACGGACAAAGATATCGCGCCCCAACCGGTTGCGCGCCATCAACTGGGCTGCCGCATTGCGCATCGCCTGAAGCCGCTCCAGCTGAAACGCCAGATGCGCGGCCAGATCCTCGCCAGAGGGGCCGTCTTCGGTTGGATCGGGCGGCAGCAGCAGGCGGGATTTCAGAAAGGCGAGCCAGGCCGCCATCACCAAATAATCCGCCGCCAATTCGATTCGAAGTTCTTTGGCTTTTTCAACAAAGCCAAGGTATTGCCGCGCCAGATCGAGCACCGAGATCTTGCGCAAATCGACTTTCTGCGTACGCGACAGCGTCAACAACAGATCCAGCGGCCCCTCGAAACCATCAACATCAACGATCAATGCCTCCGCCGCAAGACGGTCAGCCACGCTTTGCGGCTCCGCCTGTGGCAGAGGATCGTTATCAAAGGGGATCGTGTCGTTCATGTGCCTTACGGTCCGGCCAACAGCATCTCAAACTGCGCTTGCAGCTCTTTGGTGTCAACCTCGCTGGTCCCATCGCGCAGGGCAAGCGCCGCCGAGGCGCGCAGTGCGGCCCCCTCGCCCAATGTGCCGGCGGCCTCTGCCACCTGGGCCATTTCCGTCAGATCGCCGTTGCAATGCAACACCACATCACAGCCCGCCGCCATCGCCGCGCTGGCGCGTTCACCGGGCGTGCCGCTGAGCGCCTGCATCGAAATATCGTCGGTCATCAGAAGCCCGGCAAAGCCCAGTTCCTCGCGGATCAGATTGATCATCGCTCCGGATTGCGTCGCGGGGAAATAGGGGTCCACGGCCTCGAATATCATATGGGCTGTCATGCCCAGCGGCAGATCGGCCAAAGCCGAAAATGGCACGAAATCCACGCTGCGCAATTCGTCGACCCGCGCCTGAGTGAACGGCAGTTCCAGATGGCTGTCCACCCTGCCCCGACCATGGCCCGGCATGTGTTTCACCACCGGCAACACCCCGCCCTCAAGCAGGCCCGTGGCCACCGCACGCCCAACTGTTGTGACCTGATCCGGGGTTTCGCCATAACAGCGGTTGCGCAGAAAACGGTGGGTGAATTCATCCGCCACATCAAGCGTCGGGATGCAATTCACATCAATGCCGAAACTGCGCAATTCTGCGGCAATGATCCGTGCGCGCAGATACATGCCGCGATCGGCCTTGTCCCCCAGCCGGATCACATCGTCCAGCGGCGGTTTCCAGCGGGTTGCAAGCGGCGGCAAAATGCGTTGGACGCGACCGCCCTCCTGATCAATCAGGATCGGCGCATCGCGGCCCAAGGTATCGCGCAAATCCGCACAAAGAGCCCGGATTTGATCTGCGGAGCCGATATTGCGGGCAAAAAGGATAAACCCCCAAGGATCGGCCTCACGAAAAAACGCTTTTTCCGCACCGGTCAGTTTCGTCCCGCGCGGGGCGAATATCGCGGCGCGGGCTGTCATTTGGTGATGACCGGAATACAATCGGTCCGTTCCGCCACCAGTGCGGCACAGAAGCGACGGGCATCCGCCAGATCGTCAAACCCATGCGCACGCAGCCGGTAGAAGGTGCGCCCGCCGCTTTCCGCCCGTTGGATCACGCGGCTTTTGCCATCGAAAAAGCTATTGAAGCGGCCGGAAATCCGGCCCCATTCCGATTGCGCAATCGCGGCGCTGTCATAGGCGCCCAATTGCACCAAACGTGTACCTGCGGGAAGGGTCGCGGCATTGATTTCGGCGGTTGTGGCTGTTGCGGCTTGCGCAGTCGGGGCCGCCGCCACCGGCGAGGCCAGCGAGGTTTTCACCAATTGCGACGGGCGCGTGCGCGGACGCAAGGACCGGCGCACACCGGGGCCGTCGATTGTGGAAACGGCGGTTTCGATCGGCTTGACCGAGGCCACAACCATCGGCGCGGGGGTCGTTGGCGTCGTCGTGGTGCCAAAGGGCTTTACATCGGCTGCGATTTGATCCGCCAATGCCTGAATGGTGGCATTGGAAATCGGTTGCCGCTGGCCGCTGGTGTCCACCCGGTTGGTCATGATGCCGCCCGCCGTATTGGTCGGCGCAGGCAGGGGATTGACCGCCACGGGCACATTCCGCGGGGTGACCCCGCGCGGTGTCACCGAGGTTTGCGTCACGCCACCCGTTGTCACGGCACTTGGAGTTACCGACCCCGGCACAAAATTGCGCTGGGTCACACCCTGGTCCGAGGCACCAAAGGTCGCGCGGCTGCTGGCCATGGTCGGCATTGCGGCGCCGCCCTCGCGGGTCGACAGCGTATTGAGTTTCAAGCTGGCCACATCTTCGTCCTGAAGCCCGACGGAATTGGGCGCCAGCGCGACCTGTTCCACCGGACCAGAGGCCGTGCCAAGACCGGCAACTTCATTCACGGCCAGCCCCTGATGATCGGCACGGCTGCCGCCGGGATCTTCGGGTGCAACGCGCCATGGTCCATCCGAGGCACGCACAACCGGCACACCGGTCACATCACGCACCAGAAGCTGATAGCCCCAAACACCGACCCCAACCAGAAGCGCCAGCGACACAACCGCGCCCGCCACATTGACATAGCCACCCATGCCCTTGCCGGACTGGGCCAGATCGGCCTGAGGCGCGCCCGGCTCACCAGTCTCTGATTGGTCCTGGCCATAATGTCCCTGATTCAGGGCGTGCTGATCGTATTGGCCCCGACCATATTGACCCTGGCCATATTGACCCGGGTCAAACGGCTCCGGGCCAGAATGCGCCTGGTGGGTTTGCCCCTGTGGTCCCGCAGATTGCGGATTGGATGAATGATATGTGTCGTCTCTGCCGTACCCCACAGGAGTGCCGGACCATTGAACATCTGCCATTTTCGCCTCTCTGCCCCCGGTGATACGTGCCACCGGGTGTGCCATTTGTCTGCTCTATGCCCGGCAGAGAGAGTGTCTTAGCGCATCTCTTCCACTGGGGTCACACCCAAGATACCAAGACCGGCGGAAATAACAACCGACACAGACCGCGCCAGTGCAATTTTTGCCAAACTTGCGGCATCATCGCCATCCTGCAAAAACCGCAGCTCCGGCACTTCGTTGCCCCGGTTCCACAATGTGTGGAATTCACCAGCGAGTTCATAGAGATAGAATGCCACGCGATGCGGCTCATGCGTGCGGGCGGCAATTTCGATCAACCGGGGCCATTCGGCCAGTTTTTTGGCCACGGCCAATTCGGCTTCATGCCCGTTGCGGCCCAGATCCGCGCCCTGCAATGCCGCGTCGGACACATCCAACCCCGCATCCCGCGCCTTGCGCAGCACCGAATGCACCCGGGCGTTGGCATATTGCACATAGAAAACCGGGTTCTCGCGCGATTGTTCCAGCACCTTGTCAAAATCGAAATCCAAGGGCGCATCATTCTTGCGCGTCAGCATCACAAACCGGGTCACATCGGGGCCAACCTGTTCGACCACATCGGCCAGCGTGACAAAGGTTCCGGCCCGCTTGGACATTTTGAACGGCTGGCCGTTTTTGTACAATTTGACCAGCTGCGTCAGCTTGATATCCAATGGCGTCTTGCCATCGGACAGCGCAGACACAGCCGCCTTCATCCGTTTGACATAGCCGCCGTGATCCGCACCAAACACATCAATCAGGCCGTCGAAGCCTCTGGAAACCTTATCATAATGATATGCGATGTCGGGCGCGAAATAGGTCCATGCCCCATCGGATTTCTTGACCGGACGGTCGACATCATCGCCATGTTCGGTGGATTTGAAAAGGGTCTGTTCGCGCGGTTCCCAATCTTCGGGCTTCTTGCCTTTTGGCGGCTCCAACACCCCCTCATAGATCAGGCCCTTGTCGTCCAGCTCCTGAATGGCGGCTTCGATCCGGCCGGTGCCGTAGAGCGACTTCTCTGAATAAAACACATCCATCTCGACGCCCAACAGCGCGAGGTCATGGCGGATCAGATCCATCATCTTTTCGGTGGCGAATTCACGCACATCGGTGAGCCAGTATTGCTCGCCCTTGTCGAGGTAGTCGTCGCCGACCTTTTCCTTCAGCGCCTCGCCGACCGGGATCAGATAGTCACCGGGATAGGTGCCGTCCTCGAATGCGACCTCCTGACCATGGGCCTCCAGGTAGCGCAAATAAACTGACCGGGCGAGCACATCGACCTGCGCACCGCCATCGTTGATGTAATATTCACGGGTCACATCATGGCCGGAATAGGCCAGCAAACTGGCCAGCGCATCACCGAAAACCGCGCCGCGTGTGTGGCCGACATGCAACGGGCCCGTGGGATTGGCGCTGACGTATTCCACGTTGATCCGCCGACCCTGCCCCATTTTTGACTGGCCAAACGCCGTGCCCTGGGCCAAGGTCGCAGCAACCACGCCCTGCCAGATTGCAGGCGCCAAACGCATGTTCAAGAAACCCGGTCCCGCAACATCCGCCGCTGTAATCCGGTCATCTGCGCGCAGCTTTTCGGCCAGGGCCTCGGCAATATCACGCGGCTTCTGACGGGCGTGTTTGGCCAGTACCATCGCGGCATTGGTGGCCATATCGCCGTGCAGCGGATCACGCGGCGGTTCCACCGTCACATTGGTGAAGTCCAGATCCTGCGCCAGCGCGCCTTCGGATTGCATCTGTTCAAGCGCGGCAATGACGCAGCCGCGCAGGTCGGAAAACAGGTTCATTTTTTGGTCCTTTGTGCTGAATGGCGGTGTATCACGCCGCGCGCCTCAGTCAATCCAAGCTGGCCACGCCGGAGCAGTCATTCCGAAACGGTCATTCGGGAACAAGCATTCGGGGCCGGTCATTCCGCAGGCGATGCATTCAGCCTGAGGCCATGCCGCCCCACCGGCAGCACAGAGCCACTGACCGCACGCGCCATGGGCAAGGCCATCATCATTGCCGTGGTGCAAATCTGATCGAACGCCCCGCTTTGCAGGGCAGCGGAATGCAGCATCAGCGCATTGATCCGCACACCGGTCGCCGCCAGATCGCCCGTCAATGTTGCCAGGGCCGCCGCCGCCGCGCGCCCACTGGCCTTGCCGCCCTCGTCCGGGACGGCAAACAGCACCAATGCCGCACCATCCGAAGCCGCAAGCGCCGAGGCCAGGCTTTTGGTTGTGTGTTCAATCGACGTCAACGTCGCGCCAAGATCCGCCGCGCCATTCAAGGCCTGCGCCATCACCAAGACATGCAACGGGTCATCCGCCCAATGCGCGGCCAGATGATCCAGCCCGTCACAATCCGCCAATGACATCGCCAGCGGCGCAATCCGGTCTGACCGCAGGCTGGCCAGGTCCTGTACCGCGTCTTCGTCAAAATCGACGGCAATCACAAATCCGCCCTGATCAACCAGACGCAGGCACATCGCCCGCCCGATGGGGTGCGCCGCCCCGATCACGAGGCAATTCTTTCCGGGAAAAAGGGCAGATTTGACCACGAAATGACCTACAGAAATAATCACCTAATATTTACGTTCAATTTGCTAGACAAAACAACCGTCGCTTTTGTGACGAAGTTAATCCCGGATCGCGCCCATTTGGCGTTGCGATTGCAGGGCAAAGCGGTCGGTCATGCCGGCGATGTAATCCGACACGCAGCGCGCCCGCAGCACCATATCTTCGGGGTTTTCCGCCAGGGCCGCCTGCCAGGCCAATGGCAGATGTTCCGGCGACTTCATATAGATCGCAAACAGATCCTGCACCGCCTGGCCCACCTCTTCGCGGACTTTCATCACGTCCGGCGCGCGGTACATGCGTTCAAACAAAAAGCTGCGGATCAGTTGCAAATCCTGCCACAGCGCATCTGAAAACCGGATAACCGGTGTCGGCAAATCACGGATCCCTTGGGCCGATGTCGCGCCACATTCGTCCAAAAGCTGGCGCGATGTGTCTATCACGTCTTCGACCATCACACCAAAAACCCGGCGCAACCCTTCGTGGCGTCTACGATTTTTCTCCAGCCCCGGATACTTGCGGTCGACCACGGCAAAGGCCGGTCCAACAATCGGCAGATGGCAAATGTCGTCTTCGCTGAACAGGCAGGCCCGCAGACCGTCATGCAGATCATGGTTGTTATAAGCGACGTCATCGGAAATGGCCGCAACCTGGGCTTCGGCGCTGGCGTGTGTGTGCAATTCCAGATCGTGGAATCGGTTGTATTCCGTCAAAGCCCAAGGCAGTTCGCCCAAGACCGGACCATTATGTTTTGCAATCGCTTCAAGGGTTTCCCAGGTCAGGTTCAACCCGTCAAATTCGGCGTAATGCAGTTCAAGCGAGGTGACGATGCGCAGCGCCTGGGCATTGTGATCAAAGCCACCATAAGGCGCCATCAGTTCATCCAGCACATCCTCGCCGGTATGGCCAAATGGCGTATGGCCAAGGTCATGCGCCAGGGCCACGGCCTCGGTCAGCTCCTGGTTAAGCCCCAAAGCGCCCGCAATGGTGCGGGCCACCTGAGCGACCTCAATGGAATGGGTCAGACGGGTGCGATAATAATCGCCCTCATGTTCGACAAAAACCTGGGTCTTGTGTTTCAATCTGCGAAAGGCGCTCGAATGAATAATTCGATCTCTATCCCGTTGAAAACACGAACGAAAATGGCTTTCGAATTCTGAAACAAGCCTCCCGCGCGATTGATCCGGACGGGATGCATATGGGGCATGCATCGCTGGCTCCTTGCTGATGGCGTGCCGGGTTTCTATATTGTACTCCGAGACATGTGAAAACCGCCCAATGCTGGCGAAATCACCTAAATACCGGAGATATGTGATGCAATTGCCGCCGAAAGTGACCGAACGTGCGTTTGAACGGTTGTCGGAAATTGGTGCCGCCGCTGCGGGCAAGGCGCTTCGCGTGGCTGTCGAGGGCGGCGGATGTTCGGGATTTCAGTACGATATTCGTCTCGACAGCGCCGAAACCGACGATCTGGTGCTGGAAAGCAATGGTGAAAAAGTGGTGGTCGACGCGGTATCGCTGCCGTTTTTGGCCTCGGCGGTCATTGATTTCAGCGAAGAATTGATCGGGGCGCGGTTCGTGATCGAAAACCCCAATGCCACCGCCTCCTGCGGCTGCGGCACGTCGTTTTCGATTTGAATCAAATCTCTCCAGCCGGGCTTACCGGCTGGAATGCACGGACTAGCTTTGGGTGCGTAGCCGCAGGCGGGCGTCCGGTGCATCGGCTGTGCGATCTGGCGCTGTGGCGCCAAGCGACCGTGCGCCGCTGTCCTTGTCCAGCGCCAGATAGAGGCCGGAAACCATCACAACCACCGCCCCGACAAACGTGCTGAACGCCGGGACCTCGTTGAAAAAGACCAGACCAATCAACACCATCCAGACGAACTGAAGGTTCATCAACGGTGTCACCACATAGGCCGCCAAATGCCGTAATGCGATCACCAAGAGCAGCCGCGCAGAAAACAACACCACCGCACAGGCCGCCGACAAAGCCAGATCAAACAGCGACATCGGCTGCCAGCCAAATGGTGCCAAAATCAGCATCGACAAAAAGACCGCCGCTTGGGGATAGAACACCTGTGCAAGCGAATTGTCCTCGCGGCGGCCAATATACCGCGCCAGAACAATCGACGCCGTACCGGAGACCGATCCGACAAAGGCACAGATATGGCCCTTACTGATCCCCGACAGGCTGATGTCCACCATGAACAACACGCCAACAAACCCGAGGCCAAGCGCAATCCAGGCCGACAATCGCACATGTTCGCCCAGGATCGGACCCGACATCATCGCCGACAACAAAGGCACCAGCGCGATGAAGACAAAAACCTCGGCAAATACCAATGTGGCCAGTGCGTTAAAGAACATGACCGTCGCCAGAACCGTCAGCCCCGCCCGCCAGGCCATTGCCCCGGGACAAGAGGTGCGCAGGCTACCCTTGTTGCCCTGAATCCGGCCACTTCCCAGCGACATCACCACAATCAAAAGCGCAACAATGCACAGCAATTGTGGTGCCTTGTAGCTTTGCGCCAGGTATTTTGTGATCGCATCCGAACAGGTGATCAACAAAGTATAGGCCACAACCAGCACGGTGCTGAGCATCGGTAGCGATATGCGCCAGGCGACATGGTTCATGCGCTGATCCTGCGGGCGCGGGCGAAATCTTCGAAAAACGCATCAAATTGCCGGGTCGAGGCTTCGGCCTGTGCCAGGCGATGGCGGGCCGGATCGGTAAGGGCGGCATCTATCCGGTTGCGCATCGCGCCCCAAACGTCGCGCCGCTCGTCCCCCATCCGGTAAAGTTGAACCGAGATTTCCCGCAACGCGCCGCGCCGGGCATTCGGACGCTGAAAGCCAAGGCTGGCGGTTTTGCCATGCGGCGGAACCTGCGCAAACAGCGTTTCGTCGCGCGTCCCGGCCAGCCAGGAAGACGTCAGAAACTCGTGATAGCAATCGGCCATCGGGATCTGTTGGGGGGTGCCCTCACCCATGTCTGTCACCTCGATCTCGTTCATCTTTTGCGCGACCCAATCTTCCCAGATACCGGAAGGGTTGTGCCCTGCATAGCGCATTGCGACACAAACCTCAGCAAGAAGATCAAGGTTTCCGTCCAAAAACGCCAAAATTCCTGCATTTTCCAATGCGCGCAATTCGTTCTGGCCGAGCTCTGGCGATTTCCGACCGTATTCTGACAGGTAGAATACGATATGCGTCAGCTCAAAAGCAGCCTTCTTATTGGGCAATGCAAAGCGTTCTGGACGCGAAATAAAGTCACGTAGACGCGCTTCTGCGGCACCTTTGTCCTGTAATGGATCAAATCCGCGTCGCTGCATCAGGCGAAATGCCTCCAGACGCTGAATATCCGAGGTTTCATACCCCGCAAGATCCTGGCGAACAGCCCAGGCACAAAGCGATTTGGCCTGATCACCCGCCATTCCCAACGCCTCGAGGTCGAGCGTCAGGGACAGAATGAACCGGTAATATTGTGGGAAAAAGGCCAATTTCTCGCCCGCGTTTGCATAGAACGCCGCATAGGGTTCCATCCACATTTCGGGCAGGTCCTGGCCGGTATTTTCGAGGATGTTCAGAAGTTCGGCGTTTTCCTTCAGCCAGAACACATCTTCGGGGCCACGCCGGTGGCGGGCAAAGGCGCGGACCAGCGCGCCAGTGCGCGCCGCTCCGCGTTCCTTGGGGCCGGGCACATTCAAATAGACAACGTTCGACATCACTTGGTCCTCCGGAATGTCTGAAATGCGCCCGGCCCGGGCGTTAGGACGATGGCGCTCTTACGAGCAGCACATCATCGCTTGGACCTGGTCACCGCCAAACATGTCGGTGCCATCGTCAACCGAGCAGCACATCATTGTGTCGACGTGATCGCCTGTTGCGATCTCTGTGGTCTCGATGACCAGCTCTTCGGTTTGGGTTTCGTTAACTGTTTCTTGAACAAGTGCCAGCATGATTTTCTCCTGGTTATCGGCATCAGTACCGCAATCAGAATTCTCCTCTTAACCGGGCATTTCAATATTAATTTCAACTATAGCTTGTGGATAAGTCAGTTATCCACACAAGATATGGTATGCAGTTACCTGTGAATAAAAACGAAAACATACTTCGCACAAATATATTGCGCGGCATTCAATCCCCGAAAAAAGCGGGTTGAATCCAGAAACCGGCCCGAATCGACCAATCGTTTGGTAAATATTTTCGCTTGTCCCCGCCCCATTCCTAAGGCTACGTCGGTGCCAATGGAGGACGCTATGAAGATTGCGACATTCAACATTAATGGCATTAAAGCGCGCATTGGCGCCTTGACCGATTGGCTGAAAGAAGCCGCGCCGGATGTGGCCATTCTACAGGAAATCAAATCAATTGATGATGCATTTCCGCGCGAACACTTTGAGGATATGGGGTATATCGTTGAAACCCATGGGCAAAAAAGTTTCAACGGCGTCGCGATTCTATCGCGTTTACCACTGGAAGACGTCACTCGCGGCCTGCCCGGCGACGACAGTGACGAACAGGCCCGCTGGATCGAGGCCACCGTTATGGGCGACAGCCAGGCCATTCGGCTATGCGGGCTGTATCTTCCGAATGGCAACCCGGTGCCGGGTCCGAAATACGACTATAAACTGGCCTGGATGGAACGCCTGCACCATCGTGCAGGGCAGCTGATGTGCACTGAAATGCCCGCACTTATTACGGGTGACTTCAACATCATTCCGCAATCAGAAGATGCAGCCAGCCCCCAGCAATGGACAGAGGATGCGCTTTTTCGACCTGAAAGCCGCGCGGCTTTCCGTCGGATCGTCAATTTGGGATTCACAGAAGCGTTCCGTGCCCGCAATAGCCAGCCCGAGCATTATTCGTTCTGGGACTATCAGGCCGGTGCCTGGCAGCGCAATAACGGCATTCGCATTGACCATTTCCTGCTGACACCGGATTGCGCCGATATGCTGGTCGATTGCCAGATCGACAGCGCCATTCGCGGTCGGGAAAAACCATCGGACCACGTTCCGGTCTGGGTTGAACTGGCCGCCTGAGGGGCGGCCAATTCCATTGTGCTGGGGGTCTGACAGGCTCAGATCACCCGCTCAACACACCAATATGCCCCGACCATGGCGATCACGACAGAGGCCGGGACCGCAATATAGGGCCGATAGAACGACTTGCGCCCGAACCACAGCCCCACCGCCAGGAAGGCCAGCGCAATCACCGTCAACTGGCCCAGTTCGACCCCGACATTAAAGCCCAGCAGCGCCGGAATGAACTGCCCCTCGGGCAATCCGAATTCGCCCAGAACGCTGGCAAACCCCAGACCATGCAAAAGCCCGAAACAGAAGACGACCACCGGACGCCAGGCGTGCATTTTCGGGGAAAGTATATTCTCGACAGCGACATAAACGATGGATGCGGCGATAATCGGTTCGACGATATAGCCCGGCACCGACACAATCCCCAGCGCCCCCAGCGCCAAAGTTACCGTATGAGCGGCGGTAAAGGCCGTGATCTGCCACAACAATGGGCCAAGCTGGGTTGTCAGGAAAAACAGCCCCAGAACAAACAGGATATGATCCAGCCCTTTTGGCAGGATATGATCGAAACCCACCGGAATATATTCGGCAAAAACCCCAAATCCCGATTTGGCATCGCCCCCGGCGGGATGGATCGCACCGCTTGTGCCGCCACCTTCGATAATGCCGGTATAGGGATCTTCCGGTCCGATTTGACGCAAGACCAGCGTGCCATAGCCCTCTGGCCAATTCAGAACAAGTGCCGCCTGAGGCGCGTCCAGCGCGCCGCGCAATGTCAGGCTGCTTTCGCGGGCAAAGTCCACATTGCCCAATTCCCCGATTGCCAGATCCTCTACCGTCAAGACCACAGATGCATCGCCATTCAACAGCTGAATTTCGCGCGCGATACGCGCAGCGACCGGTGCCATGCGTGTGGCCATTTCTTCGGGCGGCAATGCGCGCAACGCATCATATGCCGCAGAACGATCGGTGGTATCCGTATCCTCCAGCCCGTCCAGATCGACACCGGCGGCAAATGCCTCGGCATTCAGGCGCAATTCCAACACTGCCGCCCCATCTGATATGCTCAGGTCGGCAATGGTGGGCATGACCTCATGTGCCTGGGTCGCCCCGGCGACCAGCCCAGCCATAAACGTCATTACTGTTGCCATTAGACGGATCATTCCGCGTCTCCCTCGCGTTGGATGTGGGCGCAGCTTGCCATGATACGCCTCGGTTACAACTACAAGCTACGGCTTGCAGGCAAAAAAGTTTCACGCCAAAAGGGCCGCATGGTGAACGTTCTTTGTATTGGCTCTGTGCTTTGGGATGTGATCGGGCGGTCTGCCTCGGTCATGCGTGTTGGATCGGATGTGCCCGGCCGGATCAGTCAGATCCCCGGCGGTGTTGCGCTGAACATTGCAATGACGCTGGCGCGTTTCGGAATGCGCCCCGCGTTGCTGAGCGCCGTGGGCCGGGATGTCCTGGGCGACGTGTTGATCGCGGAATGTGGCGATTTGGGATTGGATTGCCAATGGATCTATCGCTCTGATGATTTGCCGACCGACCGTTATATGGCCGTCGAAGGCGCGAACGGGCTGATTGCCGCGATTGCGGATGCCCATTCGCTTGAGGCCGCAGATGACAAGATCCTGCGCCCGCTGGTTGATGGCCGTCTTGGCAGCGCCGCGGCGCCCTATTCCGGTTTGATCGCGCTGGATGGCAATTTGACAGAGCACCTGTTGGGCAAGATTTCCCGCGACCCGGTCTTTGCCGCAGCAGATCTGCGGGTGGCACCGGCGTCCCCGGGCAAGGCCGAGCGGCTGATGCCCTTTGTCACCCGCCCCGGTGCTGTGCTGTACGTCAATCGCGAAGAGGCCGGCATCCTGTGCCAGACCGAATTTGGCGATGCGGAATCCGCCGCCGCCGGTCTGGTGGCGCGTGGCGCGAAACGTGCCTTGGTCACCGATGGCGGTGGCCCCTGCGCCGACATTGATGCACAGGGCGCATTCACCCATCGCCCCCCGCAGGTTCTGGTGACCCGTGTCACCGGTGCGGGCGACACTTTCATGGCCGCCCATATGGCGGCCGAGGCCAGCGGCCTGCCCCGCGCCGACGCGCTTGACCGGGCGCTGACCGCTGCTGCCCGTTATGTATCCGGAGAGACCCCACATGATTGACATCCGCTATTCCCCCGAAGTGGCCGAGGCCCGCGAGATTGGCAAACCCCTGGTCGCGTTGGAAAGCACGATCATCACCCACGGCATGCCGTTTCCGCAAAACCTCGAGATGGCGCGCGGGGTCGAGGATGTGATCCGCGACAACGGTGCGGTGCCTGCAACCATCGCCGTGATGGACGGCACGCTGTGCATTGGTCTTGATGATGCGCAATTGACCGCCCTGGCCCAGACCAAAGGCGCGGCAAAACTGTCGCGCGCCGATATGGCGGCCTGTCTGGCGACCGGCGGCACCGGCGCCACGACGGTGGCGGCGACAATGATCGGCGCGGCTTTGGCCGGCATCGATGTCTTTGCCACCGGCGGCATCGGCGGTGTCCACCGTGGCGCAGAGCAAAGCTTCGACATCTCTGCCGACCTGCAGGAAATGTCGCGCACCCCGGTCACCGTTGTGGCCGCCGGCGCCAAGGCGATCCTAGATCTGTCCAAAACGCTGGAAGTGCTGGAAACCCTGGGCGTGCCGGTCATTGCCTATGGTCAGGATGCCTTTCCGGCGTTCTGGTCGGCGACCTCGGCCTATCGCGCCCCCTTGCGGATGGAGGATGCCGCCACCATTGCACGCGCACATCTTATGCGGCGGGCGCTGGGGCTGACGGGCGGGCAATTGGTCGCCAATCCGATTCCCGCAGAGGCAGAGATCCCGCGCAGCGAGATTGATCCCTTCATCCAGCGTGCCCTGCAAGACGCCGAAACACATGGCATCGCGGGCAAGGATGTCACGCCCTATCTGCTGCAACGGATTTTCGAGCTGAGCGATGGCCGGTCGCTGACCGCAAATATCGCGCTTGTGCGCAACAATGCCCGCCTTGCCGCCGAAATCGCCTGCGAACTAAGCAGCCAACAGAGCTAATTCACGGGTTGCTCGTATGAAAGCCATGCCAACCCATTGAGGTTGGCCATGGAACTACCTAGCTTAGCGGTCGGACCCAGCCACAAAGGCCTGCGCCGCCCAGGGAATTGACGCCGCGATGACCACACCCTTTGACGAAGACCCGGCCCCTCGGCCACGCACCGGATGGGTTGCCAGCCTGCGCGCCTCTTTCCTGACCGGGATTGTGGTGATTGCGCCGGTCGGGCTGACCGTTTGGTTGATCTGGACGGTGATCGGCTGGGTTGATGGCGTGGTGTGGCCGTTTGTGCCGAATTCCTATCAGCCAGAGCAGCTTCTGAACCGATTCCTGGGAAATGAGGGCCCGACCGATCCGAATTGGATCCGGGTGAACGTGCGCGGCGTCGGCGTCATTGTCTTCTTGCTGTTCACCCTGTTGGTCGGTTGGATTGCCAAGGGGTTGATCGGCCGGTCCATGGTCCGTTTCGCCGAGAGTTTGGTCGACCGCGTGCCGGTGGTACGCTCGATCTATTCCGGCGTGAAACAGATCGCCGAAACGGTATTCAACCAAGAAGACCGTTCGTTCGAAAAGGCCTGTCTGATCCAATATCCGCGCAAAGGCGTCTGGGCGATCGGCTTTGTGTCGACCACCGCCAAGGGCGAAATAGCGGTGCGGGCGGAAACATCCGGCAAATTGATGTCGGTCTTTGTCCCCACCACACCGAACCCCACCTCTGGGTTTTTGTTGTTTTTCCCAGAGGAAGACGTGATCGAATTGGATATGACGGTGGAACAGGCGGCCAAATTGGTGATTTCCGCCGGTCTGGTCTATCCCAACGGCCAGGATCCCACCAAGCCGCCGAAACATTGACCCGCCGGGAATTGCCCCACCTGTGACCGGTAAGACCGGTAACAGATGTCAGGTAACCAGCACCCCGTGTCAGGCAAACATATCCCGCAGTGTCAGTGTCTGACGCCGCCCCAGATCATCGCCGAACTCGGCCAGAAACGTCTCGACCGCCGCCGCGCCCGCTGTATGTAGCTGGCCAATTACCGAAGGCAGCGGCACGGTTTTCGTTGCCACGTTCAGATCATTCATCAACCCGTCATCCGCCACCATATGAAGACGGGGATTTTCATGCTGCCTTCTTGCACCTTGCCCTGCGATATCAGCCGCTGGACAAAGTCGATGGCCCGCAATTCGCGCAACAGCGACGAATTGAAACTGATTTCATTGATGCGGTTCTGAATGTCCTGTGCCGACTTTGGCACTGTGTCGCGCTCCAGCGGGTTGATGTTGATGATGACAATGTCATCTGGCAACCGCTGATCAAACAGCGGAAACAAGGCCGGATTGCCGGTATAGCCACCGTCCCAATAGGCCTCTGTCGTGCCATCGGCGTCGGTGATGTCCACCGCCTGAAACAGCGTCGGCAAACAGGCCGAGGCCAAAATCACCTGTGGCGAAAGCGTCTCGCCGGAAAACACCTGCACCTTGCCATCGCGCACCCGCGTCGCACAGATAAAGAGCTCCGGCCCATGGTTGGTGTCACACACCCGGCCAAAGTCAAACCCGCGCACAATGTCATCCAGCGGATTGCGGTAAAACGGGCCATAGGCATAGGGCGACATCACACGGCTCATCGTGTCCGCCATGACAAACATCGGCGACATTTCCAACGCACGCGCGGCAATGAGGGGCGCTGGCACAAAGCCCTCCATCCAGGCGGGGATGCGCATATCGCCCAGCCCGCTGACCTTGCCCCATAGCTCTGTCAGCGCCAGGCGCGCACCTTCGCGCCCCCCGGCCACCCAACCCGATTTCAGGGCCGCAGCATTCAACGCCCCGGCCGAGGTGCCGGAAATACCGCCAATCTCGATCCAGTCTTCGGCCAACAGCCGATCCAAGGCGCCCCAGGTAAAGGCACCATGCGCCCCGCCGCCCTGCAGGGCCAGATTGATCCGTACAGTCTCAGGCAAGGCGCCAGTCCTTCTTCTCTTTTTAAAATACGCTGGGGGGCGACCGCAGGTCGGGGGGCTAGCCCCCCTCTGGTTCCTGCCTCCGCCGAACAGAGTTTAAAGCGCGGTCCAGCCGCCATCGACGCTGATGGTCGTGCCGGTGATCTGTGCCGCAGCGTCGGAACACAGGAACACCGCCGTGCCGCCGATCTGTTCGACCGTGGCGAACTCTTTCGAGGGTTGGCGCGTCAGCATGACATTCTTGATCACGTCTTCGCGGCTCATGTCATATTCTTTCATCGTGTCCGGGATCTGTGCCTCGACCAGGGGTGTCAGCACGTAACCGGGACAAATCGCATTTGCGGTGATCGGCTCTTGCGCGGTTTCCAACGCGACGGTCTTGGTCATGCCGACAACGCCGTGTTTGGCCGCGACATAGGCCGATTTGAACGGTGAGGCCGTCAATCCATGTGCACTGGCGACATTGACCACCCGGCCCCAACCCCGCGCCCGCATCCCCGGCAGCGCCGCTGCCATGGTGTGAAACGCCGACGACATGTTGATCGCAATGATCGCATCCCATTTCGCCACCGGAAATTCATCAATCGGCGCCACATGCTGGATGCCGGCGTTGTTCACCAGAATATCGCAGACCCCCGCCTTTTCAATCAAGGCACGGCATTCGTCGCCCTTTGACATGTCGGCCTGAATGTAACGCGCCGTGACGCCAAACTCCTTGGCAATTTCGGCGGCCAGGGCGTGATCCTCGTCCCGGTCGGTGAATGAATTCAGAACCACATCCGCCCCCGCACGCGCCAACTCCTGGGCGACGCCGAGACCAATCCCGGAATTCGATCCTGTGATAACTGCGGTTTTGCCTTTGAGCGACATGATAGCTCCTTCGTGCTTGCCGATTTTGCACTGCAGCCTAATCGCTGCAACTGCAAAAGGCCAAGACCCCATGCCGCGCGCTGATCACAATAAGGTTTCGGGTCATCCGGGGAACGGCAGGCTATATGCACAAAAAAACCCCGGCACGAAGCCGGGGTTAAGTTATTGAGGCAGGTTTCATACAGGCAAGAAACCTATCGAGCAGTGCCCCCTTTATAAGCAATCTTGCGCCCGCATCCAAGCTAAAAGTTTGAAAAGGCAGAAATCCACCGCTACGCTCCAAATCCAATGATACAAGGCATTCAGGAGATTGTTGCCCAAATGCGTCCAATTTTTTTCCACCCAATTGCAACTTTGGGCGCCAGTTTGGCGCTGATTGCAACCATGGGATTTGCATCGGCCGAACCGCAGCATGGCATAGCTATGTATGGCGATCCCGCCCTACCCCAAGATTTTGCGCACCTGCCCTATGCCAACCCGGATGCCCCCACCGGCGGGCGGATCGTGACGGGTGAAACCGGTGGCTTCGACAGCCTCAATCCACAGGTCCCCAAAGGCACCGCACCGTGGCAATTACGTTTCATCGCTTATGAAAGTTTGATGGGCCGCAGTTGGGATGAGCCATTCACGCTTTACGGGGTTTTGGCCGAATCGATAGAGGTCGGACCGAATTGGCAATGGGCGGAATTCACGCTCAATCCCGCCGCCGAATTTTCCGATGGCAGCCCGGTCACGGTGGAAGACGTGATGTGGTCTTATGAAACGCTCGGCACGATTGGCCATCCGCGGTATCACGGGTTGTGGTCGAAAATCGACCGTATGGAACAGACCGGCCCGGGCAAAGTACGCTTTACCTTCAATACCGATGACCGTGAACTTGCGCTATTGGTCGGCATGCGTCCGATTTTGAAAAAGGCGCAATGGGACGGCAAGGATTTTGCCAATTCCGGTCTGGATGACATCCCGATCACCAGCGCGCCTTATGTGATTTCCGATTTTGAACCGGGTCGTTTCCTGTCGTTGAAACGCAATCCCGATTATTGGGGCAAGGATGTGCCATTCCGCCGGGGCACCAATGTGCTCGACGAGATTCGAATGGAGTTTTATGGCGACAGCACCGTCGCGTTTGAGGCTTTCAAAGCCGGAGAGGTGAATACCAACCGCGAATTCAATGCCGGGAAATGGGACAGCCAATATGACTTTCCTGCCGTGACCCGCGGCGACGTGGTGAAATCCATCATTCCGCATCGCCGCGCCAGCGGGATCACCGGTTTCGTGATGAACACGCGTTTGGATCAGTTCAAGGATTGGCGGGTGCGTGATGCCTTGATCCATGCCTTCAACTTTGAATTCATCAACGAAACCCTGACCGGTGGCGAACAACCGCGCATCACCTCCTACTTCTCGAATTCGGTATTGGGCATGCAGGACGGCCCCGCCAGCGGACGGGTGCGCGACTTTCTTGAACCCTATGCCGATGATCTTTTGCCCGGCGCGCTTGAGGGCTATGCCCTGCCCGTCGCTGATGGCTCTGCTCGCAATCGCAAGAACATTGCAGCCGCGATGGACCTTTTTGAACAGGCCGGCTGGACCGTACAGGACGGCCAGATGAAGGATGCCAATGGCACCGCCTTCACCTTTGAAATCCTGTTGAGCCAGGGGTCGTCGGAAAACCAGTCGATCATCGACCTTTACACCCAAGCTCTTGAACGGCTTGGCATTTTTCCGACGGTCACCACCGTCGACAACGCGCAATACAAGGAACGCACCAACAATTACAATTTCGGCATGACCTATTACCGGGTTGGTGTCTCGCTCAGCCCCGGCAATGAACAGCGGCTCTATTGGGGGGCGGACGGTGTGACCGAGCCGGGCACCAAGAACTGGATGGGCATGGCCTCGCCCGCGGCCGAAGCGATGATCGACAAGCTGGTCAATTCCGAAAGCCGCGAAGATTTCGTTGCGGCGGTGCGGGCGCTGGACCGGGTGCTGACCACCGGGCGATACGTGATCCCGATCTATCAATTCAACATCTCGCGTGTTGCACATGCGAAAGAGTTGAAATACCCCGACCACATTCCGATGTACGGCGACTGGATCGGCTGGCAACCGGATGTCTGGTGGTACGAAGAGGAGTGAACATGCGTGCGTTTTGTCTGGTGACATTGATGGCGGCCCTGACAACATTGGCCGCCTGCAACACGGTCGAGGGCGTCGGCCGCGACATCAGTGATGGTGCCCGAAGCGTCAAGGGCATGTTGTGAAGCGCCTGATTGCGCTCTGCGCGGTGATTGGATTGGTCACCGCCTGCAGCCCGGTGCGCAAGGCGACAAAACTGCCGGTCAAGGCCGCCAAGATCGCGGCGCGCGCCGCCTTGCTTTGATTTTCCAGTTCGCGCCCCGAGGAACCTGTGTTCCCCGGCGGCGTGACGGACCCCATCACATCAACAACGTGACACCGCCGTTTCGGCGGTGTTTTCGCGTCTTCGCGACCTCTTCACATTATTTTGCTGACAGAACCGGCCAAAGCATTTTAAGCTTTTTGTGACACTTGCCCTGGAAGGTGAATGTCGGGGCGAAATGGGACGCCTGAATGCGGAGGAATACAATATGAACTGGACGGACATGACACGTGATTGGGGGCGGGCTTTGCGGCACCTGAAACGCCGGTTCCCGCATATCGACGAAACGGCGCTGTCATCGCCCCCCATCCCGCCCGAAGCGATGGCCGAACATCTGGCGCGTCAACACGACCTGACGGATCTGGAGGCCGAAGAAGAGCTGAAGGATTGGATCTATATCCAAAGCCTTGCACGGCAAGCCACGGAAATGGACGCACATTAGCGGCCGCATTTCGGGTGTTGTACGGGTTGGATCAGGTCAGCGATGTCACCCAGAGGATGGTTGCATCATCCTGACTGGTTGAGATCACGTTATGGCCCATGGTTGCGTCGTAATAGGCGCTGTCGCCCCGGCGCATTTCGATCGGCTCATAAAACTCGGTAAAAAGCTTGATAACCCCGGTGAGGACATACAGAAATTCCTCGCCATCATGGCGAATCCAACCGTCGAATTCCTCCATCGAGCGGGCCCTGATCCGCGCGCGATAGGGCAACATCTGCTTTTTGGTCAGCCCCTCGGCCAGAAGTTCATGTTCGTAGGTGATTGTCGCCTGTGCGGCACCTTCGCCAGAGCGGGTGACCGACATCCGGCCATTGACCCGCTCATTCTGGGGCGCCGTGAACAATTGCGGGATCGAAATTCCCAGCCCCAAGGCCAGCTTTTTCAACGCGTCATAGGTCGGTGACATCTGACCGTTTTCGATCTTCGACAGGGTCGACCGTGCCAGCCCGGCCTTGGTTGCCGCCTGTTCCAGCGTCCAACCATGGCCCTTGCGCAATTCACGGACCCGTTCACCAAGGTCAAGCGGCTCGGTATGCACCGGGTCCTCGCTCTTGTCCCGGGCGATACGGATCAATTTTGCATTTTCGGACTTGGTCATAACCATCCTATAAGCAGAGCTGCATGGTCTTGCAACTGGGCCTTGCAGTGCCTACGCCCATGTCTGTTGGCCTTATGTCCCGGAACACCGCTATGCCCGATGCCGCCAAAATCAGCCTGTTCAATCAAGGCCCGCCGCCACCCTGCCCGGCGGATTTCAATCTTGCGCAATTTGTGTTGCGCCATGCGGCGCGCACCCCTGACAAGGATGCCTTGGTGCTGGTGGCGCCCGATGGCACACAAAGTTGGAGCTTTGCGCGCCTTGAAAATGCCGTGCGCGGCATTGCGACGGGGCTGTTGGCAAAGGGGCTGACAGCCGACGACCGGGTGTTGCTGCGGCTGGGCAATACGCCGGATTTTCCGCTGGCTTATCTGGGGTGTATCTGCGCCGGTTTGGTGCCGGTGCCCACGGCGGCACAATTGTCCGAACACGAAACCGCCAAGATCATCGAAATCCTGAACCCGGCGCTGATCCTGCGCGATCCCGTGGTGGCCTGCGCCGAAAGCGATGTGCCGGTGATCCCGGTCACCGAGTTGCAGGAGATGACCACCCTGCCGCCCGCCGAATATGCCATCGGCGATGCCAATCGACCGGCCTATATCGTCTTTACCTCTGGCACCTCCGGCACGCCGCGGGCGGTGGTACATGCCCATCGCGCGGTCTGGGCGCGCCAGATGATGGTCCGGGGGTGGTACGACCTGCGGCCCAGCGATCGGCTTTGCCATGCCGGGGCCTTCAATTGGACGTTCACGCTTGGCACCGGGTTGCTTGATCCTTGGGCGGCTGGGGCCACGGCGCTTATTCCCATGGCGTCGCTGTCCCCTGACCAACTGCCACATCTGCTGGCCCGGCACCGCGCAACCCTGTTTGCCGCCGCACCGGGGGTGTTCCGCAAACTTCTGGCCGCGCCCTTGCCCGCATTGCCCGATCTGCGGCATGCGCTTGCGGCGGGTGAAAAGCTGCCCGAGGGTCTGCGCCGCGCATGGCACGCCGCCACCAACACCGAGATTTACGAAGCCTACGGCATGTCGGAATGTTCCACCTTCATCTCGTCCAGCCCCGCCAATCCCGCCCGCCCCGGCATGTTGGGCCGCCCACAGACAGGCCGCCACATTGCCATTCGCAGCGATGGCAAAACCCTGCCGCTGGGCACGCCGGGCGAAATCTGTATCGCCGACAGCGACCCCGGTCTGATGCTGGAATATCTGAACGCCCCCGAAGCCACCGCGCGCAAACGGTTTGACGGCTGGTTTCATACCGGCGATCTTGGCCAAATGGCGGATGACGGTCAAATCGCCTACCTTGGTCGGGCGGATGACATGATGAACGCCGGCGGTTTCCGGGTGTCCCCGCAAGAGGTGGAACAGGCATTGCACGACCTGCCGGGGCTACAGGCGATTGCGGTGACAGATGTCGAAATCAAGCCGGACACATTTGTCATTGCGGCGTTTTATACTGCCGACCGGGATCTTGACGCGGCGCTGAAAGCCCGGTCCGAAACGGTTCTGGCGCGGTACAAACAACCACGTCTGTTCCGCCGCATGGCGCAATTGCCCACCGGTCCAAACGGCAAACTGTCCCGGCGCGCCCTGCGTCAGGGATTCAGCGCCCCAAAACAGCCCTGATCCGCGATCGACCGCACCGCGACGACAGGCCCCTCTCGCCTTTGGCGCATCACCCTGTTACACCGCAGCAAATTCAGCCAAAGGCAGATCCGCATGACCAAACTCGACATTATCTCTGATCCGATCTGCCCGTGGTGCTATATCGGCAAATCCTATCTTGATCGCGCGCTGGAATCGGCGCCGGATCATCCCTTTACCATTGAATGGCATCCCTTTCAGCTGAACCCCGACATGCCCCGGGGCGGCATGGATCGCCGCGCCTATCTGGAAGGTAAATTCGGCGGCAAGGACGGCGCGGTTCAAGCCTATCTGCCAGTTCAGCAACATGCGGAAAAGGCCGGTCTGGTCATCAATCTGGATGCGATCCAGACCACGCCGAACACCGTCGATGCGCATCGGCTGATCCATTGGGCGGGGATCGAAGGTCGGCAAACTGCGATGGTTTCGGCCTTGTTCAAGGCCTATTTCGTCGATGGCCGCGACATTGGCGACCATGACACCCTGGGCGATATTTCAGACGGGTTGGGAATGGATGCTTCGGTTGTGATGCGCCTGTTGCAAAGTGACAGCGATATTCAGGACATTCAGGACCGCGACAAGGCGGCGCGCGAAATGGGCGTCAACAGCGTGCCGACCTTTGTTGTTGATGGCAAACATGCGGTGCCCGGCGCCCAACCGCCCGAGCTTTGGGCCCAGGTGATTGCAGAATTGAAGGGCCAATCCAGCTAACGCCAGGAGCCGAAACCAGATGCATCCGCTGCGCATTTTGACACTGGTGGTCACCCTGGCCGGATTGGTGGTGGCCGGCACGGTGTTTTTTCGGTTTGCCGAAGGCTGGTCGTGGTTGGATTCCTATTTCTTCACCGTGGTGACCCTGTCGACCGTCGGCTACGGCAGCCTGGTGCCCGCCACGGCGCTGGGAAAAATAGGAACAACTGTATTCATTTTCCTCGGTCTCGGGGTTTTTGCGGTAACAATTCAGCAATTTGGCCAGTTTGCCCTGCGCAAACGCAATGAACATACAGAGTGGCTGATGGCGCAGCTTGGCCATAAAAACAACACGCCCGCCAACACCGACACCCCAAGCGGCAAGGCCGAATCGCGCCGATAGTTTCACGCATAGCGCGATTAATGGTGCATTTTCGCACAATCATCTATTCCTTGACCCGCTGCTCTGCCTGAAATAGCCCCACACCACCCCCCACACGCCCGCAGAAGCGGCGCGTCACATAGGTGTGTGCATGCCCGGTCAACGCATTTCCCAAGTTGAATTTGTCGCCATGATGGCAATTCTGGTGGCAACAATTGCGCTGGCCGTCGACGCCATGTTGCCCGCCATGGCGCAGATCGCCGCAGAGCTGAGTCCCGACAATCCCAACCGTGCCCAGTTGATTGTGACCTCTTTCATCTTTGGCATGGGGATCGGCACGCTGTTTGCCGGGCCTTTGTCCGATCGGTTCGGACGCAAGCCGGTGATTGTGGCCGGGGGGGCAATCTATATCCTTGGGGCGCTGTTGGCCTGGCAGGCACAGACGCTGGAAATGGCGATCTATGCCCGTGTGATCCAGGGGCTTGGGGCCGCAGGCCCGCGGATTGTCACGCTGGCGATTGTCCGCGATCTCTATGCGGGCCGTGAAATGGCGCGTTTGATGTCCTTTGTGATGATCATCTTCACCCTGATCCCGGCCTTTGCACCGACCATCGGGGCGCTCTTGATTTCCTGGGCAGGCTGGCGCGCCGTTTTCTTGATGTTTGTCGTGTTCTGCCTTGCATCGACACTTTGGATGCACCTGCGCTTGCCGGAACCGCTGCCGGTCGAGCACCGCAGGCCCTTGACCCTTGGCGCCCTGAAGCGCGGCACAGCCGAAATCATGACCAACCGTGCCGTGGTCATTGGCATCGCGGCGCAATCCTTTGTCGCGGCGATGTTGTTTTCGGTCCTGTCCAGCACGCAACAGGTGTTTGATCAGGCCTTTGACCACGGGGCGACCTTTCACCTGTGGTTCGGCTTCATCGCATTGGTCGCCGGGACATCCGGTTTCCTGAACTCCGCTTTGGTGCTGAAACTGGGCATGCGGTTTCTGGTGACCCTGACCCTGTTGGTTCAGGTCGGCCTGTCATCGGTGGCGGTGATCCTGATGCAAATGCCGCTGGGCGAAACACTGCATTTTTCAATCTTTGTCATCTGGCAAATCGGCGTGTTTTTTCAGACCGGTATGTGTCTGGGCAATCTGAATGCGCTGGCGATGGAACCGGTGGGTCATATCGCCGGGCTGGCCGCAAGCGTCATTGGTGCGGTGTCGACGGTGATTTCGGTGGCGCTGGCGGTGCCGGTCGGGCTTGCCTTTGACGGCACGCCAACGCCGCTGATCTTGGGGGTGTTGGTCTTTGCCTCGATTGGCACAATTTTGATGGTCTTCCTGCGGCGTGCTGAAATGCGCGACACTCAAGCGAAAGATGCGGCCGCCTAGGTGCGGAAAAACGGCATACATCAGTATACAATGTTTCGCTGAGGGTGGGTTATGCGCTAGCAATGACCCAAGACGCCGAATTCCGTGACCCAACTCAATGAGGCCCCGATGACCAAGATCAAAGTAGACAATCCCATCGTCGAACTCGACGGTGACGAGATGACCCGCATCATGTGGGACTTCATCAAAAAGAAACTGATCACCCCCTACCTTGATGTGGATCTGCTCTATTATGATCTGGGCATCGAAGAGCGCGACCGCACCGATGACCAGATCACATTCGACGCCGCTCACAAGATCCAGGAGGTCGGCGTCGGCGTGAAATGCGCCACCATCACCCCGGACGAACAGCGGGTCGAGGAATTTGGCCTCAAACGCATGTACCCCTCGCCCAATGGCACCATCCGCAACATTCTGGGTGGCGTGGTGTTCCGCGCGCCGATCATCTGCCGCAACGTGCCCCGGCTTGTGCCCGGCTGGACCCGGCCGATCGTGGTCGGGCGCCATGCCTTTGGTGATCAGTACAAGGCGACGAACTTCCGCTATCCCGGCCCCGGCAAGCTGACGATCAAATTCGAAGGCGCCGACGGCACCGTGATCGAAGAGGAAATGTTCGACGCCCCCGGCGCCGGCGTCGCCATGGGCATGTACAACCTCGATGCGTCGATCATTGATTTCGCCCGCGCCTCGCTCAACTACGGCCTCAACCTCGGTTGGCCGGTGTATCTGTCGACCAAAAACACCATCCTCAAGGCCTATGACGGTCGGTTCAAGGATCTGTTCCAGCAGGTCTTCGAAGAGGAGTTCGAAGCCAAATTCAAGGAAAAGGGCATCTGGTACGAACACCGGCTGATCGACGACATGGTGGCCTGTGCGCTGAAATGGAACGGCGGCTTTGTCTGGGCCTGCAAGAACTATGACGGCGACGTGCAATCCGATACCGTGGCCCAGGGCTATGGCTCGCTTGGCCTGATGACCTCGCAGCTGATGACCCCCGATGGCAAGATCGTCGAGGCCGAGGCCGCCCATGGCACCGTCACCCGCCACTATCGCCAACACCAGGCAGGCGAAAGCACGTCAACCAATTCCATTGCCTCGATCTATGCCTGGACCGGCGCGTTGAAACACCGCGCGAAGCTGGACGAAAACGTCGCATTGCGCGCCTTTGCCGAAACATTGGAACGGGTGATCATCGACACAGTGGAAAGCGGCCATATGACCAAGGATCTGGCGCTTCTTGTCGGACCGGATCAAAAATGGCTGACCACCATGGGGTTCCTGGAAAAGATCGACGAAAACCTCAACAAGGCGCTCAAGGGCTGAATCAAACGTGGCGACAATCGCCGTCGCCACGTTTCCGCCACATTCCATCCACCGGCTGTTTCCAATTTCGCGGCAATCAGACGCCTTATGGCCAACCTTTTCCCGTCACGCAAAGATCAGAGGACAAGATGCTGAAATTTCGCCACAATTCGGCGTAAACCTTGTCAGGAATGCGGCGAAAATCTAACCTACCCTCACTGTCAAACGAGGGAATTTTGATGATCGTTCTGCTTGGTCTCGCGGTGATGGCCGCATTGGATTGTGTGATCTTCCGTGTCATCCTGGCACCAGAAGAAGACTGATCCGCCTGCGCGTTTCTCCACAGCCAACTGCGCGTTTCTCCACAGCCAAAGGCCGGCCCCGCTCTCACACCCGGCAGGCCTTTCTCGTTCAAGCTTTGACAAATCCTCTGGATGTCGGATGTCACCGCTAAATGTCAGATGTCCCTGTGCCGCCCCGAAATCCGGTGGCGACAACAAATTTTTCGCTGGAATCCGCGCGCGAACTGGGCGGTTTCACATTCACCACCTTGGTGAAATTCTGCTTCAACAGCTTCTGCAAATCGCCCTCGGCACCGCCAGCCAGAACCTTGGCCACAAATGTGCCGCCCTCGTCCAGCACGTCAAATGCGAAATAGGCCGCAGTTTCACACAGATGCATGATGCGCAAATGGTCGGTCTGTTTGTGCCCGGACGACGACGCCGCCATGTCGGACATCACCACATCCGCCTTGCCGCCCAACCAGGCCTTGACCTGATCATCCGCACCCTCATCCAGAAAATCGAGCACATGCAATTCCGCCCCGGCAATCGGCTCGATCTCCTGCAAATCAATCCCGAGGATCGTGCCAACCGCCTTGCCTGAGCGTTCGCCAAGCGCATTGATGCGCTTCACCGCCACCTGACACCATCCCCCCGGCGCACAGCCCAGATCGACAACCCGGGCGCCCGGCACCAAAAACCGATATTTCTCGTCCAGCTCAAGGATCTTGAACGCCGCACGCCCCCGGTATCCCTCGGTCTGGGCGCGTTTGACATAAGGATCGTTCAATTGCCGTTGCAACCAACGGGTCGAAGACAGGGTGCGCCCGCGCGCGGTCTTGACCTTGACCGTCAAATCACGCTGCCCGCGCCCGGATGTATTCTTGCCCGTGGGCGACTTTCCTGTGGGTTTCTTGGCCATTACGTCGCCCTCGATGCTTCTTCTGTTCAAAAATATCCTGGGGGAGTCGCGCTTGCGCGACGGGGGCAACGCCCCCAAACTCCGCCCGAAGGGCTCCTAAAGCGCGCAGAGCGCTCATTGTCAAAGCGGCGCAGTATCAAACTGCGGTGGAAATCTCAATACGGCCCGTCTTCCAACACCCCATGCGCCGACATCTGCGCATAAAGCAGCCCCTCACGCAAACCCCGATCCGCCACCGACAGCCGATCCGTCGGCCAGGACCGCAACAACGCCTGCAAAATCGCCGCCCCTGACATGATCAGCGCCTGACGATCCTGCCCGATCCGCGGATCTTTGCGCCGCCCCTCCGGGCCCAACTCCAGATATTGGTTGATCACCTTGTCGATCTGATCCGAACTCATCCGCAGACCATCCACCTTGGTCCGGTCATAGCGCTTCAACCCCAAATGGCTGGCGGCCACCGTGGTCACAGTGCCAGAGGTGCCGACAATCTGAAAACCCTCCCGCGCCTGCACATCCTTGTACGGCGCAAAATCAGCGAGGTTTTCCTCAAAGAACCACGACATCAACGCATAGCGCGCCGCATCGTCTTCGACATCGTTGAATTGGTCGCGCAGGGTGGCAACGCCAAGCGGCACGGAAATCCAATCCACCACCCGCGCCACCGGAAACGGGCTGCCGGCATTCTGAAACCCGGTGTGCAGCCGCATGATCGCGCGCGGTCGGTCCTGATTGGGCACCGCCGACAAATCAATCCACACCAATTCGGTCGAACCGCCGCCAATATCCACCACCAGCAATTGATCGGTCTTGGTGCTGACCAGCGGCGCACAGGAAATCACGGCTAGCCGCGCTTCTTCTTCCGGTTCAATAATCTCAAGCTGAAGCCCGGTTTCGCGTTGGACATATTTCACCAGATCGCGGGCGTTTTTGGCGCGGCGACAGGCCTCTGTCGCCACAAGACGCATGTTCTGCACCTTATGCCGCCGCAGCTTCTGGCCGCAGATTCGCATCGCCTGAACCGTGCGCCCGATAGAGGCGCGGCTCAACCGTCCGGATCGTTCCAGCCCAGACCCGAGTTGCACGGATTTGGAGAAACTATCGACCACATGGAACTGACTGCCCTTTGGCTGGGCAATCAACATGCGGCAACTGTTCGTGCCCAAATCCAGCGCAGCATAAAGCGCGTCCGGAGCGGGCGGTCGTGGCGCGGGGCTCTCTACCGGTTTCGGGAAAGCGCCCGCACCTTTGGGACGCCTGGACGCCATTGTAACGCCCTCCGAGTATCGTGTTGCCTTTGAGGATAGGCACGACCCTGCTGGCGTGCAAGCGGCCATCTGGGTCTGGCCTTAATTCTTTGTGACAGATCGCACAGACCCTTTTACCACCCGACATGAGCCACACTCATGTTCTGCATGAATATTATGAGCTGCGCCTTGGGTTCCTTCGCGGATCGCAACCGCCTATCCATGCGAAATCGTCCATTGGGCCAAACCGAGGTCGCGGATCAGCGGTGTTCGGTCGAAATTGGAACGTGGCGCAAATCCCCCCTGACTTATTCAGGGATTATCGGAAAAGGGGAATCAAATGGCTGATGTGACAGTGGTTTACTGGCGGGACATTCCGGCCCAGGTCATCGTTGGCAAAGGCCGCCGCGCCGCCAAGGTGCCGCTGCCCGAACGTTTCGAACAGGCCATTGACCGTGCCGCAATGAAGGTCGGCGCCGCCGACACCGATGCCTATCTGGCCGAATGGCGCAAAGCCCCCCCTTACCCGGTCGACGGAGACGCCGCAGATGTCGCAAAGGCCGAGGCCGCGCGACTGGACGGTGAATATGATCAGGATCGGATAAAGACCCTGATTGCCAATGATGGCTGGGCCTGAGACCCGGCTGTCGCGCAGACGCAGTACCCTGCGCACCATAAGGGGGGCCGCAATGGCTTTGTTGAACTTCAAACGGCGTGACACACCGATGATCGCCACCTCTTCGCCGGTGGTTGCCGATTTCATTGATGGCTATTCGATCGAGGTCATGCCGCGCACCGCGCAAAAGATCAGCGATTTCCGCGACCTCCTGGCGCCGGGCACCCGCGTCTATATCGCCCATATCGACGGCACCCCCATCGACGACATGGTGGCCACCGCCCGCCGTTTGGCCAATGATGGCTTTACGGTCATGCCGCATTTCCCCGCCCGCATCATTCGGGACCGCGCCACGTTGGAAAACTGGATCGCCATGTATCAGGGCGAGGCTGGTGTGAACCAGGCGCTCTTGCTGGCCGGTGGCGTGAAGGAGCCGCAGGGGGATTTCGACAATTCCATGCAGCTTCTGGAAACCGGATTGTTTGACCGCGCCGGGTTCAAACGGCTGCATGTGGCGGGCCACCCCGAAGGCAACCGCGACATCGACCTTGACGGCTCTAACGCCAATGTCGAAGCCGCCCTGCGTTGGAAAAACAAATTCAGCGAAACCACCGATGCCGATATGGCGCTGGTGACGCAATTTGCATTTGAAGCGGCGCCGATCATTGCCTGGGCCGATGGGGTGCGCGCCGCCGGTATCACCCTGCCGATCCATGTCGGTGTGGCCGGTCCAGCCAAATTGCAGACCCTGATCAAATTCGCCATTGCCTGTGGCGTGGGACCGTCGTTGAAGGTTTTGCAGAAACGGGCGATGGATGTGACCAAGCTGCTCTTGCCTTATGCGCCGATGGATGTGATCACCGACCTCGCCAATCACAAGGCGGCCCATCCCGACTTTAACGTCGAGGCCTTGCATTTTTTCCCGCTGGGCGGGATCACGGCAAGTTCTGAATGGGCCACGAACCATGGCGGCAACGCCAGCAAACCCGTGACCGGGGACTGAGGAATAACATGCCGACGCTGCTTTTCGATCTTGATGGGACGATGTTGAATTCCGACCCAATCCATATTCAGGTCTACAAGGAACTTTGGGCGTCGCGCGGCATGGATCTGACCGACGAAGGCTATATGCGCGATATGCATGGGCGGCTGAACGTCGACATCTACGCGGATTTTCTGCCGGATGAACCGGACCCACAGGGATTGAGCGACTGGAAAGAGGCCCAGTTTCGCGACCGTCTGCCGCGCCCCTATCCGGCGATGCCCGGTGTGACCGCATTGGTGAAAGAGGCGGTTGCAAATGACTGGCCACGGGCGATCGTGACCAACGCCATGCGGCTGAACGCCGAGGCGATGCTGGATGCAATTGGCCTGCGCCAATACTTCGACGTGATCGTGATTGGCGAGGAATGCCCGCGCGGCAAACCCGACCCCTACCCCTATATCGAAGCGATGCGGCAACTTGGCGTTTCGCCCAGCAGTGCCATCGCATTCGAGGACAGCCCATCGGGGATGCGTGCGGCGCGGGCCTCTGGCGCTTATAGCGTCGGCATCCGCTCCGCGCTGGACGACGAGACCCTGCGCCAGGCTGGCGCCTTCGAGACCTTGCAAGATTTCACCGATCCCGCGCTGCCGGCCATTCTGGCGCGCCTTACAGGAGCATTGATATGACCCGCACGATTGTCGAGTCAAAAACCAAAACCGCCGTCATCGGATTTGACGAACCGTTCTGTGTGATCGGCGAGCGTATCAACCCGACCGGACGCAAGAAACTGGCAGCAGAGCTTGAAGCGGGCGATTTTTCAACCGTGGAAAAAGACGCGCTGGCACAGGTCGCCGCCGGGGCAAATATCCTCGATATCAATGCCGGCGTTGTCTACAACTCCAACCCGAATCCGAATGAAACCGAACCGCCGCTGATGACCAAGATCCTGGAAATGGTTCAGGGGCTGGTTGACGTGCCGCTCTGCATCGACAGCTCTGTGCCTGCGGCGCTTGAGGCCGGATTGAAGGTCTGCGAAGGCCGCCCGCTGCTGAATTCCGTAACCGGCGAAGAAGAGCGGCTGGAATTCGTGCTGCCGCTGGTGAAGAAATACAATGTGCCCGTGGTGGCCATTTCCAATGACGACACCGGGATTTCCGAAGACCCGGATGTGCGTTTTGCCGTGGCCAAGAAGATCGTCGAACGCGCCGCCGATTTCGGCATTCCGGCCCATGACATCGTGGTCGACCCGCTGGTGATGCCGATTGGGGCCATGGCAACCGCAGGCAAACAGGTTTTCACCCTGGTGCGTCGTTTGCGCGATGAGCTGGGCGTGAACACCACCTGTGGCGCGTCAAACATCTCTTTTGGGCTGCCCAACCGCCACGGCATCAACAATGCGTTTCTGCCGATGGCCATGGGCGCCGGCATGACCAGTGCGATCATGAACCCGGTGGCGATGCCCGTGACACAAGCCAGGATTGCAGCGAAAAAGGCCGAAGTCGAAGCTGCCGGCATCATCCTGCCTGCGGAAATCGACGACGAGACCTTTGTGACGTTGTTTGGGCTGGGGTCGATGCAGGCCCGTCCCGGCAGCGAGATGGAGGCGATCCGCGCCGCCAATCTTCTGACCGACAATGATGCCCATGGCGGGGCCTGGATTGCGGCCAACAAACTGCCGGTGAAAGCCGGTCAGGAAGGCCGTGGCCGTAGCGGGCGCAGCGGTGGACGCCGCCGTCGCGCCTGACGTCACGGAACCCGGGGGCGCTGCCCCCGGACCCCCGGGATATTTTTAGTCAGATGAAGCTGATAGCCCAGAGCGCACTCAGCGGCCTTCGTATTCCGCCGGGCGTTTTTCCATAAAGGCCAACACGCCTTCCTTGAAGTCGCGGGTCTTGCCGCATTTGCCTTGCAGGCGCGCTTCGAGCAGCAATTGTTCGTCCAGAGTATTGTCAAACGAGCCCCGGATCGCCTGTTTCAGATGGGCATAGGCGGCACCCGGACCTTTGGCCAGATGCAATGCGCGGGCCCGCCAATGATCGGCAAAGGCGTCGTCTGCAACAGCCTCCCAGATCATGCCCCAGTCGCTGGCCTGCGTGGCGGTGATCTTGTCCGCGAACAAAGCCGCGCCCATGGCCTTGGCCGTGCCCATTTGCCGAGGCAGCCAATAGGTGCCGCCAGCATCAGGGATCAGACCGATACGGGTAAAGGCCTGAAGGAAAAACGCGCTTTCGGAGGCAATCACCACATCCGCCGCCAGTGCCAGATTGGCCCCTGCACCCGCCGCCGCACCGTTAACGGCGCTGATGGTCGGGATCGGGCAATCGTAGATCGCCCGCAGCATGGGCACATATTCGTCGCGCAGCACCCGCTCCAGGTCCATCGCCGCCGCAGAACGCGCGTCGCCAAGGTCCTGACCGGAACAGAACGATGTGCCCGCGCCCGTCATCACCAATGCACGTGCCTTGTCGCTGCAGGCGCGTACCGCATCGAGGATTTCAGCCCGCATTTGGGTGTTGAGCGCGTTTTTCACATCGGGTCTGTTCAATGTCAGAACCGCAATGTCATCGGCGATCTCCAGCGTGATTGTATCGTACTTCATGGCCTGCGCCCCTTTGTCCCGGATTCGGAGGCGAGACTGGCGCAAAGGCCGGGGACTGACCAGAGAAAACGCAGCGTTACGCTGCGGCGCGGCGCCAGTCTTCCAGCGCTGGATTGCTATCCCGCGGCGTGGCATTGTCGATAGTTCCGGGCTCGGCCATATCTTCCAGCTGGCGCAGGTTTTCCACCACATCCGGCACCCGGGATACGGTTTGCGCCAACTCGCGCCGGAATTCCTGGCCCTTGGCCTGATGGCGGGCCCCGAAGTAGAAGCTGACAATGGCGCCCAGAAGCCACCAAAGCGGTTCCGGCACCAGCGCAATCCCCTGCATCCGCGCCGCAAACCAGATCGGATCGACCATCGCCGACACGAAAAGCCCCAGCGTCCCCAAGGCCAGCGCCGGACGTGGCAAGCGATTGACTGCATCCATCAGCCGATCGAACCAGCCCCGGCGCACGACGCGGAACTCCTTGCCGAATTGTTCCAAAGTGGCGGTGTGCAGCGCGGATTGGCGATCTGCGCCATTTTCGGCATTTTCGCGAAACACCTCGACCGTTTCGGCCAACACGTTGCGCCCGCCGCCAAACACCAGTGACAAAAGCCGTTCCATCAATGCCATGCCGCCACCCGCCGTTCAAATTCAGTCTGACTGAGGTGATACCGTGGCGAGACAAATTCCTCGGCCCGTTTGATCCAGCCGCCTTTGCCCCCGGCGCGCGTGCGGGCGAATTTGCGGCTGTTGGGGCGCTGATCCGCGAGGCGAAAGTAATAGTTGCGCCGCGCAATCCCATAGGCATCCGCAAAGTAACGCGCGCCGTTCAATTCGGCCTGCGCAGCCGCTGCAGCGGTCTGGGGTCCAATCGCGCCGTCCACCGCCACGTCATGGCCCATGTCACGCAACAGCCGTTGCAGGATTTTCACCGCATTGGCGCCGGCGTTGACATACATGTCAAACACACTGGCCTGAATGCTGGTCGGCAGTTGCGAAATACCGGGCCGGATAAAGTAATGGCGGACAAAGATATCCACCGCCTGATCGCGGCCAAGTTTTTGCACGTCCTGCACATCGACGTCGCCATCGCCGTCCAGATCCAGCCCCAACCGGCGCATGGTATGGATGGTCACACCATGATTTGTCGCGCCACCGGGATCGTCGGGATCATTCACATAGCCGCCTTCGCGGGCGACAATTTCATCGGCAATTTGCCGGACAGAATGTTGCAGCATCTTCGCCTCACTTGCCTGTTGTTCACGGCAAATCTGGCGACGTTTCGGTTAATGGCGGCTCATCTGGGCGTTCGGTGGTCGAACCGGGATTATCCTTCGGGCTCTTGATAGACGCCTTGTTCCTTCAGGGCATCCACCACTTCGCGCGGCATGTATTTTTCATCATGTTTTGCAAGAATTTCAGAGGCTTCAAAGACACCGTTGATGTAGTTTCCGGTGCCGACCATGCCCTGATTTTCGGCAAAGAGATCCGGCAAAATCCCTGATAGCTGACCGGGACAATCGCATTTCCATCGGTCACACGGAACTGTACGCGATTGTCGCCGCCCATGCTGATAGAGCCTTCTTCGACCAGACCGCCGATGCGGAACACTTCTGATTCGCGCGGCGGGTCTTCGACCACCTGGGTTGGCGAGCGAAAGAAATTGATGCCGTCCTTCATCGCATAACCGATAAGCCCGGTGGCCAGCGCCAGTGCCACGGCGGCAACCGCAACGATCTGAATACGGCGTTGCTTCTTCAGGTTCTTCATGTCGCCTCGCGTCTGTTACGGAAACAGCGGCGCCATCATCAGCCCGGCGGTTTCCTCGATCCCCAACATAAGATTGGCGTTTTGAATGGCTTGTCCAGAGGAACCCTTGGTCAAATTGTCGAGTGCGACAATAACGATCGCCCGCCCGGCAATCCGATCCCCGGTCACACCGACGTGGACAAAGTTCGAACCGCGCACATTATGGGTGCTGGGGGTTTGACCAAAGGGCAGCACCTCAAGGAAGGGTTCATCGGCATAGGCCTGCACAAAAGTGTCGTGCACCTGCGCCGCATCGCCACTGACATAGGTGGTGGCAAGGATACCGCGGTTGGCCGGCATCAGATGCGGGGTGAATTGCACCTTGACCTCCCTGCCCGCCAAGGCGCTGAATTCCTGATCAAATTCACCCAGATGCCGATGCGTGCCACCGACGGCATAGGCATTGTAGCCCTCGCTCAATTCGGCATGCAGCAGGTTTTCCTTCAGGCTGCGGCCCGCGCCCGACACCGCGCATTTCATATCAAGGATGATGTCATCCAGCCCAATAACCCCGGCCGCAATCAGCGGCCGCAGGGCAAATTGCCCGGTTGCGGCGTTACAGCCCGTGCCGGCAACCAGCCGCGCAGTTGCAATCTGGTCGCGATAAAACTCGGTCAGGCCGTAAACCGCCTCATCCTGTTGATCCAGGGCGGCATGGGGATTGCCGTACCATTTTTCATAATCCGCCGGATCGCGCAGCCGGAAATCCGCTGACAGATCAACGATCTTCAAGCTTTTCGGCAGGTCGCGGATCACTTCCTGGCTGGTCTTGTGCGGCAAGGCGCAAAAACAGAGGTCGATGGTCGAAAAATCAATCTCGCCAATGGTGACCAGATCGGGCAACGCCATGTGGCGCAGATGTGGGAACACATCCGCCATTTTCATTCCGGCCTTACGGTCGGCGGCCAATGCGGCAATTTCCAACTCTGGATGGGTGGCAATAATCCGGGCCAGTTCGGCACCAGTATAGCCGGACGCGCCGATAATGGCGATTTTCTTGGTCATTTTGGGTCTCCCGCTCGGGATTGAGGACATATCGTGCCAATCCCCCACTTCCTAGGGGCAAATCACGCATGTGGCTGAATTCAGGCTTTGAGGAAATCTATCTTTCGTCGCAGGAACCGGGTCGCCCCCTGGCTGACCTTGGCCGGATCGCCGGTGGTCAGGAATTGCGTGGCCGCACCGCCGCCGATCATATGCGGATGGCGTGTCAGGTAATCTGCCAGGCTTTCCGCCACGATATTGGCCTGACTGAACACCATGACATCCGGGCCAAGCGCGTCCTGAAACACCTCTTCCAGCAGCGGATAATGGGTACAGCCCAACACCGCCGCCTGGGGGGTCGGCATCTTGCGTTTCAGGGCATCAACATGGCTGCGGACCAGCGCCTCGGCCAGGATCAGATCACCCTCTTCGATGGCATCCACCACGCCGCCACAGGCCTGGGCCTCGACATCGACGCCAATGGCACGAAACGCCAGTTCGCGCTGGAACGCCCTGCTGGACACGGTGGCCGGGGTGGCAAACAGCGCCACATGTTGCAACGACACCTGACGCGGGGGCGATTGATCGCCCCATTGCCGCTCGGTCAGGGCCTCGATCATCGGCACAAAAACACCCAGAACGCGTTTGCCATGCGGCACACCGGCCTCTTGCATGCGGCGCAACGATGCCGCGCTGGCGGTGTTGCAGGCCAGGATCACCAGATCACAGCCACTGTCCCAAAGAGCCGTCACCGCAGCCTTGGTCAGATCGTGAATATCATCGGCGGTGCGCACGCCATAAGGCGCATGCGCGCTGTCGGCATAATAGGTAAACGGCACATCAGGCAGGCGGTTCGCCAGCACCTCCCATACTGTCAAACCACCCAGTCCACTGTCAAAAATTCCAACTGCCATGCGCGTTTACGACCTGTGCCGCTCCTCAAACTCGAACCCGTATTCATAGGATTCATAGGGTGTTGGCGACAGTTCATACGTGGCCTGACGCAGATAATCCATCATGGCACGGCCATCTTTGGCCCGCGCATTCAATTCCGCACGATCAATCGGGGTGCCGATGGACACCCGCACCGGCGTATTCACACGGCGGCGGAATTCCTGAATCAACAACCCCATCCGCAACGTATTGTGCATATGACTGGCCAATTGAAACAACCGCGAGGTATGGCCGTCAAAATAGATCGGCACCACCGCCGCATCGGATTTGGCAATCAACCGCGCAGTAAAGGTGCGCCAACCGGGATCCATCGGCCCTGGCTGAACGGTTTGGTCGCCGTCGACACCGTTCCACCGGGAAAGATGCCAATCGCGCCGCCCCCCGCCAAATAGGACATCGCGGTCTTGCGGGTTTCGATATTGGTCATGACCGCATCTTTGGTCTCGGAAAAGTCCACCGGCAGGATAATCCGGTCCAGCTCTTCGGCCTTGCGGAAAATCTTGTGCGCCAGAATGCGAAAATCGCCGCGCGCCACCGACAGGATATGGCCCAACATCAAACCATCCAGAATACCATAGGGATGATTGGCAATCACGATCAACGGTCCATTCTGGGGGATATTGTCCAATGACCCTTGAACAACATCCAGCCCCAGACCGTAACGCTCTACGATAACCTGCCAAAAATTCTGGCCTTGCGCGACGGCCTTTTCATAGCCGTCGGCGCGTTTGATCAGGCCCAGTCGCCCGGTGGCATTCTCCATCAATCGGATCATGGCCCGACCGCCGCGTGTTTGCGCGGAATAGGCATAAGAGATGTCACTGGCGACCTGCCGCTTGCTCGGCATGGCATGACCCTTTTTTGGTTTTCTCCTTACTTACATCGCTTTTTGGCCAGCTTCCAAGTAAATTGCGACGTTACTCTGCCGCACGTTTCATTTCCGGCCCGCCGCTGCGGATCACCGCCAGCAATGCTTCGCGCTGTTTGGCGGCCTTGGCTTCGTTCTTTTGTTTGACCGGGCCAAAACCACGAATATCAAGCGGCAGCCGGGCAAGCGCGATGATCGCATCACGCGTATTGGCGTCTAGCTTCGCCAGCACCTCGTCCAAATCGCGCTCGTATTGCTTGATCAGGGACCGCTCCATCCGGCGTTCTTCCGAATAGCCGAAAATATCCAGCGGCGTGCCGCGCAGGCGTTTCATCCGCGCCAAAACCTTCATCGGGCCCAGAAGCCATTCGCCAAACATCCGCTTCACCGGGCGACCATCCGATCCCATCCGGCTCAGGATTGGGGGCGCCAGATGGAAGGTCATCTTGAAGTCGCCCTCAAACGTGCCCCGGGCCTTGTCGCGACTGTCACGCATCAACCGCGCAACTTCGTATTCGTCCTTGTAAGACAGAAGCTTATGATACCCCATTGCCACCGCTTCGCGCAGCTCCGGATCGCTGATCCCGTCCAGACGTTTGGTATAGCGTCTGGCCAACCCCTTGCCCTGATAAGCCACAAGATGGTCGGCGCGGAACGCGATTTTTTCCTCCAGCGATTTCGGCAAGGCCACCACATTCGGCTGGCCCAGCTTGTCGGCCTCTTCCGGGTGCAGCGCCGCCCAACGGCCAATGGCAAAGGCACGTTTGTTGCGTTCGACTGCCTGACCGTTCATTTCGATTGCGGTCATGATGGCCCCTTCGGTCAGCGGCACAAACCCCTTTTGCCAGGTCGCGCCGAACAGGATCATGTTGGAATAAATCGAATCCCCATCACCGCCCGCGCCAGTTCCGATGCATCGAACAGCGTCACGCGGTCTTTCAGCCGGGCCTCAAGTGCAAGCTGCAACCTGTCGGAAGGAATGGAAAATTCGGTATTTCGGGTGAAATCCCCAGTGATGATTTCGTGGCTGTTGACCACACCGCCGGTGCGCCCGGTGCGCATCAGGCCGATGGTCTTGGCCCCGGCAGAAACCACCAAATCACCACCGATCAGCGTGTCCATTTCGCCGGTTGCGACGCGAATGGCGGAAATATCACCGGGTTTGTTGGCCAAACGGCAATGGATATGCACCGCGCCGCCCTTTTGCGCCAGACCGGCCATTTCCATCATGCCGGCGCCTTTGCCGTCCAGCTGCGCCGCTTGCGCCATTACCGCGCCAATGGTCACAACGCCGGTGCCGCCGACACCGGTGATCACCACATTGAACGTACCGTCAATCGCCGGCAGGACCGGTTCAGGCAGATCCGGCAGGTCCAATTCCTGGGTCGCGCCCTTTTTCACGGTTGCGCCCTCGACCGTCACGAACGACGGGCAAAACCCTTTGAGACAAGAGAAATCCTTGTTACAGGCCGATTGATCCACCGCCCGCTTGCGGCCCAATTCGGTCTCTTCCGGCACGATGGCAACACAGTTTGATTGCACCCCGCAATCACCACAGCCCTCACAGATGTCTTTGTTGATGAACACCCGTTTGTCCGGGTCGGGGAATTGCCCGCGCTTGCGGCGACGACGTTTTTCGGCGGCACAGGTCTGGATATAGACGATGGCCGACACGCCCTTGATCTCGCGGCATTGTTTCTGCACCAATTCCATGTCGGCACGTTCTTTTATTTCAATGCCTTGCGGGAACTTCTTCAGGTCAACATCTTCTTTTTCGTCATAGACGACAAAGATATCCTTCACCCCCATCGCCTTGATCTCGTTCACGATACGATAGGGCGACAACTCGCCTTCATTCGGCTGGCCGCCGGTCATGGCAACCGCGTCGTTATAAAGGATTTTATAGGTGATATTGGTCCCGGCCGCCAAAGCCGCCCGGATCGCAAGCGAGCCCGAGTGGTTGTACGTCCCGTCGCCGAGGTTCTGGAACACATGGCCGGTCTTGGAAAACGGCGCCTCGCCGATCCAGTTCGCCCCTTCGGCGCCCATATGGGTGAACCCGGTGGTTTCGCGGTCCATCCATTGCACCATATAGTGACAACCAATCCCGGCATAGGCGCGCGACCCTTCCGGCACCTTGGTGGACGAGTTATGCGGACAGCCCGCGCAATAATACGGCAGTCGCGACGCGATTTCGCTGGCATTGTCACCGGCGCGCGCCTCGTTCAACGCGGCCAGACCGGCGCGAATGCCGTCGGTGCCGCGCCCTTCTTCGATCAGGATATTGCCCAGTTTCTCGGCGATCCAGATCGGGTCAAGCGCGCCGCGCGTCGGAAACAACTCGTCGCGATGCATCCCGCCAGCGCCGCCCTTGTACCAGCCATACACCCGGCGCCCCTGACGGTCGTCAAAGATCGCTTCTTTGACCTGCACTTCGATCAGTTTGCGTTTTTCTTCAACGATCACAACCAGATCGAGGTCTTCCGCCCAATCATGGAACCCCTGCATATCCAGCGGAAAGGTCTGGCCGACCTTATAGGTCGTGATGCCCAGCCGCTCGGCCTCGGCCTCGGTCACATTAAGCAGCGCCAGCGCATGTTGCAGATCAAGCCAGTTCTTGCCCGCAGCCACAAAACCGATCTTGGCCCCCGGCTTGCCCCAGACGCGTTTGTCCATCTTGTTGGCGTGGGAAAATGCCTCGGCGGCAAAGCGTTTGTAGTCAATCATCCGGGTTTCCTGGGCATGGGGGGTGTCCCCCAACCGGATGTTCAACCCGCCCTCGGGCATATCGAATTTTGGCAGAACGAAATTCAACCGATGGGGATCGCCATCGACCACGGCCGTGGTTTCGATTGTATCCTTCATGGTTTTCAGACCAACCCAAAGCCCGGAAAATCGCGAAAGAGCAAAGCCATAGAGACCGTAGTCAAGGATTTCCTGCACGCCCGCCGGGCTGACCACTGGCATATAGGCATCCACAAGCGCCCATTCCGATTGGTGCAGCACGGTCGAGCTTTCGCCGGTATGATCGTCGCCCATCGCCATCAGCACCCCGCCAAGCGCCGATGTGCCCGCCATATTGGCGTGGCGCATCACGTCGCCGGACCGGTCCACGCCGGGGCCCTTGCCGTACCACATGCCGAACACACCGTCGAACTTGCCTTCGCCCCGCAATTCCGCCTGTTGTGCGCCCCAAAGCGCGGTGGCGGCCAGATCTTCGTTCAGGCCGGGGTTAAACGTCACATCCGACCCGGCCAGCCATTTGGCGGCCTTGGTCATTTGCAGATCCACCGCCCCCAGAGGCGAGCCGCGATAGCCGGTGACATAGCCCGCCGTCGAATGCCCTGCCGCCACATCCCGCGCCTTTTGGGCCAGCATCAACCGCACCAAAGCCTGGGTGCCGTTCAACAACACCGGCGATTTCGTCAGGTCGAATTTATCATTCAGGGAAATTCTCTGCTCGCTCATGGACCCCTCCCAAGGTGGCTGGCTGTGCATTGATATAGTGCGATAATAGGTCATAATAACTGACCTTACGAGGGAAATTTATGGAATTTTCCCATGTTAGCGCCACATCAATGCTTTACAGACATTTCTTGCATTACTATGCCGCAACCAACACGAAAGTTATTGGTATGGATTGGGATAAACTCAAAATCTTTCACGCCGTGGCGGACGCCGGCAGCCTGACGCATGCGGGGGATGTACTTCATCTGTCGCAATCTGCGGTGTCGCGTCAAATTCGCGCGCTTGAGGAAAGCCTGAACACGACGCTGTTCCACCGCCATGCCCGCGGATTGATTCTAACGGAGCAGGGTGAATTGTTGTTCGACGCGACGTCGTCGATGGCAAAACGGCTGGATGCCGCCTCTGCGCGGATCCGTGACAGCGAAGAAGAGGTGTTTGGCAGCCTGCGGGTGACCACGACCACCGGCTTTGGCTCGCTTTGGTTGGCGCCGCGTCTGGCGAAGCTTTATGAAAAATACCCCGATCTCAACATCGACCTGATGCTGGAAGAACGGGTGCTGGATCTGCCCATGCGCGAGGCCGATGTCGCCATCCGCATGAAGGAACCAAGCCAGGCCGATCTGGTGCGCAAACGCTTGATGAGCGTCTGGATGCGGCTTTATGCGACCCCCGCCTATCTGGCGAAATACGGAACACCAAAGTCGCTTGATGATCTGGCCAGCCACAGATTGATCTGCCAGCGCACCATTCCACCCAGGTTGGTGCCGGTCAAAGCTTTGTTCAGATGCTGCTGACCAACGATGTGCGCTCGACCTTGACCGTGAACAATTACTTTGGTGTGCTTCAGGCCGTGCTCAACGACCTGGGGATCGGCGTGTTGCCGCATTATGTCATCGAAGATTTCCCATCGGTCGTCCGTGTTCTGGACGACGAAGAAAGCAGCGAAATCCCTGTTTTCCTTGCCTATCCCGAAGAATTGCGACAATCGCGCCGGATCGCGGCCTTTCGTGACTTTGTTCAGGAAGAGATTATCGCCCATCGCCGCCAGATGCGCGGATAGGCCTGCCGCCGCCCCCGTGATCGGGGCGAATGTTCATCATTTTGGCACTTCATGAATGAGGTATGCGTGCAACGCATATCAACTATGCTGCATGCGCGACATGAAAAGTCTTGATCGTTCGCACCTCGCCCATTATTTCCGCTTTATGAAATTGAACGGCGCAAGCTTGGACAATTTCATACCTCCCTGTTGGACTTCGGCCGAGCTTAGTGCTCGGCCTTTTTTTGCGCTCAATTCATTGGCAGGTCTGCGTAACGCCGCGACACTGCGCATATTGCCGACAGTCCCCCATTTTCACGACCCGGCCCCGGTGACCGATACACCAACCGGACGCCCGTCTGATCGCCCGCCTGGAACCGTTTTGACCGGGCTGCCCTTGCCCAGCATGGGCCAACAAATCTGCCCGAGACAAAATCGCGCGGTGAAACCCGCATTGCCCCGCGCACGCCCATGGCGTAAACACCGGCCAAACCGCAGCCCCAGGGATCAAACGTCTATGCAAGAGCCAGCCATCACCCCCGAATTGATTGCATCACATGGGCTGAAGCCGGACGAATACGACCGCATTCTCGACATCATCGGCCGCACCCCCAGCTTTACCGAGCTTGGCATCTTTTCGGCCATGTGGAACGAGCATTGTTCTTACAAGTCGTCCAAGAAATGGCTGCGCACCCTGCCGACCGAAGGACCACAGGTTATCTGTGGCCCGGGGGAAAACGCCGGGATCGTCGATATCGGCGATGGTCAATGTGTGGTCTTCAAGATGGAAAGCCACAACCACCCGTCCTATATCGAACCCTACCAAGGCGCGGCCACCGGCGTCGGTGGTATCCTGCGCGATGTGTTCACCATGGGTGCCCGCCCGATTGCGGCAATGAACTCTCTCAGCTTTGGCGAGGTGTCCCACCCCAAGACCAAACAATTGGTCAATGGCGTGGTCGAGGGCGTGGGCGGTTACGGCAATTGTTTCGGCGTGCCCACCGTCGGCGGCGAGCTGCGTTTTGATCCGGCGTATAACGGCAACTGCCTTGTGAACGCCTTTGCCGCCGGTCTGGCCGACACCGATGCGATTTTCTATTCCGCCGCCTCCGGCGTCGGTATGCCGGTTGTCTACCTCGGTGCCAAAACCGGTCGTGATGGCGTCGGCGGCGCCACCATGGCCAGCGCCGAATTTGACGACACGATCGAGGAAAAGCGCCCCACCGTACAGGTCGGCGATCCCTTCACCGAAAAACGCCTGATGGAGGCGACGCTGGAGCTGATGCAAACCGGCGCTGTGATTTCCATTCAGGACATGGGCGCGGCGGGCCTCACCTGTTCCGCCGTTGAAATGGGCGATAAGGGGCAATTGGGCATCCGGCTTGACCTTGAATTGGTGCCAGTGCGCGAAGAGAACATGACCGCCTATGAAATGATGCTGTCGGAAAGCCAGGAACGCATGTTGATGGTGCTGCGCCCGGAAAAGGAAGCAGTGGCCAAGGCGGTCTTTGACAAATGGGATCTCGATTTTGCCATTGTCGGCGAAACCATTGCCGAGGATCGTTTCCTGATCGTACACAATGGCGAGACCAAGGCCGATCTGCCGCTGTCGCAACTGGCCTCCACCGCGCCGGAATATGACCGTCCCTGGGTGGAAACCCCGCCCGCCGAAGCGCTGGCCGATGTGCCGGAAATTGATGGCATCGACGGGCTGAAGGCGCTGCTTGCCTCGCCCAACTATTCTGCCCGCAACTGGGTGTTCGAACAATACGACAGCCAGGTGATGGCCGACACGATCCGCGTTCCTGGTCTTGGCGCTGGTATCATCCGGGTGCATGGCACGCCCAAGGCGCTGGCCTTCACCTCTGACGTGACGCCGCGCTATGTGTTCGCCAACCCGTTTGAGGGCGGCAAGCAAGCGGTGGCAGAAGCCTATCGCAATCTCACCGCTGTCGGGGCCAAACCATTGGCCACCACCGACAACATGAACTTTGGCAACCCCGAGAAACCCGAAATCATGGGCCAGTTCGTGGGCGCGATCAAGGGCATCGGCGAAGCGGTCAAGGCACTCGACATGCCCATCGTGTCGGGCAACGTATCGCTTTACAATGAAACCGACGGCACCGGCATCCTGCCAACCCCCACCATTGGCGCGGTGGGTCTGATCGAAGACGCGGACCAGGCCATTTGCGGCACCGCGCGCGAGGGGCATGTGCTCTTGATGCTGGGCGAGGCCGAGGGCCATCTGGGCCGTTCCGCCCTTCTGGCCGAGGTGTTTAACCGCACCGATGGCGATGCGCCGCATGTTGATCTTGACGCCGAGCGCCGCGCCGGGGATTTCATCCGTGACAATCGCGACTGGATTGACGCCTGCACCGATATTTCCGACGGCGGCATGGTGCTGGCCGCCTATGATCTGGCCGAGGCTGGCGATGTCGGCCTGACGCTGGATGTCACCGACACGCCGCGGCTGTTTGGCGAAGATCAGGCGCGTTACCTTATCGCCTGTAGTTTCGACAAGGCCGAAGCGCTGATGATTGCTGCGGGCAAGGCCGAGGTGACATTGACCAGTGTCGGGCGTTTCACCGGCAGCGAGATCACCATCGGCGCCTCTTCGGCCCCGGTTGCGGATTTGCGCGCCCTGTCGCGCGCCACATTGCCCACCCTGTTCGCATAAGTGCATGGCGCGGCGGCTTACCTTTCTGATTGGCGCGCACAAGACCGCCTCGACCCATCTGCAACGTTCGTTGGTGGCCAATCGTGCGGCGCTGGCCCCCGAGGGGGTTGGCGTGATCGGCCCGATGCCAATCGGCGCGGATATCCTGCCGCTGTCCAACCTGCTGCGGGGCCGCGCCGATCCCGCACTTCTGGCGCTTGCGGCAGATGGCTTTTTGGCAAAACAGGCGGGCGATGCAACGGACATCGTTTTGATGAACGAAAACATTGTCAGCCCGACTTTGGCCCCGGACATGGGGCTGGATGACAATCAATTCTACAAATTCGCGCCCGGCCGTCTGAAACGTGTGCTGCAATTGTTTCCCGACCACGACATCCGCGTTGGCATGGCCATCCGCAGCCCCGACAGTTTCCTTGTCTCGGCCTGGCAAGAAAACATGAAAGGCCATGCTTTCCGCCCATTCCGCAACTATCTGGGCCAGACCGACGTGACACAGCTCAGCTGGTGGAAACTGGTCAAGAGATTGCGACAAGCCATTGGGGATACACCGCTTTTCCTTTGGCGGTATGAGGATTATCCCGCCGTGGTGCCCGCTGTCCTGACCCATTGCATCGGCGCGGCCGCGGCCAAGGTGACAATGCAGGACAGCGCCGCCAATCCCGGCTTTTCCGCCGCAGCGCTGGAATTTCTGGCCCGCCAAGGCCAGGTAACCAAAGAGACGACCGCAGATGCGCTGGCGCGCTTTCCCAAAGGCCCTGAAAATCCGCCGTTTCAACCGTGGAACGACGCGGAATTGCGCGCCATGTCAGAGCGTTACGCAGAAGACCTCGACAAGATTGCCACCCGGGGCATCGCAACGCTCCTGCGCCCGTGAACACTGGCCACTTGCCATCCCGCCGCCCCAACCTTAAATTCTGTCCAAACTCCAAGGGACCACCATATGCCAATTGATGCGACCGAAATCGAAAGCCTGATCCGTCATGCCTTTCCCGATGCCAAAATCATCGTTCAGGGCGATGATGGCCAGCATTTTGCCGCCGAGGTGATCGACGAGAGCTTTCGCGGCATGAACCGCGTGCAACAGCAACGCGCCGTGAACGCCGCCATCCGGGCCAAGCTCGACAGTGGTGAATTGCACGCGCTGGCGCTGACCACGCGCGCACCGGGCTAGCGCCATGGATGCGGTGCTTTTGACCCTGCTGGGGGTGGCGATTTTCGGGGTAACAGTGTTGTTGGCCCGTCGCGCGATCCGGGCGGACCAGGGCAAAACGCGCGGCAGCGAACCCGGCTCGGGTTACCATGTTCTTCATACACAATATTCCTCGGGTCTGGGTGGCCAAAGCCACACAACCAAAGTGCCCCGCGATCCACAGGAATACGCCAAACGTTTCATTCCGAAGGGAAAAAGCAAATGACCGACGTCAAAGACCAAATCCAGGACACCGTTGCAGCCAATGACGTGGTGCTGTTCATGAAGGGCACCAAGGAAATGCCGCAATGCGGATTTTCCAGCCGTGTGGCGGGTGTGCTGAATTACATGGGGGTCGATTTCAAGGACGTGAATGTCCTGGCCGATGATGGCATCCGTCAGGGGATCAAGGATTTCTCTGACTGGCCGACCATTCCCCAGCTGTATGTCAAAGGCGAGTTTGTCGGCGGCTGTGACATCATCACTGAAATGACGCTTTCGGGCGAGCTGGACACCATGTTCGAAACCAACGGCGTGACATTTGACAAAGACGCCGCTGAAAAGATCCGCGAAGCAAACGGCTAAGCCGCCGCAGATCGCAATCACGGGGTGGTGCGCAGCCACCCCGTATCTGTTTCTCGCGTATCTATTTCTACCGTATCTATTTTTACCGGGCTTGTTCTAGCCTGCCTTTTCTTCGACTTCGCTGGCCAGCGATTCCGCCCGTGCCGCCAGTTCAGCCAGGGTTTCGGTCACAACTGCGGGCACCACTGGCACCTCGACCCGTTCACGTTCCGGCGCCGGTTGATCCCGCAGCGCATCGCGGTCCGCGGTCATTTCCGAAAGCTGATCCTGCAAGCCGCGCACCTGATCTTCCAACCCGGCGGTTTTGTCCGCCAGCATCAAACCCGCCATCAGCAACATGCGTGCCTCTGGCAAACGTCCGATCTGATCCGACAGCACCCGTGCCTCGGTGTTCAGCATCGACGCTGCGGCCTGAAGGAAATGTTCCTCACCCGCCTGACAGGCCACATCAAAGGTCCGACCGCCAATCTCAATGGTCACTTCGGGCATTACTGATCCTCCCCTGCGGCGTCATCTGCCATGGCTGTTTCACCGGATGCCTGCGGCTCACTCGGGACAAGCGTTTCCCCCGGCAAAAGCTGTTTCAACGCGGCCTCGATCGCGGCAGCTTCGGCCGTTTCGGCGGCGCGGTCGGCATTCAATGCCTCCAGCTCGGCAATCATCGAGGTGTTGATCAAATGCGGATCGGTCAGCCCCGCACCATTGGCATCGCGCAACGCGCGATTGTTTTCGCGCAATTGCTCATTGGCGCGGCGCAGTCGCTGCAGTTCCAGATCAACCTGGGCTGTGGCTTCGGATTGCGCATCAAGCCGGGCCTTCATCGTGGCCTCCGCATCTTCCAGCTTGCTGTGCAATGCCTTGATCCGTTCTTCGCGCTGCTGTCCGGCCAGCTTTTCATCTGCAACCGCGGTTTCCGCTGCTGCCAGTTTCGCGCGCAACTCGGCGACCTCGGCCGGATCAATGTCTGTTTCCGGCGCCGGGTGAAGCTGATCCAACCCTTTTGAGATCCGTTCAAGTGCCGCGGTAATCCTGCCCTGCAACTCCTCAATATCGGCCATATGCTCTGCCTTTCTGTCCTGTTGTCGCGTCCGATGTCGCGGCGCCTGCCCCAAATTGCTGCGAATCGCTTTTCGCGGTCCTTTCCGGCGAGTTTACCCAACCCTGTGGAAAAATGCGCCCCCCATTGACATCAAGCACTTACACGGCGCTGTTCACCCCGCCTTGAACTCTTTTGCCGGGGTGCTATGCAAACGCCAATGGCATTTAATAAGGAAAACCGCCTTGGACATCGAAGCGCTGAAATCTGCTCACCCAGATCACTGGTCAAAAGCTGCGGCCATCCGGGCCCTGACATTGGATGCGGTCCATGCCGCAAATTCGGGCCACTCGGGGATGCCGATCGGCATGGCAGACGTCGCAACCGTGCTGTTTGAAAAACACATGAAATTTGATGCGGCCAACCCGACCTGGCCAGATCGCGACCGGTTTATCCTGTCCGCCGGCCACGGTTCGATGTTGCTGTATTCCCTGCTCTATCTGGTTGGTGATGCCGAAATCACCCTCGATCAGATCAAGAATTTCCGCCAAAAAGGCGCGCTGACCGCCGGCCACCCGGAAAACTTCCTGGCCGCCGCCATCGAAACCACCACTGGCCCGCTGGGTCAGGGGATCGCCAATTCCGTCGGTTTCGCCATGGCCGAAGAAATCCAGCGCGCGCGCTTTGGCGCCAAGATCGTGGATCACCACACCTATGTGATCGCGGGCGACGGCTGCCTGATGGAAGGTGTCAGCCACGAGGCCATCGGCATCGCCGGACGGCACGAACTGTCGAAACTGATCGTGCTTTGGGACAACAATGACATCACCATTGATGGCAAGGTGTCGCTGTCGGACCGCACAGATCAGGTGGCGCGCTTCACCGCCGCTGGCTGGCATGTTCAGGAAATCGACGGTCACAACCCGGATGAGATCGACGCAGCCATCACAGCCGCGAAAAAGTCGGCACAACCGTCGATGATTGCCTGCAAGACCCATATCGCGCTGGGACACGCTGCCCAGGATACCTCCAAGGGTCACGGCGCCTTGACCGATGCGGATCAAATGGCCGCCGCGAAGGCGGTCTATGGTTGGACTACCGGCCCGTTTGAAGTGCCCGCCGCCATCAAATCCGCATGGGAGGCCATCGGCAGCCGCGGCAGCGACACGCGCGCGGCATGGGAGGCCCGTTTTGCCGCCGCGCCCGGCAACAAGCAAAAGGAATTCACCCGCCAGCTGGCCGGTGAAGCGCCCAACAAGCTTTCGGCGACCATCAAGGCGTTCAAGAAGCAGATCAGCGACGAGAAACCCAAATATGCGACGCGCAAATCGTCGGAAATGGTGCTGGAGCTGATCAACCCGCTCATGCCCGAAACCGTGGGCGGCTCTGCTGATTTGACCGGATCGAACAACACCAAATCCGGGGATATGGGCGTGTTTGACGTCGACAGCCGCGGTGGGCGTTATGTCTATTGGGGCATCCGCGAACATGGTATGGCCTCGGCGATGAACGGCATGGCGCTGCATGGCGGCGTGCGCCCCTATGGCGGCACGTTCATGTGTTTCACCGACTATGCCCGCCCTGCGATGCGCCTGTCGGCGTTGATGAAACAGCCGGTTGTCTATGTCATGACCCATGACAGCATCGGGCTTGGCGAAGACGGCCCAACCCACCAGCCGGTGGAACATCTGGCCATTTCGCGCGCCACGCCGAACACATTGGTGATCCGCCCCGCCGACACGGTGGAAACCGCAGAGGCCTGGGAAGTGGCATTGACCCAAGAAGCGACCCCCTCTGTATTGTCGCTGACCCGTCAGGGCCTGCCGACGCTGCGGACCGAGCACAAGACCAAGAACATGGTGGCCCAGGGTGGCTATGTTCTGGCCGATGCCGAAGGCAAGCGCGAGGCGATCCTGATCGCAACCGGGTCGGAAGTGGCGCTGGCGATGGAGGCACGCGAGATCCTGCAAGCCGAGGGGATCGGCGTGCGCGTGGTCTCCATGCCTTGTATGGAGTTGTTTGCCGCACAGGACGAAGCCTATCGCAAGCGGGTTCTGCCCGGCGGCCCCGTGCGTGTCGGCATCGAAGCCGCAGTGCGCGAAGGTGGCTGGGATCGTTGGCTGTTGGGCGAACGTGGCCGCGAAGCCAAGGCAGGCTTTATCGGCATGCCCGGCTTTGGCGCGTCAGCCCCGGCTGGTGAATTGTTCGAGCATTTCGGCATCACAGCGGCGGCGGCTGTGGCCAAGGTCAAAGAGCTTCTGGGGTAAGCGATGGGGGCGCTCTGCCCCCACAAACCGCAAGAACGATGGGCGCTCTGCCCCAAACCGCAGGATAGATGGGGGCTCTGCCCCCAAACCCCCGGGATATTTGTGAACAGAAGAAGGGCTGGCCGGAAAATGGTCAGCCCTTTTTGCGAACAGAGGTCCAAAGCGGCATAATCATTTTGGTGACAACCGGCATCAACAAGATCCCAAGCGCCAGCCCCAACAGACCATCAATCGCCGCCGTGCCCAGCCATTCCATCGCGCCCTGCCAGGTCGCTGGCCCGAATTGCGCCAGCGCCACCGCCCAATCATGAATCAGATGTTCCGGTGCGTGCCAGCCCATTTCCGCGGCGCCATGGACGATGATCGACCCGCCGACCCACAGCATGGCCGCCGTGCCGACCACCATCAAAGCTGACAGAAACCCCGGCATCGCCGCAACGATCCCGCGCCCCATGAGCCGCGTCGCCCGCAGCCGCCCGCGCGCCGCCATCCACAGCCCAAGGTCATCGGCCTTTACGATCAACGCCACCGCACCATAGACCGCCAGGGTGATGCCTACCGCGACCGTGGCCAAGGTGGCCGCTTCGATCCAAAAGCTGCTTTGCGGGATGGCGGCCAGGGCAATTGTCATGATCTCAGCCGAGAGGATGAAATCAGTTTTGATGGCGCCGCGCACTTTTTCTTCTTCCAGATGGGCCGGATCACCGGATTCCGGCCCGGCATGATCCGAACCATGCGGCACAAGAACATGTGCGACCTTTTCCGCGCCCTCAAAACAGAGGTAGGCCCCGCCCAGCATCAGCAACGGTGCAATCAGCCAGGGTGCGAACTCTGCCATTGCCAGGCCAACGGGCAGCAGAAACACCAATTTGTTGATCAGCGAGCCGCGCGCAATCCGCCAGACAATCGGCAACTCACGCGCCGGTTCAAAGCCATGCACATATTTCGGCGTCACCGCCGCATCGTCGATCACTGCGCCCGCGGCCTTGGCCCCGGCCTTGGCCGCCTGCGCGGCGATATCGTCGACCGAGGCCGCCGCCACCTTGGCAATCGCCGCCACATCATCCAGCAGCGCCAGCAATCCACTCATCTTCGACCCTCCGTCTGTTTGATCCGAACTGTAGAGATCAGTTGTCGCGCTGCAAGGCCCAGCGCCCGGCCCCATGCGCCGCCAGCACAAGACAGCCACCGGCAATGGCCCAGTTTTTCACAAAGATCGTCATCTGCCATGGGTCATCCGGCAGAAAGTGAAACAAGGACGTCACCGCGCAATATCCGGCCAGCAACAGCGCCACGCAGCGCACCCAGACCCCGAGGATCAGCGCCAGCCCCGCCAGCGCGTTGAACAACAACGCCAGCCAGACGAGCCAGCCCGGCCAATGCCAGGCAGCAAGCAAGCCAATGACCGCATCCGGATTGCCGCCTTTTTGCACCGCGCCGCCAAGGAACAACAACGCGATCAGAAAGCGCCCCAAAAGCACCGCTAAGTCAGGAAAATGATTCTTCATGTCCAAAGATCTAGGGCGCGAAACACAAAAGCCATGCCGCTGTTACCGCAACCAAGCAACCGATAGCGCAAACGCGTTAGCGCCACCAGACGTTTCGGGGCAACGGTTAACGCTATCATATTGTAAATGTTCAACTTTCTCTTGGAGATGCTGCACCCGCACAGTATCACCCGCACGACGCCAAACAGGAGACTTCAGATGACAGTCACAATCGGAATCAACGGATTTGGCCGGATTGGCCGCTGCACCCTGGCACATATTGCCGAAAGCGCGCGCAATGACGTTCAGGTCATGAAGATCAACGCCACCGGCCCGATTGAGACCTCTGCCCATCTTCTGCGCTACGACAGCATCCATGGCCGGTTCCCCGGCGAGGTCACCGTCAAAGGCAATACCATGGATCTGGGCCGTGGCCCGATGGAGATGTTTTCGACATATGATCCGCAGGAACTGGATTGGTCCGGCTGTGATGTGGTGTTGGAATGCACCGGCAAATTCAACGATGGCAAGAAGGCGGATGTGCATCTGTCGCGGGGGGCGAAATCGGTGCTGATTTCCGCCCCGGCCAAGAATGTCGCGCGCACGGTGGTCTATGGCGTCAATCACCGTGACATGACGGCGGAAGACCGGATCATTTCCAACGGGTCCTGCACCACCAATTGCCTGGCACCGCTGGCCAAGGTGCTGGACGAGGCGATCGGCATTGAACGCGGCATCATGACCACGATCCACAGCTACACCGGCGATCAGCCCACGTTGGATCGCCGTCACAATGACCTGTATCGCGCACGTGCCGCCGCCATGGCGATCATCCCCACCTCGACCGGTGCGGCCAAGGCGCTGGGAGAAGTTTTGCCGAACCTGCGTGGCAAATTGGACGGCACCGCGATGCGCGTGCCGACGCCGAATGTATCGGCCGTGGACTTGACCTTCGAAGCCGGCAAAGACGTGACGGTGGAAGATGTGAATGAAATCGTGCGCGAAGCGGCAGCTGGGCATATGGGCGCTGTTCTGGGCTATGATCCCGAGCCGAAAGTGTCGATTGATTTCAACCACACCACGCAAAGTTCGATCTTTGCCCCGGATCAGACCAAGGTCATTGGCGGACGCACGGTGCGGGTTCTGGCCTGGTATGACAATGAATGGGGTTTCTCGGTGCGGATGGCGGATGTGGCCGGCGCCATGGGGCGTTTGCTGCACTAAGGTGATCCCGGGATTTTTGACGGAATTGTCGCCACGCAGGTTTCGCGTGGCGATTTTTTTTGGGATGCCGCCACCGCGGGCCAGATAGCGCCAGCTCCCAAACCGCCGGATAAATGGGGGGCCAGCCCCCCAAACCACAGGACAGATGGGGGGCCAGCCCCCCAAACCCCCCGGGATATTTAAGGTCAGATGAAAGGCTTGATCGTCTTTTGGGGCCGTTTTTCGGTGATCAAAGTGTCGGGTGATCCGTTGCCTGCGGGAATTGTATGTAGCGCGGAGGTCCAGCCAAGCGCTGAAACCTGAGGGTCGATGATCCTGTTGTCGCTTGGGGCCCCAATCCCCAGCGACAGTGCGCGCGCCTTCTGTTGCGCCCGCACCGGCCGCCCATTGCGCCGCCGTTCACCAACCACAGATTGGCCATTGCCCAGCCGGGCCGGTTGCGGCAGGGTCATGCCAAATCGGAGCCTGACATGACCAACACCATCGCCCTTTACCTCGCAGTTTTTCTTTTGGCGGCTATTGGCGCGGATTTTTACCTGTTCGGCACAGAGCATTCGCTTTTCCTTGCGAAAAAATTTCTCGATCTGTTGGAATGGCTCAGCTTCTGGCGCTGAGGCGGCAATTGACTTTTGCGGCAAGATACGTTTGTTAGCGTTAACGGAAACCGGAATCGCAGGGCGACCCGTTGTCGTCTTTTTCTGCGCCCGAACCATGGGAGAATGACATGGCTGTCAAAGTTGCCATTAACGGATTTGGCCGTATCGGTCGCAACGTGCTGCGCGGCATTATCGAATTGGGCCGCACAGACATTGAAGTGATTGCGATCAACGATCTTGGTCCGGTCGAAACCAACGCGCATTTGCTGCAATACGATAGTGTGCATGGCCGGTTCCCGGTCGAAGTCACCACCGGTGACGATTGGATTGATGTCGGTCGTGGCCCGATCAAGGTTACAGCGGAACGCAACCCTGCTGATCTGCCTTGGTCTGACGTCGATGTGGTGCTGGAATGCACCGGTATCTTCACGTCGAAAGAGGCATGCCAGGCCCATCTGGAAAACGGCTCCAGCCGCGTTTTGATCTCGGCTCCTGGGAAAGATGCTGACAAGACAATCGTTTACGGTGTGAACCACGATGTGTTGACTGCCGAAGATCTGATTGTGTCGAATGCCTCTTGCACCACAAACTGCCTGTCGCCTGTGGCCAAGGTTCTGAACGACACCATTGGTATTACCAAAGGTTTCATGACCACGATTTACAGCTACACCGGTGACCAGCCGACGCTGGACACGATGCACAAGGATCTCTATCGCGCCCGTGCCGCCGCTTTGTCGATGATTCCGACCTCGACCGGTGCGGCCAAGGCCGTGGGTCTGGTGCTGCCGGAATTGAACGGCAAGCTTGACGGTGTTGCAATCCGGGTGCCGACGCCGAATGTATCGGTTGTGGACCTGACATTCGAAGCCGCGCGCGAGACCACGGTTGACGAAATCAACGCCGCCATTCGCGCCGCTGCCGATGGCCCGCTCAAAGGTGTGCTGGGTTATACCGACAAGCCGCTTGTCAGCTCGGATTTCAACCACGATCCGCATTCGTCGATCTTCCACTGCGACCAGACCAAGGTTATGGACGGCACAATGGTGCGTATCCTCAGCTGGTATGACAACGAATGGGGCTTCTCGAACCGGATGGCGGATACCGCCGTTGCGATGGGCAAGCTGATCTAAGCTGGCGCGGCTTCGTCAATATAGAACGCCAAGAAACAATAAAGCCCCGCAGATTGCGGGGCTTTTTCTTTGCTCCCTTACAGCGGGAACCGTCATTTTCGTTTTGTCTCAAAATGAAATCAAAAAGATGTCCACGTCACCGCAGGTCAATCAAATCGGGTGCGCAGGGCATCATTTACTGCCGGGGTGACAAATTTCGACACATCGCCGCCCAGCCGGGCGATTTCCTTGACCAGCTTTGACGCAATCGCCTGATGCCGGGCTTCGGCCATCAGAAACACGGTTTCGACGGAATCATCCAATGCCCGGTTCATGCCGACCATTTGATATTCATATTCGAAATCTGCCACGGCGCGCAGACCGCGGATGATCATCCCGGCCCCCACATCGCGGGCGCAGTCAATCAACAGATTCTCGAACGGATGCACAACGATTTCGGTTCCGATCGTTTCCGACAATTTTCTGGTCTCGCCCTCGATCATCGCCACACGCTCTTCCAACGCGAACAAAGGCCCCTTGTCGCGATTGATCGCCACACCGATCACCAAACGATCCACCAGCACACTGGCCCGCCGAATGATATCAATGTGGCCAACGGTGATCGGGTCAAAAGTGCCGGGATAAAGGCCTATGCGCATGAGAATATTCCGAGGTTTGCGTCATCAAGGGTCTGCCCCGATCACTTGCCCAACAGCATTGCCGCTGTCAAGCGGCGACGAAAGATTGTTGCGCGGATGGGGCTTAATGCCCCATGATCATTCCCTCCAGCGCGTCTTTTTCCATGGCCAGCTCGCTCAGGCGGGCCTTGACCACGTCCCCAAGCGAAATCAGCCCGACCAATTCACCGTCTTCCACCACCGGCATGTGGCGGAAACGGCCCTCGGTCATCCGGGACAGAACGCTGTCGGCCTGTTCATCACGCGTGCAGGTCTGCAATTCTGTTGTCATGTGATCGGCCACCGTTTGGTCCAGACAGCCCGCGCCGCTTTTGGACAATTCGCGCACGATGTCACGTTCCGACAGGATGCCCGCCGCGGATTTTCCATCGTCTTTGGAAATGATCACCGTCCCGATGCGTTTTTCTGCAAGGATAGCCACCGCTTCCGAAATCAGCATTCCCGGCGGCACGGTTTCGACCGAAAATCCACCCTTTGATTGCAGGATTTGCTGCACCAGCATTTTTCTCTCCTTGCCTTGCACGTTTCTTTCAGCTTTCCCGCAAGTCCTTCTGCTGTCAAGCAATCCTTCAATTCGATTGTGTAAGTGCCTCCAGCCGCGCGACTTCTGCACGCATTCCGGCGACCAGCGCCGCGGCAAACCGGTTCATCCGATCCAGCCGCCGGTCATCGCCATGTCGCACCAGATAAAACGCGCGGGACAGGGAAATCTCTGATGCCAGAACCCGGCGCAATTCCGGGGCATAGGGCAGCGCGAAATCATGCACGATGCCAAGCCCGCCGCCCTGACGCAGCCAATTGAGCTGGACCGAAACCGAGTTCGACGCCAGATGCACCTGATCCAACCCCATGTCCGACAGGTAATCCAATTCGCGATCAAAAATCATGTCCGAAATATAGCCGATCACCCGATGGGCCCGCAGGTCCTGGGGGGATTGGATCGGTGGACATTGCGCCAGATAGGTCTCGGCCGCTGCGACATGCAGTTGATAGTCCGCGATTTTTTGCACCGTCAATCGCCCCGCTGTCGGCGGGCTGACCGATATGGCGAGGTCAGCTTCGCGTTTGGACAGGTTCACGACCCGGGGCTGTGACAGGATCTGAATCTCCAGATCGGGGTTGTCGCGGGCAATTGTGGCACAGACCCGCGGCAGCAGGAAATTGGCACAGCCATCCGGCGCGCCAATGCGGATCTGACCGGAAAGCCGACCCGCCTCGCCCGCCAGCGCCTCGGCGGCCCCTTGCGTGGCCTGCTCGGCCCGTTCCGCATGCGGCAGAAGCCTCTGGCCCGCATCGGTCAGCGCATAGCCCTGGGGCGATTTCCCAAACAGCGGCTGGCCCATGTCCTGTTCCAGCCGGGTGATACGCCGCCCGACCGTGGCCGGATCAATCCGCAGCACCCGCCCCGCCGCAGAGAGGCTTTCATGCCGCGCCACCGCCAGAAACACCCGAATGTCATCCCAAGACTGCACCGCGCCCCCTTTGCAAAAATGCAAAATGCTTTTGGAACATTGTCGCTTTTCTGGGCGAATTTGCAAGACTATGCTGCGGGCAATTCAACCCGAGGAGCCCCCGATGGACGTTATCAAGAACTATATCAACGGCAGTTTTGTCGAAAGCACATCGACACGGACCGCCGATGTGATGAACCCCGCCACCGGCGAGGTGCAGGCGCAGGTCAAACTGTCGAGCAAAGCGGAACTGGACGATGCGGTGGCCAAAGCGGCCGAAGCGCAAAAGGCATGGGGCGCCACCAACCCCCAGCGTCGCGCGCGGGTGATGATGAAGTTCGGCGCCTTGATCAATGAAAACATGGACAAACTGGCCGAACTGGTCAGCCGTGAACATGGCAAGACCCTGCCCGACGCCAAGGGCGACGTGCAACGCGGGCTTGAGGTTGTCGAGGTCTGCATGGGCGCGCCCAACATGCTGAAAGGTGAATTCACCGACAATGGCGGTCCGGGCATTGACCTTTACTCCATGCGTCAGCCGCTGGGTGTTGTGGCCGGTATTACGCCGTTCAACTTTCCCGCGATGATCCCGCTGTGGAAAATGGCGCCGGCGCTGGCCTGCGGCAATGCGATGATCCTGAAACCGTCCGAGCGCGTGCCATCGACCGCATTGCTGCTGGCGGAACTGCTGAAAGAGGCCGGTCTGCCCGACGGCGTGTTGCAGGTGGTGAACGGGGACAAAGAGGTTGTCGATGCCATCCTCGACAACGACACAATCGCCGCTGTTGGATTTGTCGGCTCGACACCGATCGCCCAATACATCTATGGCCGCGCCGCCAACAATGGCAAACGCGCCCAGTGTTTCGGTGGTGCCAAGAACCACATGATTATCATGCCGGACGCCGATCTGGACAAGGCTGCGGATGCATTGGTTGGTGCGGGCTATGGTGCGGCCGGCGAACGCTGCATGGCGATTTCGGTTGCTGTCCCCGTGGGCAAGGAAACCGCCGATGCGCTGATCGAAAAGCTGGTGCCCCGGGTCGAAAAGCTGAAGGTTGGCCCCTATACTGCGGGCGACGACGTGGATTATGGCCCTGTGATCACCGCCCAGTCCAAGGCGCGGATCGAAGGTTTGATCAACAGCGGCGTGGACCAGGGTGCGAACCTCGTGATCGACGGTCGCGGTTTCGAGCTTCAGGGATATGAAAACGGCTTCTTCTGTGGCCCGTCGCTGTTCGACAATGTGACGCCGGATATGGACATCTACAAAGAAGAAATCTTTGGCCCGGTTCTGTCCCAGGTGCGCGCCGATAGCTATGAGGACGCGCTGAACCTTGTCATTGACAATGATTACGGCAATGGCACCGCAATCTATACCGCCGATGGTGATACCGCACGCGACTTTGCCCACCGGGTGAATGTGGGTATGGTTGGCATCAACTTCCCCATTCCGGTGCCGCTGTCCTATCACACCTTTGGTGGCTGGAAAAAATCGGCCTTTGGCGATTTGAACCAATATGGTCCTGATGCCTTCCGCTTCTATACCAAGACCAAAACCGTTACCGCGCGCTGGTTCTCGGGGATCAAGGACGGTGGCGAATTCAATTTCAAAGCCATGGATTAATCCCAACCCAAGGTTGATCATCACCAGATTGTGATCCAGGGCCGCAGCGTAAACTGCGGCCCTGAGTTGTTTTTTGCTTCCGAAAACGGGATTTATCAAGTTAATTGACCTATCAACGATTTTTTGGTTTTTATGGGGGGCAGCGCGGTGGGGTTTCGCTATTTGATACTTGAAGAAGAGCGCGTTGTGTCCATAGAGCTGTTCAATCGGGTCGATCTGGCCTGTCCGACAAGATGCGTCAGGAATTTGATAGCAATCCGAAATACACGCCCGATTTGAACATTCTGTGCGACCTGTCGCAGCTAGCGGAAATCGACCTGAACTTTGCCCAGATGATGCAGGCGATTTCGATGCGATCGGCGTTTTACGAACAATGCACCGACATGAAGATGGCGTTTTGGGCCCCGCAGGATCTGCCGTATGGCATGGCCCGGATGTTTTCATCGCTGATAGATCGTTTTCCCGGCGTGACCGCCGGGGTTTTCCGGGACTGGGAAAGTGCCGTGGAATTTTCCGGCTGTGACCCACAGGTCTTTGAAACCAGGGACACCGGCACCAATCAGGGCTAGCCGCCCGGCGGGTGGGCCAACCCCAAACGCGCCTGAAACAGATCCGGGTTACCCTGCCCCCAAACCGCATTCACAACGCCGCTTGCGCGGATTTCAATGCCAGTGCATCGTTGACCGGCACTTTATTGGAGCATTGAAATGAATATGATTACCAGACGTACCGCCCTTTTGGGTTTGGCAGCTGTGCCCGTGGCTTTGGCCGGCGCAGCCCAGGCCGCAACACATAACGTTTCCATCAAAGGGTTCGCATTTTCGCCATCCAGCCTGACCGTGGCGGCCGGTGACACGGTGGTGTTCACCAACGAAGACAGCGCCCCCCATACCGCCACCGCCGACAACGGCGCATTTGGCACCGGCACCCTCCGCAAAGGTGAAACCGCATCGCTTGAGATGACCACCGCCGGTGCGTTCGACTATCACTGCAAATTCCATCCGGCGATGAAAGCCACGCTTGTGGTGGAATAACCCCGCGCTGCAATTTCTGCGCAGGTAAATTTCCCGGACGCTGTGGGTTGATGCATTGCCGCAATCGCGTTTTTGCCGCTATGATCCATGACGTCCGGTTTTTTGATTGCCCCCCGGGACCACAAGACCACGAACCACACCATCACGACCCACAAGAAAGAGACTGCCATGCCGGATCCGGATTTCACCATTGGCATCGAAGAAGAATATCTTTTGGTGGATTGTGACAGTCTTGCGTTGGTCGAGGTGCCAGATACACTGATGGCGGAATGCAAGGCCGCGCTGGCCGATCAGGTCAGCCCGGAATACCTGCAATGCCAAATCGAAATCGGCACCGGTGTATGCCGCAATGTGGCCGAGGCCCGCGCCGATCTGCGCCATCTGCGGCGGACAATCACCACATGCGCGGCAAAATATAATGCCGCCCCGATTGCCGCCTCCTGCCATCCCTTTGCGGATTGGAAGACCCTGCATCACACGGATCGCGAACGGTACAACCAATTGCGCCAGGATCTGGGGGGGGTGCGGCGGATGCTGATCTGTGGGATGCATGTGCATGTCGGGCTGAACGACGATGCCCTGCGCGCCGATCTTTTGGGGCAGCTCAGTTATTTTCTGCCACATCTGCTGGCGCTTTCCGCATCCTCGCCGTTTTGGCAGGGCGAAGATACCGGGCTGGCGTCTTACCGGATTTCCGTCTTCGACAACCTGCCCCGCACCGGATTGCCACCACAGTTCAATTCCTGGGATGAGTACCAGCGTTCGGTCAAGGCGCTGGTGGATTTGGGGCTGATCGAAGACAGCACCAAGATCTGGTGGGATCTGCGCCCCAGCCACAGCTTTCCAACGCTGGAAACCCGGATCTGTGATGTCTGTCCGCGCCTGGAAGACACGCTGGCGCTTGCCGCCACCATTCAATGTCTGACCCGGATGCTTTGGCGTCTGCGCACCCGCAACCAACGCTGGCGGATTTATGATCGGTTTCTGATCGCGGAAAACCGGTGGCGGGCCCAGCGATACGGCGTCGAAGAAGGTTTGATTGACTTCGGACGCGGCGAAATCGTGCCAATGGTCGAATTGATCGACGAGTTGATAGAGCTTTTGGCAGAGGATGCCGAGGCGCTGGATTGCACCGCTGAAATCGCCCATCTGCGCACGATCCTGGATCGCGGCACGTCTTCGATGCGCCAACGCGCGGTGCGCGCGGCCGCAGAGGCCGCAGGCGCAGACCGCGAAGCACAGATGCGCGCCGTGGTGACCCATCTGATCGAAGATTTTCAGGCCGATCTGTGAGGGCCTGACAGGTGAAGGAAACCGCGCTCTATCCCGCCGTGAAGGCGCTGTTGGTCGCACAGGGCTATGAGGTCAAGGCCGAGATCGGCGCAGCAGATGTCGTCGCAATCAAAGGCGATGACGACCCGGTGATTGTCGAGTTGAAAACCGGATTTGCCCTGACTTCTGTTTCATCAGGCGATCACCCGCCAGTCGCTTACGGATTTGGTCTATATCGCGGTGCCGCGTCTGACCGGCAAACGGTTTCAACGCGCCCTGAAGGAAAACAAGGCATTGTGCCGTCGGCTGGGACTGGGGTTGATCACGGTCCGGCTCAGCGATGATCATACCGAGGTGCATATCGACCCGCGCCCTATCAACCGCGCCAGAACAAGCCGCGCAAAACCCGGTTGCTGCGGGAATTTGCCCGGCGCGAGGGCGATCCAAATCTGGGGGCGCGGCGCGCAATTCGCCGCTGATCACCGCCTATCGTCAGGATGCGATCCGGCTGGCGGAATATCTGAACAGCCATGGGCCATCGAAATGTGGCGACATCCGCAAGACCACCGGCGTGGCCAAAGCAACGCAGATCATGGCCGACGATCACTATGGCTGGTTCGAACGGGTGTCGCGCGGCGTCTATCAATTGACCCCACGCGGCGCAGAGGCGCTGGTCACGCCC